>NZ_BAAANB010000021.1:79443-121972 GCF_039529575.1 Terrabacter terrae
CACAGGCAGCCGCAACGGCCAGCGTCTTGAGTCCTTGCAGAGCGTGCGTTTTTCCGAACTTGCCCATGTGGGCCTCCGTTCGAGCCGACCCGTGGGCCTGCCCCTCAATTGAAGGACGGCGGGTCACCTCGGGCCTGGCCAGCGAGCCCGTCCGGGCCCGCGAGTCGACGTGCTCGACGCGTCTTCGCTCTCGTCCACACCAGTGGTGGACCGGTGTAATCGCAGGCTAGGGCTCAACCCGACGTATGGTCGCAAATCGGCAAAATACTCGTAAAGTTCCCAGGAAGCACTTTTTCGCTTCCCGCCGGAGCTGGAGCATCTACGGAAAACCACGACCGGCGGAGCCCGCTTAAAGCCCGCGCGATCAGCCATCCGCCAGATCCGCAAGAAGCAGCCCCGGCTAACCGCCCTTTTCCAGACTCGAGCAAGGCGCGCTGCGCCACACTGCCCCCGGCGTAACGCGGGCGGGTCGGGCGGCGATATACGGACATAGGGCGGCGCCGGCCCACTACTGCGACGCGGTCGGCGCCTCCCTGTCTGCACCGTAGAGGGCCTCACCCGCACGACCGGGCGGAGACCGCCCATGAAGGGGCAGGTGCGCGGCGATGGTGACTCCTGAGGAGCTTGCGTCGTTCCTGGTGAAGACTGCGGCCGCCCTCGCCCGACTCGACAACAGGCTTGGTCCGGAGGATGACGCGTTCCGCGAGCTGGCGATGGGCGAGCTCGTGAACGAGATGCCCGTTCCGAACTACTTCCCCGACTGTCAGGAGCAGTTGGCTCTCGGCGTCGACCCGGTCGTGGCACTGTCGCAGCTCTTTGTCCGGCAAGCTGGGTCCTACACGGAGGCCGGTGCGCGCGCGTGTTCGATGATCGTGGACGTCGCCGTCCTGCACCTGGCCCGTGCCGTCGGCGGCGACGCCGCCCAGCGCTTCCTCGAGGACCTGGACCTGCACGCTCGAGTAGCTGAAGGGGACTGAGGGCCTTGGCCCCTTAGCGCCTTCGTGAGCACGTTGCCCGGCAATCAGGGTCGACGCCAAGCATGTGATGGCGCGCTGCAGAAGGCGCGCACAGCAAGCGCGGACCGGGTCGTCGCTGGTTCCAGGTCCCGCCGTTCGACGATGCGACCGCATCGTTTCGCCGCGGACGGGGGCCGGCGCCGCAGTTCGCGATCGACGGAAGTCCTTGCAGTAATGCAGGGGGCGGCGCCGCTCGGCTGCCGTCGTGAAGTGTGGGATTGCGACGGCAGCGCCTCCGCCCAGGGCTGGGGGCATCTGGGCGCTCAGGCCGCCCTATCGATGAGGGCCAGAGGGCGGCATCGTGCCATCGTCCCGGAGCCGGGCAGCACCGTCTTGAGAACGGGATGGGTCGTCTGGTTTCCCACACGTGCCCCGCCGACATAGGAGCCCCCGCCCTAGGAAGTGGGCGGGGACTCCGTGCTGGCCGTTGAACGGCGCCGCACACCGTCGGGGCGCAGGATGCGGTCACGCCGAGACCATCGCCGGGTGGGCCAGCACCACGCCGCGCCTGGCAACACGTCCCCTGGTTGTCGCCGCAAACAGAGGGCGTCAGCGGCCTGCTCCCTCTAACGCCGCACCAACTAGCGCTCATCGGCAGATCGGGTAGATCACGACCCTCGCCAAACGGGCCGGGCTAGGGCTCGAGGCCTGCCCAGGCGGCGAGGCGGGTTCGGAGCTCGCGGGTGAGAACGCCGAGTGAGTCTGCTAGGTCTTCCTCGCGGAACGTGTTCGTCGCCGGGGGGATGCACCACACGTCCTGCATCGTCTCGTCGCCGTCAAGCGCTGCCGTGACGTCCTGCGCCATCATCGCGAGCCGGGGCGTCACCACCTCGTGCGCCGCGATGAGTCCGGCGGCCAGGTCCCATGAGTCGCCGTTCCTGGCTTCCCACGCCTCGATGAGCGTGTTTACGTCGTCTCGGGCAGCCTGGGCGTTCGTGGAACCCCGGCGTCTGGATCTCGAGAGCCCGCGCTGGGCCATGAGGACAGCGGCGAGACCGCGCAGCGCCTGGGGGTCGGAGATCACGGATGGCTCGCTCGTGTCCGGGTCGCCGGCGTAGAGCTGGATGAGAGGCGCGTACTTGAGGTGTTCGTCGACGAGGTGGAGTGACCAGAGCGGCTCTTCCGTCGTCAGGTCGAGACCGATGAACCTCTGGAACTCCGGCTCGTCTCCGGCGGCCTCCACCGTCTCCTTGCGGATCGCGAAGTTCGTGCTGCCGAGGTTCCGCCTGGTGACGCTCATGGTGCTCCTTCACGCTGGCGCCGTGGTGACGAGTGGTGGGCGCCGGTCAACTACTTCATCGAGCCGGACGGCGTCGCGATCCAGCAATAGCTGCCAGCGAGGGCTCTGAGCCCGGTCGGTCGCTGACCACATCCGCAGCGCGAGAACGGCCCGCCTGTTACCGGCTCCCTCTACCGTTCAGGCGGCGCGAGCACGGCGCACCCCGGCGGTAGAGCCGCCGAGCGGCTGGCCGAACAGCCCAGGGAACGACAAAACCGCAGGTCAGAGGCGTCTGACCTGCGGTTTCGAGTTGTGGCCAGGGGCGGGGTCGAACCGCCGACCTTCCGATTTTCAGTCGGACGCTCGTACCAACTGAGCTACCTGGCCGGGACAACGAGTGGAACTATAGCCGACCGGCGAGGTCATCCCGCAAACCGCCCACGGCGGCCACCGAAGACCGTTCGTGGGCGAGCGGACGTGCGCGGCGTCGTCCCGTGAGACGATGCCACCGCCTGGGGAGGGCCGGGTCACACGCCCCGACCGCGACCGGCGCTCGACCGACCATCGACGCGCCAGCACCGACCACGAACCCCAAGGGGGACAGGCCATGACTGACGACGGACCCGCCCTGAACGGCGACTGGGACCTCGACCCGGCACACACACGCATCGGCTTCTCGGCTCGTCACGCCATGGTGACCACGGTCCGCGGCTCGTTCAACGACGTGGCCGGGCACTTCTACGCCGATCCTGAGGACATGACCCGGTCCCAGGCCGAGGTGACGCTCAAGGTCGCCAGCATCGACACGCGCAGCCGGCAGCGGGACGACCACCTGCGCAGCCCCGACTTCTTCGACGTCGAGAAGTTTCCCGAGATCCGCTTCGTCAGCACCAACATCGAAGAGGTCGGGGACAACGCGTTCATGGTCAGTGGCAACCTGACCATCCGCGACGTCACCAGGCCGGTCACGCTGCCCATCGAGCTCATCGGCGTGCAGACCGACGCCACGGGCGCGCTGCGTGCTGGTTTCGAGGGCTCGCGCCGGATCAACCGTCGCGACTTCGGCCTGGAGTGGAACGTCCCGCTCGACGCCGGTGGCGTCCTCGTCTCGGAGCGCATCTCGCTCGAGTTCGAGATCTCCGCAGTCAAGCGCGAGAAGGACCCGCAGGGCTGAGTCAGGCCGCAGGGCCCTTGGTGCGCACGTCGGCGACGTGGGCCATCGCGTCGCGCAGCTCGCCCAGCCAGTCGCTCTCGTGCTGCCCGACCAGCTTGACGCACCAGGCCAGCGCCTCGGCGCGCGACCGCGCGACGCCGGCGTCGACGAGCGTGTCGAGGACGAGCCGCTCGGGCTGGCGCAGGCGCGTCATGGTCGGAGCCGCGACGTGGGTCCAGAGCTCGGTGCGGTCGCCGACGCGCCCGGCCCAGGAGACCTTGCGGTCGAAACGGTGCTGGGCCTCGCGTGCGATCTCCATGCGCCTCCCGCGGGTGTCCTCGCGGAAGGCCCTGCTCCGGCCGGCCCTCGCCTCGGCGCGCTCGGCGTCGCTCGAGCCGTCCGGCAGGTCGACGTCGGCGATCGTCAGGACGACGGTGATCTCCTCACGGTCGACGGTGATCTCGGGTGGCGTGCTGCGCCACTCCTCGGGCAGGCGGCCGACGAACCAGCCACGCACTCGCTCCTGTGCTTCGTTCGTAATCATGTAATCAGCATTACTCCGTTACTCGACGCGGTCAACGGGTTACGCCCCCGGCGAAGCGAGAGGCCGTATGCCGTGTGGGCCCGGGCAGGACGGCATACGCGCTCCGTGGGGCCCGGAGCGCGCGGCGGTCGATCCGGAGGCGCCTAGAGTTGGGGACCGTGCAGTTCCTCAACGGCCTCCAGCCCCAGCTCGACCTCACCTACGACGACGTCTTCATGGTGCCGAGCCGCTCGTCCGTCACGAGCCGCCTCGACGTCGACCTCTCGAGCGTCGACGGCTCGGGCACGACCATCCCGATCGTCGTGGCCAACATGACGGCTATCGCCGGGCGGCGGATGGCCGAGACCGTGGCCCGTCGGGGTGGGATCGCCGTCATCCCGCAGGACATCCCGGTCGAGGTCGTCCGTGAGGTCGTCGCCTGGGTCAAGGAGCGCCACCTCGTGCACGACACGGCGATCACCCTCGAGCGCCACATGACCGCCGGCGAGGCGCTGGTCCTCATCGGCAAGCGCGCCCACGGGGCAGCGGTCGTCGTGGACGGGCCCAAGCCGGTCGGCATCGTCACCGAGCGGGACCTGACCGGCGTCGACCGCTACACCCAGGTGCACGACGTCATGCACGAGGACCTGCTCGTGCTGCCCGAGGCCCTCGACCCGCAGGAGGCCTTCGAGCGGCTGTCGGCAGCGCGGCGCAAGCTGGCGCCGGTCGTCTCGGAGCACGGCGAGCTCGTCGGCATCCTCACCCGCGGCGGCGCGGTCCGCGCGGGTCTCTACCGGCCCGCCGTCGACGACGCGGGACGGCTCCGGGTCGCGGCCGCCGTCGGGATCAACGGCGACGTGGCGGCCAAGGCCGCCGAGGTGCTCGACACCGGCGCCGACGTCCTCGTCATCGACACTGCGCACGGCCACCAGGACAAGATGCTCGACGCGCTGCGGGCGGTCCGGGCCCTCGACCCGCGCGTGCCGGTCGTGGCCGGCAACGTCGTGTCCGCCGCCGGCACACGTGAGCTCATCGAGGCGGGCGCCGACATCGTCAAGGTGGGCGTCGGCCCGGGCGCCATGTGCACGACTCGCATGATGACCGCCGTCGGACGACCGCAGTTCTCCGCGGTGCTCGAATGCGCCACCGCTGCAAGAGAGCTCGGCAAGCACGTCTGGGCCGACGGCGGCGTCCGGCACCCGCGCGACGTCGCGCTCGCCCTCGCCGCCGGCGCCTCCAACGTCATGATCGGCTCGTGGTTCGCCGGCACCCTCGAGTCCCCGGGCGACCTCTACACCGACAACGACGGGCGGCAGTACAAGGAGTCGTTCGGCATGGCCAGCAGCCGGGCGGTGCGCAACCGGACCGCCACCGACACCGAGTACGACCGGGCCCGCAAGTCCCTCTTCGAGGAGGGCATCAGCACGGCGCGCATGTACGTCGACCCCGCGCGCCCGTCGGTCGAGGACGTCCTCGACCAGATCGTCGCGGGCCTGCGCAGCAGCTGCACCTATGCCGGAGCGCGCACCCTCGAGGAGTTCCACGAGCGGGCGGTCGTCGGGCTCCAGAGCACCGCCGGCTTCGCCGAGGGACGCCCCCTGCACACCTCCTGGTGAGGCTCAGCGGGTGCGGACCGGCGCCGGCACGCCCGGCGCAGCGGGACCGACGTAGGCCGCCGTGAGGCGCGGAAAGCGCGTGGCGAGCTGCGAGCGGTCGACCGGCGTGCCGATCGGCTCTGCATAGACGCTGCTGCCGTCCGGCGCGCCACTTCCCTCGTCGTACGGGTCGCGGCCCGTCTTCGCCTGCCAGACCTCGGTCGGTGCGAACTCGAGCGGCTCGGTCATGGCGATCTGCTCGTCGTCGACCGGGCCGCGACCGGCGAGCGAGTCGGGGTCGGCGACGAAGGCCTCGAACACCGTGCGGCCCTGGTAGAGCACCCAGGTGCGGAAGTTCACGAACACGTCCTGGCTCGTGTAGCCCATGATGGTCTCGGCCGCGGCACGGTGGACGAACGTGTTGGCCCGGGCCATCTGCGCGACGAACTGTTTCTCGTACGCGACGATCCGCTCGACGGGCATGGCTCGGAGCTGATCGGTCAAGGCGCGCGCCGCGGCCGCGGGGTCGGGCCCTGCGACGCCGTCGACGAGGGCCCAGAACTCGTCCGGCGACATCGCAGCCGCGCCAACGGTGTCGTGGCGCGATGGTGCTCCCGCCGGCGCGCTCGGTGGGCTGACCTGGGTCCCCGGCGCACCGGGTGTGGTGACCACCGTCCCGTTCCCTGCCACCGTCGTGCTGGGCAGTGGGGCGTACGCGTACCAGCCCGTGGCGCTCGGCTCCACGGGAGTCGGCGAGCCACCGGGCGACGACGGGGAGCCGCAGCCGGCGAGCAACACGAGGCCCGCGCACAGCACTGCGGTGCGCAGTCGGCGCGCAGGAGGCATGGCGCGCAGTCTGGCACCTCGCGCGCGACGCTGGTGGATGAATCGCTCCGGGCGCCGATGGCGCCGATGGTGCCGGTAGCGCCGATCACGTTCGCCTCATGGTTCGCCGAACTGTGTCGTGACCACCCCACCAACCGCGACCACGAGGCCGTCGACCGCCGTCGCACCGAGGTCACCGGCGAGCGGGAGGAGGCACCCGGCATACGAGAGCCTCGAAGCGTCAGTGCCGCTTGCGGCCGACCTCGACGATGCGCCAGCCGCGCTCGCGGGCCAGCTCGCGCAGCTCGCGGTCCGGGTTCACGGCGACGGCGGTGCCGACCCGCTCCATCATCGGCAGGTCGCTGATCGAGTCGCTGTAGGCACTGCAGCGGGCGAGGTCGTAGCCGCGTTCGGCGGCCAGCTTCTCCATCTCCACGACCTTGCCCGCGCCGTAGCAGAACTCGCCGACGAGATGCCCCGTGTAGCGGCCCTCGGCGTCGAGCTCGCTGCGGGTCGCCACGGCCCCTTCGAGCCCGAGAGCCGTTGCGATGCGGCTCACGAGCTCGATGGGCGAGGCCGACACGACGATCCGGTCGTGCCCGAAGGCACGGGCGTCGGAGAGCAGCGTCATCGAGGCGGGGATTGCCTTGCGGACGATGCCCGGCACGATGGCGTCGGTCAGGTGGATGATGTCCGACTGGCGGATGCCGGCGACGGCCCGGAGGATGCGCTCACGCAGTGCCTCCGAGCCCTCGTCGGTCGAGCCCTTGCGGTGGAAGGTCACCGCGTTGACGGTGTCCTTGACGAGGTCCTTCCACGGCACGTGGCCGCTGCGGAAGGCCGCGATCGCGAGCGGGTAGTTCGCCGAGCCGCGGATCAGGGTCCGGTCCAGGTCGAAGAACGCTGCCGTCGGCACGCCGGACATCGGGCTCAGCCGACGTTGGCGACGAGTGGCAGCGAGGCCCGCCGCGGCGGCACGGGGGCGTTGACGGCCTTGGCCGCCTGCTTCGGCCGCTTCTGACGGTTCGGCAGCGCGAGGCGGAAGACCTTGGCCCACGCCTCGTAGACCTGCTTGGGCAGCGGGCCGGTCGTGTAGGGCAGGCCGTAGCGCTGGCAGATCTCGCGCATCTCCACCGCGACCTCGTGGTAGCGGTTGCTCGGCAGGTCGGGGAAGCAGTGGTGCTCGATCTGGTGGCTGAGGTTGCCGGTCATCAGGTGCATGAGCTTGCTGCCGGAGATGTTGGCCGAGCCGAGCATCTGGCGGATGTACCAGTCGCCGCGGGTCTCGCCCTCGATCTCCTCCTCGGTGAAGGTGTCGACGCCGTCGGGGAAGTGGCCGCAGAAGATGACCGAGTGGGCCCAGACGTTGCGGATCGCGTTGGCGGTGAAGGTGCCGAGGAGGGCCTGCTTGCCAGAGCCGAACGGCACGGCGGCCAGCGGGGTCGCGGCGTAGTCCTTGGTGAACTGGCGCAGCACCTTGCGGCCCATCGCCTTGAGGTCCTTCTTCAGTGCGTCCGTGGACTTCTCGCCGTTCTTGACCGCCTCGAGCTCGAGGTCGTAGATCGCGATGCCCCACTCGAAGAAGGGCGCGAGCACCATGTTGATGGCTGGGTCGAAGATGTGGGCGAAGTGCCAGGGCTGGTCCTCGTCCATGCGCAGGATGGAGTAGCCCACGTCCTTGTCCTTGCCCAGCACGTTGGTCCACGTGTGGTGCAGGTCGTTGTGGGTGTGCTTCCACGCGGCGGCGGGCGTGACGAAGTCCCACTCCCATGTCGTGGAATGGATGTCGGGGTCGCGCATCCAGTCCCACTGGCCGTGCAGGACGTTGTGGCCGATCTCCATGTTCTCGAGGATCTTGGCGATCGAGAGCATCGCGGTGCCGGCGACGAACGCCGTCTTCTTCTTCGACAGCAGCAGCGTGGCGCGGCCGGCGACCTCGAGGGTGCGCTGCACCCGGATGACGCGTCGGATGTAGGCCGCGTCCTTGGCGCCGCGCGAGGCGATGATGCGGTCGCGGATCGCGTCCAGCTCCTGGCCCAGGCGCTCGACATCCGCTTGCGACAGGTGCGCGGCGGCGCTCGGGCGCTTCACGGGTCCTCCGGACGCCGCGAGGACCGGCTTTCGGGGCCGGATCGTCGTGGCGGTGGCCCCGGCGGTCGCTGCAGCCCCGGCGTCTCCGGCACGGGTGGGCGCCGTCGTCGGTCGGTTCGTGGTGGCGGTCATTCGGTGTTTCCCTTCCTAGATGTCCAGGTGGACAGGTCCGGCGGCCGCGTTGACGCAGGTCTGGATCAGCTCGCCCTCGTCCCCGTGCACCTCACCGGTGCGCAGGTCGCGGATCTTGCCGGCGACGAGCGGGACGAGGCAGCTGCGGCAGATGCCCATGCGGCACCCGCTCGGCATGACGACGCCGCAATCCTCGCCGGCCTCGAGGAGGGGGACGTCGCCGCCCACCTCCACTTCCTTGTCCGACTTCTCGAACGTCAGCAGCCCGCCCTCGCCGCCGGCTCCCTCGAGCAGGACGGGGGCGAAGCGCTCGATGGTCAGCGCGGGGGTGCCTGCGGCGCCGTCGGCCGTCGCGTGGTCGGCCGCGGCCCCCTCGCGCTCCCACAGCGCCGTGGCGGCGTCGAGGAAGTCGGTGGGGCCGCAGGCGTATGCCGCCCGCTCGCGCCAGTCGGGACAGAGCGTCTCGAGGTCGGTGGGGTCCGAGAGGTCGAGGCGGCGGCCGTTCTCCTCGCGGGTGAACCAGTGGCGGACCTCGAGGCCCGGGAACTGGTCGGCCAGCTCGAGCAGCTCGTCGTGGAAGAGGGCGTCGTCGCGGGTGCGCGCGGAGTGGATGAGCACGACGTCGGCGTCGGGCCGGCGCGGCACGAGCGTGCGGATCATCGACATCACCGGCGTCAGGCCGCTGCCGGCCGTCAGCATGAGCAGGGGCCGGGGGTGCTCGGGGAGCACGAAGTCGCCCTGCGGGGTGTCGAGGAAGAGGATGTCGCCGACCTTGGTGCTGCGGGCGAGCGCCGTGGAGACCATGCCGATCGCCGTCACCGTGATGGCGGGGTCGTGACCGACGGCTGCCGAGAGGGAGTAGCTGCGCCACTGGCGCACGCCGTCGATCTCGACGCCGATGCGGGCCCACTGGCCGGCGGCGTGGGGGTTCCAGCCGCGACCGGGACGGAAGTGGATCGTCGTGGAGTCCGGGGTCTCGCGCTCGACCTTGGTCACGACGCCGCGCAGCTGCCGGGCGGAGGCGAGCGGGTTGACGAGGTTCAGGAAGTCCTCGGGCTCGCGCGGGGTCGTCAGGATCGACGCCACACGCCGGAGAGCTCTGAACTGGGTCATGATCTCCATTCTCCCGTCCGCAGGCCCCTGGCATCTTGGGCTGGCGCGTACTCTTTGGGCCAAGAGATTGTCTCCTCACGACAAATTCCAGGAGGACGTCGTGGCGCAGGCCACATCCGACCCCCCGTGGTTGTCTTTACCAGCCGAAGTAGCGACGGTGCTGCGGCCGGTCGTGAGTGACATCGTCGAGGCGATCATCGAAGGCATACCCCGAGACGTCCCGGTGTACGCGATGCCGATGGAGGGCCGCTTCGGGCAGGGGGTGCGCCAGGGCGTGACGGTGGCGCTCAACCGCTTCCTCGACCTGCCCGGCACCCGCCTGCCGGCCCTGTCCGAGGACGGCAAGTGGGTCTACGAGAGCCTCGGCCGGGGCGAGGTGCGCTCGGGCCGCAGCCTCGAGTCGCTGCTCGCCGCCTACCGCTACGGCGCCCGTGTCACGTTCCGCGCGATCTCCCGCACCGTGGACGTCTCGCAGATGTCCCCCGACGTGCTGCTGTCGCTCGGGGAGTCGCTCTTCGCGTACATCGACGAGCTCTCGGCCGCGAGCGCCCAGGGGTATGCACAGGAGCAGTCCGAGCGAGCGGGGGAGCAGCTGCGGCTGCGCAGCGAGCTGCTCGAGATGATCCTGCGCGGCGACTCCAGCGACGGCGGCGTGGCCCGGCTCGCCGCAGCCGTGGGCTGGACGCTGCCCGACGTGGTGGTGGTCGCCCTCGTGCCGTTCCCGCACGTCGAGGGCCTGCGGGCGGCCCTCGGCACTGAAGGGCTCGTGGCCGAACGCGGCACGGACGTCGTCATCGTCTACCCCTTCGGCAGCCAGCCGGCACGCCGCCGTGAGCTGGGACGGGCCCTGCGCGGGCGCCCCGCCATCGTCGGGCCGGCACGACCCTGGCAGCAGGCCGGCGAGTCGCTGCACCTGGCCACCTCCGCGGGGGCGCACGGCGTCGGGGTGGCAGACGAGGGCGGGCCGGTCGCGCCTGTGTGGGTCGAGGACCACCTCGCCGAGCTCGTCGTGCAGGCCGAGCCCCTCGCCACCGCCGAGCTGGCCCGGACACGGCTGGCGCCGCTGGACGGGCTGCGGCCGGCCGTGCGTGAGCGCCTCACCGAGACGCTCCTGTCGTGGCTGCGCCACCAGGGGCAGCGGACGCCGGTGGCCGAAGAGCTGTTCGTGCACCAGCAGACCGTCGGCTATCGCGTCGCCCAGCTCAAGGAGCTGTTCGGTGACGCGCTCGAGGACCCGGAGGTCCGGTTCGAGCTCGAGCTCGTCCTGCGCGCCGGCCACCGCTGACTCCCGCCGGGAGGCGCGAGAGCCGAGGGATGCGAAGAGGCGCCGCTCTCTGTTGAGAGCGGCGCCTCTGGGTGGGGCGACCCCGACCGGGCTCGAACCGGCGACCTCCGCCGTGACAGGGCGGCGCGCTAACCAACTGCGCTACGGGGCCTTGATGGTGGTGCGTGTGGAACTGTACTGCGTATCCCCAACGGGATTCGAACCCGTGCTGCCGCCGTGAAAGGGCGGAGTCCTAGGCCGCTAGACGATGGGGACCTGCCCGACCTATCCGTTGGGACGTCGAAACTATATGGGAGTTTCCGGTGCCGGCCAAATCGGCTCCGGGCCTCCCGCCGCCCCCGCCGATCAGCCCTTGGCCCAGGCGCGGACCTCGTCCACGGACCATGTCGTGACGATCCGCTCGGCGGGGATGCCGAGGCGCTCGGCGCGCTCGCAGCCGAGGGACTTCATGTCGAGCTGGCCGGGCGCGTGCGCGTCGGAGTCGATGGTGAAGAGGCACCCGAGGTCGCGGGCCAGCTCGATGAGCTCGTCCGGGGGGTCACAGCGCTCGGGGCGGGAGTTGATCTCGACCGCGACGTCGTTCTCGAGGCAGGCGCGGAACACCTTCTCGGCGTCGAACTGCGACGGCGGCCGCTTGCCGCGTCCCCCCGTGACGAGCTGGCCGGTGCAGTGGGCCAGCACGTTGGTGTGCGGGTTGCGCACCGCCGCGACCATCCGCGGGGTCATCTCGAACGACGGCTGGCGCAGCTTGGAGTGGATCGAGGCCGTGACGACGTCGAGCTGGTCGAGCATGTCGTCGTCCTGGTCGAGGCTGCCGTCGAGGTGGATGTCGACCTCGATGCCCTTGAGGAGCGTGAACGCGGCGCCGAGGCTTGCGTTGATCGCCTCGACCCGCTCCAGCTGCTCGGTGAGGCGCTCGCGGCTCAGGCCGTTGGCCACCGTGAGGCGGGGGGAGTGGTCGGTCAGCGCCATCCACTCCTGCCCGAGGTCGACGGCCGCGAGGACCATCTCCTCGATGGGGCTCCCCCCGTCGCTCCAGTTGGAGTGGGCGTGCAGGTCGCCGCGCAGCGCCGCATACAGCTCGGCGCCGTCCCGGGTCAGCGGCTCGCCGTGCTTCTCCTCCGCGGAGACGAGGTATGCCGGCAGCACCCCGCGCACGGCCTGGCCGATGATGGCGGCGCTGGAGTCACCGATCCCCTTGAGCTGCTTGAGGGTTCCGGTCTCGACCCGCTCGCGCAGCTCGGCCTCGGGCACCAGGGTGATGCCGTCGATCGCCTTGCGGAAGGCGTCGATCCGGTAGCTGCTCTCGCGGCCGCGCTCGAGCAGGAAGCAGATGCGGCGGAGCGCGTCGAGCGGGCTGATCGGGGCCTGCGGGGGCGTCGGCTGCTCCATGCCGAGCAGCCTAACCGGGGCCTGACGGCGGGGTCCCGGTTCGGCGGCCGGAGGAGACCGTCACCGTTGCAGGGGTGGAAGGGTGCCTCCGCCGGGCACCTTCCCCAGAGGGGCCGGCGTCGGTGGTTCGACGCGGACGATGTCGCCGTACTGCTGGACGAGGAGCCCGGTCGACGAACCGTCGGCGACCACGACGACCTGGTCGCTGCGCCCGTCCTGGGTCACCCCGACGATCTCGACTCCCTTGCTGCGCCACAGCTCGCGCTGGTCGACGACCTCGTGCGCCACCTTCTGCTTCTGCGCGAAGGTGTGGCTCCGAATGACGAACTCGACGTCTGTCGACGCGGGCATGGCGCCGGCGACGAACGACTCCAGGCCGGGGTCGTGCCGGGTGACGGCGACGGCCACGCGGTCGCCCGTGCGGGTGGCGGCATACGCCCCCGAGAAGACGTCGGGCCAGCGCGAGGCGACGGTGGAGTCGATGGCGTCGAAGGCGTTGGTCTGCCGGGTCGAAAGGGCGCCGAACCAGGTCCGGATGTCACGGGCGGACGGCATGGAGGGACCGACGGCGCGGCCGCCGGGGGCAGTGCTGCCCTGCAGCGACTCCGGTGCGCTCGCGCCGCCGGCGGAGGAGGACTCCTTGCCGGACCGGGCAGCTGAACCCGCCGAGACGCTGTTCGAGGACGGGCCGTGCGTGGTCGCGACCCACGTGCCACCGACCGCGCCGACGACGACGAGGGCCGCGGCGGCGCCGAACACGGTGGAACGGTGCCGGGAGGTGCGTGCCCGTCCACGCTGGAGCGCCCGCTGGGCGAAGAGGTCGTCGCGTGGCGGCTCGAGGTCGTTCATCGTGGACAGCACCTTTCGCAGCTGCAGCTCGCCCGGCTCAGGCGCGACGTCGCGCTCCCGCCGGCCACGTGTCGCGTCGCTCATGAGACCGCTCCTGCCCCGCTGAGTGGTGGTTCGGCCAGCCGGCCCCGCAGGGCGGCGAGGCCGCGGGAGATGTGGCTCTTGATCGTGCCCTCGGCGACGCCGGTGCACTCGGCGATCTGGGGGACGGTGAGGTCCTCCCAGAACCGCAGGACGAGGATGGCGCGCTGCTTCTCCGGGAGGTCCTCGAGCAGGGCCGTCAGGGTCATCGCCAGCTCGCGGTCGTGCTCCACCGTGACCGGCTCGGGGGCCGCGTCGGTGAGGACCTCGCGGCGGCGTTTGCGCTGGTCGTTGAGGAAGAGGTTCATCATCGTGCGTCTCGTGTAGGCGGTCTCGGCCCCGGCGGCGATCCGCGGCCACGCGACGTACACGCGGGCCAGCGCCTCCTGGACCAGCTCGTCGCCGTCGGCCCAGTTGCCGCAGAGCAGGTAGGCGCGGCGGCGCAGCATCGTCTGCCGCGCCTCCACGAAGCTGCGGAATGCCGCCTCGTCCCTGCGTCTCATGTGCTCCCGCCGATTCGGTCGTCAGGCTCCGAGTGTCTCGTACACCTCCATGGACACGCGGGTGCCGCGAACCGTTGCACGCCGCCCGTGAGGTTCGTCGGAGGGCCAGGGGCGCGTGCCGTATGCCGTCAGGCGGGGCGGCGCGCTCAGCCCACCCGGCCGAGGGTGAGCAGGGCGAACAGCAGGGCGGCGACCGTCTCTCCGTCGTCGATGCCGCCGCTGCGGACGAGGTCGAGCACCTCCGGGACCGGGACGCGCCGAACCTCGCCGATGCCCTCCTCGGCACGGGCCGCCTCGTCGTCGACGGCTGCGCGCGAGAGGCCGGTGGCGAGGAAGACCACCTCTGGCGCGCGGCAGATGCCGTTGAGCGCGTTCATGGTGCCGACCTGCTGCCAGTGCTCGGCCACGAGCCCCGTCTCCTCGGCGAGCTCGCGCCGGGCGGCGTCGACCGGGTCCTCGCCGTCGGTGCCGCCGGCCGGGACCTCGAGCGAGGGGCCCACGGTGTGGCGGTCGACCGTCACGAGCACGACCTCGTCCTCGTCGGTCACGGCGACGACGAAGACCGCCGGCCGCCGCACCTCGACGACGCCGTAGATGCCGTCGGCGCCGTCGGGCCGGGTGACGGCGTCCTCCTGCACGCGGATCCACGGGTTCTCGTAGACCAGCCGCGAGCTGGTCGTGGGCCACGTCATGCTGCGGCCTCGAGCGCCAGGAGGCGCTGCTTGGCCGGCAGCCCGCCGAGGTAGCCCCCGAGCGCGCCGTCCGAACGCAGCACGCGGTGGCACGGGACGACGATGGGCAGGGGGTTGGTCGCGCAGGCCGATCCGACCGCGCGCACGGCCCGCGGGCTCCCGGCGGCGGCCGCGACCTGCGCGTAGCTCTCGGTCGACCCGTACGGGATCTCCCCGAGGTGCTGCAGGACGGCGCGACGGAAGCCTCGTGCGAGGCGGAGGTCGAGCGGCACGTCGAACCCGTGCCGGCGACCCGCGAAGTAGTCGTCCAGCTCGCGGGCGAGCAGGTCGAGGCGGTCGCCGCCCTCCAGGATGCGCGGCCCGACGGTCGTGCCCAGCCAGTCGAGGACCCGCTCGTGGTCCTCGCGCTCGAAGGCGACGCGGACGACCCCGGCCGGCGTCGCTGCCAGGAGCAGGGAGCCGACGGGTGAGTCGACGGTGCGGTAGGTCACGTCGAGCGCGTCCTCCGCCAGTGCGCGTCGCAGGAGCCCGGAGTGCAGCTCGGCGAGCCGGGCGTCGTCGGCGGCGGAGGAGCCGCCGAGGAGCTGGGTCAGGCTGTCAGACATGGGTGCTCACCCTTCCTTGGGGTGCGTAGGTTGATCGGAGCCGGGCGATGCCGTCGGCCGCGGCCCGGCGTGCGGCAGCCGGGGTGCCGCCGACGATGCGGGCGACCTCGGGGTGGGGCAGCCCAGCGACGTGGTGGTAGGCGACGCAGAGGCGTTGCTTCTCGGGGAGCATCGCCAGGCACGTCCACAGATCGGCGTCGTGGAGCGCCTCCTCCGGCTGGTCGGCTCGTGGTGCCGTGACCTCGGGCAGCTCGGCCACCGGCACGGCGTGGCGGGCGCCGGCGCGCACGACGTCCAGCGCCTTCCGGTGCGCGATCGTGACGAGCCACGCCCGCACGTTCGCGTCGCCCGGCAGCCCGGGCCACGCCCGGAGCGCCGCCAGGAAGGTCTCCGACCAGGCGTCGTCGGCGTCGGTGGGGCCGAGCAGGGCACGACACACGCGCAGCACCACGGCCCCGTGCTCGGTGACGGCCTGCTCGAACGGTCGCTTCATGCCCTGTAGACGCTCCGGCCTCGGGAAGTGTGAGGTCACCCAGTGTGGCGGATCGCAGCCGACGCGCACGGGAGCGGGACGGGGCTCACGCAGTGCGGCGGCGGGTGAGCTCGCACGCCCGCTTCGCGCACCGGAGCGCCGGTCCGGCCTCGCGGACCTCGCGACCTCGCAAGCTGCTCCGTTTCGGGGAGCAGCATCAGAGGCTGCGCAGGGTGGCTGCGGCCGCCCGACCGGTACGAGCGCCTGCGCCGGGGAGCGTCAGAAGAGGCGGCCGGATGCGTCGGCCGGAGGTTCCTCGAGCGCGAGGAGGAAGCGCTTGCGGTCGAGGCCACCGGCATACCCGACGAGCGACCCGTCGGAGCCGACGACGCGGTGGCACGGCACGATGACGGCGACGGGGTTGCGCCCGTTGGCCGTTCCGACCGCCTGGGCGAGGTTGCGGTCGCCGAGGGCGAGTGCGAGCTGCCCGTAGCTGCGCGTCTCGCCGTAGGGGATCGTGCGCAGCAGCGCCCAGACGCGCTGGTGGAAGTCGTCGCCCCGCGGCGCGAGCGGCAGGTCGAACACCGTCAGCGCGCCCGCGAAGTACGCGTTGAGCTGGCTGACGGCGGACGCGAACGGCTCGTCGGCCGGGTCGCCGACGTCGCCGAGGACGTCAGGCGCGTCCGGTCGGTACTTGGCCGCGTCCATGAGCACGTGCGTGATGGCGCCCTCGTGGGCCACCACGGTGAGGTCGCCGATCGGGGAGGGCACCAGCACGTGCGCCGGGCTCATCCCTTGTCGTCACCCTGGGGCGTGCCGTGCTGGGCCAGGAGGTCGTCATGGGTGGGGATGGGGAACTCCGCGACGTAGTCGCCGTAGGCGCGGGGGTCCTCCGACGGCTCGAGGTGGCAGGTCAGGGCGATGTCGCCGAAGTCGCGGTGCACGGCATCCTCGACCTCCTCGACGAGGTCGTGGCCCTGCTGCACCGTCCAGGCACCCGGCACGAGCACGTGCACCTCGGCGAACCTGTGGTGGCCCGACAGGCGGGTGCGCAGGGCGTGGAAGTGGACCTCCTGCGTGACGAAGCGGGAGAGGATCTCGGCGATGGCGCGGTTGTCCTCCTTGGGCATCGAGATGTCCATGAGGCCCTCGGTGGACTCGCGGATGAGGCGCCAGCCGGTCCAGACGATGTTGACACCGACGAGGAAGGCGATGATCGGGTCGAGCCGCTCGATGTGGGTCAGGCCCACGAGCAGGACCCCGACCACCACTCCGGCGGAGGTCCACACGTCGGTCATGAGGTGCTTGCCGTCGGCGGTCAGCGTCAGGGACCGGTGCCGTCGGCCGGCCCGGAGCAGCACCACGGCGACCGCGCCGTTGACCGCGGAGGCGACGACCGAGATGGCCAGACCGATGCCGACGTTCTCGATGGGCTGAGGGGCGAGGAAGCGCTCGATCGCGGTGTACATGATCACGAGGGCGGCGACGAAGATCATCATCCCCTCGATGGCCGCCGAGAAGTACTCCGCCTTGGTGTGGCCGAAGTGGTGGTTCTTGTCGGCCGGCATCGCGGCCACCTTCAGCGCGATGAGCACGGCCACGGCGGCGACGAGGTTGACGACCGACTCGGCCGCGTCGGACAGCAGCCCCACGGAGCCGGTGATGCGCCAGGCGACGACCTTCAACGTGATCGTGACGATGGCGGCGGCGATCGACAGGTAGGCGAACCGGCTCAGGTCGCGGGTCTGCTGCGCGCGGGCAGGACCGGCAGGTCCGGTGACGGGAGAGGGGATCGCTGACACCATCCGATTGTCTCAAACGGCAGCGACGGTGGGGACTGTGACCCACGCTTCGCGACGTCGGGTGGCTGTTGGCGATCCGGGCCGAGCGGGTAGGAGGTCAGGCATCCGATCGTTACGAAAGGAGCCCCGAAATGGGTATCGAGGACAAGGCCAAGAACACGGGTGAAGACCTGAAGGGTCAGGCCAAGGAAGCCGCCGGAAAGGTCACCGACAACGAGCGACTCGAGGCCGAGGGCGAGCGTGACCAGGCCTCGGCAGACCTCAAGCAGCGGGGCGAGCAGCTCAAGGACGCGGGCAAGGACGTCAAGGACGCCTTCGACCGCTGACCTTCCGGAGTGGGGTGGGCCGGTCCTCTGGGGCCGGTCCACTGCTCTGTCCGCGCCGCCCGTGCCGACGGACGTGCCGTGTGCCGTTGGCGCGCTCGCGCCGTCGTCCCCTTGCCAGGTGGGCCGGGGTCGGTGAGGCTCGACGGGACGGACGACGTCCCCACCGAGAGGGTTTGCTGTGACGAGCACGAGCACGAGCACGAGCACGAGCACGAGCACGACCGCCAGCGCGAGCGCCGGCACCGTTCCGGCAGCGACCGTCGACGAGATCGCCGCGATGGACGCGTGGTGGCGCGCCAGCAACTACCTGACGATCGGGCAGATCTACCTGCAGCACAACGCGATGCTGCGCCGCCCGCTGGAGCCGGACGACATCAAGCCGCGCCTTCTGGGCCACTGGGGCACGAGCCCGGGGCTGTCGTTCATCTACACGCACATGTCGCGGATCATCCGGCACACCGGCCAGGAGACGATCTACCTCACCGGCCCCGGGCACGGCGGCCCGGCGCTCGTCGCCGCCGGCTACCTCGAGGGCACCTACTCCGAGACCTACCCGAGGGTGACCCAGGACGAGGAGGGTCTGCGGCGTCTCTTCCGGCAGTTCTCCGCCCCGGGCGGCATCCCGAGCCACGTGTCGGTGACCACGCCGGGCTCCATCCACGAGGGCGGCGAGCTGGGCTATGTCCTGGTCCACGCCTTCGGAGCCGTGATGGACAACCCCGAGCTGCTGGCCCTGGCCGTCGTCGGTGACGGGGAGGCGGAGACCGGGCCGCTCGAGGGGTCGTGGAAGGGCATCTCCTTCCTCAACCCCCGCCGCGACGGCGCGGTGCTGCCGATCCTGCACCTCAACGGCGCCAAGATCGCCGGCCCCACCGTGCTCGGTCGCAAGGACCCCGCCGAGGTGCGCAGCCTGCTCGAGGGGCACGGCTACGAAGTGCTGGAGGTGGGGGGTGAGGACCTGCCCGGCATGCACGAGCGATTCGCGGAGACGCTGGCGACGGCATACGCCCGCATCCGCGAGATCCAGCAGGAGGGGCGGGCGGAGGGCTGGACGATGCAGGAGCGCCCGCGGTGGCCGCTCATCGTCCTGCGCACTCCGAAGGGCTGGACTGGTCCTGCCGAGGTCGACGGCGTCAAGGTCACGGGCACGTGGCGCTCGCACCAGGTGCCGCTCTCGGGCGTCAAGGACAACCCGGAGCACCTGGCGCTCCTCGAGAGCTGGATGCGGTCCTACCGACCCGAGGAGCTCTTCGACGACTCCGGCAGGCCGAGGGAGCTTGTGCTCCAGGCCAACCCAGCGGGCGACCTGCGGATGAGCGCATCACCGCACGCCAACGGTGGGGTGCTCACGACTGAGCTCGACCTGCCCGACTTCCGCGACTTCGCGCGCGAGGTGCCCTCGCCCGCCACGGTGCGCGAGGAGTCGACGCGCGCCATCGGCGAGCTGATGCGCGAGCTCTACGTGCGCAACCCCACGACCTTCCGGCTCTTCAGCCCCGACGAGACCAACAGCAACCGGGTGGGAGCGGTGTTCGACGTCTCCGACCGGATGACGGCCGAGCGGGTCACCGACGAGGACGTCAAGCTCTCGCACGACGGCCGCGTCATGGAGGTGCTCTCCGAGCACTCGTGCCACGGCTGGCTCGAGGGCTACACCCTCACGGGCCGCCACGGGCTCTTCGCGACGTACGAGGCGTTCGCGATGGTCAGTGCCTCGATGACGGTGCAGCACAGCAAGTGGCTGCAGGAGGCCAACAAGCTCGAGTGGCGAGCCAAGGTGCCGAGCCTCAACATCCTGCTGACCTCGACGGCGTGGCGCAACGACCACAACGGCTTCTCGCACCAGGGTCCGGGACTCATCCAGACCGTGCTCAACGCTCGCGGCGAGGTGGCCCGGATCTACCTGCCGCCGGACGCCAACTGCCTTCTCTCCGTTGCCGACCACTGCTTCCGGTCGAGGAACTACGTCAACCTCATCGTCATCGACAAGCAGCCCCAGCCGCAGTGGCTGACGATGGACGAGGCGGTCGAGCACTGCGCGGCCGGCGCGGGCACCTGGGACTGGGCGGGCAACGACGACGGCGAGCGCGACCCCGACGTCGTGCTCGCCTGCGCCGGAGACGTCGTGACGATGGAGGTCGTCGCGGCCGCGCAGATCCTCAAGGAGCGGCTGCCGCAGCTGCGCGTGCGCGTCGTCAACGTCGTCGACCTCATGACGCTGCCCCGCGCCCGCAGCCACCCCCACGGCATGGACGACGTGCGCTTCGGCGAGCTGTTCACCGACCACGTGGACGTCGTCTTCGCCTTCCACGGCTACCACGGCGCCATCCACCAGCTCGTCCACGGCCGTCCCGACGCCGACCGCTTCCACGTGCGCGGCTTCAGCGAGGAGGGCACGACGACGACGCCCTTCGACATGGTCGTGCGCAACGGGGTCGACCGCTACCACCTCGTCATGGACGCCATCAACAACGCCGGACGGCAGGTGCGCGGTGCCAGCGAGCTCAAGCCCTGGTGCGAGGAGCGGCTCGCCGCGCACCGGGACCACATCGTCGAGCACCTCGAGGACATGCCCGAGGTCCGGGACTGGGTGATGACCACCGTCGTCGAGGACTGAACGGCGCAAGAGGGCGTATGCCGTGTGGCAGGCCCCACGGCATACGCCCGCTCTCAGTCGCGGCGGGGCGCGACGACGACCTCGATGTCGTTGTCGCGGAAGGACTGCAGCGCAGCGGCGTCCGCTGACTCGTCGGTGACCAGCGTCCACCGGCGCGGCATGACGGCCCAGGCGTGAAAGGGCGACTGGCCGAGCTTCGTTCCGTGGGCGAGGACGTAGGTGTGCTCGGCGCGGCTCATCATCAGCTCCTTGAGCCGGGTCTGCTCGAGGTCGGCCTCGCAGATGCCGCGCTCGGCGTGCACGCTGTCGGCGCCCATGAAGGCGCGGTCGAACGACAGGCGCTGCACGGCGACCTCGGCGAGCGGGCCGACGAAGGCTTGGCTGAGGGGTCGCAGTCGGCCGCCGAGGGCGATGACGTCGATGCCGATGGTGTCGGCGAGAGTGCTCATGGCGCTGATCCCGGCCGTGACGACCGTCAGCTCGGTCAGCTCTGGTTTCTTGGTGATGGCGTCGGCGAGTGCAGCCATCGTCGAGCCGGCGTCGAGGAGCACCATCTCACCGGGCTCGATCTGCGCGGCGGCCCAGTGCGCGATGTCACGCTTGGCGGCGTGCGCTTCGCCGAGGCGCTGGCGCAACGAGGCCTCGGGGTGGTGCGCGAGGCTCATCACCCCGCCGTAGGTGCGGGCCAGCTGGCCCGCCGCCGTCAGCTTGGCGAGGTCGCGCCGGATCGTCGACGCCGTGACACCCAGCTCCTCCGAGAGCTCCTCCACGCTCGCCAGACCACTGGTGGTGGCGAGGCGGACGATCTCGCCCCGACGCGTCTGTGCGGTGTGCCTTGCCACGCTCGGCACCTTAGGCGCCGGCGGGTCGCGGCGCCATCTCCGCACCGAGTCGCAGCGCCTCGATCATCGAGCGGTGGTCGGCGATGCCGGTGCCGGCGATGTCGAAGGCGGTGCCGTGGTCGACGGACGTGCGGATGACGGGCAGGCCGATCGTGACGTTGACGCCGGCCTCGAGGCCGAGCACCTTGACGGGGCCGTGGCCCTGGTCGTGGTACATCGCGACGACGAGGTCGTAGTCGCCGCGGCCGGCGAGGAAGAAGAGGGTGTCGGCGGGGAGGGCGCCGTGCACGTCGATGCCGTCGGCGCGGGCGGCCTCGACGCCGGGGTTGATCTTCGACTCCTCCTCGCCGTAGCCGAAGAGGCCGTTCTCGCCGGCATGGGGGTTGATGCCGCAGACGCCGATCTTCGGGTTCGGGTTGCCGGCATCGACGAGCGCCTTGTGGCCGCGGCGGATGACCCGCTCCACGAGGCCGGGCTCGATGCGGTTGACCGCGTCGATGAGGCCGATGTGGGTGGTCACGTGGATGACCTTGACCCTCTCGGTCGAGAGCATCATCGAGACCTCGGGTGTGCCGGTGAGGTGGGCGAGCAGCTCGGTGTGGCCGGGGAACACGTGGCCGCCGGCGTGCAGCGCCTCCTTGTTGAGCGGGGCCGTGCAGATGGCCTGCACCTTGCCTGCCATCGCGAGCTCGGAGGCGACGCGGATGTAGTGGTAGGCCGCGTCGCCGGCAACCGCCGAGAGCGTGCCGAAGGGGAGCTCCGGCGGCAGGAGGGCGAGGTCGATGACGTTGATCCGCCCCGGGGCCTCGGTCGCCTGCTCGACGTCGTCGATGGTGACGATGTCGACGGCGACCCCAGCGACGTCCGCCGCCTGCTTGAGGCGCAGCGCGTCACCGACGACGACCGTGCGCGCGAGTGTGGCGACGTGTGGGTCGGCGAGGGCCTTGACGATGATCTCGGGGCCGATGCCGGCGCCGTCTCCCATGGTCACGGCGATGCGGGGAAGGGTGACGGTCATGGGTTCTCCTCGGTGGTCGCGCCCGTGCGGGCGTGGGTTGCGGTGTGCACGGTGTGAGTGGGGCTGTGGCGTGGATGCGGCTCCAGCCGGCGCCGGCGAGCCGCAGAGGCGCTCGGCGACGCGGACCAGGGCGCCGGAGTCGCCGAAGCTGCCGGGCCGGGTCACGACGAGCCGGCCGTCGGGACGGCGGCTGAGGACGGTGCCGGTCTCGAGCTCGGTGACGACCTCGAGCGAGCGGACCCCGAGCCGGTCGAGGACGGCGCGGGCCGTCTCGCCGCCGGAGAGGAACGCTGCGCCAAAGCGGTCGAGGTGGGGCGCGACCGCCGCTGCGAGGGCGTCGCTGAGCAGGCGCGCGTGAGTGGGGCTCGCGGGCGCTTCGGGGTCGAGCGCGACCACGACGGTGCCCTGGTTGGGCACGGCGGCGAGGCGGGCGGCGAGTGCGTCCGGCGCGTCCAGCAGGCTCTGCGGCTGCACCAGCAGCACCTCGCTCGTCATCGTCTGCAGCTCCGCGATCTGTCCGGCCACCCCAGGTGCGCGCGTTCCGAGCACCAGCAGCAGTCCGGACGGCGAGGCGTCGTGGCCGTATGCCGAATCGCGCGGTTGCGGCGCCTCGCTGGGTTCCAGGGGTACGCCTGCGCCGGGCGCCGTCGTCCCGACGGCGTTGGGGGTCTGCTCCGGCAGCGCCCGGACGGCGGCGTCGGCGAGCGCGCCCGAGCCGACGAGGAGGGTCTCTTCGCCCGTGGCTGTGCTCGCCATCCGGGCCGCCGCATGGACCACGTCGAGGTCGGCCTCGGTGACGGCGTCACAAACGGCCACGAGACCGCGCTCGGCCGCGGAGACGAGCTCGACGCACACGGCTTCGGCGCCGCGCGCCACCGTGTGGTGGGAGACGAGCACGGTCAGCAGCGGCTCGAGTGCGTCGGCCACCCGCCTCGGCGCGGGAGTCGGCTCGAGCGCCCACAGCTCGGTGTCGTGGAGCGGCGTGCCTGCGACGTGCAGCACGCCGTCGCGCACGACCCGCTCGAGTGCGGGGTTGGCGACGGCGACGACCGGCGTGCGACGGAGCTCGTCGGCCAGCGCGGCGACCTCCGCGGCAAGGTGGCCCCGGAGGAGGGAGTCGACCTTCTTGACGACCACCGGGGCTGTGGAGACCAGGCCAGCCGCTGCGCGCACGGCCAGGGTGGCTCCCTCTGCGTCCACTCTTCGGGAGTCGGTGTCGACGGTCAGCACGCTCGTGCCACCGTTGCCGCAATCCGCTGGCCTCGGACAGGGGTGCGAGGAGGTGAGGGCCACGCTACTGCGCGAAACGCGCAGGAGAGCATGTGCTGCGCACTCTGCCGCGCCGCTGAGGTCGTCTGCGACGACGCCCAGAGCCAGTCCAGCCATGGGTCCTCCTACCCGCTTGCGACCAGTAAACACACTGTCCTGCATAGAAATCAGCGACCGTGCCGATGGACGGAAGCAGCTTCGAGTCCGGCGCGCGCGAGGACGCATCGGGCGGCGACTGCGGCACCCCTCCTTCACAAAAAACGCTACAGGTATTGCGCAGATCACGCAACGGTGCAAAGGTTGGTCATCCCGAGGGGCGCAGTGTGCGCCACCGACGGGGAGGCCACCGCTCAACGAGGAGTCCCGATGCCCCAGCAGCCTGCACTGCTTCCCACGTCTGACCTGCCGACGCGCGAGGTGTCGCGTCGCTCGGTCCTCAAGCTCGCCTCGCTGGCCGGCGCCGGAGCCCTCTTCGCTCCCGCCCTCGCCGCGTGTGCCGGGCCCAAGACCGCCACGAACGCCAGCACCGCCGGGGCGGGTGGTGCCGGAGGCACACTGAGCATCGTGCTCAACCGCAACTTGGTCAGCCTGGACAACAAGCTGAACCAGTACGACGCAGCCGTCACCGTCCAGCGCGCGGTCCGCGAGGCCCTGACGAAGATCGGCGACAACCTGACGCCCGAGCTTGTGCTCGCCCAGTCGTTCGAGCAGACCAAGCCCACCGAGTGGACCGTCAAGCTGCGCGACGACATCCACTACTCCGACAAGTCGCCGGTCACGGTCGAGGACGTCGAGACCGCCCTCAAGTTCTACTTCCAGGTGCCGGCGGGCTACGTCGCCGCCCAGTTCCCGGAGCAGCCGACCTTCAAGAAGATCGATGACAAGACCTTCACGCTGACGACCAAGGTCCCTGTCGTCACGCTCAACTCGCTGATGTCCAACATCCTCATCACCCCGGCCAAGGACAACAAGCCCGCGGAGCTGAGCACCGGCCTCGGCACCGGCCCGTTCGTCATCGCCAGCGCCGACACCGGCACCGGCACGTACAAGCTGACGCGCAACGAGAACTACTGGGGCCAGAAGGCCAAGCTCGACCAGGTCAACGTCTCCTACCAGGAGGAGGAGGGCGCCCGCGTCATCGCGATCACCTCCGGTCAGGCCGACGTCATCGACACCATCACGCCCGAGTCGGCGACCTCGCTCAAGACGAACAACGACATCGACGTCATCGAGACCCCCGGGACGCGCCTGATCCACCTCTTCTACAACTTCCGCAAGCCGAAGGGGCACCCGCTCGCCAACCCGAAGGTGCGTGAGGCCCTCAGCTACGCGATCGACCACGACTCGCTCATCAAGGCGCTGATGAACAACCAGGTCACCTCGGCCGAGGGCGTCGTGCCCAAGACCCTGTCCGGCTACGTCAAGACCGGCGCCTACACCTACGACCCGGCCAAAGCGAAGCAGATGCTCGCCGCGAACGGCGGCAGCGGCCTCAAGCTGACGTTCATCTGGGAGGACTCGGAGTTCGCGGGGGCCTCGCGCGTGCTCGAGGCCGTCTCGCAGATGCTGGCCGCCGTCGGCGTCACCGCCACGTTGAAGATGATCCCGAAGGGCGGCGACATCAACGCGTGGCGCCGCGGTGAGGCAGGCGACTGGGACGTGCTGGCCAACGGCTACGGCAACCAGACCGGGCTGGCCCTGACCAACCTCGTGGGGCAGTACGGCGGCACGGCCGAGAAGGAGAAGACCAAGGACACCTACCAGGGGTTCGTCTTCCCCGAGATCTCCACGCTGCTCGACCAGGCCGGCGCCGAGGCCGACGAGGGCAAGCGCAACGCCCTGCTCGCCCAGGCCCAGGAGAAGATCTGGGCGCTGTGGCCGGCCATGTGGGCGTGGACGCCCAACAACGTCCTGGCCAAGCGGAAGCGCGTGCAGAACCTCAAGCTGCGCGCGATCAACTCCTACGACCTCGCCGCCGTGACCGTCTCCGGCTGACCGAACCCCACCAGAGCGAGGTGCTCTCATGCTGAAGTACGTCCTCAAGCGGGTGGGCCAGACGATCCTGACGGCCTTCCTGGCCGTGGCGACCGTCTTCGTCCTGCTGCGCATGGCCCCGGGTGACCCGGCGGCGAACTATGCGCCGCCGAACCCCACCTCGGCGCAGCTCGAGGCCATTCGCGTGCAGTTCGGGCTCGACCAGTCGATCCCGGTGCAGTTCGTGACCTTCCTGCAGCACCTGTTCCAGGGGGACGTGGGCACGTCGTTCTTCTTCAAGCGCCCGGCGCTCGAGGTCGTCCTGGAACGCCTGCCCTACACGATCACCCTGGCGGTGGCCGCGATCGTCGTCACCGCGGCCGTGGCGATCCCGCTCGGCGTGTGGATGGCGCGTCGTAGCAACACGGCTCCGGAGCTCGGTGCCAACATCGGCACCATCGCCGGCCAGTCGATGCCGGACTTCTGGATCGGCTTCGTGCTGCTCATCCTCTTCGCGGTCAACCTGCACTGGTTCGCGCCCGCAGGATTCGACTCGGTGGCCTCGATCGTCCTGCCGACGGTGACGATCGCGATCCTGCAGATCGCGCTCATCTCGCGGCTCGTGCGTCGCGAGATGGTCGTCAACCTGGCCTCGCCGTACCTCACGGTCGCGCGGTCGAGAGGGGTGTCCGAGCGCGCGCTGACCTGGCGCTACGCGTTCTCCAACGCTGCCCTGCCCGTCGTGACGGCCCTCGGCACCCGGTTCGCGGCGATGCTCAACGGTGTCGTCATCGTCGAGGTCGTCTTCAACTGGCCCGGTGTCGGCGAGCTCGTCGTCAACGCGCTCAAACAGCGCGACTTCCCGCTGATCCAGGCCACCGTCCTCGTCACCGTGCTGCTGGCGCTCGTCGTCCAGCTGCTCGTCGACCTGCTCTACCCGCTCATGGACCCGCGGGTCCGACTCGGAGAGGCCAGCGCATGACCACCTCGACGAACCTGCCCGGCCACCCGCAGGTGCCCAACCTGAGCGAGGTGCCCGGATCCATCCTCGGACGCGACTCCGCGGTGACGAAGGTGCTGCTGCGCCGGTCCGCAGCCGCACGCCGCGCGCGCTACAGCACCATCAAGATCTGGGTCGGCGCGATCTGCGCCGGTGTGGTCGTCATCCCGGTCGTCCTTGCGGGAGTCCTTCCCCTGCCCGACCCGATCGTCGGCCAGCTGAGCCAGTCATCGCTGCCGCCCTTCAGCGCGGGGCACCTGCTCGGTACCGACCCCAACGGACGCGACCTGCTCTCACGCATCCTGCACGGCGGCCAGACCTCTCTCGTCATCGGCTTCCTCGCGATCTTCGTCTCTGGCCTCTTCGGCATCGTCGCAGGAGCCGCCGCCGGCTACTTCGGCGGCTGGGTCGACACCATCATCTCCCGGCTGCTCGAGGCCCAGATGGCATTGCCGCTGCTGCTCATGCTGCTGCTCGTCGTCGCCCTCTTCGGCCCGTCGATCCCCGTCATCACCCTCGTCATCGCCTTCGCCCAGTGGCCCGAGCCGGCGCGCATCACCCGGGCGCTCGTGCTCGTCGAGCGGGAGAAGCCCTACGTCGCGGCGGCGCGGGTGCTCGGCCTGCCGAAGTTCTCGATCCTCAATCGGCACGTCATCCCCAACATCCTCCAGCAGGTGCTCGTCGTCGTGCTGCTGCTGCTGGCCCAGGCCGTGCTGCTCGAGAGCGCTCTCAGCTTCCTCGGCGCCGGCGTCCAGCGCCCCTACCCCACGTGGGGCGGCATCATCTCCGACGGACGCGAGCTGTTCGTCACCGGCAAGCCGTGGCTCGTCACGATCCCGGGCATCGCCATCGCGCTGCTCGTCGTCGGCGTCAACCTCGTCGGCGACGGCCTGCGCGACCGGGTCCGACGCGCGAAGGGAGACCAGTCATGAGCGTCCTCGAGGTCAAGGACCTACACGTCGAGCTGATGACCGGCACGAGCGTCGTACGCGCCGTCGACGGCGTCAGCTTCCACATCGACGAGGGCGAGACGGTGACGATCATCGGCGAGTCCGGCTCGGGCAAGTCGACGACCGCGATGGCCATCCTGCGCCTGCTCCCTGACGATCTCGCGGTCATCTCCGGCGAGGCCCGCATCGGCGGCAAGGACGTCACCGGAAGCCGCAAGGTCATCGACAAGCTCCGCGGCCGAGCCGTCGCGCTCATCCCGCAAGATCCCATGACGGCCCTCAACCCCATCCGCACCATCGGCAGGCAGATGACCGAGGCCGTGCGCATCAAGTACCCCAAGCTGAGCAAGGCCGAGGCCAAGGCGCGTGCCCTCTCGCTCATGGAGCAGGTGCACATCCGCAACCCTGCCAAGCAGTTCGGTGCCTACCCGCACCAGCTCTCGGGCGGCATGCTCCAGCGCGTCCTCATCGCGATGGCCGTCTCGACCGACGCCGACCTCATCGTCGCCGACGAGCCGACCAGCGCGCTCGACGTCACCGTGCAGGCCGGCATCCTCGACCTGCTCCTCGAGATGCAGGAGCAGACGGGTATCGCACTGCTGCTCATCACCCACGACCTCGGCGTCGCGCGCCTGATGAGCGACCGCATCCACGTCATGAAGTCGGGCACCTTCGTCGAGGGCGGCCCCGTCACCGAGGTCGTCGACAACCCGCAGCACCCCTACACCCGCAAGCTGCTCGGTGCCATCCCAGAGCTCGGCCCGTGGGACGACCCGGCCGTCGGCGCCAACGGCCAGGCGTATGCCGCCACCGACGTCCCGGCGCAGCCCGAGGGGACTGCGTCGGCCGGGCCCACGGCATACGGCGCCCCGAAGCCCGTGAAGGAGGCCAGCCATGGCTGAGGACCTGCTGACCGTACGCAACCTCGTCGTCGAGTACGGCACCGGCAAGGACGTCTTCCGTGCGGTCGACGACGTGTCGTTCAGCGTCCCTCGCGGGGGCACCCTCGCCATCGTGGGGGAGTCCGGCTGCGGCAAGTCGACGATCGCCAAGGCGCTCGTCCGCCTGCTCAAGCCCACCTCGGGTGTCATCGACCTCGACGGCACCGACCTCGCCGGGCTGACGGAGAAGCAGCTGCGCCCGATGCGGCACCGCGTGCAGATGGTGTTCCAGGACCCCTACGGCTCGCTCGACCCACACCTCACGGCGCAGGAGATCGTCGCCGAGCCGATCAAGGTCCGCGGCGAGAAGTCGCGGAAGGTACAGCGCGACAAGGCGGCCGAGCTCATCGACCGTGTCGGACTGCCCCGCACCGCCCTGGAACGCAAGCCTCCCGAGTTCTCCGGCGGACAGCGCCAGCGCATCGGCATCGCCAGGGCGCTCGCATCCGGTCCCGAGCTCCTCGTGTGCGACGAGGCGACGAGCGCGCTCGACGTCTCGGTGCAGGCCCAGGTGCTCGAGCTGCTCGCAGACATCCAGCGCGACACGGGCCTGACCTACCTCTTCATCTCGCACAACCTGGGCGTGGTGCGCGCCATCTCGCAGGACACCATCGTCATGCGGGCCGGGCGCATCGTCGAGGTCGGCCGCACCGACGACCTGCTGTCGCGGCCGCAGGAGGAGTACACCCAGCGCCTGCGCCGATCGGCCCTCGAGCCGGCCCTGATGACCGGCATCAAACCCCGCCACCTCATCCGACACATCGCCGCCTCCCGCACGGCGGAGACCGAGAAGGCGTCATGACCACCGCTGCCCTCCCCACCATCGACCTGCCCGGTCTCGACCGGCCGCTCCCGCGACTCGTCCTCGGCACCATGACCTTCGGTGACACCGTCGACCTCGACACGGCCCGCACCATGGTCGACACCGCGCTCGACGCCGGCATCACCTCCATCGACACCGCCAACGGGTACGCCGGCGGGCGCAGCGAGGAGATGCTCGCCGAGATCCTCGCCGGCCGCCGCGACGCCGCGACCATCGCGACCAAGGCCGGGATCTACCCGGGCGACGCCGGTGGCGCGCCGCTGCTCTCCGCCGCAGGACTGCGGTCCTCGCTCGAGGCGAGCCTGCGCCGCCTGGGCACCGACTTCGTCGACGTCTACTACCTCCACCAGCCCGACCGGTCCGTGCCGATCGACGAGACCGTCTCCGCCCTGGGCGAGCTGCTCAAGGAGGGGAAGGTCCGCGCCATCGGCGTCTCCAACTTCTCGGCCTGGCAGATCGCCGACGTCTTCGCCGCCTGCGACGCGCTGGGCACGCCCCGGCCGATCCTCGCCCAGCAGCTCTACAACCTCGTCGCCCGCCGCATCGAGGCGGAGTACGCCGAGTTCGCCACCACCAAGGGGTTGGCGACGGTCGTCTACAACCCCCTCGGCGGGGGTCTGCTGACCGGACGCCACTCGTTCACCGAGTCGCCCGGCGAGGGCCGCTTCGGCTCCTCGGCGCTCGCCACCATGTACAAGGACCGCTACTGGAACGCCGAGACGTTCGCGGTCATCGAGGCCCTCGGCGCGATCGCGTCGCAGGCCGGCATCACCCTCCCCGAGCTGTCGCTGCGCTGGCTGCTGAGCAAGCCGGTCGTCTCGGCGGTGCTGCTCGGCGGTTCCAAACCATCCCAGCTGGAGGCCAACATCACTGCTGCACAAGCCGGTCCGCTCCCCGACGACGTCGTCGCCGCGTGCGACGAGGCAGGTGCCCCGCTGCTGGGCTCCATGCCGGGGTACAACCGATGAGCCGCGCGGCCGACGCCGGCCGGACGGCGATGGAGCGCAGCCGGGCCCGCGTGCTCGACTACGCCCGCCGCGTGCGCGCCCGCGAGACGATCCTCGGCTACTGGGTCATCATCGACTCGCCCGTCTCGACCGAGCGCCTCGCCCGGGTCGGCTACGACTACGTGTGCTTCGACGCCCAGCACGGCCTGCTCGACTACAAGGGAATCCTGTCCGGCATGCAGGCCATCGACGCCGGCGGCGAGTCGGTCGGCATGGTCCGCGTCGGGGCCAACGAGCCGTTCCTCATCGGGCAGGCCCTGGATGCAGGCGCCGCGGGCATCATCGTGCCCCTCGTCAACACCGCGGAGGACGCCGCCCGTGCGGTCTCCTACGCGAAGTACGGTCCCGAAGGCATCCGGTCCTACGGCCCCATGCGCTCGCAGCTGCGCATCGGCCCCGATCCCGCCGACGCCAACCAGGCCACGGTCGTCCTCGCGATGATCGAGACCCCGCAGGGCCTCGAGAACGTCGAGGCGATCGCGGCGACGCCCGGCATCGACGGCCTCTACATCGGCCCGTCCGACCTGCGCCTCGCCGTCGGTGGGGCGACGTCTACCGACCCTGAGGTCGACGACGTCTTCGAGGCCGCGGTCGAGCGCATCCTCGCAGCCGCGGAGGCGGCGGGCATCGCCGCCGGGTTCCACACCCCCAGCGGCGACGTCGCCGCGAAGCGTCTCGGCCAGGGGTTCACGCTCGCCACCGTCTCGTCCGACCTCGTCCACCTCGAGCAGGCCGCCTCGGCGCACCTCAGGGCGGCCCGGGGAGAGTCGTGACGGTCGCCGGGTCGGCGGAGGTGCTGCCGACCGACGGCGTGCTGCGCCCGCGCGAGGGAGGCGGTCGGACGGCATACCTCCCCACCCCGACGGTGCAGTGCCACGCGGCCAACCTCGCGTGGCTGCCGAACGGCGACCTGGCCTGCGTGTGGTTCGGCGGCACCCAGGAGGGCGTCAGCGACATCACCGCCTACCTCTCCCGTATGCCGTCGGGCACCGACACGTGGCAGGACCCCGTGCCGCTCAGCGACGACCCGACCCGCTCCGAGCAGAACCCGATCCTCTTCACGGCCCCGGACGGCGACGTCTGGCTGCTCTACACCGCCCAGCTCGCGGGCAACCAGGACACCTCCGAGGTGCGCCGCCGTGTCTCCCGAGACGGCGGCGTCACCTGGGAGCGCCCGACCGTGCTGCTGCCCGCGACGGACGCCGGCGGGGTGTTCGTCCGGCAGCCGCCCATCGTGCTCCCGACCGGACGCATCCTGCTGCCCGTCTTCAACTGCGTCACCGTGCCGGGCGAGAAGTGGGTCGGCAACGAGGACACCTCGAGCGTCTGGCGGAGCGACGACGGCGGTCAGACGTGGACCGAGTCGAAGGTGCCCGGGTCGCTCGGCTGCGTGCACATGAACCTCGTTGCGCGACAGGACGGCTCGCTGTGGGCGTGCTTCCGCAGCCGCTGGGCCGACCACGTCTGGGAGACCACCTCGACCGACGACGGCCTGACGTGGGCCGCGCCCACCCCGACAGGGTTGCCCAACAACAACTCCTCGATCCAGGCCGTCGTGACCGGCGGGGGAGAGGTGGCCCTCGTCTTCAACCGCAGCTCGGCCCTCGACGCCACGGAACGCCGGGTCTCGCTCTACGACGAGATCGACGACGAGGGTGTGGTCGACGGCCTCGACGGTCCGGTCGTGGCCGAGCCGTCCCCCGAGGCCGCGGAGGCCGCGGGACGCCGGACAGCCTACTGGGGTGCGCCCCGGGCCCCGATGACGCTGGGTCTCAGCCCGGACGAGGGCCGGTCCTGGCCGGTGCAGGTCGATATCGAGACGGGCGACGGCTACTGCATGTCCAACAACTCCCGCGACGGGCTCAACCGCGAGCTGTCCTACCCCTCGGTCCTGCCGGGCCCTGACGGCGACCTGCACGTCGCCTACACCTACCACCGTCGCGCCATCAAGCACGTGCACCTGCCCGCCGGCGTCGTCGACCGACTGCGCGGGAGCCGGCCGGCGTGACGGCAGGACACGCGCCCGGCCACACGCCGGCCGAGCGCGGGACACGCACCGCGGTCGTCACGGGGGCCAGCTCGGGCATCGGACTCGCCATCTCCGAGGATCTCCTCGGTGCAGGCTGGCGGGTGCTCGGGCTGAGCCGCTCGCGCGGTGGGCTGCCGGAGTCGGCGACGTGGGTGCGGTGCGACCTCGCCGACGTGCAGTCGACCGCGCAGGCCGTCGACGTCGTGCGCGCGGCGGCAGCCGACGGCCTCGACGCGGTGGTCCACGCCGCCGGCCTGCAGTACTCCGGCCGGCTGGGCGGCCTCGACCCCGCCCACGGAGAACGGATGTGGGCGGTGCACGTCCGCGGCGCCGAGCTGCTCGTCGGCGGACTGGTCGACCTGCTCGTCGACGGTGGGCGCGTCGTGCTGCTCGGCAGCCGCACGATGACGGGTGTGCCGGGCAAGAGCCAGTACGCCGCCACCAAGGCCGCGCTCGCCGCGATGGCGCGCGCGTGGGCCGCCGAGCTCGCGCCCCGCCGGATCACCGTCAACGTCGTCGCGCCCGGCCCCACGCGCACGGCGATGCTCGAGGACCCGAACCGCGCCTCCGTGCCGCCGGTCGTGCCGCCTCTCGGCCGGCTGGTGGAGCCGTCGGAGGTCGCGGCCCTGACCCGCTTCCTCCTCGAGCCGACCGGTGCGATGGTGACGGGCCAGACCCTCGTCATGTGCGGCGGCGCCTCCCTGCCCTGACCGCCGCGGTGCGGCCCCGCCTCAGCGGTGCGCGCCGACCGCAGGAGTGCGCGCTTCACCGTGCACTCCTGACGCGAGTGTGCACTCGCCACGCGGCCGGCCGGCCGGTGGCTCCGGCTCAGGCGGTGACGTTCTCGAGGACCATGGCGAGCCCCTGGCCGACGCCGATGCAGATGCACGCGACGCCCCAGCGCTCGCCGGAGCGCTGGAGGCTGCGGGCGAGCGTGCCGACGATGCGGCCGCCGGACGCGCCGAGCGGGTGCCCGATGGCGATGGCCCCGCCGTGCCGGTTGACGATCTCGGGGTCGATGCCCCAGGCGTCGATGCAGGCCAGGGACTGCGCAGCGAACGCCTCGTTGAGCTCGACGGCCGACACGTCGGCCCAGGTGATGCCGGCACGAGCCAGTGCCCGGTCGGCCGCCTCCACCGGGGCGAAGCCGAAGTACTGCGGGTCGAGGGCGCTTGCGCCCCGCCCGGCGATGCGCGCGACCGGGTCGAGACCGAGCCGCTCGCGGGCGGCGGCGCTGCCGACCAGGACCGCGGAGGCGCCGTCGTTGAGCGGCGAGGCGTTGCCGGCCGTCACGGTGCCGCCCTCCTTGCGGAACGACGTCTTCAGCCCGGCGAGACGCTCGACCGTGGTGTCGGGGCGGATCGACTCGTCCCACCCGAGGTCGACGCCGGGCACCGGCACGACCAGGTCGTCGTAGAAGCCCTCGCCCCACGCGGCGTCGGCCAGCCGGTGCGAGCGCGCCGCGAACTCGTCCTGGCGTTCGCGGGTCACGCCGTGCTTCTCGCGGAGCTGTTCGGTGGCCTCGCCGAGGGAGACCGTCCACTCCGACGGCATGCGCGGGTTGACCAGACGCCACCCGAGCGTCGTCGATGACAGCTCGAGGTTGCCGGCGGGATAGGGCTTCTCGGTCTTGGGCATGACCCACGGGGCGCGTGTCATCGACTCGACGCCGCCGACGAGGACGACGTCGGAATCGCCCGTCTCGACCTGCCGGGAGGCGATGATCGCGGCGTCGAGGCTCGAGCCGCAGAGCCGGTTGACCGTCGTGCCGGGGATGCTGGTCGGGAGGCCCGCGAGCAGGGTCGCCATCCGGGCAACGTTGCGGTTCTCCTCGCCGGCGCCGTTCGCGTTGCCGAAGACCACCTCGTCGACCACCCCCGGGTCGGTGCGCAGGCCGGGGGACCGGTCGACGACGGCGCGGACGACCAGCGCCGCGAGGTCGTCCGGTCGCGTGGTTGCGAGGGATCCGCCGAAGCGGCCGAAGGGGGTGCGGACGGCGTCGTAGACGAACGCGTCGATCACGGTGGTGACTCCCTCGAAGGGGTGGGACGGCATACGGCCCCGTGAGTCTACGGGCGCTGTCGGGGACCTGTTGTCGAACGGTTCCCCGATGTGGCCGGAGTGAGGATCTGACGTTGCCGGGCCGTGGTGTGCGCCTCCATAACGTTCTTCTCGTAGCAACAACGCGCAAACCACCGAGGCAGCCGAGCGGCTGCACAAGACAGCTTGGAGCAGCCAGATGAACCGCAAGATCCTCGTCCCCCTCGCCACCCTCCTCGCCGCCGGCAGCATCGCCGTGGGCTCGGGTGCGACCTTCAGCTCGACCACGGGCAACACGATCTCCGCGGTCACCGCCGGCACCCTGACGCAGAGCAACTCCAAGGACGGGCAGGCCATCTTCAACCTGACCAACCTGAAGCCTGGCGACGTCCTCAACGGCTCGCTGACGCTGACCAACACCGGCTCCCTGCCGGCCCTCTTCTCGCTGACCGAGGTCTCCTCGACCAACGGCTTCTCGGCCTCGAACCTGTCGCTCGACATCAAGGACACGACCGCCAACGCGACCGTCTTCAGCGGCACCTTCGGCGGCCTCACCGACGGCGCGAAGAACGACCTCGGCACGTGGGCGCCCGGCCAGGCCCACGTCTTCACCTTCACCGTCAAGCTCAGCGCCGACGCCACGAACGCCGAGCAGGGCAAGACCGCCGGCGCCGTCTACTCCTGGAGCTCGGTCCAGGACGCGGCCACGACGGTCAACCAGTGAGCTGACCCCGCAAGGGGTTCGGAGGGCCCGGGAGGGGCCCGAGGTATGCCGGGCGGGGCTTGGGGAGCCCCTCCCGGCACCACACGTCTCGACATCTCGAACCACCAGACCTGAGCGAGGAGCACACCATGGCAAGGCAGCAGACCGAACGCGCCAGCACCGCACGCCGGCTGTCCCGCTGGTCGGCCAACCTCGTGGTCACCGTCGTCATCGCCGCCTGCGCCGCCTGGCTGCTGCCGAGCCTGATGGGCTACAGCCGCTACGTCATCACCGGGGGGTCGATGACGGGCACCTACGACAAGGGCTCCATCGTCCTCGAGAAGCCCGTGCCCGTGAACGGCCTGAAGGTCGGAGACGTCATCACCTACCTGCCGCCCGCCGACTCCGGGGTCTCCAACCTCGTCACGCACCGCATCCTGGAGATGAAGCCGGCCGCCGGTGGCGGCATGCTCTTCACCACGAAGGGCGACGCGAACCCCAAGCCGGACCCGTGGCACTTCACGCTCGTGTCCCAGGAGCAGCCCGTCGTGCAGCTGGGCGTGCCCCACGCCGGGTGGGTGCTCATCGCCCTGGCCGACCGCAACACCCGGATGATGGTCATCGGTGGTCCGGCCGCCCTGATCGCGCTCGTCGCCCTGGGTCAGTTGATGGGCGCCGCCCGCGGCAACGGGAAGAAGCCGACCGCCGAGGCTCCCGCCGCACACGCCTGAGGCGAGCCGAGCCGCGCGGCGCGATTGTTACCGAGGCGTGGAGCCCGCAGCCCTCGCTGTTGCCCACCCGTGGAGTGCCGCTCCCTAGCGTTGGACCTGTCCACTCGACACCCTCAGGAAGAGAAACCCATGTCCCGCGGTCCCCGTGCACAGCTGGCCCTCGCGGTCGCCGGCGTGCTGGGAGTGTTCGCCGTGGTGAGCGGGCTCGTGTCTCCTGCAGTGGCCTTCAGCGGCGCGACCTTCAGCAGCACGACCTCCAACGCCGTGAGCAGCGTGACCGCCGCGTCCGACTGGACGCCTCCGACTGTCTCGGTGACCGATCCCGGCTCACCCGTCAAGGGCACGGTCACCGTCTCCGCGACCGCAATCGACGCCGACAGCGGCGTCGCCTCGGTCACCCTCCAGTACTTCGCCACCAACGGCTCGGCGTGGGTCACGCTGTGCACGGCAACCGCGGCACCGTACGTCTGCAGCTGGAACACCACGGTCGGCGCCGACGGCTCCTACGTCCTCCGCGCGACCGCCACCGACAAGGCCGGCTACTCCACGACGTCCGCCGGCGTGCAGACCACTGTCGCCAACAACCTCCTGGTGGTCCTGGGCGACCCGGGCGACATGGTCAGGGGCACCGTGCCGCTGACTGCCACGCTCTACAACGCCGGCACCGTCAGCTACTCGGTCGCGATCCAGTACGCCGTCAGCGGCACGACCACGTGGAAGACGCTGTGCACGACGACCGTTTCGCCGTATGCGTGCAGCTGGAACACCACGGGCGCCGCCTTCACCCAGGGCGAGTCCTACGACGTGCGTGCGGTGGCCACCGCGGGAATCGCGAGCACGACGTCCTCCCTGGTCTCGGGCGTCCTCGTCGACAACGTCGCCCCGACGGTCACCATGCAGGACCCCGGCACTCCGCTGCGTGGCACGGTGACCCTCGCGGCGACCGCGAGCGACGCGGAGTCCGGTGTGTCGCAGGTCCTCGTCCAGTACCAGCTGTCCGGCGCCTCCACCTGGACGACGGCGTGCACGCTGACCGTCGACCCCTTCAGCTGCCGCTACGACACGACGAAGCTGCCCGACGGCACGTATGCCTTCCGGGCGGTGGCGACGGACGCGGTCGGCAATGGCACGACCTCGCCTGTCGTCGGCAGCCGCTCGGTCGACAACACCGTCTCGTCGGTCTCGATGGAGGACCCGGGCGCCTACCTGAACGGCACGGCGACGCTCACGGCGACGGCGAGCTCGACGGCCGGCGTCACGTCCGTGCGCATCGACTCCGCGCCGACCGGGACCACCACCTGGACCGCCGTCTGCACCGACACGGCGTCGCCGTATGGGTGCAGCTGGGACACCACGAAGGTGGCCGACGGCCTCTACGACTTCCGGGCGGTCCTCGTGGACGGCAAGAGCAGCACGACGACGTCGACCACGGTCAGCGCCCGGCGCGTGGACAACAGCCCGGTGCGCGGCTACGACGTGCAGACGGTGTCGGGCGGCGCCACCCCGGGCCGGCTCGACTCCGGGGACGTCCTGCGGCTCACCTACACCCAGCTGGTCGCCCTCCCGACCATCACGCCGGGCTGGACCGGGGCGAGCCTCCCGGTGACGCTGCGGTTGCGGGACGGCAACCTGCTCGGGTTCGGCAGCACGGGCGACACGCTGGACGTGCTGCGCAGCGGGGCGACTGTCAACCTCGGCTCGGTCAACCTCAAGCAGGACTACGTCAAGTCCAGCAAGACCGCCCAGTTCGCCGCGACGATGGTGGCCTCGACGACCACCATCAACGGCGCGACGGCCACCGTGGTCACCATCACCCTCGGCAGTGCCACGAACGCCAGCGTCCTGCGCACGTCGTCCACCGGCTCCACCATGGTGTGGACGCCGTCAGCTGCGGCCACCGACCTCAACGGCACGCCCACCTCGACGGCGCCGACCTCCGAGCTGGGCGCGCTGGACAGGGAGTTCTGATGGCCGGGACCGACGCGCGACTCCTCGCCCGCCACCGGCATACGCCGTGTTCCCGGGTCGCGGCCGTGCTGACCGTCGCGCTCGCCGCGACGGTGGGTGCGGGGCACCCGAGCACGGCTGCGCTGACCTCCTGGGTGGGTGTGCTCGTCTGCGCCGTCGTGGCCGCCGGCACTCTCGGCGGCGCGAAGCTGTGGCGCGACAACTGCTTCGAGTCGCGCCTGGTCGTCGTGGTGCTCGCCATCGGCACCGCGACGTGCCAGACGCTGGCCTCGACCGTCGGCGCGCCCGGCGGCCACGCGGCCCACTGGCCTGCGACCGCGCTGCTCGTCGTGGCTCTCTCGGTGGCGATCCCGCTCCTCGTGCTCGGCGACACCCGGTTGCGTGCCCGGGCCCGGAAGGATCCGCCGCCCTATGCTCTCTGAGGTGATGCACCAGATCCTCGTGGTCGAGGACGACGACGGAATCGCCCTGCCCCTGCTCCGCACCCTCGACCGCGAGGGGTATGCGGTCGAGCGGGTCGCGACAGGCGCTGCGGGACTGGAGCGGGCCGCCCGCGGGACGTCGACCTCGTCGTGCTCGACCTCGGCCTCCCCGACATCGACGGTCTCGACGTGTGCCGACAGCTGCGCACCGACGGCTACGACAACGGCATCCTCATTCTGACCGCCCGCGGTGGTGAGCTCGACCGCGTCGTCGGGCTCGACGTCGGCGCCGACGACTACCTCGGCAAACCGTTCGGGCTCGCCGAGTTCCTCGCTCGCGCACGGGCGCTGCTGCGGCGCACGACCCGGGGCAGCAGCGTCGCGAGCGCGCCCGTCGAGGCCGCCGCTCCGGCGCCCGGTCTGCGGGTGGACCCACGGGCGCGGCGCGTGTGGGTGGGCCCCGAAGAGGTCGCCCTGACGTCGAAGGAGTTCGACCTGCTCGCCATGCTGGACTCCGAGCGGGGCCAGGTGCTCTCCCGGGAGCGACTGATGGACGAGGTGTGGGACGAGAACTGGTTCGGCTCGACGAAGACCCTCGACGTGACGGTGGGACGACTGCGACAGAAGCTCGACGACAGCCAGGCCCCGGCCCGCATCGTGACGGTGCGCGGCGTGGGGTTCCGGCTGGAAGCCGGGTGAGCTCGTGCGAGAACGCCTGGTTGCGGCGTTCGTCGGGCTCACGGTCGTGGTGGTCGGCCTCTTCGGGGTCCCACGCGCGTACATGGTGGCCGACATGGTCCGCGCACAGGAGCAGTCACGGGTCGACCGGGTGGCGGACCTGGCGGCAGTGGTGCTGGATCAGCGCCTCGACGCCGGCCAGCTCGTCAGCCCGGACCTCCTGGACCGCCTGACTGCTGCCGGCGAGCAGGTGTCGGTCCAGCTCGGCGGGCGCACCGTGGTGTCCACGGGCTACGGCCAGGCACCCCGTGCGGACGACCTGTTCGCCACGCGACGGCTGGCCGGCGGGGGCGTGCTCTCCGCGCGTCGCAGTGCCACGGTCGTCGGCGACGAGGTCTCGCAGGCGCTGCTTCCGGTGGTCCTGCTGGGGCTGGGGCTGGTGCTCGTCTCGGGCGTCGTCGGATTCGTCCTGGCCAGGCGACTGGCGCGACCGTTCCAGGAGCTCGCGACCGCAGCGCACGGCCTGGGGGCGGGGGAGCTGCACCCGCGGCTGCCCGGCTACCCGGTGCCCGAGGCGGAGGCCATCCGCGACGCCCTCGTCGTCAGTGGTGCTCGGATCGAGAGCGCCCGAGCCCGTGACCGGGAGCTGGCCGTGCACGCCTCCCACGAGCTGCGCACGCCGCTGACGGCGCTCCGTCTCGACCTCGAGGACCTGACCCTGTGGCCCGAGACCCCGCAGGCCGTGGCCACCGAGCTGCGGCGATCCGTGGGCGACCTCGACCGGCTGGGCACCGCCATCGGCGAGCTGCTCGAGCTCTCCGCGCAGCAGCGCCGCGACAGCAAGACCGATGTCGACCTGGCGCGCCTCGTCGACGACGTGGTCCGGCATGCTGGTGAGGCGGGTGGGCCGCCGGTCACCTGCAAGTCGTCGGGCCCCGTCCTGGCCAGGGTCGAGCCGAGCACCCTGAGCGAGCTGCTCGAGCTGCTCGTCTCCCACGCGCGGCGGGACGCCGCAGCCGTCCGGGTAGAGGTCGACGGTGGGGGTCCACACCCCGAGATCAGGGTGGTTCCGGAGCTCGCGGGCGGCACCAGTGCTCTTGCGGCGCAGCCCGATCCCGGATGGTCACGGGCCTCCGCACTGGCGATCACGCTCGGTGGGCGGCTCACTCGCGGTGTGGCTCCCGGCGAGGCGGTCCTGTGGCTGCCGGGAGAACGGACCCCGGCTCTCGTGACGCCCTGACCAGTCAGGCGCTGACCCGGCACGACCGCTCGGCGGCATCTGCGGACGTGGTCGACCTCCATGCCGACGACGCCGTCCTGACCACCCCCGAAGGCGCGTTCACAGGCAGGAACGAGCTCCGCGCGCGCTTCGCCCGCGAGCTGGACGCGCTGTCGGACGTCCGGTCCGACGTCATTGGCTGCGTCGAAGCCGAGGACGTGGCCCAAGGGTGCCGACGTGCTCAAGACAAGGGGTTTCACGCCACGTTGCGTCGCTTCGCCGGCTCAGCATTGTCGGAGGAGCGCTCCGGGACGGCGAAGGGCCTCCCGCACGGCAAGGTCGCCTCGCGTGGCCGGGCAGTTTCCAGCCCATCGGGCGCGGGGAACTAGGTGGTTGAGTTCTCGAGGAGGCTCTTGAGGCGCTGAAGGTCCTTACGGTTGGCGCGTCGCATGGCTCGGGCGATCACTGGTGCTGTGAGGTGGCCGAAACCTGACGGTTCTCCCTGGTTGCGCAGGGTCATACGCGTGCCACCGTCCGCCGTGTCGGACCAGGTGTAGGTCGTCTGCATCGGGAATGGGCCATCAGCGGTACTCATCACGAACCGCTCGCCATCGCGCAGTTCTCGGACCTCGTAGGTGTACGCGATACGCCGTCGCAAGAAGTGGGCGACGAACGCCATGCGCGACCCGACGGCGAGGGGTGGCGCAGTCTCCAGGACCACGGAGCTGATGTTCACGTACCAGCGAGGAGCGTTCTCCGGATTGCTTGCGAAGGCAGCGACCTGATCGCGGTCGACGTCGATCTCGATGGAGGTCACCACGTCCACGGCCACCGCACGAGGCTACTCCCCAGCCGGCTGATCCAACGGCGTCAGCGGACCGCTCACCGGCCATGCTCCCGCGGCTGGCCACGCTTGGGAGCGCCCTTGTGGACCCTGTGTCGGCGGCGGGAGAATCGGGCTGGAAGGTCCATTCTCGAAGGAGTGGCATGCCCGGGGCGCAGCGAACGATCGTCGTCGACCGGCCGGTCAACCGGGTTCGACGTCAGTCACGTTCTCGCTCTCGGCCGACCTGGTCGGCCTCAAGAAGCTTCTGATGTCCGGATCGGTCCAGAAGTCCATGGACGGGGAGATGGCCGCACTCGACTCCGCAAAGAGGCTGCTCGAGTCCGAGTAGAACCAAAGGGGAGGTCTCATGCGACAGATGCCGGTCGACCTGCGCGCGTGTGGAGCCCGGCTGGGTCACTCGTTCGCAGGTTCGTGCAGGCGGACCCACACTCGTTTTCCGCCACGCTGATTGTCGACGCCCCAGGCATCACTGAGTGCCTCAATGATGCGGAGCCCCCATCCGCCCTCGGCACCCGGTTCGAGCGCCAGCACGGGGATCACCGCAGAGCCGTCGGCAACGCTGACCGTCACTGATCTCTCATGCATCGTCAGCGCAAGTTCCAGGCCGCCACCGCCATGTCGAATCGCGTTGGTGACGAGTTCGCTCACTACGAGTTCAGCATCACGCAGCCAGTCTTCATCGGTGCAGTTCCAAGACTCGAGGATCGGACGAATGGCCTTGCGGGCGGTGGGTGCTGCGCTGGCGTCGAACAGGGGCAGATCGATGTGGGCCGTGAGCTCGGCCACCCGGGCCTCGTTTCAGAGAAGTCGGCGTTGGTCCGTCCGTCGGGTTGCGCCGCGGGCAGACCGCGGCAACCGGCCCTTGATCAAGGGCCTCGCTCTCTGGGCGAACGACCGAAGTTCTGCCGTAAGTCTCTGCCTGCCTTCGAGTGTGCGCTTTTGCTCCAGGGGTGACAAGCGGTACCGCCGCGAGTCCCCCCGCGGCCAGCTCATCGGCACGATCGGTCGCCGGCATGGCGTTCGCCTGCTGGGGAGCATGCACCGTTGTGGCACTGAAGACGCAACCGCGGCCCCGTCGAGGGCCTGGACGATCCTCGGATCCTGAGATGAACTGGAGGACCAACCAACGCCGGAGGCTTGCGCGACGTCCTGGTGGCGCTGATCTCCGGGTGTAGGTTCAGCGAACCTGGAGGGCCTCAGTCCTCGAGCAGGCCGATCGACAGGGCGACCGGGTCGATCGACAGCGCGACCGGGTCAACGCCGGCGATCCCCCACAGACGGGTTGCGACGCGGCACAGGTCATCCGCGACATGGAGCACGTTCCTCCCCGTGGTCGGCACGGCGACCTCGGTCCCTCCCTCGAGCGGGTGGGAGACGACCGCGCCGGGCACGAGGGCGAGCAGACGCTCGTCGACTTCTCGGGACAGCACCTCGTCGAAGGCGGCGCGGACCGCGTAGTCGGGCATGGTGGTCACTGTGTCACTTCGACCGTCGTGGAGGTATGGACTTTGGTCCCGACTGACCGGTCGGTGAGGCACCTGGTTCGGGGAGCACAGCGCGACCTGGTCGGGCCACTGTCGTCGCCAACGACAGAGGAGGAAGGTCTGCCCGGTGGGGTCTGGCCAGTAGAGCTAGCCGGGCTCCACCCTTGGTGGTCGATGCGCTGGTGGTTGCACTGAGCGCCGCTGATCGCCGGAGGGCAGGAGCCATGGGCGGCTGAGGGCAGCACCGGTGGCACGACCGGACGCGTTCTGCTGGTGACGGATGCCCCGCTGAA
>NZ_BAAANB010000021.1:122036-131063 GCF_039529575.1 Terrabacter terrae
TTCCATGGCATCGAGCAGTACGCCACGAGCGGCCGACAAGCGTGCCGGATCAACCTTTCCCGCCCGCAGGACTCGCACGTCTCCACGAGCAGCGCGCACGAGCGACATCAGTTCCGCCAACTGCGCCCCGCGTGGCTTCCGACCGGGCGGATCGGCTGGCATGAGGGACTCCGATCTGTCGCCGCAGGCTGCGCCGACCCCATCACGAACCCTACGCCCACCCCTCGACAGCGACACCGGCTCGACGTGGCCACCTCGGCCGGTCACGAAGGGGCCCGACGACCTGCTGTTCACCGCGCCGGGTGGGGGAGCGGTACGCCTGGGGAACTGGCGCCATCGCGTGTTCGACCCGACCTGCCGAGCAGCGGGCCTGGTCAACGTCAAACCCACGACGTGTCCCACACGGCGGCTTCCCCTGCGATCGCCGCGGGCGCGAACGTCAAGGCTGTGCAGCAGATGCTGGGCACACGTCGGCGGCGATGACGTTCGACGGTACGCCGGTCTCTTCGGCGACGACCTCGACGCCGTGGCTCTGGCCCTCGACGGGCTTGTGCCGCAGATGTGCCCCCCGTCCCTGCCGAGGCCCCGTAGGAGGGGCGGCCACATGCCACGGATGCTGGCCGACCTGCCCAGACGTGTGGTGGGCCCCGTCGGGCTCGAACCGACGACCAGCGGATTAAAAGTCCGACGCTCTACCAACTGAGCTAGAGGCCCGCGGGGTCGAGGTCCGACTCGGCGTCCTGTGACACCTCACCCCGGACGACAGCCACCTGCTTGGGCGACGGCCGACCCCGGGCGCCAGTATGCCGCAGACCCGAGCCCACCCACACCCGGCGTCGCTGCTCGAGCGCACGAACGCCGGTGCGATGCCGGCGTCCGGCCCTGTGCAGGGAGGACGCCGGCACCTCAGCGGAGGTTCACCGGGCGCTCAGGGCGGCTCGCGTCGAGGACGTGCCGGACCCCGCAGTGGCTGCCGCCGCTGACGGGTTGGGCTGGGGCACCGGGTCGCACTGCCGGTCCGAGCGGCGACCCGGTCGTCGCTCGGGCAGCGAGCCCGTGGCGAGGTAGGCCGCGACCGTGTTGTCCGTGCAGGCCACTCCCGAGAGCGAGCCCGCGTGCGTCGTTCCGCCTACGCCCTCGACGAGGACCGATCGCGGGAAGCGCGACCGCACCTCGAGGCTGCCGGCATACGGCGTGGCGGCGTCGTAGGTCTCGTCGATCAGCAGGATCGGCGGTACCTGCCGTCCGGACACGGTGACGGGCTTGTCGGCCGTGTCACCCGTCCAGGTGCGGCACGGCGCGTTGAACCAGGCGTTGCTCCACGTCAGGAACGGGGCCTTGTCGTAGACCCGCCAGTTGTCGCGCCTCCAGACCTCCCAACTGTGGGGCCACGGCGCATCGGTGCACTGTGTCGCGAGGTACACCGCATACCCGTTGTCGGCTCCCGGCCCCTGGGGGTTGGCGTTGTCCCAGAGCGCCTTGATGCCGCGGTAGTCGCCGTGCTTCACCGCGGCGGAGAAGGCGGTGGCGATGTCGGTCCAGCCGTAGACGTAGTAGCCGGCGCTCACGAACACGTCGTTCCACTCGTCCGGTCCGATGGTGCCGCCGGCCTGTGGGTGGGCGCGCAGGTAGTTCTGGATGCGGTAGTAGGTGCGTTCCACTGCCTGGCCGTCGTTGCCGAGACCGTAGACGGCGTCGTGCTTGGCGACCCAGTCGAAGTAGATGCCCATGTTCCGGTCGAAGGCGTAGTCCTGGTCGAGGTTGGCCTGGTACCACACGCGACGCGGGTCGACATTGCTGTCGAGGACGAAGCGCCGCACTCGGTCCGGGTGCAACGTCGCGTAGACCTGGCCCAGGTAGGTGCCGTACGAGAAGCCGTAGAAGTTGATCTCCTTCTGTCCCAGCGCCATCCGGATGCTCTCCATGTCAGCGACGTTGTCCGTCGTCTTCATGTGGTCGAGCAGCGCCCCACCGGCCCTCGTGCACGCCTTCGCGTAGTTCTTCGTCCGGGTCAGCCACGCGCTCTCCAGCCCGTGCGTCACCGGCACGTAGTACGGCCGGTCGTAGCTCGTGTAGCTGCCGTCGCACGACAGCGCCGGCCTGCTGGAACCGACGCCGCGCGGGTCGAAGCCGATCCAGTCGTACGCCTTGCCGGCGTTGTGCGGCACGAACCCTTGGAGCACCGAGAGGACGAGACCCGAACCCCCGGGGCCACCGGGGTTGACGAGCATCACTCCTTGGTATGCCGACTGCGGGGTCGTGTGCCGCAGCCGGGACACTGCGAGGTGGATGAGGGCGCCGTGCGGGTGCTCGTAGTCCAGGGGCACGGTGACCATGCCGCACTGCGCGCCGTAGCGCACGAGCGTCGGGTCGGAACACGCCCCCCAGTGGATCGGTGGCGGGACGTAGGGACTGGCCGAGCTGTCGGCGGTGGGCGTGGCACTGCTGGACGCGGCCTGCGCGGGCACTGACGCGATGGCGGCACTGGCGGTCAGCGCGGCAGCGGCGACGACGGTGATGAGTCGTTTCATGATGGTTCCCCTATGAGCGACCTGTGGCGGCGGAGGGCGCCACATTTCAATGTGGCACCGTCGCGACCGGGACGGAGCAGGTTCGGGCAGCCGGCGTGAGCCGGTTCGTGGCGCCGGTCCGGCATGTCGCGACAAATGGCGGCCGTGCCTTTCTGACCCGGCTGTGGACAACAGCCGGGGTGGCACCCGCCGGGTGTCTAGCGTCAGCCCATGGACAGGGGATGTGGTGCAGGGAGCGGCGGCGGGACGTGGTGGCCGTGAGCCGAGAAGTGGTGGATGCCCCCGCAGTGGCGGCGGCCGGCGCGCGGCTGCGTGACTGCGGCGAGCAGGTGCCCCGACCGCCCACCACGGTGTTCGGTTCGGCGGCGGGTCGTGATCCGTCGGTGAGTTCCGAGGTGTCGCGGTTCGAGGCGGTGTGGGGCGACGGGCTGTCAGCGGTGCGCTCCGAGCTGGGTCTGCTTGCCACTGCCCTGCAGCAGGCCTCGTGGACGAGGCAGAACCTCGAGCGTGTGAGCGCGCAGCTGCTGTCACATGTCTTGCCGACCAGCGCCGGGGACGTGCACTGATGGTGCGGTTCGAGGCCGTCGGGGACGACCCGTGCGTCGTCGAGGCGCAGGCGCGGCAGTGGCGCCGGCTCGCGCAGCGGATGGGCGAGGTCGGCCGGGAGGTGGAGTCACAGGTCAGTGCGGTCGCGACGGCGTGGCCGGAGGGCGGCGCGTCCGTGCTCGCGCTCGAGGATGCGCGCCGGTGCAGCGACGACGCCCGGGAGGCGGCGCAGGTCTACGCCCGGGCGGCGACGCTCCTGGCAGGGCTGGTCGATCCGTTGGCGCGGTGGCGTCGGCAGGTGTCGCAGCTCGATGAGGCATGGCAGGTGCTCTCGCACGCGGAAGGGCAGGTGCGGGCGGCGACACGTGCCGACCTCGGGGACCCCCACTCGCACGCGCGGATCGTGGAGGTGCAGCGGCAGCTGCACCTCGCGCAGGCACGCACCGGTCATCCGGACACGGCCTCGGTGGATGCCGCATACACACGGTTGCACCGGCACGCCGAGGAGCAGGTCGACCGCGTGGGACGCGGTCTGGACCGGCTGGTCGTGCAGGGTGCCGCCGTGGTGCCGGGGACCGGCATCGGGGCGGGCGGCGTGTCGCGGTTTCGCGCGGAGCTGGCGCTGCTGTCCGACGGCACCCGGTCACAGGGTCGGCTGGCGCCGCAGGTGGGCCGGCTCGTGGACGCCGGGATCCTGCCGCCCGAGGCCGCAGGGTGGGACGCTGCATCGTTCGCCGCCCACCTACAGGCCAACCCCGGCGTCGCGGCCCAGCTGGTCGCGCGCCGCCCTCAGGCCGGCGCCGACACCGGCGGTCTCCTCCCATCCTTCGTCCTGGCCGGCTCCCACCCGGTGGGCACGGGGCCCGTGCCGTTGGTCTCCTTCGAGACGTTCCTGGCCACCCTGGGTGCCGCTCGGGGGCCCACCCTGGCCTCCGCAGGTGACTCAGGATGGCCGCGCCGCCTCGCGGTCCGCGGGGGGTTCGAGGCCCTGAGCCCCTCTGAACAGCAGGTGGCGGCGCTGCTGTGGCCCGGCGTGGTCGGCAACCTCTCCGGTGCGCCCTTCGAGGTCCGTGCCACGGCGAACCACGTCCGCATCGTGGCCGCCGTGGCAGAGCAGGAGCGCCGCAACGACGCGCTGGGGCGCGATGCGTGGGATGCGGCTCAGACCGGCGAGGTCCGAGGGCCCGGGCTGGTCTACCGCTGGGACCAGCTCGAACGTGACCGGGCGCACCTGGCGCAGCTGCGCACCCTGGCGGCTGATCCGTCCCGGCAGGTCCTGTGGTTCGACAATGCCGACGACGGCTCCGTCGTCGAGCTGCACGGGGCGCTGACCGCGGCGACGGTCGGCGTCGGGGTGTTCGTCCCCGGCACGACCGCCGAGCTGGGCGGCCACGAGACCAACGCCCGGCGGTCGCGGTCCTGGGTGGACGCCTCGGACGGTCGGGTGGCGATGGTGACGTGGATGGGCGGCGACCTGCCCGACGGCATCGTCACCGACGCCCCCTTCCACGACTACGCCGACCGGCTCGCACCCCGGCTCGCAACCTTCAGCCACGACCTGCGCCAGGAGATCGAGCAGTCACCGGCGGCCCGCAACGAGGTGCCTCGCGCCCAGGGACCCGTGGTGGGTCCGGCCGTCACGGTGATCGGGCACTCCTACGGCGGGGCCGTGGTCGGCACGAGCGAGCAGTACGGCCTCGATGCCGACAACGTCATCCACGTCGAGTCCGCAGGTGCCGGTCACGCCGTGGGCGGCATCGGTGACCTGAGCCCCGGCCGGTGCGAGGTGCGGCGTTACACGATCACCGCCGCCAACGACCCGATCCGGCTGGTCCAAGGCCTGCGGGTCGAGCCGATGCAGGCCGTGCCGGCCGCGGTGTCGCAGCTGGTGCAGAGCTGGCCGCTCGAGCAGCTGCAGGACCTCGGGCACGGCGCCGACCCGGTCGCCCTGGCCCGCATGGAGCGCCTGGCCGGCGACCACGCCGCCGACGGACACCTGCTCGAGCCGTGGGAGGCCCACGGTGGTGTGCTGGACACGGGGGCGGAGGGCTGGCTGAACATCCATCGCGTGCTGGTCGGCCTGCCGCCGACGAGGCATGAGCGCTCGGGCGTCGGCGCACTGCCCTTCAGCCCGTTCCTGCACTGACGTCGGCGGCGAGGTCGAGGTCGGCTGGCACCTGCATCCTGACCACGGGGGCAACGGCTACGCCACCGAGGCAGCCCGTGCGGCCATCGCCCGTGGGGTCGCTGCGGGGCTCGAGGAGGTCGTCGCCGTCGTCAGCCCTGACAACGCCGCTTCACTCGCCGTGTGCCGTCGCCTCCGCCTCCACCCGCGTGGCAGCTCCGACGCCTACTACGGCAGGCCGGTCGAAGTGTTCGCCACGCGCCCGCACGAGCGCTAGAGCGAGATCGCGCCGTCGACGTTGAGGACCTGCCCGGTCACGTAGGACGCCTCGTCCGAGCAGAGCCAGGTGATGACCGATGCGACCTCGCGGGGCTCCCCGAGCCGCCGCATCGAGATCACGGCCTCGTATGCCGCGACGCGCTCCGCCCTCTCCTGCGGGCTGTCGCCACGGAGGTTGCGTTCGAGCATCGGCGTCAGGATGGCACCGGGACGGACGGCGTTGATCCGCACGCCTCGGGCGGCGAACTCCTTCGCCGTGCTGACGGTCAGCGCCTCGAGGCCCAGCTTCGCGGCGGAGTAGCTGCCCGTTCCGGCGGCGAGGAGGGCGGCGTCCATCGACGAGACGTTGACGACGGCACCCCGCGCCGCTCCCGGCCCGGCGGGGTCGCCGGCGATCATGGCCGGGATCTCGTGGCGCATGCACAGCCACGCGCTCGTCATGAGGGTGCGGATGGTGGCATCGAAGTGCGACGGCGTCACCTCGACGCTGGTCCTCGCGGAGGGGTCGAGCGTCTCGACGTTGCCGGCGTTGTTGACGGCGATGTCGAGGCGGCCGTGCTCCCGCACCACGGCGTCGACCAGCTCGCGCACCTGCTCGTCGTCCGACACGTCGGCCTGCAGGTAGCTGACGAGGCCGTCTGCTCCGATGTCCGCCACCGCGGCACGACCGCGCTCGGCGTTGCGCCCGCAGATGACGACGCGCGCGCCCGCGGTCGCGAGCTTGGCCGCGGTGGCGAGCCCGATGCCGCTCGTCCCGCCGGTGACGAGCGCGACCCGCCCGCTGAGGTCGATGGTGTAGGCCATCCGGCTCTCCGATCGGTCACGCCGCCGGGGCGGTCAGGCTGTGGGTGAGCAGAGGCTAGCCCCTGCCTTCGGGGTCCGGCGGGCAACCGGGCCGAAGGCGACGCCGCCGATCGCCGGTCGAGAGCTGCGTCGAAAAGGGCGAGCCCGCTGTGGAGGAGGAGACTCTGACCAGGTGCAGAAGGGGCCGGCCGACAGCCTCACCCGGCGAGGAAGGACGACCATGGATCAGGACAGCCCGACGATCGAGCGGTTCGCTGCCTTCAGCGACAGCCCTGACAGCGGAAACCCGGCCGGGGTCGTCCTCGACGCCGCCTGCCTGACCGCGACGCAGATGCAGCAGGTCGCTGCCGCGCTCGGCTACAGCGAGACGGCCTTCGTCACCGGCCCGGTCCACCGAGCCGTCGGGGACGGTGGTGGAGACCGCGACGCCGCGGCGGTCATCCCGGTCCGCTACTTCGCCCCTGCGGGAGAGGTCGACTTCTGTGGCCACGCCACCATCGCGACCACGGTGGCACTGTGCGACTCCGTCGGTGAGGGCAGCTACACGCTGGGCACCCGCGTGGGCCCGGTGGCCATCACCGGGCGTCGTGAGGGTGAGCGCACCGTCGGCACGTTGCGCAGCCCTGCCGTCGGATGCGTGCCGCTCGAGGAGCACCTGCTCGCCCAGCTGCTCGAGTCGCTGCACTGGTCGGAGCAGGACCTCGACCCGCGCTTCCCCCCGGCGATCGGGCTCGGCGGCAACCGCCACCCGGTCCTCGTCCCCCGCGACCTCGCCCGGCTCGAGGCCCTCGCCTACGACTTCCCACAGCTGCAACGCCTGAGCCGTGAGCAGGGATGGGTCACGGTGCACCTCACCCTGCCGACGGAGCCGGGGCACTGGCGCGCGCGGGATCCCTTCCCGTGGGGAGGGGTGGTCGAGGACCCCGCGACCGGAGCGGCGGCAGCGGCCTTCGCGGGCTACCTCCGGCACCACGGCAGCGCGTACCCGGGCGACCGGTTCGTCATCGCCCAGGGGCTGGAGATGGGCCGGCCGAGCAGGATCGAGGTGGAGCTGCTCGAGGAGGCGGCGTTGGTGAGCGGCTCAGCGACACGCATACGACGAGAGGGCGAGGACTGAGCACCGGCACGGCCAGCCCGTCCGCCCAGACCGCCGAGCCGGTCAGCTCGTCGTGAACCGGAGCGGCAGCTGTGCCAGCCGGGGGTCGGCGGCGTCCCACACGCGTTCGGCCCGATCCAGAGACCGCACGGCGAGCACGAGGTCGCCGTGCGGTCCTCGTCCACGTCGGTCACGGTCACGGCAGGGCCGAGCGTGACGTTCTGCAGGACGGCGAACCGTGCGCCGAGAACCAACGAGGCAGGCGGGGCGGGCGGAACTCAGAGGTGGCGCCCTCGCACCCAGTCCTCGAGCGTGCCGCCGGCGCTGTCCTGCATCACCAGCGCCCACACGAGCACCGCCGCCGCGAACTGGCCGACCGGTGCGGCGGCGGCCACCTCGTCACGCAGTGCAGCGAAGCTCGCGCCGTCCTCGGGTCGGCGGAAACGCAGCCGAGGCGACTCGAGCACCGCGGCCCGGGCCGCTCTCGGGACCTCCTCGACCGTCGCGGGGTGCGCCCGGGCCGCGGACTGCCGGGAGCGGATGTCGCGGACGCGGAGCAGGCCGCCAGCCGTCATGCCGACGGCTGCAGCTGCCAGCACGACTGCGGCACCGAACGTCAGGCTGGGGCCGCGCGGGTGCCAGCGCGAGGCGACGGCGGCGGCTGCGCCGGCAAGGAGGACGGCGACGCCGAAGGGCCACGCGAGCCGCCACCACGCCGCCTCACGCCGGAGCCGGTCCTGCTCGTAGAAGCGTGCCGCCCACTCGCGTACGGCGAAGACGGGAAAGTGGTTGCGCGACGGCGGCCACCGTTCGGCCGACGTGCCGGGCGCCGCCGGACCGTTGCGGCCCGCCCCTCGTTCCTGGCGCAACGCGTACCCCCGTCTGTGTCCCTTTTGTTCCTCGCTGCCCAGCCTAGTGACGTGGCGCGGGTGGTCCGGACGCGCACGCACGGTCCCGCCGTTCCCACCCGGCCCCCGCCGTCGCCGCGCGCCCCGAGCGAGCGTCCCGGCACACGGTCCCGGTGGGTATGGTGCGAAACATCCACGACTTCGCAGGAGGACCGTATGAGCCTCGACCGACCGGTCGCCCCCAACCCCTACGACCTGCTTCCGCCGGTGCCCTCGTTCTCGGTGACGAGCGACGACGTCACGGACGGGGCCCCGCTCAAGGACGACCAGGTGGCCGACAAGGGCAACACGTCTCCCCAGCTGTCGTGGAGCGGTGCACCCGAGGGGACGCAGAGCTTCGTCGTGACGTGTTTCGACCCCGACGCGCCCACGCCCTCCGGCTTCTGGCACTGGGTGCTCGTCGACCTGCCCGCTGACGTCACCTCGCTCGACACGGGGGCTGCGTCGGGGGCCCTGCCCGGCAAGGCCTTCCACGTCCGCAACGACGCCGGCCAGCAGGGCTTCACGGGTGCGGCGCCGCCCGAGGGGGACATGCCACACCGCTACTTCTTCGTCGTCCACGCCGTCTCGGAGCCGAGCCTCGGCGCCGACAACTCCGCGTCCCCGGCCGTCGTGTCGTTCAACCTGGCGTTCAAGACCCTTGGCCGTGCGGTCATCCACGGCACCTACCAGCACTGACCTCACCGTCCCGGGCGCCGTGCGGCGGCCCCGGAGTGCCGGAGAGGCACCGAGAGCCCG
>NZ_BAAANB010000021.1:131106-205775 GCF_039529575.1 Terrabacter terrae
TGCGGGCTCTCTAGCGTGTCGGCTCAGCCGCCGGCGATCATGCGCTGATGAGCTCGGTGGACTCGAGGTGCTGGCGCAGCTCGGCGAGCACGCGGCGCAGCAGCCGGCTGACCTGCATGGCGCTCAGCCCCATGGCCTGGGCGATCTCCGCCTGGGTCATGTCGTGCTTGAAGCGCAGCTCGACGATCTTCTGGTCGCGGGGAGGCAGGCGCTTGATGGCCGTGCGGACGACGATGTCGTCGTCGAGGCCGGGGTCGGACTGGTGCTCGGCGCGGGCGTCCACGAGGTCGAGGACCGGTCGACCGCCCTCCGTGGTGGTCGCGTCGAGGGAGGCGGGGCGAAGGTTTGTCGACGCTACCTGTGCCTCCTTGACCTCCTCGAGCGTCAGCCCCAGGGCTTCGGCGAGGTCGTTCTGGTCCGGCTCGTGGCCGAGCTGCTGCTCGAGCCGGGTGCGGGTCTCGGTCACCAGCTGGCGGCGCTCCTGCAGCCCGCGCGGCGGGCGGACGAGCCACCCGTGGTCGCGGAAGTGGCGTCGCAGCTCGCCGGTGATCGTGGGGGTCGCGTAGGCGCCGAACTCAGTGGCCTGCTCGAGGTCGAAACGCTGAATTGCCTTGAGCAGCGCGAGAAATGCGACCTGCTCGAGGTCTTCGCGGTCGAGTCCTTTGCCGGCGTAGCGGTGTGCGAGGGAACGAGCCAGTGGCATGTGCAGCCGGGTCACCGTCTCCAGGGCCTGTGACCGCTCGCCCTCGGACTGGGAGGTGCGGAAGGTCTTGATGAGCTCACGGGTGCGGGCGTCCTTGCGGGGACCGCGCGAGAAGTCGGTCATGTCTGCTCCATCGAGAGTGTGCGTTGCGGCGCCTTCTTGACCGACATCGGTAACCTTAGACAAAGCATCAACATTGCACAAGCCCTCGACATGGCGACGGTGGCGGAGAGCGTGCCCCCGTGACTCGACCGCCTTCCGCGGGTCGGCGGAGAGCGGGCACGATCGCGGCGCATCGGCCAGGACGGCGGCCGGTTGTGCGAGGGTGAACGCATGCGTGTGGCGTTGATGGTGACCTGCATCAACGACGCGATGTTCCCCGACGCGGGCAAGGCCGTCGTGCGGCTGCTGCGTCGGCTCGGCGTCGACGTCGACTTCCCTGTGGCACAGACCTGTTGCGGCCAGCCGATGGTCAACACCGGCTACCTCGACGAGGCCGTCCCCGTCGTCCGCACCTTCGTGCGCGCCTTCGAGGGCTACGACGCGATCGTCACGCCCTCCGGCTCGTGCGCCGGCTCCGCGCGGCACCAGCACTCGATCGTCGCCCGCCGGTCGGGCGACCCGGGCCTGGCAGCCGCCGTCGCCGAGGTGTCGCCCCGCGTCCACGAGCTGTCGGAGTTCCTCGTCGACGTGCTCGGCGTCGAGGACGTCGGAGCGTCCTTCCCGCACTCGGTCACCTACCACCCCACCTGCCACTCGCTGCGCATGCTCGGCGTCGGCGACCGACCGGAACGGCTGCTCCGCGCCGTCCGCGGTCTGCGGCTGCTCGAGCTGCCCCGCGCCGAGGAGTGCTGCGGCTTCGGCGGCACCTTCGCGGTCAAGAACGCCGACACCTCGGTCGCGATGGGCGCCGACAAGGCCCGCCACGTCAGGGAGTCCGGCGCGGAGGTGCTCGTCGCCGGCGACAGCTCGTGCCTGATGCACATCGGCGGCATGCTGACTCGCCAGCGAGCCGGGGTGCGCGTCATGCACCTCGCCGAGGTCCTCGCCTCGACCGAGGGCCCGGCCCAGACGGAGGTCCGGTGATGAGCCGCACGTTCGTGGGTATGCCGCCGTTCCCCACCGCCGCTCGCGCCGCCCTCGCCGACACCCAGCTGCGCAGCAACCTGGCGCACGCCACGACCACCATCAGGGCCAAGCGGGCCGCCGTCGTGGCCGAGGTCGACGACTGGGAGAGCTTGCGGCTGAGGGCCGCTGCCATCAAGGACGACGTCCTGCTGCACCTCGACGAGCACCTCGTGCGGCTCGAGGAGTCGCTGACGGCGCGGGGAGCGGTCGTGCACTGGGCGCGTACGGCCGAGGAGGCGTCGGACATCGTGGCGCAGGTGGCACGTGCCCACGGCGTCGACGAGGTCGTGAAGGTCAAGTCCATGGCCACCCAGGAGGTTGAGCTCAACGAACACCTTGCGGCGCAGGGCATCTCGGCCTGGGAGACCGACCTTGCCGAGCTCATCGTCCAGCTCGGCGACGACCTGCCGAGCCACATCCTCGTGCCGGCCATCCACCGCAACCGCGCGGAGATCCGCGCGATCTTCGAGCGGGAGATGGGGCGCGTCGGCCGGCCGGCGCCAGAGGACCTCACGGATGAGCCGGCACGCCTGGCCGAGGCCGCCCGCCTGCACCTGCGCGAGAAGTTCCTCCGAGCCAAGGTCGGCGTCAGCGGTGCCAACTTCGCCGTCGCCGACTCGGGCACCCTCGTCGTCGTCGAGTCCGAGGGCAACGGCCGCATGTGCCTGACCCTGCCCGAGGTGCTCGTCTCGGTCGTCGGCATCGAGAAGGTCCTGCCGTCGTGGGACGACCTCGACGTCTTCCTCACCCTGCTGCCCCGCTCCTCGACGGGGGAGCGGATGAACCCCTACACGTCGACGTGGTCGGGCGTGACGCCCGGCGACGGCCCGCAGGAGGTGCACGTCGTCCTGCTCGACAACGGCCGCACCCGCGCCCTCGCCGACGAGGTCGGCCGTCAGGCCCTGCGGTGCATCCGCTGCTCCGCCTGCCTCAACGTGTGCCCCGTCTACGAGCGGACGGGCGGGCACGCATACGGCTCGGTCTATCCCGGTCCGATCGGCGCGATCCTCAACCCGCTGCTGCGCGGTGTCGGTCACGACGAGCAGACCGACTCGCTGCCCTACGCGTCGTCGCTCTGCGGCGCCTGCTTCGAGGCGTGCCCGGTCCGGATCGACATCCCCAGCGTGCTGGTCGACCTGCGCGCCAAGGTCGTCGACGCCCACCGCTCAGGTGTGCCCAAGCCCGAGGCGCTCGCCATGCGGGCCGCGGCCGCGGCCTTCGGCTCGGGTGGCCGGCTGGGTGCCGTGGAGCGGGCCTCGAGCCTCGCGGGCCGCGCCCTCGAGGCGATGGCGGGGCTCACCGGTCGCGGCCGTCGGGCAGGCGGCCGGCGGCTGCTCGGGCGGCTGCCCGGCCCGGGCGCCGCGTGGACCGATGCGCGCGATCTGCCGGCCCCGCCGGCGGAGTCCTTCCGGGCCTGGTGGAAGCGGACGTCGGGAGGCACGCAGTGAGCGCACGCGACGAGATCCTCGCGGCCGTTCGCGACGCCGTCGCAACGGCGCGTCGGCCCGTGGCGGTGCCCCCGCTGGAGCGTCCGGAGCGTCCCGGCGACGTCGACCTCTTCGCCGAGCGGGTTGCCGACTACCGCGCCACGGTCGTGCGGTGCGGCCCCGACGAGCTCGAGCGCGCCATTGCGGCCGCGCTGCCCGCGGACGGCTCCGTCGTCGTCCCCGACGGGTTGCCGTATGTCGTCCCGGGCGCAGTCCGCGACGACGGCCTGGCCGCCGTCGAGCTCGACCGGGTGGCAGCCGTGGTGACGACCTCGACCGTCGCCGTCGCGACCACCGGCACCATCGTGCTGTCGCACGGCCCGGGGGAGGGCAGGCGGGCGCTGACCCTCGTGCCCGACCTCCACGTCTGCGTCGTCCGGTCCGACCAGGTGGTCGACGACGTCCCGGCCGCCGTCCGGCGGCTGGACCCCGACCGCCCGACGACGTGGATCAGTGGGCCCTCCGCGACGAGCGACATCGAGCTGAGCCGGGTCGAGGGTGTCCACGGCCCGCGTACCCTGCACGTCATCCTCGTCGGCTGACGGACGGCGCGCGGGGTCCGGCGGGAGGGCTCAGCCGATGGGAGTGAGCTTGTAGTGCAGTCGAACTGCGGTGGCGGACCACATGCCCAGCTCGTGGTCGGTGCGCAGCGCCCCCGCGCGGTCCACGTAGACGTGGAAGCGCTCGTGGCCCGGGGCGTGTGCGGCGTGGTCGCCGTGTGGGACCGCCGCGCTCGTCAACCACGCATCGCCGATGCGGCACCGTCGTGCACGGACGGGTGCATCGAGCCACGCGTGTTCGCCGCCGAGGTCGACGCGGCGTCCGGTCGCGCGCCAGAAGCTGCGGGAGACCCGGTCGAGGCAGCGGGGACTAGCCTGCTGGCATGACTGAGAGCGACCACCGCGGCCACAGGAGGCCCGCCTTCTTCACCGAGTCGGCGCTCGAGGCCCACGGTCCCGCCTACGACCCGACGGAGCAGATCCACGTCGCCCACGAGACGGCCCTGGCCCTGGTGCACGCCGGCCGCGCCGCTGCCGACCCGGCCGTCACGCGCAAGCTCGTTGCGCTCGTCGACGACATCGGCCTGTCGACGCTGGCGGAGCTGTGGTCACAGCGGCCCGCGCGTTCACTGCCCGGCGCCCTGTGGCGCCTCTACGTCCTGCGCGAGTGGGTGCAGCGCGCTCCCGAGGAGGCCAGCCGCCAGTATGCCGCGGGCATCCGGTTCACCGGCCCCAACCACGCCGTGGCCGGCGCTGCCGAGCCACCCGGACCGCAGGAGATGGGCCGGGTCATCGACGAGGTGCTGCGAGGTGTCTTCGAGGGAGACCTCGCCGTGGCGCTCGAGCGGGCCGCGGCCTTCTGCAGGGTCGTGTCCGCCGGTCGTGCCGACACCTCCACGGGTGACGAGTCCGCCGAGGCGGCGGCCAACGTCCTCGGCATGGGCGAGGACCTCATGGTGTGCGCCCGGCTGTGGCGGGCCGACGCCCTCGACTGACTCGACTGACTGGACCGACTGGACCGACTGGACCGACTGGACTTGTCTCGACAGGCTCGGGCGCTTCCTCGAGCGTGCCTGCGGGCTCGTCGGCACCGTGTTCCCCGTTCTTTGGCGATCTCCGATGACGGCTTTATCCTTGAGGGGCGTCGGGCCGCGGTAGCCCCGGGTCCCAAATTCAGCCGCTACGAGCGGCCCTGTGCCGAGAGGCGCTCCCGGCCCGACGCCCCTAACTGCAGATGGGTGCTGCTTGCGGCCGTGGCTCCGAGGCCGCCCCGACACAGACCGGGGTGTGGGCGAGCATGTCGGTCTCGACCGAGAAGCGGGCCCGCCTTGCGGAGGTCGTGAAGCCACAGGCCTCGCACCGGCCGAGGACGAAGCTGCCTCGCTGTTCGAGGACCCAGCTCCCGGCCGGGCCGTTCTCCGCGGTCGGATCCGCGTCGGTGGCCATGTCATCCATGATGCACGGACCGGTGGGAGCGACGAAGCGTGCTCCGATTACTCCATCGCTTACCAATGGAGCATTGTGGGACATAGGTTGGTCCCATGACGCCCGAGGAGGAGCGGTCCGGCGACCTGCTCGATGTGCAGCTGGCCGACGAGATCGAGCTCGTGAGCGACCTCGTGGTCGCGGCCTCCTCCAGCCCCCGTCACCTCACGCCGGAGGAGATCGACCAGCTGCTGGGCGTCAGCGGTGACCGCCCGGTGGACCCCCACGCGGGCGCGCTCCCGGACTCCGCCGGCTGACACTGCTCCCGGGCCAGGCGCGGCACAGCCGACGAGGGCCCCACTCCTGCCTGTCCGCGGCGCGACAGGGTGGTCGCTTCGCCCGTGTGGATGTCTGACTCATGGGTACACGGTGGACTGTGGGTGGACGGTCGGTTACGCCCGATTGACGCCGACGCCGTAGCATCTTCCCCGGACCAGCCCTCGAACCGACCGGAGCATCCCCGTGGGTTTTCGCCTCACACCCCAGGACACGAGCTTTTTCGCCCTCTTCACCTCCTCCGCACAACTCCTCGTCGAGGCGACCCGGGAGCTGACCCGCTTCCTCGAGGTCGAGCCGTCGCAGCGGCAGGCGGTGGCCGACCGGCTCAAGGACCTCGAGCACGCGGCAGACGATGCCACGCACGAGCTCATCAACAAGGTCAACAGCTCGTTCATCACGCCCTTCGACCGTGAGGACATCCACAACCTCGCGGCCTCGCTCGACGACTGCATGGACTACATCGAGGAGACCGCCGACCTCATCGTGCTCTACCGCATGGGAGAGATCCCCGAGGGCCTGGCCGAACAGTTCGAGATCCTCGCCCGGATGGCCGAGGTCACGGCCGAGGCCATGCCCCGCCTGCAGTCCATGAAGGACCTCAAGAGCTACTGGATCGAGATCAACCGTCTCGAGAACCAGGCCGACTCCCTCCACCGCAAGATGGTGGCCGCCCTCTTCAACAACTCGCCCGACCCGATCAACGTGATCAAGGTCAAGGCGATCGTCGACGGGTTCGAGAACGCCGCCGACGCGTTCGAGAAGGTGGCGCACGCGGTCGAGGGCATCGCCGTCAAGGAGTCCTGACCCGCTGATGGACACCACCATCCCCTTCGCCGCGGTCGTCGCGGTCATCGCGCTGGCGATGGCCTTCAACTACACCAACGGCTTCCACGACGCCGCGAACGCCATCGCAACCTCCGTCTCCACCCGGGCGCTCACCCCGCGAGTCGCACTCGCGATGGCCGCCGTGGCCAACCTCTTCGGCGCCTTCTTCGGCAGCAAGGTGGCAGCGACCATCGGGTCGGGCATCATCGCCCAGCCCGAGGGCGTCGACGGCATGTGGCTCGTCGTCGCCGCCCTCGTGGGCGCCATCGCCTGGAACCTGATCACCTGGTGGTTCGGGCTGCCCTCGTCCTCCTCCCACGCGCTCATCGGCGGCCTCTGTGGCGCCGCTCTCGTCGCCGGCGTCGCCGTGCACTGGAGCGTCGTCTGGTCCAAGGTCATCATCCCGATGGTGATCTCGCCGGTCGCCGGCCTGCTCATCGGCTACCTCGTCATGGCGGGGCTGTTCTGGATCTTCCGCAGGTCCAACCCCGGACGGGTGACACGTGGCTTCCGTCTGTCGCAGACCGCGTCGGCCGCCGCGATGGCGTTCGGCCACGGCCTGCAGGACGCCGCCAAGACCGCCGGCGTCGTGGTGCTGGTGCTCAACATCGCGGGCTACCACAACAGCAACGTGGTCCCGATCTGGGTGCTCGTGCTCTCCGCCGTCGTCATCTCCCTCGGCACGTATGCCGGTGGGTGGCGTGTCATGCGCACGCTCGGCCGCCGCATCATCGACCTGACGCCCCCGCAGGGCTTCGCATCCGAGACGACCGCCGCCTCGATCCTCTACGTCGCGGGCCTCGCCTTCGGTGCGCCGATCTCGACGACGCACACGATCACGGCGGCCATCATGGGCGTCGGGGCAACGAAGCGGATCTCCGCCGTCCGGTGGAGCGTGGCCAACAACATCGTGGGGGCGTGGTTCCTCACCTTCCCCGGTGCCGGGCTCGTGGCGGTCGCCACCTGGTACCTCACGTCCGTCTTCCGCTGACCGAGCAGCACGGCATACGACAGTGCCCACTCGACCTCGAGGTCGAGTGGGCACTGCGCTGCCCGGGGGCGGTGGAGAGGGGCTCAGCCGAAGCGGCCGGAGATGTAGTCCTCCGTGGCCTGCTCGCTGGGGTTGTTGAAGATGCGGGTCGTGTCGTCGATCTCGACGAGCCGGCCGGGATCGCCCGTCTTCCTGATGTTGAAGAAGGCGGTGCGGTCCGAGACCCGGGCCGCCTGCTGCATGTTGTGCGTCACGATGACGATCGTGTAGTCGCTCTTGAGCTCGTTGATGAGGTCCTCGACGGCGAGGGTCGAGATCGGGTCGAGCGCGGAGCACGGCTCGTCCATGAGCAGCACCTGCGGCTGCACGGCGATCGCCCGTGCGATGCAGAGGCGCTGCTGCTGGCCGCCCGAGAGGCCGGCGCCAGGCTTGCTCAGCCGGTCCTTGACCTCGTTCCAGAGGTTGGCGCCCTTGAGCGAGGTCTCGACGATCCCGTCCAGGGTCTTCTTCTTCTTGACCCCGTTGAGGCGCAGGCCCGCGGCCACGTTGTCGTAGATCGACATGGTCGGGAACGGGTTGGGCCGCTGGAAGACCATGCCCACCGTGCGGCGCACGGTGACGGGGTCCATGGAGCTGGCGTAGAGGTCCTGGTCGTCGAGCATGACCTTGCCCTCGACGCGGCCGCCGGGGATCACCTCGTGCATCCGGTTGAGGGTGCGCAGGAAGGTCGACTTGCCGCAGCCGGACGGGCCGATGAAGGCGGTCACGGAACGGGGCTCGACCGTCATCGACACGCCCTCGACGGCCTTGAAGGAGCCGTAGTAGACGTTGAGGTCGCTGACGTCGATTCGCTTTGCCATGTCAGGGTGTCGCTTTCTCTTACTTCTTGACCGAGCCGAAGTGCGCGATGACCCGGCCGATGACGTTGAGCAGCAGGACGAGGAGGATCAGGGTGAGGGCGGCGCCCCACATGCGCTCCGCGGCGGTCGTGAGGGCGAAGTCGCCGCGGTCCTGGTTGATCATCATCGGCAGCGTCGGGAAGTTGCCGTTGAAGAGGTCGCGCTGGAAGTTCTTCGTGTACGGCGCCAGGATCAGCAGCGGGGCCGTCTCACCCATCACGCGGGCGATCCCGAGGAGAACTCCGGTGATGATGCCGGAGTACGCCGTGCGCAGCACGACCTTGACGACGGTCACCCACTTGGGCACTCCGAGGGCGTATGCCGCCTCGCGCAGCTCGTTGGGCACGAGCTTGAGCATCTCCTCGGTCGACCGCACGACGACCGGGATCATCAGCAGCACGAGGGCGAGCGAGGCGGCGAAGCCCGAACGACCGAGCCCGAACGTCGTGACCCACACGGCGTAGATGAACAGCGCCGCCACGATCGAGGGCACGCCGGAGAGGATGTCGACGGTGAAGCTGATGGCCCGGGCGAGTGGCCCCCGCCCGTACTCCACGAGGTAGACCGCCGTCAGGATGCCGATCGGCACCGCGATGAGCGTCGTGAACGCCACCATCTGGAGCGTGCCCTCGATGGCGTGGCGGGCGCCGCCGCCGAAGTCGTCGGAGTTGATGTTGCGCTGGTTGCCGGTCCACCACGTCATCGTCGTGAGCATGTGCACGCCCTTGGCGACCACGGTGCCGAGGATCCAGACGAGCGGGACCATGGCCAGGGCGAAGGCCGCCCACATCACGCCCTTCGCCACACCGTTCTTGACGGCGCGGGCGCGGTGCGGGTGGCTCATCTCGGAGAGCGCCTCGCGGCCGGGCCCCTCGCCCGGTGGCGTCGCGCCGTCCGCAGGAACCGCTGGGGCCCCCGACCGGGCGGCGTCCCGGAGCCCGGAGCCCTCGGAGGAGGAGCGGTCGTCGGGCGTGCGGCGGTCGATGGCGGCGGTCATTCGGTGAAGGCCTTCCTGCGCTCGATGACGACGCGGGCGATGCTGTTGACGACGAAGGTCAGCACGAACAGGACCAGACCGGCCGCGATGTAGGCGCCGGTCTTCGTGGGGTTGCTGAACTCCGCGGCGTTGTTGGCGATCTTCGACGCGAACGTCTCGCCGCCGTTGAAGAGCGACCAGGTCCACGGGCTGCCGTCCGAGAGTGCCGAGACGAGGAAGGTCACCGCGATGGTCTCCCCGAGGGCCCGGCCGAGGGCGAGCATGGACGCCGAGATGACACCGGGTCGGCCGAAGGGCAGGACCGCCGTCCGGATCATCTCCCACTGCGTCGCGCCGAGGGCCAGCGCGCCCTCCTTGTGTGCGGTGGGCGTCTGGTCGAAGACCTCGCGCGAGAGGGCCGTGACGATGGGCAGGACCATGATGGCCAGCACGACGCCGATGAAGCAGATGGTGCCGCCGCTGATGCCGGTGGGGGCGAAGAGGGGGAACCAGCCGAGCTTGTCCTCGATCCAGCCCTGGACCGGCTTGAAGACCGGTGCGAAGGCGATCAGACCCCACAGGCCGTAGACGATCGACGGCACGGCGGCGAGGAGGTCGACCAGCGTGGCGGCCGGCCGGCGCAGCCACGCCGGCGCGTACTGGGTGATGAAGAGGGCCACGGCCACCCCTACCGGCACCGAGATGAACATCGCGATGGTGGACGCGGCGACCGTGGTCCACAGGAACTCGAGGATGCCGAAGGCGGGCTTGTCGCCGCCGGGAGCCCACACCCGGCTCGTGAAGAAGTTCGCCGAGTTGTCCATCAGTGCGGGCACCGCCTGCACGACGAGGAACACGGCGATGAGCGACACGATCGCGATGACGACGATGCCGGAGACGGTCGCGGCACCTCCGAAGATCCGGTCGCCGAACCGGCCGGTGGACGCCCGGTCCCCCTGCAGTGGCTGCTGACCGTCGGGTCCGGGTGTCTGGTCGGCGGTGGACACGCCCGTCACAGTGGACACGTGGAGGCCTCTTCCTTCGCTTGCGTGTTGCTGGCGTAGGGACGGACGCCGGGTGCCGGCGCCCGTCCCTGCGCTGTCGACCCCGCCGGAACGCTCCGGCAGGACCGGGTGGAGAGTCGGGAGATCGCTCAGGAGATCGCGTCGACGGCCGTCTGGACCTTGGTGGCGACCTCGGAAGGCAGCGGGGCGTAGCCCTTGGACTCGAGCTGCTTCTGCACGGCGTCGGAGGCGAAGGTCTTGAGGAAGCTCTTGACCTTCTTGCCCGTCTGGGCGTCGGCGTACTTCGAGCAGACGACCTCGTAGGTCACGAGGACGATCGGGTAGGCCCCGGCTTCCTTCGTGGCGTAGTCGATCTTGAGCGCGAGGTCGTTGCCCGTGCCCGTCTGCTTCGCCGTGGCGATGGTCTTGCCGGCCGACTCGGCGGTCAGCTGCACCGGCCCGGAGCCGGTGTCGATCTGGGCCATCGGCAGCTGGTTCTGCTGGGCGTAGGACAGCTCGACGTAGGTGATGCCGCCGTCCTGGCCCTTCACCGCGGTGGCGACACCGGCGGACTTCTCCTTGCCCTCGCCCTTGCCGGTCCACTTCTTGGCGGGGTCGTAGCTCCAGGCGTCGCCGGCGGCGGCCTTGAGGTACTTGGTGAAGTTCTCGGTCGTGCCGGACTCGTCGGAGCGGAAGTAGACCTTGATCGGCGTGGACGGAAGCGTGACGCCCTTGTTGAGCGCGGCGATCGCAGGGTCGTTCCAGGTGGTGATCTTGCCGTCGAAGATCTTCGCCGTGACCTCGGCGTTGAGCACGAGCTTGTCGACGCCCTTGACGTTGTAGGCGATGGCGATCGGGCCGGTCACCATCGGCAGGTTCCAGGCGTCGGAGCCGCAGGCGGTCTTGGCGTCCTGCGCCTCGACCTTGCCGTCCTTCGGCGTGGTCTTCAGGGCAGAGTCGGACCCGGCGAAGTCGACCTGCTTCGCGATGAACTGCTTGATGCCTGCGCCGGAACCGGTGGGCTGGTAGTCGATGTTGGCGTCGCCGCATGCGGTCTGGTACGCCTTGATGGCCTCGTCGATGGCGTTCTTCTGGGCCGTGGAGCCCTCCGCCTTGAGGTCGCCGGAGAAGCAGTCGCCGGACGCGCTGGAGCCGGCAGCGGCTCCGGCCGCGCCCGCACCGGGCGCGGCGCCGTTGTTCTCGGACGCGCAGGCCGAGAGCGCAAGAGCGCCGGACAGGGCGATGGCGCCGAGCGCGCTGATACGCGAAACAGACACGAGTGTGATCCCTCTCGATGGGGTGTTCCTGGTGGTCGTCCGGTCACTCCGGACGGCGTTGCTGGACGTTCATCCACCGCGAAGATAGGGCGGCCGGATGACCAACCGCCCACGTGCGGTGAACGCCAGGTGAACGAGGGACGACGTCTTGGGGAGGGCGGCCGGCTCGGGATGCGGGCGGCCGCCGGCAGACCGACGATGAAGGGTTCGAGAGGGCTCGGAGGCGCGCCAAGACGCCCGGATGTCCTGTCCCCGGCAGGTCGTGACGTCTTCCGGTGGGGACGCTCAGGTGTCGACGCGCTCGACGTCGACGACGCGCGCCTGCTCGCCGCGTCCGACGACGTGGCACACGAGGACCTCGCCCTTGCGCATCGACTCACCCGCTGCTGCACGCAGCCGTTGGGCGACGTGCTCCCCACGCTCGGGCGAGGCCTCCACCCGCGCGTGGAGCAGGCCGAGCAGGGCCGGCAGGACGGGACCGTGGCTGCACAGCGCCGCGGGCTCGCCCCGCTCGAGGAGCCGCCGGACCTGGCGCGTGGCGCCGTCGCCGCTCTCGGCGAAGCCCTCCTCGGAGAGGGAGTCGCGGGTGCGCACGCGCAGGCCGCGCGCGACGGCATACGGCTCGACGGTGGAGACGCAGCGTGTCGAGGACGACGACACGACCCGGGTGACGCCGTAGGCGCCGAGCACGGCCGAGACCGTGGCGGACTGGGCACGGCCCACGGCGTCGAGCGGTCGGCCACGGTCGTCCGCGCCGTCCCACGTGCCCCGCGGGACCGCCTTCGCATGCCGGACGAAGGCCAGCGGCCAGGTGCCCAGCTCGCCGGCCCGGTCGGCACGCACGAGGGCGAGCAGCTGCTCGCGGTCGCGCGCGTAGTCGAGGCGGTCGTGCGCCGCGCGGACGTCGACCCACGCCACCTCGTCGATCTCGTGCTCGAGCCGGCCGCTGCCACCGGTGACGCACGCGGCCCAGTAGTGCACCTGCTTCGTGGCCGGCCCACCGGTCGCGTCGAGCACGGGGTACTCGGCCGACGGCAGCGGCACCCCGAGGCGGACGACGAGCCCGGTCTCCTCCAGCGTCTCGCGGGCGGCCGCCACGCACGGGTGCTCGCCGGCGTCGAGCTTACCCTTGGCCCACGACCAGTCGTCGTACTTCGGCCGGTGCACGAGGGCCACCTGCAGGATCCCGTCGCGGCGGCGCCAGGGGAGGGTCCCTGCGGCGGGGATCACGGAGGCCACGCGCGTCAGTCTGCCTGATGCGTGGCCGCAGGGCGCGCTCGCGACCGCACGACGGGCACGTCCAGCCCTATGCCGCGTGCTGCGTGGCAGCGCGTGACGCGCGTGCTCGCGTGCTGTCGTGCCGTGTGCCGGCAGGTGCCGCTCAGCGTCGGCGCGCCTTGCGGCGCCGCTTGTCGTGGCGCTCGATGAGCCTCTCCTGCAGGTCGTCGAGCGGTTCGCCGGCCTCGGAGAGGTGGTGGCGCACCCAGCGGCCGTCGGAGCCGAGGTCCCAGCGCGACGTGGTCTCGGCGAACGCGAGCGCCAGCAGGTCGGACAGCTCGGCGATGTGCCCCGGGTCGGCGATGCGCACGAGCGCCTCGACCCGGCGGTCGAGGTTGCGGTGCATCATGTCGGCGCTGCCGATGTAGACCTGCGGGTCGCCGCCGTGGTCGAACCAGAAGACGCGCGAGTGCTCGAGGAAGCGCCCGAGGACGGAGCGGACCCGGATGTGCTCGCTGAGCCCCTCGACGCCTGGCCTCAGCGCGCAGATACCGCGCACCCAGACGTCGACGTGGACGCCGGCGATGCTCGCCCGGTAGAGGGCGTCGATGAGGGCCTCGTCGACGATCGAGTTGGCCTTGATGACGATGCGCCCGGGCGCGGCGCCGCTGTGGCGTGACTCGTGCAGCGCGACCTCCTCGTCGACGAGGTCGATCAGTCCGGACCGCACCGAGCGCGGCGCGACGAGCAGGCGCTTGAACTTGCTGCGCGGTGCGAAGCCCGAGAGCAGGTTGAACAGGCGCGAGAGGTCCTCGCCCACCTGCGGGTCGGTGGTGAACAGGCCGAAGTCCTCGTAGACGCGGGCAGTCTTGGGGTTGTAGTTGCCCGTCCCGATGTGGCAGTAGCGCACCAGCCCCTCGGGCTCCTGCCGCACCACGAGGCACAGCTTGGCGTGGGTCTTGAGGCCCACCACGCCGTAGACGACGTGGACGCCGGCCTCCTCCAGCTTGCGTGCCCACGAGATGTTGTTGACCTCGTCGAAGCGGGCCTTGATCTCGACGACGGCCAGGACCTGCTTGCCGGCCTCGGCAGCGTCGATCAGGGCATCGATGATGGGGGAGTCGCCGGAGGTGCGGTAGAGCGTCTGCTTGATCGCGAGGACCTTGGGGTCGTTCGCGGCCTGCTCGATGAAGGCCTGCACCGACGTCGAGAACGAGTTGTAGGGGTGCTGGACCAGGACGTCCTTGTGGCGCACGGCGGCGAGCAGGTCGATCGCCTTGGCGCTCTCGGTCGGCGCGAAGTCCGGGTGGGTCCGGGGGAAGAACTTGGGGAACTCGAGGTCGGAGCGGTCGACGTCGGCGATGGTGAACAGCCCGCGCAGGTCGAGCGGCGTGGGCAGCCGGTAGATCTCGCGGTCGCTGATCTGCAGCTCGCGGGCGAGCATGTCGAGGACCTTGGGGTCGATGTCGGCCTCGACCTCGAGCCGGATCGGCGGGCCGAACCGGCGCCGTGTCAGCTCCTTCTCGAGGGCCTGCAGGAGGTTCTCCGCGTCGTCCTCCTCGACCTCCAGGTCCTCGTTGCGGGTGACGCGGAAGCTGAAGTGCTCCTGCACGAGCATCCCGGGGAAGAGCTGGTCGAGGTGGCTGGCGATGACGTCCTCGAGCGGCACGAACCGCCGGCGCTCGACCTCGGCGTCGACGTCCTCCTCGACGAGGATGAAGCGGGGCAGGCTCGGCGGCACCTTGACGCGCGCGAAGTGCTCGCTGCCGGTCTTCGGGTTCTGGAGCAGCACGGCGAGGTTGAGCGAGAGACCCGAGATGTAGGGGAAGGGGTGCGCGGGGTCCACGGCGAGCGGGGTGAGGACCGGGAAGACGCGGTCGGCGAAGAAGTAGTGCAGCGGCTCGCGGTCGTCCTCGTCGAGCTCGTCCCAGCGCACGATGGTGATGCCCTCGTCGTCCAGGGCCGGGCGGACGTCGTGCTGGAAGACCGCCGCGTGCTGCTGCATCAGCTCGTGGGCCACCCGGGCGATGCGCTCGATCAGCTCGCGCGGCTCGAGGCCGGCCGCCGTGCGGACCGCCAGCCCCGTGGCGATGCGACGCTTGAGGCCGGCGACGCGCACCATGAAGTACTCGTCGAGGTTGTTGGCGAAGATCGCCAGGAAGCGGGTGCGCTCGAGCAGCGGCACGGCGGGGTCCATGGCGAGCTGCAGCACCCGCTCGTTGAACTGCAGCCACGACATCTCCCGCTCGAGGTAGCGGTCGGCGGGAAGATCGTCCTCCTCGTCGGTGCGCGCACCCGAGCCGACGAAGCGGCCGTTGGGCGCGCGGGGAGGCACGCGCCGGGTGGGGACCGTGCTGGTGAACGAGCTGATCTCGGCGGCCTCGCTCGCGGACTCCTCCGTCTCGGTGTCGCGGACGCCGGCGGCCCCGGCCGCGGACTCGTCGAGGTCGGTGGGCGTGAGGCTGCCGGTGGTCATGCATCCATCGTGGCATCGAATGGTGCCGGCGGGATGTCGTCGTCTCAGCCGGGCGGTTGCCGGGCGAACTGCCGGTGGACCTCCACGTCTTCGAACCCCAGGGCGGTGTAGGTGCGCACGGCCGCCACGTTCTCCTCGTCGACGTAGAGCTCGACACGGTCGAGACCGCGCGAGCGGAGGTGGTCGAGGCCGAGGACGGTCACAGCCCGGCCCAGGCCCTGGCCCTGCCGGTCGGGCGAGACGGCGACGACGTAGACCTCGCCGACCTGCCCCTCGGGCGGGTCGACCTTGGTCCAGTGCGAGGCCGCCAGCACGTCGGGGTGGTCGGCCTCGACGACCAGGATGAGCCCCTCGGGGTCCCACCACGGCTGCGCCATGCGCAGGTCGAGGTCGGCACGCGCCCAGGAGCCCTGCTCGGGATGGGAGGCGAACGCGGCGGCGTTGAGTCGCAGCCACGCCTCCTCGTCGCGTCCGGGCTCGAAGGAGCGCACGGCATACCCGGGGGCGAGGGCTGCTGGCGGCCACGCCGGGGCGGAGCGCAGGGAGCGGCCCATGACGTGGAGGGCGCGCACGGGGACGAGCCCCCGGGCCGTCGCGAAGGCGGAGGACGCCTCGGCGGCTCTCCCCGACGCGTGGCTCCAGAGGCGTATGCCGTCGGGCAGCCGTTCCAGCAGCTCCGTGCCCACCCCGGAGCGGCGGCTCCCAGGCGCCACGACGAGCTCGGCGGACGGCGGCCTGTCGCCCGTCCGGGTCTGGGCGTAGCCGAGGAGCCGGCCGTCTGCACCCTGCGCGAGCAGGTGCACCACTCCGGCGTGCTCGGGGGCCCGCACCGAGAGGCGGAACTGCTCCGACAGCGGCTCGGAGCCGTCGGCCGCAGCGGCCTCGGCCGCGAGGGCCAGCACGGCGGCGGACTCCTCGGGGGTGAGCGGGTTCGTCGCGTCGCGCAGGGCGACCGTCTGGCGCGGCATACGGCGATTCCACCACAGGCACGCCGGTGCCCTGCCGAATGTCCGAGCTGCCCGCTAAGGTCCCTTTCCGGGGCTCGGGGGCCCCGCACACGCAGCTCACACCCGCGGTCTCGACCGTCGCCGGCCGTGTGCTCGCAGTTCGCAACACCGTTACGCAGCAAGCCCCAAACGGCACCTATCGGGCACTAGCCTCCGGGGGTGCCCCCAGGGCACACGACCCACACCGCTGACAAGGGGAAGACATGTCCCGTACCACCCGCCGCATCACGGGTGTCGCCGTCGCAGGTTTCTGCGCCGCGGCGCTCGCGGCACCGGCCCTCGCGGCCCCCACCGCTGGGCCCGACACCGGCAAGGCGCCCGGCAAGACGCAGTTCCCGATCCAGATCCTGTCGTTCAACGACTTCCACGGGAACCTCGAGCCGCCGCAGGGCTCGAGCGGCAAGATCCAGACCGGTCCCAAGAGCAGCGACACGACCGTCGTCGGCGGCGTGGAGTACCTCGCGACGCACCTCAAGGAGGCGCGCGTCGGGCACCCGAACACCGTCACCGTCGCCGCCGGCGACATGGTCGGCGCCTCCCCGCTGCTGTCCGCCGCCTTCCACGACGAACCGACCGTCGAGGCGCTCAACACGCTCGGCCTCGACATCACGGCCGTCGGCAACCACGAGTTCGACGAGGGCTACAAGGAGCTCCAGCGGCTGCAGCACGGTGGCTGCATCGACGATGGCCCCGACGGCCTCAACAACCAGAACTCCTGCGCGGCCGGCACGTTCACCGGCGCGAAGTTCCAGTACCTCGCCGCCAACGTCCTCGAGAAGGCCACCGGCAAGACGATCCTGCCGCCGTACGCCATCAAGACGTTCAACGGTGCCAAGGTCGGCTTCATCGGCATGACCCTCAAGGACACGCCGTCCATCGTCACGGCGTCCGGGGTCGCCGGCCTCGAGTTCACCGACGAGGTCAAGACCGCCAACGCCCTCGTGCCCGTGCTCAAGGCGCAGGGTGTCAACGCCATCGTCGTGCTCATCCACCAGGGCGGCAACGTTCCGGCGGCCACCCCCTACGACTTCACCTGCGCGGGCGGCGGGACCCTTTCGGCCGACTCGCCGATCATCCCGGTCGCCGAGGGTCTCGACCCGGCCATCGACATGATCATCTCGGGCCACACGCACCAGCCGTACGTCTGCAGCCTGCCCGATCCCAAGGGCCAGCCGCGCCTCATCACGTCGGCGTCGTCGTTCGGCCGCCTCTTCAACGAGACGGACGTGACCTACGACCGTCGCACGAGCGACATCGTGCGTCCGACGACCGACGACTCGCGCAACCGGCTCGTCACCCAGACCGTGGCCAAGGACCCTGCCGAGACGGCGCTCATCGCGACGTACTCCAACCTCGTGAAGGCGATCGCCGACAAGGTGCTCGGCCAGATCGTCGGCTCCTCGGTCAGCAAGGGCCAGAATGCCGCTGGCGAGTCGCCGCTGGGTGATCTGATCGCCGACGCGCAGCTCGCCGACCCGTCCGTCGTGACCGCAGGCAAGACGCCCGTCGTCGCCTTCATGAACCCGGGCGGCATCCGTTCCGACCTTGTGGCCGATGCCAACGGCAACGTCACCTACCAGTCGGCCTTCACGGTGCAGCCGTTCAACAACTATCTCGTGTCGATGGACATCACGGGGCAGGGCATCTACGACCTGCTCAACCAGCAGTTCAGTGGTGCCAACAGTGCGGGAAGCCCGAAGGTGCTCCAGGTCAGCGCCGGCTTCACGTACAGCTACACGCAGCTCGGCAAGGGCACGACGAACGTGTCCGACGACACCGCGACCGTCGACGACGGCTCCGTGAAGATCAACGGCGTGCCCGTCGACAAGGCCGCCACCTACCGGATCGTCACCAACAACTTCCTGTCGGATGGCGGCGACGGCTTCCCGGCCTTCAAGGCGGGCACCGCGAAGTACTTCGGCGGGCTCGACATCGACGGCTTCGCGGCCTACCTCACGGCCAACTCGCCGTACACGCCGCTGGTTCCGAGCCGCATCACGAGGGTGACGGTGCCGTAGCCCCTGCAACATCCCAGGTGCCCGTATGCCGTCGAGTCCGCTCGACGGCATACGGGCACCGCTGCGTTCGGCCGGGTCCCGGTCCGCTGGATCGGTCAGGAGGCGTCGGCGGGCTCGCTGGAGGGTGTGCTCGCGCGGTCGGGCACCAGGCGGTAGCCGACGTTGCGGACGGTGCCGATGAGCGTCTCGTGGTCGGGGCCGAGCTTGGCCCGGAGGCGACGCACGTGCACGTCGACCGTGCGGGTGCCTCCGTAGTAGTCGTAGCCCCAGACCTCCTGCAGCAGCTGGGCCCGGGTGAAGACCCGCCCCGGGTGCTGCGCGAGGTACTTGATCAGCTCGAACTCCTTGTAGGTGAGGTCGAGCGGCTGGCCGCGGAACTTCGCCGAGTAGCTCGCCTCGTCGATGACCAGCTCTCCCGAGGTGATCGGCAGGTCGAGGCCCGGCTCGTCGTCCTGGCCCTTCGTCAGGGCCAGGCGCAGCCGGGCGTCGACCTCCGCCGGTCCGGCCGAGTCGAGCAGCACGTCGTCGAGACCCCACTCGGCGGTCAGGCCGGCGAGGCCGCCCTCGGTGAGCACAGCCAGGAGGGGGGTGGCGATGCCGGTCGTGCGGAGGACCCGGCACAGCGAGCGAGCGCTCGCCAGCTCACGACGCGCGTCGACGATCACGACGTCGCACTCGGGCGCGTCCACGAGAGCGGTCGCCTCCGCCGGGAGGATGCGCACCGTGTGGCTCAGCAGGCCCAGGGCAGGCAGCACCTCGGCGCTGGGGGCCAGCGCGTTGGTGAGCAGCAGCAGTCGGGCCATCTCGTGCAGGATAGGCGAGACTGGACAGGGCCGGACCTCACGGCACCAACGATGAGACGGAGTGACATGGCCTCGAGCGCACCCGAGCCGGGCACCGTCGCGACACGGCACGAGCCGGGACGTGACGCATCCGCGAGCGTCACCGTTCGCTACTGGGCCGCGGCGCGAGCGGCGGCCGGCACCGACAGCGACTCACAGGCCGGCGACACCGTGGGGGCGGTCGTGGACGCCGCCGTGCGGTCACACCCGGACCTCGAGCGCGTGGTGCGGGTGGCCAGCTTCCTGCTCGACGGCCGCAAGGTCGGCCGCGACGAGCCGGTCGCGGCAGGCGCCACCGTCGAGGTGCTGCCGCCCTTCGCCGGCGGGTGATGCACAATGGCGCCCGTGCCTGAGGATGACGCGGCCCGTCCCGATCCGAGCACCCGGGAGGGTTCCCACCCTGGGACCGGCCGCGACACCGGCAGCGACACCGGCAGTGCCGTCGTCGCCGCTGGCGGGGCAGGTGATGCAGCAGCCCTGCAAGGGAGCCTGCCGGCCGCGGCCGCTGCGAGCGTCCGCTGGGTCGGCGTCGTCGCGACCCTCGTCGCAGCCGGCGCGCTGCTCGTCGCCCAGCACAGCGGGTATGCCGCCACGCTCGGCGTGACGCTCGTGCTAGCCCTCGCGCTCGCCTGGGGATGGCCGCTGCTGACGGGGTCCTACACGCCGGCGGCGACCACTCTCGTCCTCGCTGTGGCAGGCGTGGCCATCGTGCTGAGCGCCTTGCGCCAGGACCTGCTCTGGGTGCCGGCTGCTGTGGCGTTCGGGATCGTGCTGTCCTTCTTCGGCCAGCTCGTGCGCCGTTCGGGCCGGGAGGGGCTCGTGCTGACCCTGCTCTCGTCCTTCGGTGGCCTCGTGGTCGTCGCCTCGGCCACCTCCGCCGTCGTGGCTGCCAACAGCGACCGGGGTCGGGCGGTCGCCGTGGTCGCGCTCGCAGCGGTCGGTGCAGCCGTCGTCGGCGACCTGCTCGCCGGCGCGAGGGCGCTGGCGCGGGCCCTGCCCCTCGTCGCGCTCCTCGCGGCGGTCGTCGCCGCCATGGTGGCCGCGGCCCGCGTCGGGCAGGTCGGGGTGCCCGAGGCCCTCGGCATCGGGGCGGTCGCCGGAGTCGGTTCGTGGTCGTTCCGGCGCCTCTTCGCGCTCGCGCCCGCGATGGTGACGACTCGCGGCCAGGTCGGCGCCGCCACCGGCTCGGTCCTGGCGGTGGGCGCCGTCATCCACCTCTTCGCGGCCATCACCTGACGACCACCGCCCGACCGTCGAGAGGCCAGAGTTCGCCGGTCGGCTCAGTAGACGAGCGCCTGCGCTCCCGGCGCCATGACCTCCTCGACGAAGACGGCCGCGCCCTTGATGACGCAGCCCTCGACCAGCTGCTCCTGCGTCAGCTCGCGCCGCGCCGCGCACTGGGTGCACACCGTGAGCCGGCCCCCCAGGAGGACCGCGTCCCGCAGCTCGACGAGCGGGGCGGCATACGGCAGCTCGAACTGCTCGGCCCGGCCGGGAACGGCCATCCACGTCGACTCACCGGTGAGCCAGAGCGACACGTCGACGCCGCTCGCGACCGCCGTGGCGGCGACCGTGAAGGCCTGCGAGAGGCGCTCGGGCGCCTCCGTTCCGGCGGTGACCTTGACGACGAGGGAGCGAGCCGGGGTGTCCATGGCCTCAGGCTACGATCGGGCCCATGTTCAACCTCGACCAGGACATCCCGGAGCCGCTGCGACCCCTCGCGTGGCTCATCGGACGCTGGGAGGGCGCCGGGGTCGTGGGCTACCCCACGATCGAGTCGGCGCACTTCGGCCAGGAGGTCGAGGTGACGCACGACGGACGCGGGTTCCTCAAGTGGGAGAGCCGCGCGTGGATCCTCGACTCGGAGAACGGTGCCAAGGTCCGCCCCGCCGCGGTCGAGTCCGGCTTCTGGCGACCGCTCGAGAACGGCGAGGTCGAGCTCCTGCTCGCCCACCCCACCGGGATCCTCGAGCTCTACTACGGCAGGATCGAACCCGCCAAGGTCCAGCTCAAGACCGACGGCGTGCTGCGCGCCCCGGGCGCCAAGGAGTACAACGCCGCCACCCGGATGTACGGCCTCGTCGAGTCCCAGCTGATGTGGGTCATGGACATGGCCGCCGTCGGCCAGGAGCTGCAGAGCCACGTGTCCGCCACCCTCAAGCGCGTCGAGTGACACCGGAATGAGCCGTGTGCCGCGGGCGTTCCACCAGACATGAGCGACGTCCAGCTGCCCACCCGACCGGCGACCAGCCCCCTGCTGTCACGGCCTGGTGCCGTGGCCGGCGAGGCCCTCGAGGCGGGCGTCGCCCTGCACTACGGCGATCCGATGCGCGAGCAGCGCCTGCTCGAGGAGGGGCTCGCGGTCGTCGACCTCTCGCACCGCGACGTCGTCACGGTCACGGGTCCCGACCGCCTGAGCTGGCTGCACTCCCTGACCACCCAGCACCTGCTGGGCCTCGAGCCGCGCCAGTCCCGCGAGGCCCTGGTCCTCACGCCCAAGGGGCACGTCGAGCACTCGCTGCACCTCGTCGACGACGGCGAGACGACCTGGGTCACCACCGAGCCGGGCGCCGGCCAGGCGCTCGCCGAGTGGCTCGACCGGATGCGCTTCATGCTGCGCGTCGAGGTCGCCCTCGTCACCGACGGGTGGGCCGTGCTCGGCGAGCCGCACGCGCAGGAGTCCGCCGAAGGCGAGCCGCTTGCCTGGCGTGACCCGTGGCCCGGCCTCGTCGGCGACACGACGGCATACGGCCCAGTGGACGACCACCCGGGCACCGAGCGGTCCTGGCGCGAGGTCATCGTTCCTCGCGCCGATGTCGCCGCGGCGGTGGGCGATCGGCCGCTGGCCGGCCTGTGGGCGGCGGAGGCGCTGCGCATCGCCGCCTGGCGCCCGCGCCTCGGCCGGGAGACCGACCACCGCACGATCGTGCACGAGGTGGACTGGCTCCGCACGGCGGTGCACCTGCACAAGGGCTGCTACCGCGGGCAGGAGACCGTCGCGCGCGTGCACAACCTCGGCCGCCCACCGCGCCGGCTCGTCTTCCTCCACCTGGACGGCTCGGGGCACGTGCTCCCCGCGCAAGGCAGCGAGGTCCGCGCCGCCGACCGTGTCGTCGGGCACCTGACCTCCGTCGGCCGCCACCACGTCGACGGGCCCATCGCCCTGGCCCTGGTCAAGCGAAACACCGACCCCACGCTCGAGCTGCTCGTGGACGACCTCTCAGCGGCCCAGACGGTCATCGTCTCGCCCTGACCTCGCGGCCCGACACGGCCCTCCCGCCAGCAGCGCGGCAAGCCCGGGCCGCTGGCAGGATGACGCCATGAGCCCTGCACGCAGCGCCGCGAGCACGCTGATCACCGTCGCCCCCACGGGGGCCGAGAGCGCCAAGGCCGAGGTGGCCGCCCTGCCGACGACGCCGGAGGAGCTCGTCGAGACGGCCGTCGCCTGCGAGCAGGCGGGCGCGGCACTGATCCACATCCACGTGCGCGACCGGGAGCACCAGCCCACGCTCGATCCGGTGCTGCTCAAGGAGGCGGTCGACGGCGTCCGCGAGGCCACCGACCTCGTCGTCCAGCTCTCGACCGGCGGCGCGGTCACCGACCCGCTCGACCAGCGGCTCACGGTCCTCGACGCCGACCCGGACTCCTGCTCCCTCACGTGCGGCACGACGAACTTCGGTGACGGCGTGTTCCTCAACCCGTGGGGGTTCATGGTCGAGCTCTACCGTCAGGCGCAGGAGCGCGAGGTCGTGCCCGAGTTCGAGCTCTTCGAGCTCGGCCACGTCCACGCCCTGCGCCGGCTGCTCGACGAGTGCGGGCTGCCGTTCGGCGGCAAGGTCCATGTCGACTTCGTGACGGGTGTCCCGGGCGCCATGCCGGGCACGCCAGAGGTCCTGCTCGCCGGAGTCGCGATGCTGCCGCCGGAGGTCACGAGCTGGTCCGCGACGGGCATCGGGCGTGCGCACCTGCCGATCGTGGCCGCGGCCCTCTCCGCCGGTGGCCATCTCCGGGTGGGCATGGAGGACAACCTCATGTACGCCAAGGGCCAGGCCGTGAGCCACAACCGCGAGCTCGTGGCGCGGGCCGCCGAGATCGCGACCCTGGTGCAACGCCCGCCGATGTCGACCTCCGAGGCGCGCGCCGCCCTCGCCATCAAGGACCGGCGCACCCGCTGAGAACGACCGGCCCCCTCGCGTGCCGCGAAGTGCCCACTCGACCTTCGAATCGAGTGGGCACTTCCACACGTCAGTGGGCACTTTGCTGCGCCGCGGTTCGATGTGGGGCGGGTCACGCTGCCCACAGTTTGCATTCTGCTTGCTGCAGTTAGCACAATGGGGGCATGAGCAAGCTGCCGCTACCCGACCTCGGGGCGTACCTGCGCGAACAGCGCGAGAGCGCCCAGCTGTCGCTGCGCCAGCTCGCCGAGATGGCCGGAGTCTCCAACCCCTACCTGTCGCAGATCGAGCGGGGGCTCAAGCGCCCGAGCGCCGAGATCCTGCAGCAGATCGCCAAGGGGCTGCAGGTCTCGGCCGAGTCGCTCTACGTCCGGGCCGGCATCCTCGACGAGAGGGTCGCCGACGGCGACCCTGCCGCCGTCCCCGACGTCCTCTCCGCCATCGCCGCGGACCCGGTCCTGACCGACCGGCAGCGGGCGGTGCTCGTCGACATCTACGTCTCGTTCGTCGGGGAGCGCACTGCAGCAGCCGTGACCTCCCCGAGCACCGAGCCCGCGACCACCGCCACCACCGACGACACCAACGCGGACGCGAGCTCGGACACGAACCATGACGACCGCCCGCCGGCTGCTGCACCCGCAGCGTCGCGCCGCCGCCCGTCGCGCCGAGCCACCGCGCCCGCGACCCCCGAGCTCAACGAGAAGGAGAACTGAGATGGCACTCAGCAAGAAGATCACCCAGGCCGTCAAGGACGCCCAGAAGCAGGCCGAGGCCGCCGTCGCGGACGTCCGTGGCCAGCTGGGCCAGATCGACGGCCGCATGCCCGAGGTCCAGGTCGACCCGACGCCCTTCTACGCCGTGGTCGGTGCCGCGAACATCGCCATCGACACCGTGCGCACCGCGGGTGAGCAGCTCGAGGTGGCGCGCAAGCAGGCCAAGGGCGTCGACCTGCGCAAGGGCGCCCAGAAGGAGGCCAAGGAGCTGCAGAAGGACCTCCAGAAGCGCATCGTCGACCTCCAGAGCCGCACCGCCGAGCTGCAGAAGCTCGCGACGACGTATGCCGAGCGCTTCGTCGCGCAGGCCCAGGAGCTCCCGGCCCGCGTCCTCAACGACGGTTTCGTCATGGCCAGCAACGCCAAGGACCAGTACGACGCCGCCGCTGCGCGCGGCGAGAAGATCGTCACGGACCTGCGGGCCCAGGGGGAGCGCACGGCCTTCGACCTCGCCGAGCGAGGCAGCGCGACGGTGACCCGGGGCCGTCGGGTCGCCGGTACCGCAGTCACCCAGGGTGGCAAGGTCGCCCAGACGCTGATGGACGTCGTTGCCGACGACGCCGGCAAGCTCGGCTCGCAGGTGGGGGCCTCGGTCGAGGCCGTCGAGTCCGCCTCGGCGCCGATCGAGCCCACGCGCACGGCCGCCCACGAGCAGGCGATCCGGCGGTCGGCGGCCCAGCGGGCCGCCGCGACCCGCAAGGCCAACCAGGTCGAGCGCGCCACGACCCGCAAGGTGGCGGCTCGCAGCTCCGCAACGTCGGACGACGAGAAGGCCACGGCCGCCCGCAAGACGGCTCCGGCCAAGAAGGCCGCCAAGCGGACGACCCGCAAGGCGGCATCGACGGCAGGCGGCGCCGCCAAGAGCGCGACGAACAGCACGACGAAGAGCACGAGGAAGAGCACGACGAAGAGCACGGCCAGGAAGTCGACGCCGGCGAAGAAGTCGGCGACGCAGGCATCCGCCTCGAGCTGACCTCGCGAAGGGCCCTCCGGGCCTCACAGGGCCGCCACACCCACGGGGGTGGCGGCCCTGTCGCGTCGCTCGGGCATACTGCGGGACGTGTCGGATCACCTCGCCCCGCCCACGTCCGCTCTCGTCGCCGGCCGCACGGCCGACCCGGCCTCCCGCCCGGTCAGCGCGGCGCTCGCCGACGCCCCGGTCGTCGCCCACGTGCTGCGCGGTGGCTTCGTCGAGTCGGTGCACCACGGCACCGCCGTCGTCACGGCTCCCGACGGCTCGGTCGAGCTCGAGATCGGCGACTCGAGCGGCCCGGTCTTCCCGCGCAGCTCGAGCAAGCCGCTGCAGGGCCTCGCCATGGTGCGCAGTGGCCTCGCCACCGACGGTCGCCTCCTCGCGCTGGCGTGTGCCAGCCACTCGGGCGAGGACTTCCACGTCGAGGCGGCCCGCGAGATCCTCGCCGGCGCCGGCCTGACCGAGACCGCCCTGCAGAACACTCCCGACTACCCCTACGACGAGGCCGCGCGCATCGCCTGGATCTCGAGCGGCCGGCCCAAGCAGTCGATCGTGCAGAACTGCTCGGGCAAGCACGCCTCGATGCTGGCGACGTGCGTCGTCAACGGCTGGGATCTCGCCAGCTACCGCGACCCGCAGCACCCGCTGCAGCAGGCCGTCCTCGAGACGGTCCGCGAGCTGACCGGCGCCGAGCCCAGCGCCGTGGCCGTCGACGGCTGCGGTGCGCCCATCCACGCCGTGCCGTTGCGCGCGCTGGCGCTCTCGTTCGGCCGGCTGGCTGCGGCCACGGACGGCGCCGAGGCCAAGGTCGCGCAGGCCATCCGCGACCACCCCGAGTACCTCGGCGGCACCAGCCGCGACGTCACGGCCCTGATCCGCGGCGTCGACGGGCTGGTGGCCAAGGACGGCGCGGAGGCCGTCTACGCCGTGGGCCTGCGCGACGGCCGTGGCATCGCGCTGAAGGTGGCCGACGGCTCGTCGCGGGCCCGCAGCGTGCTCCTCGCGGCCGTGATGCGGCGCATCGGTGTCGGCGACGAGGAGATCCTCGCGACGCTCGAGCGCCAGCCCGTCCTCGGCCACGGCCAGCCCGTGGGTGCCGTCGTCGCCGTGGGCGTCTGAGCCGCCGGCGACGAAGCGACACGGAGCGATCGTCGTGAGGGCGGTGCTGCAGCGCGTCAACCGGGCGCAGGTAGCGGTCGACGGCGAGGTCGTCGGGTCCATCGACCGCCCGGGCCTGCTGGCGCTCGTCGGCGTCACCCACGGCGACGGCGTGGAGCAGGTCGAGCGGATGGCCCGCAAGATCGCCGAGCTGCGCATCCTTCGCGACGAGCAGAGCCTGCTCGACGCGGGTGCTCCGGTGCTCGTCGTCAGCCAGTTCACCCTCTACGCCGACACCCGGAAGGGACGTCGGCCCTCGTGGAGCGCCGCAGCGCCCGGCCCGGTGGCCGAGCCGCTCGTCGGCGCCCTGGTGACCGCGCTGCAGGAGCGCGGTCTCGAGGTCGAGCAGGGCCGCTTCGGGGCCATGATGGAGGTCTCGCTCGTGGGGGACGGGCCGGTCACGGTCGTCGTCGACGCCTGAGCACGCCTGAGCACGCCTGAGCACGCGCTTCACCACTGCGCAGGGCCGGACTGCGGCGGCCGTGCGGGTTACGCTTCCTCCATGCAGCTGTACTCGGGGTTCCAGAGCATCATCCTCGTCGTGCTCGGAGTCGTGGCGCTGGGGTGCGAGGTCTTCTCGTTCGTCGACGCGCTGCGTCACCCCGAGGCGGCCTACGTCGCAGCGAGCAAGCGCACGCGTACGTTCTGGCTCGTGCTGCTCGGTGTCGCGCTCGCGGTCGGGTTCGTGACGGTCTTCAACCCGCTCAACATCTTCGGGCTGCTGGCCTTCGTCGGCTCCGCCGTCTACCTCGCCGACGTGCGCCCGGCGCTGCGCCAGGTGCGCGGTCTCGGAGGGCGTTCCCACAACGGCTGGTGACGCCGACTCCCGCGGTCTGGCTCCGGGCGCTGCCTCGCTAGGGCAGACTGGTGGCTCATCCACGAGGGGGGAACATGACCCAGCTGCACAGGAACGGCGTGACGGTGTCGGCGCTCGAGGCAGAGCTCCACGACCACGACCTGGCCCCGGCGCACTCGCCCTTGGACTACGACCTGGGCGACCGCAACCCGGCCGAGGACATCTTCGTCGCCGAGCGGCCCTGGGGACAGTTCCAGCAGTTCGTCTCCAACGAGCAGGTCACGGTCAAGATCATCACTGTCCAGCCGGGCCACCGCCTCTCCCTGCAGCGGCACGACCACCGCGGTGAGATGTGGCAGGTGCTCGACGTGCCCATCGACGTGACCGTCGACGACCGCACCTGGTCGGCCCAGCCCGGCGAGACCGTGTGGGTCCCCCGCAACGCCATCCACCGCATGGGCAACTCCGGCGACCGTCCCGGACGCCTGCTCGAGGTGGGCTTCGGCCACTTCGACGAGACGGACATCGAGCGCCTCCAGGACGACTACGCCCGCTGAGGCGATCCAGCCGACACACCGGACCACATATGCCGCCGGGCCCGCTCGGCGGCATACGTGCGTCCCGTGACTGCCGGCTCCGGAGCGGGCGGTCAGGCGGCGGTGGCCGGTGCGACGGCCGCCCAGTCCACGGTGAGCTCGCCGAGCCGCCAGCGTGCCGGGCCGTCGAGTAGCGGCCAGCTCCGGCGCACCTCCGAGACCGCGGCGAGGAAGCGCTGGCGCGCGCCCCACGAGGCCCGGGGGGCGCTCCGAGCCCAGGCGTGGTCCAGGTCGGCCAGGAAGGCGTGTACCGGCTCACCGGGCACGTTGCGGTGGATGAGGGCCTTGGGCAACCGCTCGGCCACCGCTGATGGGCGCTCGAGCCCGCCCATGCGCAGCGAGAGGGTGAGGCTGACCGGGCCCGAGGCGTCGACGGCCACCCACGCGGCGCGGCGGCCGATCTCGTCGCAGGTGCCGTCCACGAGCAGGCCGCCGGGCGCGAGCCGTTCCTGCACCAGTGACCACGCGGCGGGCACCTCGTCCTCGGCGTACTGGCGCAGCACGTTGAAGGCGCGCACCACCGTCGGGCGCACGCCTGCGTCCAGCGGCACCTCGAAGCCGCCGCGCCGGAAGCTCAGGCCGTCCCGCTCGAGGGGTTTGGCGGCGGCCACACGCTCCGGGTCGATCTCGATGCCGACGACGTGCACGTCCTCGCGGACCGCCCGCAGCCGGTCGTGCAGCTCGACCGCCGTGATGGGGGAGGCGCCGTAGCCGAGGTCGACGACGACCGGAGGCGCCCCGCTGCGTCGCAGCCGCCAGCCCTGCGGCCCGGCGATCCAGCGGTCGCAGCGCCGCAGCCGGTTGGGGTTGGTGGTCCCGCGGGTGATGCTGCCCACGGGGCGCTGGCGGGGAGACACGCCCTGCAGGCTACGTGGAACGCCCCGGTTCGAGGTATTCGGCGATCCCGGGTGATCGCGGAATACATCCAATCGGGGGTGGGTTGAGTCGAGGAACGAGCAGGCGAGCAGATCGAGCAGTCTTGCAGGACGAAGGGATGCCGATGTCGGTCGAGCCGAGGCGCGTGGCCATGATCAGCGTGCACACCTCGCCGCTGGAGCAACCGGGCACCGGCGATGCGGGCGGCATGAACGTCTACGTCGCCGAGACCGCAAAGCAGCTCGCGTCCCGCGGCGTCGAGGTCGACATCTTCACCCGGCGCACGACCGGTGAGACCCCGGTCGAGGCCGAGCTCGTCCCGGGCGTGCGCGTGCGGCACGTGACCTCCGGCCCCTACGAGGGGCTGGCCAAGGAGGACCTGCCCGGGCAGCTGTGCGCCTTCTCGGCCGGCATCATGCAGGCGGGCCTCTCGGTCCCCGAGGACCACTACGACCTCGTGCACTCCCACTACTGGCTCTCGGGCCAGGTCGGCTGGCTCGCCGCCGACCGCTGGCGCGTCGCCCTCGTGCACACCATGCACACGATGGCCCGCGTCAAGAACCTCCACCTCGCGCAGGGGGACCGCCCGGAGCCCCGGGGCCGCGAGATCGGCGAGGTGCAGGTCGTGGAGGCCGCCGACCGCCTCATCGCCAACACCGACGACGAGGCGCGTGAGCTGATCGAGCTGTATGCCGCATCGCCGCGCCGCGTGTCCGTCGTGCCCCCGGGCGTCGACCTCGACACCTTCACCCCCGGTGACCGCCTCGCTGCCCGCCGCGAGCTGGGGCTCCCGCTCGACGGGGAGCTGCTGCTCTTCGTCGGCCGGATCCAGCCCCTCAAGGCTCCGGACGTGCTGCTCCGGGTGGCGGACGAGCTGTTGCGCCGGGACCCGTCACGACGACACCGCCTGACCGTGGCGGTCCTCGGCGGCCCGAGCGGCAGCGGCCTCGACCGGCCGCACGAGCTGGAGGAGCTGGCCCGCACCCTGGGAATCGACGACGTCGTGCGCTTCGTGCGACCCGTGCCCCGCCCGGTGCTCGCACAGTGGTACCGCGCTGCCGACCTCGTCCTCGTCCCCAGCCACTCCGAGTCTTTCGGGCTCGTCGCCATCGAGGCGCAGGCCTGCGGCACACCGGTCGTCGCCGCGCGCGTCGGCGGCCTGCCGACCGCGGTCGGTGAGGCCGGCGTGCTGGTCGACGGGCACGCGACCTCCGACTGGGCCGATGCCGTCGGCTCGCTGCTGTCCGACGCGCCCCGTCGGCTGGCCCTCGGCTCGGATGCGGTCCGCCACGCGGCCCAGTTCGGCTGGGGTGCCACGACGGACCGCCTCCTCGACGTCTACCGTCAGGCCATGCGAGAACGCGCCACCGGAAGCACCGAGACACCCGTCGACGAGGCCCGCAGCCTCGTCGGGGTCCCCACGGCGGTCATCCCGTGAGCGCCCTGCCCGACGAGGACGTCCAGCCCGCCGACACCCGGCCCGGCGCGAGCCCGGCGGCGGCCGCGGCGGCCCGGCTGACGGCATACCTCGGCTCGGCGGAGCTGGACTGGGAGCTCGGCGGACGGCCGGGGGAGTACGTCGTCACGCTGCCCGGCGAGAAGAAGCTCAAGACGGTGGTGTCGGTGCTGGTGCGCGACCGGACGACGAGCCTGAGCGCGTTCGTCATCCGCAACCCGGACGAGAACCACGAGGCCTTCTACCGCACGCTGCTGCGCAAGAACCTGCGACTGCAGGGCGTCGCCTACGCGGTCGACACCGACGGCGACGTCTACCTGCGGGGAGAGCTCGCGACCGTGGCCGTCGACGCCGAGCACCTCGACCAGCTCTTCGGCGTGGTGCTCGCGGCGAGCGACGACGCCTTCAACGAGCTGCTCGCCCTCGGCTTCCTCGGGTCGATGAAGAAGGAGTGGGCGTGGCGGGTCTCGCGCGGCGAGTCGACGCGCAACCTCGACGCCTTCCGTCACCTGCTGGACGACGGCGGAGGCGCCTGAGCGGCCCTCGCTAGGCTGGCCGCCATGACCTACACGCTCGTCCTCCTCCGCCACGGCGAGAGCGACTGGAACGCCAAGAACCTCTTCACCGGGTGGGTCGACGTCGACCTCACCGACAAGGGCCGCGCCGAGGGTGTCCGCGCCGGTGAGCTCCTCAAGGAGGCCGGCATCCTGCCGGACATCGTGCACACCTCGCTGCTGCGCCGGGCCATCACCACCGCGAACGTCTCGCTCGATGTCGCCGACCGCCACTGGATCCCGGTCAAGCGCGACTGGCGCCTCAACGAGCGGCACTACGGCGCGCTGCAGGGCAAGGACAAGAAGCAGACCCTCGAGCAGTTCGGCGAGGAGCAGTTCATGCTGTGGCGCCGCTCCTACGACGTGCCGCCGCCGCCCATCGACGAGGACGACGAGTTCTCGCAGGCGGGCGACGCGCGCTACCACGGGCTCGGCCCGGCGATGCCGGCCACCGAGTGCCTCAAGGACGTCGTGGCGCGCCTGATGCCGTACTGGGAGAACGAGATCCAGCAGGACCTCGCCGACGGCCTGACGGTTCTCGTTGCAGCGCACGGCAACTCGCTGCGGGCCCTCGTCAAGACCCTCGACGACATCAGCGACGAGGACATCGCGGGGCTCAACATCCCCACCGGTATGCCGCTCGTCTACGAGCTCGACGAGGAGTTCCGTCCCGTGACGCGCGGGGGCCGCTACCTCGACCCCGAGGCCGCTCGCGCCGCCGCCGAGGCGGTCGCCAAGCAGGGCCGCTGACGCCACGCGGTGACGCACCCGGCTCGCCCCACCACCGTTGAGTGGTGAGCCGTCCGCCCCCGGCGGCGGACGGCTGGGGGGAGTCAGAGCGAGGGGGTGGCGCCGCTCTCGAGGGTCGCGATGACGTCCGCGTCCTCCGCGTCCTCGTGGTCGTAGCTGACGTCCGCGTCGTACTCCCCGGTCACGAGGTAGACGACCCGACGGGCCACCGACACGGCGTGGTCGGCGAAGCGCTCGTAGTAGCGGCCGACGAGCGTCAGGTCGAGGATCGAGCTGCGCGACCACGACGTGTTCTCGTCGAGCAGGGCGGCGAAGAGCTCGCGGTGGAGGTCGTCCATCGCGTCGTCGTCCTTCTCGAGCGCGATCGCGGCGGCGACGTCCTTGCTCGCGATGATCGAGCCGCACTTGGCGACGATGGCCTCGGCCACCTGGCCCATCTGCAGGATGTGCGAGCGCAGCTCCGGCGGCACGGCTGACTCGGGTGTGCGCAGGCGGGCCACCTTGGCGACGTGGCGGGCAAGGTCGCCCATCCGCTCGAGGTCCGAGCTCATGTGCATCGCCGTCACGACGATGCGCAGGTCGGTGGCCACGGGCTGCTGGCGCGCGAGGAGGTCGATGGACAGCTCGTCGAGCTCGATCCGGATGTCGTCGAGCTTGCGGTCGGCCTCGATGACCGACTCGGCGAGGTGGACGTCGGCGTCGAGCAGTGCGGTCGTGGCGCGGGAGATGGCCGACCCCGCGAGCCTGGTCAGCTCGACGAGCTGGTCCGAGATCGTGTCGAGGTCCTCGTGGAACTGGTCGCGCATGGTCTTCCTGTCGGTTGCCGGTCGTGCCGCCGGATGCTGTCGAATGGAGTCGGATCTGTCGGGTGCCGCCCGAGGTGCGCGGACGGCATACGCGAGGGGACGCGGACCGCGCACGTGCAGAGGTTCGCAGGGTCTCGTGAATGCGCGGGTACGCCAAGGTGAACACTCGGTACGGGCTGCGCACGACGGGCGCCCGCGTGGTCGGTACCAGCCTGCCACCGTGCGTACCCTGAGTGTCGTGGACCCGACGACCGCGGCAACCCTGGGTGGCATCGCCGGCCTCGCCCTCGGTGGCGTGGCCATGGTGGCCGTACGCCTGTCCGACCGCTCCGCGGCAGCGGAGGTCGCTGCCCCGCCCGCCCCGCCGCTGCCCCCAGGCGTCGGTGACGTCATCGCGGTGCTCCGCTCGAGCGGCATCGTCGTCGACTCCTCGGACCGGGTGGTCAACAACTCTCCGGCAGCCGTCGCGCACGGGCTCGTCCGCGGCCAGGAGCTCGTCCACCCGGAGCTGCTCCACCTGGCGCGAGCCGTCCGACGCGACGGCGTCATCCGCGAGGCCGAGATGACGCTCCAGAAGGGCATCGGCGAGGGACGGCTCGTCGTCGCGGCCCGCGTCGCGCCGCTCGGTGCCGACCACGTGCTCCTCCTCGTCGAGGACCGGTCCAAGGCCGCGCGCGTCGAGGAGATCCGCCGCGACTTCCTCGCCAACGTCAGCCACGAGCTGAAGACCCCGGTGGGCGGCATCTCGCTGCTGGCGGAGGCGGTCCTCGATGCCCACGACGACCCGGAGGCCGTTGCCCGCTTCGCCAGGCGGATCAGCGTCGAGTCCGACCGGCTGACCCGCCTCGTGAAGGAGATCGTCGAGCTCTCGCGCCTGCAGGGTGCCGACGTCATCAAGGACCCCGCCCTGATCGACGTGGGCAGGTGCGCGCGGGATGCGACGGACCGCAGCCGGCTCATCGCCGACGAGCACCGGATCGAGCTCGTGACCGCGATCGACGACGGGTGCGAGGTGTGGGGTGACGCCGAGCTCGTGACCACGGCGATCAGCAACCTCGTCGGCAACGCCATCGCCTACTCCGACTCGGGCACGCGCGTCGGGGTCATGGTGCGGCGGGGGCGTCCGGGCGTCGTCGACGTCTCGGTGACCGACCAGGGCCTCGGCATCGCGCCGGAGGAGCAGCGGCGCATCTTCGAGCGCTTCTACCGCGTCGACACGGCCCGCTCCCGGGCGACCGGCGGCACCGGCCTCGGCCTTGCCATCGTCAAGCACGTGGCCGACAACCACGGCGGCAACGTGTCGGTGTGGTCCGAGCCCGGGCGCGGCTCGACCTTCACGATCGAGCTGCCCGCCGCCAACGCCTCCGGAGCGATCGAGCCTCCCCGGCCCCCCGAGGTGGCCGAGCCTCCCGAGCCCGCCGAGCCCGCCGAACCGATCACGTATGCCGCCCTCCCGCGCGACACCGACGCCTCCTCCCCGTCCGTGACCGCCTGAGCCCGACCCACCCCAGCTGAGCACCCCGCCAGCCCCGCGCTGGCCGACCCCGAGAGGCCCCGCCTTGAGTCGCATTCTCATCGTCGAGGACGAGGTGTCGTTCTCCGACCCGCTGTCCTACCTGCTCAAGAAGGAGGGCTACGACGTCGCGGTGGCCGAGACGGGCCCCGACGGCCTGGCGGAGTTCGACAAGAACGGCGCCGACCTCGTGCTGCTCGACCTGATGCTGCCGGGGCTGTCCGGGGTCGACGTCTGCCGCGCGCTGCGGCAGCGGTCCACCGTCCCGGTGATCATGCTGACCGCCAAGGACAGCGAGATCGACAAGGTCGTGGGCCTGGAGATCGGGGCCGACGACTACGTCACGAAGCCGTACTCGAGCCGCGAGCTGCTCGCGCGCGTCAAGGCGGTGCTCCGCCGGCTCGCCGAGCCCGAGGACCTGCTGCCCGCGACGCTGGAGTCGGGGCCGGTGCGGATGGACGTCGAGCGGCACACGGTCACGGTGGAGGGCCGGTCGACGTCGCTGCCGCTCAAGGAGTTCGAGCTGCTGGAGATCCTGCTGCGCAACTCCGGTCGGGTGCTCACGCGGATGCAGCTCATCGACCGCGTCTGGGGCAGCGACTACGTCGGCGACACCAAGACGCTCGACGTCCACGTCAAGCGCCTGCGCGCCAAGATCGAGCCCGACCCGGCCAACCCGGTGCACATCGTCACGGTGCGCGGGCTCGGCTACAAGTTCGAGGCAGGCTGAGCCGCGGTCGGGCGGGTGACTTCAGGGCGACCGGTCGATCCCACCGTTACGCACGACGCCCGGCCCACCTCGAAGGGGGCCGGGCGTCGGAACGCACCGTGCCGGGTTCAGCTGCCGGTCGGGGCCGGGGTCACCGTGGAGTAGTAGTCCGTGGGGGGCAGCAGCGGCACCTTGACGACGGTGGTGCCCCCCGTGTTGGAGGTGATCTTGACCGGGACGAGCCGTCCGGGCTTGGCGCTCACCTGGCTGAGCTGGAGCCCACGCGTGGCGAGGCTGACCTGCTCGTAGGGCTTGAGCTGCAGCTCCGAGCCGGTGGGCGGCGTGGCCGCGTTGGGGTCGGCCTGTGCCGAGATCTGGACGGTGACGTCCTGCTGCCCGTCGTTCAGGGCGGAGCCGTTGACCACGACCGTGCCGTTGCCGTCGCCGATGAGCGACAGGTCGCGCAGGGCGACGTCACCCACGTTGGCGCTGACGCCGTCGGCCGGCTGGTAGGAGATCTGGGTCTGCAGAGGCGAGTTGACCTCGCAACCAGCCGTCACGGCGGCGAGGGCGACACCGGCGAGCGCGGCGGAGACGCGGCGGGTGGACGGACGACGCCCGGGGGCCGGGACGAGGGATCGACGCTTCACGGACGACAGCCTACCCACGAGCGAGCGCGCGTACCCGCTGGGCTCCATGGTGTCGCGAGTGACGGACGCGGGGCCCAGCAGGGCCGTGTGCCAGGCGTGCTCGCTCGTCGGCGCCCTGGAGTCCGACGGCCCGTGGACGCCGACTCTCTGTCGACAGGCGTCTCCCGCATTCGCGATGCATGCCGACGGCGCTCCTGTCAAGATGTCGAGACGGGCGTCTCGAAGGGCGACTGTGGCTCTGACCTGCGCAGATGCCGCATCCTGAGATCGCGATGCGCTCTCCTTCGTGATAATCTGGAGGCCGCGAAAGGGGAAAACAGCACATGGTTTTCAAGGTCGGCGAGACGGTCGTGTACCCCCACCACGGGGCTGCACTGATCGAAGAGATCAACACACGCACGATCAAGGGAGAGGACAAGCTCTACCTCAAGCTCAAGGTCGCCCAAGGCGACCTGACGATCGAAGTGCCAGCCGAGAACTGCGACCTCGTGGGGGTCCGCGACGTGGTGGGCCAGGAGGGTCTGGACCGCGTGTTCGAGGTGCTGCGCACCCCGCACACGGAGGAGCCGACCAACTGGTCCCGCCGCTACAAGGCCAACCTCGAGAAGCTCGCTTCCGGCGATGTCATCAAGGTGGCCGAGGTCGTGCGCGACCTGTGGCGCCGCGACCAGGACCGCGGTCTGTCCGCCGGCGAGAAGCGGATGCTCGCCAAGGCGCGCCAGATCCTCGTGTCCGAGCTGGCGCTCGCGGAGAAGACCGACGAGGAGAAGGCAGAGACCATCCTCGACGAGGTCCTCGCCTCCTGAGTCGGGCAGTTCCCTGAACAACGAGACCGGAGCCGGTCGCGTCGGCGTCATCGTCGTCGCGGCCGGCTCCGGTTCGCGTCTGGGGGCATCCGTCCCCAAGGCGTTCGTGCCCCTCGCCGGGGTGCCCCTGCTCGGGCACGCCCTGCGGGGGGCGCTGTCGTGCCCGGCCGTGTCCGAGGCCGTCGTCGTCGCTCCTGCCGCCCACCGCGCAGAGGCCGAGTCGCTGTCCGAGGACGTATGCCGTCAGCTCGGGTCCGCGGCCGCCGTGACGGTCGTCGTGGGAGGGTCGGAGCGGGGCGACTCCGTCGCGGCGGGGCTCGCCGAGCTCGGTGACGCCGTCGAGATCGTCCTGGTGCACGACGCCGCGCGGTGCCTGACGCCGGTCGCCGTCTTCGACCGCGTCGTCGCGGCCGTGCGTGACGGCGCGGCCGCCGTGGTGCCGGGCACCGCCGTCGTCGACACCGTCAAGCAGGTCGACGCGAACGGCTACGTCCTCGCCACTCCCGAGCGCTCGACGCTCCGGGCGGTGCAGACGCCGCAGGGCTTCCGGCGGGAGGTGCTCGAGCGCGCCCACGCCGGGGGCAGCGCGGCCACCGACGACGCCGGCCTGGTCGAGCGCCTCGGCGAGCGGGTGCTCGTCGTCGACGGTGACCCGCTCGCCCTCAAGGTGACGACTCCCGCAGACCTCGACTCCGCCGCCCGCCTGCTCGCCGCCCGCCCCTGACGCCTACCGGCGCTGCCTTGCAACCCTCTGGTCCTGCCGGCTCCGCCGCGTGGCCCTGCAGGTCGACCGGGGCGAAGGCGCGCATATCCTCGGCAGCGTGACCGAGCAGACGACTGAGCAGACGAATGAGCACACCCGACCCTTGGCCCTCGTCACCGGCGGGGGCACCGGAATCGGCGCCGCCATCGCCAGGCGCCTCTCCCGCGACGGCTTCGACGTCGTGGTCGCCGGACGCCGCCGCGAGAAGCTCGACGAGGTGGTGACGGCCATCGAGGGCGACGGCGGGTTCGCGCGCGCACTCGTGATGGACGTGACCGACGGCGACTCGGTGGCGGCCGGGGTCGGCTCGCTGGACCGCTGCGACGTCCTCGTCAACAACGCCGGAGGCGCCCTGGGGGTCAGCCGTGTCGAGGACGGCGACCCCGAGGAGTGGGAGCGGATGTACGCCACGAACGTCGTCGGCACCATGCGGGTCGTCCAGGCCGCGCTTCCGCTGTTGCGCCGGTCCCCGCGCGCGACCATCGTCGACATCAGCTCCATCGCCGGCGAACGGGTCTACGAGGGCGGCGCCGGCTACGTCGCCGCGAAGCACGGCACGTCGGTCCTCTCCGAGACGCTTCGCCTCGAGCTCAACGGCGAGAACATCCGGGTCGCCGACATCCGCCCCGGGATGGTCCGCACCGAGGAGTTCTCGCTGACCCGCCTGCACGGCGACCAGGCGGCGGCGGACAAGGTCTACGACGGCGTGGACCGACCCCTCGCCGCGGACGACGTCGCCGAGTGCGTGGGCTTCGTCGTGGCCCTGCCCCAGCACGTCAACATCGACACGATGGTCATCAAGCCGGTGGCCCAGGCGGCCCCGCACAAGCTGCACCGCGGCCCCATCGACTGGAAGACCGCGCAGTCATGACGACCGAGCCCGTCGAGCCCGTCGAGCGCGCCGAGCCGGTCGAGGGCGCCGAGCCCGTCGAGCCCGCCCACCCCGGCGCGGGCCGCGAGCCCTCCGGGTCGAGCCGGCCGAACTCTCCCACCCAGCCGGCAGCGCTCCCGCGGGTCGGGATCGGCGTGGACGTCCACGCATACGCTCCCGAGGGGTCTGACCGCGAGCTGTGGGTCGCCGGGCTGCTCTGGCCGGGGGAGCGGGGTCTCGAGGGGCACTCCGACGCGGACGTGGCCGCGCACGCAGCCTGTGACGCGGTCTTCTCGGCCGCAGGCATCGGCGACCTCGGCGCACACTTCGGCACCTCCCGGCCCGAGCTCGCCGGCGCGTCGGGCGTCACCCTCCTCGCGGAGGCGGCTCGTCTGGTGCGCGACGCGGGCTTCGAGATCGGCAACATCGCCGTACAGGTCGTCGGCAACCGGCCCAAGATCGGCACCCGACGCGCCGAGGCCGAGGCCGCCCTGTCGGCTGCCGCCGGGGCGCCCGTGTCGGTCAGCGGGACCACGACCGACGGGCTCGGGCTGGCCGGCCGCGGCGAGGGCGTCGCGGCCGTCGCGACCGCGCTCGTGCTCGGCGACCCGGCCGGCTGACCCGGAGGGCGTCCGCTTGCTCCGGGGCCCGGACGGGTACACAGAGAGGTGGAGCGGCGACGTGCCGCCCGTCGGCATGACCAGGAGGACGGCATGACTACCAGCACCATCATCTGGATCATCGTGGCCGTGATCGTCGTGATCGCCATCATCGCCTTGGTGATGTCGCGCGGACGGGGGCGCCACGTGGAGGCCAAGCGCGACAAGGCGGCCGAGATCCGGCAGGAGGCCGCGGAGCACGACCAGCACCTCAGGGAGCGGGAAGCCAGTGCCACGGAGGCGCAGGCTCGCTCGCAGCTCGCCCGCGCGGAGGCCGAGAAGCGCCGGATCGAGGCCGAGCGCCTCGAGGCCGAGGCCCGTGAGCACTCGGGCGACGCCGAGGCGGTCCGCCGCGAACGCGACGAGCGGATGCGCCTGGCCGACCTGCACGACCCGGACGTGCGCACCGACAAGGAGGGCTTCCGGGTCGACGAGGACGGCAACCGCCTGGAGGAGACCGCAAGTACCCACGGCTTCGCCAATGAGAACCACCTGAACGACCGTCTCAACGGCACCGGGGCGCACGAGGAGACCGGCGGCACGACCCGCGAACGCTGAGGCCACGACGCGGCACACGCACCTGCCCACTCGACTTCCGGAGAAGTCGGGTGGGCAGTTCGCTACCGCTGGACAGGCGGAGCCGAGCGTTTGGCAGGATCGAACCGACCGAACCGACGAGGCCGAAGGAGCCGTCATGCCCCAGACCGTCCAGGGTGTCATCAGCCGCAGCAAGGGCGCGCCCGTCGAGGTCGTCGACGTCGTCGTCCCCGACCCGGGCCCCGGCGAGGCCGTCGTGAAGATCGAGACCTGCGGCGTCTGCCACACGGACCTGCACTACCGCGAGGGCGGCATCAACGACGACTACCCGTTCCTGCTCGGTCACGAGGCGGCCGGCTACGTCGAGGCCGTCGGCGAGGGCGTCACCGACGTGGCGCCCGGCGACTTCGTCATCCTCAACTGGCGCGCGGTGTGCGGCCAGTGCCGGGCGTGTGCCAAGGGCAAGCCGTGGTACTGCTTCAACACGCACAACGCGACGCAGAAGATGACGCTGACCGACGGCACCGAGCTGACGCCGGCGCTCGGCATCGGTGCCTTCATCGACAAGACGCTCGTGGCCGCCGGCCAGTGCACCAAGGTGCCCGAGGCCGATGCTGCCGCCGTCGGCCTGCTCGGCTGCGGCGTGATGGCCGGCTTCGGCGCGGCCGTCAACACCGGCGGGGTCACGCGCGGTGACTCGGTGGCGGTCATCGGCTGCGGCGGGGTCGGCAACGCCGCCATCGCCGGGGCGCAGCTCGCGGGCGCGACGACCATCGTCGCCGTCGACATCAGCGACGCGAAGCTCGAGCAGGCCAGGAAGTTCGGTGCGACGCACACGGTCAACAGCGCCGACACCGACCCGGTCGAGGCGATCCGCGGCCTGACCGGCGGCAACGGCGCCGACGTCGTCGTCGAGGCGGTCGGGCGTCCCGAGACGTACGAGCAGGCCTTCTACGCCCGCGACCTCGCGGGCACCGTCGTCCTCGTCGGTGTGCCGACCCCCGACCAGCAGGTCACCCTGCCGATGATCGAGATCTTCGGCCGCGGCGGTGCCCTCAAGTCCAGCTGGTACGGCGACTGCCTGCCCAGCCGCGACTTCCCGATGCTCGTCGAGCTCTACAAGCAGGGCCGCTTCGACCTGGACGCGTTCGTCAGCGAGCGCATCGGCCTGGGCGAGATCGAGGCGGCGTTCGAGAAGATGCACGCCGGCACGGTGCTGCGTTCGGTGGTGGAGCTGTGACGACCGGCGAGACCACGCGGTCGCCTGCCTCCGACGGGGGGGTCCGGATCGACCACACGACGACCGAGGGCACCTTCAGCCTCGACGGCGGCACGTGGGAGGTCGAGAACAACGTCTGGGTCGTGGGCGACGACCGCGAGTGCGTCGTCATCGACGCGCCGCACGACGCAGCGCCGATCCTCGACCTGGTGGGTGACCGGCGGCTGACCCACGTCCTGCTGACGCACGCGCACGACGACCACGTCACCGTCGTGCCCGAGCTGTTCGAGGCCTACCCGGAGGCGGTGGTGGCCCTGCACCCCGACGACCGGGTGCTGTGGGACCAGACCCACCCCGACCTCGCCCCGACCCGGGACCTGGCCGACGGCGACGTCGTGCCGGTCGGCGACGTCGAGCTCACCGTGCTGCACACGCCGGGCCACGCGCCCGGCGCCTGCTGCTTCTACGCCGCCGACCTCGGCGTCGTCTTCACCGGCGACACCCTCTTCTCGGGCGGCCCGGGCGCGACGGGCCGGTCGTTCTCCGACTTCCCGACCATCGTCGAGTCGATCAGGGACCAGCTGCTCGCCCTGCCGCCCGAGACCGTCGTCCACACGGGCCACGGGGACTCCACCACCATCGGCGCCGAGAAGGACGACGTGGAGGAGTGGGTGCGCCGGGGCCACTGACGCACGCCGGCCGGGCACCGGGCATACGCCATCGCCGGCGGCGACGGCCTGCCCGAGGGCGTATGCCGCGTGGTCGGGTGCGTCGCGCCGCGCCGATAGACTGCGGCGGGTGAGCCTACGACTGTTCGACACCGCAACCCGGGAGCTGCGCGACTTCACGCCGCGCGAGGCGGGCAAGGTCGGCATCTACATCTGTGGCCTCACGACGCAGGGCGCCCCGCACATCGGGCACATCCGTTTCGCCGTCGCGTTCGACGTGCTGAGGCGCTGGCTCGAGGTCGGCCACGGCTACGACGTGACGCTCGTGCGCAACGTCACCGACATCGACGACAAGGTGCTGCGCAAGGCCGCCGAGGCGGGCGAGCCGTGGTTTGCCCTGACCTACCGCAACGAGCGGCTCACCGCACAGGCGCTCGACGCGCTGGGCGTCGAGCCGGCGACGTACGAGCCGCGCGCCACCGGTCACGTGCCCGACATGGTCACGCTGATGGAGACGCTCATCGAGAAGGGGCACGCCTACGTCGCCCCCGACGGCAGCGGCGACGTCTACTTCGACGTGCGCTCGTGGCCCGACTACGGCTCGCTGACGGGCCAGTCCCTCGACGACATGGCCAGTGCCGACGACGCCGACCCGCGCGGCAAGCGTGACCCCCGTGACTTCGCCCTGTGGAAGGGCCGCAAGTCCGACGAGCCCGAGAGCGCCTCGTGGCCGACGCCGTTCGGCGTGGGCCGTCCCGGTTGGCACCTCGAGTGCTCCGCGATGGCGCGGCGCTGGCTGGGCGACGAGTTCGACATCCACGGCGGGGGCATCGACCTGCGCTTCCCGCACCACGAGAACGAGCAGGCGCAGTCGCGGGCCGCCGGTCTGGGCTTCGCCCGCTACTGGCTCCACAACGCCTGGGTCACCGTCAAGGGCCAGAAGATGGGCAAGTCGCTGGGCAACGCCCTCGAGGTGCGCCACCTGCTCGAGGAGACCCGGCCGATCGTGCTGCGCTACTACCTCACGGCCGCGCACTACCGCTCGACGATCGAGTACCACCCGGGCTCCCTCGAGGAGGCCGCTGCCGCTGTCGAGCGCATCGAGGGCTTCCTCGAGCGCGCCGGCCGTCGCGGGTCGATCGAGCCCGTGGCCGCTGCCGACCTGCCGGCCGACTTCGTCGAGTCGATGGACGACGACCTCGGCGTGAGCGGAGCGCTCGCCGTCGTGCACGACACGGTGCGGGCCGGCAACAGCGCCCTCGACGAGGACGACGACGAGGCGGCCCTGGCGGCTGCCGGCGCCGTCGTCGCGATGACCCAGTTGCTCGGCGTCAACCCGCTGGCCGCCCACTGGGGCACAGGCACGAGCCGCGAGGACGTCGCCGCCGAGCACGCGCTCGAGGCCCTCGTCCGCGCCCAGCTCGACGCCCGGCAGGCCGCCCGCCAGGAGCGCGACTTCGAACGCGCCGACGAGATCCGCAACGCGCTGACGTCGGTCGGCATCGAGATCACCGACACCCCGTCGGGCGCCCAGTGGTCGCTCGCCCGCCCCACCCGCGCCGACGCGCCCGCCCACGCGCGGACCTCCGGCGACTCCGCACTTCCGACCGACCTCACCAGCGCGGCCCACGGGGCCGAGAAGGCACAGGGCTGACATGCCAGGCAACTCCCAGCGTCGCGGCGCCATCCGCAAGAGCAGCAAGGGCGCCACCGTCGGCTCGGGCGGCCAGCGTCGTCGCGGCCTCGAGGGCAAGGGGCCGACGCCCAAGGCCGCCGACCGCGAGTACCACCCTGCCCACAAGCGGGCCAAGGCCGCCGCGAAGCGCTCGGGCACCGGCTCCTCGGCCGGCGGACGCGGCCCGGCACGGCCCAAGAGCCGTGGCAGCAAGGCCTCGAGCGAGATGGTCTACGGCCGCAACTCCGTCGTCGAGGCCCTGCGCGCCGAGGTGCCGGTGGCCACGATGTACATCGCCACCCGCATCGACACCGACGACCGCGTCCGCGAGGCGCTCAAGCTCGCCACCGAGCGTGGGCTCGCGATCCTCGAGACGCCGCGCGGCGAGCTGGACCGGCTCACCGACGGCGGCGTCCACCAGGGCCTGGCCCTGCAGGTGCCGCCCTACGACTACGCCCACCCGAGCGACCTGCTCGACCCCGAGATGCCTGGCATCCCGCTCGTCGTGGCCCTCGACGGCATCACCGACCCCCGCAACCTCGGGGCGATCGTGCGCTCGGTCGCCGCGTTCGGCGGTCACGGCGTCGTGGTTCCCGAACGCCGCTCGGTCGGCATGACGGCCTCCGCCTGGAAGACCTCCGCCGGCGCCGCCGCCCGCATCCCGGTGGCGCGCGCGAGCAACCTCACCCGGGCGCTCGAGGAGTTCAAGAAGGCCGGCTTCTTCATCCTCGGCCTCGACATGGACGGCGACGTCGAGCTGCCCGACCTGTCGCTCGCGAGCGAGCCGCTCGTCATCGTCACCGGCTCCGAGGGCAAGGGCCTCTCACGCCTCGTGCGCGAGACGTGCGACCAGATCGTCTCGATCCCGATGAGCTCGGCCGTCGAGTCCCTCAACGCCGGCCTCGCGACGGGAGTGACCCTCTACGAGATCGCGCGGCAACGCCGCGGCTGACGTATGCCGTCCCGCCGGCTCGGGTGCCGCCCGTCGTCCGCGGGTCGGCAGACGCCGGGGCGCCGGCTGTGACGTGGGGAACTTCGGCCGGTCCTCCCACGCTGTTCACTGCGGCGGTAGATAGAGTGCTGCCGAATGTCCACTACGCCCTGTAGTACCCAAGGGGCGCCACGCGAAGCGCTGCCGTCCGGGCAGCAGGAATCGAGGGACGTACTCGTGGCGAAGACCAACCGCGCCGAGACGGCAGCCCGAGCCGCGCAGCTGCGCGCCCAGGCGGCCCGCCAGGAACGCCAGCGCAAGCAGGTGATCGCCGCGGTCGTCGCGGTGGTCATCGTCGTGATCGCCGTGGTCGTCGGGGTCGTCATCTCCAACCGCCCGAAGCCGGCCCCCGCTGCGACCGGGGGAGCCGCCGCGCTCGCCACGCTCCAGAAGCTGCCGGCGTCGCTGTTCGACAAGGCGCCGCCGCCCACGCCGGAGCAGGCGCCCAGCAAGCTGCAGGGCGGCACCCCACTGACCCAGGACGGCAAGCCCAAGGTCCTCTACATCGGCGCGGAGTACTGCCCCTTCTGCGCGATGGAGCGCTGGGCCCTCATCGGCGCCCTCTCGCGGTTCGGCACGTTCAGCGGGATCACCGAGACCACGAGCTCGAGCAACGACGTGCACCCGGACACCCCGACCTTCTCGTTCAAGGACGCGAAGTTCACCAGCGACGTCCTGGCGTTCGAGGCGATCGAGACCCAGGACCGCAACGGCAAGCCGCTGCAGACCCTCGACGGCGAGAACCTCGCGCTGTTCAAGAAGTTCAACCCCGGCGGGGGGATCCCGTGGATCGACTACGCCGGCACGCACGCCACCGACGGCGCGACCGTCGACGCCAACGCGATCGACGGCAAGACCTACGACCAGATCATCGCCGGCATCCAGGACCCGACCTCCGACATCGGCAAGACCGTCACGCCGGCCATCAACATGATCACGGCCCAGCTCTGCGAGGCGACCAAGGGACAGCCGGCCAACGTGTGCACGAGCGAGGGTGTCCAGTCCGCGTCCGTCCTCCTCAAGCGGTGACCTCGCCATGTGCCCGTTGCGTGACGAGGTGACCGGCGAGGCCGTGGGCACGGGTGCGGCGGTCGAGCGGGTGCGGCCCGCGTGGCTGGCCCCGCTCTCCGTCGGGATCAGCCTGGTCGGGCTCGCCGTGTCGATCTACCTGACCTTCGAGCACTTCACGGCCAACGCGACGCTCGCCTGCAGCATCGGCGGCACCATCGACTGCGCCAAGGTCACCACGAGCGCGTGGAGCACCTTCCTCGGCGTGCCCGTCGCGCTGCTCGGGGTCGTCTTCTTCGTCGTGGCCCTGGCGCTGTGCCTGCCGCGGGTCTGGCGCCGACCGGAGCCGTGGCTCGACGCCGTGCGCCTCGGCTGGCTCACCATCGGCCTCGGCATGGCGCTCTACCTGGTCTGGGCGGAGCTCTACCGCATCCACGCCATCTGCCTCTGGTGCACGGCCGTGCACGTCGCGACCTTCCTGCTGTGGATCGCCGTCCTCTTCGGGCAGATCCTCTCGGGGCCGGCCGGCACGCAGCTGGGTGCCGACGCGGACTGAGGCACGCGGCATGCGCCCCCGTCCGGGACGGCCGCCGGGTGGAGGTATGCCGTCGCGCCGGGCCGCGACGCATCACCCCTGACCCCCGGCGGCTCGGAGAGCGGGGGCTCAGCTGAAGCGGCTGATGACCGGCATCTCCTCGGTGTCGACGCCGAGCACCGACTTCTCCTCCGGCTTGGACGGCAGCACCGTCGCGAGGTAGTCGCGCAGTGCCTCGTCGATGGGGGTGTCGTGACCCGCCCGCTCGCTCATGTACCAGCGGTGCTCGAGCACCTCGTGGAAGATCTCGGCCGGCTCCAGGCGGCCCCTCAGCTCGCGCGGCACCGCGCGGGTGATCGGCTCGTAGACGTGCGTGAGCCAGTCGTGCGCGACGATCTCCTCGTCCTCGCCCTGGCGGTCGGTGGCCGCCGCGTAGGAGTCGAGGTCGTTGAGCAGGCGGCGCGCCTGGTTCTCACCGACATCGAGGCCGGTGAGGCGCAGCAGGCGGCGGGAGTGGTGGCCGGCGTCGACGACCTTCGGGGTGATGACGATCTCGGTGCCGCCGATGTCGGTGGTGATCGAGAGCTCGTCGACGTCGAAGCCGAGCTCGTTGAGGCGGCGGATGCGCTCGTCGACGCGCCACCGGTCGCCTCCCTCGAAGCGCTCGCTGCCCGTCAGGGCCTCCCACAGCGTGTGGTAGCGGCCGATGATCGAGGCCGACACCTCGAAGGGGTCGGCGTGCTCCTCGAGGAAGCCGCCGGCCGCGAGGTCCATCAGCTCGCCGGCGATGTTGACGCGTGCGATGTCGAGGTCGTGCTCGCGCTGCCCGTCGGACAGCCGTGCGTGCAGCTCGCCGGTCTCCGCGTCGACGAGGTAGGCCGCGAAGGCGCCGGCGTCGCGCCGGAACAGGGTGTTGGACAACGACACGTCACCCCACCAGAAGCCCTCGAGGTGCAGGCGCACGAGCAGCAGGGCCAGCGCGTCCATCAGCCGCACGGCGGTGTCGGGCCGCAGGTTCTGGCTGTAGAGGGCGCGGTAGGGCAGGGAGAACTGCAGGTGGCGCGTGATGAGGCAGGCGTCGAGCGGCTCACCGTCCGGGCCGGTGCGACCGTGCACCACGCCGAAGGGCTCGACGCACGGCACGTCGAGGCGGCGCAGGTTGCGCAGCATGGCGTACTCGCGGTCGGCGATGTCGTCCTTGATCTCCTTGACCGCCAGCACCCGCGCGCCGCTCTTGACGAAGCGCACGACGTGGCGGGAGATGCCGCGGGGGAGCGCCGCGAGGTGGCTCTCCGGCCAGTCCTCGAGCGGGGTCGACCAGGGCAGGTCGAGCAGGGCTGCTTCGGGCCTCGCGGTGGTGATGTCCAGGCTCACGCGCTCAATCGTGGCACGCTGCGCGACAGGCGTCGATCCGCCCCGGGTGTGCGGCGCAGCCCGGTGGCTGCCCGTGCCGCAACGCGGCTGGGCCGGCACCCACGAGGGGTGCCGGCCCAGCGGCATACGCGATCGGTCGGAGCCGAAGGGGAGTCGGGTCAGTCGCCGACGCGCAGGCCCGACTCGGCGTTGAAGACGTGCACGTGGCCGGGCTTCGGCTTGAGGTAGATCTTCTCGCCCTTCTGCGGGGGGCGACGACCGTCGACGCGGGCGATGAACGGCACGGCGCCGGCGTTCTCACCGGTGGCCTCGAGCAGCTTCGTCTCGGTGGAGCCGTAGATGTAGGCGTCGGCGCCGAGCTCCTCGACGACGTCGACCGTCACCGGGATGCCCGAGGCGTCGGACGACAGCTCGAGGTCCTCCGGGCGCACGCCGAGCGTCACGTCCTTGCCGATGCCGGAGAGGTCCTCGCGGGCGATCGGCACGGTGTGGCCGTGCAGGTCGACGCCGGACTCGTTGACGGGGACGTTCATGAGGTTCATGGCGGGGGAGCCGATGAAGCCGGCGACGAAGACGTTGGCCGGGTGGTCGTACATGCGGCGCGGGGTGTCGCACTGCTGGAGGATGCCGTCCTTGAGGACCGCGACGCGGTCGCCCATCGTCATGGCCTCGATCTGGTCGTGCGTGACGTAGACCGTCGTGACGCCGAGGCGCCGCTGGAGCGAGGCGATCTGCGTGCGCGTCTGGACCCGCAGCTTGGCGTCGAGGTTGGACAGCGGCTCGTCCATGAGGAAGACCTGGGGCGAGCGGACGATCGCGCGGCCCATGGCGACACGCTGGCGCTGGCCGCCGGAGAGGGCCTTCGGCTTGCGGTCGAGGTAGGGCGTGAGGTCGAGGATCTTGGCGGCCTCCTCGACGCGCTTGCGGATCTCGGCCTTGTCGACGCCGGCGATCTTGAGCGCGAAGCCCATGTTGTCGGCGACCGTCATGTGCGGGTAGAGCGCGTAGTTCTGGAACACCATCGCGACGTCGCGGTCCTTGGGGGACAGGTTGGTCACGTCGCGGTCGCCGATCAGGATGCGCCCGGCGTTGACCTCCTCGAGGCCGGCCAGCATGCGCAGGGACGTGGACTTGCCACACCCGGAGGGGCCCACGAGGACGAGGAACTCGCCGTCCGCGATCTCGATGTTGAGCTTGTCGACCGAGGGGACCGGGTTGCCGGGGTACTGCCTCGTCGCGTTGTCGAACGTCACTGTTGCCATGGCTTCATTGCCTTCCTTCACCGGCAGGAACGTGCCGGACGATCCGTTGTAAAGGGCTGCCCGCCCGAGTGGACAGGCATCGTCATCATGTCCCAGAAGCACCCGCTTCGCCAGCCCGGCGCGTGGGTGCGCCGGATCATGGGCCTTCGGCTGGCCTTGCCCGGTTGTGTCCAGAACGTTGCAAAAACTTGCTGCAAGCGGCTGGCACCTGTCTGAAACTTATTGCTACCTTTCGGGCACCGGTGGCGGCGTGTGCCACCTGGCTTCAAAGGAGAATCCATGCACAAGCGTGCGCTCGGCGCTGCTGCCGTCACGGGTGTTGCCGCCCTGGCCCTCAGCGCCTGCGGTGGGTCCAGCCCCACCACCCCGTCCAACACGGCCGCCGGGAACGGCGCCGGCACGAGCAAGGCGGCCGCCACGACGACCGGCACCCCCGAGACGCCGAGCGGCACCGCCGCTCCCGTCCGTGACGCCAACGTCGACCTGGTCATCTGGACCGACGCGGACCGCTCGAAGGCCGTGCAGAAGTACGCGGACCAGTTCGCCCAGGAGAACGGCGTCACGGTCAAGGTCCAGATCTCGACCGACGTCCGCGCGCAGTTCAAGGACGCGACGAAGGTGGGCAAGGGCCCCGACGTCATCGTCGGCGCGCACGACTGGCTGGGCGAGCTCGTCCAGAACTCGACCGTCGCCCCCGTGAGCCTCAGCTCCGACGTCGCCGCGAAGTTCCTGCCGAGCGCCATCGCCGCCACGAAGTTCAACGGCCAGTCCTACGGCGTCCCCTACGCCGTCGAGAACATCGGCCTCATGTACAACAAGGACCTCGTCCCCAACCCGCCGAAGACCATGGAGGAGCTCGTCGCCACGGGCCAGAAGCTGGTCAAGGAGGGCAAGGCCAAGCAGGTCCTCAGCCAGTTCGTCTCCAAGGTCGGCAACGCGTACTTCGCCTACCCGTACCTCTCGGCGTTCCCCGACGGTGGCATCTTCGGCACCAAGGGCAACGGCGACTACGACCCCAACAAGCTGATCGTCAACAGCGCCGGCTCCGTCAAGGGTGGCGACGTCCTCGCCAAGCTCGGCCAGGAGAAGGTCCTGTCGACCAACGTCGACGACACCAACCAGGACGCGCTCTTCGACACGAAGGCTGCGCCGTTCATGATCTCCGGTCCGTGGAGCGTCGCGAAGGCCAAGGAGGCGGGCATCAACTACGGCATCGCCCCGCTGCCCAGCCTCGCCGGCGGCGGCCAGATGAAGCCGTTCCTCGGTGTCCAGATGTTCTACGTCTCGAGCAAGGCCAAGAACGCGACCCTCGCGCAGGAGTTCGTCACGAACTACATCCCGCGCAAGGACGTCCAGCTCGCCCTCTTCCAGGTCGGCCAGCGTCCGCCGGCCCTCAAGGAGGCCTACGACCAGGTCGCCGCGAGCGACCCCGACGTCAAGGCGTGGTACGAGGCCGGTGTCGACGGCAAGCCGATGCCGAACATCCCCGCGATGAACTCGGTCTGGGGCCCCTTCGGTCAGGCCACCGCCGACATCATCGCCGGCAAGACGGGCGCCAAGGAGCGCCTCGACGCCGCAGCCAAGGAGATCGCGGCCAACATCGCGAAGGGCTGACGCCCTTCGCTCGACCAGAGGTTCCGGGACCCGCCGTGACGGCGGGTCCCGGGACCCGGCCCGCAGAGGCCATCAGGGGGCTCCTCGAGGGCTCCCCTTCGTGTATCTACGGCAACGGCGCCGGCCCGGCGCAAAAGGACGTGTGACATGACCAAGCCCATCGCGCTGGCGATCAAGTGGGTGCTCATCCTCGCGGTGATGGCCGGCATCCTCTGGATCGCCACCCAGCTCGCCGCGGCCGGAAACACGATGGCCGTCATCGTTGCGGGACTCGTGGGGATGGGGATCCTCGCGGTCTACGCGACGCGGCGCTCCGTCCCGATGAAGTACCTCGTGCCGGGCCTGCTCTTCATGGCCCTCTTCCAGCTGTGGCCGGTGCTCTACACCGCCAACCTCTCGCTGACGAACTACGGCGACGGGCACCTCTACACCAAGGAGGCCTCGGTCAAGGACATCGTGGCCCAGTCGGTCCGCGAGGTCCCGAACACGCCGCGCTACAAGATGTCCATCGCGACCCAGGGCGGCGCCGACCCGGCCACGGGCGACCTCGTCGTGCTGCTCACCAAGCCCGACGGCTCGATGTACGTCGGCGACAAGACGGGCCTGCAGCCGCTGTCCGCCACCGGCGTCGAGAAGACGTCGCTGGGCAAGATCACCAAGGCCCCGGACTACACCGTCCTCACCGCCCGCCAGGCCAACCAGCGCAGCAAGGACCTGTCGACCATCGCCATCCCGACGAGCGACGGCGGCGGCATCAAGCCCGTGGGCCTGTCCGAGGCCTACGAGGGACGCTCCACGGTCAAGTACGACGCGGCGGCGGACAAGCTGACCGACAGCTCCACCACGCCGCCCACCGTCTACGCGCCGAAGGACGCGCGCTGGGTCAACGTCGCCGACCCGAGCCAGTCCTTCCCGCAGGGGTGGAAGGAGAACGTCGGCCTCGCAAACTACTCCCGGATCTTCACCGACTCGACGATCCGCGACGGCTTCCTCGGCATCTTCATCTGGAACGTCGTGTTCGCGGTCGTCTCGGTGCTCTCGACCTTCCTGCTGGGCATGCTCATCGCCCTGCTCTTCAACGACCCGAGACTGCGCGGCAAGGGCATCTACCGGTCCCTGCTGATCCTCCCGTACGCGCTCCCGGGCTTCGTGACGGCGCTGGTCTGGAAGGGCATGTTCAACCAGGACTACGGCATCATCAACCAGACGCTGCACATCGGCGTCGACTGGCTCGGCACGCCGATCGGCGCCAAGGCCGCGATCCTCATCACGAACCTGTGGCTCGGCTTCCCCTACATGTTCATCGTGTGCACGGGTGCGCTGCAGTCCATCCCGCAGGACGTGCGCGAGGCCGCCACGATCGACGGCGCCAACGCCTTCCGGACGCTGCGCTCGATCATCATGCCGCTGCTGCTGGTGGCGGTCGGCCCGCTGCTGCTGGCCTCGTTCGCCTTCAACTTCAACAACTTCGGGCTGATCTACCTGCTGACCAAGGGCGGCCCGTTCAACGGCCAGGACACGAGCATCGGCTCCAGCGACCTGCTCATCACGTATGCGTACCGCCTGGCCTTCTCGGGCAGCGCGCCCAACTACGGCTTCGCCGCCGCGGTGTCCGTCGTCATCTTCCTGCTCGTGGCGCTGATGAGCATCCCGGGCTTCCGTCGCACCAAGGCCCTCGAGGAGGTCAACTGATGTCGACCCTGAACGCTCCGGTGCCTGCGGGCGCCGTGGACACCCTGGAGGAGCCCCGGACGGCCACCTCCACCCCGGCCTCGCCCAAGCGCAAGGGACTCGGCGGCTCGGTCTGGTGGCGCCACGCCCTCGGCATCGTCGCCCTGATGTGGGCGCTGTTCCCGATCCTGTTCATCTACTCCGCGGCGACCAACCCGAGCGGCACGCTCAACACGGCGAGCCTCCTGCCGTCGGGCTTCTCGACGAAGAACTTCAACGACCTGTTCAACGACAGCTCCCGCCCGTTCTGGACCTGGTACAAGAACTCGATGGTCATCTCGCTGGTCGGCGCACTGGCGGCGGTCTTCCTCGGTGCGCTCGCGGCGTTCGCCTTCTCGCGCCTGCGGTTCAAGGGCCGCCGGCCCGGGATGATGGCGCTGCTGCTGACGACGTTCTTCCCTGCGCTGCTGGCGATCGTCGCGATGTACATCATCTTCGCGGCGATCGGTGACGCCCTGCCGGCGTTCGGCCTCAACACCACGACCGGCCTGATCCTCGCCTACCTCGGCGGTGCGCTCGGCGCGAACGTGTGGCTGCTCAAGGGCTACTTCGACACGGTGCCGCGCGAGCTCGACGAGGCCGCGATCGTCGACGGGGCGAGCCACGTGCGGATCTTCTTCACGATGACGCTGCGCCTGGTCATGCCGATCCTCGTGACGGTCTTCATGCTCGTCTTCGTCGGCCTCTACGGCGAGTTCATGCTGGCCAGCGTCTTCCTCACCGACGTCGACCAGCAGACGCTCGGCGTCGGGCTCTACGGCATGACGCTCGGCACCGACGCGAACGCCCTCTTCGGGCGCTTCACGGCCGGCGCCCTGCTCGGCTCGATCCCCGTCATGCTGCTCTACCTGGCCTTCCAGAAGCAGCTCGTCGGCGGCCTCACCACAGGATCCGTCAAGTGACCCCTGCCCCGGCCCGCCAGCAGACCTGGCTCAGCCAGCCGCACCACGACGGGTCGGGGCGGTACGTCTCCCACCAGACGCCCCGCCTCGGCGATGCCGTCGACGTGCTCGTCCGCGTCCCGCTCGAGGCCCAGGTCGACGCCGTGCACGTGCGCACCGCGCCGGACGGCGAGGCGACGTTCGCGGCGGCACGCAAGGTGCGCACCACGGGCGTCGACGACTGGTGGCGTGCGACGCTGACCTGCCACAACCCGGTGACGAACTACCGGTTCCTGCTGACCGGCGGACCCACGAAGTACGCCTGGCTGAACGGCACCGGCGTGCACCACCGGGACGTGCCCGACGCGAGCGACTTCCGCCTCGTCGCGCACGACGCGCCGCCGCCCGCCTGGGCACAGGGCGCCGTCGTCTACCAGATCTTCCCCGACCGCTTCGCACGCTCGAGCGGTGCCGACAAGCGCGAGACGCCCGACTGGGCGATCCCAGCGGAGTGGTCCGACCCCGTCGACATCACCCCCAAGGGCGTCGCGCACCAGCTCTACGGCGGCGACCTCGACGGCATCACCGAGCACCTCGACCACCTCGAGGACCTCGGGGTGGACGTCGTCTACCTGACGCCGTTCTTCCCGGCTCGCTCCAACCACCGCTACGACGCCTCGTCCTTCGAGGAGATCGACCCGATCCTCGGTGGCGCCCCGGCCCTGCGACGGCTCACCAAGGCCGCGCACGAGCGTGGCCTCAAGGTGATGGGCGACTTCACGACGAACCACACCGGCAACGCGCACGAGTGGTTCCTCGCCGCCACCGGGCCCGGCGGCAGGAGCCGGCCCGAGCGCGACTACTACATCTGGGAGGACGGCACCTACGTCGCCTGGCTGGGCGTGCCGTCCCTCCCCAAGCTCAACCACCTCAACGCCGCGCTGCGCCGACGGATCTTCGAGGACCCGAAGGGGGTCGTACGCAAGTGGCTGGGTCGCTCGGGCGGCCTGGACGGGTGGCGGGTCGACGTCGCCAACATGACGGGCCGCTGGCGCGACACCGACGTCAACCACGACGTGGCCCGCCAGATGCGTGACGTCATGGGCCGGGTGGCGCCCGATGCCCTGCTCGTCGGCGAGCACTTCCACGACTACACGCCCGACATGCCGGGCGACGGCTGGCACGGGGTGATGAACTACGCCGGCTTCTGCAAGCCGGCCTGGACCTGGCTGCGGCAGGAGCCGAAGAACCCGCGCTTCCTCGGCGCCCCGGTGCCGCTGCCACTGCTCGAGGCGGGCGCGGTCGTCGACACGATGCGCGACTTCACCTCGCGCATCGCCTGGCAGTCACTGGTCCACTCGTTCAACCTCGTCGGGTCGCACGACGTGCCGCGCATCCGCACCCTCGTCGGCCCCGAGTCCGTCGAGGCCGCTGCCGGCCTGCTCTTCACCTTCCCGTCGATGCCGATGCTGACGTACGGCGACGAGATCGGCATGGAGGGCACCTTCGGTGAGGACGGGCGTCGCCCGATGCCGTGGGGCGAGAACGCTTGGGACGCAGAGACGCTCGCGGTCTACCGCGGTCTCATCGGTGCGCGGAAGCGCTCGGCCGCCCTGCGCCGCGGTGGCCTGCGCTGGGTGCACGCCGAGGGCGACGCCATGGTCTTCCTCCGGGAGACGCTCGACGAGGTCGCCCTCGTCCACGTGGCCAGGGCCGCCCACGAGCCGCTCGTCCTCGAGGTCGCCCACCTCGCCGGCATCGAATCCGGTTCTGCGCTCTACGGACCCGCGCCCAAGGTGGGCAAACGTGCTGTCACACTGAGCGCCTCGGGCCCGGGCGTTCGCATCTTCACGTGGCGTCCCACGGACAACGGTCCACGGCACGTGAGACGAAGGGGGAGGTGACGTGAAGGCACGTCTGCGTGACATCGCCGAACAGGCGAGCGTGTCAGAAGCCACGGTCTCGAGAGTGCTCAACGGCAAGCCGGGCGTCGCCGAGTCGACGCGCCAGGCCGTGCTGACGGCGCTCGACGTCCTGGGCTACGACCGGGCGAGTCGCCTCCGGCGCAAGAGCGCCGGGCTCGTCGGCCTGATCGTGCCCGAGCTCACCAACCCGATCTTCCCGGCCTTCGCGCAGATCATCGAGAACTCGCTGGCGCAGAACGGCTACACGCCGGTCCTGTGCACCCAGGTGGCCGGGGGAGTGCACGAGGACGACTACGTCCAGATGCTGCTCGAGCGGGGAGTCGCCGGGATCATCTTCATCTCCGGGCTGCACGCCGACACGACGAGCAAGCCGGACCGCTACATCGCGCTGCGGGAGCGCAACCTGCCGCTCGTCCTCGTCAACGGCTACATCGAGGGGGTCGACGCGCCCTTCATCAGCAACGACGACGTCGCGTCGATGGGCCTGGCCCTCGAGCACCTCGTGAGCCTCGGCCACCGCGAGATCGGCCTGGCCGTCGGTCCCGACCGCTACGTGCCGGTCATCCGCAAGATCGCCGGCTTCCGGCACTCGATGCAGGAGCTGACCGGTCGCTCCGACGTCGACGACCTCATCGAGCGCTCGCTCTTCTCCGTCGAGGGCGGCGCGACCGCGGCCGGCCGCCTGCTCGACCGGGGAGCCACGGCCGTGGTGTGCGGGTCGGACCTCATGGCGCTCGGGGCGATCCGCGAGGCACGCAAGCGCGGTCTCAACGTGCCCAGGGACTTCTCGGTCGTCGGCTACGACGACTCGACGCTCATCGCCTTCACCGACCCACCGCTGACGACGGTGCGCCAGAGCGTCAACGCGATGAGCGCCGCCACGGTGCGGGCGCTGCTCGACGAGATCGCCGGACAGCCTTCTCCTCGCGCGGAGTACGTCTTCCGACCCGAGCTGGTCGTCCGGGGCTCGACGGGCGCGGTACGGCGCCACTGACGCACGTGGTCGGCAGGGCGGCATACCGGCGCGCCCTGCCGGCCCCGGCCTCGCGGCCGATCGCGTATGCCGGGTGGCGCGCCTCGCGCGTCAGCTCGCGGGGTGCGCGGCGGCGCAGGACTGGTGCAGCTGCGTCAGCAGCTCGGCCACGGCCTGCTCGTCGTCCACGCGGTAGCGGGCGGCGGTCGAGCCGGTGCCGACCTTGACGGTGACGTCCTCGGGGCGGCGCATCCGGGTGAAGGCGTCCTCGTCGGTGACGTCGTCGCCGAGGTAGAGCCGGGCGGCGGCGCCGACGTGTCGGCCGAGAGCGGTCACCGCCGAGCCCTTGTCGGCGTGGGAGACTGACAGCTCGAGCACCGACTTGCCCTTCAGCACCTTCACGCCCGGGTGGTCGAGCGCGACGCGGCGGGCGTCGGCGATCGCGGCGTCGCCGGCCTCGCGCGGGATGCCGCGCACGTGGACGACGACGGCCGCCGACTTGTGCTCGACGTTCGCCTCGGGATGGTGCTCGCTGACGAGCGCCTCGATGTCGGAGCGCAGCCCGGCGAGCGTCACCTCGTCGTCGGGGGTCACTGCGGCGGCCTCCATGGCCTCGCGGACGGCCGCGCTCGAGGACTCCGCACCGTGGCTGCCGATGAGCACGAGCGGCTCCTCCTCACCGATCCCGGTGAGGGTGCGCAGGGTCTCCAGGTCCCGGCCGGAGACGACCGCCACGTGCACCCCGGGCAGGGCCGCGAGCGCACGAAGGGTGTCGATGGTGCCGGGCAGCGGGGTCGCCTGCATCGGGTCCGCAACCAGCGGTGCGAGCACCCCGTCGTAGTCGGTGGCGACGAGCAGGCTCTGCACCGACGCGGCACGGGCCACCGCGTCGGAGAGCGGCTCCTGGTCCTTCACGACCGGGCCCACTCGGTGTCGGTGTCCGTGCCGCTCTCGGACGCGGTGTCGCCGTCGGCCGTCTTGTCGGAGCTGCCGTATGGGGCGCTGTCGGCCTGCGGCTCGGGCATGCGCGGCGTCGCCTCCGCGTGCGGGACCGGCCGCTGGCGCGGCTCGGGCGCCGGCAGCTCGGGCGCTGCGGCGAGGGCTGCGAGATAGCGGGCCGCCCAGCGCTGCACGTCGTGGTCGGAGACCCGCCGGCGCAGCGCCTTCATGATGCGCTGCTTGTCCTTCTCGGGCGTGTTGATGGCGCGCAGGATCGTCTGCTTGAGGCCCTCGATGTCGTGGGGGTTGCACGCGAACGCCTGGTGCAGCTCGTGCCAGGCGCCGGTGAACTCCGAGAGCACCAGGGCTCCGCCGAGGTCGTGGCGGCACGTGACGTACTCCTTGGCGACGAGGTTCATGCCGTCGCGCAGGGGCGTCACCAGCATGACGTCGGCCGCCAGGAAGAGCGCGGCCATCTCCTCGCGGGGGTAGGAGTGGTGCAGGTAGTGCACGGCCGGCGCGCCGATCTTGCCCAGCTCGCCGTTGATGCGCCCGACGGTCTGCTCGATCTCGGCGCGCAGGATGCGGTAGGCGTCGACACGCTCGCGACTCGGCGTGGCGACCTGCACGAGCGTCACCTCGGGCGGGCCGATGCGTCGCTCGCCCAGCAGCTCCTCGTAGGCCTTGAGCCGGTGCCGGATGCCCTTGGTGTAGTCGAGCCGGTCGACGCCGAGCATGAGGACCTCGGGGTTGCCCAGGCTCTCGCGGATCTCCTTGGCCCGGGCCTTGACCTCCGGCTGCCTGGCCAGCTCCTCGAGCCCCTTGAAGTCGACGGAGATCGGGATCGCCGCCGCGCGCACCTGTCGGTTCTCGCCCTCCACCGTGACGCGGTCACGCCTGGTCTGGGCGCCGAGCAGCTGGCGGCACGCGCGGATGAAGTTGCGGGCGTCGGCCTGGCGCTGGAAGCCGAGGAAGTCGGCCCCGAGCAGGCCGCCCAGCAGCTGGGTGCGCCACGGCAGCTGCGCGAAGAGCTCGACGGGCGGGAAGGGGATGTGGTTGAACCACCCGATCCGCACGTCCGGGCGCAGCCTGCGCACGAGGGCAGGGACGAGCTGGAGCTGGTAGTCCTGCACCCAGACGGTGGCGCCCTCGGCGGCCACCTCGGCCACGGCCTCGGCAAAACGCTGGTTGACCCGCTGGTAGCTCGACCACCACTCGCGGTGGAAGCTCGCCGGCACGATGACGTCGTGGTAGATCGGCCACAGCGTGTCGTTGGAGAAGCCCTCGTAGTAGTCCCGCACCTCCTCGGCCGACAGCGGCACGGGGTGCAGGTAGATCCCCTCTTCCTCGAACGGCTCGGGGGCCTCGCCCGCGTCGCCGGCCCAGCCGACCCAGGCGCCCGGCTGGCTGCGCATCACCGACTCCATGGCGGTGACGAGCCCGCCCGGGCTGCGGCGCCACTCCACCTCGCCGTCGTCGGTCACGATCTTGTCGACCGGAAGACGGTTCGCGGCGATGACGAGGTCGTAGGTCGGCCGGTCGGTCGACACGCAATCAACTCCCTGACTCGAGGACGGTTCGCGCGCCACGCAGCCCGCCGGCTCCGGGCCGCGACGCGAGGTGACGCCATCGGTCTCACTCTAACGACGGATGACTGGCGCCCGGTGCTGTCCGGCTCTAGGGTCGAGTCAGGGCGTCTCCGGCGGGGGGTGGGCCCCCGGAAGCGCGTCGCACAAGGTGAAGGAGTCGCCGTGAAGATTTCGGACGTGCTGCGCAACAAGGGCACTGAGGTCGTCACCATCAAGCCGGGTGAGACGGTCTCCACGCTGCTGGCCCTGCTGGCCGAGCATCGCATCGGCGCGGTCGTCGTGAGCACCGACGGGGCGACCGTCGAGGGGATCGTCAGCGAGCGCGACGTCGTGCGCCACCTGCACGCGACCGGCACCAGCGTGCTCGACGGTCCCGTCTCCCAGATCATGACGAGCGACGTCACGACCGGTTCGGCCGACGACAACATCGCCGACCTCGCCGGCACGATGACCGAAGAGCGGGTGCGGCACGTGCCCATCGTCGGCGCGGACGGCAAGCTGGCCGCCATCGTGTCGATCGGCGACATCGTCAAGCACCGTCTCTCCGAGCTGCAGTCCGAGCGCGACCAGCTGCGCGACTACATCAGCCACTGACGGCTGGGCCGTCCGCGCCGGAGACTTCGGGGCGCGCTGTGCCGGCGTTCATGGCGAAGGGCCGCGGTCGCATACCGTAGGGACATGACTGCGTACGACCGGACCGCGCGGGTGCCGAGCCCCCGGACCGGCGCGCGCACCGGCGCGCTGCCCGCGGCGTCGGGGTCCTCCCGAGCGGGCACCCTGCAGCGCATCGGGCCCTACCGGCTCATCGAGGAGATCGGCGAGGGTGGCATGGGCGTGGTCCACCTCGCCCTCGACCCTCGCGGTCGGGCGGTGGCCATCAAGGTGCTGCGCTCGCACGTCGCGCACGACGCCGATGCGCGCCAGCGCCTGGCCCGCGAGGTCGACACGCTCTCGCGCATCCGCGACGCCCGGGTCGCCACGGTCATCGACGCGGACGTCATGGCGCCGCGCCCCTACATCGTCACCCGCTACGTCCCCGGTCCGGCGCTCGACGAGGTCGTCGAGGACCACGGCGCGATGGCCCCGGCCGACCTGCTGCGGCTCGCGCGGGGCATCGCCGAGGCCATCCGCTCCATCCACGCCTGCGGGGTCGTGCACCGCGACATCAAGCCCGGCAACGTCCTCATCGAGGACGGTGACCCGGTGCTCATCGACTTCGGCATCGCCCACCTGCAGGATGACGTGCGCCACACGGTGGGCGGCCTCGTCATGGGCACCCCCGGCTACCTGTCACCCGAGCTGGTCGAGGGCGCCGCCATCACCGACGCCACCGACTGGTGGGGCTGGGCTGCCACGATCACGTATGCCGCGTCGGGCCGTCCGCCGTTCGGGCGCGGTCGCATGGACGCCGTGCTCGCCCGCGTCCGCGCCGGCGAGGTCGACCTCGACGGCGTCGACCCGCGCCTCGTCCCCCTCCTGCATGCCTCCCTGTCGCCGGACCCTCGCCTGCGTCCGCACGCCGACGAGGTCATCGCCGCCCTGGAGCTCTACGCCGCAGGGCAGGCTGCCACCGTGCCGAGCCCGAGCGGCAGGCTCTGGGACGACGGTCGGTCCGGTGCGGCCCCCGGCGACACGCAGACGGTGGCGGGCGGGAGCACCGCGGTCATGCCGCCGGTCGCGCCCACCGCCGTCCAGCCCGCTGCGCAGCTCCCCGGGGCCTTCGCACCCCTCATCGAGGAGCCGGGGCGGTGGGCTCCGCCTGCCGGGCGCCAGCGCGTCGCCCCGCCCGCACCGCCGGCACGCGGGCCGCGCTGGGACGACCCACCCGCGTCGTCGGGGGATTGGGACGGCGACTGGGACGACGACGACTGGGATGAGCCGGAGCCGGTCCAGCGGGAGGGTGACCCGCGCATCGGGCTCCCGATGCGCACCGGACTGATCGCGGCCGTCGCGGTGGCCTGGGTCGGCGCCCTGATGGCGTGGCCCGGGATGGCCCTCGTGGCAGTCGCTGCGCTCTCGGCCCTGGCCCGGGCCACCGACCGCTCGGTGACCGCGCTCGTCCTTCGCCGCTACGACTACGGCCGGCGGCGCAGCGACGTGCCCTTCGCCATCGTGTCCAGCCCGTGGCACCTCGTCGTCGGCGCGGTCGCCACGGTGGTCGGCCTGCTGCTGCCGGTGGCGGTCGGGCTCGCCGGTGTCTTCGCGACAGCACTGATGCTGAGCGGGACGCAGGGGAGCGACCTCGGTCCCGGCGCGCCTCCGACCCTGGCCGTGGGCGGGCTGCTCGGCCTCCTGACCCTGTGGTGGGGCCCCGGCGGCGCCTCGCTCCGCCGAGGGTCGCGCTCGATGGCCCGGAGTCTCGTTCCCGCCGGGCTGACCAGCCAGGTCGTGTCCGGCATCCTCGGCGTCTTCGGCGTGGTGGCGGCGGTTGCGGCACTGCGACATGGTGTGAGCTTCACCTGGAATCCCTTCAGCGCCAGCCCATTCGGCCGCTGACACAGCGAGGCGTCAAGCGTCGGAAGGGGGCTGCGCGCCGTGCGCAGCGACGCTGGAAAGCGGGCACGACGCATACGCCGGCTGTGTCGTCGATGTGGGAGCACGGTGAGGTCCGTGTGCAGCTAGCGCATCGGCGCTGAACAGTGGGTCGAGAAAAGATCACGAAATTGTCTCGACGTGGCTTGTGTGGCGTTGAAACCTCACGTACCGTCAATGCTCGGCGGCACCCCGACCTCAGGGTCGGGACGGGGGATCGACACGTGCTCCCGCTCCGCTTCGTCGCGTCCGGCTCCACCCGTGCGCTCTCCACAACTTCACATGGACACCCATAATCCGTTCCCTGTGCGCGCCGAGCCTCGCCAGCCAGGGATGTAGCCCACACCCGTGGGCCGGGCGAGGACGGGGGACCCAGTGCGGCCAGAGCGCCACGCGTGCAACGAAGCACGAGTGACGAGGACTGGCCTGGGGGTGAAGTCGCTTCTGCGACAGGGCACCTGACGCCCCAACCCGACAGCTAACCCCGCAGGCGCGCGTCAGGAAGGAATCACCACCATGCAGTACCTGTCCAAGCACGCTGCGGCGAAGAAGATCTCTGTGAAGCAGCGCCTTGCCGGCGTCGGCATCGCCGGAGCGGCCACCATCGTTGGCGGCCTCGCGACGGCCGGTTCGGCCAAGGCGTCCTCCGTCTGGGACGCGGTTGCCGCGTGCGAGTCGGGTGGCAACTGGCACATCAACACCGGCAACGGCTTCTACGGCGGCCTGCAGTTCACGCCGAGCACCTGGCGCGGCTACGGCGGCGGCGCCTACGCCTCGCGTGCCGACCTCGCCTCCAAGGCCCAGCAGATCGCGATCGCGCAGCGCGTGCTCGCCTCCCAGGGCCCCGGCGCCTGGCCCGTGTGCTCCGTGCGCGCCGGCCTGAGCCGCGGCAACGGCGGTGCCACCTCGAGCTCGATCACGGTCTCGCGTTCGACCGAGCGGGCCCCGGTGACGACGAAGAAGGTCACGACCTACCGGTCCACGACCAAGAAGTCCGTCAGCAAGAAGAAGACGTACGCCGTCCGCCCGGTCGTGCGCACCAACACGGCGCGGGGCGCCCAGATCACCGTCCGCAGCGGCGACACCCTGGGCGAGCTCGCCCAGCGCTACCACGTGGCCGGCGGCTGGAACACCCTCTGGAAGGCGAACGGGGCCCGGATCTCCAACCCCAACCTCATCTTCGTCGGCCAGGTTCTGCGCCTTCCCTGATCGACTGGTAGAACTGAGCCGGACGGCCTCGCGCGACCAACCCCTGGGTTGCGCGGGGCCGTCCTTCTCTGGCCCCGGACCCTGCCTCACGGCCGGCCCGGGGCCGTCCGTTTGCGCTTATGCCGCCGGGCTCCGTTACGCTTTCGCCCGTCCGCGGCGCTCACGTCGGGGGCGTGCTGGCGTGGCGCAATCGGTAGCGCACCTGTCTTGTAAACAGGGGGTTGGGGGTTCGAGTCCCCCCGCCAGCTCTCTGACCAGCACCGACATGGTTGTAGGTGTCCTCCCGGCCTGGTTACCCACCTCTTTGCCACCCTTTTCGCGTGCGGGCGGGATCCTGAGGGGGTCGGCGGACTCCAGCGCAGCGAGTACCCGTGGGTCAGCGAGACCGCGACCGAGGTAGACGTCCGGCGACATCGACACCCGCGCGCTTCGGTTGCTCAGCCCGGCTCGGCAGGGCTGTCGTCCGGCGTCTCGCCCGGTGCGTCTTGCGTGGCAGTGCTGGGAGCACGTGGTGGCAGCCCACGGACTGGGAGGTCGGGGACCGTCTTGCGTGTATCTGGCCGTCGCCGGGTGGCGGCACGCCCGTACCGCGTGGACAGCGGCGCGGCCGAGACGCCGTGCGCGAGAACGCTCAGCAGCACCGTCGTCCCGATGACGGCGACTGCCTCGTGCGCGCCCGTCCCGAGCTCCTCCAGGGCGATGAGCGCGAAGACGAGGGACGCCAGTCCTCGGGGACCGAACCAGCCGATGAACAGGACCGTGTCACGGTCCATGCCGCCGCCGAGCGAGGCCAGCGCCACGGGGACCATGCGCACGAGCGTGAGACTGAGCACGGCATACAGCACCACGGAGAGGGTGATGCCGTCGGCGATGATGGGCAGCGCGATCGCGCCGAAGGCGGTCCACACCAGGAGTGAGACCAGCCCGCTGGCCTGCTCCAGGAAGACGAGCTCGGCGGAGCCGCGTCGACCGGCGACCGCCCCGAACGCCACCCCGCCGCAGAAAGCGGCCACGAACCCGTTGCCCTGCAGGCTCACGGCAGCGGCATACGTGAGCAGGGCAAGGGCGAGGACGGCGATCCCGGTGAAGTCCTCGGCCGCCCAGTGGGCGCGACGGGCCCGCCGCAGCAGCCACGCACCGCCGAGCCCGATGGCGACACCGACGGCCACGCCGATGGCGAGCTCGAGCAACGCCCCGCCGGGACCTTCCATTCCCGCCAGGCCCTCGGCCGCCGACGCGGCGCCGGCGATCGCGACCATGACCACCGGGGTGGCGATGCCGTCGTTGAGGCCGCTCTCGACCGTGATCAACCGACGGATCCGTGCGGGCACGAGCGCGTTGGTCACCACGGGGATGCCGAGTGCTGCGTCGGTGGGGGCCAGTGCGGCCCCGACCAGCAGGGCCAGCCAGACGCCGAGTCCTGGGAGGAGCCATGCGGCGAGCAGCCAGCCGGCCAGGATGGTCAGCGGCAGGCCGACGGCGAGCAGCCGCACGTACTGTCCCGTCCCCTGGCGGAGGTCCTGGACCCGGATCCGCGCCGCGTCGCAGAAGAGCACCCACACGAGGGTGAGCTCGACCAACGGCTTGAGGGTCACGGGCGCGGCCGGCGCGTCGATCAGTCCGAGGACCGCCAGCAGGGCGCCGACCACGGTGAAGACGATCGGCGCGGAGAGGTCCGCTCTCTCCAGCTTGGCGGAGAGCACCCCCCAGCCGAAGATCGCCGCCATGACCAGCGGGACTGCTCCGAGCTCCACTCGACCCGCCCCCTCCGCCGTACCGCGTGCCTTTCGTGCGTTTCGTGCCCTGCTGCGTCAGCCTCCGGCGACGGGGGTGCCGGCGGGCCCCGGCAGCGCTGCGCGGTGCTGCGGGCCACCGCTACGCGGAGCGGCTCACCCGCGTCGCGGGTCAGGGTGAGCACGGTCGTCCAACGGGTCTTGACGGCGCGTTGCACCCGGACCGGGATGTCACCGTGCCGTTGTCGCGGCGCCTCGTTCCGGTAGACGAGGGCCGGGATTCCTGCGACCGCGCATGTGGTCGCCCGAGCCGACGACGGCTTGTTTCTCCTGGCTCTGGCTGGTGGTCATGGTGAGCTCCTCGTCGAACATGCCGGATATCACCACCGTCGCTCACCCCGGCTCATCCCGCTTCACCTTCCCGGGATGAACGTCGCTTCGGACGAGTGGCGCCACGTCCCGCGCCTCGCCGGCTCCCGTCGCGAGGATGTCGGGATTCATGACCGCACCGGCACTGTTCAGGGAGAGGCCTGCCGGCGCGCCCTGTACGCGGCCGGTGAAGAGGGTCAGCCGTGCAAGCCACCCCGGGTCCGCAGCCGCGAGTGTCTGGGCCGCCCGGTAGAAGTGGCGACGGTTGGCGTTGACCGAGCCACGGTCACCTTGTTCTGGAGGACCAGCTCCTTGCCGACATCGACAGGCGACAGGCCGGACAACCGCCCGCCGGCGCCGAGGTCGCGAACCAGGTCGGGCTTGGTCGGGAAGCAGGCTAGGTGCCGGGGGCAGGAGCGGACCCCGTCGGGACGGGGGCTGTGCCTGAAGCAGTGCGCAGGGCTGCGCTGACGAGGCGGGCCGCCTCGGAGATCGTCGCCGTCAGCGGGGTGCCGCCGGCAACCCCCGTGGCCGCGTGGCCCCCGACGTACACCACCGGAACGCCGTTGGTGCGCAGCACCTCGGTGACCGCGGCTGCGGCGTCGACGTCGCCCGAGTGCCGGGCGGCGATGACGGCTGCGTGGGGAGCGCTCGCTCGGACGGCAGCCGGCCAGCTCTCGAGCGGCACGTCGGCCCCGAGGTAGACGACATCGAGTCCGCTGCGGCGCAGGCAGACGGCGAACGCGAGCAGGGGCAGCTCGTGCCGGGATTTCGGTGGCAGGCCGACGAGCACGCGCGGACCCGGCGACGCCGTGGCCTCGAAGAGCGCGGCGAGCCGGCGCATCACCGCCGCCGACACGAAGTGCTCGGCGGCCACGTCGACCTCCCCGGACTCCCACGCGGCGCCGAGCCTCCTGAGCGACGGCATGAGCCAGTCGTCGAGGACTCGCTCGACCGAGGCCAGGGAGAATGCCTCGTCCAGCGCGCCCTGGAGGGCCACGGGGTCGAAGCGCGCGGCGATGTGGGTGAGCGCGTCGTGGTCGCGCAGCGGGGAGGGCGCCGACGCGTCTGCAGCAGGACCGACCGACGAGGCGGGTGCGTCCTGGGCGACTGGAGCGACCGACGCGGGGTCGGTCGCCAGGCGCGCAGCGCGCCGGGCCGGGACCCCGGAGTCGACGAGCAGGCGCATCCGGCGGAACACGTCGACGTCGTCGGCGCTGTAGGACCGGTAGGCGGCGGCGGTGCGGGCCGGTGTGACGACCGCGTAGCGGGACTCCCAGGCGCGCAGGGTGCTGGTCCCGATGCCGGTGAGCTCGGCGACGTCACCGATCGAGTAGCGCGCCTCCGCGTCCATTCCACTCCTAACCCTCTACACAACATTGCGCCGTGCATAGTTCCGTGTAACGCTGATCGTACAGGCATCGACTACCGGAAGGACCCCTCATCATGAACCGAACGCGTACCTGGGCCGGCCTCGCCGTCGCGGGCGCCCTCGCGATCACCGCGGCCGCGGCCGCACCCGCTTCGGCGCACGAGCGCGGCGACGACGCCGGCGGCCGCACCACGGTCGTGCTCAACCCCGAGCTCGTGCCCACCCTCGTCAACACCCTCAAGGTCACGCCCATCGCCCCGGGCCGACTGTCGGCGCCCGGTGGGGTCGCTCAGCTGTCGTTCCCCATCACCGAGGTCGAGGGCAAGGTCGTGTCGCACTCCGGCGGCCTGCGCTTCACCCCGGTGGGCGGCGGCGACCTGCGTATCACCCGGTTCGACGTCAACCTCAACACCGGCTACCTCACCGCCAAGACGAGACTCAACGGCACGAAGCTGCCCGGCCGGGTCAACATCTTCGCCCTCGGCCCGGTCCAGGCCATCAGCGGCTCCGCTCCGGCGTGTGCGGGGGTGGCGGCCGGGCTCACCCTGACCAAGGACGCCGCCAAGGCGCTTGGAGCGCCGGCCTTCGCCGGTGCCTTCGTCGGTGACGCCTGCGTCGTACCCGCCGGCGACGAGCGGGGTGAGGACGACTGACCAGTTGGGCTGCGCGTCTTCGACGCCCCAGGGGCGGCGCACCGACGGTGTGCCGCCCCTGGGGCCGAGTCTCTGAGGCTGGGGACCTGGTGGCCGCTGCTGCCGAAGAAGGCCCGCGCGGCGGCCGGGGCCTGCGTCAGCTCTCGGTCCCGTTGGGCTGAGGCGTCTCGCCCCCATCCGCATCGACACCCTCGTCCGGGTCGGCGTCGCGCGACCGGTCGAAGAGGTGCGCGATCCAGCCGGTGCGGCGCTTGGGCGCCCGGTGGCGTCCCGGAGACTGGGCGTCGGAGGAGTCCGCGCCCTGGCCCTCCGGCGTGGTCGGGGTCGTGGAGGTGTCATCGGCGGCCGCCTGGGCGGCCGCGACGAGGTTCTCGGGGCGAGTACCGGTGGGGAGCTGCAGCGCCTCCGCGAAGGCGGCCGCGCTGGCCGGGCGGTCCTCGGGCTTCTTGGCCAGGCCGGCCATGACCGTGGTCCGCAGCGGCTCGGGGACCGACTCGGGCAGGGGCGGGGCCGGCCGGATGACGTGCGCCAGGGCCGTGGTGATGACGGAGTCGCCGTCGAAGGGCGGCTGGCCCGTCAGCAGCTCGTGACCGATGACCGCCAGCGCGTACAGGTCGCTGGCCGGCGTGGCGGAATGGTTCTGGGCCTGTTCGGGGGACACGTAGTGGGCGGTGCCGAGGAACTCGCCGGCTTGCGTCAGCTGCGACCCCTCGAGAGCCCGGGCGATGCCGAAGTCGGTGAGCCGGGCGTAGCCGTCGGCGTCCACGACGATGTTCGCCGGCTTCACGTCACGGTGCACGACGCCGGCCTCGTGCGCGGCCCGAAGCGCGATCGCCATCTGGTAGAGGATGTCCCGCACCTCGTCGGGCGGCAGCTGCCCCCGCTGCCTGATGATCGTCGAGAGGGGCTTGCCCTCGACGAGCTCCATGACGAGGTACGCGCTGTGCTGGCCCTCGCCGAAGTCGTGCACCGTCACGATGTTCGGGTGCTGCAGCGAGGCACTGTGCAGCGCCTCGGCGCGGAACCGCTGCAGGAACCCGTCGGTCTCCTGGGCGTGCGGTCGGAGGACCTTGACGGCCACCGGCCGATGCAGGGTCTCGTCAGTCGCTCGCCACACCTGCCCCATGCCGCCGGTGCCGATCACGGTCTCGAGCCGGTAGCGGTCGGCGATGAGGAGTCCCTCTTCGTAGTTCATCGTGACCGGCCCCCGAGTGCGGCCACAGCCGTGGCGCCGCCCGTGCCGGGGGCGGAGGCCGTGACCCGCCGGCCCTCGTGGCGCAGACGCATCTACTTCCTGCTTCCTGGTTCAGCGCCGAGTGGTCCAGTCTCCGCCGGCGGCAGCCTGTTGGCAGGGGCTGCTCATCGACTCTGAGGGGGGCGGCGTGGTGATCTTCTTACCCCCTATTCTCGCAGGCTCCCGTCGGGCATCGGTCGGGCCGCCTCGTCGGAGGTGAGGAGGACGACGTTGCCGTCGGGGTCGTCGACCATGGCGGCGTAGGGACCCGCGGTCTGCGTGGGCGGCATACGCGCGGGGTGGCCGGCGGCCACGAGCTCGGCCCAGATCCGGTCGACGGAGGCGTCGTCACCGACGTAGAACTCCAGCAGCTGCTGGTAGCCACCGGTCGGGCGCGACCACGCCGGGTCGTAGGTGGCGGCAAACGACGTCGTCAGCAGCAGGCTGACGCCGCTGCCCATCCGGTGGACGACGACGGGTCGGTCGGGCGGCGGGTCCGGGACGTCGAGGCCGAGGTCGCGGTAGAACGCGATGGACCTGGCGAGGTCGCGCACCTCCAGGACCAGCATGCTCAGCTGGATCTCCATCGGTCACCACCGTCCGCGGTGCACGACCTCGTCGAAGGGGCGTCGATTCAGCCGCTCGATCACGGCCAGGGGCTTGTCCGACGGGTAGCCCACGGAGAGCAGGTAGGCCAGGAAGTGGCCGTCCGGGAAGCCGAGAACGGCCCGGGCCTGGTCCTGGTCCACGGCGGCGGCATGGCCCGTGCCGACCCCGAGGTCGGCCGCGGCGACCATCATCGCGTAGGTCGCCTGGCCGAGGTCGTACTGGAGCAGGGCCGACTTCTGTTCGTCGTCCGGCTCGGGCGCGACGATCGCGATGGCCGCTGCTGCCCGGGCGACGTGCTGCGCGCCCTGCCAGACCTTCGCCAGCTCGACCAGCTGTGCCCGGTCGGTGACGAGGACGAAGTCCCACGGCTGCCAGTTGCCCGCCGACGGGGCGCGTCGACCGGCCTCGAGGATGCGGTCGAGCGCCTCCTCGGGGACGCGCTCCTCCGTGAACTGCCGAACGTTGCGTCGCGCCCGCATGGCGTCCCAGGTCTCCATGGAGACATCGTGCGCCTCGGGCGGCTACGGCGGCCAGCATCGGCTGATCAGGGGTCGGTGTCGGCTCGCGGGCTCCTCCACGTCCATGAGGCGACTCCGATCTGGCAGGCTGTCGCGGCGTGAGTGCTGTCGACGCCGAGACGTTGCGCTTGTTCCTGCACGTGCTGGCCGCCACGGTGTGGGTCGGTGGCCAGATCACCCTCGCCGCCCTCGTGCCGGCGCTTCGCGCGGCCGGGACCGACGTGCCGAGGGCCGCGGCGAACGCATACAACCGGATCGCCTGGCCGGCGTTCGGGCTGCTGGTGCTCACGGGCCTCTGGAACGTGGTGGCTGAAGGTGACAAGGGGCCGGCCTACCAGCACACCTTGATGCTGAAGTACGCGCTGGTGGTCGCCTCCGGCGTGACGGCCTTCGTGCATGCCCGGGTGGCCTCGCGCCGGGCCATGGCGGTCTTCGGGGCGCTGACCGGGCTCACTGCGCTGGCGGCGCTCTTCGTCGGGATCATGCTGGCCCAATGAGTCGTCCGGTCTGCGGTGCCTCCGCAGCGGCAGCGCCGGGGTGGGCCGCCACAGGTGGAAGGGACAGGCAAGGTGGACGTTCGCGTAGGGCTGTGCGGCTGGACGGTCTCGCAGGCCTCGTACGTGCGGCGCTTCCCGGTCGTGGAGGTGCAGCACACGTTCTACGAGCCGCCGGCGGACGCGGTGCTGACGCGCTGGCGGACCCAGGTGCCGGCCGAGTTCGAGTTCACGATCAAGGCCTGGCAGATCGTCACCCACGAGTCCAACAGCCCCACCTACCGACGGCTGAAGCAGCCGCTGCCGGACAGCGCCCATGGCCAGGTCGGGGTATTCCGGACGACACCTGAGGTCCTGGCGGGCTGGGAGCGCCACCCTCAAGACCTGGTCCACGTGGTGGACCCGATGCAGACGGAGACGGTGACGCCGGAGCGGACCTACTACCGGCTGCACGGCACCTCGGGCTCGCGGCACGTCCACACCGATGACGAGCTGCGCCGGCTGCGGGACCTGGTCGACGGCCGACCGTCCCCGTACGTCATGTTCAACAACCTGCCTCGCGTCGGCGACGCGGAGCGGTTCCTCGCCGTGCTCTCCGGTGAAGGTGCCTGAACAGCGGCAGAGCGATCCAGCGTCCGCCGTGGCTCGCGAGGTGGAAGATCTCGGGTATGGCGGGAGGCCGCATACGACTCCGAGGGCTGGCCGTCCTGGGCGCCCGGCCAGGAGCCGGGGTCGTTCACCGTCGTGACTCTGGCGCCCAACCGGACCCTGGTGCTGCGGTCGAGCTACAGCCTGTCCGTGTGGTGGCTCGCCCGACCGCCGCCATCCCCGCGGTGGGGCCTCTTCGGAGAACGGGTGGACGTCGGCCGTGAAGGCACCTTCACGGGGCCGCGGCAGGCGTAGCGTCCGAGAATGCGCAGCTTCCCGGTGACCGACGATATTCGCGACTACGCCGTATCCCACGGGACCTGGCGCCCCGACATCGTCGTGCGTGAGCTGCAGGCGCAGACAGTCGAGCTCGGGGACCCAGCGGGCATGCAGATCGGCGACGACCAGGGCCAGCTGCTCACGATGCTCGCTCGGCTGGTCAACGCGCGCCGAGCGGTCGAGGTGGGAACGTTCACCGGCTACTCGAGCATGTGCATCGCTCGCGGTCTGGCCGAGGACGGTTCCCTGCTGTGCTGCGACGTCAGCGTCGAGTGGACCGAGATCGGCCAACGGGCCTGGGCCGCGGCGGGTTTGGCTGACCGGATCGAGCTGCGCATCGCACCGGCGATCGACACCTTGCGCGCCCTGCCCGCGGACGCGGACATCGACCTGGTCTTCATCGACGCGGACAAGCCCTCGTATGCCGCGTACTGGGAAGAGCTCGTGCCGCGAGTCCGCCCGGGTGGTCTGCTGCTTGCGGACAACGTCCTGTGGAGCGGCCGCATCGCCGACCCGGAGGCAACCGACGCGAACACCAGTGCGCTGCGCGACTTCAACGACCTGGTGGCCTCGGACGAGCGAGTGGAGGCCATGGTCCTCACCGCATTCGATGGACTGACCATCGCCCGACGGCGGTAGCGGACGCGGTGCAAGATGTGAGCGTGGCGTCAGACACTCGGATGGTGGCCTTGGGCTTCGGCAAGTTCGCCCGTGCGGATCGCATCTTCGCCCTCGAGCGGATCACCGGAGAGGAACGCGGTGACGGCCGGCGCACCCGGGTCTGGATCGACGGCATCTCCGATGCGTTGATCGCCTCGAGGACCGAGGGCACCATCCTTCGTGACATGGGCCAGGAGGCAGCCGCGGTCGGCCCGGAGCTCGACGAGGCCTTGGACCTGGCCGCCCGCCTGGCGGCCGCCGCCGAAGAGGGGCGAGTGGACCTCAGCGACCTCGGTCGTCGAGCAAGACGTCTCCTTGCCTCGACGACAGGAAGGGCAGCCGCCTCGGAGCGGGCGGATTGAGCACTCGTCGCTCGACAGGAGCAGAGCGCGAACCGAGCGTCGAACGCCGCTCGTCGCAGCTAACGCGCCCTGGGCTCGACCGCCACTTGCTCCGATTCCGGCCCTCGCCTCAGGCCCGGATGGCTATCGTCTCGCCATGACAGGCGCCATGACGATGAACCGTGTCATCCACGCGGCGGTGCGGCGCGACCTCGGTCGCCTCGAGTCCGCCCTCGCGACTGCGCCCGACGGTGACACGGCCCGCGCCAAGCAGCTGCAGGTCGCCTACGCCCACCTCCACGACCAGCTCAAGCACCACCACGAGGGGGAGGACACGCATGTCTTCCCGTTCCTGGCCAGGGTGGAAGGGGCCACCGAGCTGGTCGAGGTCATGGAGACAGAGCACCAGGCCATGGCGGACGCCCTCGCCGATGTCCGCACTGCGATGGACACCTACGCCTCGACCGGGTCTGCCGGCGACGCTCGCGCCGCTCGGGACGCCATCGTGAGAGCGAACGACGTCGTCGAACGGCACCTGCATCACGAGGAGAACGAGCTCGAGCCGCTCATGCTGCCGCACCTCGAGACGCCCGAGTGGAAGGCCGTCGAGAAGCAGATGCGGCCCGCATCACTGGCCGACTCCGGCCGGTTCATGGCCTGGGTCCAGGACGGGATGCCCGACGAGGAGCGCGCCTACCTGCGCTCCGCGATTCCGGTGCCGGTGACCTTCCTGCTCAGCAGACTTGCCGGCAGGTCGTACCGCCGAGATGTCGCGCCCGCCTGGCAACCCTCAACGTAGAAGTCTCGCTACGCCCCCGGTCTGCGGCTTGTCAGTTGAGCCACTGCTTGATGCAACCCAATTGGCCACCGACGCCGCTCATGAGGGTCCTCACGCAGCCCGGACGACAGCGGCGGTGTCAGGCCGCCCTCGTCAGGCACCTAAGGGCGTGTTTCCCTGGCCGTGTATTCGGAGGCGGCGCGCGGGGCTGTGTGCAGTATGCGAGGGTGCCAGGCCTGGGCGGCGCCAACGCTGTGGACCCGCGATTGCAGCCCGCAGGGCACCCCGAACGTCCTTCTACTTGAGCAGGCGCGGGACGTCGCCCGAGACTTCCGCCTCTCGAGACGACGGAGCAGAGTGGTGGGGGTGAACGGTTTGGAGATGGCCACGGCCGAGCGGAGCGACCTTGCCGACTTCCTGGCGGACCTGGAGCCCGAGCAGTGGCAGGTGAACTCGCTGTGTGAGGGCTGGCGGGTGCGGGATGTGGTGGCCCACGTCATGAGCTTTGATGACCTCAATCTGCTGGGCATGCTCCGCCGTGCCGTCGAGGCCCGGTTCACTGACATCAACCAAGTGGGTGTCGACGAACTCGCATCGCTGGACACAGGACAGCTCCTCGACAGGCTGAGGGCTCATCTGCGGCCCACGGGGCTGGCCACGACCTTGGGGTGCAGGCTCGCCCTCCTGGATGTCACCATCCACCATCAAGACATCCGCCGCCCGCTTTGCAAGCCACGCCAGATCCCGGCTGAGCGGCTGCGCTGCGTGCTGCACGACGCCCTGCTGAGCCCGGAGCTGCCGGGACGACGCCTTGCCCGAGGTGTACAGCTCAAGCCCACCGACCTCGACTGGAGCCATGGCTCCGGACCAGAGGTCGCCGGACCGGCCGAAGCCGTCCTCATGGCCATGACTGGTCGGGGGAGTGCCCTCGAGGAGTTGCACGGTCCCGGAGTATCGGTGGTCGCCGGACGACTCGCCCGGTGACAGTCCATCGGGAAACGACGACTTCAGCCGGTTCCGGCCCGTGCCGGAGACTTCAAACACGCCGCGGCCGCGGACCGACAGGCGGCGATGTGACGCGGGCTGACCGCCCGAGATGTCGCGGGCTCATCGGCGCGCCGAAACGCCCAAGTGCGCGGGGGCTCTAGTGGACAACGCAGCCGGGGCGCACCTCACGGCTGGGCGGGCAGCCGCACGACGAAGCGGCAGCCACCCAGATGGTTGGCCACGGCGACCGTGCCGCGATGAGCCTCGACGAGCCCCTTGACGATGGCCAGCCCCAGTCCGGCACCGGCATACGGCTCGGGGGTCCGGGCCTGGTCGCCACGCCAGGCCACGTCGAAGACGCGGTCGACATCGGCGTCGTCGATCCCGCCGCAGGCGTCGGTCACGGACAGTTCGACCATCGCTCCGGCGTGGTGGCCGCTCACCACCACCACGCCGTCATCCGGCGTGTGGCGGATCGCGTTCATCACCAGGTTGCCGACGACGCGCGACAGTGCTCCGGGGTCGGCCTTGACCTCGAGGCCTGCGTCGATGCACCCGTCGACCGTCACGTTCCGGGAGCGTGCGATCTCGGTCGCCCCGGCGATCGACTCGCTGACCAGGTCGCGCACGCCCACCGGCTGAAGGCTCAGCTGGAGGGTGCCGGCGTGGATGCGCGACAGCTCGAACAGGTCGTCCACCATGACGGTCATCCGGTCCACCTCCGCAAGCATGCGCTGGTGGTAGCGCCGCGGGTCCTCGGCGAGCCCGTCGACGAGGGCCTCGGCCATCGCGCGTAAGCCGGCCAGCGGCGTCCGCAGATCGTGCGACACCCATGCCACGAGCTCACGACGCGATCGTTCCAGGTGCTGTTCGCGCTGCTGTGCGGCGTGGAGCCGCTCATGGCTGCGGGCCAGTTCCGTTCCCACGTCACGTAATTCCCGCGGGCCGTCCGCCAGCGCGGCGACCGTCGTCCTCCCGCCGATCTTGCCGGCCAGCTCACGCAGCCCCTGCGCCGCCCGGACGACGACGCGCGACATCAGGGCTGCGCAGCCGATGGACACCACGCCCGAGACGGCGCAGACGACCATGACGACACGGAGGTCGTGGTCCGAGAGGAACATCGCTCGGGAGGTTCCCACGACCCCAGACAGCACACCGGCGATCGCCGCCGCGGCGATCAGCCCGAGCGCCACCCGGATGGACGCGCTCCGGACACGCCAGGCCACGGCCGCGCAGACCGCCCCGGCGACGCCGGACCAGGCCGCGGCGATGAGGACCACGGCGAGCATGTCACTCATGACGGGTCCCAGCGGTACCCGACGCCCCACACCGTCACCAACCTGACGGGCGTGGTGGGGTCCGCCTCGACCTTCTCGCGCAGCCGGCGGACGTGCACCGTGACGGTCGACTGGTCCCCGAAGGACCAGCCCCAGACGTCCTTGAGCAGGGCCTCACGGCCCCAGACCATCCGCGGATGCGCCATCAGGAAGTACAGCAGGTCGAACTCGCGTAGCGTCAGGGCGAGCGGTTCCCCATCGAGGGTGGCCTGTCGGCGGGCCGGGTCGATGACCAGGTCGGCGTCGGACAGCACCGCCCCCCGGTCGTCGCGCTGACCCACCCGGCGCAATACCGAGTCGACGCGGAGCGCCAGCTCGCGCGGGCTGAATGGCTTCGTCACGTAGTCGTCGGCCCCCAGCCTCAAGCCCACCAACCGGTCGGTCTCGGATCCCAGCGCCGTGAGCATGATGACTGGGACGTCCGAGCTCTCTCGGAGACGGGCACACACCTCCAGGCCGCCGAGGCCGGGAAGCATCAGGTCGAGCACGACCAGGTCCGCCTGGTGCCGCTGCACAGCGGTCAGCGCGGCTTCGCCGTCCCCCGCCTCGGTGACGGTGTGCCCTGCGGCGCGCAGGTAGGACACGACGACCTCGCGCACCGTGCGGTCGTCGTCGACGACGAGGACCTCAGCCATCCCGGCCTCCCATGGGTCAACGCTAGAAGCCCTCCGCCCGCCTCGCGTCCTGAACTCCTCAGGAGACGGTGAAGGCATGCGAGGGTGCCCGCCCGTGGGTGCGGGCGGGCCCTCGCGGTCGTTCAGTCCTCAGCCAGCCCGGAGGTGCCGTATGCCGTGGCGGCAGCCGTCCCGATCGGGGTGAGGGAGCCGTTCGGGGCGATCCGATACGAGGCGACCGAGCCGTCACCGAGTCGAACCGACAGCGAGGTCTGGTCGGGTGAGACGGCCGCGTCAGTGGGCCCGGCCGCGGTTGTGGCCGCGACGGCGGACTTCAGGGTCAGGGACCCGTTGGGCGCGATCCGGTAGCTGGAGATGGAGTTGCTGGCGGCGTTCACGACATAGGCGTTGCCCCGAGCGACCACGACCCAGCATGCGGCCTTCTGCGCATCGCCCAGGGCGGCGGTGATGGTCTTGAACGGACGGACCCGATACGAGGACGCCGAGCCGGTGGCCGCCTCGGACACGACGACGTGCCCGCGGTCGTCGAAGTCGAACCCGTACGGCGTTGTGCCGGCAGATCCGTGCGCCCTGGCCTGGCCGGCATACCCGCGGACCACCGCGAAGGTGTCGATGGTGTTGGTCGCCTTCTCCGTCACGACCAGGTCGCCCCCGTCAGGAGTGAAGGAAACCTGGGCACCACCAGCCGTGCCACCGGCCGGGTTCGGCGTCAGGGCTCGGGTCGAGCCCCGAAGGGAGTTCAGGCGTCCCGAGGCGTCGTAGCGGAACCCGTGGATCGTGTCACTGCCCTGGTCGAGCACGTACGCGATGCCATCCCGAGCGGTCACGCTGACGGGAAAGTCGCCATGGGTGCTGATCCGGTCGCGCAGCACCAGGCCGTGCCCCGAAACGGCCAGCGTCGAGAGCGTGTCGTCTCCGGCATTGACCACGAAGAGGATTCGGCCGTCACGGGCGACCCCACCCTGCGAGTTCAGCGAGGTGCCGGAACCCAACCCGCCGGTCGACACGCTGCCGACCCTGTGAAGCGAGCCGTCGGCGGCGCGGTCCAGGACGGTGATCGCGTTCCCGCCCGCGGCGTTGGTGGCTTCGTAGACGTGTCCCACGACGCCGCCCTTGTGAGCCGAGGCGCCCCCGGCAGCTCCTACGAGCAGCGCTCCTGCTGCTGCGATGACCATGAGGGGTGTGCGGGTGGACCAGGTGGTGTTCATGACGTTGACCTTTCGCGTGGCCTGATCTTGCCGATGACCGAATCAACCACCGCCGCGGGCCACCACCACCTTCGCGGCGCCCTCGGTAAGGGCTTCGTAAGACATGTGAAACCAGGTTCCGCACGGAACCTAACGTCGGCACCGGCTCGCCTG
>NZ_BAAANB010000021.1:205833-273779 GCF_039529575.1 Terrabacter terrae
TCTCCACGCGGCATCTTCGCGAGGAATGTGACTGCTCCGGGTCGTCCTCCACGCCATCTGGATGGTCCTCGCCGGTGCCTTCCTCGAGCCACTGGTGATCCGACGCCTGCGGCGGTGGGGCCCAACTGCTTGTCCACGACGAGATGCCCGCGCGCGAGGGCCGGCAACGTGCGTGGTGGTGTAGACGTTGTTGTGTCCGGCGGCGTCCCGGATCCTCACAGAACGGGACCGTGGAGGCATCCTGCAGGGCGACGACGCCCATGCGTGGCGGTCTGACCCAACCCATTTCGGGAGAGCATCTCCCCTGTTGGGGCGGCGGACTAGTCGACCGCGAGCAGGATCAGCGGGCTGTGGCGCAGCATCTCCGGGACATCCGTGCGACGCCAGCGCCTAGCGGCCGCCTCGATGAACGGTCGACGCTCGTCGGGGTCGGTCACCACTCGTGCCGTCGCGGGCACGTCGTCAACCACTGAGTGCTTCAGATGGATCACGACGCGGGGATCGGCCTCGATGTTGTAGATCCAGTCACGCGTCTTGTCTGATCGGGGCATACCTGTGATGAACAGCTGGTCACCGTCGTGGTGCAAGAAGATCTCGATGCGCCGAGGGCGACCGGTCCGCCGCCCAGTAGTCGTGAGGTCGATGATCTGGCTATGGTTCAACGCGGCTCGGGTCGCTTCACTGATACCGCTGGCACGGTCCATATCCGGTTCCTCTCCACTGGAGCCGACCCACGAAGCCTACGGCGAGCCGCGACCCCAGCGCCCTGACGCGGCGGAAAGACTCATCTCCGCGGGCATCGGGATCAGGGCCGGAAAGGACGGGGTGGGGATCGGCGCGCAGTCGTCCGGGCTGCGCCCTACAGTCGGCCTATGCGGAAGGCGGGGAGCATGCACCGGCTGGCCGATGCCGCAGCCGCCTTCACCAGCAATGCCCGCAACCCCGACCTGCGCCGCGCCCAGTTGAGTTTCCTGGGGGCATGGACGGCCGAGTGGGCCTTCACGGTGGCGCTGGGCATCGTGGCCTACCGCGACGGCGGGGCAACGGCCCTCGGCCTGGTTGGGCTGCTGCGGATGGTCCCCTCCGCGATCTGCGCGCCACTGCTCTCGCCGCTCGCCGACCGCGGACGCCGCGAACGCGTCCTGGTGGTGGTGTCCAGCCTGCGCGGCGTCGTGACGGCGGCCGCCGCCGTAGTGGCCGCCAGGGGCGGTGCGCCGGCAGCTATCTACGCGCTCGCCGTGCTCTCGACGATGGCAGCCACGCTCTTCCGTCCGGCGCACTCGGCCCTGCTTCCTTCCTTGTGCCACACCGGGCACGAGCTGGCCAGCGCCAACGTTGTCCGCGGCATGCTGGACTCTGCCTCCACGGTGGTTGGACCGCTCGTCGCGGCGGTGCTGCTCGAGGTGGCCGACGTCGCAATGGTGTTCACGGTCGCCGCCGCGGCTTCGCTGTGGTCCGCCGGGCTGCTGCTGGGGCTGCGGTACGAGGCCCCACCGCGCCCGTCGGCGCCGGTCCGGCCCCGCCTCGTTCGGGAGGCCGCTGAAGGGCTGAGCGTGGTCGTCCACAACCGCGACTTGGCCCTTGTGCTGGGTCTGGCGGCCGCGCAATCCTTCACGCGCGGGGGACTCACCGTCCTCTCCGTGGTGACGTCAATCGAGCTTCTCGGCCGGGGTGAACCGGGCGCCGGCACCCTCATGACGGCTGTTGGCGTGGGGGCCGTCCTAGGGTCTCTGGCGGCGTCGCTCCTCGTCGGCACTCGACGGCTCGGCGCCTGGTTCTCGGTCGGAGTCACGCTGTGGGGCCTGCCGATCGCGCTCGTCGGTGTGGCGCCCCGGGATCCCGCGGCGCTCGGCCTCTTGGCCCTTGTGGGAGTCGGCAACGCGCTGATCGACGTCGCGGGGTTCACCCTGCTGGGGCGGATGGCCCCCGACCAGGTGCTGGCCCGCGTCTTTGGGGTGCTGGAGAGCCTGGTCGCCGTGTCCATCGGGATCGGGGCCGTTGCGGCGTCGTGGGCGGTCGAGGCTTGGGGTCCACGTCCCGCGCTGGTCGCCATCGGTCTCCTGTGCCCCGTGCTGGCCGCCGCGTCGTGGTAGCGGCTGCGTGCACTCGATCGCGCCGTCGGCGTGCACGACCAGGACGTCGCCCTGCTCCAGAGGATCCCCATGCTGCGGACCCTCCCGCTGCCCTCCGTCGAGCAGCTCGCGCGCGGGCTGGAGCCGGTCAATCTTGCTGCGGGTGAAGTGGTTTTTCGTCAGGGCGACGTCGGCGACCGCTACTACGTGATCGAGTCCGGTGACGTCGAGGTCGTCGGCGACGGGCGGGTGGTCGCCACAATCGGCCCGGGCGAGGGCTTCGGCGAGATCGCTCTGCTGCGGCGTACCCCCCGGACGGCGACGGTGGTGGCCCTCAGCGACGTGCGGCTGCGCGCGTTGCTCTCGAATCGGTTCCTCCCGGTCGTCCTTGGGTTCACCCCGAGCGCGCGCGAGGCCGCGCTGGGTGTCGAGGAGATGCTCGGCCGCTTCGACCCCGGGCAACCGCCCATCGACCCGCCGGCCCCCCACGCTTGAGGGTCCCCCCGGACTCTGTCATCGTGAGTCATGGCCGCCGTCCGGGGACTCCTCCTCATCGCTGACATGGGTGGCTACACCGAGTACATGAGCACCCACCGGATGAGCCTCGCCCACGCCCAGGTGAACACAAGTCGACTCCTCGAGCGGATCATCGACGCCGTGCCGAAACTCGAGCTGATCGAGGTGGAGGGCGACGCCGCGTTCCTCTACCGCCAAGCCGACTCGGAGGACCACGAAGACCTCGTCGGCGAAGTCGTCCGCTCCGCCGTCGCCATGCACCGGGCGTTCCACCTCGAGCGGGAACACGTCGCGAAGAACCTGTGCCCCTGCGCGGGGTGCAAGCAAGCCGCTAACCTCACGCTCAAGTTCGTGGCGCACGTGGGCGAGGTCGCCACCCAGACCATCCGACATCGGCTCAAGCTGGTGGGCATCGATGTCATCGTGGTGCACCGGCTGCTGAAGACCCCGGTCCCGGTGCGCGAGTACGTGCTGCTGACCGAGGACCTCATCCGGACCGGCTCGTCCACCCTCCCAAAGCCCATGCACGAGATCGAGCCCGAGCTCGACGGCATCGGCCCGGTCCGCGCCTTGTACGTCGAGGTGGCCAACCTGGAAGGGACTGACATACCGTTACCAGCCCCGACTTGGCCGGCCCGCTTGAAGCGCACGGCGTACGCCGCTGGCGCGGGGCTCCCGTACATGCTTGGCCGACGACGCCGTCACCCCGCCGCAGTGGCAGGGGCGTAGCGTCGGATGCGCCCCGGGCGAGGATCGTCGGTCCTTTGGCTCCCCGGACCGCGCGCCTTCCGCCGTCGGATCACCGTGTGCAACGTGCGAGCGTCTCGAGCCGGCCGATGGACGGCATCCTGAGCGGAACGGATCAATATGCACGCAAGATCGACCTCGCGAAGTCTCCACGTCCCTGCAGGCCGAGGGGCATCGGCTCATCGAAAGGTCCTCGGAGCCATGTGCTTAACAAGTAGATCCGCACGCCGAGAGGCGGCGAAGTGACACACCGCCTGGCCGCTGGCGGCACCCTCTAAGCCGGTCTGGGAGGCGGCACGGGGGCTGCCGCTTGGGCCACCGCCGCTGAGAGCGCAACCTTCCGCGGATGCGTCGTAGCAGCCGCCGTCCGACGTAGCGGTGCGTATCCCCAGGAGTCGCGCCGAAGCCTGTGCCCGCGCGTCTTTTGCGGCACAACCGCCGGAGTCCAACCTGCTTGCACTGGAGTCGCCGGACCGCTACCGACGGCTCGGAACCGCTGCGGCTGGAGAACCAGATGGGGGACAGTCGTCGCATGACAGACCGGGACTTCACCGGCCTCAAGGCCACCTTCGTCAACTGCACGCTCAAGAAGAGCCCTGAGCTGAGCCACACGCAAGGCCTCGTCGACGCGAGCGCGGCCATCATGCGCCAGCACGGAGTCTCGGTCGACGAGGTCCGCTTCGTCGACCACGACGTCGCCACCGGCGTCCATCCCGACATGCGCGAGCACGGCTGGCCGACCGACGCCTGGCCGGAGATCTACCCGGGCATCCTCGAGAGCCAGATCCTCGTGGTGGCCGGGCCGATCTGGCTCGGCGACAACTCAAGCGTCACCAAACGCTTCATCGAGCGGATGTACTCCCTGAGCAGCCTTCTCAACGACAAGGGCCAGTACCTCTTCTACGGGCGCGTCGCCGGGTGCCTCATCACCGGCAACGAGGACGGCATCAAGCACTGCGCCCAAAACGTCCTGTACAGCCTGCAGCACATCGGTTACACCATCCCGCCGAACGCCGACGCCGGCTGGATCGGCGAGGCCGGCCCGGGACCGAGCTACCTCGATCCGGGTAGCGGCGGCCCGGAGAACGACTTCACCAACCGCAACACCACCTTCATGACATGGAACCTCATGCACCTCGGGCGAATGTTGCAGGCCGCCGGCGGAGTGCCGGCCTATGGCAACCAGCGGTCTGCCTGGAACCAGGGCGAACACTTCGGCTGGCACAACCCCGAGTACCGCTGACGGGTATCCACAGTCCAAGTTCGTTGGCCGACGGCGGGTTGAACTAAGACTGCGCTACGCGGCGGTAGGCCGTAACTCGTGCGGCAGTGCAGAGAGGGGTTCCGGCTGCGATGCCCGGCCTGACTTCGCTGGCGTGAGCCACCAGCAGCGTCACTTGTGAGGGCGCCGGTTCAGGAGCCGCCGGCCCGTTGGAGGCCGGCTCGCATCGTCTCGAGCGTGAGCCGGAAGTGTGCCTGCGCGCACCGGTTCGCCGCGTCCGCCTCGCCCTGAACCACGTGCCCGACGAGCTCGACGTGCTGCGCCAGCGCCTCGTCGTAGAACTCCTGTGTGTACGGCTCGACGCCGAAGCCCAGGGTGGCGGCCGCCGTCAGGTGGGCGCTCAGTGACGTGAGGTGCGGGTTGCGCGCAGCCGCCGTGATGAGCCCGTGCAGCCGCCGGTCGGCGTTGCGCGCCTCGGTCATCGACGTCGCGGCCCCGAACTCCTGAAGCGCCTGCTCCAGGGCCGCGACGTCTTCCGCCGTGCGGCGCTCGGCGGCGGCGCGCGCGATCATCCCCTCCACCATGCACCGGTAGTCGTAGAGGTCGAGCAGACGCGGTATCTCCGTCTCGAGCGTGCGCCGCGCGACCTCCGGCGCGACGTCCTCCCACGACGCCGAGGCGACGAAGGCGCCCCCCGCCCGCCCCCGTCGGATCTCGATGAGGCCGAGCTCGGTCACGTGCTGCAGCGCCTGGCGCACCGTGGCCCGGCTGACACCGAGCGAGGCGGCCAGGTCGCGCTCGGGCGGGAGGCGCTCACCGGGGGAGTACTCGCCCACCGCGATGGCCGTGATGAGCCGGTCGGTGAGCGACGTCGCCTTCGTGCGGGGCTCGCCGAGGAGGGCGACGGAGTCCCCGTCCTCCCACTCCGAATGGCTCTGCACGCACGCAGTCTAGGTCCGGTCCGCCTAAAGGTCTTGTCACCGGACCATTTGCGTGGTCCACTTTGGTCCGGTTCCCCCGAGGAGGATGCATGGCAACGACGCGCGACGCGCGCTTTCCCGACCCGACCACCGAGGGTGAGGTCGACTTCCGTGGTCACCGCACCTGGTACCGCGTCACCGGCGAGCTCGACCCGGACGCCGAGCAGGCGCCCCTCGTCGTGCTCCACGGAGGCCCCGGCGCGGCCCACAACTACACGCTGACGATCGCCAACCTTGCGCTGCAGGGACGCTCGGTCATCCACTACGACCAGCTGGGCTGCGGCGGCAGCACCCACCTGCCCGACGCCCCCGCTGACTTCTGGACGCCGCAGCTCTTCGTCGACGAGCTGCGCAACCTCGTGCGGGCGCTCGGCATCGACCGGCGCTTCCACCTGCTGGGCCAGTCGTGGGGCGGGATGCTGGGTCCCGAGGTCGTCCTCGCCGACGACTCGGGCATCCGCAGCCTGACCATCTGCGACTCGCCGGCGTCCATGGAGCTGTGGCTCAAGGCGGCCAACACCCTGCGTGGCGAGCTCCCCGACGACGTGCAGCAGACCCTCCTGGAGCACGAGCAGGCCGGCACCACCGACTCCAAGGAGTACGCCGACGCGGAGAAGGTGTTCTACGACCGGCACGTATGTCGGGTGGTGCCCAACCCGCCGGAGGTGGCCGACTCCTTCGCCCAGATCGAGGCCGAGCCCACCGTCTACCACACCATGAACGGCCCCTCGGAGTTCCACGTGGTCGGTTCGCTCAAGGACTGGTCGGTCGTGGACCGACTGGACGGCATACGCGTCCCGACACTCGTCATCGCGGGCGCGCACGATGAGGCGATGCCCCTGGTGTGGGAGCCGTTCGTCGAGCGCATCCCCGACGTGCGCTCGCACGTCTTCCCCGAGTCGAGCCACATGCCGCACGTCGAGGAGCCCGAGGCCTTCCTCGACGTCGTCGAGTCCTTCCTCGCCCAGCACGACTGACCCTGCGCCCACCTGACGCCCCCAGCGCCCACCTGACCCGGAGGTCACGCATGTCCAACTTCGACAGTCACACGCTCGGCGAGGGAGACCTCACCGAGTTCGGCTACAAGCAGGAGCTGAACCGTGGCCTCTCCACGACCGACCTGCTCATCTACGGCCTCGTCTTCATGGTGCCGATCGCGCCGTGGGCCATCTACGGCACGGTCTACAACGAGGCGAAGGGCATGGTGCCCCTCGTCTACCTGATCGGCCTCGTCGCGATGATCTTCACCGCGCTGTCCTACGCCCAGATGAGCCGGGCGTTCCCGATCGCCGGCTCCGTCTACGCCTACGTCGGACGGGGGATGCACCCGAAGCTCGGCTTCATCGCCGGCTGGACGATCCTGCTCGACTACCTCCTCGTGCCGACGCTGCTCTACGTCTTCGCCGCGGAGTCGATGTCGGGCATCTTCCCGGCCGTGCCGAAGTGGGCGTGGATCCTGGTCTTCCTGGCCATGAACACCGCCATCAACTACGTCGGCATCTCCTTCACCGCCATCGTGAACCGGCTCTTCCTCACGGCCGAGGTGCTCTTCATCGTCATCTTCGCCGTCATGGCCATCGTCGCCATCGCCCACGGGACCGGCGGCGCCCACGTCACGACGAAGCCGATCTTCGACTCCGCCAACTTCTCGGCGCCCCTCGTCGGCACGGCCCTGTCGATCGCCGTGCTCTCGTTCCTCGGCTTCGACGGCATCGCCACCCTGGCGGAGGAGAGCAAGGGCGGCCACCGCTCGGCCGGGAAGGCCATGATCGGCGGCCTCTTCCTCGTCGCCTTCTTCTTCATCAGCCAGACCTGGCTCGCCGGCATGCTCATCCCCAACACCACGTCCTTCCCGGAGGCGGAGGCTGGCAACGCGTTCTTCGACATCGTCGGCAAGATCAGCAACAACGGGTGGCAGATCGCGTTCCTCGCCATGAATGCCCTCGCCGTCGGCATCGCGAATGCCGTTGCGGCACAGAGCGCCACCTCGCGCCTGCTCTTCTCGATGAGCCGCGACGGCCAGCTGCCCCGCTTCCTCGCCCACGTCAACACCCGCAGCAAGGTGCCGGAGCGGGCCATCCTGCTCGTCGCCGGCATCACCCTCGTGCTCGGCCTCTTCTTCGTCGGCCAGATCGGGCTCATCACCTCGCTGGTGAACTTCGGCGCGCTCACCTCGTTCCTGCTGCTGCACCTGTCGGTCATGACGTACTACGGCGTGCGCCGCAAGTCGCGCAACGTCGTCCTGCACTGGGTCGGCCCGGTCATCGGCTTCCTCATCATCGGCTTCGTGCTCTGGAACGCCGAGCCGGCCGCCAAGATCGGCGGCCTCGCCTGGCTGGTCATCGGCATCGGTGTGCTGGCCTACTACAGCCGCAAGGGGATCGGCATCCTGCCCGAGCACCGGGCCGACGCCGCCGACACCGCCGACGCCGCCGAAGCCGCCGACACGTCGCAGGTCGCCACCGCCGGTTTCCGCACCGCCGCCGACCGGAAGGGCTGAGACATGACCACCACGCACCTCATCACCAAGGACCACGCCCACGCCGGCTACTCCGCGGACCACGAGCCGGTGCTGACCGTCGAGCCCGGCACGGGCGAGCGCATCACGTTCGAGACGGACGATGCGGCATACGCCCAGATGGAGGAGCTGCGCGACCTGTCGAAGATCACGGCGACGCTCAACCCCGTCACGGGCCCCGTGCACGTCACGGGCGCCGAGCCCGGCGACGCGCTCGCCGTGACGATCCACGACATCCAGATGGCGGATTTCGGCTGGTCCGTCTACATCCCGGGCGCCGGAGCGCTGGCCGCGCCGATGGGGGACGAGTGGTACGTGCGGCGCGTCCCCGTTCGGGACGGGACGGCCCAGCTCACCGACCGGGTCAGCTGCCCCGTCGCTCCGATGATCGGCTGCATCGGCGTCGCGCCCGCGCAGGGTGAGATGTCCACGGTCATGCCCTCGTATCCCACCGGGGGCAACATGGACCTGACCGACGCCCGCCCGGGATCCACCGTCTACCTGCCGGTCGAGGTCGAGGGGGCACGGCTCGCCGTCGGCGACCTGCACGCCGTGATGAGCCGGGGCGAGAGCTCCTTCGTCGCCATCGAGATCGCCGGCCGTGCGACCGTCAGCGTCGACCTCCTCAAGGGCATGGACCTGCGCGCGCCGAGGATCGACACCGGTGACGAGCTCGTCTGCGTGGGTCTCGGCAACCCCGTCCAGGAGTCCATCGACAACGCCTACGTCGACCTCTTCGCCGTGCTGACCGGCGAGCACGGCTACAGCCGGGAAGACGCCTTCACGGTCATGAGCGCCCTGGCGCACACCGAGCTCGGCGGTCCGACGGGATCGGTGGCACCGGACCCCCTGCACCCCTTCCGGGCCATCGGCCAGGTGACGCTCGCCCGCATCGGGAAGCGCTACCTCGACCTCGCCTGACCCCGCCACACCTCTGACACCCCGCGGTCCGACCGGCCGCTGGGCTGCTCGACCGCCACCCCTCCGACGGACATCGCCGCGGAGGGGTGGCGCCTGTCAGGGTGCAAAAAGGGACGGCCTTCGCGAGTCACCCACCAGCCGCCGGAACACGTCACAAAAATCGTTCATTCAGGCGGCATGGAGATTTCACCGATGTGACACTCAAAAAAGCCGAACTCACCTCAACGGACCGGGGGACGGAGCCGTGGGACTGGTCGGCGGCGAGTCAGGGGGGTCTCGTGAAACTCGTACTGGTCACCGGTGCGGCGGGCTTCATCGGAAGCCACGTCGCGGAGCTGTTGCTGAGCGAGGGCTGGCAGGTCCGGGGGGTCGATGCTCTCACGGACGGCTACGCCCCTGCGGCGAAGCTGCGCAACATCTCGACCTTGGCCCACCACCCGTCGTTCACCCTGGTCCGGGAGGACCTGGCGACGGCGCCGCTCGGGCCCATCGTCGACGGCGTGGAGGCCGTCGTCCACCTGGCGGCGGAGCCGGGCGTCAGCACCTCGTGGGGGGACTCGTTCCCGACGTACGTCGAGCGCAACGTCGTCGCCACCCAGCGCCTGCTCGAGGCGGCCGCGCGCGGGCACGCCCCCCGCGTCGTCTACGCGTCGAGCTCGTCGGTGTACGCGCCGACGCTCGAGGCGATGCGCGAGTCGAGCCCGCTGGCGCCGCTCAGCCCGTACGGCGTCAGCAAGCTCGCCGGCGAGTGCCTGGTCGGCGCGTATGCCCACGAGCGGGGGGTGCCCACCGTGTCGTTGCGGTTCTTCTCCGTCTACGGCCCGCGCCAGCGCCCCGACATGGCCATCCACCGCTTCACCGAGGCGCTGCTCGACGGGCGCGCGGTCTCGGTGTACGGAGACCGGACGCAGCGGCGGGACTTCACCTTCGTCGGTGACGTCGCGCGCGCGGTGGTGTCCGCCGTGACCGCGCCGGTTCCCTCGGGCACGATCCTCAACATCGCGCGCGGCGCCCCGGTGGCCATCCCGGACGTCCTCCGGATGCTCGAGGAGGAGGTGCGGGGAGAGGCGACCGTCGCCCCGATGCCGCACCGTCCGGGAGACACGGAGCAGACCTTCGGCGACAGTCGGGCGGCCGCGGCGGCCCTGGGCTGGCGTGCGACGACGGACCTGCGGCTCGGGCTCAAGCACCAGGTGGCGTGGCACCGCGCGCTGCGCGAGTCGCCACGGGACGGGGTGCCGCCGGTGGTGCCGGCCGAGGGCCCTCCCACCTCTGTGCAGGGTGGGTGGGCGCGGTGAGGCGCCACGAGCCGAGGCTGCTCATCTACTCCCAGGACGGCCTGGGGCTCGGCCACATGCGCCGCACCTCGTTGCTCGCCGCCGAGTTCCTGCGTCAGGTGCCCGGGGCCAGCGCGCTCACCCTCTCCGACTCGCCGCTGGGACAGTACTTCTCCACCGCCCCCGGCCATGACTTCCTCAAGCTGCCGAGCATCCGCAAGTCGGGCCCGGGGGAGTGGGAGGCCGTGTCGCTGTCGGCATCGTTCCGGGACGTCCTCGGCCTGCGTCGGCGACTCATCGCCACCGCCGTGCGTGAGTTCGACCCGGACATCCTCCTGGTCGACCACATGCCGCACGGGGCGATGGGTGAGCTGGTCCCCGCCCTGCGCAAGCTGCGCGGTCACCGGGCACACGTCGTGCTCGGCCTGCGGGACATCATCGACGACCCCGGGGTCGTGCGGCGTCGCTGGACGGCCGAGGGAGCCTACGAGGCGCTCGAGGAGTTCTACGACGAGGTGCTCGTCTACGGCTCCAGCGACGTCCTCGACGTGGCCAGCGAGTACGCCTGGCCGCAGGGCCCGTCGCAGCGGCTGGCGTACGCCGGCTACGTGTGCGGCAGACCGCACCCTCGCGCTCGGCGCCTGGCGGTCGTGTCCGACGGCTGTGCGGAGGGGAACGGACGAGCCCGGCAGGACCCGATGCGGCCACCGACCGTCGTCGTCGTGGCCGGCGGAGGGGCCGACGCGCACCCGATGATGGCCGGGGTCCTCGACGCCGCAGAGGCCGTGCACGAGGAGACGGGGGCGCGGTTCGAGCTCGTCACCGGCCCCTTCATGCCGCGGGAGAAGGTGGCGGAGCTGCGGCGGCGCTCGAAGCAGCTGCCGATGACCGACCTGCGGCGCCGCGTCCACGGCCGTGGTCGGGTCGCGCGGGCCGACCTCGTCGTCTCGATGGCGGGCTACAACACCACGATCGAGCTGCTCAACGACGGCACCCCGGCCCTGCTCGTGCCCCGCAGCGGACCCAGCGCCGAGCAGCGCATCCGGGCGAGCCTCTTCGCGCAGCGCGGCTGGGTGCACTGGCTCGATCCCGACCTGCTCGGGTCCTCGGCCGTGGCCGACGCGATCGTGGGCGCCCTCTCGACCCCGCTGTCCCCGGCGGTCGGGACCGACCTTGGTGGCCGCACGACCGCGGTGGCCCGGCTGACGAGCCATCTCGAGAGCTGGCCCAAGCTCGAGCTGGAGCCGGTCGGCACATGACGGGCACCCCGGCGGTGACGGCAGGCCCGAGGCGCCCGCACGTCGACGCACACGACGTGCTGGCGGGTCGCAGCAGTCCCGAGGACGTATGCCGCTTCCTGACCGAGGCGGTGCCGGTGACCGTCGCCACGGCGCTCGCCCCGCTCCTGCCGGAGGGAGCAGGAAAGCTGCGTGCCGTCGTGACGCGCACCACGCTGAGGCTCGGTCGCAAGCTCACCGTCGGTGTCGCGCTCTCCGGCGGGGCCGTCGGCACACGACAAGCCGTCCTGACGTGGCAGTCGGGCTCGGCGCCCGCTCCGGTCCCGGCTGACCTGCGGTCACGGGTGAGTCCCTCGCTGCGCTCACCGTTCTCCACCCTGGTGCCGCCTCCCGGCCCGGGGGGCCTGACCGTCCTGCTCGCCCCCGTCGACCCCGCGTTCCCGCACCTCGTCGACGTCCACGACCCCGCACGGGTCGCGCGCCTGCTCCGCGGCGCTGGGGTGCCCGGCTTCGAGGACGGGCTTCGCGTCACCGCCCTGCGCTACCGGCCCGGACAGCGCCACGTGCTGAGGCTCGAGAGCACCGACCGGCAGCACCGGCTGTTCGCCAAGTGCTATCGGGACGACTCGGGTCGACGCGCCCTCGACGCCAGTAGCGCTGTGGCGCAGGCGCTCTCGGACCGCTCGGCGCCTGCGGGCACCGCCCGTGCGGCCGGCTACATCCCGTCGCACCGGCTGGTGCTCTGGGCGGGCCACGACGGGATCCCGCTCTCCCGCGTCCTCTGCGCGGAGAGCCCCGGCAGGGACGAGCGGCGGGCGCAGATCGGCCGTGCGGGTGCCGCGCTCCGCGCGATCCACGACGGCGAGGTCCACAGCGGCGGGGGACGGGACGGCGCGGTCCGAGACGGTCCCGTCCGAGACGGCGGGCACCGGCCGGCCTGGTTCCTCGGCAGCGGTCGGGCGGACCCGGCGGCGGAGGCTGCCGCCACACGACGGGCCACCGAGCACGTGAGGGCCCTCGCCCCTGGGGCGGGCGCACGGCTGGACGCCCTCCTCGCCGAGGCGGTCGCCGGGCTGGAGGCGCTGCCCTCCGAGTCCGGTCACCTGGTCCACGGCGACTACAAGGGCGACAACCTCCTCGTCGACGGCGAGCGTCTCGTCGTGCTCGACTTCGACCGCGTCTCGGTGGGGGACCCTGCCGCCGACCTCGGGAAGCTCCTCGCGGACCTCCGCTGGTGGGCGCAGGAGGCGGGGCAGGAGGCGGCACCCTTCGTGGAGGCCGCGCTGGACGGCTACGGCCTGTGCCCGCCCGTGCGGGTCGCGCGGGCGCTGCACTACGGCGTCGTCTTCCAGCTGCGGGCGGTGGGGCGGCGGATCCCGCTGCACCGGCCCGGGTGGGCCCAAGCCGTCGAGGCCTGCCTCGAGACCACTCGAGCAGCGGCGCGTGAGTCGGCGCCCGAGGCGGTGCACGCGAGTGCGCGGCAGACGGGGAGGGGCCCCCGGGGGAGGTCGCGATGACCACCACGTGGCCCACGGCTCCCTCGGGTTGCCTCTGGACCGACGTGGACCGCCTGGTCGGGCTCGTCCAGCCACTCGTCGAGACGGAGGGCAGGCCGGGCGGTGTGCACCAGATCCGCTGGGAGCCCGAGCTCACCACCAGGGTCGCCTTCGAGGCCGGGAACGGCGAGGTGCGCGTGTGCGAGGCGACGCCGACCGGCGTGAGCCGCACCAGCCTGTCCGAGGACCCGTCACTCTGCGGTGCGGCCGCGGTCCTCGACCCGGTCCAGGTTCGACCCCGGCTCGAGCACCTCCTGAGGAGACCGGTCCGCAGCTGCACCACCACGCCGGTCAGCTACCGGCCGGGATCGAGCTGCGTCGTCCGCTGCGATGTCGGGATGCCGACGGGTCGGCGCATCCTCTTCGTCAAGCTGCTCGCCGGCGGGTGCGACGACTATGCTGTGAACCTCCGAGCGCTCTCGTCCCGCCGGAGCGGGACGGCCGCACTCGTCCCCGCGCTCGTGGGGTGCTGGCCGGACCTCGGCGCGGTCGTCACCGCCGGGGTGCGAGGAGCGAGCGCGTCGAGGCTGCTGTCCGACGTGTCCTCACCCGTGCGCGGCCGGCTCCGCCTCGCCGCGCGCCTCGGGCACCTGCTGGCGGACGTCCACCGCGCCGTCCCCGTCCCGGGAGCCCCGGTGCAGGGACGCGGGGTCGTCGACGCGCTCGACGAGCTCACGGCATACCTCCCTGCGGCCTGGCACGCCGACCCGCCGACGGCGCTCTCCCTCGGCTGGGCCCTGGACCGGCTGCGGGACCGGCTGCCGGTGCAGGACGCGCTCGTCTTCGGCCACGGCTCGTTCCGTGCCGGTCAGGTCGTGGTGGGCGACGAGCGCCTCACCGTGCTCGATCTCGACGGGGCCGGCCCGGCCGACCCCGGCCGAGACCTCGGCAACGCCATGGCGTACCTCGAGTGGGAGCGCCTCCGTGCCGGCACCACTCGAGCTCCCGATCTCGGCGGCGCCCTGCTGCAGGGCTACGCCGACGCGGGAGGCCGGGCCGACCCGGACTCCGTCGGCTGGTGGCAGGCCCTGGCCCTGCTGAAGATCGCGGGCCGCCGCTACCGCAGCCTCGACACCGCCCACTGGGAGGCCGTGCCCTCCCTCGTCGCCACCGCCTCCGAGGTGCTCGAGCGCCGCCGGCGCCGCACGCGCGGGTCCGGGAACGGCCGACTGGCCCGGTGGTCGCCGGAGCTCACCGACCCGCGTGCGATGACCGCGCTGCTCAAGGAGCAGCTGCGCGCCGGCGGCCTCGGGAAGGGCCGCATCGTCTCGGCGGAGACGCTTCGGCTCTCGCCCGGCAGGAGGGTGGTGGTCCGCTACCGGGTCACGGGCGGCTCGGAACGGCCGGTGGAGGTCATCGCCAAGGCGTACGCCGAACCGGTGCGGGCGGTCGTGGCGCACGAGAACCTCGTGCTCTTCGACCGGGTGCGTGAGCCGGCCCTGCAGTGCGGCACCCAGACGCCGATCGGGGTGAGCCCGCCCCTCGGCATCGTGCTGTGCCGGTCGGCCCCCGGGCATCCCGTGGTGCCCCTGCCGGCCGGCCCCCGGCGCGGGCCACCGCGCACCCTCGCGCCGTCACAGGATGGCGAATCCCCTTCGAGCGCAGACGTCGTCATCGCAGCCGGGCACCTGGGTCGCTGGCTGCGCACCGTCCACACCACGGGAAGCGGCGCAGGCAGGCGGCTCGACCTGGGCCACGAGGCCGACAACTGCGCGGTGTGGGCAGAGCGCGTCGGCTCGGCCGATGCGACGCTCCTGGCACCCGCGCGCGAGCTGGCGGCCCTGCTGCAGGCGCGCGCGACGACGCTTCCCGTGGTGCTGGACGCCCTCATCCACAAGGACCTGCACCTGGCCCACGTCATCGTCGACGAAGGTGGGGCCGCCACGGTGATCGACCTGGACGAGGCCCGGATGGGAGACCCCGCGTTCGACGTGGCCCACCTGTGCACATACGCCGAGGAGACCGGCTCCGCGCCGGCCGAGCTGGCCCTGCGGGCCTTCCTGGACGCGTACGGCCAGGTCGGCGGCCCGGACCCCGAGCGCCGGCTCGCCTTCTTCCGGGCCTACGCGCTGCTGAAGTTCACCCGTCAGGCGCTGGCGGCCCAGGCCGGCGACGAGGTCGTGCGGGCGAGCCGGCGCCGTCTCGCCGAGGGGGTGGCATGGCTGCGCGAGTGATGTACCTGACGCGCAGCTGGCCACGGCTGTCGCAGACCTTCATCGTCAACGAGGTGCTCGCCCTCGAGCGCCTCGGGGTGGGTCTCGACATCTGGGCGATGACGCCGTCGGGCGAGCAGGTGCGCCAGCCACAGGTGCACCGGGTCCGGGCGCCGGTCAGCTTCGCCGCGGCGGCGGCGCGTCCGGAGGACCACGCCCTGGTCGCGGAGCTCGGGGCCCAGCGGTATGCCGACACCGCCCGGTTCGCGAGCAGCCACCCCGAGCTGTCCACGGGCTACGCGAACGCGAGCACGACCGAGTGCTTCGAGGTGGCGGTCCAGCTCGCTGCGCGGCGGGCGCGCCTCGAGCCGGAGGGCGCACCGGTCACGCACCTGCACGCGCACTTCGCCCACGACCCGGCGCTCGTCGCCCTGCTGGCCCACCTGCTCACCGGGCTCACCTACAGCGTGACCGCGCACGCCCGCGACCTCTACCAGATCCCCCGCGCCAGCCTCCGCGCTCGCGCCGAAGCGGCCACGAGCGTGCTGACCTGCTGCGGGGCGAACGTGGACTTCCTTGCGGCGCAGCTCGGTCCGCAGGCCATGACGAAGGTACGCGTCATCCACCACGGCATCGACCTGCGGCAGTTCACGCCCGGTCAGACCCGTGACGACGGGATCGTCCGGATCGTGTCGGTGGGCCGGCTCGTGGAGAAGAAGGGCTTCCCCGACCTCCTCCGTGCGTGCGCCTGCCTGGTCGGTGTCGGGCCCTTCCACCTGACTGTGTTCGGCGACGGCCCGATGCGCGGCGAGCTGGAGGCGGACCGGCGCGCCCTGGGCCTCGACGACGTGGTGACGTTCGCGGGGGAGCAGGACAGCACCGTCATCGTGGAGGCGATGCGCGATGCGGACGTCTTCGCGATGACGCCGTTCGTCACCACCGACGGCGACCGCGACGGCGTGCCGAACGCCATCGTCGAGGCCCTCGCGTCGGGGCTCCCCGTGGTCTCCACGGCCGTCGGTGGCGTGGCCGAAGCGGTCCAGCACGGGCACAACGGGCTGCTGGCCCCGGCGCGTGACGTCATGGCCGTGTCAGACCACCTCGAGAGCCTGCTGCGCGACCCGGTCCGGCGTCGGATGATGGGGAGGAGAGCACGGCAGACCGCCGAGCGGGCCTTCGACGTCGACCGTGCGGCCGAGCAGCTGGCGCACGTCTTCGGTGTGGCGGAGGTGACCTCATGACCGGCTGGACCGGAACCAGGACCGCCGCACCCGATGCCCCGCACGTCCGCGCCGCCCTGCAGGCCCAGCATGCCGCAGTGCTCGAGGCCCTGGACCCCGACCGCAGCGGCCCGCTGCTGGCGCGGGCCCTCGGGGAGGACCCGTCGACGCCTTGCGTCGTCGTCGACGCGAAGTACGAGCCGGGTCGGCGCGCGACGGTGCTGTACCGGTTCGGCGCCGGGCTCGTGCTGGCCACCGTGCCGGCGCCGGGTCAGCGGGCACCCGGCGAGCTGCTGCCGGACGGCACGGGCGTCAGCAGGTTCCCGGCAGACCCGGGCCTGCCCACCCTGGCCCACGTCCTCACACCCGGTGTCCTCGGTGCAGCACTGCACGACGAGCTGGACGGCGAGCCGGATTCTGAGCTCGACCGTGAGCTCGACCGTGAGCTGGACCGCGAGCCGGACGGCGGGCTCGACGACGCGCTGGACCTCCGACTGCTGCGCTACCGGCCCGGCCGCAGAGCCACCCTCCTCGTCACCGTGCCGGTGGCGCCGAGCCGGATGCGGACCTACGTCGCGAAGGTCTACCACGACAGGGCCAAGGCGGCGGCCGTGGCGAGCGAGGGCCGGGCCCTGCAGGCCCAACCCCTACGGCCGCCGCTGGTCCTCGCACCCGTGGTGGCGCACCTGCCGAGTCTCGCCGTCGTCGTGCAGGGTCGCCTGCCGGGCCACGAGCTCGTCGTCGGCCTCCGCGACCCGGACGTGGTGGTGCGTCGGGGGCCGGACGTCGCGCGCGCGGCGCAGGCGCTCGCCGCCTTCCACCGCGCCGCCGTGCCCAGCGGCCGGCCCCGGCCGCTGAACCGGGAGCTGCACCGCTTCGTCGCCAGGAGCACGGCCATCCGGGCCGTCGACCCGGCCAACGGCGAGCCCCTCCTCGCGCTGGCCCACGAGCTCCTTGACCGGCAGCCGGTGCCCGGACCGGTCTCCCTCGTGCACGGTGACTGCCGGCCGAGCCAGTTCCTCCTCGACGACGACCGGGTCGCCCTGCTCGACCTCGACCACTGCGGGATCGCCGAGCCGGCCTGCGACGTGGGCAACGTCGTGTCCTCACTGCTCCAGTCGGCGGTGCGGGCCTCGGAGGTCGGCCCGACGCGGGACGGTGCGGCGGCGAGCGCGGCCGAGGCGCTGGGTGAGATCTTCGTGACGGCATACCTCTCCCGGGCGCGGGCGGCGGCGCGCGGGGAGAACGGTGGGGTCGATGAGCCCACCGATCCCACCCAGAGGATCCGCTTCCACGTGGCGGTCTCGCTCCTGCGCAAGGCGCTGCGCGCCTGGGCGAGGTCGCCGGTCGCGTCGCTCGCCGAGCAGTACGTGGCCGAGGCGCGGCGAGCTGTTGCCGAGCCGGAGGGGAGGCCCTGTGGTCGCCGTTGACACGAGGGTGGAGACCCCGAGCGAGCAGACGCGACGGCCGTCGCCGCGCCACGCGAAGCAGTCCGACACGTCTCGGGCCTTCGCCCTCATCCGGCGTTACCACGGCGCCAACCGGCCCTTCGTGGTCGGCCTGCTCCTGCTCGTGCTCGAGGCCGTGACGGCCGTCCTCGAGCCCTTCCCCATCGCGTACGCGACCGACTTCGTGGCGGGCAAGGCGCCGAGCCTGCGCGAGCACGGGTTCCCTGCCGTGCTCTCGAACGAGCGTGTCGAGACGATCGTGCTCCTCGGGCTCGCGATCATCCTCATCGCGGCCGTCAACAAGGGCGCCGACTCGCTGTCCGAGGTGTTCCTGGCGCGCGGCGGCCGCGAGCTCGGCTACAACATCCGCGTCACCATGTACGACCGGCTCCAGAAGCTGTCGATGGCCTTCCACGACAAGCGCCGCACCGGCGACGTGCTGACAAGGGTCACCGGCGACGTGCTCGTCGTCGAGGAGTTCATCGTCGACTCCCTGAGCAACATCGTGGCCAGCGCGCTGCTGCTCGTCGGCTCCCTCGTCGCGCTGGTGATGCGCTCGTGGCAGGTGGCCCTCGTCGCGGTGGTCATCGTGCCGGTGCTGGCGCTGGTCGCGAACTACTTCTCGCTGCGCCTCAAGCGCTTCTCGAAGGACCAGCGCGCCAAGGAGGGTGACCTCGCCTCGACGGCCCAGGAGATGCTCTCCTCGATCCGCCTCGTGCAGAGCTACGGTCGCGGCCACGTCGACCTCGAGAACTTCTCGCGGCAGAGCGACCAGAGCATGCGGGCTTCGCTGCGCATCGCGACGGTGCAGGCGCAGTTCAGCTTCGCCATCGCGGTGTTCGAGGGCCTGACGATCGCGGGCGTCGTGTGGCTCAGCTTCTGGCTCGTCGAGACCGGCGTGGTCACCCCGGGGACGCTCGTGCTGTTCGTGCTCCTCATCCAGAACATGTTCAAGCCGTCCCGCAAGATCGTCAGCGAGTGGTACAAGGTCGGCAAGCTCATCGCCAGCACCGAGCGGATCGCCGAGCTGCTGGAGCGCCAGCCCACCGTGCAGGACACGCCGCTGTCGAGGCCGGCCCCCCGGCTCGACGGCCGGCTGAGCTTCACCGACGTGACGTTCAGCTACCGCTCGGAGCTCGACGGCTCCGAGCACGAGACCACGACCACGGGGACCCTCGGGAGCCCGGCGGCCGGCGCGGTGCCGCGCCCCGTGCTCGACGGCATCACCTTCAGTGCGGAGCCGGGCGAGGTCGTCGCCCTCATCGGGTCGAGCGGCGCCGGCAAGAGCACGGTCGCCCAGCTGGTGGCGAGGCTCTACGACCCTGACTCGGGCGTCGTGGCCATCGACGGGACGGACGTCCGGGAGTTCACGCTGGCCTCGCTGCGCAGCCAGGTCAGCCTCGTGCTGCAGGAGACGCTGCTGCTCACCGGGACGGTCGCCGAGAACATCGCCTACGGCATCGACGAGCCCGATCCGGAGCGGATCGAGCGGGCTGCCCGGCTCGCCCAGGCGCACGAGTTCATCGAGCGGCTGCCTCTCGGCTACCAGACGGTGCTCGGCGAGCGGGCCTCGACCTTGTCGGGCGGTCAGCGACAGCGGCTCGCGATCGCCCGCGCGTTCATCCGCGACGCCCCGGTGCTCGTGCTGGACGAGCCGACGACCGGCCTGGACCCGGAGGCCTCGGCCCAGGTCATCCAGGCCCTCCGGACCCTCATCGACGGGACGACGACCCTCGTCATCTCCCACGACGTCGAGCTGGTCCGGTGTGCCGACCGCGTCCTCGTCCTCGACCAGGGGCGGATCGTGCAGGAGGGCAGCCCGGGGACTCTGGCGCAGAGCTCGGGGACGTTCGCCGAGCTCTTCGGCGGACCGGCGTCGGCCGGCAGGGGCGACCGGACGGGCGGCTCCGCAGACCGCAGCCGGGGGTACGCGTGAGGACTGGTGCGCGCGCCGAGCGGATCGAGCGAGGTCTGCCGGCCTGGGCGACCGACCCCTCGTCCGCCGAGCAGCTCGCGCGGGAGTGGGTCACCGAGCGCCGGCCCGGCGTGGTGGTCGCGGCAGCGAGCGCCCACTCCGTGCTCTACCGGGGTCCGGGCGACCTGTCCATGCGGATCGGCGTCCGGCTCGACGGGGCCGGGCCCGCCGTCGTCGGGGACGAGCTCACCCTCATGGTCCACGACCGCGCCGGCGAGGTGTCGGTGACCGCGCTGCCCGACGACCCCTTCCTGCCGACCCTTGCCAAGGTGCTCGAGGGCCGCACGGTCGAGCTGCTCCTGCGCGACGCCGGGCTCGAGCCCGCCGACGGCGCAGGGCAGACCGTGTGCCGGGCCGAGGTCGTGCACCACCCGCGCGAAGGAGCGTGCGTGCTGCGGCTGCACCGGAGCGGGGTGGAGGCCTACGCGAAGGTGTACCCGCGCGAGGAGGACGCCACCGCGGCGGCGGAGGCGGCAGAGGCGGTGTATGCGGCGGGGCGCGGTCAGGCGCTCGGGCGCGGTGGCGAGGTGGTGCGGCTGCCCCGGGTGCTCACGGTGTGCGCGCCGCTGCGGACGACCGTCCTCGAGTCGGTCACGTCTGCCGGCTCCTCGCCCACGGCCATGGACAGGCCCGTGGGCCCGGCGGAGAGTGCCCGGGCACTCCGGGCCTTCCACGGGCTCCGTCCCGCCGGCCGCCTCCCGCGAGTGACCGCAGGATCCCACCTCGACCGCGTTCGCCGGGAGCAGGCGCTCGTCGCGACCGCGTGGCCCGACGTGGCGGAGCAGGTCGACGGGGCGGTCTGCGAAGCCGCCTCCGTCCTGGAGGCCGTCGCATCTCGAGGCCCGGAGCCGGTGCTCTGCCACGGCGACTTCACCCCCGGCCAGCTCGTCAGGGCTCGTGAGGGTCTGGCCCTGCTCGACCTCGACACGCTCGCGCTCGGGGACCCGGCCGCCGATCTCGGCCGTTTCCTTGCCTACGAGGCGGTGCGCGCTGCCCGTCTCTCGCACCCCCCGGCGGTGGCGAGCGCGACCCGCGAAACCGTCCTCGCGGCATACGGGACGCCGCCCGGGGACGAGGAGCCCGCCCGACTGCGAGTGCGCGTGGCGGCATACGAACGGCTCAACCTGGCGCTCGTGGCGCTGCGGGCGACCCGACGGCTCAAGGCTGCCCGGTCCTCGCTCGCCCTGGCCCTTCTCGACTCGACCGACGCGATCCCCGGGAGGCCCGCATGACCACCAGCACGCGTGACCAGTCCATCGATGCGCTCGAGGCGTTCGCGGAGCTGCCCGACTGGCTGTCGGCGCTCATGCGGCCCGGGCGGCTCGAGGCTTCCCTGCGCGAGCACGTGCCCGAGCTGCGCGACGGACGGTTGGCGCTGGTCGAGTGCCGGGCCGACCGCCTGCGCGCGAAGGAGGCGAGCTGGCTGGCCCGCTGCCGCGTGGTGGTCAGACCGGCCTCCGGGGTGGACGGGGCCCTGGCAGAGCCGGTCGAGGTCGTCCTCGTCGGTGAACTGCATCCACCGTCGCGCGCCCTTCCGACGGCACCGCAACGCGGGACCACGTTCGGTGAGCCGGGCCATGAGCTCGTCCTGCCCGACCTGCGCGTCCACCTGCGCACCGAGGAGGCGGACCCGGGCCTGCCGAGCCTCGGTGCCCTGTCCGACCCGCAGGCGTCGGCCCGCATCATCGAGCGCCTGCTGCGGGGGAGCGGGTATCCCGAGGCCACGGTCGCGTCGAGCAGTCCGAGGGTGGTCCGCTACAAGCCGGGCAGCCGCTGCACCATCGTGTACGACGTCGACTACGACCCGCCCGCGGACGGGCTCCCCGACCCGGTGGTGGCCAAGACCCACCAGGGTGACAAGGGTGCGGTGGCGCACGAGGCCATGACCGCGCTGTGGCACACCGACCTCGCCCACGGCGAGCACGTGCTGCTCGCGGAGCCCCTCGGCTACCTGGCCGCCGAGCGCATCCTGCTGCAGGGCCCGGTGCCCGAGGAGCAGACGCTGAAGGCGCTGGCCCGTCAGGCGTTCGAGAGCCTGGACCCGGATCTGCTCGAGACGCTGCGGGCCCAGCTGCGGCGTACCGCAGTGGCGCTCGCCGCCCTGCACCGCAGCGGTGCGCGCTACACGCGCTCGGTCCGGTGGGGCGACGAGCTTGCCGAGACCCGCGAGGTGCTCGACCGCCTCTCGCAGTCCGTGCCGGGGCTGCGCGACGCGGGCGAGCCCATGCTGACGCGCCTCGAGGCGTTCGACCGCGCGACCGGTGCCGACCCGACGGTCAGCGCCCACCACGACTTCCGGCCCGCGCAGGTGCTCCTCGGTGGCGGCCGTCTCGGCTTCATCGACTTCGACGGAGCGGCGATGGCCGAGCCGGGCCTCGACCTCGGGCGGTTCCGCGGCAAGCTGCGTGATATCGGTGTCACGGCCCTCGCCGCGTCGCCGGACGGCTACCGCCCCGACCTGCTCGAGGAGCGGCTGGAGCTGCTCGACGGGTTCTGCGACCTGTTCCTCGACGAGTACCGCGCCCACGCGCCGGTCACGCCGGGGCGCGTGCTGCTCTGGGAGACGATCGACCTGCTCACGGCCCTGCTGCACGCCTGGTCGAAGGTGCGCCTGCTGCGCGTCGAGCCGCGGCTGGCGATCCTCCTGCACCAGCTCCGCACCGCCGACCTCAGCGCGCTGCCGTGAGACGGTGCTCGACGAGGGGCCACCAGTGCCGGGTGACGAGCGTCTCGCGGGCACTCTCGAGGTCGAGCCATTGGCCGTCGACGACCGGGTCGGCGACGCCGTCCACGGCCAGCACCGGCACGTGAGCCCAGGGGCGACATGCCGAGCAACCTGAGATGACCTCGGCTCCTGGTGTCCGCGCCGGATGGCGCGGCGAGGTCACACGTCGGCGGGCAGCGCCTCCAGCTGGTCAGCCAGACGAGGGAGCGACGGCGCGACGAGGTCTGCGGCATACATCGTGTCGGGGTAGGGGACGCCGGTCCGGTTGATCCACGCTGCGCGGAGGCCGGCGGCCTTGGCGCCGTGGACGTCCCACGGGTGAACGGCGACGAGCATCGCCTCGTCGGCGTCGACGTCGCACTTGCCCAACACATACCGGTACGCGGACGCGGCCGGCTTCCACGCGGGCGTGTCCTCGACCGAGAACACGCCCTCGAAGGAGTCCCGTATGCCGCCGCGCTCGAAGAGCCCCTCCGCGACGTCCGCGGAGCCGTTGCTCAAGGTGACGAGCCGCAGCTCGAGCGAGGCCAGGGCGCGGATGCCGTCGCGTACGTCGTCGTGCAGCGGCAGCTGCAGGAAGCCGGCCATGATGTGCCGGGTCGCGGCCTCGACGTTCGCCTTGTCGTGCAGCACCGTGTGCAGCGCCGCCCGGGCGACGTCGGCGAAGGACGGGTTGTGCCCGGTGACCGTCAGGGCGAACCCGTCGCGCAGCAGGCCGGCGAACCACGGGGCGGCGAGGTAGGGCGGCACGCCGACCTCGACGAAGCGGTCGCCGAGGTGCGTCATGTCCGACAGCGTCTCGTTGACGTCGAAGACGAGCAGCCGGGGTCGGCGCTCGAGGGGCGCGAACGGCTCTGGCGGCTCGGGACACTCGGGGAGCGGGCGGCGCGCGATGGGCTCCTCCGGGTCGGAGGCAGGGGTCGGGGTCATGCCCCATCGTGCGCCCGCGACGTGCGGCTCGTCACGCAACCGCCGCAAAAGCCTCGCACTCTGCCGGCTCGGGTCACGGGTCCCGGTGCTGGGTCTCGGGAGGGTGGAAGGTCACGTCTACGTCCTCGAACCCCTTGGTGCGTTCGGCCTGCGCCTGCTCGGTGTAGGCGCGGCGGTCGGCAGGCGTCAGCCGCACGTCGTCGGTGAAGGGGGTCAGCAGCGCCCGTGGGTGCAGCCCGTCCACCCGGACCACGTTGACCTCCACGCACAGCACGACCATCGCGGCGGTGAGGTACAGGAAGGCCAGCATCCCGAGGACGATCGCGAACACGCCGTTGGTGGCGCTGGCGTGCCTCACCACGTGCGACACGTAGGCGACCCCGAAGGACTGGAGCAGCTGCCACCCCACGGCGGCACCGACAGCCCCGGGGAGGACGTCCCGCACCGACAGCTGACGGGTCGTGGCGAACCGGAAGGCGAAGACGAAGAGCAGCCCGTTGAGCAGCACGCCGCCGGCCAGCGTCAGCATCCGGACGGCGACGCCAGAGGACCCGGACCCCGGCGTGCTCACCGTCGACAGGGCCATCGTGCCGAGCACCGCCACGCCCACCGTCCCCAGCAGGACGAGGCTGCGGCCGCGGGCCTTGAACGGGTTCGGCCGGCTGTTGCGCGGCACCCGCCAGGCGCTGTTCATGGCGTACTGCGCCGCCTGCGCCACCCCGAGGCCGCCGTAGAGCGACCCGAGGATGCCGATGACGAGCCCGGCCGCGCCGCCCCCGAGCCGCCTGGGCTCGCCGAGCTGCTCACCCACGACGGGGAACTGTGCCAGCGCCGAGTGGAGCACCTCCTGCTGGAGGTCGGGGTTGCCCGCCAGCACGAAGCCGAGCACCGTCGCGAGGAGCAGCAGCAGGGGGAAGAGGGACACGAACGCGTAGTAGGCGATCAGGGCCGCGAGGTACGGGCCGGTGTCGTCGAAGTACTTGTAGAGCACCGCGATCGGGAAATTCGCGCCCGGGTGCCGACGCTGGAACCGATCGACCCGCTCCAGGACCACGTCAGCCTCCCATCCGCGGCTCGGTCGGACGTTCGACAACGTACCCCGCGACGTCCTCGGAGCCTCGGTGTCGGAGCGGCTGACCTCGCGGCACGGCGTCGGCGCGGTGCGGCCGGCGGCCTAGCCACTCCGGGACTCGGTGGCGGGCTCCTGGGTGGCGGGCTCGCTCGGCTCGGTGGGCTCGATGGGCTCGCCCGGCTCGGCGGCCTCGGCGGGCTCGGCGGTCGGGACAGGGGTGGCACCGGCCTCGTGGCGCCCTGCACGGCGCAGCCCGATGGGCCACCAGATGCGGTCGCCCAGGTCGTAGGAGACGGCCGGCACGAGCAGGCTGCGCACCACGAGCGTGTCGAGGAGCACGCCGAAGGCGACGATGAAGGCGATCTGCACGAGGAAGAGGATCGGCAGCACCGCGAGGGCCGAGAACGTCGACGCCAGGACGATGCCCGCACTCGTGATGACACCGCCGGTGACGGCGAGCCCGACCAGGATCCCGGGCCGCGTGCCCCGGGAACGGGACTCCTCGCGTACGCGCGTCATGAGGAAGATCGAGTAGTCGATGCCCAACGCGACGAGGAAGACGAAACCGTAGAGCGGCGTCGACGGGTCCGAGCCCGGGAAGCCGAAGACGTGGTTGAACGCGATCGCCGAGACGCCCATCGTCGCAGCGAACGACAGCACGTTGGCGCCGACGAGGACCAGCGGCGCCACGAGCGAGCGCAGCAGCAGCATCAGCACGACGAAGATCACGGCGAGGATCGTCGGGATGATGACCTTGAGGTCACGCTCGCTCGCGAGGCGCACGTCGAGGTTCGTCGCCGTCTGGCCGCCGACCAGCACGTCGGTGCCCACCCTGTCGAGGGAGGAGCGCAGGGTCTCGATGGTGTCCTCTGCGGCGATGCTGTCGGCCTGGGCGTCGAGCGTGGCCTGCACGACGACCTGGCCGTCGACGACCTTCGGTGGCTGGCCGGGGACGAGGCCCACCTGCGGGTTGCTGACGCCCGGAGCGGACGTGAGGACCTGTACGACAGCCTCCGCCTTGCCCTGCGGTGCCGCGACCTGCACCGGTGAGCCCGAGCCGGCCGGGAAGTGCCGGGCGAGCACCTCCTGCCCCGTGACCGAGTCGACCTTGGTCAGGAAGAGATCGCTCTGGGCGACGCCGCGGGCGTTGAGCGTCGGCAGGAACGCCGCGCACGCGGCGAGGGCGAGCAGGGTGGCCACCCAGGTGCGCCGCGGGTGCCGGCCGACCACGCCGGCGACCCGGCCCCAGATGCCGCGGGTGCCGACCGCGTCGGCGCTGTGCACGTGGTCCACGCGGGGGACCTGCGGCCAGAAGATGCGGCGCCCGATGAGGAGCAGCACGGCCGGCAGGAAGGTCAGGGACGCCACGAAGGCCCCGACGATGCCGAGCGCCCCCACCGGACCGAGACCCTTGGTGCTGCCGAGGTCCGACAGGCGCAGGCACAGCAGGCCGAGCACCACGGTGGCGGCGCTCGCCGCGATCGGCTCGAGGGCGGCGCGCCAGGCGATCTTCATGGCGGCCCACGTGGAGTCCGTGTCGTGCAGCTCCTCCTTGAAGCGCGCCACGAGCAGCAGTGCGTAGTCGGTGGCGGCGCCGACGACGAGGATCGACAGGATGCCCTGGCTCTGTCCGCTGAGGCTGATGGCGCCGTTCTTCGCGAGCGGGAAGACGACGAGGGCAGCGAGGGACAGGCCGAACATGGCCGTGATGAGCACCGCGAACGGCAGGATCGGGCTGCGGTAGACGATGAGCAGGATGACGAAGACGACGCCGAGGGCGACGAGCAGCAGGATGCCGTCGATGCCGCTGAAGGCGGTGATGAAGTCGGCGAAGAACCCGCCCGCGCCCGTGACGTGCACGGTGAGCCCCGACGAGCCCAACGTGGACGACGCGGATTCACGCAGGGCCTGCGCGACGGCATACAGCGCGGTGTCCCCGGCGATGGTGTCCTCGGCCTTGTCCGCGAGGAAGGAGACGGGGATGAGGGCCGCCTGCCTGTCCTGGCTGGGGACGGCGCCCCGTGGCGGGGCCTGTAGGAACTCGCCGACCGTGCGCGTCTTGTCGGCGAGGCGCAGCCCGGGTATGCCGGCGACGTACTTCTCCACGGCCGAGAGGTCGGCGGGCGTCAGGCCGCTCGGACGCTCCACGACGACGAGGTAGGGCAGCGTCTGGGTGTCGCTCGTGCGCTGGACCAGCTTGCTGACCGTGGTCGACTCCGCCGAGGGTGGAAGGAAGTTCGCGTTGTCGTTCGTCGCGACCTCCGAGAGGCGTCCCACGAGCGGGCCGCCGATGGCGCCGATGGCGAGCCAGGCCAGCACCGCGAGGGCGGCGACCCACCTCACCGCGGAGCGGCCCCGAGGTTTCGTCGATCCGCGCCCGACCCGGGATGCGTCGCTCATGGACCCATTCTGGGGCAGGCGCGAGCCGCAACGTTGGACAGCGCGTCAAGCCGGGTGGAGCGGGGACGTCGGTGGTCAGCGCCAGCGGGCCGGTCACCGGGACACGACGTAACGCGGCTCGGTGAACCCGCCCTTGCCCCGCAGCTGGACCTCAGGCTGCACGGCGGTGCAGGCCAGGGCGAGGGAGCAGTGCTGGAGGGCGTTCCTCGTCGCGGGCGGCACCGGCTTCGAGGTGTTGCGCGAGATGACGAAGGTCGACTCGTCGTCGTCGAGGTGCCAGGTCCAGCCGGAGACGACCGCATCGCCGTTCCCACCGAGGACCACCGTCCCATCGCTCACCCGGACCACGCCTGCGCTGAACCAGAACCCGCCGTCGACGTAGTTCGAGCCGACCAGGTAGGTGCCCCTGCTGGAGAAGGCGGTCGGCATGAACATCGTCGGGTTCTCACCCGGGCCGCACTTCTGGATGGTCGTGGGGAAGGCCGGCCTCCCCAGGTCGACGACGGCCCAGCACGCCTCGTCCTGCACGTCGGTGGTCACCATCCATCCGAGTGCTGCCCGGGTGCCGTCCGGCGAGACGGCGACGACGTGGGGCGGCAGCAGGCTCGTGGCGCCCGTGGCGAGGTCCCAGGCGAGCGAGCCCTCGGACGGCCCACCGTTGAGGTATGCCGTATCGCCGACGATCGCGCCGACCTCACGGGCGTCCCGCCTCTGCCCGACCACCGCGCCGTTCGGCGCGTACACCACCAGCGTGCTGCCCGTCCCGTCCTTGGCCAGCACCCGGGTGCCGTCCGGCGACACGGCATACGCACCCGATGCGCCCAGGGTGCGCACCGTGCGGCCGGCGGGGGAGAGGATCTCCATCTCGCTCTGTGACGAGCCGGTGGACAGGTGCGACTGGACGACGAAGCCACCGTTCGAGAGGACGGCGAGGCTCTCCACGACGGTGCCCTTCTCGAGGTGGAGCACCGTGTCGCCGAAGCGGATCGTGTCGTCGAGGGCGTACGCGTCGGCGCGGGTCGCGACCGTCGGGGACGGTGTCGTCGTCGGGGCCGTCGAGGAGTGGCCGGTCGGTGGGCTGGTCGCTGCTGAGCCGCTGGGGGAGGGTAGCGAGGCCGTCGCGGTGGGTAGGGCGGGGACAGGCGGTGCCGAACCGCGGGCCGACAACAGGCCCGGCACGGTCAGAGCGACGATCGCCACGGCGGCGACGGCGACGACGGCGACGAGGGTGCGGGTGCGCCTGTTGCGGTGTCGGCGCGCGACGGCGACCGGCGCGAAGTCACCGGAGACCTCGACGGACGCCGCACGCTGCCGGAGCAGGGCCTGCAGCTCTTCCTCGTTGTGGTGGTCGGTCGTGTTCACGGCGTGACCTCCTTCATGGTGCGGCGCAGGGAGCTGAGCGCCCGGCTCGTGTGGCTCTTGACGGTGCCCACCGACACCCCGAGGATCTCGGCCGTCTGGGCCTCGGTGAGGTCCTCGTAGTAGCGCAGGACCACGGCTGCCCGCTGTTGCGGTGCGAGCGAGCACACGTGCGCCCACAGCTCGCTGTCGTGCGGTGTCGCGGGAGGGCCGGCCGGGTCGAGCACCCGGATCAGCTCGCTGTCGGTGCGTTCCCGGTGCCGCCAGGCGCGGCGCCACCACGTGGTGTGCTCGTTGACCATCACCTTGCGGACGTAGGCGTCGGGTGAGTGGGCCGCGCTGACGTGGTCCCACCTGCCGTAGACCTTGGCGAGCGAGGCCTGGAGCAGGTCCTCGGCGCTGTGCGCGTCGCCGGTCAGCAGGTAGGCGAAGCGCGCGAGTGAGCCCTGCCGGGCCCGCACGAACGCGGAGAAGTCGGACCCGCGCTCGGTCTCTCCCACGGTTCCCCCCGTTCGAGTGGTCTCACGCACCCTCGACGCGGTGGGCGCGCTCAGACGTTGTCATCACCGTCGATCTTCCTGGGCCGGCCCGCCGTCAGGAGCAGCTTCGTGACCTCCCCGGGCGTGGGCCTCAGCCGTGGATGAAACCCTCGAGCACGCCGGCGAACCGGTCCGGCTGCTCGAGGTGCGGGAAGTGGCCGGCGCCCTCGAACAGGACGATCTCCGCCTCGGGGAACACCTCCCGCGCCCGCTGCGCGTGACCGACCGGGATCATCCGGTCGCGGGTGCCCCAGATGACAAGGGTGCGCAGGTGCTCGGCGGTGACCAGCTGGCCGCGGGCACTCACCGTCTGGCCGCCCGGGTCGATGACGCCCCGGGTCGTCGCGAGGAAAGCGCGCCGGCTCTCGCCGTCCGACAGGGAGGTGAAACCCTTCCACGCCGCCGAGGCGTCGGCGCTCGGACGCCAGCCGAGGCCGCGCACCGCCTTGCCGACGCCCTCCACGCGCTCGCGCACCCAGGTCGAGGCGATGACGGGCAGCACGAGCTCCGCACCGGGCAGGGTGGCCGAGCGCAGCAGCGGGCTGACGGTGCGGCCCAGCCCTCCGCTCGCGACGAGGACGAGTGCCTCGACGCGCTCGGGGAAGAGGTAGCAGAACTGCATCGCGATGCCGCCGCCGAGGGAGTGGCCCACGAGTGTCACCTTCGGGATGCCGAGCTGGTCGACGAGGTCGCGCAGGATGGCCGCGTGCGACCCCAGCGAGTAGTCCCCGACCGGTTTCGCCGAGGCCCCGTGCCCGAAGAGGTCGGGGATCAGGACGCGGTGGGCGTTGTCGAGGCGGTCGAGCAGGTGCGTCCAGTTGTCGTGCGAGCCGAGCAGGCCGTGGATGAAGAGGATCGCCGAGCCGGACCCCGTGTCGACGTAGGACAGGTCGTGACCGCGCAGCCTCACCACCTGGGCCGGGAATCCCGGCGCGGGGCTCTCCCGCGATCCCTGTGCGCTCACCATGCTCTTGTCCTCCCGGCGGGCGCGCCCTCCGCCGCTGCGGTGGGCGGCGCTCCCACCTCCAGCGTGCCCCCGTCGGCCTTGTCCTGCAGGGCATCTGAGACAGTCGTCACCGGGCTCCCGGGCAAGTTGGTAGCGTCGCTGGCCATGATCTACCACCTGGCCGAGCAGGCCGACTGGGAGCAGGCGCAGCGTGACGGCAGCTACACGCGCTCCACCCGCGGGCGCTCGCTCGCCGAGGAGGGCTTCATCCACGCGTCCTCGGCCCAGCAGTGGCCGGTCGTCCGGTCGCGCTTCTACGCCGACGTCGCGGAGCCGCTCGTGCTGCTGCACGTCGACGAGACGCGACTGGCGTCGCCGGTCGTGCACGAGGTCGGTGACCCCGCCACGGGGGAGACGTTCCCGCACGTCTACGGCCCGATCGAGGTCGAGGCCGTCGTCGACACCACGATCCTCGAGCCCCCGCACGCCTGACCCGTCGAGGGGCCACGGGTGGCCCTCGTGACCCGTCGACAGGCCACGTCCGGCCCATCGGCTCACTCGGGGCGGATGCGCCCGCGTCCGGACTTCACCTGGGCGCGCCTCTTCTTGCCCTCGATCCGGCGCTCCTTCGACCCGCGCGTCGGTTTCGTCGCCCGGCGCGGTGCGGGCGGGGGAGCCAGGCCTTCGCGCAGCAGGTCCGCGAGGCGCTCGCGGGCCGCAGCGCGGTTGCGCAGCTGGGAGCGGAACTCGGACGCCACGACCGTGACCCGGCCACCGACCAGGCGGGGTGCCAGTGCTGCCGCGAGGCGGTCGCGCTGAGCCGCGGTCAGCGCGTCCGACGTTCCCGGCTCGAAGACGAGCTCGACCCGGCTGTCCGTCGTGTTGACGCCCTGCCCGCCGGGCCCGGACGAACGGCTGAAGCGCTCGACGAGCTCGGCGGCGGGGATGACGACGCCGTGTCGCAGCCCCGGACTGGGCGCGAGCACGAGGTCACCGCTGGGCTCGTTCACCGCTCCATTGTCCCGCCACCGCGGCCGGCCAAGAGGTCATGGGCGCCGCCGGACTCAGCGGGGCGGCATGCGGAGGGCGCCGTCGAGGCGGATGACCTCACCGTTGAGCATCGGGTTGTCGACGATGTGGCGCACGAGGCTCGCGTACTCCTCCGGGCGGCCGAGGCGCGAGGGGTGCGGCACCTGCTTCTCGAGGACCTCCTTGACCTCGCCCGGCAGGCCGGCGAGCATCGGCGTCTCGAAGGTGCCCGGGGCTATCGTCATGACGCGGATCGCCTTGTCCGCCAGGTCGCGAGCGGCCGAGAGGGTCAGCCCGACGATGCCGCCCTTGCTCGCGGCGTAGGCCGCTTGGCCGATCTGTCCGTCGAAGGCCGCGATGCTCGCGGTGTTGACGATGACGCCGCGGTCGCCGTCGACGGGCTCGTTGGCGAGCATCGCGGAGGCGGCGAGGCGCAGCACGTTGAACGAGCCGACGAGGTTGATGTCGATGACCGTCCTGAAGGTGTCGAGCGCGAGCGGGCCACCGCGACCGATGACGCGGCCGGGGGTGGCGACGCCGGCGCAGTTGACGGCGATGCGCAGCTGCCCGAGGCCCGTTGCGCGGTCGACGGCCGCCTGCACCCGGGCCTCGTCACGGACGTCGGTGGCGACGAAGACGGCGCTGCCGTCACGCTCGGCGTTGAGCTCGTCGACGAGCGCGGGGGCCGTCGATCCCTCGAGGTCGAGGATCACGACGGTCGCCCCGTCGGCGACGAGCCGGCGTGCGGTCGCGCCGCCGAGGCCGGAGCCGCCGCCGGTGACGAGGGCGACGGTGGACGAGTTCAGCTGCATGGCAGGCCTTTCGGGCGTATGCGGGGTGGTCGAGTTCGGGGCGCCGGCTCAGCGGGTGAGGAGCTGGCGGGAGATGACGAGCCGCTGGATCTGGTTGGTGCCCTCGAAGATCTGGGTCACCTTGGCCTCGCGCATGTAGCGCTCGAGCGGGAAGTCCTCGGTGTAGCCGGCGCCACCGAGCACCTGGACCGCGTCGGTCGTCACCTTCATCGCGGCGTCGGTGGCGACGAGCTTGGCGACCGCCGCCTCCGTGCCGAACGCACGCCCGGCGTCCTTGAGTCGCGCGGCGTGCAGGTAGGTGGCGCGCGCCGAGGTGACCGCGGCCTCCATGTCGGCGAGGAGGAAGGCCAGGCCCTGGAAGTCGGCGATCGGCCGGCCGAACTGCTCGCGCTCCCGGGCGTAGCCCGCGGCTGCGTCGAGAGCGGACTGCGCCAGTCCGGTTGCGGCGGCGGCGATCCCGAGCCGGCCGGCCTCGAGCGCGGACAGCGCGATCTTCATGCCGTCGCCCTCGCGGCCGATGAGGCGGGCGGCCTCGACGGGGACGCCGTCGAACATGACCTGCGCTACCGGGTCGCAGTGCAGGCCCATCTTGCGCTCCGGCGCCGCGAAGGACAGCCCCGTGGCGTCGCCCGGGACGACGAACGTCGACAGGCCCCTGCCGCCCTCGTCGGACGTGCGGGCGAAGGTCGTGTAGTAGTCGGCGTGACCGGCGTGCGAGATCCACGCCTTCGTGCCCTTGAGCGACCAGCCCTCGCCGGTCCGGCTCGCACGGGTCGTCATCGAGGCGATGTCGGAGCCGGCCAGCGGCTCGGAGAGGCAGTACGCACCGAGCTGGTCACCGGACAGCATCCCGGGCAGCAGCGCCTCCTGCTGCTCGCGCGTGCCGTGGGCCGCCACGGGGTAGGCCGTCAGGCTGTGCACGCTGACGCCCACCGCGACGCTCATCCAGACGGAGGCGATCTCCTCGACGACCTGCAGGTAGACCTCGTACGGCTGGGCCCCGCCGCCGAACTCCTCCGGGTAGGGCAGGGACAGCAGGCCCGCACGGCCGAGCGTGCGGAACGTGTCCTGGGGGAAGGTGTGCGCGCGCTCTGCGTCGTCGACCTTCGGCGCGAGGTCCTTGCGGCAGATCTCGCGGGTGAGCTCGATGAGATCGGCGGCGTCCTCGGTCGGCATCAGCCTCGTCGCTGGCATGGCTCAGATACTAGGACGTCCGAGCATTCCGTCCAAAGTGTGAGACGGAGGCCGTCCGCGGTGGGCGGACGCGCTGGGGGCCGGACGGCATACGGCCAGAGGCACGGCGGCACGGCCTCGGAAAATGGCACGACGGCACGAGCGTCACGCCCCTACCGTCGTGGGGTGCTCACGCTGCTGCGGCGGCCGCCGCGCGAGGCGGGCGCGACCTCGACCTTCTACGTGCTGACCGCGGTCGCGGCCTCGGCCTTCGCGATGTGCTTCACGCTGAACCTCGTCTTCCAGTACCGCGTCGTCGGGCTCGACCCGTTCCAGATGGTGCTCGTCGGCACGGTGCTCGAGGCGACCTGCTTCCTCTTCGAGGTGCCGACGGGGATCGTCGCCGACCTCTACAGCCGGCGCGTGTCGGTCATCATCGGCTTCCTGCTCGTCGGGGTCGGCTTCGCCGTGGAGGGGGTCGTGGCGACATTCGCTGCGGCGCTGGTGGGCAACGTGCTGTGGGGGATCGGCTACACCTTCACGTCCGGCGCGCTGCAGGCGTGGATCACCGACGAGGTGGGCGAGGAGAACGTCGCCCCCGTGTTCACCCGCGAGACGCAGCTGGACCTGGCCTTCGGCGTCGTGGGCACGCTGGTCGCCGGCGTGCTCGGACTCGTGAACCTGCGGGTCCCCGTCATCGCGGCCGGCGCCATCCTCGTTCTGCTCGCCGTCGGCCTGTGGGTCGTCATGCCCGAGCGGCACTTCCATCCGACGCCGCGCGGTGACCGGGAGACGTTCGGGCACATGAGGGAGCAGCTCGTCGCCGGGCTGCGGATCGCTCGTCGGCGCCGGGTCGTCCGGGTGTTCCTGCTCGTCAGCCTCCTGGTCGGCCTCGCGAGCGAGGTGTTCGACCGGCTCTGGCAGGTGCGCGTGCTCGACACCTTCGCGATGCCGGCCGTGTTCGACGGCGACGAGGCGGTCGCGTTCACCGTCTTCGCCCTGGTCGGCACGATGGTGTCACTGGGCGCTTCCCTGGCCAGTGGGCGCTGGCTCCCGCAGCGACTCGTGGACAGCAGTCCGGGTCTGCCCGTGGCGCTCGCGATGCTCCTGCAAGTGCTCGCGGTCGTCGGGGTGGCGGTGCTCGGCAACCTGTGGCTCGTCCTCACCTGCGTGTGGCTGCGCAGCGCGGCCATGGCCTTCAGCCGCCCGATCGAGTCGACGTGGGTCAACCGCAACCTCGACGGGCCGACGCGAGCCACGGTGCTCTCGCTGAACAGCCAGGCCAACGCCCTCGGCCAGGTCGCCGGTGGCCCGCCGCTCGGGGCGCTGGCGTCGTGGGCCTCGATCCCGGTCGCGCTCCTCGTGTCGGCCGTCGTGCAGGCGCCGTCGGTGGCGGCCTTCCTCCGCGTGCGCCACGTCGTCGGCGGCGCCCCCACGGGGCGCCCGCTGGAGCCGTTCCTCGAGGAGTGAGCTGCCGGCGTCAGCGCGGGTAGGTGCGGACCTCGGTGGCCTTGACCGCGGCCCACACCTGCTGGCCCACCTGCAGCCCGAGGGCGGTGACCGACTCGAGCGTCACCTCTGCGGTGAGCGGGAAGGCACCCACGAGACCGACCCGGGCCGACTGGCCCTGCATCGTGACGGAGGCGATGCGCAGTGGCCAGGTGTTGCGGGCCGAGCCCTCCGGTTCGTGCCGGTGCAGCGACACCGCGCTCGGGGCGATCGTCGCCCACACGGAACCCTCGGTCGGCGCCGTCGTGACGAGGAGCCCGCCGTCGCCGGTGTGTACGTGTCCGTGCGAGTCGCCCTGTGCGGCATACAGGTTCAGCCCGACGACCGTGCCGACGTAGGGGCTCCGGGGCTCGCGCAGCACCTCGGCGGGGCTGCCCGTCTGGGTCACGCGGCCGTCCTCGACGAAGACGAGGTGGTCGGCGAGCGTGAGGGCATCGAGTGGGTCGTGCGTGACGAGCACCGTCACCCCGGCGTATGCCGTCAGGCGGACCGCGAGGTCGCTGCGGGTCCTCGCGCGCGTGTCGGGGTCGAGAGCCGAGAGCGGCTCGTCGAGGAGCAGTAGGGCAGGATCCGTTGCGAGGGCACGGGCCAGGGCGACCCGCGCCTGCTGGCCGGAGGAGAGCTCGGCGGGCTTGGCTGTGGCGCGGTCGGCGAGCCCGACCCGGGCGAGCTCGTCGCGGGCGCGGTCACGGGCGCGGCGTCGGTCGACGCCGCGGCTGCGGGGTCCGTAGGCGATGTTGTCGAGGGCGCGCAGGTGCGGGAAGAGGAGGCTGTCGGCCAGCATGAGCCCGACCGCGCGCTGCTCGGGGACGAGCCGGCGGTGACCGTCGTCCCACACGTCCCCGTCGACGCGGATGTGACCGTCGGCGAGGGGGAGCACCCCGGCCAGGGCGAGGACGCTCGTCGTCTTGCCGCCACCGTTGGGCCCCAGCACGCCGATGACCTGGCCGGGGCGCGCGCTGAGCGACACGTCGAGCTCGACTGCGCCGCGCTGCAGGCGGATCCGCGCGTCGAGGCCCTCGCCGTCGTGCTGCGGCGCGGTCACTGCAGCCACCGGCCGCGCAGCACGCCGAGCACGAGGACGCTGACGGCGAGCAGCAGGATGCTGATCGAGATGGCGACCTGCGGGTCGCGCTCCAGCTCGACGTAGACGAGCAGCGGCAGCGTCTGCGTGCGGCCCGGGAAGTTGCCGGCGAAGGTGATGGTCGCTCCGAACTCGCCGAGCGCCCGGGCCCAGGCGAGTGCCAGGCCGCCGGCGATGCCGGGCAGGACGAGGGGCAGGCCGACGGTGCGCAGGTAGCGCAGGTCGCCGGCGCCGAGAGTGCGGGCGACGTGCTCGAGACGGGGGTCGAGGCCCCGCATCGCACCTTCGACGGCGAGCACGTAGTAGGGCATCGCCACGAAGGTCTCGGCGAGCACGACGGCGGCCGTGGTGAAGGGGATCTGGATGCCGAGCGGCGTCAGGTACTGGCCGACGACGCCGTTGCGTCCCCAGGTCATGAGGAGCGCGACGCCACCGACGACCGGTGGCAGGACGAGCGGCACGGTCAGCAGGGCGCGCACCCAGCTGGTGGCCCGACTGTCCGAGCGGGCCAGGAACCAGGCCAGGGGAGTGCCGAGCAGCAGGCACAGCACCGCCGTGGTCGAGGTGGTGGTCAGCGAGAGACGCAGCGCGGGAACGACGCTCGGGGTCGCGAGGTCGGACGGGATGCGTGCCCAGTCCGCCCGCAGCAGGAGCGCCACGAGCGGGACGACGAGCAGCAGCAACGCCAGCGCGGCAGGCAGGCCGAGGGTGACACGCGAACGCCACGTGGCGGCATACCTCATGTCGTCACTCTCCCCGGTGCCCCGCGAGCGGCGCTCAGGGCGCGCCGAAGCCGAACGACTGGACGGTCGACCGACCCTTTGCGCTGACGACGTAGGCGACGAAGGCCTTGGTGGCGGCGTCGTCGGACAGCGTGATGACGGGGTAGTCGAGGCGGGTGTTCACTGCGGACGGGATCTCGACGCCCTTGACGCTGCCCTTCGCGGCCACGACGTCGGAGTGGTAGACCACGGCCGCGTCGGCCTCGGCGAGCTTGACCTTGGCGAGGGTCGCCTTGACGTCGATCTCCTTGCTCACGACGTCGGGGACGACGTGTGCCTTGGCGAGGGTGGCCTGCGCGGCCTTGCCGCAGGGGACGGTGTCGGCGCAGAGGACGACCTTGGCGCTGGGCTTGGCGAGGTCGTCGATCGAGGTGATGCCTGCCGGGTTCGCAGGGGGGACCGCGATCTCGAGAACGTTGGAGGCGAACGTCCTCGTGTCTTTGGCCAGGCCCTTGTCGAGCGGCTGGGCGGCGGCCGTGCCGGCGAGGGCCAGCACGGAGGCGGGTGCGCCGTTGTCGACCTGCTGCACGAGGGTGGCGCTCGAGCCGTAGGACGGCTGCACCGTGACTCCGGGGTGCGCGGCCTCGAAGTCCTTGGCCAGCGCGTCGAAGGACTCCGTCAGCGACGCGGCGGCGAGCACGGTGACGGTGCCGTGCAGGTTCGCCGTCGAGGCGCCGCCGGCCCCCGGCTGTGCCGCCCCGCCGGAGAGGGCGCCGGTGGTGCCGCCGCACGCGGTGAGGAGCAGGGCCGCCACGGTGGTGACCGCCGCCGGCGCGGTGCTGCGGCGAAGGGTCGCCTGCCGGGCGGTCACGCGGGAACCTCCACGACCACGTGGGTGGACTTCACGCTCGCGACGGCGACCGAGCCGACCTCCAGCGCCAGGTCGTCGACGGACTCGCTCGAGAGCAGCGAGACGATGCGGAACGGGCCGCACTGCAGCTCGACCTTGGCCATGACCGTGTCACGCGTGATGGCGGTGACGATGCCCCTCATGCGGTTGCGGGCGGAGGCGCCGCCGATGGTGCCCACCGCAGCCGGGTGGGCGAGCTCCTGCGCGACCCCCGCGAGCTGCGCCCCGTCCACGGTGCGCCGACCGCCGTCGTCGGTGGCGCCGTCGAGGCGGCCGGAGTCGACCATCCGCCGCACGGTGTCGTCGGAGACGCCGAGCAGGGCGGCGGCCTCGGTGATGCGCAGGTGCGGCATGAAGGCGACGCTACACCCGCATCTGCGGCTTGACGGCCACTGATTGCGGAAGATTCGGCAGAGGGGTTGACGGCGTCCGGGGTGCGGGTCTGTAATCAACGTATTAGTTGATCAAGGAGTTGGTTGAACATGGCACGACGGGCGTCCGACGACGACCTCGACCGCGCGTTCGCGGCCCTGGCCGACCCGGTCCGTCGCGCCATCGTGGCGCGGCTGAGCCGCGGCGCCGCCACCGTCAACGAGCTCGCCGAACCGTTCGAGATCAGCAAGCAGGCCGTCAGCAAGCACATCCAGGTGCTCGAGGCGGCGGGCCTCGTGAGCCGCACGCGTGACGCCCAACGGCGCCCGGTGCACCTCGAGGCCGACCGGCTCGAAGCGCTGACGGCCTGGATCGACCGCTACCGCCTGCTCGCCGAGCAGCGGTTCCGCTCGCTCGACGCCGTCCTCGAACGCACCACGTCGGCGACGGCAGCGCCACCGGCCTCCCCGACCGTCACCACGCGCTTGCCGAAGCAGCGTGCCGCTCACCGCACAACTCACCGCACGACTCGCGACACGAGTCACGAGACGACTCACGACAAGGAGCAGCAGCCATGACCCACGCACTCGCCCTCGACATCCCGGCCGGCGTGCCCTGGATCGACTTCACCCGGGAGTTCGACGCGCCCGTCGAGGCCGTCTTCAACGCGCACCGCGACCCGGAGCTGGTCCGCCAGTGGCTCGGCCCCCGGGGCTACGAGATGCAGATCCAGCGCTGGGACTTCACCTCCGGCGGTGGCTACCACTACACCCACCACGACGGCGACAACGTCTACGGCTTCCGCGGCACGTTCCACACCGTCCGCGACAACGACATCGCCATCCAGACCTTCGAGTTCGAGGGCGCTCCCGACGAGGTCGCCATCGAGTTCATGCGGTTCGTCGACCTCGGTGACGGACGCTGCCGGCTCGAGGGCCGCAGCGTCGGCCGCACGGTCGAGGGGCGGGACATGATGGTGGCGAGCGGCATGGAGAAGGGCATGGCCGAGGGCTACGACCGCCTCGAGGAGATCGTGGCGCAGGCCGCCGTCACGCCCTCGAGCGCCCCCGCTCTCGGCTGACCACCGTGGACTGACCCCGCGAGCCACCGCCCGCACCACGCGTTCGGTCGCGAACCTCGTGCTCCACCGCCGAGTTCGCGACCGAACGGACCGTCCGGGTGCGGAAAGCGAACGTATGCGGTCCGGCACCCGGGTTCCCCGGGGACGCCGGCGGGCGGCATACTGACGAGCATGAGCAACGTCCCCCAGCAGCGGCTCGTGCAGACCGCGATCCCCGGCCCCAAGTCGGCCGCGCTCCAGGCCCGCAAGGCGGCGGCCGTGTCCGCCGGAGTCTCCACCGGCCTGCCGGTCTACGTCGAGCGCGCCGGCGGCGGCATCCTCGTCGACGTCGACGGCAACCAGCTCATCGACTTCGGCTCCGGCATCGCCGTGACCACGGTGGGCAACTCCGCCCCGCGCGTCGTCGAGCGCGTCACGCAGCAGGTGCAGGACTTCACCCACACCTGCTTCATGGTCACGCCCTACGAGGAGTACCTCGACGTCGCCGAGGCCCTCAACGAGCTCACGCCGGGCGACCACGAGAAGCGCACGGCGCTGTTCAACTCCGGCGCCGAGGCCGTCGAGAACGCCGTCAAGGTCGCCCGCCACTACACCGGCCGCAACGCCGTCGTCGCCTTCGACCACGCGTACCACGGCCGCACCAACCTCACGATGGCGTTGACGGCCAAGAACATGCCGTACAAGCACAGGTTCGGCCCGTTCGCCGGCGAGGTCTACCGCGCGCCGATGAGCTACCCGTTCCGCTGGCCCGGCGGTCCCGCCGACTGCGCCAAGGAGTCCTTCGACGTCTTCGTGCAGCAGGTGCACGCGCAGGTCGGCGAGGACAACGTCGCCGCCGTCGTGCTCGAGCCGATCCAGGGCGAGGGCGGCTTCATCGTCCCGGCGCCGGGCTTCGTCAAGCAGGTCGCCGAGTGGTGCACCGACAACGGCATCCTCTTCATCGCCGACGAGGTGCAGTCCGGCTTCTGCCGCACCGGTGACTGGTTCGCCAGCGAGCACGAGGACGTCGTGCCCGACCTCATCACCACGGCCAAGGGCATCGCCGGGGGCCTGCCGCTCGCCGGCGTCACCGGCCGCGCCGACGTCATGGACTCGGTCCACGGCGGCGGCCTCGGCGGCACCTACGGCGGCAACCCCATCGCCTGTGCCGCCGCGCTCGGCGCCATCGAGACGATGAAGGAGGAGGACCTCTGCGCCCGCGCCAGGCAGGTCGAGGCCCTCTTCGTCCCGCGCCTGCAGGCCCTCGCCGAGCGCTACCCGCAGATCGGTGACATCCGCGGCCGCGGGGCCATGCTCGCCGTCGAGCTCGTCAACGGCCCCGGCGACCTCACGCCCAACGCCGCCCTGACGGGCGCGGTCAACAGGGCCTGCCACGCCGAGGGCCTCGTGACCCTCACCTGCGGCACCTACGGCAACGTCTTCCGCTTCCTGCCGCCGCTCGCCGCCAGCGACGAGCTGCTCACCGAGGGCCTCGACATCTTCGAGAAGGCGTTCGCCGCCTCCGTCTGACACGCAGACCACCCGAGCACGTATGCCGTCCCGCTGACCCAGCGGGACGGCATACGTCGTCCTGGGGCTGAGGCGGGACCGATGACGGGAGGTTCCGTGGGTGTCGCGCGAAGGAGGGCCGCTTCATCGCCCCGCGTCCCGTCATCCGTCCCGTTGCCGCGGAGGCTGTGGACGCTGAGCCAGGCGTGGCTGCGGGACGGGCGAGTCTGGTGCGGTGCGCGAGGAACGTTCGGTGGCGGTTGCCGTGCAGAGGCTGGGTGGCACCTGCTCGTGGCGCGAGCTGCGCCGGGCGGTCCCGTGGCGCGCCATCGGACCGGCCGTGGCGGCCGGCGAGGTCGTGCGTCACGGCCACGGCGTCTATGGGCTTCCGGGCGCCGAGGCCGCAGGAGTGGTGGCGCGTCGACTGCATGCGACGGTGTCGCACCGCAGCGCCGCTCTGCACTGGGGGTGGAAGGTCAAGACGGTGCCCGCCCGTCCGGACGTCACGATCCCGGCCAACCGCAAGCTGCGGGAGAGCCAGCGTGGGCTGGCGATCCTGCACTGGCGGTCTCTGCCGGCGTCCGAGGTGGCAGGCGGTGTGACGTCGCGGTCGCGCACCGTCGTCGACTGCTGCCTGGACCTGCCGCTCGACGAGGCACTGTCCGTCTTCGACTCGGCCTTGCGTTCGGGAATGCGGAGGCGCGAGGTAATCGAGCTCGCGATGACGTTGGGCCCGCGGCAGCGGGCGCGCGTGCAATGGGTCGCCCGACACGCCAGCTCCCGCGCTGCCAACCCCTTCGAGTCGGTGCTACGCGCCATTGCCCTCGACGTGCCCGGCCTGTCGGTCGACCCGCAGGTGCGACTGCGTTACGACAGCGTCTACGCGCGGGTCGACCTGGCCGACGAGTCGCTGCAGATCGTGGCCGAAGCCGACAGCCACGAGTTCCACACCGAGCGAAGTGCCTTCGCCCGCGACTGCCGGCGCTACGACGAGCTGACCGTCCGCGATTGGATCGTGCTGCGCTTCACGTGGGAGCAGGTCATGTTCGAGCCTGACTGGGTGCGAGCGATGCTGACGGCGGCGGTCGAGCTCCGACGTCGTGGCCGTGCCCGGGACAGGGGACCGATGACGGGACGCAGGCTCGCGGCCCAGGCAGTGTGAGCGAGCGGGCTCCTGAGCCTCCCGTCATCCGTCCCGCCCACCGGGGGCGTATGCCGTGTCGCGGGCTCCGCCACACGGCATACGGCGGCGGGCGGCTCGGTCTACGACGGGTCGAGCGGGGTCACGTCGGGGCGCTTGGCCTGGCGGTGGTCGCCGGAGGAACGGCCGGTGAGGCGGCGGTGCACCCACGGCCCGACGTACTCCTTGGCCCACTGGGCGTTGGCCTGCAGCGCCTCACGTCGCCCGATGGGAGGCGCCGGCTCGAGCGGCGTCGCCCAGTCGGTCTCGGCCGGGGTGTGGCCCAGGGCCTCGAGGGCGGCGAGCGCGACCCGGCGGTGGCCCTCGGTCGTCATGTGGATGCGGTCCTCCGACCACATCCGCCAGTCGCGCAGCGCGTGCAGTCCCCACTGGTCGATGACGTGGGCCCCGTTGCGGCGGGCGATGCTCCAGATGTTCGCCGAGTGGATCGCCGCGCGACCCCGGGTGGCCTTGACCAGCGGCGCGTCCGCGGGATCGACCGGCGTGGCCATGAGCACGTCGGCGCCGGTGGCCCGGATGCGCGCGACCGCCGCCTCGAGCCGGGCGGCCAGCCCGTCGAGGTCCGCCTTGGGGCGCAGGATGTCGTTGCCGCCGCCGACGATGCTGACGAGGTCCGGTTGGAGCGAGAGCGCGTCCTCCAGCTGAGGCCCCACGACGTCGGCGAGCTTGCGGCCGCGGACGGCGAGGTTGGCGTAGCCGAAGTCGAGGCCCTGCCTCCGCGCGATCTCCGACAGGTGCGAGGCGAGCCGGTCGGCCCACCCGGCGTACTCGCCGTCGTGGCCGAAGGTCGGGTCGTCGTCGCACATGCCCTCGGTGAACGAGTCGCCGATCGCGACGAAGCGGGTCCAGACGGTGGGGCCCGAGCCGTCGGGCGCTGGCTGGGTCATGTCAGGCTCCAGTCGATTGGTGGGGCGCCCTGCTGGGCGAGGAGGTCGTTGGTGCGGCTGAACGGCCGCGAGCCGAAGAAGCCGGAGCGCGCCGACAGCGGGGACGGGTGGGCCGTCTCGATGCGCGGCACGTCGCCGAGCACGGGGGCGAGCGACTGCGCCTGCCGTCCCCACAGGATGGCCACGAGCGGACCGCCGCGCTGGGCCAGAGCCGAGATGGCCTGCGCGGTGACCGCCTCCCAGCCCTTGCCGTGGTGGCTCGCCGAGGCGCCCGGCCGCACGGTCAGCACCCGGTTGAGCAGCATGACCCCACGCTCGAACCACGGCGTCAGGTCGCCGTTCGCCGGCGTCGGCAGCCCGAGGTCCGTGCCCAGCTCCTGGTAGATGTTCTGCAGCGACCGGGGGACCGGACGCACGTCGGGCGCGACGCTGAAGCTGAGGCCGACGGGGTGACCGGCGGTCGGGTAGGGGTCCTGGCCCACGACGAGCACGCGCACGTCCGGAAGCGGCAGCGAGAACGCGCGCAGCACGTGGTCGCCGGCCGGCAGGTAGCCGCGCCCGGCCGCGACCTCGGCCCGCAGGAAGTCGCCCATCGCGGCGATGGTGTCGGCGACCGGCTCGAGCGCCGGGACCCACGTCGGGTGGACGAGGTCGCGAAGGGGGCGGGCGGGCACGGGCACACGCTACCCGCGCTCCCTGCGGCCCGTTCCACGTGATCCCGCCGCAGGCACCACTCCGGGATCACCTCGAACCGGCAGCAGGGCGGGCGACTGCGACACAATCGACCCCGATGAACCCCACACTGCGCGGACCAGCCCTCGTCGACGACACCGTGCTCCCCGACGTGCTCGTCCACGTCGAGGGCGAGCGCATCACGGCCGTCACCCCGATCGCCCCCGGAACCGAGCCGCCGCCCGGCGCCGACGCGGCCGAGCAGGTGAGCGGGACGGTGGTGCCGGCATACGTCGACCTCCACTGCCACGGCGGCGGCGGGACCGCCTTCACCGACCTGCGTGACGACGCGGCGGCCGCGGCGGCCGTGCACCACCACGCCCGCGGGTCCACGAGCCTGCTCGCCAGCCTCGTCACGATGAGCCCGCGCGACCTCGAGCGTGGCGTCGCGATGCTCGCCGAGCTCGCCGACGACGGTCTGGTCGACGGCATCCACCTCGAGGGCCCATGGCTCGCCGAGGCCCGGTGCGGCGCGCACGACCCGATGCTGCTGCGCGACCCGTCGCTGACCGAGGTGGAGCGGCTCATCGAGCTCGGCCGCGGACACATCCGGCAGGTGACGCTGGCCCCCGAGCGCACCAACGGCCTCGACCTCGTCCGCTGGCTCACCGCGGCCGGCATCCACGCAGCCGTCGGGCACACGACTGCCGACTTCGGCCAGGTCGAGGAGGCGGTCGCGGCGGGTGCCGACCTCGGCACGCACCTCTTCAACGGCATGGACCCGATGCACCACCGCAAGCCGGGTGCCGTTGCAGCACTGATGCGCTCGGCCGCACGGGCCCAGGTGACCGTCGAGCTCATCGCCGACGGCGTGCACGTCGCCGACGACACGATGCGCACGGTGCTCGACCTCGTCGGCGTCGACCACGTCGCCTTCGTCTCCGACGCCATGGCGGCGGCCGGCGTCGGCGACGGCGCCTACGTGCTCGGTGGCCTCTCGGTCGTCGTCGACCACGGCGTCGCCCGGGTGGCCCGTCCCGACGGGGAGCCCGGCTCGATCGCGGGGGGCACCAGCCACGTCGCCGACATCGTCGCGCGGGCCGTTGCCGCCGGCATACCCCTGCCGTATGCCGTCCGCCCCGGCACACGCACCCCGGGCCGCGCGCTCGGGCTGGCCGACCGCGGCGTGCTGGCGCCCGGGGCGCGCGCCGACCTGCTGGTGCTCGACGGGTCGGCGCGGCCCAGCCGGGTCATGAGGCGGGGCCGGTGGCTGGACGCGGACGGGTCCTAGCCGCCCCGGGAGTTACCGGCGCCGGAGAACCGCCAGCTGGGCCGCGCTGTGGACGAGCGGGCTGTCGTAGGTGGCGACGAGCTCGAAGCCGCGTCGCTGGAACATCTCGATGATCCGGCCCGAGGTGACGGGGTCGATGACGCCCGGCTCCTCCTCGGAGTGGAGCTGCTTGCCCAGGCGTGAGTTGAGCGAGACGGCCCAGGCGATCCCCCTCGCCACGACGAGGTCGACGTAGTTCTCGACGACGTCCGGCTCCATCTCCTGGAAGGAGTAGGAGTTGACGAAGACGTCGAACTCGGCGGTGACGTCGGGCAGGCGGTAGTTGGGCATCACGGCCGAGCCGGCGAGCTCGAGCCGGCCGCTCGACGCGACGCTGCTGTCGTAGACCGCCACCCGGTCCCCGAACAGCTCGCGGAGGTACCAGGACGCGACCGTCAGCAACGGAGGGATGTCGACGTTGACGTAGACGGCCTCCGGGTCGCGGGTCAGCAGGAACTCGCCGAGGGAGCCGAAGCCGCCGCCGATCTCCAGGAACCGCCGCGGTGGGGCCTCGACGTGCCGGGAGAGGGCCGCCATGCACAGGGCGTAGTTGAGGTAGGGCCGGGTCCACCCGTGTGCGGCGCCGGTGAGCCGGTAGTACTGCCACGGCTTGCCCACCGTGGACTCGCCGAGGCCCTCGAGGTCGCACGGCCAGCTGCGCTGGTCCCAGGCGAGCCGCAGCGCGTCGAAGTCCCGCCTGGCCTCGGGGGTCGCGGTGAGCGCCGACCGGGTCCACTGGGGCGCGGTCTTCTCGGTCAGCAGCGGCTGCGTGAGGGCGACCACCTTGTCCATGACCGCGTTGGTGTAGCCGACCCCGTAGCGCGGGTAGAACCACCACGACGCCGTGGGCCACGACTTGAACGTCTCCAGGCCCCTGCCGCGCAGGTCCGCGAGCAGCGCCTCCAGGCCCGGGCCCCAGAAGCTGGTGGGTCGGTAGAGGGCGTCCGCGGCGGCCAGCTCGTCGAGGGATCGCTGGGTCAGGGCGGACCAGTCCAGCACGGCGGTCTCGGTCATGGAGTGCATGGTGCCCGGCCGAGGCCATTCCTGGCGACCCGAGATGCACAAGTGTGAGATGCGCCGTCGGGGCTGTCCGGGCTCTGTACGGTTCGAGGTCCGGGGGCCGGCTGTCCTAGGCTCGGGCGGTGACTTCTCCCCGCTGGTCCACCGCCGTCTTCGACCTCGACGGCACGCTCGCCGACACGATCCACCTCATCGTCGAGTCCTACCAGTACGCGTTCCGGACGATCCTCGGCCACGAGGAGGACCCGAACGTGATCCGCTCGTGGATCGGCCGGCCGCTCATCAACGCCTTCCGCGACCACTCGCCGGAGCACGCGGACGAGCTGTACGAGACGTACCTGAAATGGAACGCCGACAACACCGAGCGCCTCATCAGCGGCTACGACGGCGTGCGCGAGGTCCTCGCCGACCTGCGCGCGGCCGGGGTGCACGTCGGCGTCGCGACGTCGAAGCGCCGTGAGTCGGCGCAGCAGGCGATGGACATCCTGGGCCTGAGCGAGCACGTCGAGGCGCTCGTCGCGATGGAGGACACCGACCGGCACAAGCCCGACCCGACGCCGCTGCTGCTGGCTCTCGAGCGGATGGGGCGCGGCTCCAACAACGCCGTCTACGTCGGTGACGCCGTGGTCGACGTGCTCGCCGGCAAGGCGGCCGGAATGGACGCCGTCGCGGTCACCTGGGGTGCGGGTCGCGAGGAGGCGCTGCACGAGGTGCGGCCCACGGCCGTGGTCACGACGGCGGCCGAGCTGCGCTGCACGCTCCTCGGCTGACCTGCACGGCTGGCCTGCTGGGCTGACTGGCCCAGCTGTGCTCGGGCCGCTCGCCGTTCCCGCAGCAGGCCCTAGCATCTGTGCGTGCACAGCTTCGACAAGGACGCCGACCACCTCGCCGTCGACAAGGTCCTCGACTACGCCCGTGAGCGGCTCCTCATGGACCCGATCCCGCTCGACGGCGCGCAGACGCAGGACTACCTGCGCGCGGTGGCCGGCGAGACGATCACCAGGCAGGGGCTGGGGTCGACGCGGGCCATGGAGCTCTTCGAGCACACCCTCGCCCCCGCCTGCCTCTCGACCGACCACCCGCGCTACCTCTCCTTCATCCCGTGCGCGCCGACCCGCGAGGCCGCTGCGTTCGACGTCGTCGTCGGCGCCTCCTCGGTCTACGGGGGGTCCTGGATGGAGGGGGCCGGTGCGGTCTACGCCGAGAACCAGGCGCTGCGCTGGATCAGCGACCTCGCCGAGCTGCCGGAGTCTGCTGGTGGCGTCTTCGTGCCCGGTGGCACGGTCGGCAACCTGTCGGCGCTCGTGGTGGCACGGCATACGGCACGGGTTCGCGCGACGGAGGCCGGCACGGGAGCCCGCCCGTGGCGCATCGCTGCCACCGACAACGCGCACTCGTCCGTCGTCTCGATGGCCGCGGTCATGGACGCCGAGGTCTGCGGCGTGCCCGTCGACGAGAAGCTGCGCCTGACCGGGGCCGAGCTGCGCCGGACGCTGGAGGAGTACGGCCCCGAGACGTTCTTCGCGGTGGTCGCGACGAGCGGCACGACCAACTTCGGCGTCGTCGACGACCTCGCGTCGGTCGCCGAGGTCTGCCGCGAGTACGGCCTGTGGCTGCACGTCGACGGCGCCTACGGCGGTGCGGGCCTCGCAGCGCCCTCGGTGCGCCACCTGTTCGACGGCATCGAGCACGCCGACTCCTTCATCGTCGACCCGCACAAGTGGCTCTTCGCGCCGTTCGACTGCTGTGCCCTCATCTACCGCGAGCCCGAGCTCGCCCGCATCGCGCACACCCAGGAGGCGGGCTACCTCGATGTCATCACCAAGTCCGCCGAGTGGAACCCGACCGACTACTCCATCGGCCTGACCCGCCGGGCCCGAGGCCTGCCGCTCTGGTACTCCCTCGCCGTTCATGGCACCGACGCCTACGTCGAGGCGATCGAGAGCACGCTCGAGGTGTCCCGCTTCGCCGCCGACGAGATCGGCCGGCGCGACTACCTCGAGGCGGTGCGTGAGCCCGACCTGTCGGTGGTGGTCTTCCGGCGCATCGGCTGGGAGCCCAAGGACTACCAGGCGTGGACCGACCGGCTCCTGGCCGAGGAGTTCGCGTTCGTCGTGCCGACGACCTTCCGCGGGGAGACCCTGACGCGCTTCGCGATCGTCAACCCGCACACGACGAAGGAGGACGTCAACGCCATCCTCGACACGATGTCGTGAGCGAGGGGCAGGCGCCGGCGGCACTACCATGAGTGGCGCCGCCACGCCATGCCGAAGCGAATGACACCCCTGTCATTTGGGTCTAGGGTATGAGCGGAGCCAACGCCATACGCAGCATCACGTCAGGTGAGACGGGGACATGAGCACAGAACACGCCACGGCGCAGCCGCAGCGCCAGCAGCCCGAGGACGGCCTCAGCCCGCGCGACCTCGAGATCCTGGCCTTCGAGCGCCAGTGGTGGAAGTACGCCGGCTCCAAGGAGCAGGCCATCAAGGAGCTCTTCGACATGAGCTCCACGCGCTACTACCAGGTGCTCAACGCGCTGCTCGACAGCCCGGCCGCCCTCGAGGCCGACCCGATGCTCATCAAGCGCCTGCGCCGGATGCGCGCCAGCCGCCAGCGTGCGCGCACGAGCCGCCGCCTGGGCATCAACGTCTGACCGGAGTCCCGACCTCCGACCGAGGTCCGAGGCTCACCCCGGGTGAGCGGTCTGCCCCACCCGCGCCGTGGCAGCGCGCCACCGGGGCGCTCGCGTGGTTCACTTCCCTCATGGCCGAGGTGACCATCCGTCGTGCATCGGCCGACGACGCCCTCGTCGTCGCTGCCCTGCACCTGCAGTTCGCGCGCGAGCTCGGTATGCCGTCCGAGCCGGGCTACCTCGACCGCTTCGTCGACGCGTGGCTGGCCGAGCGGCCCGACCGCCCGACGTGGATCGCCGAGAGCCGGGGCGAGCACGCCGGCATCCTCGAGACGCGCCGCATCCGGGCCCTGCCGTGGCCCGGTCGCAAGGACGTCTCCTGGTTGCACGTCGGCGGCCTCTTCGTGACGCCCACCTGCCGCGACCGTGGCGTGGGACGGGCACTCACCGAGGCGATGATCGAGTGGGCGCGGACGACCGACGTGCAGTGGATCCGGCTCAAGGCCCCCGACGAGCAGGCCCAGGAGTTCTACGAGCGGCTCGGCTTCACCTCGCCGGGGCGGCTCATGGAGTTCGACCTGGGAGAGCCGCGATGAGCGTTGTCGGGCCGGGCCCGACCAACTCGCTCGTGGATGTCGCCGGCCTGCGCGTCGGCCACTGCACCCGCGACGAGCCGGGATGGCTGACCGGCGTGACCGTCGTCCTGGCCCCGGAGGGTGGCGCCGTCGCCGGGGTCGACGTGCGCGGAGGCGGTCCGGGCACGCGCGAGACCGACCTGCTCGACCCCCGCAACCTCGTCGACCGGGTCGACGCCATCGTCCTCGGCGGCGGATCCGCCCTCGGCCTGGGCGCGGCCGACGGCGTCATGGGGGCGCTGCTCGACGACGGGATCGGCTGGCCCATGGGCGAGCCCGGCCTCGTCGTGCCGATCGTGCCGACCGCGATCCTCTTCGACCTGGGCCGAGGGGGCACCTGGGGTCACCACCCGCGCGCGGAGGACGGGAGGGCGGCATATGCCAGCGCGTCGTCCACGGCCGTGACCCAGGGATGCGTCGGCGCCGGGACGGGCGCGAAGGTGAGCGGCTTCAAGGGTGGCATCGGCTCGGCGAGCGTCGTGCTCGAGTCGGGCACCACGGTCGCCGCCCTCATCGCCGTGAACGCCGTCGGATCGGCCGTCGACCCCTCGACGGGGCTGCCGTATGCCGTGGGCCTGGGTCTCGGGGACGAGCTGGCCCACGTGGGCCGACCGAGTGCGGCCGAGCTCCATGAGTCGCGGGCGCGGGCGGAGGCCTTGCCGGCCGCCGCCGGCCGTCCCGGCATGGCGACGACGATCGGGGTCATCGCGACCGATGCGACGCTGACGAAGGCCCAGTGCCAGAAGATGTCGGGCATCGGTCACGACGGCTACGCCCGGGCGCTCAAGCCGGTGCACACGCTCTTCGACGGCGACACCCTCTTCACGCTCGCGACCGGCGACCGGCCGGCTCCCGACCCGGTCGAGCAGACCCTGCTGATGGAGGCCGGCGCGGACTGCGTCGCCCGGGCGATCGTCCACGCCGTGGTCGCGGCGACGTCGGTCGACCGCTCCGCCGACGGGGGAGTCGCGCTGCGGTCCTGGTCCGACGCCTTCCCCTCGGCCTTCAGCGGCTGAGCACGCCGTGCGGGGCGCGTGCGCCAGTTGGAGGACGGTTGGGGCCAGGCTCAGGGTGAAGGCGCCGGCAGCTGGGTCCAGACGCGGCGGACGGCGGCCTCGAGGTGGTCGAGCGGGTAGGGCAGGCGGGCGTCGGGCTCGCGCAGCGCGTCCGCGAGCGCCATCCCACCGAGCCGGCGCTCGCGCAGCACCGTCGCCACCAGGGCCACCTCGTCACGCTGCCGCTCGACGAAGGCGACGTCCACAGGCCGGCCGTGCCCGGGCAGGACGACATCCGGCTCGTCAGCGACGACGAGGTGGGAGGTCAGCGTGTCGGCCCACTCGAGCGGCCACGAGTCGCCACCGAAGGACGGATGGTCGCTCTCCTCGACCAGGTCACCGAGGAACATCGCGCCTGCGTCGGGGACGAGCACGGCCACGTCTCCGTCGGTGTGGCCGCGACCGGCATACGCCATCGTGACGACGCGGTCGCCGAGGTCGATGGTCGCGCTCGAGCCGAACGTGCAGTCCGGCAGCCGCACGGGCGTGGCCAGCACCTGCAGGAGGTCCACCTCGGTGTAGCCGTACTCCGGCGCCGCGCTCGGGTCCTCACGCACGGCTTCCCTGATGTGCGCGGCGTGGACCTCGAGCGTCCGCGCCACGTTGTCGTGGGCGTGCACCGTGGCGGTGTCGAAGGCGACGTTGCCGAAGGTGTGGTCGAAGTGGACGTGGGTGTTGACGACGTGACGGACCTCGATGTCGCGCCCCAGGCCACGGACGTCGTCCAGCACCTCGCCGCCCTGCGCATCGCTGGCGCGGGTGTCCACGACGACGGCCCCGTCACGGCCGAGGACCAGCCCGACGCCGACGTCCCACTGCCGGTAGCGAGCCACGAAGACACGGTCGGCGACCTCGACGAACCCAGGCGCCACCGGCGGAGTCACCGAGGTCCTCCGCCGTGATCCACCTCTCGCACCGCTGCGCCACCGAGCATGCGACCACCGTAGCGACGATCGGCCGGATGGGCGGTTCTGCGGCTCTTCCCCTACGGTGTGATGCCATGCCCAGCGAGACCCGCAACTCCCTCCCTCCCTCGGAGCGTCGACGGCAGCGCGTCGTCGTCGCCGGTATGGCCGGCGTCGCCGTCCTGACGGCCGGGGCGATCGCCTACTGGCCGGGGGACGGCGCCCGAGCAGGTGCCTCGATGGCCGGTGCGACGTCGTTGCAAGACAGCGACTCGACCGGCGGCGCCGCGGGACAGATCTGGGACCCGACCACCACGCCGAAGGCCACCGCGTCGGTCGACCCGAACAGCATCGCGCGCATCAGCCGCGACTCGACGAGGACGCCGGTCGCCCCGAGCGCCGCCCCCGCCGCGGGCACGACCGACGCCACGACCTCGGCCGAGGCCGGCTCCTCTGCGCCCGCTGCCCGGCCGTCCGCCGCCCGGCCGTCAACCGCGACGGTGCCCGTGCTGCCGTCGACCTCCGAGCCCCGCCCGAGCATCGGCCACGGCAGCGCCACGCCCAAGCCGACGGCAACGACCGCAGGGACGTCGACGCCGACCGGTACGCCTACGCCCACCAGCAGCCCCACCTCGACGGCGGTGCCGCTCGCGCCCACCCCGACGACCAGCACCGCCACCCCGACGCCGACGCGCACCCGCTGGAAGGACCGCTGCCTCATCCTGCTCCTCTGCTGAGCGGGGTCAGCGCCGTGTCGGAGCTGGACCGCACGCCCGACCGCGAGGCGACCGCGTGGCAGCCTGTCACCCATGGACTGCGTCTTCTGCTCGATCGTCGCCGGTGACCTCCCCGCCGACGTGGTGCTCGACGAGGGGGACTTCCTCGGGTTCCTCGACCGCCGGCCGGTCTTCAAGGGCCACGTCCTGCTCGTGCCGCGCAGCCACGTGGACACGCTGCTCGACCTGCCGGTCGAGCTGCACGCCGGCCTGCTGGGGGCTGCCCAGCGCCTCGCGGCGGCGGCCGTCGACGGCCTCGGCGCCCAGGGCAGCTTCGTCGCCGTGAACAATGTGGTCAGCCAGTCGGTGCCGCACCTCCACGTGCACGTCGTGCCCCGCACCAAGGGCGACGGGCTGCGGGGCTTCTTCTGGCCGCGCACGAAGTATGCGTCGGAGCTGGAGTCGGCCGAGTACGCCGCCCGCATCGTGGGTGCGCTGTCCCCAGCCGTGGACGCCTGAGCCCGGCGAATGGCATACGCCCTCTTCTGTGCTTGCCGAACGTTTGCACTCTCACCCTGCGAGTGCCAATAATGGCGTTAGCACTCTCCCGGTGGGAGTGACAGAAAATGGGCCGTATGCCGAGGGGCTGGGTTCGCAGCGACATGAAGCTGGGAAGACCGGTCCCGTCCGTCGCGGGCGTCATGCGGGCCACCACCAACGTTTCGTGTGGGAGGAACCACCCGAATGGCCAAGACCATTGCTTTTGACGAAGAGGCGCGCCGCGGTCTCGAGCGGGGCATGAACATCCTCGCCGACGCCGTCCGCGTGACCCTCGGCCCGAAGGGCCGCAACGTCGTCCTGGAGAAGAAGTGGGGCGCCCCCACGATCACCAACGACGGCGTCTCGATCGCCAAGGAGATCGAGCTCGACGACCCGTACGAGAAGATCGGTGCGGAGCTCGTCAAGGAGGTCGCCAAGAAGACCGACGACGTCGCCGGTGACGGCACGACGACGGCGACCGTCCTCGCCCAGGCCATGGTGAAGGAAGGCCTGCGCAACGTGGCCGCCGGCGCCAACCCGATGGCCCTCAAGCGCGGCATCGAGAAGGCCGTCGAGGCCGTCTCCGCCCGTCTGCTCGAGCAGGCCAAGGAGATCGAGACCAAGGAGCAGATCGCCTCGACCGCCAGCATCTCGGCGGCCGACGAGGAGATCGGCGGTCTCATCGCCGAGGCGATGGACAAGGTCGGCAAGGAAGGCGTCATCACCGTCGAGGACTCCAACACCATGGGCCTCGAGCTGGAGATGACGGAGGGTATGCGCTTCGACAAGGGCTACATCTCCGCCTACTTCGTCACCGACACCGAGCGCATGGAGGCCGTCCTCGACGACGCCTACGTGCTCGTCGCCAACAGCAAGATCGGCAGCATCAAGGACCTCATCCCGCTGCTCGAGAAGGTCATGCAGTCCGGCAAGCCGCTGCTGATCATCGCCGAGGACATCGAGGGTGAGGCCCTCGCGACGCTCGTCGTCAACAAGATCAAGGGCACGTTCAAGTCCGTCGCCGTCAAGGCCCCGGGCTTCGGCGACCGCCGCAAGGCCATGCTCACCGACATCGCCATCCTCACCGGTGGCCAGGTCATCTCCGAGGAGGTCGGTCTCAAGCTCGAGAACGCCACCCTCGACCTGCTCGGCAAGGCTCGCAAGGTCGTCGTCACCAAGGACGAGACGACCATCGTCGAGGACGCCGAGGACCGCTCGCAGATCGAGGGTCGCATCGCCCAGATCAAGGCCGAGATCGAGAAGTCGGACTCCGACTACGACCGCGAGAAGCTCCAGGAGCGCCTCGCCAAGCTCGCCGGCGGCGTCGCCGTCATCAAGGCGGGCGCGGCCACCGAGGTCGAGCTCAAGGAGCGCAAGCACCGCATCGAGGACGCCGTCCGCAACGCGAAGGCTGCCGTCGAGGAGGGCATCGTCGCCGGTGGTGGCGTGGCCCTCATCCAGGCCGCCAAGGCGCTCGAGGAGCTCAAGCTCGAGGGCGACGAGGCGACCGGCGCCAACATCGTGCGCGTTGCGACCGAGGCCCCGCTCAAGCAGATCGCGATCAACGCCGGTCTCGAGGGTGGAGTCGTCGCGGAGAAGGTGCGCGGTCTCGACGCCGGCCACGGCCTCAACGCCGCGACCGGTGAGTACGGCGACCTGCTGTCCGCCGGCATCATCGACCCGGTCAAGGTGACGCGCTCGGCGCTGCAGAACGCCGCCTCGATCGCGGCGCTCTTCCTCACGACGGAGGCCGTCATCGCCGACAAGCCCGAGAAGGCCGCTCCGGCCATGCCCGGTGGCGACGACATGGGTGGCATGGGCGGCATGGGCTTCTGAGCCCTACCGCTCCACCTGGCTCGCCAGCACGTCCGAAGGGCGGTTCCTCCTCACGGGGGAGCCGCCCTTCGGCGCGCTCGTGGGTGCGTATGCGTCGGGGTGGCGGTTGCGCGACGCCCTCAGCGGATGAAGAGGGCCCGCGTGGCGTTCTCGTGCTCGGCGTAGGCGGTGGAGGCCTTGAGCGTCAGGCGGCCGACGTCGGCGAGGGCCTCGGTCATCTGTGCCTGGATGCGCTGGTAGTCGTGCATGACCCGCTCGAACTCGACCTTGGCCGGGCCCTGCCAGTCGGCGCCCATCCCGGCCAGGCGGCCACGCAGCTCGGCCGTGCTCGAGGTGATGGTGTCGGCGAGACGGTGTATGTCGCCGGCCGCGGCGGCGATGCGTTCGGTGTCAACGACGGAACGGGACATGGGTCTACTCCTCGATCGGTGGGCCGACCGGACGGTGGCCGCGTGCGTTCGAGGCTAGGTCGGCGGGGGCGGCGGGGTCGGGCGTCATCCACAGGGCTTGCGGGGACGGCCGTGGCGGGCGGCACGGGCTCGTCCGGCTGGCCTAGGCTTCCCGCATGACCGTGTGGATCGACCAGCCCATCTGGCCCGCGCACGGTCGGCTCTTCGCCCACCTGGTCAGCGACGCCTCCTACGACGAGCTGCACGCCGTCGCACGGGCTGCGCAGCTGCACCCGCGCTCGTTCGACGGTGACCACTACGACGTTCCGGAGGGGCGCTGGCGGGACGCCGTCGACGCGGGGGCGACGCCGACGAGTGGGCTCGACCTCGCCCGCCGCCTCAACGCCTCGGGGCTGCGGCTGCGCAAGCGCAAGCGCGACCGCGGAGTGCGGCGCGTCCTCGACGTGAACTTCCCCAATGGGGCCAGCGACGTCGACCTGGTGGCGTCCGACGAGCCGCTCGACCCGGCACGAGTGCTGGCGGCGATGGTGTTCGTGCGCGACCGGCGCGGCGACTTCGTCGTCGTGCACAGCGTGCGTCGCGCGGAGTGGGGTTCGCCCGGCGGGTGGCGCGAGGACGATGAGACGCCGGTCGAGAACGCCGTGCGCGAGACCTTCGAGGAGACGGGCCTGAGGCTGCGCCACTCGGACGTGCTACCTTGCGGCTACGAGAGATTCACGGCGCGAACGGACGACAACGTCTTCGGCCGGGACAGGCCCTACCTGCAGGTTTTCCGGACGCGGCTGGACGAGGCGCGACCGCCGATCAACGACGGCGACGACGGCATCCACGAGACGCGTTGGGTGACGCCGGAGGAGTATGCACAGCTCTGCAGCCACCTCTTCTGGTGGCCCCTCGCGGTCGAGGTCTTCCCCGACCTGCGGGGGCTGGGCGCCCCCCTCTAGACGCGCGTATGCCGCCCGGCGCAGCGGACGGCATACGTGGTCTGTCGTCGTGGTCCGCCTGTCTGACAGGCGAACCCGCCGGGTCAGCGCTGGTTGGTGAAGGTCAGCGCGACGTCGAGGTCGGCCTCGCGCAGCATCCGCTGGACGGCCTGGAGGTCGTCACGCGACTTGCTCGACACTCGGAGCTCGTCGCCCTGGATCTGGCTCTTGACGCCCTTGGGGCCCTCGTCGCGGATCAGCTTGTTGATCTTCTTCGCGTTCTCCTGCGAGATGCCCTCCTTGAGGGGCGCGTCGAGGTGGTACTCCTTGCCGGAGATGCGCGGGCCGGCCTCGGGCACGTCGAGGTGCTTGAGGCTGACCTTGCGCTTGACGAGGTGGGTCTGCACCACGTCGAGGACTGCGAGACAACGCTCCTCGGTGTTCGCCTTCATCTTGATGACGTCACCGGCGAGGTCGACCGAAGCGCCGACGTTCTTGAAGTCGTAGCGGGTCGCGATCTCCTTGCTGGCGCTGTTGACCGCGTTCGCGATCTCCTGCTTGTCGAACTTGCTGACGATGTCGAAGGAGGAGTCGGCCATCGGTGGGGTCCTTCCAGATGCGTGTGGCTGGGCTGTCGGGCGGTGAGCGAGGGGCTGTGGACATGCCGGATACGTCGCCGTGGTCCCGATTACGGACCGCGCCCGATCTCTTGCTATCCTTCCAGACGCACCAAGGCAGGTTGTCCGAGCGGCCAATGGAAGCGGACTGTAAATCCGTCGCGAAAGCTACGAAGGTTCGAATCCTTCACCTGCCACCCAGTGCTCAGAAGGGCCTCTGAACAGCGGAAACGTCGGTTGGAGGCCCTTCTGTCGTGCGACGCCACTGTCCCGGCCACCGGGGCTCAACGGGCGTTCTACGGGTGGTCGCGGGGAAAACGTGGGAAGTTTCGCCAGGCGTCGGCGCTTCGGTCGAGGAGCTGGTAAGCCGAGCGCAGAGCCGCCTCTACCCGGCGACGCGACGGCTCGTCCTCCCCGACGATGCATGACGCGCAGGAGCACGTTGACGCTGTGGCCAGCCCACTGGGCCACCTGGGTAGCCGGCACTCCAGAGTTGAGCCAGAGCGAGACCGCGGCATACCGGAGGTCATACGGGCGAGTCGCCAGGGGCGAGGCGTACTCCTCCGCCGTGAAGACCTGTCGGCGCGCGCCAGCTCCCAGACTCGATACACGATGCCCATGGACTGAGGGCTAGCGTATGGCGGTGGCACAGGTATACCGGGGTACGCCGGTGCTAGGCAGTTGGCGGCCGTACTGTTTCCACGTGACCCTGCCGTCGATGTCGCTGTGGTAGCCGATCGGCGACGGCGCTCTGAGCCGAGCGCGTGGTCCTACGGATTCTCCGCGCTGCTTTTGGGTTGGTGGTCATTGGATCGCTGGGTCGGGACGATCCAACATGGGGACTCGCTGTCCTCCGTTCTGCTGAACATAGGGCTTACCGCCGCATGCCTTTTCAATGTCTGGCGGGCGTTCAGGGCGCCCAGCGCGTCACGCACCAACGCCCGGCGCGCGGCCCATCAGGGGCGGCAGTCCCGCTGCGCCAGAGGCGGACGTTTCAGAACGCAACGCCAGCAGCCTCCAGATGCTGCCCGACAGGTCCTGCGGCTCAATCACGGTCGTAGACACTTATCTGCACCCGCTTCGTACCGGGATGATCCTCGACGTCCTCAGGAAGCGTCGCGGGGTGGCCGCGATGATTCAAGGCCGTGGTCTGTCTGCTCGCGAGGACGAGTTCGTCGGCTTTGACCAGCACTCGCCGTCGGCCTCGGTCGACTCCGACCACGGCGCTCCATGGGGCGTCCAGTCGGTACTGGTCACGTTGCAACTGCAAACCCCCTGCTGTAACCGTCAGGCTGCGGCGCGAAGCTCGCAGCAGAGTCGATGTCCCGTACAGCAGAAGGAACACCACGCCGCCCAGCACGAAGGGAATCGGGACGCTATCCCGGAGCAGGAGCAAGACCACAAGCAGCCACAGGGCAAGAAACAGGCCTCGGCTACGGCGTATGACGTTCGCAAGCGATATACATGCACGCGCTGAACGTAGTGGGGAGCAACTGTCCCTTCAGCCGAGGAGGTCGCGGCACGCTTAGGGCCAACATCCTGAAGGCGGCATGACGGCGCATTGATGGAGGAAGATCGCTGTGCCCGAGCACCGGTCCAGCAACTGATGGGTCACTCAGTGCGCTGCTTGCGGCCGGCTAGTCACGGGCCTCGGAAATTGGCGGTGCTTTGGCGTACAACGAGGTGCGTCGGCACGAGTTCGACGGTCGTGGCGGCGTCGTCCGGGGGGCGTGAGCGCAGCAGCGCGAGCACGATCTCAATGCAGCGCCGCCCGACCTCTGAGAAATCCTGGTGGACCGTGGTCAGCGGCGGCAGGTACGAGGAGGAGTCGGGGTTGTCGTCGAAGCCGACGACGCTGACGTCCTGTGGAACGCGTCGCCCCTTCTCGTGGAGGGCGCGCAGGATCCCGAGGGCCATCTGGTCGTTGGCGGCGAACACCGCCGTGCACGACGGCTCGTCGGCCAGGCGCAGCCCGGCCTGGTAGCCCGAGGCCGCCGTCCAGTCGCCGACGACCATCGGGGGGGCCTCGATCCCCTTCTCCTGCAGCAGGGCCCGCCAAGCGTTCGCACGGCGACCAGCCGAGAAGGACTCCTCCGGGCCGGCCACGTGCCAGACCGTGCGATGGCCCAGCTCGAGCAGGTGCGCGACGGCGCTACGGGCGCCGGCGTCCTGGTCGGTGTCGACGACCGGGTAGACGTGAGCGAGGTCGGTGTCGGCCACGACCGCGGGCATCCCGGGCGGCAGGACGAGCAGCGACTCGTCGAGTTGGTGGCGCTCCATGACGACGATGACCCCGTCGACGACGTCCTCACCGACCCGCGAGAAGCCGCCGTCCTCTTGCTGTGCCGGGGCAGGTGGCAGCAACGTGACGGCGTAGCCCTGCTCCAGGGCCGCCCTGGTGATGGCCTCGAGGGTGCGCATGTTCCCGGTCGTGGCCAGGGTCGACATGATGACGCCGATCGTGCGGAACTCGCCGCGCTTGAGGGCACGAGCGGCGCTGTTCGGGCGGTAGCCGAGCTCGCGCATGGCGTCAAGAACCAGCCGGCGGGTCGACTCAACGACTCCGGGGTAGCCGTTGGACACCCGCGAGACGGTCTGGGCCGAGACGCCGGCATGCTGGGCGACGTCGTCCATGCTGACGCGACGCCGGCCGGCGGGGCGCGCCGGCGAGGGGCGGGGGCTGGGGCTCTCCAGCTCCCGGGAGGGCGCCTGGCTCGGCGACTGTCCCGTGGGCACGGCCGGGGCCTCCTCGCGCGTCGTCGGAACCTGGGTCGGAACCGCACTCCAAGCCTGAGAAGAGCATGCCATCGAGACGATGGTTGCGCAAACATGTCCCAAGTGCTCCAATGATTGCGCAAACATCACGAATGACCGAGGAGCCCAGTCGATGACGACCAGCGCATCCGCGCCCTCCGGCCCGATCACGGCCCGCCGGCCCGGTTGGACCCCCCGCGGCACCTCCGGCGACACGTCGCGGCGTCGCCAGGCCCTTGCCGGGTGGGGTTTCATGTCGCCGTTCCTGCTCGTTTTCGCGCTGGTGTTCATCGCGCCGCTCGCCTACGCGATCTACCTCTCGCTCTTCCGCGAGCAACTCATCGGGGGCACGTCGTTCGTCGGTGCCGACAACTACGTCCAGGCCCTCGGCGACCCGGCCTTCTGGGCCTCGTCCCGGCGCGTCGCGCTCTTCCTCGTCGTCCAGGTGCCCGCCATGCTCGGCCTCGCCCTGCTCGCGGCGCTCGCCATCGACAGTGCGCGGCTGCACGGCGCGGCCTTCTTCCGCATCGCGATCTTCCTGCCGTACGCGGTGCCCGCCGTCGTCGCCGCCCTGATGTGGGGCTTCATGTACGGGCCGCGGTTCGGCCTCGTCGGCAACATCAACGAGGCCTTCGGCTGGCACCTGCCCGACCCGCTCTCCAGCAACCTCGTGCTCGCCTCGATCGGCAACATCGTCACGTGGGAGTTCGTCGGCTACAACATGCTGATCTTCTACGCGGCGCTGCGCGTCATCCCGCACGACCTCTACGAGGCCGCCGAGCTCGACGGCGCCGGCCAGGTGCGGATCGTCACCGCGATCAAGCTGCCCGCCCTGCGCGGTGCGATCGTCGTCGCCACGATCTTCTCGATCATCGGCAGCTTCCAGCTGTTCAACGAGCCGAACATCCTGCGCTCGCTCGCCCCCAACGCGATCTCGACGAGCTACACGCCGAACATGTACGCCTACAACCTGTCCTTCGCCGGCCAGCAGTACAACTACTCGGCCACGGTCGCCATCATCATGGGCCTGCTCACGGTGGTGGTCGCCTACGCGGTCCAAGTCCGCGGCATGCGCGAGGGGGCCGGCCGATGAGCTCCACCCGCCCCTCCACGCTCCGCACCCGGCGCGCTCCCTCGGCGCCGACCGCCGCGCCTGTCACCCTGGCCGCCGCGTCGGAGGAGTCGGCCACCACCGCGTCGTCCCCGGCGTCGGCCAAGGCGTCCCGCGCCCACTCCCGGACGCCGCGCAAGAGCCCCCTGCTCACCGGCCTCATGACGCTCGTGCTCCTCTACAGCGTCGTGCCGCTCGTCTGGCTGTTCGTCAACGCGACCAAGTCGCAGGACAACCTCTTCAGCTCGTTCGGCCTGTGGTTCAAGGGCTTTGACCTCTTCGACAACATCGCCCGCACACTGTCCTACGACGACCACATCTTCCTGCGCTGGATCGGCAACACGCTGCTCTACGTCGTCATCGGCGCCGGCGGGGCCACCTTCCTGGCCGTCCTCGGCGGCTACGCGCTCGCAAAGTTCGCCTTCCCCGGCAAGCGGGCCGTGCTCGCGGTCGTCCTCGGCGCCGTGGCGGTCCCGGCCACCGCCCTCGCCGTGCCGACCTTCCTGCTCTTCAGCAAGCTGGGCCTCACCAACACGCCGTGGTCGGTCATCGTGCCGAGCCTCATCAGCCCGTTCGGCCTCTACCTCATGTGGACCTTCGCCCGCGAAGCCATCCCCGACGAGCTCATCGAGGCCGCCCGCGTCGACGGCGCCACCGAGGCCCGGATCTTCTTCCAGGTCTGCCTGCCCCTGCTGGCCCCGGGCATGGTCACCGTGCTGCTCTTCGCGATCGTCGCGACGTGGAACAACTACTTCCTGCCGCTCATCATGCTCAAGGACCCCGCCTGGTACCCCCTGACGGTCGGCCTCAACGTGTGGAACGCCCAAGCCACGACGGCCGGCGGCGAGGCCATCTACAACCTCGTCATCACCGGCTCCCTGCTCACGATCGTCCCGCTCATCGCCGCCTTCCTCCTGCTCCAGCGGTTCTGGCAGTCCGGACTCACGGCCGGGAGCGTCAAAGCCTGACCGACGCCCCTGCGGCCGCCCCCACCCCCACGACCCGGTGGGCCCGCCCCCCTGCGGACCCACTCCCACGGACGCGTCCGTCCGCTCTCGCACAACGAAGTGAAAGGAAACCGATGATGAAGCCCCTCTCCGCGAAGATGACGCGACGTGCCGTCGTGGTCGCCCTCGCGGCCACGACCCTCGCCGCCTGCGGTTCGAACACCGGCGGCTCGGGTTCGGGCGGCACCGCCGCCGGCTCCGCCTCGGACGTCGAGACCGCCCTGTCCAAGGGTGGCCAGATCACCGTCTGGGCCTGGGAGCCGACGCTCAAGCCGGTGGTGGCCGACTTCGAGAAGAAGTACCCGAAGGTCAAGGTCAAGCTCGTCAACGCCGGCACCGGCAACGACCAGTACACCGCGCTGCAGAACGCGATCAAGGCGGGCTCCGGCGTGCCCGACGTCGCGCAGATCGAGTACTACGCCCTGCCGCAGTTCATCCTCGGCAAGTCGGTCACCGACCTCGCCTCCTTCGGCGCGAGCGACCTCAAGTCCAAGTTCAGCACCGGCCCTTGGAGCTCCTCCACCAGCGGCAACGGCGTATACGCCCTGCCGATGGACTCCGGCCCGATGGCGCTCTTCTACAACAAGCAGGTCTTCGCCAAGTACGGCATCGCCGTCCCGAAGACCTGGGACGAGTACCTCGACGCGGCCCGCAAGCTGCACAAGGCCGACCCGAAGGCCTACATCACCAACGACACCGGTGACGCCGGCTTCACGACCTCGATGATCTGGCAGGCCGGCGGCAAGCCGTTCAGCGTCAACGGCACCAACGTCAAGATCAACCTGACGAGCGACCCCGGCGTGCAGAAGTTCGCGAAGGTCTGGAGCACGATGGTTTCCGAGGGCCTCGTCGCGCCGGTCAGCTCGTGGAGCGACGGCTGGTATAAGGGCCTCGGCGACGGCTCCATCGCGACGCTGTCGATCGGTGCGTGGATGCCGGCCAACCTCGAGTCGGGCGTCGCGGCCGGCAAGGGCAAGTGGGCCGTGGCGCCGCTGCCGCAGTGGACCGCCGGCCAGAAGGCCAGCTCGGAGAACGGCGGCAGCTCGCTCGCCGTGCCGGAGGCCAGCCAGAACAAGGCCCTCGCCTACGCGTTCCTCAAGTACGCCGACGTCGAGGACGGCGTCAAGACGCGCGTCGACGGCGGCGCGTTCCCGGCCACGACCGCCGAGCTGAACTCGCCCGCGTTCCTCGGCAAGACGTTCCCGTACTTCGGCGGCCAGAAGGTCAACGAAGTGCTGTCGCAGTCGGCCAAGGACGTCGTGCCGGGCTGGTCCTACCTGCCCTTCCAGGTCTACGCCAACAGCATCTTCAACGACACGGTCGGCCAGGCCTACAGCGGCAAGGGCGACCTTGCCTCCGGCCTCAAGGCGTGGCAGGACGCCGCCGCCACCTACGGCAATCAGCAGGGCTTCAGCGTCAACAAGTGACCGTCGCACCGGGCACGACGACACGTCCGTCGTGGCCGGTGCCCCGGCAAGCCGCACGAGAGTGCAGCACCACGAAGGAGAATCGGTGAGCAGCCAGACACCCACGCCCGGCCCGACGGAGTCGCGCCCAACGTGGATCCGATGGCCCGACGGACGACCCCGGGTCGGCTTCGGCGGGGACTACACCCCCGAGCAGTGGCCTCGCGAGGTGTGGAAGGAGGACGTCCACCTCATGCGTGAGGCCGGCGTCAACCTCGTCAACGTCGCGATCTTCGGGTGGTCGCTTATAGAACCCGCCGACGGCGTCTTCGACTTCTCGACCTTCGACGAGGTGCTCGACCTGCTCCACGGCGCCGACATCGCCGTCGACCTTGCCACGGCCACGGCCTCGCCGCCGGCGTGGCTCGTCACCGCACACCCCGAGATCCGGCCCGTCGGCCCGGCCGGTGAGGTGCTCGGCTTCGGTGGCCGGCAGAGTTGGTGCCCGTCCTCACCGCTGTACCGCGAGTACTCGGTCCGCCTGACCGAGAAGATCGCAGAGCACTACGCCGACCACCCGGTGCTCGCGCTCTGGCACGTCTCCAACGAGCTCGGCTGCCACAACGCCCGCTGCTTCTGCGACATCTCCGCGGCGCACTTCCGCACTTGGCTGCAGGACCGCTACGGCGACGTCAACACCCTCAACGACGCGTGGGGCACCCAGTTCTGGAGCCAGCTCTACACCTCGTTCGAGCAGGTGCAGCCGCCCCGGCTCGCCCCGACGTACCCCAACCCGACGCAGCAGCTCGACTTCGCGCGGTTCAGCTCAGACGCGCTGCGCGACCAGCTAGTGGCCGAGGCCGACGTGCTGCGGCGCGTCAGCCCCGAAGTGCCCGTCACGACGAACTTCATGGTCATGGGCGAGACGCGCAACATGGACTACGCGGCCTGGGCCGCCGACGTCGACCTCGTCTCCAACGACCACTACCTGCTCGAGGGCGCTGCCGAACCCCAGCTCGAGCTCGCCTTCAGCGCCGACCTGACCCGCGGCGTCGCCTCGGGCCGCCCGTGGATGGTCATGGAGCAGTCGACGAGCGCCGTCAACTGGGGCCACGTGAACCGCCCCAAGAAGGCCGGCGAGCTGCGCCGCAACTCCCTGTCCCAGGTGGCCCGCGGCGCCGACGCCATCAGCTACTTCCAGTGGCGCCAGTCCCGCGCGGGCGCGGAGAAGTACCACTCGGCGATGGTGCCGCACGCCGGCGCGGAGTCCCGTGTGTTCCGGGAGGTCAGCGCGCTCGGGGCCGACCTCGCCGCGCTCGAGCCGGTCCTCGGCTCGACCGTGACCAGCGACGTCGCCCTGCTGTTCGACTGGGACAGCTGGTGGTCCAGCGAACTTGACTCGCACCCGAGCCAGGACTTCCGCTACCGGCAGGTCGCGCTCGAGTGGTACGAATCGTTCTGGCGCCGCGGCATCTGCGTCGACGTGGTGCCCGCCACGACGGACCTCGCGGCCTACCGCCTCGTTGTCGTGCCCGCGCTGCACCTGGTCACCGACGCCGTGGCCGACGCGGTCGCCGCCTTCGCGGAGGCCGGCGGCACGGTGCTCGTCACCTACTTCTCCGGCATCGTCGATGAGTTCGACCACGTGCGCCTCGGCGGCTACCCGGGCGCCTTCCGCGACCTGCTGGGCGTCCGCGTAGAGGAGTTCAGCCCGCTCCGTGAGGGCGAGTCCGTGACGCTCTCGGACGGCAGCACGGCAGCGCGCTGGTCGGAGGACCTCGCCGTCGTCGACGCGGAGCCCGTCCTTGACTACGCGTCGGGCAGCTACGCCGGGCAGCCGGCGCTCACCCGCCGCGCGCTCGAGCACGGGGCGGCCTGGTACGTGTCCACGGCGCTGCCGGACGCCACCCGCGACGCGGTCGTCGACCGGCTCGTCGCGGACACCGACGTGGCGCCGGTGGCCGTCGCGAACCGAGGGCTCGAGCTCGTGCGCCGCACCGGCCCGCGCGGTCGCTTCCTCTTCGCCGTCAACCACACCGGGGGCCCGCTGACGGTCCGGACCTCCGGCCGCAGCCTGTTAGCCGGGACCGACGTCGGTCCCGTGGTCGAGGTCGCGGCGGGCGATGTCGTCGTTGTCCACGAGGCCGACTGACGCCTCGATCCGTCGACCTTTCGTTCCATCACCCAACTGCACCACCCAACTGCACCACCCACTGCACCACCCGTGAGGGGGGCCCGCCGCCGCGATCCGGTGGCGGGCCCGACACCCGCCCTCGGTCCGCCACTGCCGCCGTTCCCAGGAAGGTCCATCGATGCACCCTGCCCGAGCAGCCGGTCCCACCCGCCGCGCTCTACCGTCCCGCCCGCTCGCCCTCGGCCTGACGACGCTCGTCGCGCTGGGCGGGGCCTTGACCAGCACCGGCCCCGCGCACGCCGCCAGCCCCGCCAGCACCGTCACCACCCCGGCGGTCGCTCCGACGAGCACCGTCCCGACGGTGTCGATCCAGCCCGACCCGTCCTACCAGCAGCCGGCCTTCGAGGGCTGGGGCACCAGCCTCGTCTGGTTCGCCAACGCCACCGGCGGCTACCCCGACGAGATCCGGCAGAAGCTGGCCGACCTCGTCTTCGGTAAGGACGGCCTGGCCCTCAACATCGCCCGCTACAACATCGGCGGCGGCAACGCCCCCGACGTCAAGGACTACCTGCGCCCCGGCGGCGCCGTGCAGGGCTGGTGGAAGGCGCCCGCCGGCACGACGCGCGCCGACACCTCCTGGTGGTCCCCGGACGACGCGAACGACTGGAACTGGGACGCCGACCAGACCCAGCGCTGGTGGGTCGACCACATCAAGGGCTCGATCACGAAGTGGGAGACGTTCAGCAACTCGCCGCCGTGGTTCATGACCGAGTCCGGCTACGTGTCAGGCAACTTCAATGCCGGAGCCGACCAGCTCAAGCGCAGCAGCATCGCCGACTTCGCCTCCTACCTCGTCAAGGTCACCGAGCACCTCGAGCAGAGCAGCGGCATCAAGGTCGACACCATCGATCCGTTCAACGAGCCGAACACGAGCTACTGGGGCACCCAGCTCGGGGCAAACGGCCAGCCCACGGGCGGCCGCCAGGAGGGCGCGCACATCGGCCCCGAGCTCCAGCAGCAGGTGGTCAAGGCCCTCGCGCCCGCGCTCGCGTCGTCCTCGACGAAGGCGAACATCTCGGCGATGGACGAAACGAACCCCGGCACGTTCGTGCGCAACTGGACGAGTTACCCAGCCGACGTCAAGGCGTCGGTGTCACAGCTCAACGTCCACACCTACGGCACGGGCCAGCGCACCGCGGTCCGCGACCTCGCCAAGTCCGACGCGAAGCCGCTGTGGATGTCGGAGGTCGAGGGCAGCTGGGGCAACGGCCAGAGCTTCACCTCGATGGACCCGGGCATCGGCATGGCCCAGCACATCACCGACGACCTGCGCGAGCTCGAGCCGTCGGCCTGGGTGTTCTGGCAGCCGGTCGAGGACTACAAGAACATGAAGCCCGGTGGCGAGAGCGCGGCCGGCGCGAACTGGGGCAGCATCCAGCTGCCGTTCGACTGCACGGCGAAGGACACCCTTGCGACGTGCCCGATCCACACGAACCAGAAGTTCAACACGGTCCGCAACTTCACTCACTACATCCGCCCGGGTGACCACGTCGTCAAGGTCAACGACACCGCGACCGTCGCCGCGATCCGTCCCGACGCCCGCACCGCGACGCTCGTGCACACCAACGACGCGACGAGCGCACAGGACGTCGTCGTCGACCTGTCGAAGTTCGGCCACGTCGGCCCGAAGGCGAGCGTCACGGCGATTGTCACCGATGCGTCGGGTGCGCTCGTGCCGCAGGCGCCGGTCGCCGTCACAGGCAGCAGCGCCACGGTCCGCGTGCCGGCGCGGTCGGTCACGACGCTCGTCGTCAGCGACGTCCGGGACGTGGCCAAGGACGCCGCGACCTTCCAAGACGGCCACGCCTACCGGTTCCTCGGCGTCCAGAGCGGCCGTTCGCTCGCCGCTGAGGACCAGGGCGCCGCGATCCGCACGACCGACGCCACGACCGGTGACCAGCTGTGGACGGTCACGAAGGTAACCACCGGTGACAGCAACCGCGAGCGGTACCAGCTGCGGGCCCTCGACGGTCGCCAGATCGCCCAGCGCGACGGCTCGCTCGTGCTCGAGCCAGCACAGGAGACGCCCGACGCGGCGGCGCAGTGGTACCTCTCGACCACTGGGGACGGCACGTTCACTGTCGCGAACGCGGCGGAGCCCGTCGACCTCGAGGTCAGCGGCGAGGCGACGGCCGACGGTGCGAAGGTCGGCGCGTGGCAACCGAATGCGAACGCCAACCAGCGCTGGCGCGTCGTCGAAGAGACCGTCAAAGGCGTCAGCGACCTCAGCGGGTTCACCCTCCCGGGTCGCGCCCCGAGCCTGCCCGACACCGTGACGCCCGACCGCGCCGGCGGTGCGGCCCGCGCCATCCCCGTGACGTGGCGCTCGGTCCCGGCGGCCCGGTGGAAGACGACCGGCCAGGTGTTTGTCTTCGGCACGGCGACCGACCCGGCCACCGGCCGTGAGTACGCGGTGCGCGACGTCGTCACCGTGGACACCGTCTCGAAGACGACGTCGGTCACCGCGCGAACCTACGTCGGCGGCACGCCGAGCCTGCCCGCGACGGTGACCGCCGCGAGCGACCGGTACCAGGTCGCCGTGACGCTCCCGGTCACGTGGGACACGTCCAGCGCGACCTACGACCGCGTCGGCGATGTCACGGTCAGCGGCACCGCAACACTGCCCGACGGCACCACGGTCCCGGCCTCGGTCGTCGTCACGGTGACCGAGCCGGTCGAGGCCAACGCGGCCCTCACGCCCGGCACTGTCGCGAGCGCGACGTTCACGGAGCCGGGATACTCGGTGCAGGGCATAGTCAACGGCGCCCTCACCGACAAGGCGTGGTCGAACTGGCGCTCGGGGACGCAGCGCCCGGGCGACACCCTGACCGTGACGCTGCCCATGCCGCGCGACGTGACGCGTGTCGTGACGCGCTTCTACCAGGACGGCGGCAACGTCAGCTACGCGCGGACGCTGCAGGTCGAGGCCCTCGTCGACGGCAAGTGGCGCCCGGTGTCGGACGTGGTCACGGTCGCCGCGACCGGCCCGGCGGCGCCCGTCGTCTCCGTCCCGGTGACGCCTGTGCGCACGAGCGCAGTGCGCGTCGTCATGACAGCGAACAGCTACATGACGGTCAGCGAGGTCGAGGTGATGGCCAAGAGCGCCAACTGAAGAAGCGCTTTCGACCCATGGCAGTGGCCGTGCACCGTCAAGGACGGTGCACGGCCACTGCAGCTCGCGCCTCGCGAAGCCTTGAGGCCAGCCAGTGGGCGACTCGTCCAGTCCTTGCGCGTCGGCGCGAGCTTCCGCACTCCTCGGCGTCAGAGTCCAACACGTCCGGCGGCGGCGGAGCCACAAGCCCAGCCACCACGATGGCGATGAGCAAGGTGACGATTGCCGCGGTGTCTCCGTATCGGCCATTCACCCAAAAGGCCAGAGCAATAGCAATCACACGGGCGGCGAGGAACCACCAGCCGGCCGGCGTAGACAAGGTCAAGCGGACCGCCACGCCGATCCCTCGCCAGTTCCGGAAGCCGAGTTTGCGCACCTCCGCACCATAGAGGCGCGCGCTCCCCTGCGGGTCAGGTCGCCAGCGCGGAGGGAGAGTGGGAAGCCTCACGCGGAGCCAAACCAACGAGCGATCGGCGGCATGTGCGTGCGTCGCTGGGCTCCTGTCACTGGCACTCTTCTTGCATGACGATCTGGGTGGAACTGCGACGCCGCGACTCCTCGCCTGTGCGGGACGTCGCCGACCCTTCCGGAGGCACATTCGATGCCGCCGGCGACTTCGATCGGTTCATCGGTCGTCCAACGCTGCCGGTCCTCGGCGCGATCGACCCTTACGCCGACACGTCAATAGCGAGCGTCGAGATGCCCGGGCTCTTGCGTGATATCGAGCTGTCGCTGGATGACGCAAAGGATGGGCCGGAGATGCGCGGCCTGCTCCGGCTACGGGCTCTCGCTGGACTCTGCCGAGACGACGCGTCGACCTATCTGATCTTCGGTGGCGACTGACACGCACTATCCGCGGCAGTCCGGATGTTCTCGAGTCCGGACTACAGATGGTGCTGAGTGATCGGCACGTCGTGCGGGCCGCCCTGGTCGATGACGCGGACGGATCCAATGTCGGTCCCAGGCGGGTAGAGGAAGACTCCGACC
>NZ_BAAANB010000021.1:273838-571121 GCF_039529575.1 Terrabacter terrae
TCGTGACTTCCAGGGCAGTCGCACCGGTGGGGACACGGATGATGGCCCCGTTGGGCACGTGGTCGGCGCTGCCTGTGTAGATGGATACCGGCGTGTGCGAGGAGATGGATGGGCTGCCGTAGCCGCCTTTGTGAGTGTTGCCGTCAGGGGTGGTGATTCGCAGCCAGGTGATGCCGCTGTGGTCGTCGGGCTGCCAACCCAGCCGCCACGTGTCCCCGCTCGGGGAGACGCCTTCGGCGAAGACCTGCTCGTCACGATCCATGTTGAGCAAGGTACTTCGGGAGCGCGCCGTAACGCCGCTAGGTGCGTGAGTGGTTGCGACTACCTCTGGCTCGCGTCGCTCACGCGCACAGCGCGGCAGATCCGCGCGTTCTGATTCGGGTGCACCCTGCCTCAGCCGGGGGCCCAAGTTGTTCGCTCTGGCCCTGGTGTTGGGCCGACGTCGGCGAGCGCGATCGGCCGCACGACTGTTCCGCTGGTATCCACGACACGGCGCGGGCCAAGCGGCTTCGCCAAGTAGACGGTTCCCCAGACGTAGCCGAGCATGCCCACTGCGTTCCCAGATCGTCGGGACAGATCAGCACTCACAATCACCTGCGTTGGATCCTCGGACACCACGGACACGCCTCGGAGGGTAGCCAGCTGGTCCACCGTGACAAAGATCGTCAGCTCGCGTTTCCCGGGGACCGCCGAGTAGCCGGCGACCCGTGTCGGTCCGTCGACATGCGTCGGTGCTGGAACGGCTGAACGATTGGCCGCGACGTCGGCTGTGTTCGAGCACCCGCTTGCAGAGACAACAAGTGTGGTCGCGAGCGATACGAACACAGCGCTCGCTTTGCGCGGTCGGTTCACCTTTCCCTCCCCTGGAGCGGTCACGCTCCCCGGCTCTGGGCCGCAGGGGATGAATCCGTCCCTCAACCATTTGACACCCATGCGCTTACAAACGTTCCTTCATCAGCGGGCCGACGAGGAGAAGAGACCTATCCGCGGCAGATGCGTGCGTTGCGTCCGCAGCGCGAACGAGTGGTCGCCCCGGGCGTGAGCTCAGTCGTCAGCTCGGACGTGCCTTGCGATCGCATCCTTGAGGATCGGGTCGTTTGCGAGACCTTGAAGAGCCTCACGAATGCCGCGACGCCGGAAGCGGGCCAGACGAGGGACGAACATGACGCGACAGTCACCCAGCGATTTGTCACGGCACGCCTCAAGAAGGCGGTCGGCCTGGTCCGGCGATGCCATCTCTGACGCGGCCCCGGCCAGCGCGTCCCGAACCAATACGTCGTTCTCGCGCCGCAAGAGGTCGAGGACGTGCTCCAGGTGATCGCTCGCAGCGCGATTTGCCAAGGCATTGGCGAGTCCCAAGCGGATAACCCGGGGATGACGGGGGGTCTGCTCCAAGGCTCGGAACATGAGGTCGAAAGCAGCCGAGGGGACCGTCTTGTCGCGAGGTAGATCCCAGACCGACTCGACATGCACCCCTAGAAGCATCAGTTCGTTTGCAATGGATGCATCGGCTTGGTCGATGTGTGCTTCGCGCCGCTCGGACTCCTCCGCCGAAACCTTGCGCGCCATTCGTGTACCCCATCTCGCGGTGGTCTTATCTGCTCGCTGTCCGATTCGGGACTGCGACGACGGTACAACGGCACGTCGACGCAACCCGTCGAGACGGGCCAACGCCTTCACTCCCGCGGAACGATCCGCAACGTCCGGTCATCGGCAAATCCGGTAAACAACAACCGCCGACCGAGAGGAGCCGCAGGGGGCGAGTCCGGCTCGAGGAGCACGTCGGTTGGCATCGATGGTGAGCGGCTGAGGTCGAGTGTCTGTGGGGATTCTGTGGGGAATTTTCGGTGCCTCACGCATTGACGCTGGCCAACGAATTGCATTGTCGGGACTGTAAGTCCGTCGCGAAAGCTACGAAGGTTCGAATCCTTCACCTGCCACCCAGTGCCCCGGGAGGCCCTGAAAAGCGGAAACGCCGGTCGGGGCCTCTCGCATGTACCGGGAAGGGTACTTCGCGCTGCGGATTCCGAAGGCGATTCTGCAAGCCTCTGACTGGGGAATCGTGGAGCTGATGGCTCTGTGGGGTTCACGCGGGAAGATCCGCCTGCGAAGGCGAGGCGTTCGGCGCCCGCGGCCCACGACCTGCACCGATCGTGGGATGAGGTATGCAATCGCAGCAGACTCCTGCACCGTCGCGATTCCGTGATGTGCCAGCTAGGGGCGGCATCCGCCCTTCCGGCCTCGGGTCTTCAGCGCGCGTAGCGGGAGGCGGCGTGGACGTGGGCGCTGGGTTCTGCTGCCTAGGTCTGCTACGTCACCGAGCGGAGCCGACGCGAAACGAAGGGCCCGAGGCCGCGCATTGCGACATGAACGTCGGGTTCGCCCGCCTCAAATCGGCGTTGCCCGGTCCGGTCGCGAGCACCTTGCTACGCGGCCGGACCGGGACAGGGACTACCTGGCTCTGGTGACGGTCAACACCGGCGAGTTGCCGGCGGAGTCCGTGGCGCGGCGTGCGACAACGTCGTGTCAAGCCGTCCTCATCGGGGCTGAGGCCGCGGTGCGCTTCACGACCGAAACCTCCGAAGCGGAGAGCAGGCCCGCCGTGTGCCACTCCTGCGAAGTGGAGTCGACCGCACGCTCGAAGGCGACGTCGGTCTTGAACGGCGCCTTCGACCACAGGGCGTCGAGGAAGGATCGTCCGTCTTCGTGCACGCGGTTGGCGACGCCCGAGTCGTGCTTCGCGAACACGATGTTCGCCTCGCTTCGACGTAGGTACGCGTGGTAAGGCTCGGCGTTGCCGAGGAAGAACGGCTCGAACCGGATTCCGTTGTTCTCGAACGTCATCGCACTCTTTCCGGGCGCGAACGCTGCCCCCAGGTCGCCCGACAGGGGTACGTCGCCGTAGAGGCTGACGGGCAGATAGTCCGTCTGTGCCGCCTTGCCTATGAGGGCCACCGGTCCGTACATGAGCGCCTGGAGCGTCGGGTCGTCGATGGCTTTCTCGACCTGCATTGCGTAGGGGAACTGGACGACGAGCGTGTCACCGTCGCGCCACCGCCGGTTGAGACGTGCGTAGCCGTCGGCACCCGGATGCACCGGCTGGGGATGGCCGTTGATCGTCGCCGTGAACCGGTCGCCGGCCCAGGCCGGAACACGGAGGCGAAGGTCGATGACGGCTGAGCCGGAGAAGGTGAAGGTGCTGCGCTGCTCGCGTGGGTAGTCGCCGGACTGGGCGACGCGCACGCCGAGGGCCGTCCAGTCGAGCGTCGAGGGGATGTAGAGGTTGACCCACAGCGTCCGCCCCTGTGCGGCGCGGAAGTAGATGGAGTCCTGATACTTGGTGTGGTTCTCCAGACCGGTTCCGCCGCAACACGTCCCGATGTTGCCGTAGCCACGAGTCGCTCCTGGCCCGACCGGCACCATGTAGGTGACGAGTGGGTCGCTGGTGCTGTCGGAGTCCTCACGTGAGGCGAGGATCTGGTTGACGAGCGCCTTCTCGTAGTAGTCCATGTAGCGGGCGTCGGGGGAGTGGAAGAAGAGGTTCCGGGCGACCTTGAGCATGTTGTACGCGGCGCACGACTCGGCGTTCGTGGTCGTGACGATGGTGCCCGCGATCTTGTCGCGCGCGCGGAAGACCTCACCTTGTCCCGTGCCGCCGTGCATGTAGGTTCGGTGGGGCACAACCATGTCGAAGAAGTGCTCCGTGGCCGTCCGGTAGGACGCGTCTCCGCCCTGTTCGAAGGTGCGAAGGTAGCCGATGAACTGGGGGATGTGCTGATTGGCGTGCTTGCCGTCGAGCGTGTCCTTGTCGGCCACGCAGTCCGCGAGCAGCTGCGTGTTGTCGAAACAGCGTGCCGTCTCCATGAACCGCTCGTCGCCGGTCAGGGAGTAGAGGTCGGCCATGACCTCGTTCATGCCTCCGTACTCGCCGGCGATGTAGAGCGCCCACATCCGGTCGAGCTGTTCGCGAGGCAGTCGGCTCAGGCGGCTGTGGACCCACTCGCCCATACCGCGTACGACCTCGAGGGCCGTCGCGTTACCGGTGAGGGCGTACGCGTCCAGCAGGCCACGCATGATCTTGTGGCACGTGTAGTACGGAGCCCAGATGGCCGGATAGGTGACGAGCTGCTCGAGTTTGATGAACTGGGTCTCGGGGTAGGCGGCGAGGAAGCCGGCGTGGCTCGGGCCGGGGTCGCCACCCTCGCCGGTGACGACGGCGGCGTTCCAGGATCGACCGGACGCGTCGGCGACCACGGTGCCTGACGTGGCGTCGAACGGGTACCACGCCAGGTTGCCGTGCCCGGCACCGCCGGCCGCGGTCGTCAGCGCGGCCACCTCTGAACCGTCGAGGGCTCGATCGAAGAGGTGGAACTCGTCCACGGTTCCCGCCAGCGTGGCATCGCCGTACTGTGACCGTCCGATCCAGTTGTTCTTGGGAGCGCCGAGGTCAGCCGGCTTCAGCGTCATCCCTGGGTTGGTCCCCGCCACGGCGCCGTCGACATAGAGCGTTCCGACCTGGCCACGGAGGGTCACCGCAAGGTGCACCCAGCGCCCCGTGGGCAGGCGGCTCGAACCGTTGATGCGCTGCTCACCGCCGGCGCCCGTGGTCGTGATGGCGAACCGGGGACCTGAGCCGGCATCGACCGTGAGGAACATGTTGGCCCTGGTGCCCGTGCCGAAGTCGAAGGCGCGCGACCACGTACGGAGCTCCCGCAGGTTGGCCCAGAACGCGATGGTGAAGTCGGACAGCCCGTCGATCGTCGCATCGGGCAGGCCGACGTACTGCCCGTCGCCGGTCAGCACAAGGCCTCCGCCGAACCGGCCGTTGCCCCACGTGGCAGGAGGCGGTGGCGTGCCCGGGCGACCCACCTGGGTGGTGAGGGCGTCCTGACACTCCTTGAGCCCGGCCACGACGGCATCGAGCTTGTCCCTGAAGAGCTGCTCCCCGGTGCCGGCCCAGGCCTGCGCGAGCATCGACATCAGGTGGCCGCTGTAGTGGCCGCGAAGATTTCCTGTCGCGTCATCCCAGCCGCCTGGCGGTTGAGAACCCTTGGTGTCGAGGCCCGCGGTACGCCGGAAGTTGCTGAGGATGCGGTCGACCGGGTAGGCGCGAGCGTAGGCCAGAATGCGGTCGCGCTTCTCGGTGAAGATGCTCGGGGCGAGACGGACCTGCTGGAGGTCGAAGGGCACCGCCTTCCATGAGGTCGGAACGGGCAGTCCGTTGACCCTGCCGGCGGCGCCGCTCCCGGCCGCGAGTGGGCTCGCAGCAGGGTCGGACGCCGCGATGGCGGTTCCCGACGTGTTGATGCCAACGGCGAGGGTTCCCGCCGAGACTGCCCCGAACCGCAGCATCTGTCGGCGGGAGAATGTGTTGCTGGTCATGCGTCGTCTCCTTCGTCTTCGAAGGGATCGACCGAGGCCCAGCGCGCTCGCCCCAGGAAGGGCGTCGCCTGCTGGCGGCACCGATCCACGTCCTGACAGGCGTGGGGGGCGAGGACGAGGTCACGTGTGTGAGTGCACCCGGTGGTTCCCAGACGGAACGTGGTGAGTGTCCGGATGTGGGCGACCGGGTGGCCGTCCCTGCCGCCCCCCGGGTCGGGGCTGCTCACTCACCCTGTCCGGACAAAATATGATATATCACTTCGCTGGTCAACGGCTGGGCAGGGCCAGAGTCGCCTGTTTGCGAGATCATCGAGCGGATCTCACCACCGGATGGATTCACCTGCGGCGCAGCGGGACTGGGGCACATGCCACGGATTGGCGTCACGCACCGACGGTGGCAGGAGCGCGTCTGGAGCGCCCTGGAAGGCGACTCCGCGCAGGAACCGTGCAATCGCCGCAGTGCCGACCGAGGTGGCGTCGGTGGTCGTCGCGGGCCAAGGACCACCGTGCTGCATGGCCGGAGTCACGGCGACGCCCGTGGGCCAACCGCGCAGCAGCACGCGCCCACTCGTGCGCGCCATGGTCCGGACGATCGCCTGCACGTCGGGGCCGGTCTCGTCGTGACCGGCGTGCAGCGTGCTCGTGAGGTTCCCCGGGAAGAGCTCCAGCAGGGCGGCCGGGAGGTCGGCGTTCTCGTCGTACTCGACGACGATGGACAGGGGTCCGAACGCCTCGTCGAGCAAGGTGTCGCGGTGCGCCCGCAACGTCTCCAGTGAGACCGCCACGAGCGTGGGCGTGGCCCAGCCCTGGCCCGACTCGTCCCGGCGTAACGATCCCTCGTGCACGACGCGTACGCCATCGGTGTCGAGAATCGCGTCTCGTCGTGCTGCGTAGCCGTTGGCGATGCCGGGGTTGAGCAGGCGGTGCTCGGGGACTTCCGCCGCAGCGGCGCTGAGGCCATTGTCCAGCCCCCAGCCGGAGGGCACGAGAAGGAACCCGGGCTTGGTGCACAGCTGGCCGGCCGAGCCGCTGACGCTTGCGACGAACCCGGCTGCCAGATGGTCGCGCGACGCCTGGAGCCCCGCCCTCGTGACCACGACCGGATTGACGCTGCCGAGCTCGCCGAAGAAGGGGATCGGGTCGGGGCGAGACGCGGCGACGTGGGCGAGGAACCTTCCCGCGTGCAGGGAGCCGGTGAACGATGCAGCCCGAGTGCCGGGGTGGCGCAGGAGGGCGATTCCGGCGTCCTGGCCCTCCACGAGCTGCAGGGTGCCCTCCGGGAGACCCGCCTCGACGAGCGCGAGCGCGACGATGTCGCAGACGCGCCGGGAGAGAAGCGGGTGGCCGGGATGGGCCTTGACGACGACTGTGCAGCCGGCGGCGAGCGCGGCGGCGGTGTCACCGCCCGCGACGGAGAAGGCGAAGGGGAAGTTGCTCGCGGCGAAGACGGCCACCGGCCCGACCGGCATGAGGACCCGACGCAGGTCGTCACGCGGCACTCCCAGCGCGAAGTCGGGGTCGTGCGGGTCGATCCGCACGTCGAGGTGGTCACCACGCTCCGCGACGCGGGCGAACAGCCGCAGCTGGACCCGCGTGCGGCGCAGCTCGCCGGTGAGGCGCGCCGTCGTCAGGCCCGTCTCGCTCGCCGCGAGCTCGATGAGCTCGTCGGCGTGGATCTCGAGGGCTTCCGCCGCGGCGTCGAGACCGGCGGCGAGCACCGCCGGCTCCCGGGCCGACACGGCGTCGAAGGCGCGGCTCGCGCGCTCCACGACGTCGTCGACAGCGTGCTCGATCTCAGCCTCGGGCGTCGACGAGGCGCTGGGCGTGGTGGTTTCTGGGCTTGCGGAGTTCATGATCTCCTCGAAGAAGGTGCCGGCCGGGTGCCGCCCTCAGGCCGCTCCCGGGGCCTCGTCAGAAGGCGAAGCCGGTGGGGAAGGGGTCGGTGGGGTCGAGCAGGTAACGGGCTGTCCCCGTGACCCACGCGCGGCCGGTGATGGTGGGCACGACCGCAGGGGTGCCGGCCACGTCCGTCTCGGCGACCAGGCGGCCCACGAAGCGGCTGCCGATGAACGACTCGTTGACGAAGTCGGTGTGGAGCGGCAGCTCGCCGCGGGCCCACAGCTCGGCCATGCGGGCCGATGTGCCGGTGCCGCACGGGGACCGGTCGAACCACCCGGGGTGGATGGCCATGGCGTGCCGCGACAGGGTGGCATCCGACCCGGGGGCGATGAACTCGACGTGGTGACAGTGGTCGACCCCGTCGATGGTCGGGTGGTGCGGCGGGTCGGTGGCGTTGATCGCGTCCATGATGGCGAGACCGGCCGCCAGGATGTCGTCCTGCCGGGAGCGGTCGAACGGCAGCCCGACCGCGTCCAGGTCGACCATCGCGTAGAAGTTGCCGCCGAAGGCGAGGCTGTACGGCACGGCGCCCAGGCCGGGCACGTCGACGGTGGCGTCGAGCCGGACGACGAAGCTGGGCACGTTCTCGAGCGTCACCGACACGGCATGGTGGTCCTCGACCTCTACTGAGGCGATGACGAGACCGGCCGGTGTGTCGAGGCGGATGGTGGTCACCGGCTCGACGACCTCGACGAGTCCCGCCTCCACGAGCACCGTTGCGACACCGATGGTTCCGTGCCCGCACATCGGCAGGCAGCCGGACACCTCGATGTAGACCACGCCCCAGTCGCAGTCGTCGCGGGTGGGGGGCTGGAGGATCGCGCCGCTCATGGCGGCGTGGCCGCGCGGCTCGTTGACGAGCAGCTGCCGGATGCCGTCGAGGTGCTCGATGAAGTGCAGCCGCTTGTCGTTCATCGTCTCGCCGGGGATCGTCCCGACCCCGTCGAGGACGACACGGGTCGGCATCCCCTCGGTGTGCGAGTCGACGGCTGTGTACCACCGGCTCCCGGGGCGCGGGTCGATCCGCGCCCCGGCAGCCGTGTCGTCGGGTGTGCTCATCGGCTCGCGAGGTAGGACAGGGCCTTCTCGGTGTCCTTGCGGACCTGTGCCTCGTGCTCGGGGCTCAGGGGGCCGCGCGGCGGACGCGTACGGCCGCCGTAGCTCTGGCCCGCGATGTCGATGGACAGCTTGATCGCCTGGACGAACTCCGTGCGCGAGTCCCAGCGGAAGACGGCGACGAGGTGCGAGTAGAGCTCGCGCGCCTCGGCGATGTTGCCGTCCTTGACGAGCGTGTAGATCTCGACGGCCTCCTTGGGGAAGGCATTGGGGTAGCCGGCGAACCAGCCCACGGCACCCGCGACGAGCGACTCGAAGAGCAGGTCGTCCGCACCGGCGATGACGTCGATGTCGGCGACCTCCTGGATCTCGAGGACGCGGCGGATGTCGGCGGAGAACTCCTTGATCGCCACGACGTTGTCGAGCTGGGCGATCTCGGCGACCAGGTCGGGCGTGAGGTCGACCTTGGTGTCGAACGGGTTGTTGTAGGCCATGATCGGCAGGCCGACCTCGTCGACGCGGCGGTAGTGCTCGATGACCTCGCCGCGGTTGGCGCGGTAGATCGTCGGCGGCAGCAGCAGCACGCCGTCGGCGCCGTCCTCGGCGGCGAGACGCGCCCAGTGCTGCGCCTGGTGCCAGCCGACGCCGTGCACCCCCGCGACGACGATGCCGCGTCCGGCGACGGTCTCGACGGCGACCTGGACGACGCGTCGTCGCTCCTCGTCCGTGAGCGACGAGTACTCGCCGAGGGACCCGTTGGGTCCGATGCCGCGGCATCCGTTCTCGATGAGGAAGTTGCAGTGCTCGGCGTAGCGGTCGTAGTCGACGGCCAGCCCGGCGGGTGCGGAGGGGTCCTCCTTGAAGGGAAGGGTCGTCGCGACGACGACGCCGCCGAGGTCGAGGGTGGTGCTCACGGGTGGTCCTTTCAGTGGGGGTTGTGCGAAGCGGAGCCGGCGGCTGGGGCCCTGCTGCCGGAGTGGCGGGCCCGGGCGAGGTCGCCGAGGCGAACGGGGGTCACGATGGGCCTGGCCTCGAGGGCGGCAGGGGCACCCAGGAGCGCCGACACGGCGGGAGAGCACATGCGTCCCTGGCAGATGCCGAGGCCCGCACGGGAGGTGAGCTTGACGGAGACGGGATCGCTCGAGCAGGTGAGTGAGGCGGCCTCGCGCAACCGCCCGACCGAGACCTCCTCGCAGCGGCACACGAGGGTGTCGTCCTCGAGCCAGCGCACCCACCCCGGGCGTATGCCGTGGGCCGCCTCCATCCGCCGACTCACCTCGTGCGTCGCGCGGCGTCGCGCCACGGCGCGGCGGAGCCGGGTGTCGTCCCGGCGGCCCCCGGCTGCGTGGTGCCCGGCGATCCACCCTTCCGCGAGGGCTGCGTCGACGCCGGCGATGCCGGTGCTCTCGCCCGCGGCCCACACACCGGGAGTCGAGGTGCGCTGGTCGGCGTCGACAGCGACGAAGCGTGCGGCCGTGATGTCGGTGCCTAGGGCGATCGCGAGCTCCAACCGCGGCGTGAAGCCGTGGCTCACGAATACGGCGTCGGCTTCGACGATCCGCTCGGTGCCGGCGACCGGCGCCCAGGAGTCGTCGAGCCGCGCGATGGTGACGGCCTCGACCCTGTCGGCGCCGTGTGCTGCGATGACGGCCTCGCCGGTGCGGTAGGGGATGCGGTGGCGCACGTGACCGGCTGCATAGCCGGTGAGCTCGGCCAGCTTGCCCGGGCTGCCGGCAAGGAGCCATGGCCGGGGGAGCCAGCCACGGGCCAGGGCTCGGGCGCCGCTCGCCTCGTGGACGCCGAGCACCGTCGCGCCGACCCGGGCGAGGGTCGCGGCGACCGGGAGCAGGAAGGGGCCGGCGCCCGCGACGACGACCCGTCGCCCGACCGCCACCCGGTCGCTCTTGGCGAGCGCCTGTGCCGCCCCGGCGGTGGTGACGCCGGGCAGCTGCCAGCCGGGGAACGGCAAGGTGCGGTCGTGGGCGCCGGTGGCGAGGACCAGGGCGTCCGGGCGCAGCGTGAGCGGTGAACGGTCGATGTCATCGGGCGGGCCGACGAGGACGTGCAGCCGAGGGCCGTCGTCGTGCCGCTCGGCGGCCCAGACCTGGGCGTCGGTGAGCACCTCGATGCCGGGGTGCTCGTCGACGGCGGCATCGAGGGCCCGGAAGGTTGTCCATCCGTGCTGGAGCTCGAGGTCTGCGGCCTCGAGCCGGTCGGTCGCGACGGCGGGATGCCGCCAGTACTGCCCTCCGGTCACGTGCGATGCGTCGAGGACCGTCACCCGCGCGCCGGCCTCGGCTGCGGCCCGTGCTGCGCTGAGACCGGCCGGGCCGGCGCCGACGACGACCACGTGCCGGGAACCTCGGGCGTCGGCGAGAGGGTTCGCGGTCACCGGGCGGCCTCCGGCGGGCTGATGTGCTGACGGACCACGACGTCGCCGTCGCAGGCGCGACGCAGGCACGCGCGGACGTCGGCGAGGCCGTTCACCTGGACCACGCAGTCGAAGCACACGCCGATGCCGCAGAAGATGCCGCGAGGCTGGCTCGCGAACGACGTGGTGCGCCAGGCGGTGTCGCCGGCAGCCAGCAGGAGCCCGGCGATCGACGAGCCGGCCCGGCCGCTGACGGGTGCACCGTCGACGGTGATGGTGACGGTCTCGTGAGTGCTCATGAGGCGGTCTCCTCCGCGAGGACGGGGCCGGAACTCTCGAGCTCGGCGGCCCTCAGGCCCGGTCGGCCGGGACGGAACGGTGCGGCGTCGACCGCAGGGGCGGTGCCGGACACGAGGGCGGTGAGGATCTCTCCCGTGGCGGGTGCCAGCCCGATGCCGGCACCCTCATGACCGGTGGCGAACCACAGACCCGGCTGTCGCTCGTCGGCCCCGATAACGGGCAGGTGATCGGGCACGTAGGGGCGGAACCCGAGGTAGGACCGCATGACGCTCGAGCCTGCGAGCGAGGGGAACAACCGCAGGGCGCGTTCGGCGATCGCGGCGAGGATCTCGACGCGCAGCCGGGTGTCGAAGCCGACCTGCTCGCGGCTGGAACCGATCAGCACCGTCCCCGCGGCGGTGGACTCGACGACGGCCGACGTCTGCAGCGCGGCCTCGGCCGACTGTGTCGCACCGAAGTAGTCACCGTCGTAGACCTTGTGACGGATCCGGTGCGGCATCCGCGTCGTGACGAGGACCATGCCCCGGCGCGGTCGCACCGGAAGTGGTGCGCCCAGCCGTTCGCTGACACTGCCTGACCACGGGCCTGCAGCGACCACGACGGCATCGGCGCTGAGTAGGCCGGTAGAGGTGCGCACCCCCGTGATGCGTTCATGCGTGGTCAGCGCCTCGATGACCTCGGTCTGCGGCCGGACGGTCACGCCGAGCCGTCGCGCCGACGCGAGCAGGGCCTCGGCGGCGACCACGGGTTGCACCTGCGCGTCCTCGGGGTAGTGGACCGCGGCGGTGATGGCGGGGGAGAGGTCAGGCTCCAGCTCGAGCGCCTCTGCGATCTCCAACGGCCGGGCGTCGACGCCTGCGGCCTGCTGGTCCAGGGCGAACTGCAGGAGCGGCTGCGCGCCGGCACCGGTCGTGGCGGCGACGAGCCCGCCCTTGCGTTCGTACTCCAGCGACGGGAACTGCGGGCCCAGCTCGTCGGCCAGCTCCGCCGTGAGCGCAGGCCAGAGGGACGACGCGTAGCGGGCCAGGTCGAGCTCGGGACCGGGGCCCTTGTCCGACACGAGGACGTTGCCCTCGCCATGGGCGCTCGTGGCGGTGGCCGGTGTGCCACGGTCGACCACGGTGACGCGGGCACCGTCACGGGCGAGCGCACGAGCGCAGGCGGCGCCGATGATGCCGGCGCCGATCACGATGACGTCGCTCATGCTGCTCCTGTGGTGACTTCGAAGGGCGGGGGACGGATCACCGTCCCGCTGGACTGGCTGTCGGTGAGGTGCTCAGTGCTCGCTCTGGCCGGCCCAGAGGCCCAGCGAGTGGCCGATGTGGCGCTCCATGAGGGCGCGCGCGCCGCCGCCGTCGCCGCCAGAGAGCAGGTCGAGCAGCTCGTGGTGCTCGTGCGCGGACTCGACGAGCCGGCTGGTTCCGGCGATCGCGGACAGGCCGAGCAGGCGGGCCCGGCTGCGCAGGTCGCTGACGATCTCGACGGTGATGGGATTGCCCAGCATCGCGGTGAGCCGCACGTGGAAGGCGGTGTCCGCCTCGAGGTAGGCCACGAGGTCGCCGGTGCGAGCACCCTCGACGATCCGGTCCGCACCGGCGCGCAGCTCCGGCAGGGCTGCCGACGGGAAGGCGGCGGCGAGGCGCTCCATGCACGTCGGCTCGATCATGAGGCGAACCGAGGCGACGTTGCGCAGGGCGTCCTCGCTGACGGTGGTGATCCGGAACCCCTTGTTGCGCACCGGTTCGACGAAGCCGGAGTTCTCGAGCTCGAGGATCGCCTCGCGTACCGGCGTCGCCGAGACGTTGAACCGCGTCGCGAGCGTCGGGACGGAGACGAGCTGGCCCGGCGCGAGCTCGCCGGTCACGATGGCGGCGACGAGGGCACGCCGTACGCGCTCGCGCAGGCTCTCGGTGGGTTCGATCCGGCGGAGCGAGCCGCTGGTAGCCGATGCGCTCATCCCATCTCCTTCCGATGGCACGGCGTCGGCGGTCGCGGAGCGCGGCGAGACCCTCGTGCAGGTCAGTAGTATCTTACGTACTACTCCATGGCGCCTGTCAACCACGTCTCCCCGGCCGCGCTCCCTGGGCTTCGTCCACGGTGGTGAAGGCCGGGTACGTAGGCCGTCTCACGCACAGAACATTTTCTGTGAACGCTAACAAAGGCCTTCCGCTGGGCCACCCGGCTGTGATTGACTCCCCGGCATTCGCCGAAAAGCGATGATCAGTGAGATATCACGTAGCACTCAGGAGACCCAGTCGTGCCCGCTTTCCACCCCTCCGCACGCCCCTCCGCCGCGTCGGCGGCCGCCGACGTCGCCGGCCCTCTGGGGCGCACGCTCGGCGCCGGTGCGGTCCGCCTCGGGCCGGGCCTGCTGGCCGACTGGCAGGCACGCAACCGTGAGGTCACCGTGCCGCACACCGCGGAGCAGGTCGTCAACGCCGGCAACCTCGAGAACTTCCGTCGCATCGCCGACGGAATCACCGCCCCGTACGCGGGCCGCTACCCGTTCCTCGACACGGACGTCTACAAGACCCTCGAGGGCATCGCCTACGAGCTCGCCCGGCCGGACCTGCACGGTGCCCCGATGGCCGACGTGCGGGACTTCTACGAGGCCGCCGTGGACCTCATCGTCCGGAGCCAGCGCCCGGATGGATACCTCGGCACCGCCTTCGGCGGTGAGGGCGCGCTGCGGGAGCCGTGGTCCGACCTGGCCTGGGGCCACGAGCTGTACAACTTCGGCCACCTGGCGCAGGCCGCGGTGGCCGCGTCCCGCCAGCTCGGCGACCGTCGCCTGCTCGACGTGGCGCGACGGTTCGCCGACCTGGTCGTCGAGCGCTACGGCGACGACGGGGAGGCCGCCTACTGCGGTCACCCCGAGTCCGAGATGGCACTGGTCGAGCTGTTCCGCGAGACCGGCGAGGCCCGCTACCTGCGTCAGGCGCAGCTGTTCGTGGACCGACGCGGCGCCGGGACCCTCGCTCACTCGATCTTCCCGCCGAACTACTTCCAGGACCACGCGCCCCTGCGGCAGATGGACTCGGTTACCGGGCACGCCGTGCGCATGGTCTACCTCGCGGCAGGCGCAACCGACGTGGCCGTCGAGACGGGCGACGCCGCCCTCCTCGCCCACCTCGAGAAGCTGTGGGACGACATGGTGGCCACGAAGTCCTACTTGACCGGCGGGCTCGGCTCGCGGCACTCCGACGAGGCCTTCGGCGACCGTTACGAGCTCCCGTCGGAGCGCGCCTACGCCGAGACCTGCGCGGCCATCGGCGCGATGCAGTGGGGGTGGCGCCTCTTCGTCGCGACAGGCAGGGCCGACGTGCTGGACGCCGTGGAGCGCATCCTCTACAACGCGTATGCCGTCGGCCTCGGGCTCGAGGGCTCCACCTTCTTCTACGACAACCCGCTGCAGCGACGCCCCGACCACGAACAGCGCTCCGGAGCCGAGACCGGTGGCGAGCCCCTTCGCCGCGCGTGGTTCGGGTGTCCCTGCTGCCCTCCCAACGTCGTGCGCTGGATGGCCCAGCTGCAGGACCACGTCGCGGTCGCCAACGAGACTTCCCTGACGCTCGGGCTCCTCACGGCGGGCCAGGTCAACTCGCCCGGACTGGACGTCGACGTCGAGACGGCATACCCCTTCGACGGCACCCTCGAGATCGGCGTGCGACGGGCCGCCGCCGGGCCGGTCACCCTCGCCGTACGCGTCCCCGGGTGGGCCACCGGCGCGACGGCGACGCTGGACGGCGACGCGCTGCCCGACGTCGGCCCCGGTTGGCTGCGCCTGACCCGCGAGTGGAGCCCGGGGGAGCAGCTGCGCCTGCAGCTGCCGATGCGCGTCCGTCGCGTCGTGTCGCACCCGCACCTCGACGCCACGCGCGGCGCGGTCGCGGTCGTACGCGGACCGATCGTCCACTGCCTCGAGCAGCAGGACGCACCGGCCCCCGTCGACGACCTCGTCCTCGTGGGCGCCCGAGAGGCGACCCGGCCCGGCGCGGACGCGGTCACGGCGCGCGCCGTCGAAGGGCTCGTGGCCGTCCAACCGGCGACGTCGAGCGAGCCCTACCCGGACCTGGACGAAGCCCACCAGGGCGGCGGCGTTGCAGACGAGGACGCCTCGCCTGCGGTCCCGGTGCCGCTCGTCCCCTACTACCTCTGGGGCAACCGTCGGCCCGCTGCCATGCGGGTCTGGCTACGCCAGAGCTGAACCCTCCCGCACCTCCACCCAAACCCGAGACCCCGGAAGGTCACTATGAATCGGCACCTCACCACGACCGTGGCGCTCGCTGCGACCGCAGCCTTCGCCCTCGGCGCCTGCGGCGGCGGCCCGTCGAGCGGACAGACCAGCGGACAGACCAGCGGCGGCGGCACGTCGTTCAGCGCCACCCCTGCCAAGGGAGGCGTTGTCGAGGTGCTGCAGAAGGCCGACTTCTCCTACCTCGACCCCGCCCGCGGCTGGGACGGTGGCGTCAACAACTTCTACCGTCTCGTCTACCGCACCCTGACCACGTCGGCCCCGGGGAACGCCAAGGACCCCAACGCCATCGTCCCCGACCTCGCCACCGGCCTCGGCAAGCAGTCCGACGGCGGCAAGACGTGGACGTACACGCTCAAGCAGGGCCTGAAGTTCGACGACGGGACGCCCATCACCTCGGCCGAGGTGAAGTTCGGCATCTCGCGCGCCTGGGACCCCGAGATCGGCATCGGCTCGCCGTACGCCAAGCAGGTCATCGCCGCCCCGGCCGACTACCGCGGGCCGTACCGCTCCGGAGACCTGCCGACCATCGAGACGCCCGACCCGCAGACCATCGTCTTCCACCTCAAGAAGCCGTTCCCCGAGTTCGACGCCGTCGTCGGGCAGGTCAACATGACGCCCTTCCCCAAGGGGAGCGGCGCCGGCGACTCCTTCCTCAAGAAGATCATCGCCTCCGGCCCCTACAAGCTCGCCTCCTACACTCCCGGAAGCGTGATCCAGCTCGAGCGCAACCCGAACTGGGACCCGAAGACCGACGACGTGCGCACCGCCGAGCCCGATGGGTGGCGCTTCACAATGGGCCTCGACGGCGCCACCATCGACGAGCGGCTCATGGCCGGACAGGGCGCCGACGTCAACGCGATCTCCGGGACCATCCAGGCCTCGACCCTCCCCCGCCTGCAGTCACCGCAGCTGAAGGACCGGACCCTGCGGATGTCCGGCATCTGCACTACCTACATGTCCCTCAACACGACAAAGAAGCCGCTCGACGACCTCCGTGTGCGCCAGGCCATCAGCTTCGCGGTCGACAAGGCAGCCGTCCAGAACGCCACGGGCGGCACCCAACTGGCGACGATCGCCACGACGACGCTGCCGACGACCGTCGCCGGCCACAAGGACTTCGACGTCTACCCGAGCCCCGGCCACAAGGGCGACGTCGAGGCCGCCAAGAAACTGCTCACCGAGGCCGGCCAGTCGCAGGGCTTCCCACTGGTCCTCGACATCCGCTCTGACCCGAAGATGCAGAAGCAGGCCGAGGCGATCCAGCAGTCCCTCAAGCGGATCGGGGTCGACGTCCAGCTCAACGTCATCGACTCGGCAAAGTACTACGAGACCATCGGGACGCGTTCCCAGCAGCACGACGCCGCCATCACGGGCTGGTGCCCGGACTGGGCGTCCTCCGCTGCCACCTTCCTGCCTCCGCTCTTCTACGGCCCCAACATCCTGGACAAGGGCAACTCCAACCTGGCGCAGCTGAACGCCCCCGCCGTCAACCAGCAGATCGAGCAGATCGGGGCCATGACGGACCTCGCGGCGGCGAACAAGCAGTGGGGCGACCTCGACGAGCAGATCCTCAAGCTCGCACCGATCGTTCCCCTCAACGTCGAGCAGGCCGTCTACCTGCCCGGCAGCAACGTCGCGGGCCTGTTCGCCTCTCCGGGCGCCGCAACCGGCGGGATCGACTACGTGCTCGTCGGTCTGCGCGACCCGTCCAAGAAGTGACCCTCGCATGACGATCACCCCCACCGAGCTCGAGCTCACGGGTGCTGCTGAGGCGGCCCTGGGTGGCGCGACGGACACCGTCGCGCCACCCCCGGAGGTGGCCTCAGGGGCCAGGGCCCTGCGCTCGTTGCGCCGCGACGCCGGAGCCGTGCTCTCGGCCGGCTACATCGGGCTCGTCGTGCTCATGGCACTCTTCGCGCCGCTCATCGTACGGTTGAGCGGCTGGTCCCCCTACGAGTTCGACCAGTCGGCGATCGACCCCAACCTCGGCGGCGTGCCGCTCGGGCCCTGGGGCGGGATCAGTAGCGAGCACTGGTTCGGCGTCGAGCCGGGCAGCGGCCGCGACATCTTCGCCCGGATCGTCTACGGCGCACGGGTCTCGATGACGATCGCTGTCGCGGCCACCGCCCTGACCACGGTTCTCGGCGTGACCTGCGGCCTGCTCGCGGGCTACCTGGGCGGCAAGTCCGACCAGGTCATCTCGCGGGTCATGGACTTCCTCATGGCCTTCCCGGCACTCATCTTCATGATCGCCGTGCTGTCAGCCCTACCGGCAAGCAACCGGTCGGCGCTCCTCGTCGTCATCATCTCGGTGTTCGGCTGGCCCTACCTGGCACGCATCGTGCGGGGGCAGGCGATGTCCCTCGCCCGGCGCGAGTTCGTCGAGGCGGCCCAGGCCTCCGGTGCGTCAGGGGCGAGCATCGTCTTCCGCGAGATCCTGCCCAACCTGCGCTCGACGATCATCGTCATGGTCACCCTCTCGGTGCCCGGCTACATCGGCACCGAAGCGGGCCTGTCGTTCCTCGGCGTCGGCGTCGTGCCACCCGAGCCGTCGTGGGGCCAGATGATCGCCAGCTCCGTCACCTGGTACTCGGTGGTGCCGACGTACTTCGCGATCCCGGGCCTCTTCCTGTTCCTGCTCGTGCTCTCGTTCACCGTCCTCGGGGACCGGTTGCGAGCCGTCATCGACACCGGGGAGGCCCGCTGATGCCCCGATACCTCGTCGGCAGGATCGCCGCCATGGCCGGCGTCCTCCTGCTGGTCTGCCTCTTCACCTACGCCGTCTTCTTCCTCCTGTCACCCGACCCCGCCGTGCAGATCTGCGGCAAGAACTGCACGCCGGACCGGATCGACCAGATCCGCCAGAACCTCGGACTGGACCGACCGTTCTGGACACAGTTCTTCACCTTCCTCGGCGGCCTGTTCGCAGGACGCACCTACGGCGAGGGCGCGAACGCGGTCCAGTGCGCCGCACCATGCCTGGGCTACTCCTTCCAGTCCAGCCAGTCGGTGACCGACATGATCGTGCAGCGACTGCCGGTGTCGGCGACGGTGGCCATCGGCGCCGCGGTGCTGTGGCTGCTCGTCGGTGTCATCTCCGGTCTCATCGGCGCGGTCAAGGAGGGCACCTGGGTCGACCGGACGCTCACCGGACTGACGCTCGGGGGCCTGAGCATCCCCAACTACGTCCTTGCTCTCGTGCTGCAGTACGTCCTCGTCGTGCAGCTGCAGTGGCTGCCGTTCCCCCAGGCCGTCCCGTTCGGTGAGGATCCCGGCCGCTGGTTCCTCAACTTCGTCATGCCGTGGATCGTGCTCGCAGTCGGCTACGCGGCGGGCTACACGCGACTCACTCGGGCCAACGTCATCGACACCCTCCAGGAGAACTTCCTGCGCACTGCGCGTGCCAAGGGACTGGCTCCGCGCCTCATCTGGCGCCGCCACGCCCTGCGTCCCGCGCTGACACCTGTCGTCACCGTGTTCGGCATGGACTTCGCCGGGCTCCTCGGCGGAGCGCTCATCACCGAGACCGTCTTCGGGCTCAACGGCGTCGGCAAGATGGCGGCCGACTCGATCGCCAAGAACGACCAGCCGGTCATCATGGGCGTGACGCTGCTCGCAGCGTTCTTCGTCGTCGTGGGCAACGTCGTCGTCGACGTCGTCTACACCTTCATCGACCCGAGAGTGCGGGTGGCGGCATGAGCCTGGCGAGCACCGGCACGAAGCGACGCGCTGCGACAGGCGCACTCACGGTCCGCGACCTCACGGTCTCCTTCCCGACCGCCACCGGGAGCGTCGACGTCGTGTCGCACCTCGACCTCGACCTCCAGCCGGGCGGCGCGCTGGGCATCGTCGGCGAGTCCGGCTCCGGCAAGTCGCTGACGAGCCTGGCGATCATGGGACTGCTCCCACCCAAGGCCACGCGCGCCGGCACGGTGATGCTCGGGACGGACCAGCTCACCTCGATGTCGGAGGCCCAGCTGCGGCGCGTTCGTGGCGACCGGGTCGCGATGATCTTCCAGGACCCGCTCTCGTCGCTGAACCCGTACTACACGGTCGGGGCGCAGATCGAGGAGGCCTACCGCTCGCACCGGCGGGGAGTCACCCGGCGCAAGGCGCACCAGGTGGCGGTCGAGGCGATGGAGCGGGTCCACATCAAGGACGCCGCGCGTCGGGTCGACCACTACCCGCACCAGTTCTCCGGCGGCATGCGCCAGCGCGTCATGATCGCCATGGCGCTCGCGACCGAGCCCGAGCTGCTCATCGCCGACGAGCCGACGACCGCCCTCGACGTCACGGTGCAGGCGCAGATCTTGGCACTGCTGCAGGAGATCCGACGCGAGACCGGGACGTCGCTCATCCTCATCACGCACGATCTCGCGGTCGTGAGCGAGGTCACGGACCACATCGTCGTCATGCGATCCGGCGTCTGCGTCGAGCGCGGCCCCGTCGAGGCCATCTTCAGCGACCCCCAGCACCCCTACACGCAGGGACTGCTCGACGCCGTGCCGCGCATCGACGACGTGATCGGCGACCTGCGCAGCCTCAGCCCCACGGGAGACCACCGATGAGCACCACCCCCGTCTTGCAGGCCGAGCACCTGGTCAAGGAGTTCCCCGTCGCCGGGAGCGGAGGGCTGGTGACCCGAGGCCGCACCTTCCGTGCCGTCGACGACGTCAGTCTCACCGTGGCCGCGGGCGAGACGCTGGCGCTCGTGGGCGAGTCGGGCTCGGGCAAGTCGACGACCGCACGTCTCGTCGCGCGGCTGATCGACGTGACCTCCGGCACGGTCAGGTTCGACGGCCAGGACGTCACGGGGCTCAGCGGCCGTGACCTGCATGCCTTCCGCCGCGAGGTGCAGGTGGTGTTCCAGGACCCGTACTCCTCGCTCAACCCGCGGCACACCGTCGAGCGCATCGTGACCGCCCCCCTGCTCTACCAGGGGCGCAAGCCCCCGGGCGGGTCGAAGAGGTTCACCCAGTCGCTCATGGAGCGCGTCGGGCTCGACCCCAACCAGTGGCAGCGGCACCCCGCCCAGTTCTCCGGTGGGCAGGCGCAGCGGATCGGCATCGCCCGGGCGCTGGCCGTCGGGCCCCGGCTCGTGGTCTGCGACGAGGCCGTCTCGGCCCTCGACGTGTCGGTGCAGGCCCAGATCATCAACCTGTTGCGCGAGCTTCAGCGCGAGGAGGGGTTCAGCTACCTCTTCATCGCCCACGACCTCGCCGTCGTGCGGCAGATCGCGACGCGGGTCGCCGTCATGTCCGGCGGGCGCATCGTCGAGGCCGGCGACCGCGACAGCGTCTTCGACCACCCGCAGCACGAGTACACGCGCACGCTGCTCGGGGCCGTGCCGCGGATCCGTCCCGAGTGGGAGGCTGCGCGCAGGACGCGGGCAGCGGAGCGGCTTGCCGTCCGGCGTGAGCCCCTCGATGCCAGTCCCGCACGAACAGGAGCCTGACCGTATGCCGTCCACCGTGGACTACCACCTTCCCGGCCTGCACGTGCGGGAGCGCGTCGTGCCGGTGCCGCTCGACTGGGCCCGACCCGACGGGCCCTCGGTCGACGTCTTCGTCCGGGAGCTCGTCGACCCCGAGAAGCGCGACGAGGAGCTGCCGTTGCTGACCTACCTGCAGGGCGGCCCGGGCGGCGCGAACCCGCGGCCGGTGGACCGCAGCGGCTGGGTCGACGAGGCCCTGCGCACGCACCGCGTCGTGCTCGTGGACCAGCGCGGCACCGGGGCCAGCACGCCCCTGGAGGCCGTCGACCTCGCCGGCTTCGCCGACGCGGCCGCTGCCGCCGACCACCTGGCGCACTTCCGCGCCGACTCGATCGTGCGCGACCTCGAGCACGTGCGCACGACCGTCTACGGCGGCCGGCGCTGGGTGACCTTCGCGCAGAGCTACGGCGGGTGGATCACCTTGTGCTACCTCAGCCAGGCACCCGAGGGACTGGCGGCCTGTTACGTCGCGGGCGGCATACCCGGCACCCCGGCCAGCGCGGCCGAGGTCTACCGGCGCACCTTCACCCGCGTGGAGGAGAAGACCGCCGAGTACTACCGCCGCTACCCGCAGGACGTCGAGACCGTGGCGGCGATCGCCGACCGCCTCGCGGCCGGCGACGTGCTCCTGCCCGACGGTGACGTCCTGACGGTGCACCGGTTCCAGTCGCTCGGGATCGACTTCGGGATGAAGCCGGGGTTCGAGCGGATGCACTGGCTCGTGGAGAAGGCGTTCGCCCGGCCCGGCCGGCTCTCGGCGGGCTTCCTCGAGGAGTGCCTGGCCCGGTCCTCCTCGGCCGGCAACCCGCTCTTCTGGACCCTGCAGGAGTCGATCTACGGCGACGGCGACAACGGCCCGATCGGGTGGGCCGCGCAGCAGGAGCGGGAGCGCCGCCCGCAGTTCGACCCGGCCCGGCGGCCGCTGCTGTTCACCGGCGAGATGGCCTTCCCGTGGATGTTCGAGGAGGTGCGGCTGTTGCGCGGCTTCAAACCCGCGGTGCACGAGCTGGCCGCGCGTCCGGCCTGGTCGCGGCTCTACGACCCCGAACGCCTCGCGGCCAACGAGGTCCCGGTCGCGGCAGCGGTCTACTACGACGACATGTACGTCGATGCCCACCTGCAGCTCGACACCCTCTCGCGGGTCGGCAGCGCGCAGGCCTGGGTGACCAACGAGTTCGAACACGACGGGATCGGCAGCGGGCAGGTGCTGACCCACCTGCGCGAGCTGATCCGCGACCGAGGAGGAGAACGACGATGAGCGCCACGACGACCCAGGGAGCCACGACCCAGGGAGCGACGCCCCGTCCCCCGTATGCCGGTACCCGGCCTCCGCGCCTCCACGAGGCTCCCGGCTTCGTGTCCGGAATCGCCCGCGGCTGGGCCGAGGAGGCGGTCCGTCCCGTTCTGGTGGACGGGGCCGCCGAGGCCGCGGCCGAGCACCGGCGTCGACTCGTCGAGCGGCTCCCGGGGCGCACGGTCGTCGTGGCCTCCGGCAGGGCGCCGCAGCGCAACGGTGACGCGGCGTACGGGTTCCGTCCGGACAGCGACTTCGTCTGGCTCACCGGCTGTCAGGTAGAGGGCGCCACACTCGTGCTCCGGGCGGGCGCCGCGGAGGCCGCGGGTGGGACGCTGTTCCTGCCGCCTGCCGCACGACCGGGCGAGAACGCCTTCTTCGGCGACGCCAGCCACGGCGAGCTGTGGGTCGGCTCCTCCCCGGGGCTGCGCGAGTGGGCCGAGGCACTGCAGATCGACGTGCGCCCGGTCGGCGAGCTGCCGACGACGCTCGCCGGGTGTGGCGGAGCCCTCGCCTCGCCCAGCGTCGACGACGACACCGTCGCCCGGCACGGGCTCGTCCGTGACGCCGACCTGTCGGCGGCCCTCTCGGACCTGCGGATGATCAAGGACGACTGGGAGATCCGTGAGCTGCGTCGGGCGATCGACGCCACCGTCGGTGGTTTCGAGGCCGTCATGGGGGAGGTTCCGGCCGCGGTCGAGGGGCTCGGGGAGCGCTGGCTGCAGGGCACGTTCGACCGTCACGCCCGCACCCACGGCAACGGGCCGGGCTACTCGACCATCGTGGGTTCGGGCCCTCACGCGCCGACGCTGCACTGGGTCCGCTGCGACGGGCCGGTGCTGCCGGACGCCCCTCTGCTGCTCGACATGGGTGTCGAGTCCACCACGCTGTACACGGCGGACGTGACGCGCACGGTGCCCCCGTCGGGAACCTTCAGCCGCGAGCAACGCGAGGTCCACGACCTCGTGGAACGCGCGCACCGGGCAGGTATGGCGCAGGTGCGCCCGGGCGTCCAGTACACCGACTTCCACTTCGCCGCCATGGAGGTCGTGGCCACCGGCCTGCACGACTGGGGACTGCTGGACGTGTCGGTCGACGAGGCCCTCTCACCGGAGGGACAGCAGCACCGGCGCTACCTCGTGTGCGGCATCGGGCACCACCTCGGCCTGGACGTGCACGACTGCATGTCGTCGGCCTACGAGCAGTACATGGGCGCGCCTCTCGAGCCGGGCATGGTCCTGACGGTCGAGCCGGGCCTCTACTTCCACGCCCACGACCTCACGGTCCCGCCGGAGCTGCGAGGGGTAGGTGTGCGTCTCGAGGACGACCTTCTCGTCACTCCCGAGGGGAACGAGGTGCTCTCTGCAGCGCTGCCGATCGATGCACGCGGCATCGAGAAGTGGGCACGGCGGCACGGCGCCAGGGCGACCGGTCGGCTGGGGTGGGGCTTCGGAGGCTGAAGAAACGGATCCCGATGCTCAGTGGTGCATGAGGACCGCACCCCACGCCGCCTGCACGCGCATCCGGCGACCGCGACCGCTCAGCGCTTGCGGGCGAGCCGCCAGGTGGTCGTGCTCGCGTGCACCTCGCCGGCGCGCAGCACCGTGCTGGGGAATGCCGGTTGGTTGGGTGAGTCGGGGAGCCCTTGGGTCTCGAGGGCGATCCCGGCCCTCGGGGCGTATGCCGTTCCCGACGTGCCGGTGACCGTGCCGTCGAAGTGGGCCCCGGTGTAGACCTGCACGCCCGGCTGGTCGCTCGACACCTCGAGGGTGCGTCCCGACCTGCCGCGCAGGGTCGCGACGTGACGCGGTCCCGCACCGGTGACGACGAAGTTGTGGTCGAGTCCCTGGCCGAAGCGCAGCTGCTCGTCATCGGACGCGAGCACGTCGCCCAGGCGGGTCGGGCGTCGCAGGTCGAAGGCGGTGCCGGTCACCTCCCGCAGCTCGCCGGTCGGCAGCAGCTGGGCGTCGGTCGGCGTGAAGGCGTCGGCCGTCAGGCGCAGCTCGTGGTCGTCCACCGGGCCGCTGGCCTCCCCGTCGAGGTTGAAGTAGCTGTGGTTGGTCAGGTTGACCACGGTGTCGCGGTCACTGCTGGCGGTGTAGTCGATCCGCACCGTCCCGGGCTGCACGGAGTAGGTGACGGTGACGTCGAGCGCGCCGGGGAAGCCCTGGTCGCCGTCGGGGCTGTGCAGGCCGAGCCGCACATGTGTCGGCCCCTGGTCCTGCACCTCCCACTCGCGGTGGTCGAAACCGACGAGGCCCCCGTGCAGGGCGTTGCCGTTCTCGTTGGCGGCGAGGAGGTGCTCCACCCCGTCGAGGGTGAACCGCGCACCGGCGATGCGGTTGCCGAAGCGACCGATGGTCGCGCCGAGGTAGCCGCCGTGCACGGCATACGTGACCGGGTCGGCATGTCCGAGAACGACGTTCGTCTCGCCCTCGTCGTCGGTGACGACGAGGCGGCGGACCGCCGCTCCGGCGGTGACGACCTCGAGCAGCAGGCCCTCGGCGACGAGCTCGACCGAGGTCGGGGTGGCGGGTGACATGGGCGCTCCTGCGGCATTCGATGGGAGGGGTGTGGCTGGGGCGGACGCGCCGGGTCCTCGACGTGTCCGCCCCAGCAGAGGCACTGCGGCCGAGCTTCAGGTCAGCAGGAACGTCGTCTTCGATCCCGACGCCTGCCCCAGCACGAGGCGCCCCTTGTCGTGGCGAAGGTACGACCCGGGGGAGGCCAGCGACTGCAGTGACACACCCTTCGGGTTCGCCAGGCCGGGGAGGCGCTGGAAGCTCGCCTCGGCGGCATACGTCGTGGTGGCCTCAACGGGGTCGATGCGCACGCCCGTGCTGGTGGCCCGGACGTAGCGGTCCGGGAAGTTCACCGACTGCAGCGAAACCGTGTCACCTCCGGAATGGCCCGACACGAAACGGAACTGGCAGTCCGCAAGCTCGCGCACGTCCGCGTCGACTCGGAGCTCGTAGGCGTGGTGGCGGACGAACGACGAGGACGAGTCGGCGGGGGAGAGCCGAACGATCGGACCACCGACGCCCACCGGGACGCCGAAGAGCGGCGTGCCGTCCGCGTGCCAGTAGAGCCGCTGAGCCCGTGCATGGCGGTTCGGGTCGTAGAGCGGGTCTCCGACGATGTCCTTGTAGTCGCGCGCGTGGTAGACGAGGACGTCGGTGACGCCGTCCTCGGCCACGGTGAAGCTGTTGTGGCCCGGGCCGTACTGGTGTGTCTGCTCGTTCGTGGTGAACACCGGATCGGCGGACTTGCTCCACGACCGTGCGTCGAGCAGGTCGGCGCGGGCGTCGGCGGTGAGCAGCCCCATGCAGTAGCGCGAGTCCGTGGCGCTCGCCGAGAAGGTGATGAACACCCTGCCGTTGCGGACGAGCACCGCCGGTCCCTCGTTGACCTTGTAGCCCTGCACCTCCCAGGACCTGGTCGGGGTCGCGATGCGCACGGGCGCGGTGGCCAGGGCAAAGGGCGAGGCCATCTCGGCGATATAGAGGCTCGTGTTGACCGCGATCTCGGGCTCGCTCTGCGCCCAGACGAGATAACGGCGTCCGAGGTGCTCGAACGTCGTCGAGTCGAGGGCGAACGAGAGCCACGGCGTCACGATCATTCGCGGCGCTCCCCAGCCGGACGGCTCCCGCGGGTCGGCGAGCGTGGACTCCATGACGTACATCCGGATGTTGAAGACGTTGCCCCCGTCACCTGCTGCGAAGTAGATGTACCAGCGGCCGTCGATCCGGTGCAGCTCCGGAGCCCAGATGTGGCCGCCCATCTGGCCCGTGCTCGGCCGCCGCCATACGACCGACTCGGCCGCCGAGCCGAGCTCGGCGATGGTGCTGGAGCCGCGGACCACGATCCGGTCGTACTCCGGCACGGACCCGGTGAAGTAGTACATGCCGTCCACCGGGAGTGTGACGAAGGGGTCGGCGCGCTGCCAGACGAGCGGGCTCACGGTCGGCGCCCCGTAGACCTGGGCGTCGGTCGGCGCGGGCGTGGGTGCCGCGAGTGCCGGCGCGGCGACGCCGGGCAGGACGAGCCCGCTTGCGGCGAGACCGAACCCGCCGAAGCCGCCTGCGAGGAGTGCGCGTCGTGAGAATGCGTGTGTCATGTCGTGCTCCTACTTCAGCTGGACTCGGAGGAAGGTCACCGAGTTCGGGTCGAAGGTGCGGGTGAAGGTGGAGTCGATGCCCTTGACCGTGCTCGTCACGGGCGCGATCGGCTGGGCGGTGCGGGTGTTCTGTGCCTCAGGGTCGCCGGAGATGACGGTCATCTCTGCCTTGCCCATGACACGCGCGCCGTGCAGGTCGATGGTGGTGCGGGCGGGAGCGGCCTGGGCGTTGACGACCTTGACGATCAGCTGCTTGCGCGCCACGTCCTTGGTGACGACCTGGGCGAAGGGCTCGGTGACGGCGTCGTCGCGGAAGCTGCCCCACAGGGCGCCGTCGAGGTAGAGCTCGACCTGCCCGCCACGGATCTTGACGGTGATGTCGTAGGTGCGACCCGTCTCGATGCTGTTGGGCTTGGCGAGCAAGGTCTGCTTTGCGCCGCCGACCGCCTTCTCGACCGCTCCCTGGGTGTTGTTCCAGCCACCGAGGTTCCACCAGTAGTAGTTGCCGGTGTCCTTGACGCCGAAGCCGATGAGGAAGCCCTCCGCGCCGGCGGTCTTGGTGGCTTTGAGGTGCAGGTCGTAGTCGTGCCAGCTCACGTCGCCTGCCCGGACGAGGGTGTCCTGCGCCCCGGTGTCGGACTGGACGTACTCGCCGTTCTGGACCGACCAGGACCCGCGCCCGGCCAGGGGCGTCCACCTGGAGGCGTCACCGGAGAAGTCGTCGGCGAAGAGCTGTCCGCCGTCGGCGCCGGTGACGGTGACGTCGTCGAAGCGGGCGGCCGTCGCCCACGTCGAGAGCCCGATCGCCCCGGTGATCGGCTTGGCCTGGGCCACCGAGCCTGTCGCGGTGCTCGGCACGACCTGGTTGCCGACGTTGTTCATGAAGAGCTTCTGGACCTCGTAGCTCGTCGATCCCCACGAGGCGTTGTTGTCGAACCAGATCATGTCCGGCTTCCACTGCACGTAGTCGATGTTGGACAGCAGCGGTGCGTAGGACGCCATCTTCACGACGTCGGCGTTGCGCTCGAGCCCTGTCATGTAGGCCGCCTCGGCGAGCGAGTTGCGCAGCTTGTTGTCGAGCGACGCGTACTCGCCGAGGAAGACCTTCGGTCCCTGGCGGTCGTAGGTGTCGTAGCGCTTGTTGTTCTGCAGGAACCAGTCCGGGCTGTTGTAGTAGTGCTCGTCGAGCATCGCCGTCCCGTGGGCCTTGTTGAGGTCCCAAAGCCGGTCGAAGGTCGTGCCCATGTCGTCGGGGCCGGAGTTGGAGATGACCGTGACGTCCGGATGCGCGGCCTTGATCGCCGCCTCGAACTTCACGAAGTTGGCGAAGTACTGGTCGGGCAGGTTCTCCTCGTTGCCGATGGCGATGCGCTTGAGCCCGAAGGGCGCCGGGTGGCCCATGGCCGCTCGCTTGGCGCCCCACTCGTTGGTCACGGGGCCGTTGGCGAACTCGATGAGGTCGAGCGCGTCCTGGATGTGGCGCTGCAACAGCGCATCGTCGACGGTCGCGCGGTTCTGTCCGCATCCGGTGACGAGCGCTGGCAGCACCGGCACCGGCTGTGCGCCGATGTCCTCGGCGAACTGGAAGTACTCGTAGTAGCCGAGGCCGTAGGACTGGTTGTAACCCCAGAAGTTCGCGTTGGTCGCGCGCTGCTCGACCGGTCCGATGGTGTCCTTCCACTGGTAGCTGCGGGCGCGCGGATAGGCGTTGGCGGCGTCGTAGGAGTCCATGCTGCCGGTGTTGACGAGGCACCCGCCGGGGAAGCGCACGAAACCGGGGTGCAGTGCGGCGATCTTGTCGGCAAGGTCCTTGCGCAGGCCGTTCGGGCGGTCCTTGAAGGTGTCCCGCGGGAAGAGCGAGATCATGTCGAGGCGTAGCGTGCCGGTGCCACCCGCCTCCACCGCGAGCCGTCCCGAGGTCGTGGAGGCGCTTGCGACGAACGTGCCGGTGTACTTCCGCCACGTGTCGCCGGCGACCGCGACGGACACGGGGGAGGCGTATGCCGTCGTGCGGGCCGCGTCGCGGAGAGTCACCGTGAGCGGGGTGCCGGTCGTCGAGTCGGTGCGCGCCCAGACGCTGAAGTCGTAGGTCTTGCCGGCCTCGAGGGGGATCCCCGTGTTGTAGCCGGAGTTGCTGACACCGAAGGTGCCCCCGGTGGGGTTGGTCAGGGCCAGGCGCAGGTAGGTGCGGTTGCGCTCGCCGAGCCGGGCGCCGTCGTCGACGGTGGCCGCGGTGCCGGAGCCGCCGGCCGTGGCCGACGACGTCCACGACGTGAGGCCGGTGTAGCTGCGGTTGTCGGTCGGGGAGTACTCGAAGGAGCGGTTCTGGACGAGCTCGGCGTAGAGGCCGCCGTCGGCGGCGCGGTTGATGTCCTCGTAGAAGACGCCGTACATCGACGGGTCGATGGTCGGCCCCGTCGCCGCGGTGTCGACGGAGACGGAGTAGTCGAGGGGAGCGGGGGCGGCGGCAGCCGTGTTGGCGGCGTGCGCCGGCTGAGCCGTCGGGAGGCCGGCAAGGAGCCCGACGCCGAGGACGCCGGTTGCCAGGCCCGCCACGACACGTGCGTGCGTCATGGAAGAGGCCTTTCGTGGGAAGGAGGGCGATGGTCTGCTTCCGGGTGTCCTCCGCGCACGGGGCAGCGTGGTCCCTGAGCAGCCCCGCTCACGAAAGTGAGCGCTAACATAGCAGTCCCTCGATTGCCGTCAAGAGGCCCAGAAATATTCGGCCAAAGGGTTGACGGGCCGCGATGTTAACGTTCACACTCGTGCCTCAAGTGGCCTGACGGTCACGGCGGACGAGGAGGTCGGCCGCATCCCGGCGCCAACGACGGCGTCCGAAGATCATGGAGGAAGTCCAGTGCTGAACAAGATCCTTCCGGTGGCCGTCGGTGCCGTGGCGCTCGTCGCGCTCTCGGCCTGTGGCGGTGGCAGCAACGCCGCGACGGGCGCCGGTGCCGGTGGCAAGGGGCCGATCGTCATGGGGTTCGCGCAGGTGGGCGCCGAGAGCGGCTGGCGCACGGCGAACACCAAGAGCGTGCAGGAGTCCGCGAAGGCGGCGGGCATCACGCTGAAGTTCTCCGACGCGCAGCAGAAGCAGGAGAACCAGATCAAGGCCATCCGCAGCTACATCCAGCAGAAGGTAGACGTCATCGCCTTCAGCCCGGTGGTCGAGACCGGTTGGGACACCGTGCTGCTCGAGGCCAAGCGCGCCAACATCCCGGTCATCCTGACCGACCGCGCCGTCGACTCCGAGGACAAGACGCTCTACAAGACCTTCCTCGGCTCGGACTTCGTCGCGGAGGGCAAGAAGGCCGGCGAGTGGCTCGTCAAGGACAGCCAGGGCAAGAGCGAGGTCAACGTCGTGGAGCTGCAGGGCACCACCGGTGCCGCGCCGGCCATCGACCGCAAGGAGGGTTTCGCCGAGGCCGTCAAGGCGGCCCCCCAGATCAAGGTGATCGCCTCGCAGACCGGTGACTTCACGCGCTCCGGCGGCAAGCAGGTCATGGAGGCGTTCCTGAAGTCCAACCCGAAGATCGACGTCGTCTACGCGCACAACGACGACATGGGCCTCGGCGCCATCGAGGCCATCGAGGCCGCCGGCAAGGTGCCGGGCAAGGACATCAAGATCATCACCGTCGACGCCGTCCACGACGGCGTGCAGGCCCTGGCTGACGGCAAGATCAACTACATCGTCGAGTGCAGCCCGCTCCTCGGTGACCAGCTCATGGACCTCGCCAAGAAGGTCGTCGCCGGTCAGTCCGTGCCCGAGCGGGTCGTGACGCAGGAGACGACGTTCACGCAGGAGCAGGCCAAGGCCGCCCTGCCGCAGCGCAAGTACTGAGCTCTCCCACCCGAGGCGACCAGCGGCCAACACGCCGGGCCGTACGCCTCTCTCCGAACGACGGCTCCCGCCACCCTCCGGGTGTGGTGGCGGGGGCCGTCCACCCCACACCCGGACCCGAAGGACAGGACGCCATGACCGACACGTCGAGCACGACGGTCGCCGAGCCGGGCCCACCCGGCGGCACCGGAACTCACGCCGACCCGGTGGTCGCCATGCGGGCGATCACGATGGAGTTCCCCGGGGTGCGCGCGCTGCAGGACGTCGACTTCCGCCTCTTCCCCGGTGAGGTCCACGCGCTCATGGGGGAGAACGGTGCCGGCAAGTCGACCCTCATCAAGGTGCTCACCGGCGTCTACACCGCCACGTCCGGCACGACGCAGCTGCGCGGCGAGCGCGTCGCCTTCTCCGGGCCCGGCGAGGCCCAGGCCTCCGGCGTCAGCACCGTCTACCAGGAGGTGAACCTCTGCCCGAACCTGTCGGTGGCAGAGAACATCCTGCTGGGTCGAGAGCCCCGCCGCCTGGGTTCGATCGACGCCGGTGCCACCCGGGCCCGCGCCGCCGAGCTGCTGTCACGCATGGGCCTCCGGATCGACCCGGGCTCGATCCTGTCCGAGCACCCCATCGCGATCCAGCAGCTCGTCGCCATCGCGCGGGCCGTGGCGATCGACGCCCAGGTGCTCATCCTCGACGAGCCGACCTCGAGCCTGGACCAGGACGAGGTGACCGAGCTCTTCCGCATCATGGGCCACCTCCGCGACGAGGGTGTCGCCATCCTCTTCGTCTCCCACTTCCTCGAGCAGGTCTTCGAGATCGCCGACCGCATGACGGTCCTGCGCAACGGCCGGCTCGTCGGCGAGTACCTCACCCGCGACCTCACCCGGCTGGATCTCGTCTCGGCGATGATCGGACGCGAGCTCGGTGCGCTCGAGGAGGTCGAGCGCCTCGCGGGTGACGTCGCCGAGAGTGCCGAGAGTGCCGACGCCGCGGCGACGCCCCTGTTGCGGGCGCGTGGGCTCGGGCGCAGGGGATCCGTGGCTCCCTTCGACCTCGACATCGCCGCCGGCGAGGTCGTCGGCCTGGCCGGTCTGCTGGGCAGCGGCCGGACCGAGCTCGCGCGACTGCTGTTCGGCGCCGACCGTGCCGACTCCGGGGAGGTATGCGTGGACGGACGTCCCGTGAGCCTGCGCACCCCCCGCTCTGCCATCGCCGCCGGCATCGCCTTCTGCTCCGAGGACCGCAAGGGGGAGGGGATCCTCTCCGACTTGAGCATCCGTGACAACCTCGTGCTGGCCATGCAGGCTGCGCGCGGGTGGGCGCGCCCGATCCCGCGGCGTACCAAGGACGAGCTCGTCGAGAAGTGGATGACCGCACTCGACATCCGACCCCGCAACGCGGACGCGCTCGTGGGCAAGCTCTCCGGCGGCAACCAGCAGAAGGTGCTCCTGGCCCGCTGGCTCGTCACCGAGCCGAAGCTGCTGATCCTCGACGAGCCGACGCGTGGCATCGACATCGGGGCCAAGGCGCAGATCCAGAGGCTCGTGGCCGAGCTGGCGGCCGACGGCATGGCCGTCGTCTACATCTCGGCCGAGCTCGAGGAGGTCACCCGACTGGCACACCGCATCGTCGTCCTCAAGGACCGCTCGAAGGTCGCCGAGCTCGACGGTTCGGCCACGGCGGACGACATCATGCGGCTGATCGCCACCACCGACGGATCCTCGGACCAGAGCCCGGTGTCGCCGGACGGCGGCGCCCTCACCGAGCAGGTGGCCTCATGAGCACCGTGTCCCCGACCGCAGATTCTTCTCGGGCCACTGTCCTCGAGCGCGTCAAGGGAAGCCGGCTGCTCTGGCCGGTCCTGGCGCTCGCGGCGCTCGTGGCGGCCAACGCCGTGCGCAACCCGGGCTTCCTGTCGCTGCGACTGCAGGACGGCCACCTCTACGGCAGCCTCGTCGACATCCTCAAGAACGGCGCCCCCACGCTTCTCATCGCGCTCGGCATGACGCTCGTGATCGCCACTCGCGGCATCGACCTCTCGGTCGGAGCCGTCGCCGCCATCGCCGGTGCGGTCGCGTGCACCACGATCGCCGGCGCGCCCGACCCGAGGAGCCCCGGCGCCGCTCTCACCGGGGTCGCGCTGGCCCTCGGGCTGTGCCTCGTGCTCGGTCTGTGGAACGGGCTGCTCGTCGCGCTGCTCGGCATCCAACCCATCATCGCGACCCTCGTGCTCATGACGGCCGGGCGCGGCATCGCCATGCTCGTCACCGACGGGCAGATCATCACCGTGCGCAACAACCCGTTCGCGGAGATCGGCGCGGGCTTCCTGCTCTTCCCCATCTCGATCCTCATCGCCCTCGCAGCCCTGGGCCTGGTCGCCAGCGTGACCCGCCGCACGGCCCTGGGCCTGCTCATCGAGTCGGTCGGCATCAACCCGGAGGCGAGCCGGCTCGCCGGCCTGCGCTCCCGCACCATCATCTGGACCGTCTACGTCTTCGCGGCGCTGTGCGCCGGGGTCGCGGGCCTGATGATCAGCTCGAACGTCAGCGCTGCCGACGCCAACAACGCCGGTCTCTGGATCGAGATGGACGCCATCCTGGCCGTCGTGATCGGCGGTTCGTCCCTGGCCGGCGGCAGGTACTCCCTGTCGGGCACGCTCGTCGGCGCCCTCATCATCCAGACCCTGACGACCACCGTCTACTCGATGGGCATCGCCCCCGAGGTGACGCTCGTGTTCAAGGCGCTCGTCGTCATCGCGGTGTGCCTGCTCCAGGCCCCGAAGGTCCGCGAGCGGTTCCGGCGAGGTCGACGCGCCACGGTCGCCTCCGACGCCACCGCGACCGGTCGTGCCGGCACCCCGACCCGGACCGCGGCAGCTCCCCGGACCGCCGAGCCCGCCTCGGTCGACGCACCCCAGCAGGAGGTGGCGCACTCATGACCACGACAGCACCCGTCCGACCGACCGCCCCGGCGCCGCCGTCCGGCCGTCCCTCCCTACGCGGCCTCAAGGTTCCCGGCCGCGTGCTGCCGGTGGTGGCGACCTTCGTGCTCTTCGTGCTGCTCTTCGGGGGAGGAGCCGTCCGCTACGACGGCTTCACCTCGGGACAGGTCTTCGCCAACCTCTTCATCGACAACGCCTTCCTCATCGTCCTGGCCGCGGGGATGACGTTCGTCATCCTGACGGGCGGCATCGACCTGTCGGTCGGCGCGGTGGTCGCCCTGTCCACCATGGTGGCCGCGGCCTCCCTCAAGGCGGGGCTCCCCGCGCCTGTCGTCATCCTGCTGGTGCTCGCCGTCGGCACGGGGCTGGGCGTGCTCATGGGACTGGTGATCCACCACTTCGAGATCCAGCCCTTCATCGTGACGCTCGCCGGGATGTTCCTGGCCCGCGGGCTCTGCTTCGTCATCGGCGTCGAGTCCATCTCGATCAAGGACCCCTTCTTCCGGGCCCTCGCCACGGGCACGATCGAGCTGCCCGGCGGAGTGGCCATCACGTGGAGCGTCGTCATCGCGCTCGTCATCGTCGCGGTCGCCGTGTGGGTCCTGCACCGCACCCGGTTCGGTCGAACCATCTACGCCATCGGCGGCAGCGAGAGCTCAGCCGTCCTCATGGGGCTGCCGGTCGGGCGGGTCAAGGTGACGGCATACGCCATCAGCGGACTGTGCGCAGCGATCGCCGGACTGCTCTTCTCCGTCTACATGCTTTCCGGCTACGGGCTGCACGCGGTCGGCATGGAGCTCGACGCCATCGCGTCCGTCGTCATCGGCGGGACCCTGCTCTCCGGCGGCGTCGGCTACGTCCTCGGGTCCCTGCTCGGCGTGCTCGTCCTGGGTGTCATCCAGACACTCATCTCGTTCCAAGGCACGCTGAGCTCATGGTGGACAAAGATCGCGATCGGAACCCTGCTCCTGCTCTTCATCGTGATGCAGAGGCTCTTCACGAGGAGGAGCGCGTGAGCGACACCGCCACCCGCGCCCCGGTCATGCAGGACGTCGCCCGGTTGGCCGGCGTCTCGCACCAGACGGTCTCGCGAGTCATCAACGGTGCCGCAAGCATCCGTCCCCAGACGCGCCAGCGCGTGCTCGAGGCGATCGAGCAGCTGGGCTACCGCCCGAACACGGCTGCGCGCACGCTCGTGCGGGGGCGGTCGGCGACGATCGGGATCATCACGACCGCGTCGACGCTCTTCGGTCCCACCAGCGTGCACCGCACCGTCAACACTGCGGCGCGGGCAGCCGGCTTCTTCGCCTCCTCGGTGTCGCTGTCGGAGATGACGCGTGAGGGCTTCGACGCGGCCGTGGACCATCTCGACCGGCTGGCCGTCGAGGGCATCGTCGTCATCGCGGGGCACGACGAGGCGCTCGAGGTCGCGCGGTCGTGGAGTGCCCGGCTGCCCTTCGTCGTCGTGGAGGGCGACCTGACCCGGGCGCGGCGGACCGTGGGCGTCGACAACGTCGCCGGGGCGAGGCTGGCCACCCGGCACCTGCTGGACCTGGGCCATGTCGAGGTCGCCCACGTCACCGGCCCCCTCGACTGGGCCGAGTCCCGAGCCCGCCTCGAGGGGTGGCGCGCCGAGATGGTGGCGTCCGGCCATCGGCCGATGGAGCCGGTGCCCGGGGACTGGTCCGCCGAGAGCGGCTACCGTGCCGGGCTCGCGCTGGCCGAGAACCGCGACGTCACCGCTGTGTTCGCAGCCAACGACCAGATGGCCATCGGCGTGCTGCGCGCACTGCACGAGGCCGGGCGCATCGTGCCCGACGACGTCAGCGTCGTCGGCTTCGACGACGTCCCCGAGGCCGCCTACCTCATCCCGCCGCTGACGACGGTCCGCCAGGACTTCGTCGCGATCGGTCGCGAGGCGATCGCGATGCTGACCGCCGCGATCTCCGGCGAGACCGACCAGGTGCCCAGCCTCATCGACCCCGAACTCATCGTCCGGGCGAGCAGCGCGCCGCCCGGCCAGACCAGGAGCAGAGCCACATGACCGAGGCTGTCACCCCCCAGCCCGCTGAGCAGTACGTCGTCGGCGTCGACTACGGGACCCTGTCCGGGCGCGCCGTCGTCGTGCGCGTCTCCGACGGCGCGGAGCTCGGCGCGGCGGTGCACGAGTACGCCCACGCCGTCGTGACCGACCGCGTCCCGGTCGACGGCGGTGCGCCTCTACCGCCGGAGTGGGCGCTGCAGGTGCCCGACGACTACCGCGACGTCCTGCGTCACGCGGTGCCCGAGGCAGTGGCCGCGGCGGGCGTCGACCCGACCGACGTCGTCGGGATCGCGACCGACTTCACGGCGTGCACGGTCCTGCCCACGGCCGCGGACGGCACGCCGCTGTGCGAGCTGCCCGAGTGGACCGACCGCCCGCACGCCTGGGTCAAGCTCTGGCGCCATCACGCCGCGCAGGCCCAGGCCGACCGCATCAACGCGCTGGCGGCCGAGCGCGGGGAGGCCTGGCTGCCCCGCTACGGGGGGCTCATCAGCTCGGAGTGGGAGTTCGCCAAGGCGCTGCAGGTGCTCGAGGAGGACCCGGAGGTGTATGCCGCCACAGACCGCTGGGTGGAGGCCGCCGACTGGATCGTGTGGCAGCTGTGCGGCTCGTACGTCCGAAACGCATGCACTGCGGGCTACAAGGGCATCCGGCAGGACGGCGCCTACCCGACGCACGACTTCCTGGCCGCGCTCAACCCCGACTTCGCCTCCTTCGTCGACGACAAGCTCGACCAGCCGATCGGCGAGCTCGGCTCTGCTGCAGGCACGCTCACGGCGCGCGCCGCGGAGTGGACCGGGCTGCCCGAGGGCATCGCGGTCGCCGTCGGCAACGTCGACGCCCACGTCACGGCACCGGCCGCCCAGGCGACCGCCCCTGGGCAGATGGTGGCGATCATGGGGACGTCCACCTGCCACGTCATGAGCAGCGACGTCCTCCGGGACGTGCCCGGCATGTGCGGTGTGGTCGAGGGCGGGATCATCGAGGGCCTCTACGGCTACGAGGCGGGCCAGTCGGGTGTCGGCGACATCTTCGGCTGGTTCACCCGCACCGCACTTCCCGCCGACTACGCCGCCGAGGCCCAGCGCCGGGACATGTCGGCCCACGAGCTGCTCACCGAGAAGGCGGCCGCGCAGGCGGTGGGGGAGCACGGGCTGCTCGCCCTCGACTGGCACTCCGGCAACCGGTCGGTGCTCGTCGACCACGAGCTGTCCGGCATGATCGTCGGACAGACGCTCGCCACCAGAGCCGAGGACACCTACCGGGCCCTGCTCGAGGCGACGGCGTTCGGCACCCGCGTCATCCTCGAGGCGTTCCGCGACAGCGGCGTGCCCGTCACCGAGCTCGTCATCGCCGGAGGCCTGGTCAAGAACCCCCTCCTGATGCAGGTCTACGCCGACGTCACCCGCATGCCGTTGTCGGTGATCGGGTCGTCGCAGGGGCCGGCGCTCGGATCGGCGATCCATGCCGCCGTCGCTGCCGGCGCCTACCCCGACGTCGCGTCCGCCGCCGCCCGCATGGGACGGGTCGAGCGCGCGGCGTTCGTGCCCGACGAGGCCCGCGCGACGGCATACGACCCGCTCTTCGAGGAGTACGTCCGTCTGCACGACCACTTCGGCCGCGGCGGCAGCGACGTCATGAAACGCCTGAAAGCATTGCGCCGCAACGCGATCGCTGGCAACCGGCAACTCGCCTCCGCCCAGTCCACCACCAGCCAGGAGGTCAGCGCAGGCGGTGAGGCCGCGTGAGCGTCGTCACCGATGTGAACGCAACCATTGCGAGCATCCGGCGGGAGGTGTGCCTTCTGCATGCCGAGCTGACCCGCTACCAGCTCGTCATCTGGACCGCCGGCAACGTCTCGGCCCGGGTGCCCGGGCGGGAACTCATGGTGATCAAGCCGAGTGGGGTGTCCTACGACGACCTCACCCCCGACAACATGGTGGTGTGCGACCTGCACGGACGCGTCGTCGACGGTGAGCGCGCCCCGTCCTCCGACACGGACGCCCAGGCGTACGTCTACCGCCACCTGCCCCACGTCGGGGGGGTGGTGCACACGCACTCGACGTATGCCACGGCATGGGCCAGCCGCGGCGAGCCCATCCCGTGCACCCTGACGATGCAGGCCGACGAGTTCGGCGGGGAGATCCCCGTCGGGCCGTTCGCGCTCATCGGCGACGACTCGATCGGGCGCGGCATCGTCGAGACCTTGTCCAGGTCCCGCTCGGCTGCCGTCCTGATGAAGCAGCACGGTGTCTTCACCATCGGCAAGGACGCGCGTTCGGCGGTGAAGGCCGCCGTCATGTGCGAGGACGTCGCCCGGACCGTCCACATCGCCCGCCAGCTGGGCCAGCCCATCCCCATCGACCCGCGGGACGTCGACTCCCTCTTCGACCGCTACCAGAACGTCTACGGACAGAAGGACAACTCATGACGCAGCCCGCCCACGACCAGCGCGAGGTCTGGTTCCTCACCGGCAGCCAGCACCTCTACGGAGAGGAGACGCTGCGCCAGGTCGCCGACCAGTCCCAGGCGATCGCCAAGGAGATCGACGCGAGCGGCGTCCTGCCGGCCCGGGTGGTCTGGAAGCCGATCCTCGCCGACTCCGCCGCCATCCACGCGGCGATCCTCGAGGCGAATGCGAACACCGACTGCATCGGCGTCATCACGTGGATGCACACCTTCTCACCGGCCAAGATGTGGATCACCGGCCTGGATGCGCTGCGCAAGCCCATGCTGCACCTGCACACGCAGGCCGGGGCCGAGCTGCCTTGGTCGAGCATCGACATGGACTTCATGAACCTCAACCAGGCCGCCCACGGTGACCGCGAGTTCGCCTTCGTGGGGGCGCGCCTCGGGGTTGCACGGAAGATCGTGGCCGGACACGTCTCCAACCCGACGGTCATCAAGCGGATCGGCTCATGGGGACGTGCCGCCGCCGGCGTGGCCGAGCTGCGCACGCTGCGCCTGGCGCGTTTCGGCGACAACATGCGCGACGTCGCCGTGACCGAGGGCGACAAGGTCGAGGCCCAGCTGCGCTTCGGCGTCTCGGTCAACACCTACGGCGTCAACGAGCTCGTCGAGGTCGTCGACGCGGTCACCGACTCGGAGGTCGACACGCTCGTGGGCGAGTACGAGCAGTTGTATGCCGTGGTCCCCGAGCTGCGCCGCGGCGGCGAGCGGCACGCATCCCTTCGCTACGGTGCCCGCATCGAGGCCGGGCTCCGGACGTTCCTGGGCGACGGCGGGTTCGGCGCCTTCACGACGAACTTCGAGGACCTCGGAGGACTGCGCCAGCTCCCGGGCCTCGCGGTCCAGCGCCTCATGGCCGACGGCTACGGCTTCGGCGGGGAGGGCGACTGGAAGACCTCGGTGCTGCTGCGCGCCGCCAAGGTGATGGCGCAGGGCCGGCCGGGCGGCACGAGCTTCATGGAGGACTACACGTACCACCTGGTTCCCGGCGAGGAGAAGATCCTCGGTGCGCACATGCTGGAGGTGTGCCCCTCCATCGCGGGCGCTCGGCCCAGCCTGGAGATCCACCCGCTCGCGATCGGCGGCCGGGAGGACCCCGTTCGCCTGAAGTTCACGGCCGCTCCTGGGCCCGGTGTGGTCGTCGGCATGAGCGACCTCGGTGGGCGTTTCCGCTTGACTCTCAACGAGATCGACGTCGTCGAGCCGGACGAGGAGCTGCCCCGGCTGCCCGTGGCCTGCGCCGTGTGGGAGCCGCGTCCGAGCCTGTCGACCTCGGCCGAGAGCTGGCTACTCGCCGGGGGGCCACACCACACGGTGCTGTCCACCGCGGTGGGCACCGAGGAGTTCCGCGACCTGGCCGAGATGGTGTCGACGGAGCTCGTCGTCATCGACGCCGACACGACGACGGACAGCCTGCGTCAGGAGCTGCGCTGGAGCGCCGCCTACCACCGCCTCGCCGCCCGCCTCTGAGCCGCCACGAGAGCAGAGCACCGCGGCCGGCGCGCTCGCGCGCTGTGGCCTCCACCGGGACGGCTACGTCGACTTCGCCGAGCACTTCGTCGACGCTCGCGCCGACCACGACGAGCAGACCTGGCGCCAGCTGAAGGGCACTCGGTCGGCCTGTGCTTCGGACGACCCAGTCCTTGCCGACGACCGGATGCCCCGTCTCGTCCAGGGCCGCAGGACCACGGACCGGCAGGGACCGAGTGACAGGGGAGGCCGAGAGTCGCGCGCCCACCCGACAGGGAGTCTGTCGGGTGGGCGCGCATGCGTCCCCATAGGTCGCCGTCAGGGTCACAGAGTCAGCGTGCTCGTGCCTGCCGGCACGGAGACGACCTTCGGCTTCCCACCTCCGCGCGGGTGCAGGGACAGACGCGTCGGCTTCTCGGCCTTGACCGAGAAGGTGGCCGCCGACCCGTCGTAGACGAAGTCGCGCACGACCACCCGGCCACCGACGGCTTGGAGAACGAGGTGGCCGTCTTCCTTGAGCAGGGTGGTGTTCGTTCCCGCGGTGACGGCATACCGGTGCCCGTGCAGCGGCACGTCGTCGACTTCGTTGGTGCCGGGGAGGCCCAGGGTGCCGAACCGGAAGCCGTTCGGGTCACCCCACGGCTCGTCGGCGATGAGCTCCTGCGTGCCCATGAGCGGCATGAGGTTGCTCCACGAGTAGGTCCGCCACGTCGTGTCGGTCGCGGCGCTGTTGATGACCTGCCCCGGCTCCGGGTCGAAGTACTCCGGGAACCAGCCGAGGTACTCCCACGTGGTGAGCCAGAGGTTCGTGCTCTTCGTGGCGAGGTCGGCGGCGGGCTTGTCGAAGCCGTAGCGCTTCAGGCCGTCGTAGACGGTGGCGTTCATCGGCGGCCAGACGGCGCCCTGCCACTCCTCGCAGGCGTCCTCCTCGCCCTGCTTCTGGAAGTACTCGTAGCCCGTGACACCGGGGTGCTTGGCGCCCGAGTTGCAGAACGCCGGGTCGTTGCGGGCCACGCTCGGCACGGCGTACTGACCCCAGTACTCCGCCGGGTTGAGCAGGTGCTGGTCGACGAGGACCTTGGCTCGCTCGGGCGTCGCCAGGCCACCGAAGAGCGGGTAGAAGACGGTCGGCGTGTTCGTCTGCTCCCACGACCCGTCGAGGTAGCGGTTGAGGTAGAGACCGCGCTCGGCGTTCCACAGGTGCTCGTTCATGCGCTTCTTGAGCTGGTCGTGCAGGGCGGCGTACTTCGCGGCGTCGTCCGGCTTGCCGAGGGCCGTCGCCATCCGCGACAGGTTGTCGGCGAAGAGGCCGTAGTAGGAGTTGAGCGCGACGTCGGTGAGGTCGGTGTTGTCACGGTTGTCGGTGCCGTTCGTGACGATCTGCTTGAAGTTCCAGTACTGCGGGCTGTCGTCAAGGCCGAGGTGGTTCCCACGACCGCCCTGACGCGGGCCGGCCCACGGGCTCTCGAGCAGGCCGTCCCTGTCGGTGTCGAACTCCGGCATGCGGGCGATGTAGCTCGTGAAGTAGGGGTAGACGAGCTCGAGGACGCTTTTGTCACCGGTGCGGGTGTAGGTACGCCAGGCGAGGTAGGCGTGCATCGGGCCGGCGTTGAGCTGGTCGTAGCGTGGCCCGCCGTTCTGGTCGTAGAAGTCGCGGATGTGGTCGATGGCGAGCGCCGGGTCGAGGCTGTTGGCGGTGATGCCGTCCCAACCGGAGTCCCAGCCCTTGAAGATGTCGTCGCCACCGCCGCCGAGGCCCCACATGACGAAGGAGCGGTCGTACTTCTCGTCGTAGTTGGCGTTGAGCGCCATCGCGTCGCGCATGAACGTGGTGGCGCGGGCGACCGGGCCGCTGCCGTGGACGCTCGAGTCGTCGACGTGGGCGCGGGCGTTCGCGATGAAGGCGAGCGTGTCGTCCTGGCTGCGGGTCGACTGCGCAACGGGGGTCTCGCCCATCCGCGCCGTGAAGGTCAGCGTCTGGCCCTTGTCCAGGTGGTAGCGCAGCGCCGCAGCTCCCTGCCCGGAGGCGGCCGGCTTGCCGACCATGCCGGCGAGCATGTCCTTGAGGGTCGCCCACGAGCCGGTGGTCCTGGCCGCGGTGTTGGCGTCCACGCGGAAGTGGCCGGTGCGGCTCGCGTCCCGGATGCCTGCGGAGGTGCCGGTGAGTGACGAATCGCCCTGGACGGCATACGTGCTCGGCTCGAGCCACGGCGCACTGGCATCGAGCCAGAGGGACGTGTCGTCGTCGAGGGCCGTCACCGAGCCGACGAGCTCGGAGTCGTTGACGCGAGCGTACTTGACGACGACGTTGCGCTTGCCGGCCTGCAGCGCGTCGTACTTGGCCTGTAGACCCGGCAGCTGGGCCTTGGCGGCAGCGACGTCGGCGGCTGACCAGCTCTCCGGGTGGTCGATGGTCGCCTGCAGGCCGCCGAGGCGCTCCTTGGTGATGACGCGGTCGTCGGTGGACAGCTCGATCTCGTAGTAGGAGCCGTCGGTGGCGATGGGGCCGATCTTCCAGATGCTCGGCACCATGTTCTCGTTGATGACCTTGCCATCCTTGGTCAGCAGGTCGACCGAGACCGAGAATCGGGTCTCGCCCTTTCCGACGAAGAGGGCGCCGTTGAACTCCTGCTCCTTGAAGCCGGGCATCGCGAACGGCCGGCTCAGGGGCGCCAGCTCAGGGTGGTCGGAAGAGGCTGCGGCAGCTCGGGCGGCGGACCTCGCAGTGAGCTGTTCTGTGGGGGAGGCGCTGGCGGGACTGGTGGCCGCTGCGCCGACGGCGGCCACCACGAGGGTGGCCATGGCTCCGGCGGTGACATTGCGAACCCGCAGGGTTCGCGCTGGTCGAGACATCGTTGTCGTCCTTTGGTGGATGTGAACGTTAACATCCGGGTGTTCGCCGACGGTATGTCCCTTTTGTCGCTATGCGCAACCCTCGTCCGACCAGCCGACAACAAGGTGACGGGCTGATGCCCTGGGGGCTCAGTGGGATGCAGACGCCGTCGAGCGGGTAGCGCGTGCACGTAGCCGCCCTCGCGGTGGGGCCGATGGCTGGTCATCCCCACCCGCTCCACCTGCGGCAGGTGAGTGCTTCGGCGGCATTCAGGGTTCGGTCGGCAGGGCCCCGGTGCGAACCAGCTCCTCGGCAACGACAGCCAGCTTACGGTTGGCGTTCTGACTCGCCGAGCGCAGCATCTCGAACGCCTGCGCTGGCGTAATCCGGTGGCGTTCGACCAGCACGCCGATCGCCGTCCCGATGACCCGGGAGTTGGCCAGCGCGGCCTCGAGGTTGTCGGCGCGCTCCTCGACCATTGCTCCCTCGATCGCGATCGCCGTGTAGTCGGCAACCAGGGCCGCCCGCGCCCGGGCGTCGACATCGAAAGTGTCGGCCTTCGCGTTGTAGAGCGTCATCACGCCCAGGAGCTCTTGTCTGACGTGCAGCGCCGAGGCCAGCACGGACCGGATAGGAGTGCGCGCTACCATCTGCTGGGGGTAGGACCCGAACCGGGACTCCGCCGCCAGGTCCGGCACGTGAACCACACCCCCCGCAGTGAGGGCCAGCCGCCCGGGGCTCGTGGGAGCGGCGACAGCGATCTCCGTCACGACCTCCAGCAGTTGTCGGTCGCTGGCCGTGTAGAACCTGGGGGCGCGCCCAGCACCGTGGTGTGTCACCGCAACGACGGCCCAGTCGCAGGGGACCGCGGTCAGTGCGTGTGCCACTGCCTCGTCGACCGTCGGCGCCATCCCATCTGTCTCGACCAGGAAGCGCGCGAGTCTTCCCAGCAGCTCTTCCTTGCTCCGAGTGCCGCCGGATGCGCGAATCGATGGTGTGTCACCTGGCTGGTCCCGCGCCCCCGGGGCGACCAACTTCGAGGCCTGCCTCGGTGAGTGCTTGGCACTTTCGACCTCAGGCATGCACCGATCCTCGCACCAGACGGCTTTGGACTTCCAGAGTCGACCTGCGGCATCCCGCCGCGGTACGGAGGGCGCCCCCGGTAGCGGATCGCGGGGCTTCCGGACGTCGCTGTGCCAGCCGGTAGCCGGCTGGCGTGGAGACCGGCAGGCATCGCCAACCTCCACAGCAAGGCTGGCGCGGCGCACGCCCCCACCAGCGCATCTCGGGCCCACCCATGCCGTTGTTACCGCCGGCGGGCTGGGCTTTGCTGCGTGGCTCGTTCGCCCGTGGCGAGGGTCGCCCAGTAGACGCTGCCCCCTGTGGGGCCGCGGCTACGGCCACTTGCGAGGGCCAGTTTGCGCACGATCTCCAGTCCGCGTCCGCGCTCCGGTATCCCGGCATTGCTCTCCACCGCGTGACCGGCTCCATCACCGCTCGGCGAACGAGTGCTGACGCTTCCGCGGTCGCGTACCGCGATGTGCAGCAGTTCATGGCCGTACCCCAAACGCAGCTCGAGGTCGGAGCCGGCGTGCTCTACCCCGTTGGTGACCAGCTCACTGACGATCAGCGTGGCGTCCCCAGCCAGATCTGACAGCGCCCAAGAGTCCAGCACCTCGGTGATGAACCGACGGGCCCGGCGCGGGGCGATCGGCACCGGCGCCAAGATCAATCGTTCCCGTCGCATCGGCGGCTCCGTCGGCATCTGCGCGAAGGCGGCCTCAGCCGAGTCGGCGAGGCCGACGAACAGTGCAGCGCCCGTCGCCCGGAGCGCCTCAGCCGGTTGGTCATGCGCGCCGACAAGCCATACCACCGGGCCCGGCCAAGGCCCGGACCATTGCGCCCCGACCCAGACGGCGACACACACCGGGTCGAGCCAGGTCACCTCCGACATCTCGCAGACCACGCACGGCGGGTTCTCAGTCAGCGCCTTGGCCAACGCCTCACTCAACCGGGGCGCGTCGAAGGAGTGGACCGATCCGCTCATGCGCAACACCGCGCCCACGCCGCTGTCGGTCCTGGTCAGCTGCACGAGCCCAGCACCTGCCGGCATGAATCGAGGCCGCACCGGCTGTCCAGCCGCCCGCTGCTCGTCCCGTCTCGCATTCTCGGGCCCCACTCCCGCTCGCCTGTCCGCCGGCACGTCACGACGAGGGTCAATCATCCCACCTGCAGACGAAGCGGCGCCAGACCCACGGCATCCGGAGCACCGTGCGTCCGCCGGTTCAGGGCGTGCCGTGGGGCGGCTCAGCTGCACTCGTCGACCTCCGGGTCTTCCAACGAGCCATCCGCTTGAACGCCGCGAGGGGAAGTGACCTCGTCATCGCATCAGGGGCGGGGACGCCCAGCGCCCAACCCTGCGCCTCGCGGCGCTAGGCGAAGTGGTCACCGGTGTGAACCGCGCGCGCGACAGCGACGACCGGGACGCCTGCCCGCGCGACCGCCTCCTCCAGCCGGCGACGCACGTGCTGCGCGCCGATGCGATGCCGGGCCATCAACATGCCCACGGCTTGGTCGACCGTCTCGAGGTCCTGCAGCCGGGCCGGGGCCCGTGCCGCCTGAAGCCGGGTGTCGAAGCTCAGGTCCGCATTCGCGACCGCCCCGGGGGCCCAGGCCCCGAACAGCTGAGCCAGCTGCTCCTGCCGGCCATCGAAGGTTCCCGGCTGCGCTCCGTAGAGGTTGACGCCCGCGGTCACTCGGTCGCCGTCCATGATCGGCAGCGACAGGGTGCTCCTCACGCCAGCAGCGGCGCCGGCCTGGGCGAACAGCTGCCACTGCCCCTCGTCCAGCGGGTCCTCGCTCGAGAACTCGACCGTCTCTGCTGTCTGCGCGGGTGCACGCCACCCTGCACGGCGCGAGTCGGACGGGGCAGTCGGGCTCACAGCGGCCGGAAGCGCGGTGGAGCTCGGGCGCGGGCCGCGGCGCCGCATCAGCCGCTGACGCCGATGCCGCACGCACATAGCGCAGCCTCCGGACGCACCGTGTGCGGCGGCTCGTGTGGCGGACGAGCGGTGGGGTATCGGCGCGGAGCGCCACGGCCTGCCGCTCCAACAGCGCGGCCCCAGGTCGTGGTCGCCGGCCAGGTAGCCGCTGGGGAGCCACAGGCAAGGACCCTCCCGCGCGGTCAGGGGCGGTCTTCGAAGCCCACCGAGGCGCTGGGCGGTGTTTTACGCGGAGGGGGCTGGGCACGACCTACAGCCTCGGCGATGCCCGCCCCCCCCCTGTCGGCGATTCGACCAGGAGCTGCCACAGCCTGACCCGTCCCCGGACCCCACCAACCGACAGCTGCACGCCGTCGCCCATGGAGATCGGGCGCAGCTGATCGAGTGATCCGGACGGCACATCGAGGTCCAGTCGGGACACTGGTCGGCCCCTGCGAATACGCGGCCAACCGTGGCCATGGCGGAGCACGTCTCTCGAGGCCGCAAACGATCACCCGCATAAACACCGATGAGTTCGCTGTCAGCGGCAGATCCGGTAAAGAGCGCCGCCCAAAGGAGGCCAAGAGAGGTCGACCATGGAAACGGGCCGGTGTCCCGTTGCAGTCGAGCGTCTTCGGTGGATGTCGAGTGCTGGGGGAATTTCGCGGAAGAGACTCGGTAGCAGACGCATCAGTTCTGTTCAGCGAATCGCCTTGTCGGCATTGTAGATCCGTCGCGAAAGCCTACGAAGGGCCGAATCCTTCCCCTGTCACCCAGTGCCCTGAGAGGGCCTGACCAGCGGGGATGCCAGTCAGGGCCTCGCATGTACCGGGGCCGGATACGTCGCGCTGTCGCTCACGGACAGCGCTGAGCTTGTAACCCTGCAACAGCGGCTTCCTCGCTGTTACGCGGACAGGGCGGCAGGCGTTGTGTCATCGTTGGGCCAACGGTTCGTGAGGAATTGCTGCATCGCCGGCGGCAACCACAGGACTGCATCATGGGCACCGACTGAGTGACTTGACGGTCGTGCCTCCCTGCGCCGGCGGCGTAGCGCATTCGTTCCAGTCGAACGATTCGCCGTACGAGTCAGGGGGAGCACCGATGTATCTTCGCATTGTTCTGACAGCGACCGCCACTGCCGCGCTCATCGTCGGGTCGGCTACCGTCGGGAACGCCGCCGTGCTCAGTCCGACGCCGAAGTCGTCTTCGCACGCAGGCGACGGCACCGTGTACGCCTCCGTCCAGGTTGGAAGCCGGCTGTTCGTCGGGGGCAGCTTCACCATCGTGGACGGGACTCGTCGATGGCGCCTGGCAGCCCTGGATGCCGCGACGGGCCGGCTGGACACCTCCTTCCGCGCGGACGTGGACGGCGACGTGCGCTCCTTGGCCAGTGACGGCCGCACCTTGTTCATCGGCGGCAAGTTCAGCCAGGTCAACGGTGTCGCGCGCAAGAACCTCGCCGCCGTCAACGCCTCGACGGGCGCTGTCGGGAACTTCAACCCTGCCCCCTCGGGGATGGTGCGTGGCCTCGCCTACTCCGGCGGCAAGGTCTTCTTCGGAGGCGGATTCACCAAGGTGGGCGCTACCGCCGTGAGCTACCTGGCCTCGGCCGACGCCGCCACCGGCGCGGTGAACCTCGCGTTCCCCCGCGCCGACGCCCCGGTCAACGTCGTCAAGGCCGTCGGGGCGAACGTCTGGATCGGTGGGGACTTCGCCCACGTCGGCTCGGCAACGCGCAGCAAGGTGGCCGCGGTCTCGACCTCGGGAGGTGTCCTGGGCTACCAGACCACCGTGGGCGGCCCGGTCGACGACCTGGCGGTGGACAGCACGGGCGTGTTCCTGGCCGTGGGCGGCGGGGTGTCGACGGGGAACTCCCTGACCAAGACGACCTCGACCGGGGTGAGGGTCTGGCAAGTCTTCACGGACGGCGACGTGCAGGCCGTCGAGGTCGTGGGCGGCACGGTCTACGCCGGTGGGCACTTCGGGTTCCTCTGCGGGTCCCCGGCGTCAGGATGCACCAAGTCGGCGAAGAAGTCCTTCGTCGCCGACGCCGGCGCAACCACGCCCAACGCCCGAGCCTGGGCGACGTTCAACTCCCCGCTCGGCGTCTGGGACCTGACGACGGCCGGGACCAACCTCTACGCCTTGGGCGTGTTCACCACGGTCAACGGCAAGTCGGCGCCGCGCATCGCCCGCTTCCACGGGTGACGTTCGAAGGGGCGAGCCGGCTTCCGGGTATCCGCCGGTCGAGCCAGGTCGACGAGCTCAGCGGGGAGGGCTGCGTCGGTGCCCCCCAGGGTGGTGTCGACGGGGCGTCACGAGGTCGTCGTGGAAGCCGGCTCGAGTCGCACTTCCGAGGCGCGGTGGGCTGAGGGGGCCCCCGTCCACGTCATCCGCCGAGGGACGGGACGCCTCGGAGCTCGCGGAACGGATCCTCCGGATCGTCTCCCAGGGGCCGACGGTGAGAGGGACTGGGCGTCGGTGTAGCCGACCACCATGCCCTCCTCGCCGAGCACTGCGGCGCCGCCGTGGCCGTGCTCGGCGAAGTCGTATGCGACGTGGCGGAGCGTGTCGCGCTCGCCGCCCACGTGGTCGGCGCCGTCGGCGGCGAGCCGGTGCGCTCCGCCATGGCCTCGGGCGAGGTGCGCATGACCTCGGCGGCGAAGAGGTCTCGAGCGGGTCGGTGGCGTCGTCACGAGTGAGGTGGAGGCCGCGTCTGGCGATCTTCTCGGTGAGGACCGAGCGTTGGAGGACGAGCACGGAAACGGCGTACGCAGCCGACGAGGCGATGAGCAGGGGCAGCAGCGCGTCCCAGGCGGCCTCCACCGCGCCAGCCTCGGCACCAGAAGCTTCGACACGCGTCGATGTGGACGGAGATCGATGGATGGGCGCGGCCCCCCCGTCGAGAGTCGGCCGGGCCGAGGTGGGTAGGGATCCTTGACCGATACCTGCAAGCGAAGGGATGCCCGATGACGACGAAGGTCGAGAAGTCCGTTGAGGTGGATGTGCCGGTGCGGACGGCCTACAACCAGTGGACCCAGTTCGAGGAGTTCCCGCAGTTCATGGGCGGCGTCGCCTCGGTGACTCAGGTCGACGACACGAGGCTGCACTGGGTCGCCCAGATCGCAGGCGTGCGCCGGGAGTGGGACGCGGAGGTCCTCGAGCAGGTGCCCGACCAGAAGGTGGCCTGGGCTGCGGTCGGCGGCGCGACGAATGCCGGGGCCGTCCACTTCATCCCCAACGGGGCCGACCGGACCCTGGTGACCCTGCACCTCGAGTTCGAGCCCGAGGGCCTGGTGGAGAAGGCGGGTGACGTCCTCGACGTCGTGAGTCGACAGGCCGAGGCGGACCTCGCCAAGTTCAAGTCCTTCATCGAGTCCCGCGGCGCCGAGACCGGCGCCTGGAGGGGTGCGGTGAACGAGGATGCGTCCCTCGGAACTCCGGGTGCGGAGGACGCCGCCCTGTCCCAGGGCGACACCGGCAAGGCAGGCGTGTCCAGGACCGCCATGGCCGCCGGTGCCGCTGGGGCGGCCGCTGTCGCCGGAGCGGCCGTTGCTGCCGGGGCCGCGTCCGGGGACTCCGACGAAGGCAGCGCCCCGACAGGTGAGGACGTCGTCGACGTGCTGACCACGGACCACCGGGAGGCCATGGCGCTCATCGGCGAGATCCGTCTGACGCAGGAGGCGAGCACGCGCCGAGACCTGGCGGACACGCTGATCGCCGAGCTCGTGCGGCACGCCGTGGCGGAGGAGATGTACGTCTACCCCGCCATGAAGAAGCACCTGCCCGATGGTGAGGCAGCGGTCGAGCACGACCTCGAGGAGCACCAGCAGCTCGAGGAGACGATGAAGCAGATCGAAGGCGTCGACGGGGGAGACCCGCAGTTCGACGAGCTGTTGCGCACTCTGGAGTCCGTCCTCGGCGACCACATCACCGACGAGGAGGGGGAGCACTTCCCGCAGCTGCGGGCCGCGCTACCGCCGGCGGAGCTGGTCGAGCTGGCAGGGAAGGTCGAGGCGGCCAAGAAGCTCGCGCCGACGCGGCCCCATCCCGCCGCGCCGAACAACCAGCTCTTCCACAAGCTGGCCGGTCCCGGAGTGGGGATGGTCGACCGCCTGCGTGACAGACTGGCCAACCGCTCGACCAGCTGACCGGCAGGGCAGGCGGCACGCACCTGCCATCCGGTGCCGGGAGGCCCTGACCCACCTGCCGGTCAGGGCCTCTCGCACGACTCGCCCGCACGCGCCTGCCGGAGGAGCCGGGCTCCTCGAGAGTCTTCGCCAAGCCCTGAGCGGGGTATGCATCTCATGCACCGACCCTTGACAGGGGCCGCGACAGGGGACGAACATCTCGGCTCAGTGGCTAGCCGGCCTAGTGGCCTAGCCACTTACTCAACGAGGAGTAGGGCATGACTGCAACCCCTGTCGCTGACCCAATGTCCGCGACCCACCGTCGACGTGCAGTAGTGGCCAGCACCGTCGGGACCACGATCGAGTGGTACGACTTCTTCCTGTACGGAACTGCTGCCGCGCTGGTCTTCCCCCACCTGTTCTTTCCCAGCAGCACGCCCCTCAGCGGCACGCTGCTCTCGTTCAGCACCCTCTTCGTCGGCTTCGCCGCGCGTCCCATCGGTGCTGCGATCTTCGGCCACATGGGTGACCGCGTCGGTCGCAAGTCCACCCTGGTCGTGACCCTCCTGCTGATGGGGACGGCCACCTTCCTGATCGGGGTGCTCCCGACTGCCGCCTCCATCGGGGTGGCTGCGCCGATCATCCTCACCGTCCTGCGGCTGGCACAGGGCATCGGTGTCGGCGGTGAGTGGGGCGGCTCGGTCCTCATGAGCATGGAGTGGGGCAGCCGCAAGCGGCGTGGCCTGATGGCCAGCTGGCCACAGCTCGGCGTGCCGATCGGCCTGCTCCTCTCGACGGCCATGGTCAAGCTGATGACCAGCGTCCTCAGCGAGTCCGCCTTCGCCAGCTGGGGCTGGCGGGTGCCGTTCCTGGTGAGCTTCGTGCTGGTCCTCGTCGGGCTCTACGTCCGGCTGCGGGTGGTCGAGAGCCCCCAGTTCGTCGAGGTGAAGCAGACGGAGGCAGTGGTGCGCCAGCCGCTGCTGCAGGTCTTCAAGGAGCACCCGTTGGAGATCCTGAGCTCGGCGTTCGTGCGGCTCTCGGAGCAGGCGCCGTTCTACCTGTTCATCACCTTCGTGCTCACCTACGGCACCGAGCACCTGGGCCTGGCCAAGGGCCAGCTGCTGAACTACACCCTGATCGCGGCGGCGCTGGGGCTCGTCAGCGTGCCCTTGTTCGGCCACCTGTCCGACCTGTTCGGCAGGCGCCTCATCTACGGGATCGGCATCGTGTGCACGGCGCTTTTCGCCTTCCCGTACTTCCATCTGCTCGACACCAAGGTCTCGGGACTGGTCCTGCTGGCCATCGTCCTGTCGCTCATCTTCCACGACATGCAGTACGGCCCCCAGGCCGCGCTCATCGCCGAGAGCTTCGGGACGAACCTGCGCTACAGCGGAGCCGGCGTCGGCTACCAGCTCGCGTCGGTGATCGCCGGCGGACCGGCGCCGCTGATCGCGGCCGCGATCCTCGCCACGACCCACTCGAGCACAGGTATCAGCTGGTACATCGTGGGCTGCTGCGTCCTGGCCATGGCGGCCTTGGTCATCATGCCCCGGACGCAGCTCAACCGCGAGGCTGAGATGGAGAGGGAGGACGGCAAGCGCGGGAGCGTCGTCAGCGCCTCCGACGCGCGGGCCTAGTCACGACACGACGACCTGGGTCTCCACCGGGAGCCGTTCCACGCCGGAAGGCGTGGAACGGCTCCTTCCATGGTGGATGCTTCGCAGCCTCGGGTGTGCGGGGGCCGCGGCAGCTCAGAGCTCGAAGACGTGCTCCTGCCGGTAGCCGGTCGTGAGGTCGGTGAGGGACAGCTCGATGATGCCCGCTGGGTCGACGGTGTAGCGCTCCTCCAGCAGCGGGCCGGCCTCCATGCGCACGATCGGCACCTCGGGCAGCAGGGACGACTCTCCGCCACTGCCGTTCACCGCGGCCGCCCGCTGCAGCTCGGGGTCGAAGGGGAAGACGATCTCGGCGACCGGTGCGAGGTCGCCACGCGGCTCACCCTGGTCGTCGACCGAGGAGTACTCGACGAAGCGGAACCACCCGATGTTGTGCGCCGCCTGGTAGCGGCGGGTCACCACGACCGGGTCAGCCGACGTGGGCCCACCCAGCGCGTCCGAAGTCCGCAGCGACCGGTCCAGCACGGGGTCGAACGACAGAGCGGTCCCGGCCTCGCGCTCCCGGAAGACGCCGAAGCCGCGCGAGAGCCGGTCGCGCAGCGAGAAGCCGGCGTCGGGGTCGGCCGCGATCGCGAGACCGACCGCGGTGGAGGCGCTCGGCATCGGGGAACGGTGCACGCGACGGCCGAATCGTGACCGCAGCAGGCGCGGCACCAGGGGCAGGCCGCTGGCCCCGCCGACGATGTAGATGCCGGCCACGCCCTGGAGCTCGTCGCCGTCCCCGTCGGGGGAGCCGAGCGACTGCACCAGCGGCTCCATCGCCTCGGTCGTCGCAGCGACCAGAGGCGTGACCGCGGCGTAGAACTCGTCGATCGGAACCGTCACAGCGCTGCCGGCCCCACCGTCGGCGGCGGGGATTTCGACGACGACGCGGCGGGACTGCGGGCCTATGCGCTCCTTGGCCTCTCGGCACTCCTCGAGCAGGCTCGCGCGTGCCGCCCCCGGCAGCTCGCTCCCCGAGCGGCCGGCGACCTGCAGAGCGGCCTCGGCAAGGGCCTCGTCGAAGTCGTCGCCGCCCAGCAGGTTGACCCCGAAGGAGTCGAGCACCTCGTGGTGGGTGCCCGACAGCCGCAGCAGCGACGCGTCGAAGGTGCCGCCGCCGAGGTCGTAGACGATGACGAGGTCGCGCCGGGACGTGATCGAGCGGGCCTGCCGGTGCGCGAACTCGAAGCTCGCGGCCGACGGCTCGTTGACCAGGCCGGCGACGTCGAAACCAGCGAGTCGGCAGGCCTCCAGCGTGAGGAACCGCTGGGCGCTGCCCGCCTGCGCGGGCACCCCGAGCATGGCCCGAGGCGCAGCCGTGCCGTCCAGCCGGCCCTCGATGCTCGACGCGGTCCGCAGTGCGTCCAGCACCGCGGCGAACAGGCCGGTCAGCACGTCGAAGAGCGGCACCTCGCGCTCCCCGATGCGCATGGGCGTGTCGGGGGTGACGCGAGGCTCGGCCAGGAGGCGCTTGAAGGAGCGGGCGGACGGCATACCTCGTCGTGCCGCCTCGAGGGCGGCGAACCCGTAGACGAGGGTGCCCCCGTCGTCCGCGACGACGGACGGGAAGTGGTCACGCGCGTCGCCGTCCTCGTCGAGGAAGGCCACGACCGGGTAGTTGCCGCGGTCGGCGTGCGCGACCACGGTGTGCGTGGTGCCGAAGTCCAGGCCGAGATCCATTCCCCAAGGCTAGGCCGCCGCCGCCGCGACGAGCATTTCGGCCCGTATGCCGGTTGGGGCGCACCGGCCGTCACCGGCGGCGCACAGACCTCAGGCAAACCCCAGCGGCCGCCCAGAGCGCGTGCCTACCGTCGATGACATGGTCGCGGTTCCCCGACGAGACCTGGGCAGGACCATCCGGCTGCTGCTCGCCTTCGTGGTGGCAGCCGTCCTGCTCGGTGTGCTCGGAGCCGGCCTGTCGGTGCCGTCCGTGGCCGCCGTCGGTCGGCTGACCTCGGCGGGGGACTCCGGCTTCATGACGCTGCCGAGCACCTTCTCTGCGGCCCGGCTGCTGCAGGGCTCGCGCATCCTCGCCGCCGACGGGTCGCTCATCGCCACGCCCGAGGACCAGGACCGCAGGGTCGTCAGGCTCGGCCAGGTCGCGCCGGTCATGCGCCAGGCGCAGGTCGCGATCGAGGACAGCCGCTTCTACAGCCACGGCGCGATCGACGTCAAAGCCCTGACCCGGGCGCTCATCGAGGACCTGCGCACCGGGACGGCGAGCGAAGGCGCGTCGACGCTGACCCAGCAGTTCGTCAAGATGACGCTGCAGGCGCAGGCCCTCGCGACGGGCCGGAACGCAGCGGCCGAGGCAGCGGTGGCCAAGACCCTGACGCGCAAGCTCACGGAGCTGCGCTACGCGGCGTGGCTCGAGCGGACGTGGAGCAAGAACCAGATCCTCGAGGGCTACCTGAACCTCGCCTACTACGGCGACGGGGCCTACGGGGTGGAGGCGGCCGCCCGGCACTACTTCGGGGTGCCCGCCGGCGCGCTCACGCTGCCGGAGGCGGCCACCCTCGCCGGCCTCGTGCAGAGCCCGAGCACGACCGACCCCGTCCACCACCCGAGGCAGGCGCTGGCGCGGCGCAACGTCGTGCTGGACCGGATGCACGACCTCCACCTGGTCACGACCGCCCGGTGGCGCGCCGCCCTGCGCCGGCCGCTCGCGGTGGACCTGCACGTGACCTATCCGCCCGCCACGTGCACGGCCTCGCGCCACCCCTACTTCTGCTCCTTCGTGATCCGGTGGCTCGAGGAGCAGCCGGCGCTCGGTGCGACCCCGCAGGCGCGCCACGACCTGCTCTACCGCGGTGGCCTGACGGTGCGCACCACCCTCGACCCGTCCGTCGAGAAGGACGCGAACGGGGCGCTGCGCGCCGTCGCCCCGGTGGGCAACTCGCTGGGAGTGGCGGCAGCGGCCTACGTGACGAGGCCCGGCACCGGCGACGTGCTCGCCCTCGGCCAGGACACGGCATACGGCACGGACGCGGGCTCGGGGCAGACGGAGCTGGACTACGCGGTCGACACGGCGTACGGCGGCTCCCGCGGCTTCCAGTTCGGCTCGACCGCCAAGGCGTTCTCGCTGGTCACCGCAATGGCGCAGGGGCTGGGGCTGCACGCGACCGTCGACGCCCCGGCGGCCGGCCCCCAGCAGCCGGCGATCTTCGGCCGCAGCCAGTTCCCCAAGCCGTGCGGTCTCTACAACGGGTGGAAGGTCTACAACGACGAGGCGTGGGGCGGCGGCACGATGTCGCTCATGGAGGCCACCGCGAAGTCCACCAACACCGCGTTCGTCGCGCTCGCGAGCCGGATCGGGGTGTGTGCGATCCACCGGACGATGACCGCGTTCGGGATGCACGACGCGAGCGGTGCACCGATCGGCACCTACCCGCCGCAGGTCGTCCTCGGCGCCCAGCAGGTCTCCCCTCAGACCCTCGCGAACGCGTATGCCGCCCTCGCCGCCGGCGGGGTGCTCTGCCGGACCAGGCCCGTCACCAGCGTCACGCAGGATGGCAAGGTGCTGCTGGCCCCGTCACCGTCGTGCACGCGCGTCGCGGACGCCGGCGTCGTCGGCCAGGCGACGAGGTACCTGATGTTCAACATGACGCACGGCTCGGGGATCCTCAACCAGCTGGCGGGTCGCCCCTCGGCCGGCAAGACCGGCACCGCCGACGGCAACGCGCAGTCCTGGTTCGTCGGCTACACGCCGCAGCTCACGACGGCGGTGTGGGTGGGCAACCCGGTGAACCAGAACCGCCGGATGTTCCACGTCTCCATGGCCGGCAAGAGCTGCACGGCGATGACCGGCGCCTGCTTCGCCGCACCGATCTGGCGCCGGATCATGAGTGCCGCCCTGGCCGGGCAGCCGGTCGCGACGATGCCCTGACCGGCAGGCAGGTCGCTGCGCGGGTTCGGCTGCGACCGGACCACCCCACGGGTGCGTGCGATGCGGGAGGATCAGGACATGGGTTCCCACGACGAGACGGAGCGGAAGTACGACGTCGACGCTGCCACGGTGTTCCCCAACCTCGCCGAGACGGAGGGGGTCGCCTCGGTGGGCCAGCCCGGCGCGTTCCACCTCGAGGCCGTGTACTTCGACACCGCTGACCTCGACCTCGCCCGGAGCGGCGTGACCCTCCGCCGCCGCACCGGGGGCAAGGACGCAGGCTGGCACCTCAAGCTCCCGGCGGGCAAGGACACCCGCACCGAGATCGGCGAGCCGCTGGGCGACGACGGCAGGGTGCCCGAGAGCTTTCGGGCGCGGGTCCATGCGCTCTCGCGCGGGAGGGAGCTGCGGCCGGTCGCCACGGTGACGACCCACCGTCGTGAGTACCCCCTCACCGACGCCGCGGGCTCCGTCCTCGCGCTCGTCTCGGACGACACCGTGCAGGGCCAGCACCTCGACGGCAGCGAGCCGGAGCTCGCGTGGCGCGAGTGGGAGGTCGAGCTGGCCGACGGCTCACTGGACCTGCTGGACGTCCTCGAGGAACGGCTCCTGGCTGCCGGGGCGTCCCCGGCGGCCGTCGGCTCCAAGCTCGCCCGGGTGGTCGGCGTGCTGCCCGCCGCGGGGGCGACCGCGGGCGCGATGGGCGCCCCTCCGACGAGTGGAAAGGGCAAGGGCAAGACCACGGTCCGGGAACTGCTGTCGTCGCAGCTCTCGAAGCACCTGGCCCGCCTGCTGGAGCAGGACGCCGGCGTCCGGGCCGACCGGACCGAGGCCGTGCACCGCGTGCGCATCGCCGCGCGGCGGCTCAGGTCGGCGCTCACCACCTTCCGGCCCCTGCTCGACGGCTCGGTCACCGACCCGGTGCGGGATGAGCTGCGCTGGCTGGGAGAGGAGTTCGCGCTCGCCAGGGACGCCCAGGTGCTGCGCGAGCACCTCGGCGGGGTCCTCGCCGGCGAGCCGGCCGAGCTCGTGATCGGCCCCGTGAGTGCCCGCCTCGACGAGGAGCTGGGCAACGCCTACGGATCGGGCAAGGAGGCAGCCAGGCGAGCGCTGGACAGCGACCGCTACGTGCGGCTCCTCGACACCATCGAGGGCCTCATCTCCTCACCTCCTCTGGAAGCCGATGGCGAACGCCCGGCCAAGAAGGTCCTGCCTGGCCTGCTGGCACGAGACGTCAAGCGCCTGCGGCGTGCCGTCCGGGAGATCGAGGCGGCTGCAGACCCGGGGAGCCGCGACCTGGCCTTCCACGAGGCTCGCAAGAAGGCCAAGCGCCTCCGGTATGCCGCGGAGTCGGCCACGCCGGTCCTGGGCAAGCGCGCCACGTCGCTCGCCGCGGACACCAAGAAGATCCAGGAGACCCTCGGGATCCACCAGGACACCGTCGTCGACCGTCGACGACTGCGCGAGTACGCCGTGCAGGCCTACCTCGACGGGGAGAATGTCTTCACCTTCGGCCGCCTGCACGGCCTCGAGCAGGCGCGTGCCGAACGCGCCGAGCGCGACTTCGAGGCGCTGTGGGCGGCCTTCCGCAAGAAGCAGATCCGCCGCTGGGCGCCCTAAGGCAGTCGCGGAGGGGCAGGGCGACGCTCGTCCACGGGGCGTCAGCGGTAGAGCGCGAGGATCAGGCAGAGCGACGCGGTCGCCGCGAGAACGGTCGAGGCGACTGCCAGGGCGAGGGCGCGGCGGGGGGCCGGCCACAGCTCCGCGAGCCGGAAGCCGAGACCCAGCCCGAACATCCCGGCAGCCAGCAGCACGTTCGTGCCGCTGTCGGACACGGACAGCGCCGCGCCGGGGAGGATCCCCGTCGAGCGCACGGCCACGGCGACGAGGAACCCGACGAGGAACCAGGGGACGACGGGCACCGACTTCGCACTGTCTGCGCCGGCCCTGTCAACGCCTGCCGACGCCTCCTCAGCAGGGTCCCCGTTGCCATCCCCGCTGCCATCCCCGTCGGCATCCCCGTCGGCATCCCCGTCGACGGGGCCGGCGAGCCGCCGGCCGCGAGCCGCGAGCGCGTACGTCGGGGCCAGCAGCGCCACCCGGCCGAGCTTGACCGTGGTCGCGACCGCGACGGCGCCCGTCCCGACCAGGGATGCGGCCGCCACCACCTGGGCCACCTCGTGGATGCTGGCCCCGGCCCAGATCGCGGACTCCTCCTGCGAGAGCCCCCAGCTCCGGGCGAGCCAGGGCACCGCGATGATCATGCCGCTGCCGAAGAGGGTGACCATGGCGACCGCAAGGGCGACGTCGCGCTGGCGCACCCGCACCGCATCGGTGACGGCCGCGATGGCCGCTGCGCCACAGATGGAGAAGCCGGTGGCCACCAGGGTGACGAAGCCGTGGTCGAGCCCGAGCCGGCGGCCGATCAGGCGCGTCCCTGCGAAGGTGATGCACACGGTGGCCGCCACGACGGCGACCCCACGCACGCCGATCGCGCCGATGTCGCCGATCGGCAGCCGCAGGCCGACGAGCACGACGCCGAGGCGCAGCAGCAGCCGCGTGACCGAGGCGTGCCCCACGAGCAGGCGAGAACGCGACCATGCCGTGTTGGCGACGACGGCGCCGAGGACGAGCGCCAGCAGCAACGGCCCGAGCAGCGGCACGAACCGGCTCACGACGGTGGCGACGACGGCGGCCACCAGAGGGGGAGCGGTCCGGGCGAGGGCGGGGAGCGGAGGTTGGTCGGTCGGCACACCTGCACCCTGTCGTTCGGTCGCACGCACCAGAAGACCGGGAGGACGCACGAACCATTCGCGTGGGTTATGACTGTGGGGGAGACCCGCCCACCCGACGACGAAGGACGGCCATGCCCGGCGACATCGAGCTCGACACCCTGCGGCTGCTCACGGCGCTCGTCGAGGCCGGGAGTCTCACCGCGGCCGCCCGGATGCGGGGCATCAGCCAGCCGGCCGCCAGCGCCCGGATCCGCGAGTTCGAGGCCCGCTGGCAGCTCGCCGTCGTCCGCCGCTCGCCGCGCGGTGCGACGCTGACCACGGACGGTCACGCCGTCGTGGCCTGGGCGCGGGAGGTGCTGCAGTCGGTCGACTCCATGCGGTCGGCGCTCGAGGCAGTGAGCCAGAAACGGTCGGCCAACCTGCAGATCGCGGCCAGCCTGACCCTGGCCGAGCACCTCGTGCCCCGGTGGCTGGGCGAGCTGCACGCCCTCCGCCCGTCGACCCGTCCGGTCCTGCAGGTGGTCAACAGCGAGTCGGTGGCCGACGCCGTCCGGTCAGGAGCTGCCGAGATCGGCTTCGTCGAGTCGATGTCGCTGCCCGCCGGCCTGGCCAGTCGCACGGTCGGCCGTGACCACCTCGTCATCGTCGTGGCCCGGTCGCACCCGTGGGCCCGGCGCACAGCCCCGCTCGACGAGACGGAGCTGCTGGCCGCCCGGTGGGTGCTGCGCGAGCCGGGCAGCGGCACCCGCAGCACGTTCGAGGCGGCACTGGGCCATGAGCCGCAGGTCGCACTCGAGGCGACGTCGACCACCGCGCTGCTCGGAGCGGCCGTGGCCGGCGTCGGCCCCGCCGTCGTCTCGGCGCTCTCGACGAGGACCGAGCTCGAGTCACGCTCCCTCGTGTCGGTGCCGCACTCGCTCGACCTCCGCCGGCCGCTCACCGGGGTGTGGCGCGCCGACCAGCGGCTGTCCGAGCCGGCCCGGGACCTGCTCGCCATCGCCATGCAGTGAGGCTCGGTCGCCGCCCGGGTGCCGAGATGAGCCGTATGCCGTCGCGTTCCTCAGGCGGGTGCGACCGGCCGCCCGACGAGCATCGACTCCAGCAGTTCCGGCGAGAACTCCGCCGCCGTCTGTGCGTCGAGCTGGGCGCCCAGGCCGTCGAGCACCCGGGTGAAGAACGAGCGCGCCGCCGCCGCGTAGACGACGTCGGCGACGTCCCGGTCGGTGAGGCCGGCCGCGCGCAGCGCGTCGACGTCCGACGGCTCCACCGACGCTGCGTCGGTCGCCACCTTGGCGGCGAATGCGTACACCAGCCGGTCCTGCTCGCCCAGCTCCGTGCCGTCCGGCTCGCGGCCGATGGCCTGCAGGCTGGCTTCGTCGCCGCACGCGTCGCGCAGGAACTTCGAGTGCGCAGCGGTGCAGTAGGTCGAGCGGAGCGCTCGGGCGGCGGCGATGGTGGCCAGCTCGAAGCGCCGACGGTCCATGCCGCCGCGGATCGCGCCGTTGAGCGCGCCCCAGGCGCGGGCCACGTCCGGGCGCGCCGAGAACGCCGCGGCGTAGTTGGGCAGGAAGCCCCACGCCTCACGCTGCTGGCGGTAGTAGTCGGCGAGCTCGCCCTCCGCTGCGTCCTCGGGGACGGCGTCGATGAACATGCCTTCAGTGTGGACCGGGCCGCACGCCGACGCCATGCTCAGATGCCATGCTCGGGCGCCCGGCTCACCCGTGCTCGACCCGGACCGTCGATGGGGGGCGCCCCGATGGTCAGGCCGGCTGGCCGTACCACGACTCGAGACGGACGGCCTCACCGACGTGGCGCAGGGAGTCGAGCGTCTCGGGTGCCAGCGGCACGTCCGTGTCGGTCACGACGTAGCCGTGCTCACCGCGGGTGGCGAGCGACTGGCCCACGATGTTGGCTCCGGCCGCGGCGAGAGTGTTGTTGATGGCGGCCAGGACGCCCGGGACGTTGCGGTGCAGCAGGGCCACCCGGAAGCCGCCCACCGGCGGCGCCGGTGCGACGTCGGGGAGGTTGACCGACAGTGCCGTGGCCCCGTCGGCGATGTACGCGATCAGCTTGGTGGCGACGAACGTGCCGATCTCCTCCTGGGCCTCCTCGGTCGAGCCGCCGACGTGCGGCGTCAGGATGACGTTGTCCAGGCCTCGCAGCGGCGACTCGAAGAGGTCGCCCTGGGCCTTGGGCTCGATGGGGAAGACGTCGATCGCCGCCCCCGAGAGGTGCCCGCTGAGGATGTGCTCGCGCAGGGCCAGGTCGTCGACGACCATGCCGCGCGAGGCGTTGATGAACACCGACCCGCGCTTCATCTTCGCGAACTGCTCGGCACCGAACAGCCCAGCGTTGCCGGGCCGGCCGTCGACGTGGAGGGTGACCACGTCGGACACCTCGAGCAGCTCGTCGAGCGACCCCATGCGCTGGGCATTGCCGTGGGCGAGGCGGTCGGCGGTGTCGTAGAAGGCGACCCGCATGCCGATGGCCTCGGCGACGTTGGACAGCTGCGTGCCGATGTTGCCGTAGCCGACGATGCCGAGGGTGCGGCCGCGGGTCTCGTAGCTGCCCTTCGCCGACTTGTCCCAGATCCCGTCGTGCATGCGCTGGGTCTTCTCGGGGAGACGGCGGGCGAGGGCGAGGATCTCGCCGATGACGAGCTCGACGACGCTGCGGGTGTTGGAGAAGGGGGCGTTGAAGACCGCGATGCCCCGGTCGGTCGCGTGACCGAGGTCGACCTGGTTGGTGCCGATGCAGAAGCAGCCGACGGCGCGCAGGTCGGGGGCGGCGTCCAGGACCGTACGGGTCACCTTGGTGTTGGACCGGATCCCGAGCACGGAGACGCCGGCGAGGGCCTGCACCAGGTCGGCCTCGCCGAGCGACGTCGGCCGGACCTCGACCTCGAAACCGTGGCGGCGGAACGCCTCGACGGCGACGGGGTGGACGTTCTCCAGCAGGAGTACCTTCACGCTTCTCTCCTTGGGGCCGTCCCTGTGCGGGCGGTCCTGCTCGTTGGTGTGTCGTCGGTTTCTCGTGGAGCTGTGGGTCTCAGGGTGCCGCAGCCGGCGACGGCCGCGCGATGTCGTGCGGTGCTTGAGACGGCTGGGGTGGCGGGGCCGGTGAAGGCGTGGCCGGGCAAGGCCGTCGGGGTTCGGCGGACGAGGAGACCCGAGCGGGGTCGGCAAGGCTCCGGGCGAGCAGCCGCCCGGTGTGCTCGAGGTGGTCGCGCATCGCCCGCTCCGCGGCGTCGCCGTCGCGGCGCAGGATCGCGGTGACGATGGGCTCGTGCTCGTCGCGGATCTCCGCGAGCGTGCGCCCGGCCGTGGTGGTCGGCGGCCCGAGCAGCGCGGTGGTGACCCGGAGCCGCTCGATGATGGTGGCCGCCCGCCGGTTGCCGCCGGCGTGCATGAGCCGGTCGTGCACGGCGTGGTCGGCGACCCAGAAACGATCCTCGTCGCTCGTCGCGGCACGCATGGCCGCGAAGGCCTCGCGGATCTCGTCCCTCTCGGCGTCGCCGGCGTGCTCCGCGGCGCGCCGGGCGGCGACGGGCTCGAGGGCCAGGCGCAGGTCGAAGATCTCCTCGATGTCGCGCGCCTGCGGTTTCAGGACCCGGAAGCCCCGGTTGCGGTCGATCCGGACGAGGCCCGCCTCGGCGAGGCGCAGCAGGGCCTCGCGCACCGGGCTGCGTGAGATACCCAGCAGGTCGGCCAGCTGGTAGACGGAGTAGGTCTGGTCCGGGAGGAGCTCGCCCGCGGCGATGCCCGAGCGGACGGCGCCCACGACCGCCTCCGCGAGCGACGGGGCTCCGTCGGGGAGCGCGAGCTGGACCATGAGTAACATGTTACGCATGGTGCACACGGCTGACGTGGTGGGGGCGCTGGAGCGCGCCGGGCTCGAGGTGCGCGCCGACGCGGGCACTCGCAGCATGTACGCGTCCGACGCCTCGCTCTACCGCATCCCGCCGCTCGCCGTGGTCCGCCCGCGGCACGTCGACGAGGTGGCGGCGGCCCTGGCCGTCTCACGCGAGACCGGAGTCCCCGTCACCTCTCGCGGTGCCGGCACGTCCGTGGCCGGCAACGCCGTCGGGCGCGGCGTCGTCCTGGACTTCTCCCGGCACCTGAACCGCGTCCTGTCGGTCGACCCCGAGACGCGGACGGCGGTGGTGGAGCCGGGCACTGTGCACGCGGTGCTGCAGAGGGCAGCCGCGCCACACGGCATACGGTTCGGCCCCGACCCGTCGACGCACCCGCGCTGCACGATCGGCGGGATGATCGGCAACAACGCGTGCGGGTCGCGGTCGCTCGCCTACGGCCGCACCTCCGACAACGTGGCCGGGCTCGACCTGCTCACGGCCGCCGGCCAGACGCTCACCACCGGCTACGACGAGGGCGGTGCGCCGTTCGCCCGCGGCGCCGGCGACGTGGTCTCGGGCGTCCGTGCGGTCATGTCCCGGCACCTCGGGACCGTCCGCACCGAGTTCGACCGCTTCGGCCGGCAAGTGTCCGGCTACGCCGCGCACCACCTGCTGCCCGAGCGGTTCGACCTGACCCAGGCGCTCGTCGGCTCGGAGGGGACGCTCGGCGTGATCACCCGGGCCACCGTGAAGCTCGTCGTCGACGCCTCCGTGCGGGTCGTCGTCGTGCTGGGCTTCCCCGACATCGTCGCCGCCGGGCAGGCCGCGCCCGCGGTCGTGGCGCACGGCCCGACGTCGTGCGAGGGGCTCGACTCCCGGCTCATCGACGTGCTCCGCGCTCGCCGTGGACCCGACGCGATCCCGCCGCTGCCCCGTGGGAGAGCCTGGCTCTTCGTCGAGTTCGCCGGCGAGGAGCTGGACGAGGTCGCGTCCCGTGCCCTCGGCCTGGCGGGGGCGGGGATCGCCGACGACGCCGTCGTCGTCGAGGACCCCGTCGTGCAGGCAAGGCTGTGGCGTATCCGCGAGGACGGCGCCGGCCTCGCCGGGCGCGCACCCTCGGGCAAGCCGGCGTGGCCCGGCTGGGAGGACGCTGCCGTGCCGCCGGCGCGGCTGGGGGAGTACCTCGCCGCCTTCGACGAGCTTGTCGGCTCCTACGGCATGACGTCCGCGCCGTTCGGCCACTTCGGCGACGGGTGCATGCACGTGCGGCTCGACCTCCCGCTCGACCGGCCGGACGGCACCAGGATCCTGCGCGAGTTCCTCACCGAATCCGCCCGTCTCGTAGGGGGATTCGGCGGGTCGCTCTCGGGTGAGCACGGCGACGGGCGGGCCCGGTCCGAGCTGCTGCCGCACATGTACTCTGCCGATGCCATCGCCCTCTTCGGCGGGATCAAGCACGTCTTCGACCCGCGCAACCTGCTCAACCCCGGCGTGCTCGTCGACCCCGACCCGGTCGACGCGGACGTGCGGCCGGCCGGCCACTTCCCGGTCCGGAGACTGGCGATGGCCTACCCTCACGACGACGGCGACATCGCCCAGGCCGTGCACCGCTGCACCGGGGTGGGCAAGTGCCGGGCCGACAACTCGGCGGCCGGCGGGGTCATGTGTCCGTCCTACCTGGCCACCCGCGAGGAGAAGGACTCGACTCGGGGCCGCGCCCGGGTGCTGCAGGACGTCGTACGCGGCGAGCTGCCCTGGTCGCACCCCTCCGTCCACGAGTCCCTCGACCTGTGCCTCTCCTGCAAGGGGTGCGCGTCCGACTGCCCCACCGGCATCGACATGGCGACCTACAAGTCCGAGGTCCTGCACCAGACCTATCGGCGCCGCCTCCGCCCCCGCTCGCACTACTCGCTCGGCCGGCTGCCGATGTGGGCGCGACTCGCCGGTCGTGTGCCGGGGGTGGCCAACCGGGCGCTGACGCTGCCCGTGGTCGGCCCGGTGGCCCTCTGGCTGGCGGGCGTCGACCGGCGCCGCTCCATCCCGGCATTCCCCGACAGGCCCTTCAGGCGGACGTTCGCGCCGCGTCGTTCCGACCTGAGACCCGTTGTGCTCTTTGCCGACTCGTTCTCGGACTCCTTCTCGCCCGAGGTCGCCGAGGCGACGGTCCGGGTGCTGCGCGACGCGGGCTACGAGCCGCACCTGCCCAGCGGGTCGGTGTGCTGCGGGCTCACCTGGATCACCACGGGTCAGCTCGACTCCGCCAAGGCGATCCTGCGTCGGACCGTGTCGGCACTGGCGCCCGACGCGCGTGCCGGCCTGCCGATCGTGGGGATCGAGCCGTCGTGCACGGCGGTGCTGCGCTCGGACGTCCGCGAGCTGCTGCCCGGGGACGAGGACGCGGCCGTCGTGTCGTCCCGGGTGCGCACCCTCTCCGAGCTGCTCGCCGAGACCCCGGGCTGGGAGGCGCCCGACCTCGGTGGGACGCAGGTCGTCGCCCAGCCGCACTGCCACCACCACGCCGTCCTCGGCTGGAAGGCCGACGCCGACCTGCTCGCGGCCACCGGTGCCAGCGTCACCACCCTCGCCGGCTGCTGCGGGCTGGCCGGCAACTTCGGTGTCGAGACCGGTCACTACGAGGTGTCGCTCGCCGTCGCCGACCAGAACCTGCTCCCTGCCGTCGACGCGGCCCCGGACGCCGTCGTGCTGGCCGACGGGTTCTCCTGCCGCACGCAGGTCGCCGACCTGCGGGACCGACGGGCCGTGCACCTCGCGCAGCTGCTCGACGGCGCGAGGAGGCGCGGCGACGCCTGAGGGCCGGGGCGTACACCCCCGCACGGAGTGTCAGGGGCCCGGTCTAGGGTTTGCGCGTGCCTGATCGCGTCATCCCGGGGCCGGCCGAGAGCATGGCCCCGCCACCGGCCGCCACACCTTCCGCCGGGCACCGGCCCGCAACGTCGACCCGGCGTCCCGGCGTGCCGTGGCAGGCGAGGTTCGGTGCGCTCGCCCTCATCTGGGGCTCCAGCTTCCTGCTCATGAAGTACGCGCTGCACTGGTTCGCGCCGACCCAGATCGCCACCGGACGCATCCTCTTCGGCGCCGTCACCGTGACGCTGCTCCTGCACCTCGTCGGCGGTCGCCTGCCGCGCTCGCGCCGGGTGTGGGCGCACCTGCTCGTCGTCGGGCTGCTCCTGGCCTCCCTGCCCTTCACCCTGTTCCCGTTGGGAGAGGAGCGAGTGGCCTCCGCGCTGGCCGGGATCGGCAACGCCACCACGCCGATGGCGACGGTGCTGGCCACCGCGGCGATGCTGCCGGCCGAGCGGCTGCCGGGCCGCAAGATCGTCGCGGTCGGCGTCGGCTTCCTCGGCGTCCTCGTCATCGCACAGCCCTGGCAGGCCTCCGGTCGGCCGGACCTCCTCGGCTTCGGTTTCACCCTGGTCGCCGGCGCCTCCTACGGCATCGGCTGGACGTGGGTGCGCAAGCACCTCGCCAAGGAGGACCTCGGAGGGCTCCAGCTCCCGGCGGCCCTGCTGGTGGTCGCGTCCGCCCAGATGGTCGTCGTCCTCCTCGCCTGGTGGGCCTTGCACCGCAGCGCCTTCGCGGCGCCGTGGTCGTCGGTGACCGGCGCGACCGGTGGCTGGGCCCAGCCCGTGCTCTCCCTCCTGGCGCTCGGGGTCCTCGGCACCGGGGTCGCCTACCTGCTGCAGTTCGACGTGGTGCGCGCAGTGGGCCAGCAGGTCGGATCGCTCGTCACCTACGTCATCCCCATCGTGTCGGTCGCCCTCGGCTACCTCCTGCTGGGCGAGCGGCTCGGCGTCTGGCAGCTCGCCGGCGCAGCCCTCGTGCTCGGTGCCGCCGTCTTCGTCGCCGGACCCAACCGGCGCAGGCCGGTCTCCCGAGCCGGCTGAGCCCGTCAGTGCCACGGGCCGGTGAAGGCGTCGTTGGCCTCCCGCCACTGCTCCGCCATCGACGCGCCGCCGTGCCCGCCTCCTGCATCGACGACCAGCGGGGGTCCCGGTCCACCCACCCGGCCGGCATAACACGGGCGTGTCCTCCCAGAGCGCCCACTCCTGTGACGCCGCCTCGCGCACTGCGGGGTCCGTCGAACCGAGCAGCCGGGCGTAGGCCTCCGGCACCCAGGGGTCCCTCCATTCGAACTTCGTCAACGGACCGGTGGTGCGCCTGGATCAGGCCACGCTAGGCCCGGGCGATGGCGAACAGGCCGGCGACACCGACGGCATAGAGCACGAGGACGACGATCGAGTCGACTCCCATGCGCGCCCGCCGCCGCTGGGGCCGGAACAGCAGACCGGTGGCATAGACGAGGGTCAGCAGCATCGCCAGAGCGGTGAGGTAGATGTCGGTGCTCTGCGCGTGCGGCAGGACCGCCTTGCCCGAGAGCAGCGTCGCGAGCAGGAAGAGCACCGGCAGGAAGGCGTTGCCGCCGAAGATGTCACTCATCGCGAGCTGGTAGTCGCCCTGGCGCACCGACGTCAGGCCGGTGGACAGCTCGGGAAGCGATGTCGCCGCGGCGAGCACGGTCGCGCCGAACAGGACCCCGGACAGGCCGATGTGCCCGGCGATGGCGTCCCCGCTGCGCTCGAGGACCACCCCGGCCGCCAGGGTGACAAGGGCCGAGACGCCGAAGATCGTCGCCGACTTCGCGGTGCTCACGCCCTTGGTGGAGGCGTCCTTCTCCGCCTGCTGCTGCGAGTGGCCCTTCGGCGGTTCCTGGTTGTCGGGAGCCTCACCCGACTCGTGCCACGGCAGGTGCTTGCCGGCGCGCTGGAGCAGCAGCAGGCCCACGACCCACAGGACCGCGATGAGGACCGGCGCGGGGGCCAGCCGCCACCAGATCAGGCTGTCGGGCAGCTGGCTCCCGGCGACGACCACGGCGAGGACGGCCAGGACGAGCACAGCCTCCAGCACGAGGACCAGGGACGCCGCGCGGTAGGTCAGCGGTCGCCGGCCGCGGATGCCGAACGCGTCCAGGGCCACGAGCACCACCGTCTGGATCGCGATGCCGCCGAGGATGTTGCCGACCGCCACGCCGATGTTGCCCGACACGGCGGCGCTGGCGACGATCGCGATCTCGGGCAGGTTCGTGGCGATGGCCAGCAGGATCAGGCCGCCCAGGGCCGCTCCGAAGTGCAGGCGGGTGGACAGCACGTCGGTCTGCTTCGACAGCTGCACGCCTGCCACCCAGATGGCCGCGGCGGCAGCCGCGAAGACGAGGAGCAGCACGGGCAGCGGCAACGTCATCGAGGCACCTGGTTCTCGCCGGCCCGGAGCCGGGCGCCGCGAGCATCTACCTGGTCAGTACCCACCGCCGCCACACGCGTACGAGCATCGTCCCGAATGTGACGCAACAGACGCTACGGGAAGAGGCTGCGTCCCCGGCGCGCTGGTGGCACCCTCAGGACATGAAGAGCACCATGCAGACCTCGCCTCTGCTCATCTCGTCGCTCCTGCGCTTCGGCACGACGATGCACGGGGACAGCGAGGTCGTCACGTGGACACCTGACGGCGCCCGCCGGACCAGCTACCGCGAGCTCGGTCGGCAGGCGGCACAGCTCGCCCACGCCCTCCGCGGCCTCGGCGTCACCGGCGACCAGCGCGTCGGCACGTTCATGTGGAACAACGCCGAGCACCTGATGGCCTACCTCGCGGTGCCGTCGATGGGGGCCGTGCTGCACGCGCTCAACATCCGACTCTTCCCGGAGCAGCTCGTCTACGTCGCGCGGCACGGCGGCAGCCAGGTCGTCCTCGTCGACAACACCCTCGCCGAGGCGTTCGCCCGACTGCTGCCGCACCTCCCGGACGTCAGGCACGTCGTCCTCAACGGTCCGGTCGACAACGCCACGACGGCCTCCCTCGCGGAGCACGCGGAGGGCGTCCACGACCTCGCGACGCTCATCGCGGACGAGCCCACCAGCTTCGACTGGCCCGAGCACCTGTCCGAGGACGACGCGTCGTCGATGTGCTACACCTCCGGCACGACGGGCCACCCCAAGGGCGTCGTCTACTCGCACCGGAGCAACTACCTCCACGCCATGGGCGTCTCCGCCTCGCTGGGGATCACGCAGGCCGACCGGCTCCTCATCGTCGTGCCGCTCTTCCACGCCAACGCCTGGGGCTACCCCTACAGCGCGATGGTCACCGGGGCGACCCTCGTCATGCCCGACCGCTACCTGCAGGCCGAACCGCTCGCCGCCATGATCGCCGCCGAGGGGGTGACCGGGGGTGCCGGGGTGCCGACGATCTGGAACGACCTGCTCCACTACCTCGACGACCACGAGACCGACGTCTCGGCGTGCCGGATGCTCATGGTGGGCGGGTCGGCCGCACCACCGGCCCTGATCCGGGCCTTCGCCGACCGCCACGGGATCGACATCGTCCACGGCTGGGGGATGACCGAGACGTCCCCGGTCGCGTCGCTGGCACTCCCGCCGGCCCCCGTCGAACCCGGCTCCGAGGAGTTCTGGCGGTACAAGGCCTCGCAGGGGCGCATCCTCTGCGGTGTCGAGGCCCGGCTCGTCGGGCCGGACGGCGACGTGGTGCCCTCCGACGGCGAGGCCGTCGGCGAGGTCGAGGTCCGCGGGCCGTGGATCACCGGCTCCTACTACTCCAACGGCTCCGAGCCGCAGCCGGAGCTCGACGAGATGGCAGCGAAGTTCGACGACGGCTGGCTCCGGACCGGTGACGTCGGCCGCCTCTCGGCCGACGGCTACCTCGAGCTGACCGACCGGGCCAAGGACGTCATCAAGTCCGGCGGCGAGTGGATCAGCTCGGTCGACCTCGAGAACGCCATCATGGCCCACCCCGACGTGCTCGAGGCCTCCGTCGTCGGGGTGCCCGACGAGAAGTGGGGCGAGCGCCCGCTGGCCTCCGTAGTGCTGCGGCCCGACGCCGGCGTGACGGTGGAGGGACTCCGCGAGTTCCTCGAGGGCCGGGTCGCGCACTGGCAGGTGCCGGAGCGGTGGGCCCTCATCGACGAGGTCCCCAAGACGAGCGTCGGCAAGTTCGACAAGAAGGTGCTGCGCAGCCGGTATGCCGCCGGGGAGCTCGAGGTGCGGATGGCGGGCTGACGCCGCCGACGCCGTCACAGGCACGGCCGGCCGGTCGCCGGGTCGCAGCGTCGCCGCGTCGCCGGCTCGGCCGGGCCGGCCTCGCTGCCGCGCGCCCAGGAGCGGACGCCCCATGACGCGCCCGGGCGTCGGCGGGTACGGTCGAGGTTCGCGACCGAAAGGCGTCCCGCTGGCCGAGGCGCCGCCATGAGCGGTAAGGGGTTGACGTGTCCAGGGAACGACCACGGCCGGTCACCGCCGCCCAGCACCGCCTCGAGCCCGACTTCCGCGACCTGGGCGGCCTCCTTGGCGGCCCCGAGTCACCAGTGAGCCCCGCGCGCCTGGTGGAGGTCGCCAGCCGGATGGTGCCGCATGCGCAGCATGCGGCAGTGACGCTGCTGCGCGAGCACTCGAGGCCGACGACGGTGGCCGCGACCGACGAGCTGCCGGGTGCAGTCGACCGGCTGCAGTACGAGACGCGTGAAGGGCCCTGCCTCGAGGCCAGCGAAGGCCACCGTGTCGTGGTGAGCGGCGACCTGTCGGCCGAGCCTCGGTGGCCGGCGTTCTCGGGGCGCTGCGCGAGCGAGCTGGGCGTGCACAGCATCCTGAGCGTGATGCTCTCGCTGTCCGGAGGCGATCGGGCCGCCCTCAACCTCTACGCCTCCGAGGTGCACGCCTACGGCGACGACGACGTGGCGGTCGGCGCCATGCTCGCGCCCTTCGTGGCCCTCTCCGTCGAGCAGAGCCTGCACCGCAAGGACGTCGACAATCTCGAGCAGGCCCTGGCCACGAGCCGCCAGATCGGCACAGCGGTCGGCATCCTCATGTCGCAGTACCGCCTCTCCGACGACCAGGCGTTCGCCCTGCTGCGCAAGGTGAGCCAGAACATGAACCGCAAGCTGCGCGACGTGGCCGAGGAAGTCACGTACTCGGGCGAGCTGCCCCTGCGGGTCGACGCCGACGAGCATCGGTGACACCCCACGCCGTGTCGTCCCGGGAAGAGACGCAGCACGCACACGGGCGCGGCGGTCATCGGCCGTGGCCGGGCGTAGGGTGTGGAAATGGAGGCAACTCCCCACGCGGCGGCCGACGCCGCCGGCGAGCGCGCTCAGCAGCTCGCGCGCCGGCGCGATGAGCTGCTGTCAGGTGCGGGTTCCACCGACGCCGACGTGCGCGCCGCATCGCGCTCGGCGGAGCTGTCGGTGTGGCGGGCTCGCGCCGCGCACGCCCGATCCGGACTGGCCCACGACAGGGCAGCCATGGCGCACGACCGTGCTGCCGCAGTCCTGGAGCGACAGGCGCTGCACATGGAGGAGCCGCGCAAGAGCATCCTGCTCAACGACGCGGCCGCCCACCGACGGGCGGCTCGCGCGGATCGGCTCGCCGCCGAGCAGGACCGGGGGCACGTGACGGACGAGAGGCAGCCGGACGCCTCCTGAGGGGCACGATCGCCACTTGGTCACTCGCGCTCAGTCGCCGCTTCACCCTCCATGACCAGGAGAACGCCGGTGGGCTCCTCCCGGGACATCAGCGGCGCCACCGTGACGCCGAGACGCACTGGCCGACCGCGTCGGTTGATCGCATCCACCGTGATGTGTCGCGTCGCGGAGGGGTCACCCAGGACGGCGCGCAGCAGGGGCGCGATGGCATCCGTGGGCAGGCCGAAGTCGAGGCTGAGAAGGTGCGACCCGACGGCCTCGTCGGAGCGCACGCCCCACAGGTCCTGGGCGTTCCTGTTCCAGATCTGCACCGTGAAGTTGCGGTCGAGGACGACCACGGCCGACTTCATGCTGCCCAGGATCGACTCCATGAAGTCGTTGAGCTCGGTCAGCTGGCCACCGCGGTCGCGTAGCTCCTCGTTGGCGCCCTGGAGCTCGTCGTTCATCGACTGCAGCTCCTCGTTCATGGTCTCGAGCTCCTCGTTCGTCGACTGCAGCTCCTCGTTCGTCGTCTCGAGCTCCTCGACGGTGGACTGCAGCTCCTCGTTCGTGGTCTCGAGCTCCTCGTTGGTCGACTGGAGCTCCTCGGAGGCCGCCCGCAGCTGCTTCGTCGTCTGCTCGAGCTCGTGGTGCAGCTGCTGGTAGCGCGTCACGTCGCTGAAGGCCACCAGAGTGCCGGCGTAGCCCTCCCGGACGTCCACGAGCGGCACCAGCTCGATGTCGACGTAGAGCGCCGGGCTGTGATGCGCCCACCGGACGCCGCGAAGGCGACGGGGCTGACGGCTCTCGCGCGACTCCTGCAGTGCCGGGCGCAGCTCGATCGGCCGGAACGACAGGTCGAGGTCGAGGAACTGTCGCCCGATGTCGGTCTCGCCCAGCTTGGTCAGCTCCTTGGCCGACTCGTTGATCATGGCCAGGGTGCCGTGGGCGTCGAGGACCAGCTGGGCCAGCGGCGCAGCGGCGAAGGCGTCGGTGCGCAGGCTCCGCAGCGGGTCGGCCACCGCGAACCTCATCGAGGCCGCGGGAGGTCGGGGTGTGAGCTGGGGGTCGACCGCGGCCAGGGTGCCCCGCCGGAACAGCCGTCGCTTGATGTCGATCGGCGCGAAGGTGTCGATGTGGTTGAGCAGCATCTCGGCCTTGCCCAGCAGCAGCGTGCCGGAGGGCTTCAGCGCGAAGGCCAGCCGCGACAAGATCCGTGACTGGGTCTCGGCGTTGAAGTACATCAGGGTGTTGCGGCAGGTCAGCAGGTCGATGCGCGAGATCGGCGCGTCGGTGGTGAGGTCATTGCGCCCGAAGATCACGCTGCGGCGCAGGTCCTGCCGGAAGACCATGCCGTGGGGAGCGACCTCGAAGTACTTCGAGCGCAGCTCCTCCGGGACGCTCTTCATCTCACGCTCGGTGTACGTGGCGGCCCGCGCGTAGGTCAGCGCGTCCTCGTCGATGTCGGTGGCATAGATCTTCACGCGCTCGCGGAACTGCTCGAGTCCCATGGCCTCCGTGAGCATCATGGCCAGGCTGTAGGCCTCCTGGCCGCTGGCGCACCCGGCGCTCCAGACGCGGATCTCGTGCTGTGACCCGTCGATCAGGTCCGGGACGATGTGGTTGCTGAGGTACTCCCACGACTCACGGTCGCGGAAGAAGCTGGTGACGTTGATGAGGATCGTGTTGAAGAGGGGGACGAACTCATCGGGGTTGGCCTCGAGGTAGTCCTGGTAGGCGTCGAACGTGTCGAAGCCCACCGCACGCATCCGGTGGCGGACCCGGCGCAGGAGGCTGGGGCGCTTGTAGCCGGTGAAGTCGAACCCGCGGCCCTCCTTCAGGTGGAGCAACAGGCGCTCGAAGGCGGCCGAGTCGTCCTCGACGGAGGTTTGGTCCTCGGTGCTTTGCTGGGTGGCCTCAGTCATCGACCAGCTCCGCATTCGTCATGGGTCGCGACTCGAGGAGCCTGCGCACGCTGTTGGCGGCCTTCCTGGCCTCCGCTGCCTGGTCCTGGAACCTCGCCTGGGACAGGGCGCTGCCGCGCTCGGCGGCCCGGTTTGCCAGCTGGGCGGCGAGGGCTGCCTTCTCCTCCAGGCTGCGCAGCGCCATCCACAGGGCGGTGTCGAGCTGCACCGACTGCTCCCCGAGCAGCGCCTTCGTGGTCCAGGCGTGGCCCACGCGGCACCGGTACCGCGGGACGCCTCCCTCGTGGATCTCGAACAGCGTTCCCCCGCAGTCGGGACAGGAGAAACCGGCAGCGGCGGCTCCGTCAACGGAGTTCATGGCGCCCTCCTCCAGCAGCGCGTACTCGGTTTCGGCCTGGATGAGGGCCGACGGCGCAGGCGCCCCCGGCGGGTCGAACTCCTCCCGACACAGCCGGCCCAACAGATCGCCGATCTGCGACGCCGGGACGACATGGTCGGCCTCGACCGTCGCCATGACGTTCTGCGGCATCTCGGGGTAGAGGCAGTCCTCGGGATCCTGGACGACGACGAGACCGCCGCGGCTGCGGATCGCCCACATCCCGGCGGCTCCGTCGTCGAGCACGCCGGAGAGCTCCACCCCGATGACGCGGTGGGACAGCGCCCGCGCAGCCGACCTGAACAGGACGTCGATGGCGGGGCGGTGCCCGTTCTCGCGCGGTCCCCGAGTGGCCCGGACGCAGGAGTCGAGCACCACCAGGTGGTGGTCGGGAGGCGCGACGAGGATCTCGCCCTCGACGAGGTCGGCGGAGTCGAGGACGTGTCGTGCCGGAAGGTGCCCGGCGCGCTCGAGGATGCGAGGCAGCACGCTGCGGCCGTAGGACGGGACGTGCAGCACGACGATGACCGTGGCGGGCAGGTCGGGAGGCAGGGAGGCGACCAGTGCTCGCAACGCTTCGACCCCGCCGGCCGAGGCGCCGACGACGATGACGTCGCGTCGACTGCAGGACCGATCGGGGACCGTCATCACGCCCTCTCTGTCGAGGCTGATCCCGCCCGCAGGACCAGCCTTGCTGCTTCTGTCCAGCCTATGCCAGTGCCGGCAGGACTGCCGCACAGAGGCTACGGGCCGCGGCAGACGGCATAATGAAGGAATGGACCGGGGCGACCTGCGAACCAGAGCCTTCGAGGAGTCGGCGACAGCGGCCGAGTCCCGGGCGGCAGAGTGCCGTCGGCGGGTGTCCGACCTGCAGGCGGCCGGCGCGGTGATGGGCGGGCCGGCCCTGGCCCTCGCCCGGGACCGCCTGGCTCGTGCGCGGGCCAGGGCAGCAGCCGCCGAGCGTCGGCTCGCCGAGGCCGTGCGCAACCACGAGGCCTTGACCATGCTGCGTCAGGCGGGGTCGAGCGTCGAGCCGGTCCGACCCGCGCTGCCCGGGCTGCTCGGCGATGCGGCGCCGACGACGCAGGCGGGCGCCCAGGCCCTCGCCTGGCTGCGCAGCGGCGCGATCGACCCCGCCGACCTGTGGTGGGACTTCGTGTCGCTCGGTGGGAGAGCCGACTTCGTCGAGTTCGACGCCTACCTCAACGGAGCGTGGACCATGTCCGAACGCGATCGCACCGTCCTGGAACACGTCTGCTGGGAGTACGACAGCTTCGGCGGACCCGGACAGCCCTGAGCGGTCATGCACGACCAGTCGATGCGCAGGGGCGGTCAGCTGACGAAGGGCTCGCCGCCCGGGAGTGGCGTCTGGCCGGCGGGGCTCGAGGGCGTCGCCGCGACGCTGGAGGGACTCCTCAGTGCGTCCGCAGGCCTCAGCGGGCAGCTGGAGCATCTCAGCCTCATCCACCTCCACCTCGACGATGCCGAGCCGCTCGTGGCCACGAGCAGCCTCGCCCTTGCGATGGCCCGCGAGCAGCTTCGTAGGCGCAGCGGGCCGGCGTACGAGGCCGTGGAGACCGGTATGCCGGTGATCGTCTCCTCCTCCGAGAGACCGGGCCGGTTCCCGTCGGCGGCGCCCTCGGCGGCCGAGCAGGAGCAGGCGTCGGAGGTGGCCGTGCCGGTGCGATCTCGCGGGCGACCGGCGGGCGCGCTCAGCGTCTACTGGACGGAGCTTGTCGACGTCGACCTCCCGGCGCTGACCATGGCCCAGGCGCTGGCGGCACAGGCCGGCGACCTGATAGACCACCGGCGCCAGGTGATGAACCTGCACGCTGCGATGCGCAGCAGGGAACTGATCGGCCAGGCCTGCGGCGTCCTGATGAGCCGCTACGGACTGGCCGAGGAGCAGGCCATGCACGCCCTGCGGCTCGTGTCGCAGGAACGCAACGTCAAGCTGCGTGAGGTGTCGGCGGAGGTGGCGGAGTCCGGCACCCTCGTCGAGCTGGACTGAGCCGGACTGAGCGCTGGACTGAGCGCCGGACTGAGCGCCGGACTGAGCGCCGGACTGAGCGCCGGACTGAGCGCCGGACTGAGCGCCGGACTCGTTCCTCGGGTCGGGCGCCGCCGGGCTCAGGCGTGCGGAACCCTGGCGCCCACGCCCAGGACGTCGTCAATCTCCTCGCCATTCAGGTGAGTCGGGTAGGCGGAGACGGTGACGATCACCTCCGACAGGAGCGTGATCTCCTCGAGAAGTGTCGAGTCCACCAGGTCGGCGCCGTCACCAGACGGGCTGTGAGGCGGGCTGGGCGGGGGGCCGGCGGAATGCCTGGGAGAAGGTCGATGCGCACAGCTGCCATCGTCCGGCGGTGGCATGCAGACCTGTTGCACCACTCGCCACGGAGTGCTGCCCGCGGACTTTTCTTCCATGGCTCTGACCTATGCGTGTCACATGGCCGGTGTCGCCCGTGGGTTACAAGTCGCCGGCACTACCGAGGCTACGCCAGCGACCGGGTCGTGTGGGCCGGTCCGCGTTCGATACCCCGGGAAGTGCGGCGGGTCGGCACAGCTGCAGATCGCCCGCCGCCCCCCAGTCAGGCAGGCGGGTCCATGGGCACCGGGACGTCGATGCCGCCCTCGAGGGTGACGCGCGGCCGCACCCGGACGATGCTCGGGTAGGACACGAAGCCGCCGGCGAGCAGTGCCTCCCCCTGGGCGAAGTGGGTGGACCGCCGCAGCAGCTCGCGCGGCACGAAACCGAACATCTCGCTCAGCTCGTCGAGGTCGGCGCGGGAGTTCATCCGCATGACGGCGACGTTGTCGCACTGGGACACCACGCCGGGGTGCACCTTGCCCGGCCGTTGCGTCGAGACCAGCAGCCAGATGCCGAACTTCCTCCCCTCGGCAGCGATCTGGACCAGTCGCTCGAGGACGGCAGCCCCGAGTGGCGTCTCCGCCGTGGGCGGGCAGAGGTTGTGGGCCTCGTCGACGACGAGCAGCACCGGCCGCCGTTCGCCGCGGCGGCGCCACAGGTCCTCGAGCACTGCGAGGGCGACGGCGAGCTGCTGCTCGTGACGGTCGAACCCGCCGAGGTCGAGGACGGTCACGTCGGGTCTCTCGCCGATGACGTCCGTGGCGGAGACCGCGCCCTGCGCCCACGTGTCCTCCCACTGGATGACCCCGAGGTTCTCGAGGCGTTGGGCCGAGCGCCTCCGCCTGGGGGTCGCCAAGGGACCGCAGGTGCGGGACCACCTGGGAGATGTCCGACCCCGAGAACTCGTCGGCGAGCCTGATCAGCGCGTTGTACTCGGCCCGGTGGGCGATCGGGTCGAGCCGCAGCACCGCGGCCTTGCCCTGTGGCGTGAGCTCGGTGAAGCGCACCCGCAGCGGGCTCCTGGTGTCCGTCGGCCGCAGGATGCGGATGTCACGCGCCCCGAGCGGCAGGTCCTCCTCGACGGCTCCGGGCTGCAGGGTGTCGATGGAGACGAAGTCGCTGTTCGGGTCCAGGATGACGATCGGCAGCCGCGTCCCCGCGATGATGCGCTCGAGGGCGACGCCCAACGCATACGTCTTCCCCGAACCGCTCTGTCCGCACCAGAACGTGTGCCGGTTGAGCCGCGGGCCGCGAAGGCCGACGGCGACCTCGGGTCGGTTCCACAGGTCGCCGACGTGCAGGCGCGCGTCGGTGCCGGTCACGGCTGCGGCGACGTCGGCCGAGCTCGCGGGTTCGACCGTCCCGGCGGCCTCCCGGGTGGGGAGGGGTGCGGCAGCCGGTTGCACCACCCGGCCGGATGCGGTCACGGCACCCCCGGAGCTCGAGACCTCGTCGACGAAGACCAGGGTCGCGAGCCCCGCGGTGCGGACCTGCACGAAGTCGCCCACGTGCACCGCGAGCGTCTCGTCCCCGGTCACCACGAGGGACCGTCCGTCGCTCGAGTGGACGCGGGCTGTGACGCCCGTGCCCGAGGCTGACTCAGTCGCGATGCTCATCGAGTCCATCGTCCCGTGGTCGCCGGGGCAGGGATCCCCCTCTGCGGGTGAGAGTCGCTGGAACGACGACGACGGGTTGCTTGGTGACCGACTGGTTACTGCCGCGTAACCCACGGGCTGCACCGCTCGTTTCGCACGGTGTCGTCGCTGTGCCCTTCGAACGAATCGGGTCGCCATGTCTCGTCCTCGCCCCACCGTCCGCCCATCCACGACCCTCGCCGTCTCGGTGCTCGCCCTCGCCGGTGGGCTGACCGTCGCGGCCCCGCCCACGGTCTCGGCCCTCACCCTTCCCTCGCCCATCTCGACCTCCACCTCGAGCGTCCCCACGGTTCCGGCCCTGCCGGGCACCGACGGGAGCAACGGGCTCCTGGGCCAGGTGACCGCTCCCTTGACGGCGGGCCGGACCGGCACCGGTGCGGCCTCGACGCCGTCAGGCTCCGCCACGGCGCTCCCCGGGCTTCCGTCAGCGCCCGCCCCGTCTCTCGGCTCGGTGGGGACGGGAGTGAAGTCGGCCCTGTCCACCACCCAGTCCACGGCGCGGGCCCAGGCGGCCGGCTCGCCGCTCGCCCCCGTGGTTCCGGGTCCCAGGCCGGGAGGCGTGCTCGACCTGGCGGTCAACGCGTCACCGCTCGCGACGGCCTGCCTCCGGGCGACCGGTAGCGGCACCGCGGTGGCCGACACCACGGTCACCGTCGCCGGTCGTAACGTGAGCGCCCCGCTCGTGCAAGCACTTCCAGGTCTGCTCGCAGCCTGTCCGGGCGGCTCCGTCCCGTCGACGAACGGCGTCGACGCATCCGTGCCGGGGCTCGTCGGGGCGTGCGTCCGCGTGACCACGACGGCTCCGCTGCATGCGAGCCTGCTGGTGCTCGACAAGGAGCTCGTCGCCACCCTCACCCGTTCGGGTGTCCCGCTCGGCCAGGCCGTCGTGCCCTGCCCCGCCGGCGCCGCCCACGTCGTCAAGCCGGGCCAGTCGGGCCAGTCGGGCCAGTCGGGGCAGCACGGCGCCACCGGGACGGCTGGACGCACCACCGGGGCACACGCCTCGGCCGTCGGGGACGCGAACGGCCGCGCCTCGGGCAAGGCGGGCGCGTGCGCACCCGGCACCTCGGACGGCACGTCGCTCGACGCCCGCGCCACGGCTGCCGGGCTCGTGCCGCACGACGCCCCGCAGGCGCTCCCGTGGGTCCTGCTGGGCCTGGCCCTGGTCGGGCGTCGTCGCCTCGGCAGGATGGTGGCCGCGCTGCGCAGCGCCCGGGGCTGACGGCGATACGGGTTGGGGTCCGGAAACGTCAGGGGACGTTGACGACGGCCCCGCCCGACGTCTCCACCGTCGAGCTGACGGGCTTCCTGACCAGCGTGAGCACGACGCCCCCGGAGGCGGTCCCCGTGACGGAACCGCTCACGTCGACGGTCGCGACCACGCCGCCGCTGAGGTCGACCTTGGCGTCCGTCGTGCGGAGGTCACCGAGCGCGGGGATGGCCCCACCGCTGGCCTGCAGGTCCAGCGTGCCGGCCGACCCGGACAGCGTCGCGCGGGCGCCCCCGGACATCCGCACGGCGAGGGCGTCGGCCTTCCCGACCGTGCCGCTCGCGCTCGCTCCGCCGGACAGCTCGACGGCGGTCAACCGCGGCACGGTGACCTTGACGACGATGCCGTCGGTGCTCATGAAGCCGCTCGACGTGTCGAGGGTGAGCCGAGCGCCCGTGACGTCGGTCCTGGTGATGTCCACGATGTTCGGCTGGGCCGTGACCACGACCTGCTTCGGCCCGCTCGCGAGCTGCACCTGGATCCCGCCGCCGGCCTGCACCTCGGTGAAGTCGGCGACGGTGCGGGCCCGCGAGACGACGTCGCCCGCCCCGACCTCGACGTCACCTGGGGACCCGTAGCCGCAGGCCGGCAGCGCGGTCACCGCCAGGCCGAGCGCGAGGACGCGGACACGGACGATCGGGGATCTCGTCGATCTCATGATGGCCTCCGTGACCAGCATGGGTCGGTGGTCGCACTCGTCGGCAGGGCCCAACGTCCCGCCCGTTCACCCTTTCCGGGCGGTGGGCGTATGCGTCGGGCCAGGTCGAGCGCGAGGCTCACGTCGCGCTGCTCAGCGCTCCCATGCGGTCCGCGAGGAGCATGGCCACGCGGAGCTGCTCGCCGCTCGGGTGGACGACGCGGGTCGAGGTGACGACCCGGAAGTGGCCCACGAGCCGGTCCGCGGCGCGTACCGGTATGGCGGTGTACGACTCGGTCGGCAGGCCGAGACGCCGGACGTCGAGGACGGCCCCGGCCGCGCGTACCTCTCCGTCGGTGTCGACGACCGCGTCGTCGGCGGCAGGCGCGCCGGCCACCCACTCGGTGCGGTCGGCGCCGAGGACCTGGTTGACGGCCGCCGCGATGACCCGGCCGCGCTCGTGCTCGTCGGCCTCCGGCGGCAGGTCGAGCAGGTGCGCGAGGCCCTGCAGGTAGCCGTCACGCCGTAGGGCGGCCGCCTGCTGCCGGCGGCCCCAGACCGCGATCTCCGTGACGGCGAGTCCGACGAGCACGAGGGTGACGGCGAGCTGGACGTCGTCCCGGTAGGTGATGGCGAGCGAGTAGTAGGGGACCGTCAGGAAGAAGTCGAAGCTCGCCGTGGCCGACAGTGCGGCACCGACGCCTGCGACCCGGTCGCCGGTGGCCGCGGCTGCGACGACGGCCAGGACGAGCACCATCGCGGCCGCCGCACCGCTCATGCTGTCGCGCACGAGCACCAGCGCGGCCCCGACGACCACCGGCAGCAGCACCGCGAGCCAGCGCACGGCGACCCGGTGCTCGACCATCCAGCTGTGCGTCATGACTCCACACAACTCCCTCCAAGCGCCTTCCGCAGGGGTTCCGGACGATGTCGGTGCAGCCGTGAGCGCACCGTCCACGGTCCTGCCGCCTGCGCGGGACCCCAGCGCGGAGTGCAAGGATGGCTCCTCGTGAAAAACACCTCCAGGCGGCCCCACGCGGGCCTCGCCGCCCTGACGGTCGGAGCGCTCGGCGTCGTCTTCGGCGACATCGGCACGTCTCCGCTCTACGCGCTGCAGACGGTCTTCTCGATCGACCACAACATGGTCGCGACCACGCCGGGTGACGTCTTCGGCGTCATCTCCCTCGTGTTCTGGTCGGTGACGCTGGTCGTCTCGGTCAAGTACGTGGTCTTCATCCTGCGCGCCGACAACGACGGCGAGGGCGGGGTGATGGCGCTCGCCGCCCTCGCGCGCACGGCGGTACGCCCCGCGGGCAGGCGCTTCGGCCTGGTGATGCTGCTCGGGGTGCTCGGCGCCTCCCTCTTCTACGGTGACAGCGTCATCACCCCCGCGATCTCCGTCATGTCGGCGATCGAGGGGCTGTCGGTCTCCACGCCCGGCGTCGAGCACCTCGTCGTGCCGATCGGGGCCGCGATCATCACGCTGCTGTTCGCCGGCCAACGGTTCGGCACCGAGGTCGTGGGGCGCTTCTTCGGCCCCGTCATGGCGCTCTGGTTCGCCGTGCTCGCCGTCCTGGGTGTCGTGCAGGTCGTCCGCGACCCGTCGGTGCTCGCCGGCCTGTCACCGCACTACGCGGTGCTCTTCGTCCTCGAGCACCCCGGCATCGCCTTCGTGGCCATGGGTGCCGTCGTGCTCTCCATCACCGGCGCCGAGGCGCTCTACGCCGACATGGGGCACTTCGGCCGGGCCCCGATCCGCCGTGGCTGGTTCTTCGTGGTGTTCCCCGCGCTCACCCTCAACTACCTCGGCCAGGGTGCGCTGATCCTGAAGGACCCGTCGACGGCCGAGAGCCCGTTCTTCCACCTGGCCCCTGCGGCCCTCGGCATCCCGCTCGTCCTCCTGTCGACGCTCGCGACGATCATCGCCTCGCAGGCCGTCATCTCCGGCGCCTTCTCGGTGTCGCGCCAGGCGGAGCGGCTCGGCTACCTGCCGCGGCTCACGGTGCGGCAGACCTCCCGACACGAGCGCGGCCAGATCTACGTCCCGGCGGTGAACTGGACGCTCTTCGTCGGCGTCCTCGCCCTCCTGCTGCTGTTCGGCTCCTCCCAACGGCTCGCGACGGCATACGGCCTCGCGGTGACGGGCACCTTCCTCATCACCACGACCCTCTTCCTCATCCACGCGGAGGCGGCCTGGGGCTGGAGCCGGCGCCGGCTGCTCCTGCTCGGCATCCCGCTGGCCGCGCTGGAGCTGACGTACTTCGCCGCCAACCTCACGAAGATCGTGCGCGGCGGCTGGCTGCCGCTCGTCATCGCCACGCTCGTCGCGACCGTCATGCTCACCTGGCAGCGGGGTCGCGGGCTCGTGACCGAACGCCGGATCGAGCTGGAGGGACCGCTGGAGCCGTTCATCGACTGGCTGCACACCGACCCTGTCGACAAGGTTCCGGGCACCGCCGTGTTCCTGCACCCGGGCAAGCTCTCCACCCCGCTGGCGCTGCGCGAGAACGCGACGTTCAACCACGTCATCCACGAGCTCGTCCTGATCGTCAGCATCTCCTCGGAGAACGTGCCGTTCGTCGACGACTCGGAGCGCATCGAGCTGGACCACCTCGGCGACCCCTACGACGCGATCACCCATCTCACGCTGCGCTTCGGCTTCCAGGAGGAGCAGGACGTGCCGCGCGCTCTGGCCCTCTGCCGGGAGCAGGAGATCGTCGACGTCGACCCCGAGACGGCGTACTACTTCCTCTCCCGGATCTCCCTCGAGCGCGGGAGCGCGATCACCATGCCGTCGTGGCGCAAGCGGCTCTTCCTCGCGCTCGCGCACAACGCCGCGTCGCCGACCGGCTACTTCAAGCTGCCGGAGGACCGGACCGTCACGATGGGTGCCACCGTCAGCATCTGAACCGCGGGCGTATGCCGTGTCGCGGCGTCTGCGCCCCACCACGGTCCCCGCCCGGCGACGTGCTCAGGCGTCCTTCGCCTGACGTCACCTGCGTGGCCCGACCGGGCGGCGGGAGCTCAGCGGGTGGGGTCGACGACGGTGATGCCTGCGACGGTGGCCGCGTCGAAGCCGGGGAGCAGGGCCGCGGCCTCCTCGAGACCGATGGTGCGCTCGACCAGCCGCTGTGGCTGCAGCCGGCCCTGCTGGATGAGCCGCATCATGCCGGGGTAGTCCGCGGCGGCCATGCCGTGGCTGCCGAGCAGGTCGAGCTCCCAGGCGATGACCCGCGCCATCGGGACGCGCGGGTGCCCGTCGACGGGCGGCAGGAGCCCGACCTGGACGTGCCGGCCGCGACGACGGAGGCTGAGGACCGCGTCAGCGCACGTCTGCTCGCTGCCGACGGCGTCGACGGACACGTGGCTGCCGCCTTCGGTGAGTTCGGCCACTGCGGCCGCGACGTCCGTGCCGTCGGCGAGCAGCGTGTGCTCGGCGCCGAGGTCGGCTGCGGCGGCGAGCGCCTCGGGGTTGCGGTCCACCGCGACCACCCGGGCGTCGAGCGCCCTGGCGATCATCACGGTGCTGAGCCCGACGCCACCGGCACCGACGACGGTCACCCACTCCCCGCGGCTGACCCGCGCGCGGCCGACCAGGGCGCGGTACGCGGTGGCGAACCGGCAGCCGAGGCTTGCCGCGGTGGCGAAGTCGACCTGCTCGGGGACGCCGACGAGGTTGGTGTCGGCCGCATGGAGTGCGACCTGCTCGGCGAAGGACCCCCAGTGCGTGAAGCCGGGCTGTTCCTGGGCCGGACAGACCTGCGCGTCGCCGGCGAGGCACCACTCGCACCGTCCGCACCCGCAGACGAAGGGAACGGTCACCCGGTCGCCCACCGCCCAGCGGCGGACTCCCTCTCCGACCTCGGTGACGACCCCGGCGAGCTCGTGGCCCGGCACGTGGGGGAAGGCGATGTCGTCGTGGCCGACCCAGGCGTGCCAGTCGCTGCGGCACAGGCCGGTCGCCTTCACGCGGACGACCACCCCGCCGGGCGGGGCAGTGGGCGCCGGCACCTCGCGCACCTGTGGCTGGGCCCGGACGGCATCGACGACGACGGCTCGCATCGGGAGATCATGGCAGGCGGCCACGCCCTGCACGCAGGCGCCCGTTGTCACATCGCGGTGGTCCCGAACGTCATCACGACGACAGCAACCACCGGAGAAGGAGCGCACCATGAAGACGATGACCTGCCGAGAGCTCGGAGGCCCCTGCGACCTCGAGCATCACGGCGAGAACGCGGACGAGATCATCAAGGCGCAGGACCGCCACCTCAAGGAGGCGGAGCAGGCCGGGGACGGGACCCACCAGGACGCCCGCGACGCGATGAAGTCCCGCTGGCGGCACCCGAAGAGGTCGATGGGCTGGTACCGCGACACGAAAGCAGCCTTCGACCGCCTCCCCGTCGAGTGAGCGCGCGGGCCGAGGCGACGGTCGGAGGAGGGTAAGGGGCTGTCGGAGGCTGACGGCATACGGCTCGGGTGAGGACTGATGGGCGACGCGCGACTGACGGTGGTGGTCATCACGCACAACCGCTGCGGGGAGCTGGACCGGACGCTCTCCTCGCTGGAGCGGCTGCCGGAGCGGCCGCCCGTCGTCGTGGTCGACAACGGCTCGTCGGACGGGACCTGCGAGCTGGTGGCGACCCGCCATCCCGACGTCACCCTCATCGCGGCCGGGACCAACCTGGGTGCGGTGGGACGCAACGTCGGGGTCCGACGAGCCCACACGGCATACGTGGCCTTCTGCGACGACGACACGTGGTACGACCCCGGGGCGCTCAGCCGGGCGGCCGACCTGCTCGACGCGCATCCGACGCTGGCCGTCGTGACGGGCAGCATCCTGGTGGAGCCGAGCGGCACGCTCGACGCCATCTGCGAGGAGATGGCGTCGAGTCCGCTCCAGCGTCCGCCCGGCCTGCCGGGGCATCCCCTGCTCAGCTTCCTCGCCGGTGTCTCCGTCGTGCGCCGGAGCGCGTTCCTGGCGGCCGGTGGGTTCTCGGAGCGGCTGTGGCTCGGCGGCGAGGAGGAACTGCTCGCCTGCGACCTCGTCCGGGCAGGCTGGCACCTGGCCTACGTGCCGGAGGTGGTCGCGCACCACCAGGCATCGGCTCTGCGAGACGCGCACCTGCGCCGGCGACACGGCATCCGCAACACGCTCTGGTTCACCTGGCTGCGCCGGCCGCCGGCCAGCGCGCTGCGCCGCACCGGCCGCCTGCTCGTCCGTCTCCCGCGCGACCGGGTCAGCGTGCAGGGAGTGCTCGACGCGCTCCGAGGGGTCCCATGGGTGGTGCGCGAGCGGCACGCCGTGCCGCCGGAGATCGAGCAGGGCTACCGCCTCCTCGAGGAGTCGCAGCTGAGCGGCAGGTCCCGGCGGTACGTCTCGTGACGGCGCCCGCCTGGAGCCGGACCGCACAGCGGGCCGCGGTGCCGACTGTGCCTACGGCGCCGACGGCGCCTACGGTGCCGACGGGGCCCGGAAAATGCCGCGACCGCTGTCGGCGCCTGGCCATATCGTCTCGACAATGACCTCCACCCGACTCGACTCGCAGCGGCCGGTGGCGGTTGCCGCGCCGGCGCGCGACGGCCGCCGCACCGTCGACTGGCGTCGGCTGCGCAACCCCGTGTCGGTGTGGGCGCTCGTGGCCTGTGCCGTCGCCGCGGTCGGCTCCTCCCTCGGGTCGCTCGTCGCCGGGCGCCTCGCCGAGCAGGCGACCGCCTCGCTCGTCGAGCTGCTCGCACTGTGCGTGGTCGGGGCCGCGCTGCTCGACACCACCGGCCGCACGCTCTGGGCCGGGTCCGTCGACCGCGCGGAGGGCCGGCTGCGCGCCGACCTGCTCGACGCCGCGATGCACCAGCCCCTGTCGGCCCTCAACGACCAGGCGGTGGGCGAGGTCCTCGACCGCGTCGACGACGACACGCACGAGGTCGGCGCGCTGCTTCGGCAGAGCGCCTGGCAGGCCATCCGCACGGTCCTGGCCTCCGGCCCGCTCTGGATCGTCGCCGGCACGACGTGGTGGCCGGCCTTCTTCCTCTTCCCGATCGCCGGGCTGGGCGCCGTCGCCGTCGTGCGGCCGCTGCTTCCCCAGGTGTCGGCCCGCAAGGTCGAGGAGGAGATGGCCTGGACCGACCACGCCGCGGCGCTCGAGGAGGGGGTCGCCGCGCGCGACGACCTGCGTGCCAGCCTCGGGCAGGCGCACGTCGTGCGCCGGTGCACCGAGCTGGCCGCTGCCGTGCACCGCCGCTTCGCCGTGGTCCTCGGCCTCGAGAGCCGTATCGGGCGGCGCACCGGCAGCCTGCTGCACGCGGTGCTCGCGGGCACGGCGCTCGTCGGGGTGGCCCTCGTCGTGGGCGACCGCCTCGACACGGCCGCCCTCGTGACGCTCTTCCTCGTCACCACCATGTTCGTCGGGCAGGTCGACATGCTCGCGCGACACCTCCCTGACCTGCAGGCCGGTTTCGGTGCGGTGCTGAGGCTGCGCGGACTGCTCGACGCGGAGCGCGAGCCGGTCGGCGGGTCGGCCCTGCCGGCGGGGCCGCTCGACATCGCCTTCTCCGACCTGCACTTCGCGTATGCCGGGGGCCACTTCGCACTCCAGCACGTCGACCTGCGCGTCCCGGCCGGCACGACCTGCGCGCTCGTGGGACGCACGGGCTCCGGCAAGTCGACGCTGGCCTCGCTGCTGTCGAGGGCGGTCGAGCCCGAGCCCTGTTCCGTGCTGCTCGGCGGCGTCGACGTCCTCGACGTGGACCTGCAGCAGCTGCGCTCCGCCGTCGGTGTGGTCACGCAGCGGACCGAGATCCTGGCCGGCACGCTCGCCGAGAACATCACGCTGTTCGAGCCGGTGTCACTTGCGCAGGTCGAGGGTGCAGTCACCGAGCTGGGGCTGGACGACTGGGTGGCCGGCCTGCCCGCAGGGCTCGACACCGTGCTGGGGCCGGGCGGCACCACGCTGTCGTCGGGGGAGGAGCAGCTGGTCGCCTTCGCCCGGCTGCTCGTCCGTGACGTCCGCGTCGTGGTCCTCGACGAGGCGACCGCCCGCATGGACCGGGTGACCGAGACTCAGGTCGTGCGCGCCGCGGAGCGGTTGCTGGCCGGCCGCACCGGGCTCCTCGTCGCGCACCGGCTCTCGACGACCGAGCGTGCCGAGCAGGTCGCGGTCCTCGACGGCGGCCACGTGGTGGAGCAGGGCCCGCGCCGCAGCCTGGCCGCGCAGGACGGCCCCTTCCGGGCCCTGCTCGAGGCATCCGCCGAGGTCGGGGACGGCGTCGGGGACGAGGGCGAGCCCACGGCCGCCGGGCAGGTGGGCACCGCCCGCCGCACCGGCCCGCCGCCTCCCGCCCCGGAGCTCGAGCCCACACCGGGCCTGGCCCGGGCCACCCTGTCGGCGATGTTCATCGAGCCGCAGTGGGGCCTGGTCAGCATCGGCCTCTTCCTCGCCTCGGCGCTCACCGGGGCCTTCGGTGCGCTGACGGGCTGGATCTGGGGACATCTCGTCGTCGCCCTGCAGAAGGGGGAGAGCCCCACGGCACTGACCGTCGCGCTCGTCGGGTCGCTCATGCTGTCGCCGCTCCTGCTCGCCGAGGCCTTCCGCCGCTACCCGCGCTGGTGGATCTCCGTTATGCTGCGCGCCCGCTCGGCGGTGCTCGTGGGCCAGACCTCCCAGCACCGCCTGGAGCCGACGCCGCCGGGTGAGGCGGTCGCTCGCACCATGGACGCCGACCGGCTCGCACGCTACGCCGACCGCTGGGTCGACTTCGTCAACGGTCTCGTCATCGCCGGGGTGACGGCGGTCGTCGCCGGCAGCTGGGTGGCCGGTGCCGTGCTGCTCGGGGTCATGGCGGCCTCCGCGCTCGCCTCCTCCCTCGGACGGCGCGTCGCCGGTCGGTCCGCCGCCGCCTCCGCTTCGGCTCGCGCCACCTTCGGACGCTCGCTCGTGTCGGCGCTCGACTCGGTGCGCACCGTCAAGCTCGCCGCGTCGACGCCCAGCGTCCACGCGCACCTGCGCGGGGTGGACGCCGGCCGCGTGGAGGCCGCCGTGCGCGAGCACCGTGTGCAGGCCCTGCTCGACGGCGTGCCCATCGTCCTGGTGCAGTGCGGCGTCGTGGCCGCCTGGGCCCTGCTCGTCCTGGGCGAGTGGGGGCTGGCCACCGCGTTGCTCGTCGCCGGGGCGGTCAACGGCTTCGACTGGTTCGGTCGCGTCGCCGGCTCGGTCATCACCGAGGCGCCGGGCACCAAGGCGTGGATGCATGCCACGAGCCGGTTGGCGGGCGGGGGCGACCTCATGAAGGTCGACCCGGGGGTGGACCTGGTCGACGGGGCGGCACCGGCCCCATCCCCGGTGGCCCGTGAGCCGTTGCGCACCTTGGAGCTGGCGGGCGTCACGGCGGTCCACGACGACGGGACGCTGGGCGCCACCGACGTCGACCTGACCGTGCGGTCGCGGGAGCTCGTGCTGCTCCTCGGCCAGGTCGGGTCGGGCAAGTCCAGCCTGTTGTCGGCGCTGGCGGGTCTGATCGGCTCCACCGGGGAGATCCGGTGGAACGGCGAGCCGGTCCGCGACCCTCAGACGTTCCTGCGCCCCGGCCGGGTCGCGCACGTCGCGCAGGTGCCGCGCGTGCTCTCGGGCACCTTCACCGACAACGTCCGGCTCGACCACGCCGACCGCCGCGTGATGCCGGCGCTGCACGCCGCACGCATGGGCTCCGACGTCGATGCCGCGGGAGGACCCGAGGCACTGGTCGGCCATCGCGGTGTCCGCCTCTCCGGAGGGCAGGTCCAGCGGCTGGCGCTCGCGCGGGCGCTCGCGTGTGAGGCCGAGCTGCTGCTCGCCGACGACGTGTCCTCCGCCCTCGACTCGGCGACCGAGATCGAGCTGTGGACGACCCTGCGCGAGCGCGGCGCCACCGTCGTCGGGGCCACGTCCAAGCGCGCCGCCCTGGCGCAGGCCGACCGGGTTGTGGTGCTGGTCGAGGGTCAGGTCGCCGCGGTCGGTCCATGGACCGAGCTGGCCGACGACTGGGCGCACCTTGCCGGCTGAGCGCGACCGACGCAGGACGGACGACTCGGTCCATGTCGGCCTGGCACAGGACGGTCTGCAGCTCCCGGTATAAGTCCTCACGCCAGCCGCGTGTGCCTTCCAGGCCCTTCAGCAGCTCGTCGACAGAAGACATCCCGTCATCTCCGGTGTGGGTGGAGTCGGACACCGGGCTCGTACTCAGTGCCTCTCCCGCATTTCGTGGGACCTCCGGAGGCGCGCCCACCGCTGCGACCCACCGCTCTGACGCGTCCCGTGCGCGTAGCGTGTCGGCATGGCGATCGCGGTTGTCGACGGACTGCCGTGGTGATCCGCGCAGGCAGCCTGCTGTTGGCCCTGGACCTGGCCGGCACGGCGGTCTTCGCCCTGAACGGGGCGCTCACCGCTGTTCGGGCGGCGCGCCTCGACATCGTCGGTGTCGTCGCGCTCGGGATGATCACGGCGCTCGGTGGCGGCATCATCCGCGACGTCATCCTCGGCTACCTGCCGCCGGCGACGTTCCGCGACTGGCGCTACCTGGTCGTGGCGGCCACCGGTGCGCTCGTGGCTTTCGCGTGGGGCCGGAGGCTCGACCGGCTGGCCTTCCCCATCGAGGTCTTCGATGCGCTCGGGCTCAGCTTCTTCGCCGTCACCGGTGCCACCAAGGCGCTCGACGCCGGGCTGGGCCCCGTCCAGGCGGTGATCCTGGGCGCAGTCACCGGCGTGGGAGGCGGGACGATCCGGGACGTGCTCATCGGCCGTGTGCCGACCGTCCTGACCAGCGGGCTGTATGCCATCCCTGCCCTCGTCGGCGCCCTGGTCACCGTCGGGGCCGCGGAACTCGGTCTGCGTGGCTGGCCGGCCGCGGTGATTGCGGTCGTGGCCTGCTTCGTCATCCGCATGGTCGGCGTCCGTTTCGACCTCAACGCGCCCGCCCCGCCCGGAGCTCCTCGGCCCTGAACGAGGGCTTCGCCTCCATCTCGGTGCCCCTCTCCGAGTGGCCAAACCGACGCAGGCGCACAGGCGGCGAGGAGCAGCGAACTCAGCCGGGGTGTCACCAGAGCGCTGCCGACGCGCCGGACGTGCCGGTGGCCCCGCCGGTGGCCGGCGGGGCGTGGGGCGGGGCAGTCAGGTGTGCCAGGTCACGCCGGTCGCGGTGACGATGGCGGTGAGGTCTCGGTCGTGGACCTCGGTGTGGTGCCTCTGGCACAGCAGGCGCCGTTGGCGACGCCGGTGCGGCCACCCTGGCACCAGTGGATGACGTGGTGGGCGTCGCACCAGGTGGCGGGCGTGGTGCAGCCGGGGTAGCTGCAGCCCTTGTCGCGGGCGATGAGGGCCAGGCGCTGGCTGCGGGTGAAGAGGCGGCGGCTGCGGCCGACGTCGAGCGGCTCGCTGTCGCCGCCGAGGACCACGGGGATGATCTCGGCGTCGCAGGCCATCCGGCGCACGGCGCCGGGGGAGAGGACGTCGCCGGTCAAGGTGGTGCCGCTGCCCTGACCGCTGCCTCTGCTCATGCGACTGCCGGTGCTCATACGACTGACGGTGCTCTGACCGCTGCCGCTGCCGCTGCCGCTGCTCATACGACTGCCGCTGCCCCAGCGGCTGGAGCTGCCGCTGCCGCTCTCGTGGAAGTCGTCGACGAGGGTGTCGTAGTCGATGAGGACGACGACCTTGGCCCTGTCGGTGGTCGGGACGCCGTCGGCGGAGGCGACCCCGCGCTGCACGATGGCCAGCAGGGCATCCATCCGCCGCCGGGCGGAAGTGCGGTCGTCGTGGGTGATGATGCCGCCGTGCTCGTCGGTGACCGGAGCCGGGGCGGAGAGCGCGTCGATGGCGGCCTTGAGGATGGCGGCCGCTTCGGGGTCGAGGGTGCCGCGCATCCCGACCATGCCGGCGGGGTTGGGTTGGCTTAACCAGAGGCCGCGGGCCTCGCGTCGGCCGCGGTCGAGCCGGTCCTCGTCACGCGGTGGCCGGATCTGCTCGGTGTGGTGCCGCACGAGCCGGGCCAGCTCCTCTGGCCGGAGCTGCGGGGCCTGCGCGGTCAGGTCACCGAGCGCCGTCTCAAGGTCATCGGTATCGGCGACCGGCCGGGCGCGGGTGTCGAAGTCGATGATCTGGGCGGCGTTGCCGACAGTGACCTGCTGGGTGGCGACGAGCAGCCGCAGCCGGGCCCAGCGGGCCACGGTCAGGGCGGTGCCGACGGTCACGAAGGCCCTGGCCTGCCCGGCGGTCAACGAGGGGTCATGGCTTCGCAACCAGTCGGTGCGCGACAGCCCCTCGGGCGTCTCGACGCCACGGGACACCAGTTCCGACACGATGGTCACGAGGGTGACCTCGTGGGTGCGGCGCTGTTGCGCCACCCGGTCGGCGGCCACCACGAGGTCCGCGGCGCCGTGGGTGGTCAGGCCCAACCCGGCCATGGCGTCGAGGGTGATCGCGTCGACCGCGGCACGCTGGCTCCCGACGCCTGCGTCGTGTCCGGCACGAACCTCCGCCCGCCGGCTGACCGACTCGATCCAGGCGGGGTCGTCGATCATCTCCTCGTAAGCCGCCTCGTCCAGCCATGGCAGGTTGTCCAGGTCGAGCGACTCGATGTCCTCGGGGGCCAGGTCGGACCACGGCCCGCTTGGCGGTGCCATCGGCCGCGACACGGGCGCCACCGGCCTGGCCGTCGCACCGGCCCGCGCGAACCGACCACCTCCCTTGGGTGGCCGACCAGCCTCGGACCGCTCGCGCGGCTCAGTCAGCGCCGGCCGTTCGGCGCGCACCGGTCGTGGTGCCGACTCGGCCTGCTCGCCTCCCGCGGTGAACGCCGACCCGGCGGTGGGAGGCGACTGCTGGGACGAAGGAGACGGCATACGCCCCGCGGAGCGCTCCCAGAACCCTGCCTCGGCGACACCACCCGCGGCACGCTGGCGCGCCTCGAGGTCGGTCAGCCGGCTCCGAAGGAGCTCGAGCATCGATGGTTCGGGGGCCATGAGTCGAACATACGTTCGACCACTGACAGTGGGTGGGCAGTGGGCAGAGAGCCCGGACTGTCCGAAGTGCTGGTGCGTGGCTGCGCGGCGGGCTGGGTATGGCGTCAGCAGTCGAGACACGAGAAAGGAGTGGCCGGTGACCGACAACCAGGATCCCAGGGCTGGCGGAGAGGCTCAGCAGTCGAGCGAGTCGTCCGTTCGGCGCCAGCCCCTGGCAGGCACGCCGGAGGAGCAGGAGCCCGAGCAGGACGCGGTCCAGGACGCCCCCCATGCACCGGGAGACGGGGACCAGGACGCGCTGGAGGCCCAGGCGGCCGACGACTTCTACCACGACCGCCCTGCTGCGACCTCCGCTCGTGTCTTCGACGCCGAGGGCAACTCCGGCGGCTGACTGTCCGCCCGGCCCGACGCCGCACGGCACGGTGGGGCCGGCAGGCGGTTCGGACAAACGGGTACGTCTGGGGCAAGGAACAGGTTTCCCAGCAGACAACGAGAGGAGCTCGCCATGAGCTCAGCAGCAGGACCCACCGGCCGCGGACGATCCGCCGAGGAGGACTTGCCCCGCTCCCGCCGGGGGGACGACACGCTCTCCCGCAGGGAGGGCGAGACGCTCGGAGACGGCCGCCGGGACGAGACCCTCGTCGCCGAGACCGTGCCCGCGGACCGGTCCGAGCGGCGTGCCCGCGAGGACGCCGTCCTCGACCAGCGCGACGCCTTCGGTGGCGTCAAGGTCGGCTCCGCCTTCTTCGGCTGGCTGACCGCCACCGGCATGGCGGTGCTGCTGACCGCGCTCGTGGCCGCCGCCGGCACCGCCGTCGGTGTCGCGACGTCGACGAACGTCGACCAGGCCGCCGGCGACGCGAGCCGGAACCCCCAGAGCGTCGGGCTCGTCGGCGGCATCCTCCTGCTGGTCATCCTCTTCGTGGCGTACTACTGCGGCGGCTACGTGGCCGGCCGGATGGCGCGCTTCGACGGCGCGAAGCAGGGACTGGCGGTGTGGCTGTGGGCCGTGGTCATCGCGCTCGTCGTGGCGGGACTGGCGGCAGTCGCCGGCAGCAAGTACGACGTGCTGAGCCAGCTCAACAGCTTCCCGCGCATCCCCGTCGACGGGGGCACCCTGAGCAAGGGTGGCATCATCGCCCTCGTCGTCGTCGCCGTGGCGAGCCTGCTCGGCGCCCTCCTCGGCGGCCGGGCCGGGATGCACTACCACCGCAAGGTCGACCGCGCGGGCCTCGACGTCTGACCGCGCGCACGCCGCCCACACGGCTGCTCGATCACCCAGACGGCCCGATCACCCAACGGCTCGATCACCCAACGGCTCGGTTGCCGTGTCCCGCTCCTCCCGGGACGGCATGCCGAGCCGCTGGCGTTCTCTCGACGGCACGCCCGCCCGAGCGCGTCCCGCGAGAGCTCGCTGGCCAGAGCCGGCCGGCCGTGCCGGTCTCTACGGGCTCAGGGGGGAGGACGGCTCCTGGATCACACCGGTCACGTTCGATCCGTGGAGGGGTGCCAGGCAGCGCCGGGACGACGCGCCCTCGGAGTGGTGCGAGACGATGCCCGTGTCACGGGTCGACGATGAGCGCCTGGGGGGCGGCGGACTTCATCCGGGTGTTGAGCCATCTGAGCTGGCGTGCCGTCTCGGCGTTCGAGGAGTTGGCGACCTCGAGCAGGTCCTTGTCGCGCAGCCCCTGGGCTCCCTGGGCGACCACCGTCCAGGTCGTCTGCACGAGGCTGCCGAGCACGTGCAGGTCCTGCAGGTCGCGCAGCAGGCCCACCGGACCGCTGCGGACCTCGGCGAGTCCCGAGGCGTGCAGCCGCTCGGGCTCCTCGAGGCTCTCGTCCTCGCCGTAGCGCTCGATGATGGGCGCCAGCTGCTCGCGGTGCTTGTCGCTCCACCCGGCGAGGGTCTGGCAGGTGTGGAAGACGTCTGCCTCGGCCGCATGGCCCTGCGCGACGGCGCGGAACGAGTCAGCGAGGGTCTTCTCGCTGTGGTCGGCCAAGCCGATGTAGGTGCTGAGGTGCGGCATCAGGACCTCCCGGTGACGATGTCGGCGGCTGCGTCCTTGAGGCCCTCGACCGCGGCCTTGACGCGGGACGGGTGGGCGCCGGCCGCGTGCTGGCTCGGGTCGAGGTTGTAGGTCGGGGTCTCGTCGAGCACCCGGCTGCTGGTCGGGTCACCTCCAGCCGTGGCCGGTAGCTGGCCTCGTGCCGGCCTGGAGGCGGTGTTGGTGGGGGCGGGGGCCGGCCCGTCGCCGTCGCGCACCTTGGTGACCCGGCACGCGGCCGTCTTGAAGTACGGCTGCTTCGACACGGGGTCCCAGATCGTCATCGTCAGCTCGTTGGCGAGGCGGTGCTCCGCATCGCTCGCCAGCCCTGAGGGGTCCCAGTGGCCGTAGTGGAACGGCGCGAAGACCGCACCCTCCATGACCTGGCCGACCCGGGCGCGGACCTCGATGGCCCCGCGAGGGGACTCCACGCATACCCAGTCGCCCTCGGCGATGCCGAGGCGCTCGGCGTCGGGCACCGACAGCTCCACCCACGCGTCCGGTGCGGCGTCGTGGAGCGAGCGCGCCCGCCCTGTCTTCGTGCGCGTGTGGAAGTGGTAGACGGTCCGCCCCGTCGTGTAGAGCAGCGGGAACTCGTCCGAGGGCTCCTCGTGGGCGGGCACGTATGGAGCGCCCTTGAGGAACGCACGTCCGCCGGGCGCCTTGGCCCGGTGCTCCTCCTCGGTGACGGTGCCGCCTGTCGCGAGGTCGTGGCCGTACGTCTCGCAGTAGTCGGTGTCCGTGGGGAAGACGGCGTCGCCGTAGAGGCGGTCCGTCCCGTCGGGGTGCTCCTCGTTGACCGGCCAGGGTATGCCGGTGGGACCCCTCAGCAAGCCGTAGCTGAGTCCCGTGTAGTCGACCGGGCGGCCCGCCGTCACGGCGCGCCACGCGTCGAAGACCTCCTCGGGCGTTCGCCAGGTGATGAGCGGCGCGCCGTCCTTGTCGGTGAAGCCCATCCGGTCGGCGTACATGAGGAAGATGTCGAGGTCGCTGCGGGCCTCGCCCGGCGGGTCGACCGCCTTGTCCGACAGGTGCACCGTGCGGTTGACGTTGGTGAAGGTCCCCGTCTTCTCGCCCCAGCCCGCTGCGGGCAGGACGACGTCGGCGAGCTCGGCCGTCTCGGTGAGGAAGAGGTCCTGCACGACGACGAAGCACTGGTCGCCCGAGAGGATCTTGCGGATGCGAGCCGACTCGGGCATCGAGACCGCGGGGTTGGTCGCGGAGATCCAGAGGAGCTCGATGGATCCGGTCTCGGCGTAGCGGAAGATCTGCATCGCGTGCGTGGGCGGTGCCCAGTGGGGGATCGTCATCGGGTCGACGTTCCACGCGTCTGCGAGCTGTTGGACGTGCTTCACGTTGTCCCAGTTGCGGAAGCCCGGCAGGTCCCCGTCGGCCCCGCACTCCCGGTTGTTCTGGGCCGTCGGCTGGCCGTTCATCTGCAGGACGCCGGCGCCGGGGCGGCCGATCATGCCGCGCAGCAGGTGCAGGTTGTGCACGGCGACGGCCGACGCCGTGGCCTGGTGCGACTGGTAGAAGCCCTGCAGGACCGTGGAGAGCACGCCGGTGCTCGCGCCGAAGATCCGGGCTGCACGCCGCACGTCGTCGGGCTCGACCCCGCAGATGTCGGCGACGTGCTCGGGGGTGTAGGGCTCCACCGTGGACCGCAGGTCGTCGACGCCCAGGGTGTGGGCGCCGACCCACTCCTCGTCCACCCAGCCGTTCGCGAAGAGCTCGCGGGTCAGGCCGTTCATCAGCGCGAGGTTCGTGCCGACCCGGGGCGCCAGGTGCACACCGCCGGTGCGCTCGGCCTCGTCGGCGACCAGGGTGCGGCGGGGGTCGACGCAGACCACCTTCGGTGGGTCCTCGCCGCGCGTGCGGTCGAGGATCCGGGCCCACAGCACCGTCTGCGTCTCGGCCATGTTGTGCCCGAAGAGGAAGATCGCGTCGCAGTGCTCGATGTCGGTGTAGGAGCCGGGCTGGCCGTCGGCGCCGAAGGACTCCTTGAAGGCGGCGGCGGCCGTGGCGGTGCACAGCCGGGTGTTGCCGTCCATGTGGGGGGTTCCGAGCCCGGCCTTGCCGATGACGGCCAGGGCGTAGTACTCCTCGATGAAGAGCTGCCCGGTGGTGTAGAAGCCGTGGGACAGGGGGCCCTTGCGCTCGAGAAGGTCCTTGGAGCGCTCCACGATCCGACCCATGGCCGTCTCCCAGTCGGTCTCCACGAGCCGGCCGCCCTCGCGGACCAGGGGGCGGGTGAGGCGGTCGGGCGAGCTCGCCCACGCGGTGCTGCCGTAGAGTCCCTTGGGTCCGAGGCGTCCGTGGTTGACCACGTCGGTCGCACGCCCGCGGACGCCGACCATGCGGCCGTCCTTGACGGCGATGTCGCAGCCACAGCCGTTGCTGCAGAGGAGGCATGCGGACTGCACCCAGGAGTCCACATCGGACTCACCAAGCCCCGGCTCGAGGTGCAGGTCCACCCGGGCCGGCCACGTGGTGCCGCGTGGGTGCGGGGTGCCCTCGCCGTAGATGTCCGAGATCCTGCCACTCACAGTTGCTCCTTCGTCCCGGCGGGCACCCGCTAGGCTAGTTGCGCTGACGCAAACTTTGCGCTCCAGCAAAGAAACCACAGAAGAGATGATGGCGACAAGTGCCTCCTACCCAGCCATCGGCCGCGCGACGCTCCGCCCCTCGGCGGGCCGGCTCCGCCTCGCCGGCGCCAACGCCCCCCGGGCTCTCCGGTGCGCAGCTCGACGAGCTCACCGACGCCTTCGTCACCTCCGCCCGCGCGCTGGTCGGGATCGCCCTCCGGTCGGTCAACGCCTCCCCGGTGGAGGTCACGCTGATGCAGCACCGGGTCCTGGTCCTGCTGGCCTCCCGGGGCGAGCAGTCCGTCTCGATGCTCGCCGAGCACCTCGGGGTCAACGCCTCCAACGCCAGCCGGGTCTGTGACCGGCTCCAGCGGCTGGGCCTGGTCGCACGGCGGAGGTCGACGACCGACGCCCGCTCCGTCAAGGTGGCAGTGACTGCCGACGGCATGGACGTCGTGCGCTCCGTGGACGAGCACCGGCGCGCCGAGGTGCGTGGCCTCCTCGGCTCCCTCAGCCCCGAGGCGGGCAGGCACGTCGTGGGGGCGCTGCGCACCTTCAACGAGGCGGCCCACGAGAGCGCCCAGCAGGACTGGGTGGTGAAGGGGCCCGCGCAGTAGCCGTCGGCTGTGCTCGTCCTCGCGAGGGAGTGCCACACCTCGGAAGGATTGCGTCGTCCCGGGGGTGGACGGGTACGTGGTCGCGCGTGGGCCGGAACGCGACCCACGGCATACATCCCAGCCCGAGAGGTCACCTCATGTCGCCTGCGCAGCCCGGACGGTTCCGGCTGTTCCCCATCCCCGGATACTCGAGGACCACGGCGGGCGGCACCCAGGTGTCCTGCGGCGGGTGCTGCCTGCCGCTGCCGATCGGGTGCCTCACCGGCCTGGTCGCCGTGGCGGCGCCCGTGGCCGTCAACGTGGTGCGGCGCCGGCGTTCGCGACCCTGAACCTCGCCGTCCTGCGCCAGGGAAGGTGCTGGCCAAGAGGAGCCCGACGTGCTCGGACTCGTCGGTGAAGCTCCCGGCAGTGCGGCTGTAGAGGGGCGCGTCGAGGACGGTGCCCGAAAGGTGGCACAGCAGCAGCCGCCGGGGGTGAGCCACCGACGGCTGCGTGCTGCGGTGCGCGGTGTCAGAGCCCGAGCTTGCCTCCGAGGCCGCCGAGGCCGCCGCTCAGCAGCTCCTGCGGGTTGATCCCGAACTTGCCGAGCAGGTCGGCGTGCTGGTCGGTGTCGACCTGGTCGGGCAGCTCGCTCTCGGCCTGCTGGGCCTGCTGCTGGTCGCCGCGGTTGCGGAGGAACTCGAGGATCTGCTGCTTGTCGATCTGCATGGTGGCTCTCCTTCGTGGATGCACCGCCGGGCCCGTGCGGGCGCACGGCGCAAGGGCAGGACACGTGCTCTGACGACGTACCCGCACCGCGCGTACGTCATCGTCGACCCACCGATCGGCCGGGTTCGGCCGATCACCGTCAGGAGGGCCGGGTAGGGGAGTCCCATGGAGCGAGGGGAGGGCACGTCGGCGTCCAGGTCCTGGCCCGCGCCCTGGTCGAGACGATGGAGCCCGACGCCTGAGGTTCGGGGCGCGCACAGGCCCTCATTCGGCGCGTGACCGCTGGAGCTGGTGCTCCAGCAGCTCGAGGGCCGACCGGGTCGTGGCGTCCACGATCTCCGCGGGCTCGCCCTGCAGCCTCAGCTCCCGCTGCCCGAGGACGCCCGAGGCGGAGGCGACGGCCACGAGCACCGTGCCCGCCGGTTTGCCCTCCTGCTCGTCCGGGCCGCCGACCCCGGTGACGGCCACCGCGATGTCGGCGCCCATCAGGCGTGCCACACCTGTGGCCATGGCCTCCGCGCACGCCATGCTGATGACCGGGCCGGGCCGGACGTGGAGCACCTGCTGCTTGACCTCGGTCGCATACGCCGTCACGGCCCCGCGGAACCACGACGACGCCGACGGGGCGGCGGCCAGCGCGGCACTGATGGACCCGCCGGTCAGCGACTCCGCTGCGGCCACGCTGGTGCCACCCGCCTCCGCAAGCGTCGCCACCGACTCGGCGAGCGTGCGGACGTCTCGGGTGGGGGCACTCTCGGTCACGGTCATGACGTCGTCGGACACGGCACACCTCTCTTACGACGGACTCCATGCAGGAATTCATGAACGACCAGGGTCGTGAGACGACGAGCCCTGCAGTACGCGTACGGGTCGTCGAGCAGGGTGGGCATACCCACGCGGGCGCGGGCCCACGCGCCCCGGAGTCGGCGACCTCGGGCGCCCCTGTCGGGCCGTGCTTTGCCGCTTTCGCAGCGGGTACGCGTGCGGCATGAGCAACGAGAGCGACAGCACGACCGGCAGCGCCGGCGCCTACGACCCCGACCTCGACCCCGACACGGACGCCACGATGACCGCGCCCGAAGAGGGCCGGCCCGACGGTAAGGGTTCGGCGCCGGACGAGACGACGAGCGGCTCTGCCGACGCCGCGCCGCAGAACCCCCAGAACTCGGACGCGGCGGTCCTCGAGGCGCAGGAGGAGGAGGGTCCCGCGGACGAGTGATGCCCCGAACCCCCCCAGCCCGTAAGCCTTGTGAGCCAGGGAGATCCACGTGCGTACGTACTCGGTCGGCTACTTCGTCGGCAGCCTGTCCTCGACCTCCATCAACCGGCAGCTGAGCAAGGCCCTGATCCGGCTGGCCCCGGAGGGACTCGAGTTCACCGAGCTGCCCATCGGCAACCTGCCCCTCTACAGTCCGGACTTCGACTCCGACTACCCGCCGGAGGCCAGGGCCCTCAAGGACGCGATCGCCGCGTCCGACGCCGTGCTCTTCGTCAGCCCGGAGTACAACCGCTCCATCCCGGGCGCGCTCAAGAACGCCATCGACTGGGCCTCGCGGCCTTGGGGCCAGAACTCCTTCCACCACGTGCCGGCCGCGGTCATCGGCGCCTCTCCTGGGCAGATCGGCACCGCGGTGGGGCAGCAGAGCCTGCGCGCCGTGCTGAGCTTCTGCAACGCCAGGCAGATGACGGCGCCGGAGGCCTACATCATGTTCCGGCCCGGCCTGGTCACCGAGGACGGCGAGGTCACCGACGAGACGACGGCGGAGTTCCTCACCGCCTTCATGGGCGAGTTCCGTGACCACGTCGAGCGCGTCCTCACGGTCCTGCCGCGCAGCTGAGCCGCGCCCCGGGAAGGACCTGGACGGCATCCGTGGCCCGATTATCACTCGGCGTTACTCCTCCTATAACATGGTGAACGCGAACGTGTGCGGCGTTGCCGTTGGCCTCGCGCGCCCCTCCCAGCGGCGGCGCTCTCCGGCCCAGCGGTCTCCGGCTCGCCCGTCCGCGTCAGACCAGCATCGACGCCGGCCAGGCGGTCCTCGGCATGCCCGGGGGTCGTCGACCCGCCCATCACCGGAGGACCTCCACCATGATCTCGTCCACGCGCGCCGTCACCGCTTCCGCGGTGGCCCTCGCAGCCCTGACGCTCACCGCGTGCGGCGGCGGCTCCACCGGCTCGGCGGCCGCGGACAACCCGTACAACCTCCAGCAGCCCGGAGTGCTCCGGACCGGCACGCTCACCGACGCGCCGCCGAACGTCTACATCAAGAACGGCACGTTCACCGGCTTCGACAACGACCTGCTGACCGCCGTCGCGGGCAAGCTCGGCCTCAAGGTGGAGTTCGTCGGCACCGAGTTCAGCTCGCTCCTCGCACAGGTCAAGACCGGCAAGTTCGACGTCGGCTCCTCCTCGATCAGCATCACCGAGGCCCGCAAGAAGACCGTCGACTTCACGAACAAGTACGACTTCGGCTTCCTCGGCCTCGACGTGCCCAAGGGCTCGAGCATCACCTCCTTCGACCAGCTCGCCGGCAAGCGCGTCGCCGTCGTGCAGGGCACCGTGCAGGACGACTACGCCACCCGGCAGAACCTCAACCCGGTGCGGGTGCCCGACTACAACGCCGCCCTGAACCAGCTGCGCGCCGGCACCGCGGACGCGTGGATCACGCCCGCCGAGATCGGTGAGAAGACCGCTGCCGACTCCGGCGGCAAGGTCGTGTCCGTCGCCAAGCAGCTCGACCCGGGCGGCATGGCGTATGCCGTCGCGCCGGGCAACGACAAGCTGCGCGCTGCGCTGGACAAGGGGATCGACGAGGTCGTCGCCGACGGCACGTGGGCCAAGCTGCAGAAGCAGTACTACCCCGGCCGCGCGATCCCGGCCTCCTTCAAGCCCGGCACCGCCGCGAAGTGACGAGTGCCGCGACGTGACGAACGCCGCCGAAACATCACGCTGACAGACCGGAGAGGGGCCCCATGGATGTCCTGAACACGTTGCGCGAGACGTTCCTCGACTGGGACGCCATGCGGGCCGCCCTTCCCGACCTGCTGCGCGTGGGCCTGGTCAACACGCTCATCCTCGCGCTGTCGTCAGCCGTCATCGGCACGCTGCTCGGGATGCTGCTCGCCGTGGCGGGCCTGTCGTCCCGCCGCTGGCTGCGCTGGCCGGCACGGGTCTACACGGACGTCTTCCGGGGCTTGCCCGCGGCGGTGACCATCCTGCTCATCGGCGTGGGCCTGTCGCCCGTAGGCCTGAAGATCTGGGGACCCAACCCCTACCCGCTCGGGATCCTGGCCCTGTCCCTGATCGCCAGCGCGTACATCGGTGAGATCTTCCGCTCCGGCATCCAGAGTGTCGACCGGGGCCAGTTCGAGGCCGCCCGTGCCCTCGGCTTCAGCCGCACCTCGGGAATGCGGCTGGTCGTCATCCCGCAGGGCGTGCGGCGGGTCCTGCCGGCCCTCGTCAACCAGTTCATCGCGCTGGTCAAGGAGTCCTCGCTCGTCTACTTCCTCGGGCTGCTCGCCAGCCAGCGAGACCTGTTCCGCATCGGCCAGGACGCCGCCGCCAACTCCGGCAACCAGTCCGCGCTGCTGCTCGCCGGCCTCTTCTACCTGCTGATCACCGTGCCCCTCACCCACGTCGTCAACGCGGTCGACCGGCGCCTGCGGGAAGGCCGCCGGGCCGACGGTGCCCAGGATGCGGACGGCGGCGCCGACGACACCCTGCCCGCGACCGTCGCCGTGCCCCAGGAGTCCTGATGAGCGCCGTCACCCCGTCCACGAGTGCATCGACCCCGGCTTCCCGCCCCGACGCCGCGCAGGCCGCGGGGGTCGGCGTGGCCACCCGCGACATCCACCTGGCCTTCGGCGCCAACCGGGTGCTGCGCGGCGTCGACCTCGACGTCGAGGCCGCCACCACGGCCTGTGTCATCGGGCCGTCCGGCTCCGGGAAGTCCACCCTGCTGCGGGTCGTCAACCGCCTGCTCGAGCCGGACCAGGGCGACGTGCTGCTCGACGGCCGCAGTGTCCTGGCCGATGACCCGGACGCCCTGCGCCAGCGCGTCGGCATGGTCTTCCAGCACTTCAACCTCTTCCCGCACAAGACGGTCCGCCAGAACGTCACGCTCGGGTTGGTGCATCTCAAGGGCCTGTCCAAGGACGAGGCGGCCGAGCGGGCCCACCACCACCTCGACCGCGTGGGCCTGGCCCACAAGGCCGACGTGCGTCCGGGCAACCTCTCGGGCGGCCAGCAGCAGCGCGTCGCCATCGCCCGCGCCCTGGCCATGGAGCCGGAGGTCATGCTCTTCGACGAGGCCACCTCGGCCCTGGACCCCGAGCTCGTCAAGGGCGTGCTGGCCACGATGGCGGACCTCGCGGCCGAGGGCATGACCATGCTCGTCGTCACGCACGAGATGGGCTTCGCGCGGTCCGTCGCCCAGCAGGTGCTCTTCATGGACGGCGGGCAGGTGCTCGAGTCGGGGGAGCCCGACCGCCTCTTCGAGGCCCCGCGCACCGAGCGCCTCCAGCGCTTCCTCTCACAGGTGCTCTGACGGCCTACGCCGGCGGGTGGCGCGGTGGGACGCGGTGTGGGACGTCCAGGATGTCTGTGTAAGGTAAGCCTTACCTACTCCCACGACGAAGGCAGCTCACCCATGACCTCTCGCCTCCACACCACCCTCGGCGTCGCCGCCGTGGCAGCCGGGGCGCTCGTCCTCAGCGCCTGCGGCTCCGGCGCGAGCGGGGGCAGCTCCGCCGCCGGGGCGGGCTCGATCACGCTCTACAACGCCCAGCACGAGAGCCTGACCAAGGAGTGGGTCGACGCGTTCACGAAGCAGACCGGCATCAAGGTGACGGTGCGCAACGGTGACGACACGGAGATGTCCAACCAGCTGGTGGCGGAGGGCCAGGCGTCCCCGGCCGACGTCTTCCTCACCGAGAACAGCCCCGCGATGACGCAGGTCGAGAACGCCGGCCTCTTCGCCGACGTCGACAAGGCCACGCTCGCCCAGGTCCCCGAGCAGTACCGTCCGTCGACCGGCAAATGGGTGGGTATCGCCGCCCGCTCCACGGTGCTCGTCTACGACAAGCGCAAGGTCCAGGAGAACCAGCTCCCGGCCTCGATGCTCGACCTCGCGAAGCCGGAGTGGAAGGGCCGCTGGGCCGCCTCCCCGTCGGGCGCCGACTTCCAGGCCATCGTCTCGGCCCTGCTCCAGCTCAAGGGCGAGGCGGCCACCAACGACTGGCTGACGGCCATGAAGACCAACGCCAAGGTGTACAAGGGCAACAGCACCGCGATGAAGGCGGTCAACTCGGGCGAGGTCGACACGGCGCTGATCTACCACTACTACTACTACGGCGACCAGGCCAAGACCGGCGAGAACTCGGCCAACGTCGGCACCCACTACTTCAAGCACCAGGACCCCGGTGCCTTCGTGTCCGTCTCTGGCGGGGGCGTGCTCAAGTCGTCGAAGAATGCCGCGGCCGCGCAGGCGCTGCTGAAGTTCATCACCGGCAAGACCGGCCAGGAGGTGCTCGAGAAGGGCACGTCTTTCGAGTACGCGGTCGGCTCAGGCGTGCCGTCGAACCCCGCCCTCGTGCCCCTGAAGGAGCTCCAGGCGCCGAGCGTCGACCCCGCCAAGCTCAACTCCGCCACGGTCACCGATCTGATGACCAAGGCGGGTCTGCTGTAGTTGTCGCGTGACCACTGACCTGACCGCACCGGACGCGCGCCGCGCGACCGTCGTCGGCACGGCCGCTGCGCCGGGCCCGGGCACCCGCTCGGCCCCGGCGTCCGGGCGTCGGCGACCTCCCGTCCTCGCGGTCCTCGCGGTGCTCATCGCGCTCTTCTCGCTGATGCCGCTCGGCTACGTCGCCGTCATGACCGTGGCGACCGGATGGGACACCGCGGTCAAGCTCATCTTCCGCGCGCGGGTCGGCGAGCTGCTGCTCAACACGGTCCTGCTCATGCTCGTCTCGGTGCCACTCTGCGTCGTGCTGGGCGTCGGTGGCGCCTGGCTCGTGGAGCGCACCCGCCTGCGCGGCAACAGGTTCTGGGCCCTGGCGCTCGCCGCGCCGCTCGCGATCCCGGCGTTCGTCAACAGCTACGGCTGGGTCTCCGCGGTGCCCTCGCTCGCCGGCCTGTGGTCCGGGGTGCTCATCTCCGTGCTGTCGTACTTCCCGCTCGTCTACATCCCGGCGGCCGCGACGCTGAGCCGCCTCGACCCGGCGCTGGAGGAGTCGGCAGCCTCGGTCGGGCTCGGCCCGTGGCAGGTCTTCCGCCGCGTCGTGCTGCCGCAGCTGCGCCTCGCCATGACCGGCGGCGCGCTGCTCGTCGGCCTGCACCTGCTGTCCGAGTACGGCGCCTTCGCGATGATCCGCTTCGACACCTTCACGACGGCGATCATGGTGCAGTTCCAGTCCACCTTCAACGGGGCCGCCGGCAACATGCTCGCCAGCGTGCTGGTCGTGCTGTGCCTGCTGCTGCTCGTCGCCGAGGTCCGCAGCCGGGGCACGGCGCGCTACGCCCGGGTCGGCTCGGGCGGGCAGGCAGCCCCCGGGCGTATGCCGCTGGGCCGCCTCCACGTGCCGGCGCAGCTCGCACTGCTGCTCCTCGTCGTGCTCGCGGTCGGCGTGCCGATGTGGTTCGTCGTGCGCTGGGTGGTCCTCGGCGGCTCCTCGATCTGGGCGCCGGACGAGCTCGTGCCGGCCCTCGTGCAGACCCTGGTCTACGGCCTGGTCGGGGCGGCGGCGACGACGGTCGTGGCGTTCCCGATGGCCTTCCTCGCGGTGCGGCGTCCCGGCTGGTTCACCCGCTCGCTCGAGCTGTCCAACTACGTGACGAGCTCGATGCCGGGCATCGTCGTGGGCCTCGCCTTCGTCACCGTCAGCATCCGGCTCTTCCCCTCCGTCTACCAGACGGCGTTCGTGCTCGTGGCCGCGTACGTCCTGCTCTTCCTGCCCCGCGCCCTCGTCAGCCTGCGCTCGGGTCTCGCCCAAGCGCCCCGCGAGCTCGAGGAGGCCGCCCAGGCGCTCGGCGTGCGCCCCTTCCTGGCGTTCGTCCGGGTCACCCTGCGTCTCGCCGCACCTGCTGCGGCCGGGGGAGCGGCCCTCGTCTTCCTCGCCATCGTCAACGAGCTGACCGCGACCCTGTTGCTCTCACCCAACGGCACGCGCACGCTGGCGACGCAGTTCTGGGCCAAGAGCAGCGAGATCGACTACGCCGGCGCCGCGCCCTACGCCCTGCTCATGGTGGTGCTCTCCGCTCCCATGACCTACCTGCTCTTCCAGCAGTCGAAGAAAGCGGCCGGACAATGACATCGACAGCCAGGCGCAGCGCATCGACCGACCCGGCGAGCGATCCCGCCTCCGTCGGGGGCGGCCCTGGCGAACGCGGCCGTCTGGAGGTGCGCGAGCTCGCCAAGAGCTTCGGCGCGCAGCAGGTGCTGCGCGGCGTCACGCTCTCGGTCGAGCCGGGCAGCACCACGGCGATCGTCGGACCGTCCGGCTCCGGCAAGACGACCCTGCTGCGCCTGATCGCGGGCTTCGAGCGCGCCGACGCCGGGATGGTGGTGCTGAGCGGCCGAGGCCTCGCCGGCGGCGACGAGTGGGTGCCGGCGCACCACCGCGACGTCGGCTACGTCGCCCAGGACGGCGCCCTCTTCCCGCACCTGACCGTCGGCCAGAACATCGCCTTCGGCATGGACCGCGCGACCGGTGCGAGGGCGCGGCGCGCCACCCGGACCCGGGTGGCGGAGCTGCTCGAGATGGTCTCGCTCGACGCCGCGCTCGCCGAGCGCCGGCCGCACGAGATCTCCGGCGGCCAGCAGCAGCGGGTCGCGCTCGCCCGGGCGCTGGCCCGCGAGCCCGAGCTGATGCTCCTCGACGAGTCCTTCTCCGCGCTCGATGCGGGACTGCGGGTCGCCACCCGGCGCACCGTCGGGGCGGTGCTGCGCGACGCGGGCATCACGACCGTCCTCGTCACCCACGACCAGGCCGAGGCACTGTCCTTCGCCGACCAGGTCGCCGTCATGCGCGACGGTCTCCTCGCCCAGGTCGACAGCCCGCTCGAGGTCTACACCCGACCGGTCGACCGGGCCACGGCGGAGTTCCTCGGCGACGCCGTCCTGCTCGAGGCCTGGGTGGACGGCGACAGCGCCTCCTGCTCGCTGGGCTCGGTCCGGCTCGCGCCGACGACGCTGCGCGGACGGGTCCAGCTCATGCTGCGGCCCGAGCAGATCCGGGTCGACGAGCACGGACCCATCCGTGGCGTCGTCCTCGACACCGACTACTTCGGCCCGGAGAGCACGGTGCGGCTCGAGCTGACGTCGGGCCGCGAGCCCGGGTGCGAGACCTCGACGCTCGCGCGCGAGGGACAGGTGATCAGCATCCGCCACTCGAGCGCCTTCATCGCAGCCAGGGGTACCGAGCTGCGGCTGCGCATCGAGGGCGACGCGATCGCGTTCCCGCCGAACCCCTGAGCCGCCTCCCGTCGGGCGTCTCCCCGTCCCGTCCGCTCCGCAGGATTCATCCGGAACGGATGAGCCACGCACCGGCGCCGGATGGCCATGCTCGAGTTCCGAGCGTGCGGGACCTTCCGTTCGCATGCCGACCTGTGCAAGGAGGGTTCATGGAGCAGTCGGACTTCGTGCAGACCGGGCAGAAGGTGGGGCTCGTCATGGCGTCCGTCGTGACGCCGTCCACCCTCGCCCCCTCGTTGTCCAGACGGTCGTGGCAGGACCAGGGCCTGATCACCGGGCTGTCGACGGGCACCCACTACCTGCTCGCCCTCACCTCGCAGGACCTCATCGACGTGGTGGCGCGGGCCGCGGGCGGTGCCGCCACCGCGTGGGAGCTGTTCCCCGAGAGCTGGCCCGAGGACCGACGCAGCTCGGTCGCGGCCCTCGGCTGCGAGCTGGCCACGGTGCCCTTGGGACTCGGCCTCACGGCATACCTCGACCGGCGAGGTGTCCGCACGGCACGGGAGGGCTTCCAGCGGCAGCTCGCCTGGCGGCTCGGGTCCACGGCCCTTGCGGGTACCGTGCTCATCGCTGCCACCGCCGGGGTGCGCCGGCTGGACCGGGCGCTGGGAGCCCAGGGACGCCTCGCCGCCCTGCCGCTGTCGGTCCCCGTGGGCCTGGCGACCTCGGCCGTTCTCGAGCGCATCCGGGCGGCCGGTGTGGTCCCCGAGCCGCATGGCCCCGACGTGCGCGACGTGGTCGACGAGGTCGAGGACGTGCCGAGGGCCAAAGGGCTCGCCGCCGGCGCCGTCGTCCTCGCCACCCTCTACGGCGCAGCGTGGGGCGAGCGCTGGACCGCGCAGCAGGTGCGTCGGCTGTCACCCGGTGCCGCCCCCGGGACCGGCCTCGCCTGGCAGCTCACGTCGCACGCAGCCTTCGTGGCCGCCGGCGGACTCGTCCTCACCGTGCTGTGGACGCGCGCCATGCAGGGGGTCGAGGCGGTGACCACGACCGTCGACCCGTGGATGCGCGAGGCGCCGGGGGTGTGGACCGACCCGCTCGTGAGCGGCGACCCGGCGAGCCTGGTGTCGTGGGACTCGCTCGGTCGCGAGGGCCGCCGGCACGCGGTCTCCTTCGTGCGCCCCGAACCGGTCGTCGCGCCACCGCCCCTGCCGGACGGCACCGTGCCCGGGGACCTGTCGATCCCCACCGTCATGGGCGAGCCGGCCCGCGCACACCCGGTGCAGGTCTTCGTCGGCCTCGAGAGCGGCGCCACTCCCATGGAGCGCGTCGAGCTCGCCATCGCGGAGATGGACCGCACCGACGCGTGGTCCCGGTCGCTGCTGATGCTCGTGTCGCCCACCGGCACCGGCTACGTCAACTACGTCGCGATGGCCGCCGCGCAGTACCTCACGCGCGGTGACGTCGCCACCGTCACGATGCAGTACTCCAAGCGCCCGTCGCCGCTCTCGCTCGGCAAGGTCCGAGACGCCCGCGAGCAGAACCGCCTGCTGTGGCTGCGCATCCTGCAGCGGGTGCGCGACCTGGCCCCCGCCGACCGGCCCGAGGTGGTGCTCTTCGGCGAGTCGCTCGGCGCGCACACCAGCCAGGACGTGCTGCTCGGCTGGGGAACCCTCGGGCCGCAGGCCCTCGGCATCGACCGGGCGCTGTGGATCGGCACCCCGGGTGGCAGCAAGTGGATGCACGAGGTCACCGGTCCTGCCCGGCCAGATGTCGACCCCTCGCTCGTCACGGTGGTCAACGACCACGAGCAGCTCCTCGCCCTCGGCGAGGAGGCGCGCTCGCGGCTGCGGTACGTCCTGCTCAGCCACGACAACGACGGCGTCACCAAGTTCGGCCTGGACCTGCTCAACCGCCGGCCCGCGTGGCTGGGACCCGAACGACCCCGCCACGAGGACGTGCCTGGGAGATCACCACGCGGCATACCGGCCGGTATGCGGTGGCGTCCCGTCACGACGTTCTTCCAGACGCTCGTCGACATGAAGAACGCTCAGGTTCCCGGCCAGTTCAGGGCGTGGGCGCACGACTATCGCGCCGACCTGCCCGAGTTCGTGCGTGACGTCTACGGCCTCGAGTGCACCCACGAGCAGATGGCGGCGATCCAGCAGGCGGTGCGCCGTCGGGAGGCGTATCGCGAGGGCGCCTTCTCCTGACGACGTGCGAGTGGTGGGCGACGGGGCGCTCGGCGGGTCGTGCCGCGCGCCGGCCGCGGTCACGCCTCAGGAACGGGCGAGCATCGCGGGCGCGAGGCGGAGCAGCTCGGCGCGCAGGCTCTCGTCGTCGACGTCGGCGAGCAGCGGGTCGATCCCGGCCTGTGCCACCCCCGCGCCGACCACGGAGACCGCGATGCGGCGGCGCAGGTCCGGCGAGGGCCCGAGCAGCAGGGTGGCGAGTCTCCTGACCAGGGATTCGAGGTCGGCATGGGCGGCCATGATGCGCTCGACCTCGGGGTCTCGCATGAGCGCGGCGACGGCCTTGCGGTGGCTCACCATGAGGTCGACGAGTCCCCGCAGCGCCGCCGTCGCGGCCGCATCCGGCGACGACTCCGACTCCGCGGCCGTGACGAAGGCCGCCATCTCCTCGAGAGCCTCCTCGAGGACTGCCAGGACGATGTCCTCCTTGGCGTGGAACTGGTAGTAGACGGCGGCCTTCGTGACGCCGAGGTGGTCGGCGATCATCTGCAGCGACGTGCCGCGCACGCCGTGCTCGGCGAAGAGCTCGACGGCGGCGTCGATGACGCGTCGACGGCCGTGCCCGCGGGGCGCCTGGGGTCGAGCCATGCCTGCCCCTCTCGTGGGTCCGCGGTCGTTGCGCGGTCGTTTCGCGGTCGTTCCGCCGTCGCACCCGTCACCGGGTCGGGCGTCAGCGTAGCGGCCGGCGCGCCCACAACCGCTTGTCCGGGACTTAGCCGATCGGTTAACTTGGGGTTTGCTGGTCAGCGACGCCCGGCGCCCGCCCCGCCTGCGCCCGGCCCCCACGGCTCGAGCGCCCCGCCCAGCCGACCCTGGAGTCACCCGATGGCCACCCTGCTCTTCCGGATCGGACGCTTCGCCTTCGCGCGCCGCGGCCTCGTCGCATCCGCCTGGCTCGTCCTGCTCGCCGTGCTCGCCGGCGTGCTGCTCACGCTCGGCGCCGCGCCGACCTCGAGCGTCACCATCCCGGGCACCGAGTCCCAGCGGGCCCTCGAGGCGCTGGCCAAGGAGTTCCCGCAGGCCAGCGGCGCCTCCGGCACCGTGGTCGTCCGCGCCCCGCAGGGCCAGACGGTGGTCGCCCCGGCCTCCAAGCCGGTCCTCGACGGCATCGTGGCCCGCGCCGCGAAGGTGCCTGGGGTCGTCGCCGCGCTCAGCCCCCTGCAGACCAAGGCCATCAGCCAGGACGGCCGCTACGGTCTCGTCACCGTCCAGTTCGCCAAGACCGCCGACGAGCTGACGGCCGACCAGCGCTCCGCCTACGAGGCGCTCGGCACCGCGGCGCCGGCGGGCTGGTCCGTGGCCGCCGGTGGCGAGCCGCTGCTCGCCACGCCCGAGATCGGCTCCACGGAGGGCATCGGGGTCCTCGTCGCGCTCGTCGTGCTCGTGCTCACCTTCGGCTCGCTCGTCGCCGCGGGCATGACGATGGTCAACGCCCTCGTCGGCGTGGGTGTCGGCATGGTCGGTCTGCTGATCGTCGGGCACGCCGCCGTGCTGTCGAGCGTCACGCCCGTGTTGGCCCTCATGCTCGGCCTCGCGGTGGGCATCGACTACTCGCTGTTCATCACCTCCCGCTACCGCCACAACCTCGCGCTGGGCCTGGACCGCCAGGAGGCCGTGGGCCGGGCCGTCGGCACCGCGGGGACCGCCGTCGTCTTCGCCGGACTCACCGTCTTCATCGCCCTGGCCGGGCTCTCCGTGGTCGGCATCCCCTTCCTGACCGCCATGGGACTGGCTGCCGCCGGGACCGTCCTCGTGGCGGTCCTCGTCGCTGTGACCCTGTTGCCCGCGCTGCTCGGCTTCGCCGGCGACCGCGTGCTGTCGCGCCCCCAGAGGCAGGCCGAGCGGGAGGGCGGGTCAGGCGCCAACCTCGACGAGCAGGTCGGCAACCGCGGGTTCGCCTGGGGCCGCTTCACCGTCCGTCACCGCGTCCCGGTGCTGCTCGCAGGCATCGTCGTCCTCGGTGCCGTGGCGCTCCCGGCCGCGGACATGCGCCTCGCGCTGCCCGACGACGGCACTGCGCCCGCCTCGAGCAGCAAGCGCGCCGCCTACGACCTCGTCGCCGAGGGCTTCGGCGCAGGCTTCAACGGCCGCCTCGTCATGGTGGTCCACGGCGCCACGCCGCAGCAGGTGCAGCAGGCGACCGCCGGCGCCGCCAAGGCAGGCACCGGCCTGCGTGACGTCCTCGCCGTCGCCCCCGGCCAGACGAGCGCCGACGGGCGCACGACCCTGCTGGCCGTCATCCCGAGGTCCGGGCCGACCGCCGACGCCACCTTCGACCTCGTGCGCGACCTCCGCACGGCGCTCGCACAGACCTCCTCGGCGACCGGCGCCGAGATCTCCGTGACGGGCGTGACCGCCGTGGGCGTCGACGTGTCCGACAAGCTCGCCGCGGCGCTGCCCGTCTACCTGCTCGTCGTCGTGGGTCTCGGCTTCGTGCTGCTCATGCTGATGTTCCGCTCGCTGCTCGTACCGCTCAAGGCGACCCTCGGTTTCCTGCTGACGATCGGGGCCGCCTTCGGGGCCACCGTCGCGATCTTCCAGTGGGGCTGGCTGCGCTCGGTCGTCGGTCTCGACACTGCCGGCCCGCTCGTCAGCTTCCTGCCGATCCTGCTGATCGGCATCCTCTTCGGCCTCGCCATGGACTACGAGGTGTTCCTCGTCTCCCGGATGCGCGAGGACTTCGTCCACGGCGAGACGTCACGCGAGGCGGTGGTGTCCGGCGTCGGGCACGGCGCCCGGGTGGTCGTCGCCGCGGCGCTCATCATGATGTCGGTCTTCGCCGGCTTCGTCCTCGTCGAGGATCCCATCATCAAGTCGATGGGCTTCGCGCTGGCCCTCGGCGTCGCGGTGGACGCGTTCGTCGTCCGCCTGTCGCTCGTGCCGGCGGCGATGTCGTTCCTCGGCGACCGGGCGTGGTGGCTCCCGCGATGGCTCGACCGCGCGATGCCGAACGTCGACATCGAGGGCGAGAGCCTGCGTCCCTCGTCCGTCGCCGGGAGCCCTGCGCCCGCCGAGGTGCCGCCCGCCCGCTGACCCGACCGACCCCGTATGCCGTGTGAGAGAGGGGGCGCGACATGCGGGGTCGAGTCGTCAGCGCAGTGCGAGGACCAGGACCGCGGTGAGCGCCACGACGGCGAACATCCCGCTGGTGACGGCGGTCCGCATCAGGCTGGTGCCGGCGGTGGTGGCGCCGGCTCGGGTGCGGAGCAACCGTGCCCCGTCGCGGTAGCGGCGCCGTGCGGTCAGGGCGAGGTTCAGGCCCCACACCAGGCCGAGGGCCGACACGGCATACCCGAGGGCTCCGAGCTGAGGCGGGAGCACGCGCAGCCCGACGAGGGAGCCGACGGTGACCGAGAGGGCGGTGCGGCGCCAGGCGAGCGACGTGCGCTCCGCCTGCATCCCGACGTCGGCCGGTCGTCTCACATCAGCACCGCGACGAGGACGGCCACCGCCACGATTCCCAGCATGACGGCGATGGGCAGCTTGAGGCCCGAGGAGGGCAGCGGCGCGAGGTGACGCATCGCGCGCTCGGTGCGCACCCACGACAGCCACGCCTGGATGGTGGCGGCGAGGCCCGCAAGGACGAGGACGACCGCGATGGTGGCGCGCAGCCACCCCGGCAGCGGCACCTGCAGCGCCTCGAGCGCCAGGCCGGCCGCGACGAAGGCGAGACCGGTGCGGATCCAGGCCAGGAAGGTGCGCTCGTTGGCCAGGCTGAACCGCGGGTCCGGGTCCTCACCCTCGTCGAAGACCGAGCGCGGGAAGCGTCGGCGGTCATCGGTCGCCACGGTGTCCTCCTCCTCGAAGCCGGTCGCGGGTGCGACGCCCCGATCATCCCGCACCGCCCGCCACGGCTCGGAACCACTCTCGCAGGACCATGGAGGTGCCCTGAGCCCTGCTCAGCTACCGGTTCGCCCCGCTGCTCGCCGGCCGCGTCTCGGACCGGACGCAGGGACGGTCAGAAGCCGGTCGGCTCGCGAGGGGTGTACGGCGCCTCCAGCGCGGCGACCTCGTCGTCGGTGAGGTCGACGTCGAGCGCGGCGACGGCGTCGGCCAGGTGGTGCTCCTTCGTCGGGCCGACGATGGGCGCGCTGACCACCGGGTGGCGCAGCACCCAGGCCAGCGCCACCTGGGCCATGGGTATGCCGCGGGCCTGGGCGACCTGCTCGACGGCGTCGGCGATGGGCTTGTCCCGGTCCGAGAACAGCGTCTGCCCGAACGCGTCGCTGCCGGTGCGCTTGGTCTCCGTTCCCCACGGGCGCGCCAGGCGACCGCGGGCGAGGGGGCTCCAGGGCACCGCCCCGACGCCCTGGGCGGCGAGCAGCCCGAACATCTCCCGTTCCTCCTCGCGCTGCATGAGGCTGTACTGGTCCTGCATCGAGACGAACCGGGTCCACCCCCCGAGGTCGGCGGCGTGCTGCATCGACGCGAACTGCCACGCCCACATCGAGGAGGCGCCGATGTAGCGGGCCTTGCCCGCCTTGACGACGTCGTGCAGGGCCTCCATCGTCTCCTCCACCGGCGTCTCCGGGTCGAAGCGGTGAATCTGGTAGAGGTCGACGTAGTCGGTGCCGAGGCGGGTCAGCGAGGCGTCGATCTGCTCGAGGATCGCCTTGCGGGACAGGCCTGCTCCGCCGGGCCCGTCGTGCATGCGGCCGTGCACCTTCGTCGCGACCACCACGTCCTCACGACGCGTGTAGGACGTGATCGCCCGGCCGACGATCTCCTCGGACGAGCCGGCGCTGTAGACGTTGGCGGTGTCCCAGAAGGTGATGCCGAGCTCGACGGCCTGGCGGAAGAGCGGCTCGCTCTCGGTCTCGCCGAGCGACCACGCGTGGTTGCCCCGGCTGCTGTCGCCGAAGCTCATGCAGCCGAGCGCGATCCGGCTGACCTGCAGACCGGACTGTCCGAGGCGGGTGTACTCCATGGTCGTGTCCTTCCGGGTTCGAGCTCTCGGGTGGTGCCGGGCTGGGGACCCGCACCCGGGGGCCATACCCCGCCGGGGCCCGGCCGACCCTTGCACCCAGCCTTGCGCCTGCCCGGCCTCCGCTGCGTAGGTTGGAGGTCATGGTGACGGTCCCGACACGCACGCTCCCGGACGGCACGACGCTGCCCGCCATCGGCTTCGGCACGTACCCGCTCACGGGCGATGACGGCATACGCGCCGTCGAGTCGGCCCTCCACGCGGGCTACCGGCTGCTCGACACGGCGGTCAACTACGGCAACGAGGCCGAGGTCGGAGAGGCGATCCGCAGGTCCGGGGTGCCCAGGGCGGAGATCGTCGTCCAGACGAAGGTGCCGGGACGCGACCACGCGTACGACAAGGCCATCGCCTCGGTCGAGGGCTCCCTCGAACGGCTGGGTCTCGAGCAGGTCGACGTGGCGCTCATCCACTGGCCCAACCCGAGCGTCGGCCTCTACGTCGAGGCCTACCGGGCGCTGGTCGAGTGCCGGCGGCGCGGGCTCGTGCGCTCGGTGGGCGTCAGCAACTTCACCGAGCGCCACCTCGTCGACGTGGTCGACGCCACGGGGGTGACCCCGGTGCTCAACCAGGTCGAGCTGCACCCGCTCTTCCCGCAGGAGCAGCTGCGCGCCACGCACGAGCGGCAGGGGGTCCTCACGCAGGCGTGGAGCCCGCTCGGCAAGCGCAACGCACCCTTCGACGCCGACCCGGTCGCGGCGGCAGCCGAGGCGCACGGCGTCATGCCGGCCCAGGTGATCCTGCGCTGGCACCTGCAGTTGGGAGTCGTGCCGCTGCCCAAGTCGGCCGATGCGGAGCGACAGCGCACCAACCTCGACGTCTTCTCCTTCGAGCTGAGCGAGCAGGAGATGCGCGCCATCACCGGGCTCGGGCGCAGGGACGGCCGGCTCTTCGGCGGCGACCCGGAGACCCACGAGGAGATGTGACCAGGAGACGTGACGCAACGCCACACCCTGGCGCCCCGGTGTCAGAGGGGGTCGAGCGATCCCGTCTCGACGACCTGGGTGGCGAGGACGTGCAGCTTGACGTTGCGCGCCATGCTGGCGCTGCGCAGCTGCTCGAACGCCTGCTCACGGGTGAGCCGGGCGAGTCCCATGATGATGCCGATGGCCGCGCCGATGTCCCGGCTGTGGGAGAGCGCCGCCTCCAGCTGGATCGCCCGCGACTCGGCCGCGTCGAGGCGTTCCAGGGCGTCGAGCAGGTAGCACTCGACAGGGGTGAGCTGTCCGGGACCGTCTCCCGTGACTCCGAAAGCCGAGTCGACCCCGTCCGCTGGTGATCTACCCGTCAGGGCCTCTGGCTCCATGGACGGCTCCTCCTGCCACCCGGCCCGCAGCCTCGTCTCGACCTCGACCGGTGAACTTCCAAGCGTAGGGGAGTCCACCGACCGCGATGCCGCTGGAGGGGCATCGAATTCCGGGCGGTCCTCGGATGACGGCCGACAGGCGAGACGGCACCCGCTCGGGGGATCGGGTGCCGCCTCACCGACACCATCGCTGGGATGCCCGGGCGCGTTACAACCCGCACGCCGCTGCCCTCCACCTTCCCTCGTGCGGCCCGTGTCACCTCCGCCCACCACGGCGCCAGTACCGCGGCGCTTCCTGCACCCGTATGCCGTCACGGGTGCTCGGGTGAGGAGGGGAGGTTCTCGTGGTGCTGGGCTCCGTAGACGGCGGCCTGCGTGCGGCGCTCGAAGCCGAGCTTGGCGAGCAGCCCCGAGACGTAGTTCTTGACGGTCTTCTCGGCGAGGTGCAGCCGCGCACCGATCTGCCGGTTGGTCAGCCCCTCGGCGATGAGGTCGAGGATCTCCTGCTCTCGGTCCGTCAACCCGTCGAGGTGGGCCGGGGGTTGCGCCTCCTGCTCGGGGCTGCGCAGACGCGCGAGGAGGCGCTCCACGAGTGCCGGGTCGATGAGGGAGTGGCCGGACGCCACGTGCTCGACCGCCTCCGTCAGCGACGGTCCGCGGATCTGCTTGAGCAGGTAGCCGGAGGCCCCTGCCATGACGGCGGCGAAGAGGGCGTCGTCGTCGTCGTAGGAGGTCAGGATGAGGCAGCGGGTGCCGGGACTGCTCATCTGCACGTCCCGGCAGACGTCGATGCCGCTCCCGTCCGGCAGCCGTGCGTCGAGCAGCGCCACCCGCGGGGCGAGGGTCGGTATCCGGCGCCGGGCCTCGGCCGCCGTGCCCGCCTCGCCGACGACCTGGAAGCCGTCGTGCGCCTCGAGCAGGTCCACCAGGCCCCGACGCACGATCTCGTGGTCGTCGAGCAGGAAGATCGTCACGGTCTCGTCCGCGTGTCCGCTCACTGGCTCTCTCCATCGGTCAGCCGGGCGGTCCACGTCAGCACCGTCACCCGCTCGTTCGTCGTGAGGATGCAGTCACCGTGCCGGGCGCGGGCGCGGCGCGCGAGGTTCGCGAGGCCGCTCTCGTGACGCCGGCGAGGGCGACCGGGAACGTCGACCGACCCGCCGTTGGCGAGGGGACCGTCGTCGCTCACCTCCACCGTCACGTAGTGCTCGGAGACCGCGACACGGACGTCGACCGCAGAGCAGCGCGAGTGCTTGACGACGTTCGTCACGGCCTCACGCAGCACGGCCGTCACGTCGTGGAGCAGGGCGGGCTCCAGTGCCGTGGCGACGGGACCGTCCAGCCTGAGGGCCGGCTCGAAACCGAGGCCTGCCGACGCCGATGCCATCACCTCGAGCAGCACCGCCCGCGCGTCCCGAGAGGCCGGGTGCACCTGCAGCTCGAAGATCGCCGACCGGATGCGGCGGATGGTGCCGTCCAGGTCCTCGACCGCGCGGCTGAGGGTGTCGCGCACGGTCGGCTCGATGGCCCTGCCTCGCACCGCTTCGAGGGACAGGCCGGTCGCGAAGATCCGCTGGATGACGTGGTCGTGCAGGTCCCGGGCGATGCGCTGGCGGTCCTCCAGCACGGCGATGCGCTCCTCGTCGGCACGCCCGTCGGCCAGCTCGAGCGCCAGGGCTGCGTGGTTTGCCAGCTGCTCGGCCATCTCGGCCTCGGCCCGGGAGAACACCGGCGCCCCCTTCTTCCGGCCCATGACGACGACGCCGCGCACGCCGGCCTCGCCGGCGAGTGGGCACGCCATGGCGGGGCCGCACGGGCCTCCACCGGCCACCGCGGCCAGCGTCACGGCGTCGGAGGAGGCGTCGGCCGAGCCGCCGGGCGAGCGGCCGGACGAGGGACCGGTGACGACGGCGCGTCGCTCGCGCATGGCCACGCCGGCGAGCGAATGATCGGCAGGGTATGCCGTCCCGACCAGGTCCTTCGCTCCCGGGCCGCGCGCGACCTCGACGACGAGCTGGACGGCATACGCTCCCGTGGCGTCGGCGGTGGCGCCCGGCACGGTGCCGACCTCGGGGAAGTCGAGGGTGACGACGTCGGCGTCGGCCAGGCGCAGCATCGCGTCCGCGATGCGCACGAGCACGTCGCTGCCGAGACCGGGACGCAGCAGGTCGCTGCTGATCTCCGCCGAGGCGCGCAGCCACTCCTGTCGCCTCCGGGACTCCTCGTAGAGCCTGGCGTTCTCGATCGCCACGCCGGCGCTGGCCGCGAGCGCCACGACGAGCTCCTCGTCGTCCTCGGTGAAGTCCGTCCCGTCCACGCGGTCGGCGAGGTAGAGGTTGCCGAAGACCTCTCCCCGGCAGCGCACCGGGACCCCGAGGAAGGCCCGCATCATGGGGTGGCCGGGCGGAAAGCCCACCGACCGGGCGTCATCGGTGATGGCGTGCAGCCGGATGGGGTGCGGCTGCTCGATGAGCAGGCCGAGGATGCCGTCTCCTGCGGGCGGGCGACCGATGTGGGCGACGGCCGAGTCCTCCATGCCGGAGTGGACGAACTCCTCGAGCCGGCCATCGGCACCGAGCACCCCGAGGGCGGCGAAGCGGGCACCGGCCACGTCGCGGGCGGCCTCCACGATGCGCCGCAGGACCGCGGAGAGGGTGAGCTCGGAGACGACGGAGCGGTTGGCCGCGAGCAGGCTGCGGAGCCGGTCCTCGGCAGAGCCGGGGGAACCGGCTGCTGAGGCGGCGCCATCGCCCATCAGCAGCCCGCGAGCGCCGTCCGGGGCACCGAGCCCAGTCCGCACGAGGGGATTGCGGTCATACCCCAAGGCTAGATCGCAGCCGGGGCGTTCGAGGCTGTTCCGTGCCGCGGGCTCGGGTGTCAGCCGGGAACCCCCTGGGTCCGTGAGGACCTGAGGTCACCGAAGGAGCGCCCTGTCACCCGCTCGGCCGTGATGCCGATGAAGACGTTGCGCACGCCACCGGCCCACGGCTCGGCACCGTCCACGGTCCACAGGTGGGTGAGCAGGGCCGGTGAGGCGACGGCCTGGGCGCGGCCGTGCACGATGACGCTCCACCCCGTGTGCCGTGCGGGGTCGAGCTCGTCCACCTCGAAGACGACCTGGGAGGGCCGGACCAGCTCGGAGAGCACCCCGAAGGGGGAGGTGCGGAAGACGAGGAGGTCGCCCACGCAGGCGTAGCTGACGGGCAGGATCTGCGGGCCGCCGCCGGCGTTCCAGCCGATGCGGCCGATGTCGCGCGACTCCAGCAGCACCTGGCACTCGGACAGCGTGAGGTCGGTGTAGTTGAGCCGCCGGGTCGACCGGCGCGGCTGGGCGTCGGGGTGGCCGCGAGGGCTGGCGGGCGTCCTGGAGACGGGCATCTCACACCTCCCTGGCGGTCCCCGCCGGTGACAGCCGGCGGTGGCGGTGCCCTCCGTGGCCGCTCTCGCGCGCCGCGGGACGAGGGGCGGCGACGAGCGGCGGGGTCGGAGCGGTCGGCACGATGGGCACTGCCTGTTCGGTCGCGGACTGCGAGGTCGCCGCCTGCAGCAGCGACCGGCAGTGCTCGAGCTCGGAACGCACGCGGGTCAGCTCGACCCGCAGCTCCAGGTAGCGCACGAGGCTGTCCCCGACCGTCCTGGCCCAGGCGTCCACGGCACGCCAGTCGGCTCCCCACGTCATCGGGATGGTCGACTCGCCGCTGCGGTCGGTCTCCGTCGACGGGGTCCGGTCCGGCAGGTGCACGCGGCGGGCGTGGCGTCCTCGACCCGTGGGCCCACCCCGGTGGGTCACCCGCAGCCGGTCGACATCCACGACGAGCTCGTAGCCTCCCGTCACCGGTGTCGCGACGCACGGCCGGCAGGTCACGTGGTGCCCCGCGAGGCTCAGCTCGTCAGCGATGGTCGCCGCGATCGCCTCGTCGATGCCGGCCGTCGTCGACGCCACCGAGGGCTCCGACGCCACCGACGCCACCGACGCCACCGGGGGCTCGACAGGCACCGGCGTCCCCGCCGGAACGGTCGTGTCAGGCGTGGTGTGAGGCATGGTGTCAGGCATGGTGTCGGGCGTGGCGCCGGTGCCGTGCGGCTCCCGCCGTGGCTCGGCGGACGGGCTCGGCGGGGTGGGATACGTGATCAGGACTGTGGTCATGTGCTCTCCGTGGTCGACAGCCGCCCGGTGCGGCGCTGCGTCGATCCTCCGTCGCAGCGCGGCCTGTCGATCACGGCCGAAGGTCGGCGGGCGGGCGGGACCAAGGTCCCGGATCGGACAGGACCAATGGACCTGACCGCGCACCGGCGGGGTGGGCAAGTCTGGAAGGGAGAGGTGAGTTCCATGACCGAGACGACGCGACCGGACGCCGGCCCGACGGCATCCGACCCGTCACGCGTGCCGGAGCGGACAGCGGCAAGAGGGAGTTCCGGGTCCGCCGGGCAGACAGGCCTGATCGTGGTGGGGGTGGACGGCTCGAAGGAGAGCCGGATCGCGCTGCGGTGGGCATGTGCCGAGGCGCGCGTGCGCGGCTGTGTCGTCCGGGCGGTCTCGGTGTGGCACCTCTACCCGTTGGTGCCCCCGGAACGGGTGGGGGCATCACCGTGGTGGTTCACGGCCGACCCCGAGGAAGCCACACGTGCCTTCCTCGGGGAGGTCGTGGACGAGGTCGCCGCCGACCACCCGGGCGTCACGATCGAGCAGCAGGTCGTCTCGGGGCATGCTGCCGAGCAGCTCATCGCTCTCTCGGCGTCGGCCGACGTCCTCGTGCTCGGTGCCACCGGCGCGGGTGGCTTCGTGGGGATGCGACTGGGATCGGTGGCTCGGGCCGTCCTGGAGCACGCGCTCTGCACCGTCGTCGTCGCCCGCTGACGGCAGCCGTCGGCACGCACCCACCTGCAGCAGGACGTGTCGCGGCAGGATGGCCGCCCGGCGCCCGGGCGCGGTGGCAGCGCCCACCGGCCTCCGACGTGGTCAGGCGAAGCCGACGGCCCGGGGTGGCTGCCCGGCAGCTGCTCTGGCTCGTGCGGCCCGCTCCCGGCGTCGCTCGAGATGGCGCATGACCGGGGTCGCGAAGGTGCCGTGCACCATGACCGACAGCAGGATCGTGAACGCGACGGTCGACCACATCCACCGCTCGTCGGAGAACGCGTGCTCGCCCGCGGCGAAGGCGAGGTAGTAGAGCGAGCCCACGCCGCGCACCCCGAAGAACGCCGTCGCCAGCTTCTCGCGGCGTCCCAGACCGCCCGGCAGCTCGGCGGGGCGCGCCCGGACGCGCAGCGACAGCCAGCCCGCGAGCGGGCGCACGACGAAGACGAGCGCCAGGGCGATGGCCACGCCGCGCCAGTCGAGCTCGTCGAGCACGCCCTTGGTCATGCCCATCCCGAGCATCAGCAGGATGATGAGGGTCAGCAGCCGCTCCAGGCGCTGCACCACCTCGTGCATCGACCGGTGGTAGTGGTGGTTGCGCTCCGCCGCGCGCAGCGTCATGCCGCAGACGAAGACGGACACGAAGCCGTAGCCGCCGACGAGCTGGCTCATGCCGTAGGTCATGACGAGCGCCGCGAGCGCCAGCAACGGCTCGCCCTGCTCCGCGAGGCGCAGCGACGGGCTGGGGGAGCGGAACGCGACTCGTGCCAGCACCCACCCGACAGCCGCCCCTGCGGCGACGCCGAGGGCGATCTTGCCCACGAGGTCCCACGCCAGCCACTGCAGGCCCCAGGAGCCGATGCCCCCGGCGGTGGCGAGGAGCAGGGCCGCGGTCACGAACGGGAAGGCGAGGCCGTCGTTGAGCCCGGCCTCGGAGGTGAGCGCGAAGCGCACGTCGTCCTTCTCGTCGACGGGCTCGTCCACGTCGCGGTCGTCGGTGCTCTCCTGCGCGCTGCTCGCCTGCGCGCTCGGACCCGTGAGCTGGTCCGGCCTCCCGTCCCGGTCTCGCGTGGCCGGCCCGCCCGAGGTGTCCAAGCCCTCCAGGGCCTCGGCGTTCTCGGAGTCGCCCGGCTCGCCGGGGCTGACCTCGTCCTCGCCCACCCGGGGGCCACCGACCTGGACGTCGCTGGCCAGGACCGGGTCGGTGGGGGCCAAGGCGGCGCCGAGCAGCAGCGCCGCCGCGGGGGCCACCCCCAGCCCCCAGCCCAGCAGCCCGATCGCACCGATCGACAGGGGCATGGCGAGCGCGAGCAACCGCCACGTCGAGGACCACGAGGACCACGAGGCGCGACTGCGCCAGTCGAAGGACCGGTCGATGGCCAGCCCGACACCCATGAGGGCCACCAGGATCGCGAACTCGGTCACCCGCTCGACCTGCGGACGGATGAGGACGGGGTCCAGCCGCATGCCCTCGGGCAGGGGCAGCAGCCCGATGCCCATGCCGAGGACGAGGAGCACCATCGCGGCCGACACGGCATACCGCTCGAGGAGGTTGGGGAGGACGGCCGCCAGGAACATGGCTGCGCCGGCGATGAGATAGATCAGGTTGACGGACATGGCGACGTGGGCTGCTCCTCCGGTTGGGCCTCTCGTGACCTACCCGCAGGGCCGTCCCGCCGGACCGGCGGGCCGCCTACGACGGTCACGTGAGGGGACCTCCGGAGCACCCCGACGTGACCTGGGAATCGCCGCTCCTTCGCGCAAGGCTACGGTCGGGCTGACGAGGGAGGTGACCTGCGGGGGGCCACGTGCCCGAGCGTGACCAGCTACGAGCGCGTGCGCTTCCGCACCGTCGTCACCACTGACGAGACCGCACGCACGACCGCCGAGATCACGTACGCGTGGGGTGCCGACCGGGGGCATACCCCCCCGGTCGGCAGCCCGCTCAGGACGCGGTGGTCAGGCGCTCGGTGTTGCCCGGCCGACCCACGAGGTGGTCGTGCAGTCGCACCGTGATGCGACGCAGCGTCCGCGAGACCTGCATCTGGCTGACGCCTCGTGCCTCGCCGATCTCCCGCTGCGTCATGCCCTCGACGTAGCGCATGAGCAGCAGCTCGCGCTCGTCGTCGTCGAGCTCGGTGAGCGCTTCGGAGAGGCAGACGCGGTCGTCGGCGCCCGCCATCTCCTCGTCGTCGGCGGCGAGGAAGGCAGCGAGGCCGGGCCGTTCGTCGTCTGCCGGGCTGCAGTCGAGCGACAGCGGGCGGAAGCCCGTCGCCGCCGAGGCCACCTCGCGGACGTCCTCCACCGAGACACCGACGGCCTCGGCGAGGTCCGCGTCGCTCGGGGTGGCGCCGAGCTCCTGCTCGAGCTCCGACCGGACGGACTGGAGGTTGACCCGCAGCTCCTGCAGGCGCCGGGGCGGACGGACCACCCAGCCGCGGTCGCGGAACCAGCGCTTCAGCTCTCCCGAGATCGTCGGGACGGCATACGCCGCGAAGGAGGGCGCGTGACCCGGCTCGTAGCGCCGGACGGCCTTGACGAGGGCCAGCCGTGCAACCTGGACGAGGTCGTCGTGCTCGATCCCGCGGCCCTCGTAGCGTCCGGCCATGGTGGTGCAGAGGTCGAGGTAGAGGTGCACGATCTGCTCGACGATGCGCTCGCACTCCTCGGTGCTGCCGGATGCTCGCAGCTGTTCGAAGAGCTCGGCGGTCTCCAGGTCGCGCTCGGCAAAGGAAATCCGGGGGTACGCAGAATGAGGCGCCATGACTCATCTCCGATCGTTCGGACGAAAGAGTCGGCGCTGTGATTGGACCGCTCAGACACTTCGACAGTGCCACGATCCAGACCGATTGCGCAAGGGCAGGTACTTGGCGGCCGTTTCCCTCGCTGCTGTCTCGGGTACAAGACGGTCGTGCCACGTACTCTGACGGTTCTTCTGCTTGCCCTCCTCGGCGCGGTGGGCCTCGGCGGGTGCTCGTCCGTGGACGAGCCCGAGGCCAGCGCCGTGGCGCAGCGCTTCCTGGCCCTGGCGCAGTCCGACACCCAGGCAGCCTGCGCACTCCTCGCTCCGCAGACCGTGCAGCACCTGCAGGACGACGGCGGCAGCTGCCCCAAGGGACTGCAGGCCGCGCAGCCTCCCAGGGGTGGCACGGTCCGCAGCGTGACCGTCGCCATCAACTCCGCGCAGGTCGTCATGGGCGACCAGGCGGTCTTCCTGGCCCGCTACGACCACGGGTGGCGGGTCACCGCGGCCGGCTGCAAGCGCGAGTCGTCGGACGACGCCATCCCGTACTCCTGCACCTTGGAGGGGAGCTGACATGCGAACGATGTTCGTCCTCTACTGCCTCGTCATCGCCGCCGGTTTCGTCCTGGCCTTCACCGTCGGGGTGATGGGGCGATGACGGGCCGGCGAACCAGTTCCGGACCGCGCTCCTTCTGGCGCAACAACAGCCTCACCATCGTCTTCGGCCTGTTGCTGCTCGTGTTCGTCGTCGGCCAGGCGGTCGCGGGTCTGGCCGAGTACAACGAGTCCGCGAGAACCGATGGGCTGCAACAGCTTTCGTTCCCACGCTACGTGACGTCCTCGTCGTTCGCGGTCGACCTGCTCGAGAACTGGCAGTCCGAGTACCTCCAGTTCACCCTCTACATCCTCCTGACGGTGTGGCTCGTCCAGCGAGGCTCGTCCGAGTCGAAGAAGGTCGGTGAGGAGGGGCGGGAGTCCGACGAGGCCCAGCTCGTCGGTGCCCACGCCCGCTCGGACTCGCCGCCGTGGGCGCGCCGGGGCGGCTGGCGGGGCAGCCTCTACTCGCACTCGCTCGTCGGTGTCATGGCCCTCGTGTTCCTGCTGTCGTGGTTCGCGCAGGCCGTGACCGGCCGCGTCGCCGAGAACGACCTGAGACTGCGCGACCGGCTCGACCCGGTCAGCCTGGGCGACTACCTCGTCAGCCCGGACTTCTGGTCACGCACCGTGCAGAACTGGCAGTCGGAGATGCTGGCGATCGGCTCCATGGCCGTCTTCGCCATCTACCTGCGCGAGCGGGGCTCACCCGAGTCCAAGCCCGTGGGGGTACCGCACGGCGCCACCACCTCGGACGACTGATCCCGATGTCAGTCGGTCGCGCAGGCAGGGCCGGGAAGCCGGAGCACGAGGGCGCCGCCCGGTGGGTGCCCTCGCAGCCCACGGTGGCGTCCCTCAAGGCCGCGGTCCAGCAGTGCCGGGGTTGCGAGCTCTACCACGACACGACCCAGGCGGTGATGGGGGAGGGGCCGGAGGGCGCCCGGCTCATGCTCCTCGGCGAACAGCCCGGGGACCGCGAGGACCGGGAGGGTCTGCCCTTCGTGGGTCCGGCCGGTCGGCTGCTCGACGAGGCGCTGGCCGCGGCCGGGCTGGACGACGTCCCGGCCTACCGCACCAACGTCGTCAAGCACTTCCGCCACGAGCGGGGCGCGGGCAAGCGCATCCACAAGTCCCCGTCACGGTGGCACGTCGCGGCCTGCGAGCCGTGGCTGCTGGGCGAGCTCGAGGCCGTCCGTCCCACCGGCGTCCTGGTGCTCGGCGCGACCGCGGGCCAGGCCGTGCTCGGGCCGTCCTTCCGCGTCGGGGCGTCGCGAGGCACCCGGATGGACTGGCCGCGCGACCGCTTCGGGTTGGCGGAGCCGCCGACGTGGCTCGTGGCAACCACCCACCCGTCGGCCGTGCTGAGGTCGCGTCAGCGCGACGCGGATTTCGCGGCCCTGGTCGCTGACCTGGCCGTCGTGCGCGACCTGCTCCGCTGAGCGCCCCGCGGCCGCGCGCCCGGAGGGCGGCGCCGACGCCGCTGGCGGGGCCTCGGTCTCAGTCCTCGCGCTCCCAGGGCGCGTCCTCGCCCATCTTCGCGTAGTACTTCGCCAGGTGGCTCCGGACCCGGTCCCGGTCCTTGTCGGGCAGGTCGACCCCGCCCCGGGAGCCCTGCATGACGGCCGCGGCCGCCATGACGCCGCGGGGGACCGCGGTGAGCTTCCCGTCGACGACGTCGGCGACGAGCAGCTTGTATGCGGTGAAGTTCGTCTTGTTGTCCGCGTCGTACCAGACGTGGGCGTCCCGGTACTTCTCGTTGGGCTCGTCCGTCGCGCCCGCCCACTCGCGCACCCGCTTCTCGGCGGCGGCGCCGTCCCAGTGACGGTCACGGTCGGCCAGGGGCAGGTCCTGGAAGCTCGTCACGCTCATGCTGGTCTCCTCGTCGTCGTCGTCGTCGCCGTCGTCGTCGTCGTCGTCGTCGCCGCCGCCGCCGTCATCGTCGTCGGTGGCTGGCGGGCGGAAGGGGCTCAGGGTCGCAGCACGACCTTGAGGCACTCGTCCTGCTTCTCCTGGAAGATGCGGTAGAGCTCCGGAGCGTCCTCCAGTCGCGCGTGGTGGGTGGCCAGGCCCTCGAGCCCGAGCACGTCGCCATCGGCGCGTGCGATGTCGAGCAGCTCGTCGCTCCACCGGCGCACGTGGCACTGGCCCATGCGGATCGTCACGCCCTTGTCGAACAGCTCCATCATCGGCATGGGGTCCGCCATGCCGCCGTAGACACCGCTGATCGAGAGGGTGCCACCGCGGCGGACGGCTGCGACGGCCGTGTGCAGGGCTGCCAGCCGGTCGATCCCGAAACGCTCGATCGCCCCGCGGGCAACCGGCTTGGGCAGCCGGCTCGCCGCGCCGATCACCTTCTCCGACACCGGGTTTCCGTGGGCCTCCATGCCCACCGCGTCGATGACCGCGTCGGGCCCCCTGCCGTCCGTCATGTCGATGAGGGCCCGGGCCACGTCGGTGTCCCGGGCGTCGACGACCTCGGCGCCGTGGGCGCGGGCCCGCTCGATGCGGTCGGGCACGAGGTCGACGCCGATGACGCGGCCGACCCCACGGTGCAGGGCCGAGCGGACGGCGAGCTGGCCGACCGGGCCGAGCCCGAGCACGGCGAGGGTGTCGTTGCCGTTGACCTCGGCGTACTCGACCGCCTGCCAGGCGGTCGGGAGGATGTCGGAGAGGTAGAGGAAGCGCTCGTCCGGCAGCTCCTGCGGGATGACGATGGGCCCGAAGTCGGCGTGCGGGACCCGGACGTACTCCGCCTGGCCGCCGGGCACCGACCCGTAGAGGCTCGTGTAGCCGAAGAGGCTCGCTCCCTTGCCCGTCTCCGTGTTCTGCGTCGTCTCGCACTGTGCGAAGAGCCCGCGCTGGCACATCCAGCACCGGCCGCAGGAGATGTTGAAGGGCACGACGACCCGGTCGCCGACGGCGAGCGTCGCGACGCCCGGTCCGACCTCCTCGACGATGCCCATGAACTCGTGGCCGAGCACGTCGCCCGGCTGCAGGTACGGCGCGAGCACGCGGTAGAGGTGCAGGTCGGAGCCGCAGATGGCCGTGGACGTGACGCGGACGATCGCGTCGGTGGTGTGAGCGATGACAGGGTCGGGTACGTCGGTCACACGGACGTCCTCGATGCCGTGCCAGGTCAGAGCCTTCATGGGGAGGCCCGTACCCACGCCCGCTCGCCGAAAAACCTCCAGGAGGCAGCATGGCCCCGACCGGAGCCGCCCAGCCGAATGACCACGAGGCGGCCACCTCGTCCCCAGCCACGGTGGACGCCGGCCCGCCGGCAGTCGACCGGCCCGTCGCGCTCGTGCTCGGAGGCTCCCGTGGGCTCGGGTTCCTCATCGCCCGTGAGCTGTTGGACCGAGGGCACCACGTGGTCCTCGCGGCCCGCGACGAGGACGAGCTCGCCGAGGCGGGGGAGGCCCTCGAGGGACTGGGCCCGTTGGCGGTCGAGCCGTGCGACGTGCGCGACCGCCACCAGGTCGGGGAGCTCGTCGGCAAGGTCGAGCACACCGTCGGACCCATCGAGGTCCTGCTCACGGTGGCCGGGGTCATCCAGGCGGCTCCGTCCGAGTCGCTGGCCCTGCACGAGTTCGAGGACGCGATCGACACGATGGCCTGGGGGCCGATCCACGCTGCGATGACGGTGCTGCCGCACATGCGCCGGCGCGGTCACGGTCGCATCGGCACCATCACCTCGATCGGCGGCATGGTCTCGCCTCCTCACCTGCTGCCCTACGCCACCGCGAAGTTCGCGGCCGTGGGCTTCTCCGACGGGCTGGCCGCGGCCCTGAGCGGCACCGGCGTGACAGCCACGACCGTCGTCCCCGGACTGATGCGCACCGGCGGACACGTGCATGCACGCTTCGGCGGCGACGCCCCGGCCGAGTACGCGTGGTTCGCCCCGGCGGCGTCGCTCCCGCTGGTGTCCGTGGACGCCGAGCGCGCCGCCCGCCGCATCGTCGAGGGCGTCCTCGCAGGCAAGGCCATGGTGGTCCTGACGCCCCTCGCCTGGGTGGGCATCCGGGTCCGCGGCCTGGCACCCGCCACGACCACGCGTCTCATGGGGCTGGCCGCCAGGATGCTGCCCGGCCCTGCGCCCCGCGAGGGAGCACGAACCGTGGAGGGTGCAGAGGCCAGGCAGCGACTGGCCTCGCCCGTCGTCAACGTCCTGTCGACCCTCGGTGACCGGGCTGCACGACGGATCCAAGGTGGTGGACGCCCGGTCGAGCCGGGCGGCGACGACTCGACACCAGGATGAGGGTGCAGTTCGAGAAGCCGGTCATCGACTGTCCGGACCCGCGACGGCTCGCGGCCTTCTACGCCCGTCTCCTGCGCCTGCAGGTCCTCGAGAACGCTCCCGACTGGGTGGTGCTCGGGAGGGAGGAGGGTATGCGTGAGCTGGCCTTCCAGCGCGTGCACCCCTGGGTGCCACCCACGTGGCCCGACCCGGAGCAGCCGCAGCAGATGCACCTCGACATCCGCGTCGACGACGTCGAGGCGGCGGAGGCCCTGGCTCTGTCACTCGGCGCCCGTCGGGCACCCGGCTCTCCCGAGGTGGGATACCGCGTCTTCCTCGACCCGGCGGGCCACCCGTTCTGTCTCGTCCACGGCAGGTCGCCGGTCGACGACCCCCGGATGGGCTTCGACACCACGAGGTAGCGAGCGGTCGTCCTCTACAGGGGTGGCTCCTCGCCGTCGCGCACGACGAGGAGCCAGCGGTAGGCGTACGGCTCGAGGGCGAGCTCGGCCTCACCGGTCGGGCTCGGCGTCACGTCGGGGAGCGTGCCCAGCACGTCCACGAGTCGACCGCCCTCCGGCAGGTCGGGGATCGTGAGCGGCACGACCGCCCCCTCCTCACCGAAGTTGTGCACGGCGAGCATCAGCCAGTCACCGCAGCGACTCACGTGGGCGAGGACAGCGTCGACGGGGTGGTCGAGCACCTCGACGGTGCCCCAGCCGCTCTGGGGGAGCTGGCGGTAGCGGCGGGCCAGGTGCCTGATGAACCACCAGAGGGAGTCCGGGTCGTGTCGCTGCTGCGCGACGTTGACGTGCTCGGGACCCCAGAGCCCGTCGGGCATCGGCCGAGTCAGCCGTCGAGGGGGTGCCGAGGAGAACCCGCCGCTCGGAGCCGACGTCCACTGCATGGGGGTGCGCACGGCGAACCGTCCTGGCACGTCGAGGTTCTCGCCCATCCCGATCTCCTCGCCGTAGAAGAGCACCGGTGTGCCGGGCAGCGAGAAGGCGAGGGAGTAGGCGAGCCGGATGCGCCGCTCGTCGCCGCTCACCATCGTGGGCAGCCGACGACGGAGGCCACGGCCGTAGAGCTGCATGCCGGGATCGGGGCCGAAGGCCTCGAACACCTCCTGGCGCTCCTCGTCCGTCAGCTTGTCGAGCGTCAGCTCGTCGTGGTTGCGCACGAAGCTCGCCCACTGGCTCGTCACGTCCAGCGGTGGTCTCTCGCGCAGCGCCTCGGTGAGCGGGCCGGCGTCACCACGGGCGAGCGACAGGTAGAAGCGCTGCATCGCGTTGAAGTCGAACTGCATGTTCAGGCCGTCGCCGTCGTCGCCTCCGAAGAAGCGCCGCTGGTCGGGAGAGGGCAGGTTCACCTCGCCGAGGAGCACCGCGTCGCCGACGCGTCGGGTGACGAACGAGCGCACGTCGCCGAGGTAGCGATCCGGGTCGAAGGCCTCGTCGTCCACGCCGGGCACGCCGTCGCGGGCGAAGAGGAACGGCACCGCATCGACCCGGAAACCCGACACCCCGAGGGCGAGCCAGAACCCGAGGGTGCGGGAGATCTCCTCCTGCACAGCAGGATGCGCGACGTTGAGGTCCGGCTGGTGCTTGAGGAAGTGGTGCAGGTAGTAGTCGCCGGTCTTCTCGTCGCGCTGCCAGATGCTGTCCTCCTCGTCGGGGAAGACCACGTCCTTGCGGCTGGACCTCGGCTTGGTGCGACTCCAGACGTAGTAGTCCCGGTAGGGGTCGTCGCGGCTGCGGCGGGCGGACCGGAACCACGGGTGCTGGTCGGAGGTGTGGTTCATGACGAAGTCGACGATCACCCGGATGCCGTGCGCCCGTGCCGTGCGGACGAGCTCGACGAAGTCGCCGAGCGTGCCGAGCTCGGGGTCGACGCCGAAGAAGTCGGTGATGTCGTAGCCGTCGTCCTGGCGGGCGGTCGGATAGAAGGGCATGAGCCAGAGGCAGGTGACGCCGAGGTCCGCGAGGTACTCCACGCGGTCCGTCATGCCGCGCAGGTCGCCGATGCCGTCCCCGTTCGAGTCCTGGAAGGTCTGCACGTCGGCGCAGTAGACGACGGCGTTCTTCCACCAGACGTCGCCGGTGTCGCTCATCTTCATCGCGACACCTCGCCGATGTCGGAATGTCCGTGCCGCCGGCCGGAGCCCAGAACGCTCATGCGGTGCACGCAACCGCAAACGGCGCCCGTTCGTCAACGGGGCCCCGGCATCTCGGCCCTTCCCTGGTCACTGTGCGACGGATCGGGTACGGGCCTGCAACCGACGTTGGACCTGCCTACGGACGCCTTGGAGGAACCGTGCCCCTGACCGCTCTCGCCCTCAACTGCACGCTCAGGCCCTCACCCGCGGACTCGAGCACGGGCCTGCTCGCGCAGCAGGTGCTCGACGCCCTGGCCGAACACGGCGTGTCGGGCTCGATGGTCCGTGTAGTCGACCATGACGTGCCCCCCGGTGTGGAGCTCGACATGGGCGAGGGGGACGCCTGGCCCTCCCTGCGCGAGCAGCTGATCGCCAGCGACATCCTGGTGCTCGCGACGCCGACCTGGGTGGGGCAGCACAGCAGCGTGTGCCAGCGGGTCGTGGAGCGACTCGACGCCGAGCTGTCCGAGCAGGACGACGAGGGGCGGCTGCTCACCTACGGCAAGGTCGCCGTCGTCGTGGTCGTCGGCAACGAGGACGGGGCCCACCACATCAGCGCGGTGCTCTTCCAGGCGCTGAACGACGTGGGCTTCACCATCCCGGCAGGCGGCGTCACGTACTGGAACGGCGAGGCGATGCACGGCACCGACTACAAGGACCTCGACTCGACACCCGACACGGTCGCCAGCACCACGCGCACGCTCGCGGCGAACGCCGCGCACCTCGCGGGCCTGCTGGCGGGCAGCTCCTACCCTCCCTCCGAGAACTGAGGGGCACGGCACCCGTCAGGGTGCCGACTGCCAGCCCTTGACCGAGCCGGCCGTGGCGAGCTCGTCGAGCACCGCTCCCGCGAGCAGCGTGTGGCCGCTCGCATTGGGGTGGTCTCCGTCGTCGAGCAGGTCGGCTGTGGGGTCGCGGGTTCCGCTCTCGCCCTTGAGCGGGGTGTAGGCGTCGACGTAGCTCGCACCCGTGGCGAGGGCCACCTGCTGCAGCGTGTCGTTGACCAGCCGGGTGAGCGAGTCGCTGCCGAGGACGAAGGCCTGGCCCAGGGCCCGCCCGACCGCGCCGTCGCGGGTGACGTTCCAGTAGCCGAGGACCCCGATGCGAAGGTCCGGGCGATGGTCGATCCGGCGGATCGCCGCGATGATCCGGGTCAGGCCGTCGCGGACCCCCGCGAGGGTGGCCGACCAGCAGGACGAGCCCGCCGCGGGGAAGCACCCCTGGTCGGCGACCCGGTCCAGGGCGAAGTCGTTGGCGCCCACCTCGATGAGGACGACGTCGGCGTTCGCGAGGTGGTCGCGGGTCGGCGACGAGTTGACGTCGTTCTCGACGTCGGCCGTGGTCCAGCCGCCGACGGCATCGTTGTGCACCGTCCAGGGACGGTGGGTCAGCCGTTGCAGCTGCCCGCCGACCTGCTCGACGTAGCCGGTGCAGTTGCACGTCTCCGCCGAGGGGACGGAGTCGCCGAGACCGACGAGTGTCAGGGGGCCGGTGGGCGCCGGCGTCGTCGCGGATGATGTCGCCGAGGATGTCGCCGAGGATGTCGCCGGAGGAGGGGTCGACGACGTGGCCGCCGGGCCTCCGGGAGCTGACGTCGACGGGCCCGAGCCCACCAGAGGCCCCATCAGAGGGGCCGCGGGCGCAAGTCCCTGCACCACCCCGGTGATGCCGAGCGCCGCGAGGACGGCGAGTGCGACGACTGCCGCGACCACGTGCCTCGGGTGCGGGCCGCCCGCACGGGCGCGCCAGAGGCGGGAGCGGTGCCCACCGCGTTCGGCGCGGTCGGGAGAGGGCTGTGCACGAGGCATACGCCCTCTGTCCTCAGGCACGGAAGCCCGGCAGGGTCTGCGCCAGCCACGAGATGGCGGCGGGCACGTACGGGGTCAGGACGGCGTCGCGGTGGCCACCGTGGGCGAGGACGTTGCCCGTGACGTCGAGCGGGCTCCGCGCCACGCTGAGGAACTTCGACGACGTCGGGTACGACAGCGAGTCCTCGCGGGAGGTGAGCACCCACATGGCGACGGGGGGCGGGTTGTTGCGCGCCATGGCGATGAGGTCGTAGCCCCTGCCGCTCGCCGGGGTGAGCGGGTCGTAGGCCGGCGTGAAGTCGGGTCGGAAGTAGCCGAGCATGACGACCGCCGCGCCGAAGACGTCCGGATGGCGCATGGTGAGCGAGGCCGCGCACCAGGCGCCGTAGGAGTACCCGAGCGTGGCCCACCCCGTGCGGGCGTGCTGGACGCGGAAGTGCTGCACCGTCCAGGCGGGGACGTCGCGGGCGAGCCAGGTGTCGGTCTGTGGCTGTCCGGGCCCACCGTTGACGCACTCGGTGTCGAGGCCTGCCGGAGTGTCGATGCGCGGCACGACGACGATGGACGGCGCGAGGCGGTGCTCGGCGGTCAGGGTGTCGACGGTGCTGAGGAAGTTCAGGTGCAGGAAGCTGCCCGGGCCACCCGGAAAGCCGTGGAGGCCGAGGATGACCGGGTAGGTCCGGCTGCTCCTGGGGTTGTAGCCCACCGGTAGGTAGACGAAGACCTGGCCGGCGGAGTTGGAGTGCTTGTCGGCGACGGCGTAGGTCTGCAGTCGAGAGCCGGGCTGAGGCAGTGCCGGCAGGACGGCGGGCGTCTTCGCGCCGCGGAAGCCGGGTCCCCGCACTGCGGCGGTGACCACCTCAGGCGTGGTCCCGCCGTGGTGGACCTGGACCGACGGCGAGCGGGAACCGAACAGGTCGGCCCAGCTGGAGTAGAAGAGGTACTGGTCGTTGAGGGCCGCACCGGCCAGGGCGACGACGAGGACGTTGAGGAGCACTGCCTGGACCCCGCGCACCACCGCCCGCACGACCGGCCTCCCACGTCGGGGCAGGCCGGCCACGATGAGGGCGAAGACACCCACCGCGAGGAGGCTGAGGACGACGACGAGGCTCGTGTCGGTCAGCTCCATGCCGGGCTCGTCTCTCGCTCGGTCCGCCGGCCGGCCCCGGGCCGCACGAAGGGGAACGTCAGGACGGACCGGATGGAGGTGTTGGTCAGCAGCATGACGAGCCGGTCCACGCCGATGCCGAGGCCGCCGCTCGGCGGCATGCCCAGCTCGAGCGCCTGGAGGAAGTCCTCGTCGACCTCCATGGCCTCCGGGTCGCCGGCTGCGGCCTTGAGGGACTGCTCCGTGAGGCGCGCGCGCTGGTCGAGCGGATCGGTCAGCTCGGTGTAGGCCGTGCCGATCTCCATCCCGGCCACGACGAGGTCCCAGCGTTCGGCCAGACCCGGGGCCGTGCGGTGCCGGCGGGTCAGGGGTGAGGTCTCCGTCGGGAAGTCCGTGTAGAACGTCGGCAGGAGGGTGGCCGGCTCGACCAGCTCGGCGTAGAGCTCCTCGATGATGGCGCCGGAGCGCATCTCGGGACGCACCGTGATGCCGTGCTCCTGGGCGAGGTCGAGGAGCACGTCCAGGTCGGTCTCGAGGGCGACCGGCCTCCCCACCGCTTCGGAGACCGCCTCGAGCACCGGCACGACCGGCCACTCGCCGCTGATGTCGACGAGCTCGACAGCGCCGTCGCCGGCCCGTGCCCTGCCCCGTGAGCCGGCCCGGGCCGCGCGTCCGCGTGCGGCGGTCGGCAGTGGCATGACCTCGGTGCCGTGCACGCAGCGGGCGGCCTCGCGGACGAGCCGCTCGGTGAGGTGCCGCATCGTGGTGTAGTCGGCGTGCGGCTGGTACACCTCCAGCGACGTGAACTCGGGGTTGTGGGTCGAGTCGGCGCCCTCGTTGCGGAAGTTGCGGCCGAGCTCGAAGACGGGGCCCAGGCCGGCAACCAGCAGCCGCTTGAGGTGCAGCTCCGGGGCGATGCGCAGGGTCAGGTCCACGCCGTACGCGTTGATGAAGGTGCGGAACGGTCGCGCGGTCGCGCCGCCGTGCACGGTGTGGAGCACGGGCGTCTCGACCTCGAGGAAGCCGTCGTCGGCCAGGGTCCGGCGGATCGAGGCGACCACGGCGGAGCGCTGCCGGAGCAGGTCCACCTCCCGTGGGTGCACGAGCAGGTCGGTCGAGCGGTGCAGGGCGCGAGCCTCGGGGTCGTCGAAGGCCCGGAACGGGACCGGGTGCAGCGACTTGGCCTCCATGCGCCACTCGTGCACCAGCAGGCTGCGAGTGCCGGAGCGCGAGCGGTCCATCGGCCCCCCGACCCGCACGAGGTCTCCCACGTCGACAAAGGCCCTGAAGCGTGCCAGGCAGGCCTGGCCCAGGCGAGCGGCGTCGAGCAGCACCTGCACCCGTGCGTCGCCGTCGACGAGCGTGGCGAAGACCACGCCGCCGTGGTCTCGGACCTCTCTGACCCGCCCGACCACCGAGAGGTGCGCGGAGGTCCGGGTCGACAGGTCTTCCGGCGCGCCACCGGCGCCGGCCGTGGTGCCGGTCTGCGCCACCACGAGGTCGATCTCGGCGATGGGGATGGTGCGGGTGGAGGCGGCGCCGACGGGGAAGGGTTCGATGCCGACCTCGCGCATCCGGGCGAGCGTCGCCTCCCGGTGGCGGAACTGGTCGGACCGGCGCGGCCCGAGGGTGCGCAGGTCGAGCTCCGGCTCCCCGACCGCCGCGGCCAGGGCCAGGTGCTCCGGATCGAGCTCCGCCCGGGCCGTCCGCAGGGCCGGGTAGGGGATGAACCCCTCCAGCGCGCCGGCAGCGACCGCGACCTGTGGGAGCGAGACGGCGTCGTCGTAGCAGAGGAAGCGCGGCTGCCAGGTCGGCTCGTACTTCTCGTTGGACCGGTAGAGCCGCTCGAGCTGCCAGAAGCGGTCGAAGAGTCCGAGCACCGACGCGCTGACCCGGGTCAGCGAGCCGGACCCCAGGCGCTCGGCGTCCTCGAACACGGCCCGGAACATGCAGAAGTTCAGCGAGACGCGGGACAGGCCCAGCTCGCCGGCCCGTCCCATCAGCTGGCTGACCATGAGCTCGGTGACGCCGTTGGGTGCGTCGGGGGAGCGTCGCATGACGTCGAGGGACACCCCCGACCGCCCCCACGGCACCAGGGAGAGGAGCCCGGCGAGTGACCCGTCGGGACGGTGGGCGGTGACGTGCAGGATGTCCCGGTCGGCGCGGTCGCCGACGCGGTTCAGGGCCATCGAGAAGCCCCGGTCCGTCTCACCGCTGCGCCACGCCTCGGTGCGCGCGGTGATCTCCTCGAGCTCTTCGGCGCGGAGGTCCCCCTGTCGCCCCAGCTGCACCGTGAGACCTGCCCGGGTGGCGCGCGCTGCGGCACGGCGCACCGGCGTCAGCGAGGCGCGGCGCAGGTCGAAGTGCCGCGTCTCGAGGATGGCCTCGTCGCCGAGCAGCAGCACCCGCATGCCGCCCGCGGAGGCGTAGGCGCGGGCGGCCTGCTCGCTCGCGCCGAGCACTGCGGGCACCCAGCCGAACTCACGAGCCTCGGCACGCCATGCGTCGATCGCCGCCCGCCAGCGGTCCGGGTCACCGACGGGGTCCCCGGACGCCAGGGACACGCCGCCGACCACGCGGTAGGTGACGGCGGCGCGCCCGTCGGGCGAGAAGACGGAGGCCTTGTCGCGGCGTGTGGCGAAGTAGCCCAGGGAGTCGGCGGAGCCGTGGTGCGCGAGCAGCTCGCGCAGGGCCACCTCGCGGTCGGCCGACCAGCGGCTGCGGGGACGGGCGGAGGCCAGGAACAGGGTGACCGTCGCGAGGATCGTGAGGCCGGCGCAGACCGCGACGACGTCCACGACCCACGACGGGACGAGGAGGGCGGTGCGCCGGCTGACTCCGCCGAAGACGGCGAGCACGGTGTCGACCAGGGGGTCGACCTGGGACCGGGGCGCGCCGACCGCGCCGATGAGCAGCCAGGCGACCCCCAGGGTGACGGCCGAGCCCACGGCCAGGACGGCGACGGACAGGCCCCACGACCCACGCTGCAGGCGTCCGGTGAACTCGTCCCTGATCCGCCACAGCCAGAACAGGGCGAGTGCCGCCACGACCGTCGAGATGACGTCGAGCCCGCGGCCGAGGCCGCCACGGCTGACCCACATCTCGGTCAGCGGCACGCGAGCCGACGGGACGAGGGCCACGAACCCGACGTAGATGCCGAACAGCTGGAAGGCTGCGACGAACCACAGCGCCACCCTCTTGCGGCCGAGCAGTGCCCGGGTCGCGAGGGCGAGGACGACGACCGAGACGAAGGTGGGCGCCACCGGGATGTTGAGCAGGCCGAACACCTGCTCCGCGAGCGTGGGGTGCTCCCGTCGCCGGTCGAGCAGGGTGATCATGAGGGCGACGAAGGTCGCGAGCGCGTAGAGCCCGGTGAGCAGTCGCGCGGGCCGGTGCGACACCGGCGCTCGCGAGGAGGGGGTGGCCATGAGCACAGGTTCCGCCTCGCTGCTGCGCCTTCGCTGTGCGTCCCCTGAACGTGGGCGCCCGGGCTGGGCCCTCAGCCGGCGTGCGTCGTGGCGGCGATGACGCGCGTCAGGGAGCGGTGGAGCTCCTGGAGCTCGTGGACCGACATGCCCAGGCGCTCCACGATCTGCGGAGGCACCTCGACGGCACGCTCCCGGAGGCGGCGACCGTCCGGTGTGAGCGTGATGGCGAGGGCGCGGTCGTCGTCGGGGTGCCGGTCACGGGTGACGAGCCCCGCCGCCTCCAGGCGCTTGACGAGCGGGGAGAGCGTGGCGGGCTCGAGGCTGAGCAGCCGCCCCACCTCCCGCAGGGTGAGCGGCGAGCGCTCCCAGAGGGCGAGCATGACGAGGTACTGCGGATGGGTCAGGCCGAGCGGTTCGAGGACCGGTCGGTAGAGACCGATGACGTTGCGTGCCGCGACCGCGAGGGCGAAGCAGACCTGCTGGTCGAGCTTCAGCAGGTCGTCGGGCGCCAGAACGTGGACGGGAGTGCCGTCGGCGACCACGGCGGGGATGCCGTCAGCCGGGCTGGTCGCTCTCGCCTCGACCTCGGGGCCGCGCGTCACGTCGTCCTCCTTGCGTGCAGTGCGGTGCGGTCTCGCCGGCTGATGGGTGCCGGTGGTCCGACGTCGGTGGGCCTGTGTGCGGACACCCTGACCGGTAGCGGTACCCTAACAGTTCGTGCACTAACCAACCGGAGGCCTTCTCGTGTCAAGCTCCAAGCCCAAGAGCGGGCTGTCCATCGGCTACCGCATCGGCTACCGCATCCGCATGTTCGCGCTGACGATCTTCGGGCCGGCGCAGCTGGGTGAGGGCAACGACCCGAAGGCGCGCCTCGAGCGCGAGCGTGCCGCGCGGGTCGCCCGGGCGCAGGCGAGCCCGCCCGGGGACGCGAAGTGACGCCGCGCCGTCCCTGACAGGCCCTGGCGCGCTTCGGCGTCCCCTGACCTGCCGCGTGCGTCGCTGCCGTCGTTGTGGGTACGTCCCGGAGGACAGCGACGAAGGAGAGACATGGGTGACCGCGTAGGACTTTTCGTCATGCTGGCGATCGTCGTCGTGCTGGCGGCGATCCTCTGGGTGATGATCCCGAGGCGACGCGCGAAGGGCGACGTGGAGCACGAGACCCTCAATCCCGAGGTCGAGGCGACCGACGGCGCCCCGGTCGCAGCACCGGATCGCGACCGGCTGGTCGGCAACCCGCCCACCGACATCCTGGACGCCTCGGGGGAGGGCAGCGCCGTGGCGGGGGCCGGCGCGGGGGGCTGGACGCCCGACGCCCGCGACCCCCTGCGCGCTCCGCCCAGCGACGTGGGCAACTCGCCCGACACGACCTGATCGCACCCGGTTCGCCCGGATCGGCGCCCTCCGGCCGGGCCCGCGCCAGTCGTCTTCGAGGTCCGGTTCCCACCACTGCGGAGTAGTCTCGGCACTGACGGGGGACCGGACCCTGGAGGTGCCGTCATGGGTGATCGCATCGGGCTGATCTTCATGCTGTTGATTGTTGGGATCTTCGTCGTCGGGCTGGTCGTCGTGGGCCCCCGGCACCTGTGGCGGGGGCGCGAGGAGGTCGAGTCGCTCAACCCCCACATCGACGAGACCGAGCGGAGTCGCCGCGACCACCCCGAGGGGGCCGAGCGCTCCCACCTGGTCGGCAACCCACCCGTCGACACGATCTGCGCCGACGGCTGGGGCGTGGCGAGGCCGGGTGAAGGCGCCGAGGCCCTCGACCTCCCGGAGGACATCCACCCGGAGCTTCACGAGGAGCGTCGGCACCGTCCCCGCCACTGAGCAGCGGACCGCCGGCCGAGACCCTGTCGCTCAGTGCTCGCGGGCGAGCCGCCAGGTGGTCGTGCTCGCGTGCACCTCGCCGGCGCGAAGCAGCGTGCTGGGGAATGCCGGTTGGTTGGGTGAGTCGGGGAACCCTTGGGTCTCGAGGGCGATCCCGGCCCTCGGGGCGTATGCCGTCCCCGACGTGCCGGTGACCGTGCCGTCGAAGTGAGCGCCGGTGTAGACCTGCACGCCCGGCTGGTCGCTCGACACCTCGAGGGTGCGTCCCGACCTGCCGCGCAGGGTCGCGACGTGACGCGGTCCCGCACCGGTGACGACGAAGTTGTGGTCGAGTCCCTGGCCGAAGCGCAGCTGCTCGTCATCGGACGCGAGCACGTCGGCCGAGCCTGACCGGGTCGGCATGTCCGAGAAGGACGTTGGTCTCGCCCTCGTCGTCGGTGACGACGCGGCGGCGGACCGCCGCTCCGGCGGTGACCACCTCGAGGAGCAGGCCCTCGGCGACGAGCTCGACCGAGGTCGTACCGGTGGCGGACGTGGCTGTCATGGGCGCTCCCGCAGGAACGGGGCGGGCACGGGCAGACTCAGAGCATGGCGGAGACGAACTGGGCTGGCAACCACACCTATCGCGCACGGATCGAGCGCGTGCGGTCGGTGGACCACCTGCAGGAGGTCGTCGCCGCTGCACCCCGCGTCCGGGCCCTCGGGTCACGGCACAGCTTCACCGACATCGCCGACGTCACCGACACCGACGGCGGTGTCCTCGTGTCGCTCGCCGACCTTCCGCCCGCGGTGGAGGTCGACACGGCCGCCCGCACCGCACGCGTGACGGGCTGGACGGCATACGGCCTCGTCGGGACGCAGCTGCAGACCGAGGGGTGGGCGCTGGCCAACCTCGCCTCGCTGCCCCACATCTCGGTGGCCGGGGCCGTGGCGACGGGAACGCACGGGTCGGGAGTCGGAAACGGCTCGCTGGCAACGGCCGTCGCGGCGCTCGAGGTCGTCGGCCCGGACGGCGAGCTGCGCACCGTGCGCCGCGGCGATCCTGACTTCCACGGCAGCGTCGTCTCTCTCGGGGCCCTCGGCGTCGTCACCTCGGTGACCCTGGACGTCGAGCCCGCGTACGACGTGCGACAGGCGGTCTACGCGGGGCTGCGCTGGGACGCCGTCGGTGACGACCTCGACGCGCTCCTCGCGAGCGCCTACAGCGTCAGCCTCTTCACCCGGTGGGGTGACGAGGTCGAGCAGGTCTGGCTCAAGAGCCGCGCGGAGGGCGTGCCCGCCCACCTCCTCGGCGCGCCGAGGGCCACCACGACGCTGCACATGCTCGAGGGTGGCGACCCGGAGGCGGTCACGCCGCAGCTCGGCGTCGCCGGCCCCTGGCTCGACCGTCTGCCGCACTTCCGGATGGGGTTCACCCCGAGCCGCGGGGTCGAGCTGCAGAGCGAGTACCTCCTGCCGCGCAGCCACGCCCGGGAGGCCGTCGACCGCGTGCGCGGACTGCGCGAGCTCCTCGCGCCGGTCCTGCAGGTCAGCGAGCTGCGCACGGTCGCCGCCGACGACCTCTGGCTCAGCAACTCCTACGGCCAGGACGTCGTGGGGGTGCACTTCACGTGGGTGCGCGACCCGCAGCGGGTGTATGCCGTCCTGCCCGTCGTCGAGGACGCCCTGCTGCCGCTCGGCGCCCGCCCGCACTGGGGCAAGTGCTTCGTCTCGAGGGCCGGCCGGCTCGAGCCGCTCTACCCGCGGATGGCCGACTTCCGTTCGCTCCGCGACCGGGTCGACCCCGACCGCGTCTTCGACAACGCCTTCCTGCGACGCGTCATCGGCTGACGCAAGTCGGCCTCATCCGGGTGAGGCCGGTCGGCTCGCCCGGTGCGTCAGAAGTCGCCCGCGCTGCGGCGCAGCCGTGTCAGCACGTCGACGAGGGAGTGCACGTCCTCGGTCCCGAGGTCCGGCTGCTCGAACACCTCGGCGTTGAGCACCTTGGTCGCGCGCTCGGCGAGCTCGCGGCCCGCGGGGGTGAGCGCCACGAGCATGGCGCGTCGGTCCTCGGGGTGCGTCGAGCGCGTCACGAGCCCGGCGTCCTCGAGGCGGTCGACGGCGTTCGTGACACTCGTCGGGTGCACCTGCAGGCGCGAGCCGATCACCTTCATCGGCAGGGATCCCCGCTTGCTGAACCACAGCAGCATCAGCACCTCGTAGCGCGCGAAGGTGACCCCGAGCGGCTTGAGCGTGGCCTCGACGCGCGCGAGGACGATCTGGTGGGCGCGCATCAGCGAGGTGATCGCCGCCATGCCGTCGGCGGCCGCGTCCCACCCCTGCTCGGTCCACTGCTGGCGGGCGCGCGCGATGGGGTCGAAACCGAGGCCGGAACCGACGCCGCTGCCGACGGCTGCGGCGAGAGCGGTGCCGGCAGGGCCCACGGTGCCCGCGCTGCTGGCCGGGGCGTTCGATGCCGCAGTCATGCCGTCATCGTACGGGGGCAACGCGTTGACGTCCATTATTAGGAAGTCCTACTATTTTCTCATGTCCGACGCAGCGCAGCGCGAGCACCACCAGCCCTCCCACCACGTCCGCCTCGTCACGGCGAGCAGCCTCTTCGACGGCCATGACGCCTCGATCAACATCATGCGACGAATCATGCAGACGCAGGGCGCGGAGGTGATCCACCTCGGGCACAACCGCTCGGTCCAGGAGGTCGTCGACGCGGCCATCGAGGAGGACGTCCAAGGCGTCGCGGTCAGCTCCTACCAGGGCGGCCACGTCGAGTACTTCGAGTACCTCGTGCAGCTGCTCAAGGAGAACGGCGCCGGCCACATCCGCGTCGTCGGCGGCGGGGGCGGCGTCATCGTCCCCGAGGAGATCGCGCGGCTGCGCGAGTCGGGCGTCACGATCTTCAGTCCCGAGGACGGCCAGCGCCTGGGCCTCGCCGGCATGATCAACACCGTCATCGCCGACTGCGACTTCGACCCGTGGGGGATCGGCGTCCCCTCGCTCGAGGCCGTCCTCGCCGGCGACCGCACGGCCGTCGCGCGCGCGATCACCGGCGCGCAGGAGGGCGAGCTCGACGACGCGACCCTCGGCGGCATCCGCGAGGCATCCTCCCGCCGTCGGGTCCCCGTGCTCGGCATCACCGGCACCGGCGGCTCGGGCAAGTCGAGCCTCACCGACGAGCTGATCCGGCGCCTGCGCCTCGACCAGCAGGACAAGCTACGCGTCGCCGTCCTCGCCGTCGACCCGACCCGCAGCCGCGGGGGCGGTGCCCTGCTCGGTGACCGCATCCGGATGAGCTCGCTCGACGGCGAGCGCGTCTACTTCCGCAGCCTCGCCACGCGTGGCGGCTCGCAGGTCCCGACGCACCTCGAGGACGTGCTCTCCGTCGTCAAGGCCGCCGGCTACGACCTCGTCATCCTCGAGACGCCGGGCATCGGCCAGGGCGATGCCGCGATCGTCGACTACGCCGACGTCTCCCTCTACGTCATGACCCCTGAGTTCGGCGCCAGCAGCCAGCTCGAGAAGATCGACATGCTCGACCGGGCCGATGTCGTGGCCATCAACAAGTTCGAGCGGCGGGGCGCCGAGGACGCCCTGCGCGACGTCGGCCGCCAGATGGTGCGCAACCGCGAGGCCTTCGGCAAGGGCCCCGCCGACATGCCCGTCTTCGGCACCTCGGCCGCCACCTTCAACGACGACGGCGTCACCGCGCTCTACCAGGAGCTGCGAGACCTGCTGTCCGACAAGGGGATGCCCGTCGACGAGGGCGCGCTGCCGCACGTCGCGACCAAGCAGTCGACGCGCATCGCCACCATCGTCCCGGCCTCCCGGGTGCGCTACCTCTCCGAGATCAGCGACACGCTCCGCGGCTACCACGAGGCCACCGAGCGGTATGCCGCCGCGGCGAGTCGCGTGCAGCGCCTCGAGTCCGTGAGGGGCGAGCTGGCAGACGCGGCCGCGGCCGACGAGGTGGGCAGCGCCGGCACCGCGGTCGACGCCGTGGAGGCACTGCTCGAGGAGGCCCGCACCGATCTGCCTGCCGAGGTCGCCGGAGCCCTCGGCTCCTGGCCGGCCGTCGTCGAGTCGTACTCCGGTGACGAGCAGGTCGTACGCATCCGCGACAAGGAGATCCGTAACCTCCTGACGCGGGAGTCGCTGTCGGGCAACAAGATCCCGCGCGTCGCCCTGCCGCGCTACCGCGACCACGGCGAGCTCGTCAGGTTCCTGCGCCGCGAGAACCTCCCCGGCTACTACCCGTTCACGGCCGGCGTCTTCCCGTTCAAGCGCGAGGGCGAGGACCCCGCCCGCATGTTCGCGGGCGAAGGCGACCCGTTCCGGACCAACCGACGCTTCAAGCTGCTCTCCGAAGGGCAGCCGGCCACGCGCCTGTCGACCGCCTTCGACTCGGTGACGCTCTACGGCCGCGACCCCGACCCGCGCCCCGACGTCTACGGCAAGGTCGGCACCTCCGGCGTCTCGATCGCCACCCTCGACGACATGAAGGCGCTCTACGACGGCTTCGACCTCGTCTCGCCCACGACGTCGGTCTCGATGACCATCAACGGTCCTGCACCGACGATCCTCGCCTTCTTCCTCAACACCGCGATCGACCAGCAGGTCGACGCCTTCCGGGCGCGGGAGGGCCGGGAGCCCGGCGACGAGGAGCGCAAGGAGCTCACGGCATACGCCCTCGCCAACGTGCGGGGCACGGTGCAGGCCGACATCCTCAAGGAGGACCAGGGCCAGAACACCTGCATCTTCAGCACCGAGTTCTCGCTCAAGATGATGGCCGACATCCAGGAATGGTTCATCGAGCACTCGGTGCGCAACTTCTACTCGGTGTCGATCTCCGGCTACCACATCGCCGAGGCCGGGGCCAACCCCATCAGCCAGCTCGCGTTCACCCTCGCCAACGGCTTCACGTACGTCGAGAGCTACCTCGCGCGCGGCATGAGCGTCGACGACTTCGCGCCCAACCTCAGCTTCTTCTTCAGCAACGGGATGGACCCCGAGTACTCCGTGCTCGGTCGGGTCGCGCGGCGCATCTGGGCCGTCGCGATGAAGGAGAAGTACGGGGCGGGGGAGCGGAGCCAGAAGCTGAAGTACCACGTGCAGACGTCGGGTCGCAGCCTGCACGCGCAGGAGATGGACTTCAACGACATCCGCACCACGCTGCAGGCGCTCATCGCCATCTACGACAACGCGAACTCGTTGCACACCAACGCTTTCGACGAGGCGGTGACCACCCCGTCCGAGGAGTCGGTGCGCCGGGCACTGGCGATCCAGCTCATCATCAACCGCGAGTGGGGCCTGGCGATGAACGAGAACCCGCTCCAGGGCTCGTTCGTCATCGACGAGCTGACCGACCTCGTCGAAGCTGCCGTGCTCAAGGAGTTCGACCGCATCACCGAGCGCGGTGGGGTGCTCGGTGCGATGGAGACCGGCTACCAGCGCGGCCGCATCCAGGACGAGTCGATGCTCTACGAGCACCGCAAGCACGACGGCAGTCTCCCGATCATCGGCGTCAACACCTTCCGCAACGCGCACGAGGGCGAGACGCCCCGCAAGGTCGTCCTCGCCCGCGGCACCGAGGAGGAGAAGCAGAGCCAGCTCTCGCGGGTGCGCGCCTTCCGGGCGTCGCACGAGGTCGAGGCGAAGGCGGCGCTCGAGGAGCTCAAGGCCGTGGCCATCGAGGGCGGCAACGTCTTCGACGTGCTGATGCGCGCCGCGAGGGTGTGCTCGCTCCAGCAGGTCACCGAGGCCTTCTTCGAGGTCGGCGGGCAGTACCGCCGCAACGTCTGACCCGAGCCTCAACCGTCGAAAGGCCACGTGTGGCGCCTCCTCAACCGTCGAGAAGCCACGTCGCGCCGCTCCCGAGCAGTCGAGAGGCCAGCTTGTGCCCCCTGTGACCCTGTCCGACGACCTGGCGTATGCCGTGTCGTTCCCAACGCCGCCACGCCGGGTCGTGTCCTTGGTGCCCTCGATCACCGAGGCCTTGGCGACGACGTGCCGCGACCGGCTCGTGGGCGCGACGGACTGGTGCACGCACCCGGGCGACCTTGCGGTGCAACGGGTTCGAGGCACCAAGAATCCCGACCGTGCCGCCGTCGCCGCCCTGCGCCCGGACCTCGTCGTGGCCAACAAGGAGGAGAACCGCGAGCTCGACGTACAGCGGCTGCGCGCTGCCGGCATACCCGTGTGGGTCACGGCCATCGAGACGGTGCCCGAGGCGCTCGACTCGCTCGAGCGGCTCTTCGTGGAGGTGCTCGAGGTCGGCACGCCCGGCTGGCTCTCGGCCGCGCGTGACGAGTGGGAGGTCCCTGTCCCTGCTCCGTCGCGCGAGGTGGCGGTGGCGATCTGGCGCGACCCGTGGATGGCGGTCGGGCGCGACACGTTCACCGGCGACGTCGTGGCGAGGCTCGGCTGGCGCAACGTCCTGGCCGACGCGGACGAGCGCTACCCGCACGTCGACCTCACCGAGCTCGACCGTGACGAGGTAACCGTCCTGCTGCCCGACGAGCCCTACGTCTTCACCGCCGACGACGGCCCCGAGGCGTTCACGCGCGCCCGCACGGCGCTCGTGAGCGGTCGGCTCCTCACCTGGTACGGCCCGTCCCTCGTCGGCGCCCGGGCCGCGCTGACAGCGACGGTCCACGGCTGATCCCGCAGACTTCGCCTTCTCGGACGACGGGAAGGCGGTTGTCAGTCGTCGACGACGACGAGGAGGCCGGCGAGCATGAGCTGGCGGGCCAGCTCCAGGCCCACCATGTCGGCGCGCAGCTCACCGTCCGCCACCAGTGCCACGAGCGTGCCCAAGTCCCGCGCCTCGACCGGGAAGGCGGCCACCCTGCTGCGCACCGTCGCGGACCCGTCGTCGCCCGGCACGAGACGGGCGGCCACGTGCGGGCGCAGCCTCAGGACCGTGTCGGGGGAGAGCGCATGCGCGGCTGCCACCTGGGCGAGCGGGCTCACGGGAGCCGGGCGCGAGGCCGCTCGGGCTCGTGCCTCGAGGGCGTCGACGACGGCGGCCGGCTGGATCGACTGAAGGGCGCCCACGAGCGCTTGCCGCACCAGCTCGACGTCGGGCGTGATCCCTTGGTGGTCGAACCCGCCGCTCGACAGCTCGAGTGACGCGCGCAGCCGCTCGTCCCGGCTCGCCTCGGCCAGCGCCATGGCCACCATCTCGTCGGCGACGTGACGGCGGGTCCACACGTGGACGCCCAACGTCAGGTGGATGCTCATGCCGCCGAGGGCCGTCGCGGAGTGCACCCAGCCGCGCGGCAGGTAGAGCACGTCGCCGGGGCGGAGCGTGAACTCGTGGTCGGGCTCGCGCAGCGCGGCCTCCTGGACCTCGGCGCGGTGGTCGGTCCAGGGCTCGTCGCGCAGCGGCGCCACGTGCACGGGCCGCCGCACGCGCCAGCGCTTCTCGCCGCGCATCTGGAGCACGAAGACGTCGTGGACGTCGTAGTGGTCGCTGAAGCCGGTGTTCTGGCTGGGCGTGACGTAGGCGTTCGCCTGGACGGGATGGCCCAGCTCCTCTGCGAGCTGCTGGGTGAAGTCGAGGAGGGGAGCCCAGGTGCGGTGCAAGCCCTGGAGCACGATCGTCGCACCGTCGGCGAAGTGCGCGAGCAGCCTGTCGTCACTGACCTGGTCGGCGACCGAGGCGCCCACCCCGCCACCTTGCGTGAACTCCCGGTCGCCGAGCGTCCGGCCGTTCTTCGCCAGGCGCAGGAAGGGCGCGCGCAGGCCACGACGCGACACCAGCTCGTCGACCGACTCCTCGCCGAAGAGGTCGGTCAGGCCCTCAGGGAGGTCCGCGGCGCGCGTGACGACGGGGGCGCGACCCCAGTGGGTGCGGGCGAACTCGTCGCGGTCTTCGGGGACCAGGCGTTCGAGCGCCGAGTGCCCACGCTCGTGCGTGGGCACCCGGTCAGTGGTGCCAGCGGTCATCAGATCGCTGTCGTCGGGTCCACTCCGGCGCCACCGTCGGCGCCGCCGTCCTCGGTGCCCACGTCGGCTCCGCCGTCGGCCGGCCCCTCGCCGCCCTCGCCGCCACCCGACCCGGTGTCGGCGCCTCCGTCGGCGCCACCGTCCGTGCCACTGGCGTCGGCGCCTCCGTCTGCCGGGCCCTCACCGCCGGCAGCGCCGGTCTCGACGCCTCCCGACGGGATGCCGGCTCCCATACCGCTGTCGGCGCCGCCGTCGGCTCCGCCGTCCTGCGATGCCGTGTCGGCTCCGCCGTCCGCGGGGCCCTCCATCAGCGGGTCGTCGCCGGCACGCTCGCCGACCGGGTCCATCGGGGTGTCACTCATGGTTACTCCTCCGTGGGTCGTCCGACGGTCGCCGGACAGCGTCCGTCGCCCTGCTCCTACCCGGTCGGTGGGCCCCTGGCACGACGACCCGGGTCGTGTTCTGATCGGTCCATGGGGATCTCCAAGGGTGACACCGTCCACTGGAGCACGTCGCAGGGCCGCACCACGGGCAAGGCGGTCGAGAAGCGCGAGAAGGAGTTCAGCTTCGAGGGTCAGAGGTTCAACGCCTCCGCGGACGAGCCCTACTGGATCGTCGAGTCGAGCAAGACGGGCGCCAAGGCTGCCCACAAGGAGTCGTCCCTGAACAGCGACTGACCGCGGCTCTCGCCCACGGCGCTGCACGACGTCACGTCAGGTGGTCGAAGTCCCCACGGGTCCAGGCCGCGTGCCGGTCCGCGGACGAGCGCAGCACCGCCTTGGCCGCCGTCGGCACCACGGCGCCGAAGTTCTTGTAGTGACGGTCGAAGTGCAGGCCCTCCAGCTGCGTGGCCACGCGCTGGACGACGTTGCCGGACAAAGGGATCCGGTTGGGGTAGCTGCGCATGAAGCTGACCGAGCGGCGGTCCGGATTGGGGAACACGGCGTCGCCGGCGAGCAGCACCCCGCGTCCCTGCGCGCCCGCCACCCACTCGACCACGGCCTGTCCGCGGAAGTGCCCACCGACGCGGTGGAGGGTCAGACCGGGAGCCACCTCGCGTCGCTCGTCGTAGAGCTCGACGAGCGGGTCGCGGCGGCGCACCCACTCGGCGTCCGGCGCCGCGACGAGGACGGGCGCGTCGCCCAGCGCCCGTGCCCACTCGGTCTGGACGCCGTACATGTGCGGGTGGCTCGCAGCGACCGCGAGAGTCGGCCCGAGCGACTGCACGTGCTCGACCGCGGCCTCGTCGACGTAGCCGACGCAGTCGAAGAGCAGAACCCCCTCGGGCACGCGCACGACCATGGTCTGCTGGCCGATGCCCACGGCCGGCTCGGCGCGCAGTCCCCACAGGTCCCGCTCGACCTCGGTGACGCTGACCCGGGTGCCGGCGGCGCGTAGCCGCTCGAGGGTCGTCCAGTGCTGGCCGTCCTCCGGCACCCACTGCCTTTCGTCCTCGCAGATCGCACAGGCGCCCGGCGGCTCCGGCAGATCGGCGGTCTCGACCCCGCACGTCTCGCAGATCCAGATCACGCGCCCAGCCTGCCCGTCGACGCCGGGCCGCGCCACCGGTTCTGCGGGAGGATGCTCGGGTGATCCTGCACCTGCGCGCCGCCGTCGAGCAGCTGTATGCCGTCCCGCCCGCTCGCTTCACACCGCTGCGTTCCGAGCTGGTGGCCCAGGCGAGGTCGGCCGGGGACAAGAAGCTCGCCGCGTCGATCGGCGCGCTGCGCAAGCCCACGGTGGCTGCGTGGGCCGTCAACCACTTCGTGCGCGGGCACGCCGACGAGGTCGGTGAGCTCCGGTCCTTCGCCGAGCTGCTCCGCGAGGCCCAGCGCACGCTCGACGCCGACCAGCTGCGCGTCCTCGGTCGCGAGCGGGCCAAGCGGGTCGACGCCGTTGCGGACCGCATCGCCGAGGTGGCGGAGCAGGAGGGGCAGCGGCTCGGCCCGGGGGCGTCCCAGGAGGTGCGCGACACCCTGACGGCACTCATCGCCGACGAGGACGCCGAGGCCTCGGTGCTCACCGGCGCTCTCGTCAAGGCCCTCAGCTACTCCGGCTTCGGATCCGTCGACGTGGCGGACGTCGTCGCGCTCGGCAGCGACTCGGCACCCGACCGTGACGCGGCTGAGCGCCCCTCCCTCTCGGTGCTGCCCGGCGGCGGAGGCGAGACCGTGGACCTCGAGGAGCGGCGGCGCACACGCCGGGCCGCCGAGAGGACCCGTCTGCAGACGGCGCTGGAGGCGGCGCGCTCCGAGCTGCGCTCCGCCGACCGGCAGGTCGCGGTGCTGACGGCACGCCAGGAGGAGGTCGTCGAGGGCGTCGCCGACCTCGAGCGCCGCCTCGCCGCCGCACGGGCGCGGCTCGAGAAGGTCACGGGCGAGCTCGAGGAGGCGGGGCGCATACGCGACCAGCGGGAGCAGGAGGAGGAGGCGGCGCAGTCCGCGCTCGACGCGCACGGCCGGGACGAGCACGATGCCGACGGCGATGGGTGAGGCGCACGACCGGGGGCATCGACGCGGGAGCGTCGTCGATTTCGTATCCGCGCTGCCGACCGTGTAGTGTCACGGTCGCACAACAGGTCGACGGAAGGCGTCTCGCGACGGCTTCGGCTCGTCGGCCGTGCCCCAATAGCTCAGTCGGCAGAGCGTTTCCATGGTAAGGAAAAGGTCTAGGGTTCGATTCCCTATTGGGGCTCTGGTCGGTCGCTTCCCCATCCGCCCGTCGCAGTCGCGACGGGTCGGGGGAACGGCAGCCTTGGCGGGGTAGCTCAGCTGGTTAGAGCGCACGACTCATAATCGTGAGGTCGCGGGATCGAGTCCCGCTCCCGCTACCACTTGCGCGCGCACCCGGTCCGATTTCTCGAATCGTCGGGGTGTCGCGTAACCTTGGACGTCGCGCCTGCGTGTCACCCCGGGCAGCCCTCGGGACGCGTGACGCGCCGCGCGACATTCCGTCGCAAGACGACAGATCACCGAGTACGTTCCCGAAAGAGCAGGTTGCCGTGGCCAGCAAGAGCACCGACGTCCGTCCCAAGATCACGATGGCGTGCGTGGACTGCAAGGACCGCAACTACATCACCAAGAAGAACCGTCGGAACAACCCCGACCGCCTGGCGATGAACAAGTTCTGCCCGAAGTGCGGCCACCACACGGAGCACCGCGAGACCCGCTGAGTCCCAGCGGCGCCCGTCGCACGTCGAACACGCTCCCTCGGCCCACTGGGCCGGGGGAGCGTGTTCGTTCCCGGGCGCGCGCAGGTGCCGTGAGGCCGTCGTCGGTGCCGCTCGGTAGGGTGCGCGTATGCCGGTGAACGCAGACTTCCAGGGGCGGGTCTACCCGCCCACCGAGACCTACCGGGTCGGTGCCGCCAAGATCCGGGAGTTCGCCGAGGCGGTCGGCTCGTCGGACCCCGTGCACGTCGACGCCGACGTCGCCCGGTCCCGGGGCTATGCCGACGTCATCGCGCCCCCCACCTTCGCGGTCCTCATCGCCCAGCAGTGCGACGCTCAGCTGATCCGCGACCCCGAGGCCGGCATCGACTTCTCGCGGGTCGTGCACGGCGAGCAGCGGTTCGTCCACCACCGTCCGCTGACCGCCGGTGACGCGATCGTGGGCACCTTGCACGTCGACACCGTGCGCCAGGCGGGCGGCCACGCCATGGTCACGACCCGCACCGAGCTGGCCACCGCGGCGGGCGAGCCCGTCTGCACCGCCACCTCGACCATCGTCATCCGAGGAGCAGAGTGATGAGTGCCCAGTCGAGCAGCCCGGCAGGCGTCCGTGCCTTCGAGGGACTCTCCGTCGGAGACGTTCTCCCGTCGCTCACCGTCCACGTCGACCGCGCCCGCCTCGTGCAGTACGCCGGGGCCTCGCTCGACCGCAACCGCATCCACTGGGACGAGCGTTTCGCCAAGGAGGTCGGCCTGCCCGACGTCATCGCCCACGGCATGTTCACCATGGGGTCGGCGGTCACTCTGGTCACCGACTGGGTCGGCGACGCGGGTCGCGTCGTCGAGTACGGCGTGCGGTTCACCAAGCCGGTCGTCGTCCCCTACGAGGGCGGCGCCGACATCGAGGTCTCCGGTGTCGTCAAGGCGGTCGACCCCGACACCAGGCGCGTCACCGTCGAGCTGACGGCCACGGCGGGCGGCGAGAAGGTGCTCGGCCGAGCCCTGGCCGTCGCCGTGCTGGCCTGATCGGTCGGTTCCCCGCGTGCTCGAGCAGTCCGACGTCCCCCTGTCCACCCTGACGACGATGCGCGTCGGCGGCCCGGCCGCCCGCGTCGTCACGGCCACGAGCACCGACGAGCTCGTCGACGCCGTCCGCGAGGTCGACGACGCCGACGAGCCGCTCCTCGTGGTCTCCGGCGGCTCCAACCTCATCGTGTCCGACGACGGTTTCGCGGGCACGGTGGTGCGCGTCGCGACCTCCGGCATCACTCCCGAGTCGGCCGACTACTGCGGCGGTGCCGTCGTGCGCGTGGCGGCGGGGGAGGTGTGGGACGACGTCGTCGCCCGCGCCGTCGCCGAGGGCTGGGCGGGCGTCGAGGGGCTCAGCGGCATACCCGGGCTCACGGGCGCCACGCCGATCCAGAACGTCGGCGCCTACGGCCAGGACGTCTCGCAGACCATCGCGCAGGTGCGCACCTGGGACCGCCAGGAGCAGGCCGTGCGCACCTTCATGAACGCCGACTGCGCCTTCACCTACCGCCACTCGCGGTTCAAGGGCCACTCGCGCTACGTCGTGCTCGACGTGCTCTTCCAGTTCGAGGTCGCCGACCTCAGCCGACCCATCGCGTATGCCGCCCTGGCGAAGGGCCTCGACGTGCCGCTCGGCACCCGGGTGCCGCTCCCAGACGCCCGCGAGGCCGTCCTCGAGCAGCGCCGGGCGCGCGGCATGGTGCTCGACGGGGCAGATCCCGACACCTGGTCGTGCGGCTCGTTCTTCACCAACCCGATCCTCAGCCACCACGAGTTCGACGCGCTCGTCGAACGGGTCGGGGAGCGGCTCGGCTGGGAGGGGCCCACGCCTCCGCGCTTCCCCGAGGCCGACGGGCGGGTCAAGACCAGCGCGGCCTGGCTCATCGAGCACGCCGGTTTCGGCAAGGGGTTCGGCCTCCCGGCCCCGGCGGCCCTCTCGACCAAGCACACGCTCGCGGTCACCAACCGCGGGGGGGCGTCCACCTCAGACGTCCTGGCCCTCGCGCGCCAGGTGCGCGACGGCGTCCGTGACGTGTTCGGCGTGACCCTCGTCAACGAGCCCGTCCTCGTGGGCGAGCAGCTCTAGGGCTCCGCGCCCGCCTGCGACGCATGTGTGCGGCGCCCGCGCGTGCCGGAGCACGCATCCTCGGCGCGGGCCGGAGCTCGCTACTTCGTCAGGACGACGGAGAAGCTGTTGGCCGGGATCTTCTTGTCCGTCGTGCTCACCTGGTAGGCGGGCCGGTTGAACGCGAGGCGCAGTGCGTTGCCCGTGCCCCGGTCGACCTTGAAGAAGACCCAGCCGGCCGTCGTCTGCGCGCGCTTCGCCGGCTTGAGGGCGGTGGCTCCCCACCGCTTCCCGAACTCGGTGGTCGGAGTGACGGTCTGGGCCGGCTTGGCGGCCACGAGCGCCAGCATCGAGGGGTCGAGCGAGGCCGAGAACCGAGATCCGGCCTGCATCGTCACCCAGACACCCACGATCTCGAACTGCTTGGCGCCGACCGGCTGCTCGGCGGGCCAGGAGAAGTTGCGGACCACGCGGCGGGCGGTGAGGGTGTGCCCCAGGGTGGGGTCCTTGATGCTGGCGTTCACCACCGAGGAGACCGATCGCTGGGCCGGGGCCTGGGTCGTCGTCGGGGCCGCGGTCGTGGTCGGAGCCGTCGTCGTGCTCGCGGTCGCGGACGAGGTGCTCGCAGGCGCGGAGGCGGTGGCGTCGGCCGTCACCGGAGACCCGCCGCTGCACGCGGCCAGCGCGACGACGGGGGCCACGAGACCGACGGTGGCCAGGCGTCGCAGACGGGTGCCGGTGGCGGTGGACGGGCGTGCGGGGATCAGGGCAGAAGTCTTCATCTTCCGACCAGCATGACCGGCGGCACCGATCCGGGGCAAACTCGCCCCTGCGGGTGGCGACGCGGCTCGCGGTGCCGTGGCGCTCCGGCACCACCCGGTGTGCCCGTTACGTCCTGATCGGCTGTGTGTCCGGTGTCACCGCGGCAGGCTGGAGCCACAGCTCGAGGTCGGCGAGCGCGGCCTTGCGCAGGCGGCTCGGCATGCGGCTGCCCTGGAGCGAGGCCCGGGCCAGCCCGGCCAGCCCTCGGTCGTCGAAACCGAGGTCACGTGCCGCCGCATACTGCGCCGTCAGCCGCGACCCGAAGAGCAGCGGGTCGTCGGCCCCCAGCGCCACCGGGATCCCCGCTTCGACGATGGCCCGCAGCGGCACCTCGTGCGGCTGGGCATAGACGCCGAGCGCCACGTTGCTGCCCGGGCACACCTCGAGGGTCACGCCTGCCTCCGCCACGGCGTCGAGCACCTGCGGGTCCTCCACGCAGCGCACCCCGTGACCGATGCGGTCGGGGTCGATGTGCTCGAGCGTCTCCATGACCGACTGGGCGCCGAGCAGCTCGCCACCGTGGGGCACGAGAGCGAGCCCGGCGCGCCGGGCGATGGCGAAGGCCGGGGCGAAGTCCGAGACGAGGCCCCGGCGCTCGTCGTTGGACAGGCCGAACCCGACGACGTCGCCGGCCTCCTCGCCCGCGTAGCGCGCGGCCAGGCGCGCCAGGGTGCGGGCCTCGAGGGGATGGCGCATCCGGCTGGCGGCGACGACGATCCCCACGCCGATGCAGCCCGCGGCCGAGACCCTGCGAGCCTCGTCCAGCACGATCTCGAGGGCGGGGGTGATGCCCCCGACGAACGGGGCGTACGACGTCGGGTCCACCTGCAGCTCGAGCCAGCGCGAGCCCTCCGCGAGGTCGTCCTCGGCTGCCTCGCGCACGATGCGGCGCATGTCCTCCTCGCCGCGCACGCAGGCCCTCGCGGCGTCGTAGAGGCGCTGGAAGCGGAACCATCCGCGCTCGTCGGTCGCCCGCGCGAGCCGAGGGGGCCAGTCGGTCAGGAGCGCGTCCGGCAGCCGGATGCCGTGTGCCGCGGCGAGCTCGCGCACCGTGGCGATGCGCATGGAGCCGGTGAAGTGCAGGTGCAGGTGCGCCTTGGGAAGGTCTTCGACCGGACGCGTCATGCGGGCCAGTGTGTCACCCGGCTACAGCCTGTCTCGCGCGCTCCTGCGTCGAGCGGGCGATGTCGCCCAGGGGCGCGCGACCTGTCACGCGCCCGACCCCGTTCCGCGCGCTCCAGCCTCGAGCGCGCGGGACAACGGGGCGGCGGTCACACCTCGTCGGGCTCGTCGGCGATCTCGTCGACGACGTGCACGGCGGCCTCCTCGGCTGAGGCGGCCGCGCCGTCGATGCCCACGTCGTTGGCCCACACCTGCTTCTCGGTGTCCTCGTGGGCGCCCTCGTCGTCGGAGACGAGGCGGCCGGCGCGCTGGTCGCCGACCTCGTTGTCGCCGAGCCAGTCGTCCTCGGCCGCGATGGAGTCGGGGTCGTCGCCGCCCACACGCTCCTCGTCGAGGCCGCTCTCGTTCTCGGGGGCGCCGTAGGCCGTGTTGGGGTCTGGCACCTCCTGCTGGATGCGCTGGTCGATCGTCTCGTCGAGCGACTGCTCGTAGGCGGTCGTGCCGAAGGCGTCGGTGCCGCGCTCCTTCTCCGGCGGGGAGTAGCCGCGGTCCAGCTCGTCCTCGACGTCGTCGTCGGGCAGGCCCTCGAGGTTCGACGGCTGGTCCTCGTCGTCGACGCTGTAGCTCGTGAGGTCGGTGTCGATGTTCTCGGTGGGACCGGTGTCGCTCATCGCGAGGCTCCTTCGGTGGCGGGATTCGAGGCGTCCTGTGCCGACGGCGTCGAGCCGTCGCCCTGTGCCCCTACCCCCGAGGCCCGGTCGGCGACCAGCTTCTCCGCGGCTGCCAGGGCCACGCAGGTCGCGACGCCGGCCATGGCGGTGCGCACCTCGTCGAGCACCGGGAAGGTCGGGGCGAGGCGGATGTTGCGGTCCCTGGGGTCGCGCCCGTGCGGGTAGGAGGCGCCGGCGGGGGTGAGTGCGATGCCGGCCTCCTTGGCGAGGGCCACGACGCGCGAGGCCGTGCCGTCGAGCACGTCGAGGTTGACGAAGTAGCCGCCGGTCGGGTGGCTCCACTGCGCGATCTCGAGGCCGTCGAGTCCGGTCGTCAGTGCCTCGTCGACGGCGGCGAACTTGGGGGCGATGACCTCGCGGTGGCGGCGCATGTGCGCGCGGACGCCCTCGGCGTCACGGAAGAACTCGACGTGGCGCAGGTGGTTGACCTTGTCGGGGCCGATCGAGCCCATCGCGAGGTGCCCGAGGTACCACTTCACGTTCGCCTGGCTGGCGGCGAGGACGGCGACGCCCGCGCCGGCGTAGGTGATCTTGGAGGTGGACGCATACATGATCGGGCGGTTCGGGTGCCCGGAGGCAGCGCAGAGGCTGAGGATGTCGGCGCTCTTGGCCTCCTCCTGCGTGAGGTGGTGGAAGGCGTACGCGTTGTCCCAGAAGATCGTGAAGTCGGCCGCCGCGGTCGGCATCGCCGCCAGGCGCGCGGCCACCTCCTGCGACACGACCGCACCCGAGGGGTTGGCATAGGTCGGCACGATCCAGATGCCCTTGATGCTCGGGTCGTCCTTGACGAGCGACTCGACGGCGGGCATGTCGGGACCGTCCTGGTGCATGTCGACGGTCACCATCTCGATCCCGAACGACGCGAGCATCGAGAAGTGGCGGTCGTAGCCGGGGACCGGGCAGATGAAGCGGACCGTCTCCTCCTGGCTCCAGGGCCGTGGGGAGTCCACGCCGCCGAAGAGCAGGAAGTCGACGATCGTGCTGTACATCATCGACAGGCTCGAGTTGCCGCCCGCGACCACCTGCGACGGCTCCACCGAGAGCAGCTCGGCGAAGATCTCCCTCAGCTCGGCCAGGCCCTCGAGGCCGCCGTAGTTGCGCACGTCGACACCGGCGCGGTCCTTGGTCGACGACGGCAGGCGCAGCAGGTCGTCGGCCAGGTCGAGCTGCGCCGACGAGGGCTTGCCCCGGGTGAGGTCCAGCTTCAGGCCTCGGGACTGCAGCGCCGCGTACGCTGAGCGCTGCTCGGCGAGGAAGCCGGCCAGGTCGTCGTCGGACAGGGACGCAAGGGGGGTGCGCGGGTTCGTCACGTCTCGATCCTGCCACTGCGCCGGGTGGCCCGGGGGGGGCCGTCCGTATGCCGGTGGCTCGGTTCCAGCGGCCCCGCGCGACACCTTTCTCGCCGGTATCTCGTCGGTTCGCCTTGGAGCGCATCCGTCCCGTATGATCGACGCTCGGACGGCTTCGCTGGCCATGCTGACGCATGCCGTCCCGCCGCAGGCACCCAACGTCTGCGGCGAAGGGCAATAGCTCAATTGGTAGAGCACTGGTCTCCAAAACCAGCGGTTGGGGGTTCGAGTCCCTCTTGCCCTGCGCATCCCGGTGATGTGGTCGTCGTGCAAGGCGGCACGCGGCTCCTGTCCTGACGTGAACCCGATGCGGGTCTCGCGGTTCGGGCGTCTGTCGCGGGCCGACACCCAGGCAGAAAGAAGGAATCGTGACGGAGACGAGCGCCAAGCGCGGGTCCGGCCGTGCCGACAAGGCTCGCGGCGGCAACCCGGTGTCGCGCCTCTTCAGCGCGATCAGCCTCTTCGTGCGCCAGATCCTCGACGAGCTGCGCAAGGTCGTGCGGCCCACGGGCCCCGAGCTGGTGCGCTACACCACGGTCGTGGTCGTCTTCGTCGTGATCATGATGGCGCTCGTGTCGGCCCTCGACTTCGGTCTGACCAGGCTGATCTCCTGGGTCTTCACCGGCTCGACGAGCTGACGGACCCGCCCGGGTCAACGGGATGTCACCGCCAGCCGCGATCGGCTGGTCCACGAGCAAGGAAGTAGGTCAGAGCGTGTCCGAGCAGTTCGCCCACGAGGGCGCCCCGAACGGCGAGAGCACCGAGAACGACGTCGTCGACCCCGCGGTCGAGACCGACGAGCTCTCGGCGTCCGACGTCGAGTCGGGTGCTGAGGACACCCACTCCGACTCCGACTCCGACGTCGCGTCCGATGAGGCCGGCGTCGACGCCGACGGTGCTGCCGAGCCGGCGGTCGAGGGCAGCGGTGACCCCGTCGCCGACTTCAAGCGGGACCTGCGCATGAAGGAGGGTGACTGGTACGTCATCCACTCCTACGCCGGCTACGAGAACCGCGTGAAGGCCAACCTCGAGACGCGCATCCAGACCCTCAACATGGAGGACTTCATCTTCGAGATCGAGGTCCCCATGGAGGAGGTCACCGAGATCAAGAACGGCCAGAAGAAGCAGGTCCGCCGCGTCCGGATGCCCGGATACGTCCTCGTCCGCATGGACCTCACCGACGAGAGCTGGGGCGCCGTGCGTCACACCCCCGGTGTCACCGGTTTCGTCGGCAACGCGCACCAGCCGGTGCCGCTGTCGATCGACGAGGTCTTCACGATGCTCGCCCCGAACTTCGAGGCCGCCGCCGCTGCCGAGGGCACCGGCGCCGCCGCCCCGTCGGCCGCCCGCAAGGACGTGCGGGTCCTCGACTTCGAGGTCGGCGAGTCGGTCACTGTCATGGAGGGGCCCTTCGAGACCCTTCCCGCCACGATCTCCGAAATCAACGCCGACACGCAGAAGCTCAAGGTGCTGGTCTCGATCTTCGGCCGGGAGACCCCGGTCGAGCTCTCCTTCGCCCAGGTCGCCAAGATCTGACGAAGGTCGTAGGACCTCGTGCGGCTGACCGCGCGAGGACATGCAACCGGGTCATCGCCCATCCAGCACCACTGGCGTCGGCCCAGCAACACAGAAGGTAGGCAACCATGCCCCCCAAGAAGAAGGTCTCCGGCTTCATCAAGCTGCAGATCCAGGCCGGACAGGCCACGCCCGCCCCGCCCGTCGGCCCGGCCCTGGGTCAGCACGGCGTGAACATCATGGAGTTCGTCAAGGCGTACAACGCTGCGACGGAGGCCCAGCGCGGCAACGTCATCCCGGTCGAGATCACGGTCTACGAAGACCGCTCGTTCACCTTCGTCACCAAGACGCCGCCGGCCGCCGAGCTGATCAAGAAGGCTGCCGGCGTCCCCAAGGGCTCCGGTGAGCCGCACAAGACCAAGGTCGCCAAGCTCTCCCGCGAGCAGGTCCTCGACATCGCGCGCCAGAAGATGGAAGACCTCAACGCCAACGACGAGGAGATGGCGGCGCGCATCATCGCCGGCACCGCTCGTTCGATGGGCATCGACACCGAGCTCTGAGCTCGAGCGTCACCCCGGCCGCACGGCATACGGACCGTATGCCGTCGGCCACGTGGGAGGGCCAGCGCTGGTCCGCACCACGACTCCACCACCACACAAGGAGCAGTTCATGAAGCGCAGCAAGAACTACCGCGCAGCCGCCGAGCTCGTGCAGCCCGGCAAGGTCTACGCCCCCCTCGAGGCCGTCCGCGTCGCGAAGCAGACCGCCAAGGCCAAGTACGACGAGACCGTCGAGGTCGCCATGCGCCTCGGCGTCGACCCCCGCAAGGCCGACCAGGCCGTCCGCGGCACGGTCAACCTGCCGCACGGCACGGGCAAGACCGCCCGCGTCCTCGTCTTCGCCAACGGCGACAAGGCCGAGGCCGCCCGTGAGGCCGGCGCCGACTACGTCGGCTCCGACGACATGCTCGAGAAGGTCCAGGGCGGCTGGCTCGACTTCGACGCCGTCGTCGCGACCCCTGACCTCATGGGCAAGGTCGGTCGTCTCGGCAAGGTGCTCGGCCCGCGTGGTCTGATGCCCAACCCGAAGACCGGCACCGTGACCATGGACGTCGCCAAGGCCGTCGCCGACATCAAGGGCGGCAAGATCGAGTTCCGCGTCGACAAGCACGCGAACCTCCACTTCATCATCGGCAAGGCGTCCTTCGACGAGTCCAAGCTCGTCGAGAACTACGCCGCCGCGCTGGAGGAGATCCTGCGTCTCAAGCCGTCCAGCTCGAAGGGCCGCTACATCGAGAAGGCCACCGTCTCCACGACGATGGGCCCGGGCATCCCGCTCGACTTCTCCAAGACCCGCAACCTCCTCGAGGAGGAGCAGGCTTCCGCCTGATCCCGCAGGTTTCGAGAGCCCGTCACCCCTTCCGGGGTGGCGGGCTCTCGTCGTTGTCGCTGGGTGGACGCCGCGGCGCCCGCGACCCGTCGCGGCGTGGAGCGTCGACGGGCGTATGCCGGCACGCTCGCTCCTCGGGGCACGCCGCCCGTCGCCGATGCCGCTCCGGGCCACGTTCGCCACGTCGCCTCGCTCCCGTTCCGATGCCGCTCGCTCCGCGTTCAGGTGTGCCGTGGCCCGGAAACGGTTCAGGCCCTCGAGCCTTCGCCGGGCGGTGTCCCGGTCTGCGATCGTGCGTGGCTCTGATTGGGCGGGGCTTCGACGGGCGTGTCCCGGAGGGCGCGAGTACGGTCGACAGATGAGTCGTCACAGCGCACGCACAACCACACGGTCCCGCTGGGTCCTCGGCGCTCTCGTCGTGGGACTCCCGCTCTCGTTGCTGCCGGCCACGGCCGGCGCCCAACCCTCGGCAGCACCCACGAGCGCGCCTGCGCGCGGGTGGCACCACAAGCCGGGCACGCTGCCCAAGGTCCCCGTGATGACCGGCTCCGGGGGAGCGGTCAGCTCCGTCGACCGCGACGCCTCGCAGGTGGGCATCGACGTGCTGGCTCGCGGCGGCAATGCGGCCGACGCAGCCGTCGCGACCGCTGCTGCCCTCGGGGTGACGGAGCCCTACAGCGCCGGCATCGGCGGTGGCGGGTTCCTCGTCTACTACGACGCACGGACGAAGAAGGTCTCCACCATCGACGGTCGCGAGACGGCTCCGGCCACGTTCACCGCGAACACCTTCCGCAACCCCGACGGGTCGCCGATGGACTTCGACACGGTGGTCAACTCGGGGCTGTCGATCGGCGTGCCCGGCACGCCGGCGCTCTGGGCCAAGGCCCTGCGCGACTACGGCACCCTCTCGTGGAACGAGGCGCTGAAGCCGGCGGAGCGGCTGGCCGCGAAGGGCTTCGTGGTCGACCAGACGTTCCACGACCAGACGGCCGCGAACGCCGACCGCTTCAAGAAGTTCCCCGAGACGGCACGCGTCTTCCTCCGAGGCGGTCAGGCTCCTGCCGTCGGGTCGGTGTTCGCCAACCCCGACATGGCCAAGGCGTACCGGACGCTGCGGACCCAGGGCGTCGACCTGCTCTACCGCGGGCGGCTGGGCGAGGCGATCGCGCGCGAGGCCAACGCGCCCCACACCGCTGCGGGTGTCAGCGTCATGGGCGGGCAGATGACGCTGCGCGACCTGGCGGCCTACCGGGCGCTGACGAAGGCGCCGATCCACTCGCAGTACGAGGGACTCGACGTTTTCGGCATGCCGGTTCCGAGCTCCGGCGGCATCGCCGTCGCCGAGATCCTCAACCTCATGAAGGCCTATGAGCGGCGCACCGGCACGCCGACGTCGCAGGTCTCCGACGTGCAGTACCTCCACCGGTTCTCCGAGGCGTCCGCCACGGCGTTCGCCGACCGCAACCGCTACGTCGGCGACGTGCCGGGTGTGCCCGTCCCCGAGCTGGTCAGCCCGGCCTTCGCAGCGGAGCGCGCCTGTCTCTTCGACCCGGCCAAGGCGCAGCCGCGGCCCATCCCGTTCGGTTCCCCGGACGGCAGCTACACCTCCTGCGCCCAGGGTGCGACCGCCCAGAAGGAGCCCTACGAGGGCATCTCGACGACGCACCTGACGGCGATGGACCGCTGGGGCAACGTCGCCTCCTACACGCTGACCATCGAGCAGACCGGCGGCTCGGGCATCACCGTGCCCGGCTGGGGCTTCCTGCTCAACAACGAGCTCACCGACTTCAACTTCGCGCCGCTGACGCCTGGAGTTCCCGACCCGAACCTGCCGGGTCCGGGCAAGCGCCCGCGGTCGTCGATGAGCCCGACCATCCTGCTCGAGGACGGGAAGCCGTTCCTGGCCGTGGGCTCGCCCGGTGGCGCCACGATCATCACCTCGGTGTCGCAGACGATCCTCGGCTACCTCGACCGCGACCTGTCGCTCGTCGACGCCATCGCCGCACCGCGCCTCTCCTCGCGCAACGGGACGTCCGAGGGTGCCGAGCCGGCGATCCTCGACGGTCCCACCGGTGCAGCGCTGACGGCGATGGGCCACAAGCTCGCGTCGGCCGGCACACCGAACGAGATCGGGGCGGCGACAGCCACCCGCAGCTTCGGGCACAACAGGTTCATGGCGGCAGCCGAACCGGTCCGTCGCGGCGGTGGCTCGGCCATGGTGGTGCACCCCGACCGCTGACGCACCGCCTCTCCCGCAGAGAAGCGAAGTGCCCACTCGACTCAGGTCGAGTGGGCACTTCGCAACCACTTGGCGACATCGGGTGGGCACGGTCGCACGACCGCGTCGACGTCAGGCCGGTTTGGGCGTGGGCCACGGCCAGGCGGTGCAGCCCTTGAGGCCGTAGGTCTGCTGCATCATCACGGGTGCCACCTGGCCCGTGCCGCCGCAGTACTCGTGCGGGTGGCCGATGCCGTGGCCGACCTCGTGGTTGACCAGGTAGGTGCGGTAGGCCGCGACGTCGTTGCCGTAGGCCTCGGCGCCGAGGACCCAGCGTCGCAGGTTCAGCACGACGCGCCCGCCGTTGTGGCAGCTGACCTGCCCGCGGGTCTCCAGCGGCGCACACAGCCGGTCGGTGGTGTCCGGGCTGGCGAGCGTGATGCGCAGATCGACAGGAGCGCCATTCGCGGCCTCGGCCGGCGCCACGTCGACGAAGCGGACGCCGTCCTTGGTCTGCCAGCCACGAGGCTCGGTCAGGACCTTCCCCACGGTCGCGGCGAACTCCTGACCGGGGACGTCCGTGCCGCCCTCGACCTCGACGGTGTAGCGCACCGTCCGCCCGCTCGACGGCTCCGGCCGCAGGGCGGAGGCGGGCATCGCGACGACCGTGAATCGGCCCGAGCCGGACTCGATGACCGCGCCCTTGGCGTCCTTGCCATCGCCCTTGCGGTCGGTCCCGTCGCCCTTGGCGGCCGCGCCGGGGCGCGCGGGCGAGCTGCCACTGGCCTGCGAGTCGGTGGCAGCGTCCGGCACCTGCTCTGCCTGGTCGACCGGCGGCACGGCGGTCGTGGCGGTCGTGGCGGTCGCGGCGGCCTGCGTGACCGCCGGAGCAGGACGGTCGGCCACGGGTTCACGTGCGCCGGCGGCCGAGACGGACCAGACGTCGGCCGCCAAGCAGAGCAGCACGACCGCACCCGCCCATGAGCGCCGACGGCGGATCGCCCGCCGGTGCGCCGCGGTCGGGCGGTCGCCTCCATCGCCACTCGCCATGTCTGTCACGCTAGGACACCGACGCGGCGTGATCCGGGAGCCCGGGCCGGACGCGCGGGCGAAGCGCGGGCCAGAAAGGCGCGGCGGTGCCGGGGGCTCCACCCCGATTTGGCCGCAAGAGCCCTTGCCCGTACTCTGGTCCACGACCAATGACCGCCGGTTGGAGGCGTGGGCAACCACGATCTCCCGAAGGTTCCGCACGACGCGGGCAGCCAGCGCAGGACACTCAGCCTCACGGCATACGCGATCGTATGCCGCTGCGAGCCCCGAGCGCCCTGCGCCGGGGCTCTTTTCGTGCAGGCCCTCCGGGCCCCTTCGACGGGCGGCACCACGCAAGGGAAGGAGGCCCAGATGGCGAACGCCGAGAAGAGCGCAGCCATTGCCGAGATCACGGACAAGTTCCGTGAGTCCGGTGCGGCCGTTCTCACCGAGTACCGCGGTCTGACCGTGGCCCAGCTCTCGCAGCTGCGCAGCTCGATCCGGGAACACGCCACCTACGCCGTGGTCAAGAACACGCTCACGGAGCGCGCCGCGAAGGAGGCCGGTATCACGGCCTTCGACGGCCACCTCCAGGGCCCGTCGGCCATCGCCTTCATCACCGGTGACCCGGTCGAGGCGGCCAAGGGTCTGCGTGACTTCGCCAAGGCACACCCCCTCCTCGTGATCAAGGCTGGCGTCCTCGACGGCAAGCCCTTGGCTCCCGAGGACATCACGAAGCTCGCGGACCTCGAGTCCCGCGAGGTTCTGCTGGCCAAGCTTGCGGGCGCCATGAAGGGCTCCCTCACCAAGGCCGCCTACCTCTTCGTCGCTCCTCTGTCGCAGACGGCCCGCGTGGTCGACGCCCTGCGCCAGAAGCTCGAGGAGCAGGGCACCGCCACGCCGGCCGCTGCGGCCGACGAGGCAACCACCGACGTCGCCGAGGGTGGCGACGAGAGCTGAGCGCTCCTGCGCCCAGCTCGACTTCACAACACGCCACTCACGGCACTATCTAGGAAGGAAGCCACCATGGCGAAGCTCAGCACCGACGAGCTCCTTGACGCTTTCAAGGAGATGACCCTCATCGAGCTCTCCGAGTTCGTGAAGCAGTTCGAGGAGACCTTCGAGGTCACCGCTGCTGCCCCCGTTGCCGCCGCTCCCGCGGCCGGTGGCGGCGCCGCTGCCCCCGCCGAGGAGGAGGAGAAGGACTCGTTCGACGTCGTTCTCGTCGCCGCCGGTGAGAAGAAGATCCAGGTCATCAAGGAGGTCCGCGCGCTCACGAGCCTCGGCCTCAAGGAGGCCAAGGACCTCGTCGACGGCGCCCCCAAGCCCGTTCTCGAGGGTGTCGACAAGGCTGCGGCCGAGAAGGCCAAGGAGCAGCTCGAGGGCGCTGGCGCGACCGTCGAGCTCAAGTGATCTGACCCGGCTGAGCCGGGATCACTGCTCTACCGCGAAGGCGGGTCCGACCATCTGGTCGGGCCCGCCTTCTGCTTGTCCTGGCGGATGAGGCGGTGGCTGGCACGGTCGCGGGGCGCAGCGCCCCTCGCGGCGTGGAGCGTCGGCGGCCGTCCCAGCCCACGGCTCATTGCGTATGCCGTGCGGCCGCCGCCGATGCCGCTCGTGCCGCCACGCCCCGCTTCCACCCGTCATGCCCCGCTCCTGCCCGTCACGCCCTCAGCAGGACGGTTCGTCGGAGTCGGGGCGGAGGTGTCGCCGCAGAATCGGCCCCTGCGCCCGGTTTGCCCGCTACATTCAGGCGACTCGTCGTCGATCAGGGGATCCGGTTCACATGTCTTTTCCGCTTCGTCGTGCCCTCGCGGCCATGGGCGCCGCCCTCGTGCTGGGCAGCGCCTCCACGTTCACCAGCCCGACGGCTGGCGCGGCCGACGTCAATGGTGGCTCACCGGGCCCGATCCTCAAGGCGTGCCACAACCTGCGTGCGCTGACGAGCAACGACAGGCTGATCAACGGCCCCTACACCTTGTCCGTGTTCTCGGAATACGTGCAGCTGAGCCAGAACGTGGTGTTCCCCGGTGAGCAGTCGGTGGGCTACGAGGCCATCAACTGGACACGGACCAACCCGCGCATGCCGGCGACCGCAACCGACCAGACTCTCCTAGCGCTCTACTGCAACGGCGATCTGGCCATCCGACGCTCCAACGGCACGGTGCTGTGGCACTCGAACACGGCGAACCGCGGCGTCACCCGGTTGGCGCTCACGAGCGGTGGCAACCTGTTGCTGCTCACCGCCGGCGGTGCGGTGGTGTGGCAGGCCGGCACCGGCTCGTCGACCATGCCGGCCAACTCCATCCTGCCGAGCAACCGCAAGCTCACCAGCGATCGCAACGTCGAGGGCTGGGGCGTGCGGGACTCGCTCAGCATGCAGACCGACGGCAACCTCGTCTACCGGCAGAACGTCAAGGTGGTCTGGCAGTCCAACACGCACGTCCCCGGTTCGCGAGCAGGCCTGACGACGAGGGGTCAGCTGGCCGTCATCACGCCGGACGGCCGCTACATCTGGATGAGCCGTTCCGTCGGCTCGCGGCACTCGTTGCTCGATGTCGGGCTCGGGGGAGTGTACGAGCTCGTCGACAACAACGTGACCCCTGTGTGGGGCCTCGGCTGATGGTGGGTCGCTGCAGCTTGTCATGCCTGTCAATCGGCTCCTTCTAGCGCACAAGTCATCGAGCAGGGGAGATCCACCAGATGCCAATAGTGCTCCGTCGGGTGCTCGCCGCCGCAGCCGCCGTGCTCGCCCTGGGCAGTGCGTCGGCCCTGACGGGACCGTTGGCCGGCGCGGACGCGGCGACGGTTGCCTCGCCGGGACCGATCCTCAAGGCGTGCTACCACCTCAAGGCGGGGACGAACGCAGACCGGCTCGTCAACGGCCGGTTCGTGCTGCGGCTCAGCTCGGACCTCCTCCAGATCGAGGAGACCGCGTGGCTGAACGGGCCGGCCGGTCGTGACTCCACCTCGACCGGCACCTGGTTCCGTGACGACCCCAACGGCTTCCACCAGGCAGACCACGACCAGACCCTTCTCGCGTTCTACTGCAACGGCGACCTCGCCCTCCGTCACTCGGACGGGGCCCTCCTCTGGCACTCGAACACCGCGAACAGGGGCGCCACGAGGCTGGCCCTGACGAGCGGCGGCAACCTCGTCATGACGAACGCCGCGGGGAAGGTGGTGTGGCAGAGCGGCTCGGGCAGCGTGATCCTGCCCGCCAACTCGGTCCTGCCGAGCAACCGCCGGCTCGTGTCCGCGTGGGCGGACCAGCAGGGCGCCGCGCTGCGCAGCCTCAACATGCAGACCGACGGCAACCTCGTCTACCGGGTGGGCACGGCCGTCCGGTGGCAGACCCGGACCACGGTGCCCGGGTCGCATGCCGGCGTGACGACCCGTGGCCAGCTCGTCGTCGTGGCTCCGGACGGCCGGGTGCTGTGGAGCAGCGGCAAGACGGGCTCCAGCTACTCAGCCCTCTACGTCAGCCCGTTCTGGATCGAGCAGTACTCGCCGACCATCGCCACGATCTGGTGGTCCGGAGTTGCCTGAGCGTCGTCTCATGCCATCCAGCTGAGCCCCACACCGCACCGGCCCTTGACGGGTGTGGCTTTCGGCCTGGATCCGGGCCCGACACCGCGTCGACGTGCGCCACGGCGCGGATCCGCTGTCACCACTTCTTGCGTATGCCGTGTGGCCGCCGGAGATGCCGCTCCGCCGTCACGCCTCGCGACCGTCCCGACGGCGGACCGGCGCCGTGCCACAGTCTCAGCGGGCGTGGTCGAGGGCGTCCTTCAAAGCGGCGAGGACGAGGGCGACCCGGTCGGGACGCGCGTTGTGGCCCATCAGCCCGATGCGCCACACGGTCGAGGCGTAGGCGCCGGCGCCCGCCCCGATCTCGAGGTTGTGGCGCTCGAGGAGGTGACGGCGTACGGCGGCGGAGTCGACCCCGTCGGGCACGCGCACCGTCGTCAGCTCGGGAAGTCGGGCACCCTCCTGCGCGAAGAGCGTGAGCCCCAGCTCCTCCAGGCCGTCCTGAAGCAGGCGCCCGGCCTCGGCGTGGCGGTCCCACACCTTCTCCAGCCCCTCATCGGCAATGCGCAGCAGCGCCGCGTGCAGGCTCGCCACCATCGCCGTGGGCGCGGTGTGGTGGTAGGTGCGCTGGCCCGCACCGGAGGCCTCGCCGACGTAGCCACCGAGGAGGCCGAGGTCGAGGTACCACGACGACGGCTTCTCGACGCGACGCTCGAAGGCGCGGTCGTTGATCGTGAACGGCGCGAGCCCCGGGGCGACGCCGAGGCACTTCTGGGTGCCGGCGTAGCCGATGTCGATGCCCCAGTCGTCGGCGCGCAGCTCGATGCCGCCGATGCTCGTGACGGCGTCGACGAGCAGCAGCGCGTCGCCCTTGAGGGCGCCGAGCTCGGCGATGTCGGAGCGCACACCGGTCGAGGTCTCGGCGTGGACGGCGGCGATGATCTTCGGCGACGGGTGGGCTGCGGCCACCCGCTCCGGGTCGACGGGAGTGCCCCACTCGTGGTCGACCCGGACGACCTCGGCGCCGTGCCTGCCGGCGACGTCGACCATCCGCTCGCCGAACAGCCCGTTGACGGCCACGACGACGACGTCGCCGGGGGAGACGGTGTTGACGAATGCGGCCTCCATGCCCGCGGACCCGGTCGCCGAGAGCGGCAGCGTGCGCCGGTTCTCGGTGCCCCAGACGTGGCGCAGGAGGTCGCACGTCTCGTCCATGATCGCCAGGAAGTCCGGGTCGAGGTGACCGAGCAGTGGCGCCGCGAGGGCGAGCGTCGCCTCGGGGTAGGGGTTGCACGGGCCGGGCCCGAAGAGGTGGCGCTCGGCCATCGGGCGGTGCGTGGTGGTCGGGAGGGTGCTCATCAGAATCCTGCTCCGGGGTTGAGGATGCCCTGCGGGTCGAGGGCGTTCTTGATGCGGTGCGTCAGCGCCATGACGTCCGGTCCCAGCTGCTCGGGGAGCGCCGCGCGCTTGAGGCGGCCGATGCCGTGCTCGCCGGTGATGGTGCCGCCGAGCCCGATGGCGAGGCTCATGACCTCGGAGAACGCGTGCGCCGCACGCTCCTGCGCCGCCGCGTCCCCAGCGGGGTAGACGATCACGGGGTGGGTGTTGCCGTCACCGGCGTGTGCGACGACCGGGATCTCGACCTCGTGCCGTCGGGAGATCTCGGCGATGCCCGTCAGCAGGTCGGGAAGGCGCGGCACCGGCACACCGACGTCCTCGAGCATGATGGCCCCACGCCGCTCGATGGCGACGATGGCGGCCCGACGGGCGGCGACGAACAGCTCGCCCTCGGCGGCGTCCGTCGTGGTGAAGCACTCGCGGGCACCGCCGGCCTCGCACAACCGCTCCATCACGGCGATCTCCTCGCCGCGGGCGGCGCCCGGTGCGTCGGACTGTGCGAGCAGCATCGCCCCGGCCTCCCGGTCGAGGCCCATGCTGCGGTGGTCCTCGACGGCGTTGATGGAGGCCGAGTCCATCAGCTCCATCATCGACGCGCGCAGGGTGTTGCCGACGGCGACGACGACCCGTGCAGCGTCTTCGACCGTGTCGAAGGTGGCGACGAGGGTCGCCGGCGGCGCCTGGGCGGGCACGAGCCGCAGCGTCACCCTCGTCACGATCCCGAGCGTGCCCTCGCTGCCGACGAAGAGCTTGACGAGCGAGAGCCCGGCGGTGTCCTTGACCCGCTGGCCACCGAGGTGCACCAGTGTGCCGTCGGCCAGCACGACGTCGAGGCCCAGCACGTAGTCGGTGGTGACGCCGTACTTCACGCAGCACAGGCCCCCCGCGTTGGTCGCGACGTTGCCACCGATGGAGCAGATCTCGAACGACGACGGGTCAGGCGGGTACCAGAGCCCGTGCTCGGCGGCCGCCTGCTTGACCTCGACGTTCAGGGCGCCGGGCTCGACGACGGCCGTGCGCGTGGCCGGGTCGACCTCGACCGCGCGCATGCGCTCCATGCTGAGCACGACGCACCCGTCGACGGCGTTTGCCCCGCCGGAGAGCCCGCTGCCCGCACCGCGTGGCACGACGGGGACCGCGTGCGCGGTGGCCCAGCGCACGGTGGCCTGCACGTCGGCCGCGCCCGCGGCCCGGACCACGGCCAGCGGCATACCCGCGCCGGCGTCGGCCGTGTAGTCGAAGCGGTACGCCGCCACGCTCGCTCGCTCCGTCAGCAGGGCCCCCGGGGTGAGGGAGTCGGCGAGCCCCGCGAGGGCCTGGAGGTCGGGAGCGTCCCTGCTCACTGTCGTCACCGGAACACCGTAACCACGACCGCCGGTACCGCGCGTCCGGGACGACCGAGGGCGTATGCCGTCTGGCGCGGTCCCGCGCGACACGTCGCGGCCGCGACGCGTCTGGGCGTGGATCAGTCCCGGTAGGTTGACCGACATGGGATGGCTGTCGCGCACCTCAAGGCCCGCTGGTCCGAGCTCTGACGCTGCCCAGCCCGCCTCTCCCGCCGGCGCGCCGCCGGTGCCGGTCCCTCCGGGCGCCGCAGCCGGGGCGACGGAACCCGCGGCGACTGAGGCGGCGTCCTCGCCGCCGGACCCGGCCGTGCCGGCAGCTGGCTCCTCCAGCCCCACCGGCCGCTACGGGCCGCTGGTGAGCGTGACCAGTTTCGACGTGGCACCGCCCGAGCTCGAGTGGCAGCTGCCCCTCAACGGCGAGCTCTACCGCCTGATGCCGGGCTCCGACCGCCCGGACTACTCGCTGTTCGTGCTCGAGCGGCCGCTGCACTTCTACCCGCCGGAGGGCTTCGACCTCGCGCGTGTCGAGGCCGGACAGCTGGTGCACGACCGCAAGGGCCGCACCATGGTGCGCGCCCAGGCGATGCTGCTGTGCGCCCGCTTCGTCGGCCAGCAGCTGCACCCGGGGATGAAGGACCTGGCGGTGAACCTCGCCTACGTGATCGACAACTCGCTGGCGCGCGACGGGGAGGTCGACTTCGGCAAGATCCAGTTCGCGGCCATCGGGTTCCTCAGCGAGGGCCACGCGCCACGGTCCGGAGGTGAGCCGGTCGCGACGACCGCCGACGAGCCGGTCGCGACGACCGCCGACGAGCCGGTCGCGACGACCGCCGACGAGCCGGTCGCGACGACCGCCCACGAGCCGGTCGCCCGGTCTGCCGACGAGCCACTCGAGAACGGCCGGGCGGCCGCGGAGGAGGCCGAGCGGCACACGCCCTCCGACGTCTCGGACCTCTCCGACGTGCTCGACGAGCTGGCGCGGACGCTGCGCCGCGGCATCGAGGCGCAGCGGGGGACCCGTGTCGAGCGGCTGACCGCCGGGCTCACCATCGACCCCGAGCACCGGCTCACCGGGCTGTCCGGCAACGCCGACGGCCAGGCGCCGGTGCCCTCGCCCGAGACCTTCGACCGTCTCGCCGAGGTGCTCGCACGTCTCGCCCGCCTGGGCGATGCGGGTCGGGTGGCCGGCGTGACCGTCCGGGTGGAGGGGGAGGCCGTGAGCCACGAGGTGACGGCCACCCACGGCTGAGCCCCCGCCCGGTCCCGGCGGCCCCAGCGAGGGGGAACCACCCCGAACCCGCGCGTAACTTCCCGCCACCACCGTCGTTTCCCCCGTAGCCGAGTCGAGACGGCGGAAAGACATGGTGGAGACCACATGGGTGTGGAGATCGCGGTCAAGGGTCTGACGAAGACCTTCGGGTCGCAGACGATCTGGCGGGATGTGACCCTCACGCTTCCCGCAGGGGAGATCTCGGTCATGCTCGGGCCCTCGGGCACCGGCAAGTCCGTCTTCCTCAAGACGCTGGTCGGGCTGCTCAAGCCCGACGCCGGGTCCATCGTCATCAACGGCCGGGACCTCACCCGTCTTCGCGAGGCCGACCTGTACGAGGTGCGCAAGCTCTTCGGGGTCCTCTTCCAGGACGGCGCTCTCTTCGGGTCGATGACCCTCTACGACAACGTCGCCTTCCCGCTGCGAGAGCACACGAAGAAGAGCGAGGCGGAGATCAGGCGCATCGTCACCGAGAAGATGGAGCTGGTCGGTCTCTCCGGTGCCGAGGGCAAGCTGCCCGGCGAGATCTCGGGCGGTATGCGCAAGCGCGCCGGCCTCGCCCGTGCCCTGGTGCTCGACCCGGAGATCCTCCTCATCGACGAGCCCGACTCGGGCCTCGACCCCGTCCGCACCTCCTACATCAACCAGCTCTTCATCGACCTCAACGCGCAGATCGACGCGACGTTCCTCATCGTCACCCATGACATCAACACGGCTCGCACCGTGCCCGACAACATCGGCCTGCTCTACCACAAACACCTCGCGATGTTCGGTCCGCGCGAGATGCTGCTCAGCTCGGAGGAGCCGGTGGTGCGCCAGTTCCTCAACGCCCAGACGGTTGGCCCGATCGGCATGTCGGAGGAGAAGGACGCCGACGAGCTCGCGGCCGAGCAGGGTCAGGAGCTGCCGCCGCTGCCCCCTATCGCCCTGCAGCTCGGCACGAGCGACGGCTCGCCGCGCCGCGCCGAGCGCCCGGCCGGCGACTGGTGCCGCGCCAACGGCGTGACCCCGCCGCCCGGCTCGTTCCTCTCGAACAAGGCCGGTGTCCCCGGGGTGCGCCACGACGCCGGCGCCGAGGCGTCGGCCGCCCCGACGGCCGCCGCGACGGCCGTCCAGCCCCTTACGACGAACGGTGCCACGGCCGACTCCCAGCTCGTGGGCGAGGTGAGCTGAGCATGGCCGCACCCCTCACCGGCGCCCTGCGACAGTCCGGCTCGCTCTTCGCCCTGGCCCTCGACGTCATGCGGGCCCTGCCCAAGCGGCCGTTCCAGGTCAAGGAGTTCATCCAGCAGGCCTGGTTCATCGCCAGCGTCACGATCCTGCCCACGGCACTGGTCTCCATCCCGTTCGGCGCCGTCATCGCCCTCCAGCTCGGCACGCTGACCCGCCAGCTCGGCGCCCAGTCCTACACCGGTGCCGCGAGCGTCCTCGCGGTGCTGCGCGAGGCCAGCCCCATCGTCACGGCCCTGCTCATCGCCGGCGCCGGCGGCTCGGCGATCTGCGCCGACCTCGGCTCGCGCAAGATTCGCGAGGAGATCGACGCCATGGAGGTGCTCGGCATCAGCCCGATCCAGCGCCTCGTCGTACCGCGCGTGCTCGCCTCGATGCTCGTCGGCGTGCTGCTCAACGGGCTGGTCTCGGTCGTCGGCGTCGTGGGCGGCTACGTCTTCAACGTCATCGTCCAGGGCGGCACGCCGGGGGCCTACATCGCCAGCTTCACCGCGCTGGCACAGCTGCCCGACCTCTGGACCGCCGAGATCAAGGCGCTGATCTTCGGGGCCATCGCCGCCGTCGTCGCGGCCTTCAAGGGGCTGAACGCCGGCGGCGGCCCGAAGGGCGTCGGCGACGCCGTGAACCAGAGCGTGGTCATCACCTTCATGCTCCTGTTCGTCGTCAACTTCGTCATCACGGCCGTCTACTTCCAAGTCGTCCCGCAGAAGATCTGAGGAGGCGACCATGGCGACCAACACCCACAACCGGACCCGCACGGCCAGCGCCGAGCGGCTGCTCGACCTCGCGAGCCGTCCCTCGCGGGCGCTCGACTCGCTCGGCGAGCAGATGCGCTTCTACGTGCGCTCGCTTGCGTGGAGCGGGCGCACCCTCCGGCGCTACAAGAAGGAGGTCGTGCGCCTGCTGGCCGAGGTGTCGCTCGGAACGGGGGCCCTCTCGGTCATCGGCGGCACGGTCGGCGTCATCGCCTTCCTCGCCTTCTTCACCGGCACCGAGGTCGGACTGCAGGGCTACTCCTCCCTCGAGCAGCTCGGCACCGGCGCCTTCACCGGCTTCTTCTCCGCCTACCTCAACACCCGCGAGATCGCCCCGCTCGTGGCGGGCCTGGCGCTCGCGGCCACCGTCGGCTGCGGCTTCACGGCGCAGCTCGGCGCGATGCGCATCTCCGAGGAGGTCGACGCCCTCGAGGTCATGGGCATCCCCTCGCTGCCCTTCCTCGTGACGACCCGGATGATCGCGGGCTTCGTCGCCGTCATCCCGCTCTACGTGCTGGGCCTGCTCAGCTCGTATGCCGCGACGCGCTTCATCTCGACGGCGTACTTCGGGCAGTCGGAGGGGACCTACGACCACTACTTCCACCTGTTCCTGCCACCCGGCGACGTGTTCTGGTCGTTCGCCAAGGTGATGGTCTTCGCGGTCGTCATCATCCTCATCCACTGCTACTACGGCTACACGGCCTCGGGCGGCCCCGCAGGGGTGGGCGTGGCCGTCGGCACCGCCGTGCGCACCTCGATCGTCGCCATCAACATCGTCGACTTCTTCCTCTCCCTGGCGATCTGGGGCGCGACGACGAGCGTGAGGATCGCCGGATGATCGCCGCGTCGGCCGACCCGGTCACCGACGTCAGCACCGACGCGACGCCGGGACCGATCACCCAGCACACGCGCAAGCGGCTGGGGCAGAAGGCATACGGCCTCGTGTTCCTGCTGGTACTGGCGCTGCTCATCGGGCTGGCGATCGCCTCGTTCCAGAAGCGGTTCACGCCCGTCGTCATGGTGACGCTCGAGACCGACCGACTGGGCAGCCAGCTCCAGGAGAGCTCGGACGTCAAGCTGCGCGGGCTGCTCGTCGGCGAGGTGCGCCACGTCGAGGCCACGCCCACCGGTGCGCGGCTCGAGCTCGCGCTGCAGCCCGACGAGGTGGCCAAGATCCCCTCCAACGTGCGCGCCCGGCTGCTGCCCAAGACGCTCTTCGGCGAGCGCTACGTCGACCTGGAGACGGCGGGCAGCCCCGCCCGCCCCATCCGGGCCGGCGACGTCATCCCGCAGGACCGCAGCAAGGTCTCCATCGAGCTCGAGACCGTCCTCGACAACCTCTACCCCCTCCTGCGCACGGTGCAGCCGGCCAAGCTGGCGACGACACTGGGCGCCCTGTCCACCACGCTCGACGGTCGGGGCGAGCAGATCGGGCGCAACCTCACGCTCGTCGACCGCTACCTCAAGGCGCTCAACCCCAGCATGCCGACGATCCAGAAGGACATCAGCCTGCTCGCCGACACCGCAGACCTCTACAACGGGGTGGCCCCCGACTTCTTCCGGCTCACCGAGTCGCTCCGGGTCACGAACAGGACGATCGTCGAGAAGGACCAGCAGCTCGCCGCCTTCCTCGTCGGGACAGCCGGCTTCGCCAACGACACGGCCGGCTTCCTGCGGGACAACGAGCAGCGCATCATCCAGGTCGGCCGCGTCAGCCGGCCCACCCTCCAGCTGCTCGCCGAGTACTCGCCGATCTACCCCTGCGTCGCCTCGGGCCTGGTCAACTGGATCCCGCGCGCCAACGCCGCCTTCTCCGGTGGCACCTTCCACATCACCCTCGAGGTCGTCCCGCCGCGCCAGCCGTACCGGCCGGGGGAGGAGCCGCGCTGGGAGGACCGGCGGGGGCCCCACTGCTACGGGCTTCCCACGCCGGGCGGCTCGCAGGCCAACCCCTTTGCGGGCAACCACTTCCAGGACGGCACCAAGCCGGCCAGCAACGCCCAGCCGTTCTCCGACATCCCCTCTGCGCTGCTCGGCAACGCCTCGGCGGCTGACTCCGGCACGGCCGGCACCGCCGAGGAGCAGCAGGTCATCGGCGCCCTGCTCACCCGTGACGGCGCGCCCGCCTCGGGTGGCAGCAGCGACGGGAGAGGGAGCGGCATCCAGGCCCTGCTCGCCGGTCCGATGATGCGCGGAACGGTGGTGAGCACCCGGTGAAGGTCAAGGGATCACTCGTCAAGCTTCTCGTCTTCGCGGCCGTCACGCTCTTCGCCACGAGCATCCTCGCGCTGACGATCGCCAACATCCAGCTCGGCGACAAGGCCACCTACACCGCCGTGCTCAGAGACGCGACGGGCGTCATCCCGGGACAGGACGTCCGGATCGCGGGCGTCCGGGTCGGCGAGGTGAAGGACGTGCGGGTCGCCCACGACGCGACCTCCGACGGTGCCACCGCGGAGATCGACTTCTCGGTGCTCAAGAGCTCGGTCCTGACGCAGGGCACCGAGGTCACCGTCAAGTACCGCAACCTCGTCGGACAGCGCTACCTCGCCCTGACGCAGGGGGCCGGGGCCCCGACGGCCCTGGCCGACGGCGCGACGATCCCGCTCGCGCGCACGCACCCTGCCCTCGACCTCACCGTCCTCTTCAACGGCTTCAAGCCGCTCTTCGCCGCGCTCTCGCCGAGTGACGTGAACGAGCTGTCGGGCCTGCTCATCCAGACCCTGCAGGGCGAAGGGGGCAACGTGGACACGCTGCTCGCCAAGACCGCCAGCCTCACCAGCGCCATCGCGGACCGCGACGCGGTGATCGGCCGCACGATCGACAACCTCAACGCCGTGCTCGGCACCGTCGACGCGCACGACCAGCAGCTACTCTCGCTCATCGACCAGCTGCAGCGCTTCACCAGTGGCCTGGCCGCCGACCGCGAGACCATCGGCCGATCGCTCTCCGGCATCAACGCGCTCTCGGCCGAGACCGCCGACCTGCTCGTCTCGACCCGCCCGCTCATCAAGGGGGACGTCGCCCAGCTGCGCACCCTCGCGACCACCCTCGACAAGCCGGCCAACGTCAAGGAGTTCGAGACCTTCATCGGCAACGCCCCCAACCGCATCAACACGCTGACGCGGACGGCCACCTACGGGTCCTGGTTCAACTTCTACCTCTGCAAGTTCGACACCAGGAGCCCGATCCTGCCCGGCGTGAGCCCCACCTACGACGTCGCGTCCGCGAGGTGCAAGTCATGAGCATCCCCTTCCGGGAGCGCAACCCGGTCCCGATCGGCGCGGTCGGCCTGCTCGTCATCGCGGTGCTGCTCTACCTGGCGTTCAACGCCTCGAGCCTCCCGGTCATCGGGGGCGGGACGGCCTACAGCGCCGCCTTCTCGGAGGCCGGCGGCATCAAGCCCGACGACGACGTGCGCATCGCGGGCGTCAAGGTCGGCAAGGTCACGGGCGTCGACCTCGAGGGCGGGCACGTCCGGGTCGACTTCACCATCACCGCGGACGCCGGCTTCGGCCCGCAGACCGGCGCGTCGATCCGGATGAAGACGATCCTGGGCGAGAAGTACCTCGCCCTCGACCCCAAGGGGCGCGGGCAGCTCGACCCCGACACCCAGATCCCCGTCTCGCGCACGGTCAGCTCCTACGACGTCATCAACGCCTTCCAGGACCTCACGACGACGACCGAGCGCATCGACACCGACCAGCTCGCGAAGTCGCTGGGCGTCATCGCGTCGGAGTTCAAGGACAGTCCGCAGTACGTCCGGGCGACCCTCGACGGGCTCTCGCGCCTCTCGCGCACCGTCGCCAGCCGTGACGCCGAGCTCGGCTCCTTGCTCAAGCGTGCCAACAGCGTCAGCGGCCTGGTGCGCAGCCGCAACGAGCAGGTCTCGACGCTGGTCCACGACGCCGACCTGCTCATGGTCGAGCTCGTCAAGCGGCGCGACGACATCCGCACGCTCTTCCGCAACACGACGGCACTCGCCCAGCAGCTGACCGGCCTCGCCCGAGACAACCGGGCGCAGCTGAAGCCGGCGCTCGCCGAGCTCGACAAGACGCTCGCGCTGCTCCAGAAGCACGACACCGACCTGCAGAAGACCATCCAGGCCATGGCGCCGTTCACCCGCGTCTACGCCAACACCCTCGGCACCGGCCGGTGGTTCGACACGTGGGTCTCCAACCTCGTCGTGCCGGTGGGCACGCCCGGGCTCGCCCTGCCCGGCACGAAGCTGCCCGACCTGCTCCTGCCCGGCACCTCCGGAGGTGGTCGCTGATGCGCACGCCCAAGGCGTCCCGTATGCCGTTCGGCCGGCTCCACGCTCCCGTGACCGCGCTCGGCAAGGCCGTCACGGCCCTCGTCGTCGTCGCGCTCGTCGCGGCCGCGGTCGCGTTCTGGCCCCACCAGGGCCAGACGACCGTCAGCGCCGACTTCACCCGTGCCGTCGGCCTCTACCCGGGCTCCGACGTCCGCATCCTCGGGGTCAAGGTGGGCCAGGTCGACAGCGTGACGCCCCAGGGCGACCACGTGCACGTCACCTTCAGCTACGACGACAAGTACCGCGTGCCGGCCTCGGCCAAGGCCGCGATAATCGCGCCCTCACTCGTCTCCGACCGCTACGTCCAGCTGCTGCCGGTCTACCAAGCCGGACCGGCGCTCGCGGCCGGCACGCGAATCCCGTTGGAGCGCACGGCGGTTCCCGTCGAGCTCGACCGTGTCTCCCAGAGCCTCGACGACCTCATGGTCGCTCTCGGCCCCGACGGCGCCAACAAGAACGGAGCCCTCAACGAGCTGCTGCGCACCTCGGCTGCCAACCTCGACGGCAACGGCGAGAAGCTCAACGGCACGGTGCACGACCTCTCCACGGCTCTGTCCACCCTCTCGGGCAGCCGCGACGACCTCTTCGGCACCGTGAAGAACCTCCAGTCCTTCACCTCGATGCTCGCCGACAACAACGCGCAGGTGCGCCGGCTCAACTCCGACCTGGCCACGGTCGCCGACCAGCTGGGCGAGGAGCGGGAGAACCTCAAGGCCGCCCTCCAGAGCCTCGGCGTCGCGGTCGACGAGGTGTCGGGCTTCGTCTCCGACAACCGTGCGCTGCTCAAGAGCAACCTCGACCGCGCCGTCACCGTGACCGACGCCCTCGCCAAGAACCGCCAGGCACTCGCGCAGGTGCTCGAGAACGCGCCGGTCGCGCTGTCGAACCTCCAGAACGCCTACCACCCGCAGACCGGCACCCTCGACGTCCGCAACAACGCCAAGGGCCTCGACGACCCGCTCCTGCTCGTCTGCTCGATCCTCTCCGGGCCCACCAACGCCGGCAGCACGCAGCTGTGCGACACCCTCAAGAAAGCCGTGCTGCCGAGGCTGCCCAAGCTGCCCTCGCTGCCCAGCGGCTCGGCCCTGCAGGGCCCCCCGCAGCCCAGCGGCCTGGTCAACCTGCGTGGCGCCGACCCCACCCTCGGCGGACTGCTCGGAGGCTCCCGATGACGTATGCCGTCCGCTCCCTCCCGCGCCGGGCCTCCAGCGCCGTCGTGCTGGTCTCCCTGACGGCGCTCACCCTCGGCAGCTGCAGCGCCTACGACCTCCCGCTGCCGGGCGGCGCCGGCACCGGCGACGACTCCTACACGGTCACCGCCGAGTTCGCCGACGTGCTCGACCTGGTGCCGCAGTCGTCGGTCAAGGTCAACCAGGTGACGGTGGGCTCGGTCGAGGACATCCAGGTGACGGGCTGGACCGCGACCGTGCGGCTGCGGCTGCCCCGCAGCGTCGTGCTGCCCGACAACGCGACCGCCGAGCTGAAACAGACGTCGCTGCTCGGCGAGAAGTACGTCGCGCTGGCCCCCCCGACCGACGCGGCTCCCGAGGGACGGCTCGGTGAGGGAGACCGCATCCCGCTGTCCCGGACCAGCCGCAACCCGGAGGTCGAGGAGGTCCTCGGCGCGATGTCGCTGCTGCTCAACGGCGGTGGGGTCGCACAGCTGAAGACCATCGAGACCGAGCTCAACAACGCGATGCGCGGACGCACGGGCGACATCAGGGACGTCGTCACCCAGCTCAACACCTTCGTCGGCGGTCTCGACACCCAGAAGGGCGAGATCGTGCGCGCCATCGACAGCATCGACCGGCTGTCCAAGACCCTCGCCGACAACCGGTCCAAGATCGCCGCGGCGCTCGACGAGCTCCCCAAGGGCCTGAAGATCCTCGCCGACCAGCGACGCCAGCTCACCGCGATGCTCACCGCCCTGCGTGACCTCGGTGAGGTCGGCACCCGGGTCATCCGGGGGTCGCGGGCCGACCTCGAGGCCAACCTCCGGGCCGTCAGCCCGATCCTGCGCCAACTCAACAAGGCGGGCGACGACCTGCCGAAGAGCTACCAGCTGCTCCTGACCTATCCCTTCCCCAACAACGCGCAGGACACCATCAAGGGCGACTACACCAACCTCTGGGCGACCCTGGACACCAACCTCGGCACGATCGCCGGCAACCTCGGCGTCGGTCGCCTGCCCCAGCTTCCGAACCTGCCGAACGTGCCGCTCCCGTCGGTCCCGCTGCCCTCGCTGCCACTGCCGTCGGTGCCGCTGCCGAAGGTGCCGCTGCCCAAGGTGCCCCTGCCGACGGTCAGCGGCGTGCCGCTGCCGACGACGCTGCCCGGCGGCCTGCTCGGGTCGGGTGCCTCAGGGCCCACGGGCTCCGGCAGCGCCGACGCAGCCTCGTGGTCCACGCTCTTCCCCACCGGAGGCTCCCGATGATCACCCGCACCGTGCGCCTGCAGCTCGCCGCGTTCGCCCTGCTGTCCGTGACGCTCGTGGCGATCCTGTCGGCGGGCTACGTCGGGCTGACCGACAAGATCGCCGGTGGCAGCTACGTCGTGTCTGCCGACCTCGCGCAGTCAGGCGGGATCTTCGTCGGCGCCGAGGTGACCTATCGCGGGGTCACGGTCGGCAAGGTCGAGGGCCTGCGGCTCGCCGGCAACGGCGTCACCGTCGACGCCAGGCTCGACCGCGGCACCGAGGTGCCAAAGGACACCAGGGCCGTCGTCGAGAACCGTTCCGCGGTGGGGGAGCAGTACCTCGACCTGCAGCCGCGCACCGGGAGCGCGCCCTTCCTCGCCGCCGGCGACGTCATCCCGCGCGACCGCACCGACTTCCCGATCCGCATCGACCAGCTCCTCCAGCACGTCGACGACACCGTCGCCTCCGTTCCGCGCGACGCACTCGTGACCACGGTCGACGAGCTGGCCAAGGCGTTCCAGGGCGGCGGGACGGACCTGCAGCGGCTGATCGACTCGGGCGACGCGCTGACGGCCGCTGCGTCCGAGACACTGCCGCAGACGACCAAGCTCATCGACGACGGGCGGATCGTGCTCGACACCCAGGTCAAGAGCGGCGCCGACATCCGCAGGAGCGTCTCGGGGTTCGCCGGCGTGGCCGACGCCCTGCGGCAGGCCGACCCGGACCTGCGCCTCGTGCTCGACCGGGGCTCGGTCGCGACCTCCCAGCTCGATGCCCTGATCACCGAGAACAAGCAGAGCCTGGCGGCCCTCCTTGCCAACTTCATCACCATCGGCAACGTCACGACGGCGCGGCTCGACGGCATCGAGCAGCTGCTCGTCACCTACCCCGACGTCGTGACCGGCGGGTTCACCGTCGTCCCCGGCGACGGCACCGCCCACTTCGGCCTCGTGCTCAACGTGGATGACCCCAAGGCCTGTGAGGTCGGCTACGAGGGCACGACGAAGACCGACCCGAACCGCACCACCGGACTACCCCCCGTCAACCTCGACGCGCACTGTGCCGCCGCTCGCGGCTCGGGGACCAACGTGCGCGGTGCCCAGAACGCCCCGAAGCCGAGAACGGCCGGTCAGGGCGGACGCAGCTACCCGATGGCGTTCGGGGCGACACCCGTGGCGCTCGGCAACCCGGCCGTGACCTCCGGGCGACCTGCGTCGTTGTCAGTGCAGTCTCCGGTCGCCCCGGCCGGTGGCGACGCACAGACCGACAACGGCACGAGCTGGCTCTGGATGATGCAGGAGGCGCTCCGCTAGCCGGTGACGGAAGGAACCCCTCGATGACGATGGCCCCCACCCGCTCGGACACCGAGCGCCCACCGCGGACGCGCGAGACGTCTGACGATGCCGACCTGACCGCCGACTCCGACGTGCGCGACAGGGCGCAGGAGGCCGGTGCGGTCACCTCCGACACGCCACGTGCGGGCCTCAGGGGAGTCCGCACGTGGCGTCCCTCCACCCGTCTGCTCTGGGTCCTGGCCGCTTTGCTGGCCTTCGCCGCGGTCGCGGTGGCGGCCACCGTGGGGCGGTCCGCGTGGCAGCAGCAGCGAGACGAGGACGCAGGAGCGGCAGCCCTGGCCGCCGGCCGTCAGATCGCCGTCAACTTCGTGACGATGAACGCCTCCACCTTCGACGCCGACACCAAGCGCGTGCTCGACGAGTCCACCGGCGCCTTCGCGAAGGAGTACGCGTCCACGCTCGCCCAGCTCAAGCCCGTCGTGACGGCCAACAAGACCGTGTCGACGGTCGAGCGGGCCGAGGCGGCCCTCGTCTCGGGCGACCAGGACTCCGCCAAGGTCATCGTGGGCGTGGTCGCCCCCACCTCCAACGCCTCGACACCCAAGCCCGAGAAGAAGACGTACCGGCTCCGCCTCGACCTGGTGAAGGTCGGCGACGCGTGGAAGGTGAGCACCCTTGACTTCGTCAGCTGACCCCCGCCGCACCGCCCCGGCTGCCGGGAGCCCCCGCAAGCGCGTGGCCGGCACCCGCCGCCGGTCGCAGTCCAGCTCCGCGCCCGCCGAGATGTCCCCGGTCGCGCCTGCCGGCGCCCGCACGGGGACTGCCACCCTCGAGCGCCCCGCCGTCGACGCCTTCCCAGACGAGGAGCTCCGCGTCGACCCGTCCGACGGCATCGCGGGCCGCGACCCGGAAGAGCCCGTCGCGGACGATGCGGACGCCCGTGACGCGCTCGAGCAGCGCCGACCCGGTGGCGCCGCTGCAGACGCACCGGCCCGACGCTCCACCCGGCTCTGGCCGGCGATCGTCGCGGCCGTCCTGGCGACCGCTCTGCTCGGCGCCACGCTCGTCTACGCGCTGCGCCCGACGGTGTCCGAGGCCGACCGGACGGCTGCTGCGAGCTCGGCTCGCACCACGCTCGAGAGCCTCCTCAGCTACAGCGGCTCGTCCTTCGACAAGCACGTCGACGAGGTGCTGCCGCAGCTCACGTCGCCGTTCAAGGACCAGTTCACCAAGGTCGCAGCCACCGACATCAAGCCGATGGCGGTCAAGAACGCGGCGACGGTGCAGGCCAAGGTCTACGAGGCGGGCGTCATGGACGCGTCCGGCGACGGCAGCGAGGGCACGACGGTCCGCGTCATGGCCTTCGTCAACCAGGCCACCACCACGAAGGCGCAGCCGGCCCCCGCCATCGACCAGAACCGCGTCATCGCCACGATGCGCAAGACCGGCGACCGCTGGCTGGTCAGCGACCTCGCGGCGTACTGACCCCCCTGACCCCACCCAAAGGGCCCGGGGCACGGCCGAGGCCGTGTCCCGGGCCCGCTCCCGTTGGCATACTGCCGTTGTGAAGTTCATCCAGGCCAATGGTGTCCCAGAGTCCCTCGCCCGCGTCCGCGACCCAGAGACGTCCCCCGTGCGGGTCGCCCTCGTCCAGCACGAGTGGCTCGACGACCCCGCAAACCTCGTCGCGACCCTCCGCGACGGCATCCGCACGGCCGCCGAGGCAGGTGCGCGCATCGTCTTCCTGCCGGAGCTGACCCTCTCGCGCTACCCCGCCGACACGCTGCCGCAGGGCACGCCCTCGGCCAGCGCCGAGGACCTCGAGACCGGCCCCACGGTGGCCTTCGCCCGTGCGGCGGCCCGTGACTTCGGCGTGCACGTCCACGCCTCCCTCTACGAGCGTGCCGACGAGGGCGACGGGCTCGGCTTCAACACCGCTGTGGTCATCGCCCCGAGCGGGGAGGTGGTGGCTCGCACCCGCAAGACCCACATCCCGGTCACGGCCGGCTACTACGAGGACAAGTACTTCCGTCCCGGGCCGGCCGACGACGCGTATCCGCTGGTCGCGCTGGACGACCCCTCGCTTCGGCTGGGCCTGCCCACGTGCTGGGACGAGTGGTTCCCCGAGGTCGCGCGGCTCTACTCCCTGGCCGGCGCGCAGGTGCTCTGCTACCCGACGGCCATCGGTTCCGAGCCGGACCACCCGGACTTCGACACCCAGCCGCTGTGGCAGCAGGTCATCGTCGGCAACGGCATCGCCAACGGCCTCTTCATGGTCGTGCCCAACCGCTTCGGGACCGAGGGCCTGATCACCTTCTACGGCAGCTCCTTCATCTCCGACCCCTACGGGCGAATCCTCGTCCAGGCACCCCGCGACGAGGCGGCCGTCCTCGTCGCCGACCTCGACCTGGCCCAGCGGCGCGACTGGCTCGAGCTCTTCCCCTTCCTCGAGACACGCCGTCCCGACTCGTATGCCGCCCTGACGGTCCCCGTGCGCGAGGAGCACCGTCGCGAGGTGGCTGGGTGATCGAGCCCGTCCCGGCGCCCGATGGGGCGGCGCACTGGCTCATGCCGTCGGAGACCGACCGGCACGAGTGCACCTGGATGGCCTGGCCCAGCGCCGGGTACACGCTCGGGGAGACGCCGCGGGAGGCAGCGGTCGCGCGAGCGACGTGGGCGGCCGTCGCCAACGCGGTGGTCGAGTTCGAGCCGGTCCGCATGGTGGTCGTGCCGGCCGACGTGCCCGTGGCACGGGAGCACCTGCACCCGGACGTCGAGCTGCTGGAGGCGGAGCTCGACGACGCCTGGATGCGCGACATCGGCCCGACGTTCGTCCGATCCGCCGACGGCGCGCGACTCGGGGCCGTCGACTGGGTCTTCAACGGCTGGGGTGCCCAGTCGTGGGCGTCGTGGGAGCACGATGCGCGCATCGCCGCGTTCGTCACCGGCGTCACCGGTGCCGAGGCCATCGGCTCGACCCTGGTCAACGAGGGAGGGGGCATCCACGTCGACGGTCTGGGCACCGTGCTGCTGACCGAGACCGTCCAGCTCGACCCCGGCCGCAACCCCGGCCTGGATCGCGTCGACGTCGAGGCGGAGCTGGCGCGCACGATCGGCGCGACGACGTGCATCTGGCTGCCACGCGGTCTGACCCGCGACTACGACGAGTTCGGGACGCGCGGCCACATCGACATCGTCGCCACCATCCCGAGCCCCGGCGTGGTGCTGCTCCACGACCAGCAGGACCCCTCCCACCCGGACCACGCCGTGTCGCGGCGGCTGCGCGAGCTGCTCGAGGACGCGCGTGACGCGCGTGGGCAGCGGTTCGAGGTCGTCGGCGTGCCCGCGCCCCGCACGCTGGCGGACGCGGATGGCCCGGTGGACTGGTCCTACCTCAACCACCTCGTCGTCAACGACGGCGTCATCGCCTGCACCTTCGGGGACGAGCAGGACGGTGCGTCCCTCGGCGTGCTTGGCGACGCATACCCCGGTCGGCGGGTGGTGGGCGTGGACGCCCGCCCGCTGTTCGACCGTGGTGGCGGCATCCACTGCATCACCCAGCAGCAGCCGGTCCTCTGAGGCCGGGCACCCGCGACGTGCGTCGAGTGGGCACCTTCCCGCTGGAAGGTGCCCACTCGACGTGGTGCCACGGCGTGCTGTTCAGGCGTGCTGTCAGGCGTGCGGGAGGCGCTTGTGGATGTCCTCGCTCATCCGGACGACGGAGAGGTAGAACTCCAGCGTCATCCGGACGATGGCGAGGTAGATGACGAGCAGGACCGGGCCGAGCACCAGCGCCACGAGGCCCGAGGCCACGCTGTTGGCGAACCCGGCGAACACGAAGATGACCCACAGGGCCACGAGCGCCACGGTCGCCAGCAGGTACACGATCCGGACGAGGATCGGCGTCACGAAGTTCGTGAAGCTGAAATCGAAGAGCGCCGTGAAGAAGCCGGCGCCCTCCCGGGTGGGGTCGGGGATGCTCGACAGGCCGCTCGGAGCGCTGGAGCCGCCCGAGTCGGCCGGACCGCTCGCGTTGGTGGGGCCGCCCGGGCCGCTCGGCACGCTGGAGCCGCCCCCGGCGCCCGCGCCCGTCGGCGGGGGCGCGACCGGCGGCGGGGGAGGGGGTGTCGCGGCTGGCTCCTGCTCCGGTGTCCGCTGCGGCTCGCCGCTCGGGATGGGCGTCGTGGGGCGGCTGCCGGCCGGCAGGTTGAAGGACGGCTGCTCGGGCGGGTTCGGATCGGACATGGCATCCCTCTCGGAAGGAGCTGCGGATCGTCGGTCCTTCCATGCTAGGTGCGCAGCGACCCGCGGACAGGGGCCACACGCCGCGCCGCAGCCACGTTCTCGCAGGTCAGCGGGGTCCGCGGTCGCCCCGTCGCACGCGTGGCGACGCGCCTGCGAGGGGGAGGGTCTTGACGGGAAGCGCGCAGAGGGCCATATTCGTCGCGTTCGCATCGCGAGCCCCCGGTCCGGGGGGCGTGGCAGGTCACGCCGAGGCGCACGGCCGTTCGAGGCCGGGTGGCACCTCGGTGGACGACCTCCGCCTCTTGACCCGGCTGGACACTCCTGCCCTTTGCAGGTAGGCTAAGCCTTTGCGCTGCCCATGCCCTCCCTTTCGCGACTCCGTCAGGCCACCCACCGTGCCACCCGGCATTCGGTATGACCCCGGGACCCGCGAGCGGAGCCATGCGCAACGCGGATCTGAAGATTCGAAAAAGGCCCGTGGAAGGACCCTCCTTGGCTGCCTCGCGTACCGCGACGAACATGTCCACCGCACAGACCCCCTCCGGGCGTCTGTCCTTCGCGAAGATTCGCGAACCACTCGAGGTCCCCGACCTCCTGGCCCTTCAGACGGAGAGCTTCGACTGGCTGCTCGGCAACGAGCGCTGGCAGGCTCGCGTCGCTGCGGCCAAGGCCGAGGGGCGCACCGACGTCCCCGACCGGTCCGGGCTCGAGGAGATCTTCGAGGAGATCTCCCCGATCGAGGACTTCAGCGGCTCCATGTCGCTGTCGTTCCGCGACCACCGCTTCGAGGAGACCCGCAAGACGATCGAGTCGTGCAAGGAGCGCGACCAGACGTACGACGCGCCGCTCTTCGTCACCGCTGAGTTCATGAACGCCCAGACGGGTGAGATCAAGAGCCAGACGGTCTTCATGGGCGACTTCCCGCTCATGACCGAGCGCGGCACCTTCATCATCAACGGCACCGAGCGTGTCGTCGTCTCGCAACTCGTCCGCAGCCCGGGCGTCTACTTCGAGCGCACGCCCGACAAGACGTCCGACAAGGACATCTACACGGCCAAGATCATCCCGAGCCGCGGTGCCTGGCTCGAGTTCGAGATCGACAAGCGCGACATGGTCGGCGTGCGCGTCGACCGCAAGCGCAAGCAGTCGGTCACCGTGCTCCTGAAGGCCCTCGGCTGGACCGAGGCCCAGATCCTCGAGGAGTTCGGCGAGTTCGAGTCGATGCGCCTGACCCTCGAGAAGGACCACACGCAGGGCCAGGACGACGCGCTGCTCGACATCTACCGCAAGCTGCGCCCGGGCGAGCCGCCGACGAAGGAGGCCGCGCAGACGCTGCTCGACAACCTCTACTTCAACGGCAAGCGCTACGACCTGGCCAAGGTCGGCCGCTACAAGGTCAACAAGAAGCTCGGTCTCGACGCCTCGATCAACGACTCGACCCTGTCGATCGACGACATCGTCAAGACGATCAAGTTCATCGTCACGCTGCACGACGGCCAGGACTCGATGAAGGGCGTCAAGAACGGCGAGGAGGTCGACGTCCGCGTCGAGGTCGACGACATCGACCACTTCGGCAACCGTCGCCTGCGCTCCGTCGGCGAGCTCATCCAGAACCAGGTCCGCACCGGCCTGTCCCGCATGGAGCGCGTCGTCCGCGAGCGCATGACCACGCAGGACGTCGAGGCGATCACCCCGCAGACCCTGATCAACATCCGCCCCGTGGTGGCCTCGATCAAGGAGTTCTTCGGGACCTCGCAGCTGTCGCAGTTCATGGACCAGAACAACCCGCTCGCGGGTCTGACGCACAAGCGTCGCCTGTCCGCGCTCGGCCCGGGTGGTATCTCCCGTGACCGCGCCCAGATGGAGGTCCGCGACGTCCACCCGTCGCACTACGGCCGCATGTGCCCGATCGAGACGCCTGAAGGCCCGAACATCGGCCTCATCGGCTCGCTCGCCTCCTACGGTCGCATCAACGCGTTCGGCTTCATCGAGACGCCGTACCGCAAGGTGGTCGACGGTCACGTCACCGACGACATCGACTACCTGTCCGCCGACGAGGAGGACCGCTTCGTCGTCGCCCAGGCCAACGCGCCGCTCGACAAGTCGAACAACTTCACCGAGGACCGCGTGCTCGTGCGCACCAAGGGTGGAGAGGTCGAGCTCGTCCCCGGCGACGAGGTCGACTACATGGACGTCTCGCCGCGCCAGATGGTCTCCGCCGCGACCGCGATGATCCCGTTCCTCGAGCACGACGACGCCAACCGCGCGCTCATGGGCGCCAACATGCAGCGCCAGGCCGTCCCGCTCGTCAAGAGCGAGGCGCCGATCGTCGGCACCGGCATGGAGTTCCGCGCCGCCCTCGACTCGGGCGACGTCGTCCGCGCCGAGAAGGCCGGTGTCGTGCAGGAGGTGTCGGCTGACCTCGTCACCGTCGCCAACGACGACGGCACCTACCAGACCTACCGCATCGCCAAGTTCGCGCGCTCCAACCAGGGCACGAGCTACAACCAGGTCGTCGTCGTCAACGAGGGCGACCGGCTCGAGGCCGGCGGCGTCATCGCCGACGGTCCCGCGACCGACGGTGGCGAGATGGCGCTCGGGCGCAACCTGCTCGTGGCGTTCATGTCGTGGGAGGGCCACAACTACGAGGACGCGATCATCCTCAGCCAGCGCCTGGTCCAGGACGACGTCCTCTCCTCGATCCACATCGAGGAGCACGAGGTCGACGCCCGTGACACCAAGCTCGGCCCCGAGGAGATCACCCGGGACATCCCGAACGTCTCCGAGGAGGTCCTGGCCGACCTCGACGAGCGCGGCATCATCCGCGTCGGCGCCGAGGTCCGCGACGGCGACCTGCTCGTCGGCAAGGTCACGCCCAAGGGCGAGACCGAGCTGACCCCGGAGGAGCGCCTGCTGCGCGCCATCTTCGGCGAGAAGGCCCGCGAGGTCCGCGACACGAGCCTCAAGGTGCCCCACGGCGAGACCGGCACGGTCATCGGCGTCAAGGAGTTCCGCGCCGACCTCGGTGACGACCTCCCGCCGGGCGTCAACCAGCTCGTCCGCGTCTACGTGGCCAACAAGCGCAAGATCACCGACGGTGACAAGCTCGCCGGCCGCCACGGCAACAAGGGTGTCATCTCCAAGATCCTCCCGGTCGAGGACATGCCCTTCCTCGAGGACGGCACGCCGGTCGACGTCGTGCTCAACCCGCACGGTGTGCCGCGTCGTATGAACCTCGGCCAGATCCTCGAGCTGCACCTCGGCTGGGCCGCCTCGCGCGGCTGGAAGATCGAGGGCAACCCGGAGTGGGCCAAGGAGATCGCGCCCGACGCGCACGAGGCCCCCGCGGGCTCGCGCGTGGCGACGCCGGTCTTCGACGGTGCCTCCGAGGACGTGGTCACGGGTCTGCTCGACTCGACGCTCAAGACGCGCGACGGGGTGCGCCTCATCGACGCCTCGGGCAAGACGCGCCTGTTCGACGGCCGCTCCGGCGAGCCGTTCCCCGAGCCGGTGGCCGTCGGCTACATGTACATCCTCAAGCTCCACCACCTCGTCGACGACAAGATCCACGCTCGCTCCACGGGTCCCTACTCGATGATCACCCAGCAGCCGCTCGGCGGTAAGGCCCAGTTCGGTGGCCAGCGCTTCGGTGAGATGGAGGTCTGGGCCCTCGAGGCGTACGGCGCCGCCTACACGCTCCAGGAGCTGCTGACGATCAAGTCGGACGACGTTCCCGGCCGCGTGAAGGTCTACGAGGCCATCGTGAAGGGCGAGAACATCCCCGACTCGGGCATCCCGGAGTCGTTCAAGGTCCTCCTCAAGGAGATGCAGTCCCTGTGTCTCAACGTCGAGGTCCTGAGCTCCGACGGCACGACGATCGAGATGAAGGAGTCCGACGAGGAGGTCTTCCGCGCTGCGGAGGAGCTCGGCATCGACCTGAGCCGGCGTGAGCCGTCCAGCGTCGAAGAGGTCTGAGAAGGCCCCACCCGACGAAGGGGGCGTATGCCGCCCGGCCCGCCGCACGGCATACGCCACCCCGTCCCCTGAAACCACTCAGACCAAAGACTCAACGAGAGTTACGAGAGAAGGAACCACGTGCTCGACGTCAACTTCTTTGACGAGCTGCGTATCGGCCTCGCCACCGCCGACTCCATCCGCCAGTGGAGCCACGGTGAGGTCAAGAAGCCCGAGACCATCAACTACCGCACCCTGAAGCCGGAGAAGGAGGGCCTGTTCTGCGAGCGCATCTTCGGCCCCACCCGGGACTGGGAGTGCAACTGCGGCAAGTACAAGCGCGTCCGCTTCAAGGGCATCATCTGTGAGCGCTGTGGCGTTGAAGTCACGCGCGCCAAGGTGCGCCGTGAGCGGATGGGCCACATCGAGCTCGCCGCCCCCGTCACCCACATCTGGTACTTCAAGGGCGTGCCGAGCCGCCTCGGCTACCTGCTCGACCTGGCCCCGAAGGACCTCGAGAAGGTCATCTACTTCGCGGCCTACATGATCACCTCCGTGGACGAGGACCAGCGCCACGCCGACCTGCCGTCCCTCGAGGCGCAGATCCAGGTCGAGAAGAAGGAGATCGAGAACCGCCGCGACGCCGACGTCGAGTCGCGCGCGCAGCTGCTCGAGCGCAACATCGCCGAGCTCGAGGCCGAGGGTGCCAAGGCCGACGCCAAGCGCAAGGTCCGCGACCAGGCCGAGCGCGAGATGAACAACATCCGCAAGCGTGCCGACCAGCAGGTCGAGCGCCTCGAGCAGGTCTGGGACCGGTTCAAGAACCTCAAGGTCCAGGACCTCGAGGGCGACGAGATCCTCTACCGCGAGATGCGTGACCGCTTCGGCCTGTACTTCGAGGGCGGCATGGGCGCCGCGGCGATCCAGAAGCGCCTCGAGTCGTTCGACCTCGACGCCGAGGCCGAGCTCCTGCAGGAGATCATCGCCACCGGCAAGGGCCAGAAGAAGACCCGCGCGATCAAGCGCCTCAAGGTCGTCAACGCCTTCCAGATGACGACGAACCACCCGTCGGGCATGGTCCTCGACGCGATCCCGGTCATCCCGCCGGACCTGCGCCCGATGGTGCAGCTCGACGGTGGCCGCTTCGCGACCTCGGACCTCAACGACCTCTACCGTCGCGTCATCAACCGCAACAACCGCCTGAAGCGCCTGCTCGACCTCGGTGCCCCCGAGATCATCGTCAACAACGAGAAGCGCATGCTCCAGGAGGCCGTCGACAGCCTCTTCGACAACGGCCGTCGTGGCCGCCCGGTCACGGGCCCCGGCAACCGTCCGCTGAAGTCGCTGTCCGACATGCTCAAGGGCAAGCAGGGTCGTTTCCGCCAGAACCTGCTCGGCAAGCGCGTCGACTACTCCGGCCGTTCGGTCATCGTCGTCGGCCCGCAGCTGAAGCTGCACCAGTGCGGTCTGCCCAAGCAGATGGCGCTGGAGCTCTTCAAGCCGTTCGTGATGAAGCGCCTGGTCGACCTCGACCACGCGCAGAACATCAAGTCGGCCAAGCGCATGGTCGAGCGTGCCCGCCCGGTCGTGTGGGACGTCCTCGAAGAGGTCATCACCGAGCACCCGGTGCTCCTCAACCGTGCACCCACGCTGCACCGTCTCGGCATCCAGGCGTTCGAGCCGCAGCTCGTCGAGGGCAAGGCCATCCAGATCCACCCGCTCGTCTGTTCGGCCTTCAACGCCGACTTCGACGGTGACCAGATGGCCGTCCACGTGCCGCTGTCGGCGGAGGCGCAGGCCGAGGCCCGCATCCTCATGCTCTCGAGCAACAACATCCTGAAGCCCGCCGACGGTCGCCCCGTGACCATGCCGACCCAGGACATGATCACCGGCATCTACCACCTGACCGACGCCATCGACGGCGGCGGCCCGGGTGCCGGTCGGGCGTTCTCGTCCCCGTCGGAGGCCCGCATGGCCTTCGACCGTGGCGAGATCCTGCTCGGCTCGTCGATCAAGCTGCGCCTGACGGACGCGGTGGCCCCGACCGGCTACGAGCTGCCCGAGGGTGTCGAGCCCGACGAGCGGGGACTCATCCCGAGCCTGACGCTCGAGACGACGCTCGGTCGCGCGATCTTCAACGACACGCTGCCGGTCGACTACCCGTTCGAGAACCGCCCGGTCGACCGCAAGCGCCTGTCGGCGATCGTCAACGACCTCGCGGAGCGCTACTCCAAGGTCCAGGTGGCCGCCTCCCTCGACGCCCTGAAGGAGGCCGGTTTCCACTGGTCGACCCGCTCGGGCTGCACCGTCGCGATCTCCGACGTCACGACGCCGGACAACAAGACGAACATCCTCGAGGGCTACGAGACCAAGGCCGCCAAGGTCCAGACCCAGTACGAGCGTGGTCTGATCACCGACGACGAGCGTCGCCAGGAGCTCGTCGAGATCTGGACCCAGGCGTCCAACCAGGTCGCCAAGGAGATGGAGACCAACTTCCCGCGCACGAACCCCATCTACCGGATGGTGTCCTCGGGTGCTGGTGGTAACTGGTTCCAGATCCGCCAGATCGCCGGCATGCGAGGCCTGATGGCCAACCCGAAGGGCGAGATCATCCCGCGCCCGATCAAGGCGAACTTCCGTGAGGGCCTCACGGTGCTCGAGTTCTTCATCTCGACGCACGGTGCCCGCAAGGGTCTGGCCGACACCGCTCTTCGTACCGCCGACTCGGGCTACCTCACGCGTCGACTCGTCGACGTGTCGCAGGACGTCATCATCCGTGAGGACGACTGCGGCACCGAGCGTGGCCTCAAGCTGCCGATCGCCCAGGTCAACGAGACCACGGGCACGCGCACGATCAGCGACGTCGTGGAGGCCTCGGTCTACGCCCGTACGCTGGCCGAGGACGTCGTCGGTCCCGACGGTTCCGTCCTCGCCGAGGCCGGCATCGACCTCGGTGACGTCGTCATCGGCGCGCTCTACGCCGCCGGCGTCGACGAGGTCCGGGTCCGCTCGGTCCTGACCTGCGACAGCAAGGTCGGCACGTGTGCCAAGTGCTACGGCCGTTCGCTCGCGACCGGCAAGCTCGTCGACATCGGTGAGGCCGTGGGCATCATCGCGGCCCAGTCGATCGGTGAGCCCGGCACGCAGCTGACGATGCGTACCTTCCACACCGGTGGCGCCGCGGCGGCCGACGACATCACGCAGGGTCTCCCGCGTGTCGTCGAGCTGTTCGAGGCCCGCACCCCCAAGGGTGTGGCCCCGATCGCCGAGGCGACCGGCCGCATCGAGATCGAGGACACCGACAAGGCTCGTCGCATCCTGCTCACGCCCGACGACGGCTCCGAGCAGCACGCGTACCCGGTGAGCAAGCGTTCGCGCCTGCTCGTCGGTGACGGCGACCACGTCGAGGTCGGCACCAAGCTGGTCCAGGGCGCGATCGACCCCAAGCAGGTCCTTCGCATCCTCGGCCCGCGCGCTGCGCAGAAGCACCTGGTGGACGAGGTCCAGCGCGTGTACCGCCAGCAGGGTGTGTCGATCCACGACAAGCACATCGAGGTCATCGTGCGTCAGATGCTGCGTCGCGTGACGATCATCGAGGCCGGCGATGCCGACCTGCTGCCCGGCGAGCTCGCCGAGCGGGGTCGCTTCGAGGACGAGAACCGTCGCGTCATGGCCGAGGGTGGCCGCCCGGCCGCCGGTCGTCCCGAGCTCATGGGCATCACCAAGGCCTCGCTCGCGACCGAGTCGTGGCTGTCGGCCGCGTCCTTCCAGGAGACGACCCGCGTGCTCACGCAGGCCGCCATGGAGGCCAAGTCCGACCCGCTGCTCGGCCTCAAGGAGAACGTCATCCTCGGAAAGCTCATCCCTGCCGGCACGGGCCTGCCCCGCTACCGGAACGTCAAGGTCGAGCCCACCGAGGAGGCGAAGGCCGCGATGTACTCGCTGCCGAGCTACGACGCCTACGACTACGCAGGCTTCGGCTCGGGCACCGGCGAGGCCATCCGTCTCGACGACGAGGCACTCGGTCTCGACCAGTTCTGACCGGTCTGCCGTCGCCGCGTGAGCGGCGCCGGGTGACCACCACGTATGCCGCCGGGCCGGCTTCCCTTCGGGGGAGCCGGCCCTTCGGCGTCCGTGCGCCGGCGGCCGCCGACCCGACCGTGCGCGTGCCTCGGTAGGGTGGCGCCATGACCGAGCCCACGGCCGCAGCGCCGAACGCGACCGAGCCCGTCGAACCTGCCCCAGCCGGCACCCAGGATGCCGAGAGCGGCCCCGCCCCGGCGATCATCGTGCTGACGGAGGAGGCCCTCAAGCCGGTCGACGTCGACAAGATCGTCGCCCTGCACGAGGAGGAGGCGCCCAGCTACCGCGTCCTCGTGCCGGCCGACACCGACCGCAACCTGCTGAGCACGTTCCTCGACCACCTGAGCCTGTTCGAGATGCGCGAGGCCCTCGAGGCCCTCAAGCCGGTCGACCGGCAGGAGGCGCACGCCGACGCCTCCACCGCCCTGGCCGAGTCGCTGGCCGAGTTCCAGCGGCACGACGTCGTCGTCACCGGCGAGATCACGTCCGACGACCCCGTCCCCACCCTCGTCGAGGAGGTGGCCCGGCTCGGCGCCCGCGAGGTCGTCATCGTCACCGAGCCGCACGCCGTCGAGGACACCTTCCACACCGACTGGGCCTCGCAGGCCCGGGAGGAGCTCGGGGTCCCGGTGCTGCACATGTATGCCGGCGACTGGCGCCTCGGCTGACGGACTCGCAGGACGGACTCGCAGGACGGACTCGCAGGACAGACCTACGGGACGGACCAGCGCAACGACGGGGGCGGCATACCGCAGGTGGGCGGTCGAGGCCGCTCTTACCGATTTGGTCGGCGTGCCGCGCCCCGGTACGCTTGAACACTGTGTCTGAGACACGTACTCAGGCATGCGCGATGACGGCCTCGGTGCCCTGTCCGCCCGCCCCCGGTGGTCGTGACATCACTGCGGTCCAGAGCACCCCTCTCGCCGGGCAACCGTGCCGATCGACCGCCCTCCGGCGGACGTGACGCAGGGGAGTGCAGGGGAGAGAACCGGCACCGACACGCCCGACCTCGGGGGTCCGGTGCCGAAACAGCCAAGGAGCCGTCCTCCGGGACGACCGACAACCACCGTTATGGAGTAACCAGGTTGCCTACCATCAACCAGCTGGTCCGCAAGGGCCGCCAGGACAAGGCCAGCAAGGCCAAGACCCCGGCGCTGAAGGGCTCGCCCCAGCGCCGCGGCGTGTGCACCCGCGTGTACACCACCACCCCCAAGAAGCCGAACTCCGCCCTGCGCAAGGTCGCCCGTGTGCGCCTCAGCTCCGGCATCGAGGTCACGGCCTACATCCCCGGCGTCGGCCACAACCTGCAGGAGCACTCGATCGTGCTCGTCCGCGGTGGTCGTGTGAAGGACCTCCCGGGTGTGCGCTACAAGATCGTCCGCGGCACGCTCGACACCCAGGGTGTCAAGAACCGCAAGCAGGCTCGTAGCCGTTACGGCGCGAAGAAGGAGAAGAGCTGATGCCTCGTAAGGGACCCGCTCCGAAGCGCCCGCTCGTCGTCGACCCGGTCTACTCCAGCCCGCTCGTCACGCAGCTCGTCAACAAGATCCTCCTCGACGGCAAGAAGTCGATCGCCGAGACGATCGTCTACGGCGCCCTCGAGGGCTGCCGCCAGAAGACCGGCACCGACCCCGTCGCCACGCTCAAGCGTGCGCTCGACAACGTCAAGCCGGCCATGGAGGTCAAGAGCCGTCGCGTCGGTGGCGCGACCTACCAGGTGCCGATCGAGGTCAAGCCCAACCGCTCGACCACCCTCGCCCTGCGCTGGCTCGTCGGCTACTCGCGCCAGCGCCGCGAGAAGACGATGACCGAGCGCCTCATGAACGAGATCCTCGACGCCAGCAACGGCCTCGGCGCCGCTGTCAAGCGCCGCGAGGACACGCACAAGATGGCCGAGTCCAACAAGGCCTTCGCGCACTACCGCTGGTGACCAGCGGTCCGGTCGGTATGCCGGGGAGCACGCTCCACGGCATACCGACCGGGCACGCGCCCGCCCGTCCCGCGACGCGGCCCGGCGCCCACAGATTCACTACACGACGAATGAGACGAGAAACCTGACGTGGCACTCGACGTCCTGACGGACCTCAAGAAGGTCCGCAACATCGGCATCATGGCGCACATCGACGCCGGCAAGACCACGGTGACGGAGCGCATCCTCTTCTACACCGGTGTCAACCGCAAGATCGGTGAGACCCACGACGGTGCGTCGACGACCGACTGGATGGAGCAGGAGAAGGAGCGCGGCATCACGATCACGTCTGCCGCCGTGACCTCCTTCTGGGAGGGCACCCAGATCAACATCATCGACACCCCCGGACACGTGGACTTCACGGTCGAGGTCGAGCGCTCGCTGCGCGTCCTCGACGGTGCCGTCGCCGTGTTCGACGGCAAGGAGGGTGTCGAGCCGCAGTCCGAGACGGTGTGGCGTCAGGCCGACAAGTACGACGTGCCGCGCATCTGCTTCGTCAACAAGATGGACAAGCTCGGCGCCGACTTCTACTTCACCGTGCAGACGATCAAGGACCGCCTCGGCGCGGAGCCCCTCGTCATGCAGCTGCCGATCGGTGCCGAGAACGAGTTCGTCGGCGTCATCGACCTCATCTACAAGCGCGCTCTCGTGTGGCCCGGCGACGCCAAGGGCGACGTGACGATGGGTGCCAAGTACGAGATCGCCGAGATCCCGGCCGACCTGCAGGAGAAGGCCGACGAGTACCGCATGGCCCTCGTCGAGCGTGTCGCCGAGTCCGACGACGAGCTCATGGAGAAGTACCTCGGCGGCGAGGAGCTCACCGTCGACGAGCTCAAGGCCGGCATCCGCAAGCTGACCGTGAACTCCGAGATCTACCCGGTGTTCTGCGGCTCCGCCTTCAAGAACCGCGGTGTCCAGCCGATGCTCGACGCCGTCGTCGACTACCTCCCGTCGCCGCTCGACGTCCCCCCGATGATCGGCCACAAGCCGGGCAACGAGGAGGTCGAGCTGACGCGTGCGCCCAGCAAGGACGAGCCGTTCTCGGCCCTGGCCTTCAAGGTCGCCACGCACCCGTTCTTCGGCACGCTGACCTTCATCCGCGTCTACTCCGGCCACATCTCCTCCGGCACCCAGGTCATCAACTCGACCAAGGGCAAGAAGGAGCGCATCGGCAAGCTCTTCCAGATGCACGCCAACAAGGAGAACCCGGTCGAGGAGGCCATGGCCGGCCACATCTACGCGGCCATCGGCCTCAAGGACACGACCACCGGCGACACGCTCTCGGACCTCAACGAGCAGATCGTGCTCGAGTCGATGACGTTCCCCGACCCAGTCATCCAGGTCGCCATCGAGCCGAAGACCAAGGGTGACCAGGAGAAGCTCTCCACGGCCATCCAGAAGCTCTCGGCCGAGGACCCCACCTTCCAGGTGCACCTCGACGAGGACACGGGCCAGACGATCATCGCCGGCATGGGCGAGCTGCACCTCGACATCCTCGTCGACCGCATGAAGCGCGAGTTCAAGGTCGAGGCCAACGTCGGCAAGCCGCAGGTGGCCTACCGCGAGACGATCCGTCGCGCGGTCGAGAAGTACGACTACACGCACAAGAAGCAGACCGGTGGTTCCGGCCAGTTCGCGAAGGTGCAGGTCACCTTCGAGCCCCTGGGCGAGACCGAGGACGGCTCGCTGTACGAGTTCGTCAACGCCGTCACCGGTGGCCGCGTGCCGCGCGAGTACATCCCGTCGGTCGACGCCGGTATCCAGGACGCGATGCAGTACGGCGTGCTCGCCGGCTACCCGCTCGTGGGCATCAAGGCGACGCTGAACGACGGCGCGTACCACGACGTCGACTCCTCGGAGATGGCGTTCAAGATCGCCGGCTCGATGGTCTTCAAGGAGGCCATCAAGAAGGCGGACCCGGTCCTGCTCGAGCCGATGATGGCCGTCGAGGTCCGTACGCCCGAGGACTACATGGGCGACGTCATCGGTGACATCAACTCCCGCCGTGGCCAGATCCAGGGCATGGAGGACATCAGCGGCGCCAAGGTCGTCAAGGGCCTCGTCCCGCTGTCCGAGATGTTCGGCTACGTCGGCGACCTGCGGTCCAAGACGCAGGGCCGCGCGAGCTTCTCCATGGAGTTCGACTCCTACGCAGAGGTCCCCAAGGCCGTTGCCGAGGAGATCATCAAGAAGACCCGCGGGGAGTGACCTGCGGGACATCCCGTAGGCTCTTCCATCGGAATCCACCCCACAGCGCCACGTCCTGCCCTGGTCGTACGGCGTAACACTAGAAAGTCCTGAGGAGGACCACAGTGGCGAAGGCAAAGTTCGAGCGGACCAAGCCGCACGTCAACATCGGCACCATCGGTCACATCGACCACGGCAAGACGACGCTGACGGCTGCGATTTCCAAGGTTCTGCACGACAAGTACCCCGACCTGAACCCCCAGTTCGCGTTCGAGGACATCGACAAGGCTCCCGAGGAGCGCCAGCGCGGTATCACCATCTCCATCGCGCACATCGAGTACCAGACGGAGGGCCGCCACTACGCCCACGTCGACTGCCCCGGCCACGCTGACTACGTGAAGAACATGATCACGGGTGCGGCCCAGATGGACGGCGCGATCCTCGTGGTCGCCGCCACCGACGGCCCCATGCCGCAGACGAAGGAGCACGTCCTCCTGGCCCGCCAGGTCGGCGTCCCCTACATCGTCGTGGCGCTCAACAAGGCCGACATGGTCGACGACGAGGAGATCCTCGAGCTCGTCGAGATGGAGGTGCGTGAGCTCCTGTCGCAGTACGAGTTCCCGGGCGACGACCTGCCGGTCGTGCAGGTCTCGGCGCTCAAGGCGCTCGAGGGCGACGAGAAGTGGGGCCAGTCGGTCCTCGACCTCATGGACGCCGTCGACAACTCCATCCCGGAGCCCGAGCGTGACATCGACAAGCCGTTCCTGATGCCCGTCGAGGACGTCTTCACGATCACCGGTCGTGGCACGGTCGTCACCGGCCGCATCGAGCGCGGTGTCCTCAAGGTCAACGAGGAGGTCGAGATCGTCGGCATCCACACCGGCCCGCCGGCCAAGACCACCGTCACCGGTGTCGAGATGTTCCGCAAGCTGCTCGACGAGGGTCGCGCAGGCGAGAACGTCGGCCTGCTCCTTCGTGGCACCAAGCGCGAGGACGTCGAGCGCGGCCAGGTCGTCGTCAAGCCCGGCTCGATCACCCCGCACACGGACTTCGAGGCTCAGGTCTACATCCTGTCCAAGGACGAGGGCGGCCGTCACACGCCGTTCTACGACAACTACCGTCCGCAGTTCTACTTCCGCACCACGGACGTGACGGGTGTCGTGCACCTGCCCGAGGGCACCGAGATGGTCATGCCCGGCGACAACACCGACATGACGGTCGAGCTCATCCAGCCGATCGCCATGGAGGACGGCCTCAAGTTCGCCATCCGTGAGGGTGGCCGCACGGTCGGCGCCGGTCGCGTCACGAAGATCATCAAGTGATCTGACGCTGCACCTGCAGCACCAGCTGTACCGGTAGGGCCCGTTCCGCTTCGGCGGGGCGGGCCCTTCCGCGTGTTCGTCCGTGCTGCCGCGGTCTCGCGGTCCGCGTCGTCGCGCGGCGCCCGACGGCTCTCGCGGCGTGGAGCGTCGGCGGCCGTATGTGGGCCCGTTCCCTGCCAGCGCAAGTGGCCGCCGCCGATGCCGCTCGAGCCCCCAGGCGCCCCGCTCCTCGGTCTCGTATGCCGTGGGCACCCTCGGGCGCGCACGCTCCTCTCTCGGTGGGTCAGGGTCTGTCGAGGAGGGTTGCGGCCTGTCCCACGACGCGGATGGTGTCGACCGTGATGGGGTCGAGGACGAGCTGGAGGTGGACGGCTCCGGCTTCAGCCATGGCGTGGGCGTGCTCCGCGATGGCAGCGGGGTCACCGGGCACGGGGACGACTGACGCGGCATACCCGGAGTCACCCATGACGCGGCCGGCTCCGCCGGGGAACTGGACGTAGACGGCGGCGGTAGCAGCAACCTGGCCCGGCGCCCGACCCGCCTCGGCGGCGGCGGCGTCCACCCTCTCCTTGAGCCGGGCGAACTCGGTGGGGGAGTTGGCGTAGCTGCTCCACCACGCGTTCCAGAGGTCGACGTGCGGCAGGCCGATGCGCAGCATCCGCGGCCCTGTCGAGCCGAGCATGAGCGGTGGGCCGCCCGGGCGCGCCGGCCCGGGGTCGAGGACGCAGTCGGTGACGTCGTAGTAGCGGCCGTGGATGTCTGCCCTGCCGTCGCGCAGCAGAGGTCGGATGACGGTGAAGGCCTCCTCGAACCGACCGACCCGGCGGTCGAAGGGGAAGCCGTAGGCGGTGTACTCGCGCTCGTTCCAGCCGGCGCCCAGTCCCAGCACGAGCCGTCCTCCGGAGATGGCGTCGACGGTGGCCGCCATCTTGGCGAGCATGGCGGGCGCATGGAAGCTCGTCGACGCGACGAGCGGTCCGAGCTCCACCCGGGTGGTGACGGCGGCGAGCGCCGCCAAGGACGTCCAGGCCTCCCACGGTCCCCGTGTGGCGCCACCGGGCAGGTCGTAGAGCAGGTGGTCCCCGAGCCAGACGGAGTCGAGACCGACGTCGTCCGCCGTGCGGGCCATCGTCACGAGCTCCGGCCACTCGACGCGGCGCTCGACCTCGGGCAGCTGCACCCCGACCTTCACCGCCCGGCTCACCGGGCACCACGCAGACTCAGTCGCATGGGCCCGATCCTGCCGGTCCGGCGGCCGGTTCGGGGCCTTGTCGCCCCTCCAGTGCCGGTGAGCCTGCGAGCCGTGCCGCCCAGTAGGGTCAGGAGCCATGGCGCACTCGTTCGACACCGACACCGAAGCCCAGGGCCTGATCGACTTCGTCGACGCCTCGCCCACCCCGTTCCACGCCTGCGAGCAGGCTGCGGCGCGGCTCGCGGCGGAGGGCTTCACCGAGGTCGTCGAGGCGGAGGCCTGGCCCTCCCAGCCCGGACGGCACTACCTCGTGCGCGGCGGATCGCTCATCGCCTGGGACACCACGGGCGCCCACGGCGCGGGGGCGGGTCCGGCCGCAGGCTTCCGCGTCGTCGGGGCCCACACGGACAGCCCCAACCTGCGCATCAAGCCCAACCCCGACCACTCGCGCGTGGGATGGCAGCTGCTCGGCGTCGAGCCCTACGGCGGCCTGCTTCTCAGCTCATGGCTGGACCGCGACCTCGGTCTGGCGGGCCGCGTCGCCGTCCGCGGGGCGAACGGCGTCGAGTCGCGCATCTTCCACGGACGCGAGGCGCTGCTGCGCGTGGCGCAGCTGGCCATCCACCTGGACCGCAGCCAGAACGACGGGCTGACCCTCAACAAGCAGACCCACATGGAGCCGCTGTGGGGCCTCGGCGACGAGCCGGGCGACTTCGTCGGCTACCTCGCCGAGCAGGTCGGCGTCGACCGCGAGGACGTGCTCTCGTGGGACGTCATGACGCACCCCGTGCAGCCGTCGACCCGGCTGGGGCGCTCCCGCGAGCTCATCGCCGCCCCCCGCCTCGACAACCTGGCCACCTCGTATGCCGGCGTGCGGGCCCTGCTCGACGCCGTGGCCACCGAGCCGTCCCACGTGCCGGTCCTCGTGCTCTTCGACCACGAGGAGATCGGCAGCACCTCCGAGCGCGGGGCGACCTCGACGCTGCTGCCGTCGGTGCTCGAGCGCATCGTCACGGCCGGCGGCGGCGCCCGCGAGGACTACTGGCGTGCGCTGGCCGCGACGGTCATCGCCTCCGGGGACATGGGGCACGCGACCCACCCCAACTATTCCGAGCGCCACGAGCCGCTGCACCAGATCAGCGTCAACGCCGGTCCGGTCCTCAAGGTCAACACCAACCTGCGCTACGCGACCGACTCGGTGGGGGCGGCCGCGTTCCGCCTCGCATGCGAGCAGGCGGGGGTGCCGATGCAGACCTTCGTCACGCGCAGCGACCTGCCGTGCGGCTCCACGGTCGGGCCGGTCACCTCGTCATTGACGGGCGCGACCACCGTCGACTTCGGGGCGGCGCTGCTGTCGATGCACAGCACCCGCGAGCTCATGGGCGCCGAGGATCCCGCCATGTACGCCGGCGCGCTGAGTGCCTTCCTCGCCCCGGCCTGAGCGGTCCTCTGCGTGCTCCTCTGAGCGGTCGTCGAACGGTCGTCGAACGGTCGGTCGCGCGGGGGAGGCGCAGGCCCAGGAGGGTGCTGCGGCATACGCCATCGACGCCTTCCCGCCCTCCGGCCGTGGGACGGGACCGGCGACGCGCCACGTTTGCCGCCCTGACCGGCCCGCTCGCCCCGATTTGATAGTGCGGTGGCCGCTCTGGCACACTGTTCAGGTTGCTTGACGCGCGTCGCTGACCCATGTCGGTGGCGCCGCCCCTTGAGAGCCTCCTGACGGGGACTCGCCCGGACTCCTGGCGGAGGCCCGAGGGAAGCGCAAGTTACCCGGTTCGGCCGGGCCATCCACACGAGAGTGGCACTGAGACGTGCAGCTTTCGCCGCGAAGCGGGCGCGACACGCCCGACCTCGGGGGCCGGATGGGCCAAGGGAACCGGTAGTCAGAAGCGAGAGAGAGACGTTCATCAGATGGCGGGACAGAAGATCCGCATCCGGCTGAAGTCGTACGACCACGAGGTCATCGACAACTCGGCCCGGAAGATCGTTGACACAGTGACGCGCGCCGGCGCGACCGTGGTGGGCCCCGTCCCGCTGCCGACGGAGAAGAACGTGTTCGTCGTCATCCGGTCGCCCCACAAGTACAAGGACAGCCGCGAGCACTTCGAGATGCGCACGCACAAGCGCCTCATCGACATCATCGACCCGACGCCCAAGGCCGTCGACTCGCTGATGCGTCTCGACCTGCCGGCGGACGTCAACATCGAGATCAAGCTCTGAGGCGGTTGTTGAGATGACTGTTGCTCAGAAGAACGTCAAGGGCGTGCTCGGCGAGAAGCTCGGCATGACCCAGGTGTGGGACGCCGACAACAAGCTCGTCCCCGTCACCGTCGTCAAGGCCGGCCCCTGCGTCGTCACGCAGGTGCGCGCCGACGAGACCGACGGCTACTCCGCGGTCCAGATCGCCTTCGGTGCGATCGACCCGCGCAAGGTGAACAAGCCGATGACCGGGCACTTCGAGAAGGCCGGCGTCACGCCGCGCCGACACCTCGTCGAGCTGCGCACGGCCGACGCCGGCACCTACGAGCTCGGCCAGGAGATCACGGCCGAGTCCTTCGAGGCGGGCCAGCGCGTCGACGCGACCGGCACGACCAAGGGCAAGGGCTTCGCGGGTGTCATGAAGCGCCACGGCTTCGCCGGCGTCTCCTCCTCGCACGGTGCGCACCGCAACCACCGCAAGCCGGGCTCCATCGGCGGCTGCTCGACCCCCGGCCGTGTCTTCAAGGGCATGCGCATGGCTGGTCGCATGGGTGGCGTTCGCCAGACGACCCAGAACCTCCAGATCCACGCCGTTGACGCCGAGAAGGGTCTGCTGCTGATCAAGGGTGCCGTCCCCGGCCCCCGCGGTGGCATCGTCCTGATCCGCACGGCTGCGAAGGGTGCATGATCCAGATGGCCACGAAGACCCCCAACCTGCCTGCCGAGATCTTCGACGTGCAGACGAACGTCCCGCTGATCCACCAGGTCGTGGTGGCCCAGCTCGCGGCCGCTCGTCAGGGCACGCACTCGACGAAGACGCGCGGCGAGGTCCGCGGCGGTGGCGCCAAGCCGTACCGCCAGAAGGGCACCGGCCGCGCCCGTCAGGGCTCGACCCGCGCTCCGCAGTTCGCCGGCGGTGGCACCGTCCACGGCCCGCAGCCGCGTGACTACGCGCAGCGCACCCCCAAGAAGATGAAGGCCGCCGCCCTGCGCGGTGCCCTCTCCGACCGGGCCCGCTTCGACCGCATCCACGTCGTCGACTCCATCGTCTCGGGCGAGCTGCCCTCGGCGAAGGACGCCGCGGCGCTGCTCGCTGGCCTGACCGAGCGTCCCAACCTGCTCGTCGTGCTCGAGCGCGGTGACGAGGTGTCGTTCAAGTCGGTCCGCAACCTGCAGAACGTCCACGTGCTGGTCGCCGACCAGCTCAACACCTACGACGTCCTGTGCGCCGACGACATCGTCTTCACCCAGGCCGCCCTCGACGCGTTCGTCGCCGGTCCGGTGAAGGCCGACAAGGCCGACAAGGAGGCCACCAAGTGAGCATCCACACCAAGGACCCCCGCGACATCCTGATCGCGCCGGTCGTCTCCGAGAAGTCCTACGGGCTGCTCGACGAGGGCAAGTACACCTTCATCGTCGACCCCCGTGCGAACAAGACGGAGATCAAGATCGCCATCGAGCAGATCTTCAACGTCAAGGTCGACAAGGTCCACACCCTGAACCGCCAGGGCAAGACCCGTCGCACCCGATTCGGCCTCGGCAAGCGCAAGGACACCAAGCGTGCGATCGTCTCTCTCCGCGAGGGCTCGATCGACATCTTCGGTGCGGGCGCCTGAGATCGACGAAGAACAAGGACTGAGCCAACATGGGTATCCGTAAGTACAAGCCGACCACGCCGGGCCGTCGTGGCTCGTCGGTCGCCGACTTCGTCGAGATCACGCGTTCGACTCCCGAGAAGTCGCTCGTTCGCCCCCTGTCCAAGACGGGTGGCCGCAACAACGCCGGCCGCATCACCACGCGCCACATCGGTGGTGGCCACAAGCGTGCCTACCGCGTCATCGACTTCCGTCGCCATGACAAGGACGGCGTGCCGGCCAAGGTCGCGCACATCGAGTACGACCCCAACCGCACCGCGCGCATCGCGCTCGTGCAGTACGCCGACGGCGAGAAGCGCTACATCCTGGCGCCGAACCGCCTCAAGCAGGGCGACCCGATCGAGAACGGCCCCGCCGCCGACATCAAGCCGGGCAACAGCCTCCCGCTGCGCAACATCCCGGTCGGTACCGTCGTGCACGCGATCGAGCTCAAGCCCGGTGGCGGCGCCAAGATCGCCCGCTCCGCCGGTGCTCGCGTCCAGCTCGTCGCCAAGGACGGCCCCTACGCCCAGCTGCGTATGCCGTCCGGCGAGATCCGCAACGTCGACGCGCGCTGCCGCGCCACCGTCGGCGAGGTGGGCAACGCCGAGCAGAGCAACATCAACTGGGGCAAGGCCGGCCGCATGCGCTGGAAGGGCAAGCGCCCGACCGTCCGTGGTGTCGCCATGAACCCGGTCGACCACCCGCACGGTGGTGGTGAGGGCAAGACGTCCGGTGGACGTCACCCCGTCAGCCCCTGGGGCCAGGCCGAGGGCCGCACCCGCAAGGGACACAAGGAAAGCGACAAGCTCATCGTGCGTCGCCGTCGTACTGGCAAGAAGCGCTGATAAGGAGCCTTTGGAATGCCTCGTAGCCTGAAGAAGGGCCCCTTCATCGACGACCACCTTCAGAAGAAGGTGGACGCCCAGAACGAAGCGGGCACCAAGACCGTCATCAAGACCTGGTCGCGCCGTTCGGTCATCAGCCCGGACATGCTCGGCCACACCTTCGCCGTCCACGACGGCCGCAAGCACGTCCCGGTGTTCGTCACCGAGTCGATGGTCGGCCACAAGCTCGGCGAGTTCGCGCCGACCCGCACGTTCAAGGGTCACGTGAAGGACGACAAGAAGGGTCGTCGTCGCTGATGGCCATCGAATCCAAGGAAGAAGTCATGGAAGCCAAGGCTTCGGCGCGGCACGTCCGTGTCAGCCCGCAGAAGGCTCGCCGTGTCGTGGACCTCATCCGCGGCAAGGCCGCCACCGACGCCGTCACGGTGCTCACCTTCGCCCCGCAGTCGGCCTCCGAGCCGGTCAAGAAGGTGCTCGAGAGCGCCATCGCCAACGCCCGCGTCAAGGCCGACCGCGAGTCGGTCGCCTTCGACGAGCGCAACCTGGTCATCACGGCCGCGTTCGTCGACGAGGGCCCGACGATGAAGCGCTTCCGCCCGCGGGCCCAGGGCCGCGCCGGTCGCATCAACAAGCGCACGAGCCACATCACCGTGGTCGTCACCCAGCCCGAGAACAAGAAGGGAGCCCGCTGATGGGTCAGAAGGTCAACCCCCACGGCTTCCGTCTGGGCATCACGACGGACCACAAGAGCCGCTGGTTCGCCGACTCCACCAAGACGGGTCAGCGTTACCGCGACTACGTCAAGGAAGATGTCGCCATCCGTCGCCTGATGGAGAAGGGCATGGAGCGCGCGGGCATCGCCTCGGTCGAGATCGAGCGCACCCGTGACCGCGTCCGCGTCGACATCCACACCGCTCGCCCCGGCATCGTCATCGGTCGCCGCGGCGCCGAGGCCGACCGCATCCGCGGGGAGCTCGAGAAGCTCACGGGCAAGCAGGTCCAGCTGAACATCCTCGAGGTCAAGAACCCCGAGATCGTCTCCCAGCTGGTCGCCCAGGGGATCGCCGAGCAGCTCTCGGCCCGTGTCGCGTTCCGTCGCGCCATGCGCAAGGGCATGCAGTCCGCCCAGCGCGCCGGCGCCAAGGGCATCCGCGTGCAGGTCTCCGGCCGCCTCAACGGCGCCGAGATGAGCCGCACGGAGTTCTACCGCGAGGGTCGCGTGCCGCTGCACACCCTGCGGGCGCAGATCGACTACGGCTTCTACGAGGCCCGCACCACGTTCGGCCGCATCGGCGTCAAGGTGTGGATCTACAAGGGCGACATGACGGCCAAGGAGCTGGCTGCCCAGCAGGCCGCCGCCCCGCGCCCGTCGCGTGGCCCGCGTCGTGACGGCGGTGACCGTCCGAACCGCGCCCGTCGTGGTGACCGCAACGAGACCGCCGCTGCCCCGGCAGTGAACGAGACCGCTGCTGCCGAGGCCCCCGCCGCGGCCAGCACCGAGAATGAGCAGGCCTGACCATGTTGATTCCCCGTCGAGTCAAGCACCGCAAGCAGCACCACCCGAACCGCCACGGCGCGGCCAAGGGTGGCACCACGATCGCGTTCGGTGACTACGGCATCCAGGCTCTCGAGCCGGCCTACGTGACCAACCGCCAGATCGAGTCCGCTCGTATCGCGATGACCCGCTACATGAAGCGTGGCGGCAAGGTGTGGATCAACATCTACCCCGACCGTCCGCTCACCAAGAAGCCCGCCGAGACCCGCATGGGCTCCGGCAAGGGTTCCCCCGAGTGGTGGATCGCCAACGTCAAGCCGGGCCGCGTCATGTTCGAGATCTCGGGCGTCGCGGAGCCGGTGGCACGAGAGGCCATGCGCCTCGCGATGCACAAGCTCCCCATGAAGTGCCGCTTCGTCCAGCGAGAGGGTGGTGACATCTGATGGCAGTCGGAACCAAGGACCTGGCTCCCGAGCAGCTGCGTGGTCTCGACGACGCGAAGCTCGCGGACGAGCTGAAGAAGGCCAAGGAAGAACTGTTCAACCTGCGTTTCCAGTCGGCCACCGGTCAGCTGGACAACCACGGCCGTCTGCGCGCCGTCAAGAAGGACATCGCGCGGATCTACACCGAGATGCGCGAGCGCGAGCTCGGCATCGGCTCGGCCCCCGCCGCACCCAAGGCGGAGGAGAAGGCCGAGAAGAAGGCGGCCAAGGCCGACAAGAAGGCCGAGAAGTCCGAGAAGGCTGACAAGGCCGAGAAGAAGGCCAAGAAGGCTGACGAGGCGCAGGAGGCTGACGCATGAGCGAGCAGGAGCAGGTCGTGAGCGACCAGACGAGTGAGCGCAACTACCGCAAGACCCGCCAGGGCTACGTGGTGAGCGACAAGATGGACAAGACCGTCGTCGTCGAGGTCGAGGACCGCGTCAAGCACGCCCTCTACAGCAAGGTCATCCGCCGGACCAGCAAGGTCAAGGCGCACGACGAGCAGAACGCTGCCGGCGTCGGCGACCGCGTCCTGATCATGGAGACGCGTCCGCTCTCCGCGACGAAGCGCTGGCGCGTCGTCGAGATCCTCGAGAAGGCCAAGTAAGCAACCCACCCGGGGGCCCGCCCCCTGTGTGCCCCCCATCCGTTCGGCAAGGCTTCACCCTGCGGGTGAAGAACCAGCACGACGACAGGAGTTAGACAGTGATTCAGCAGGAGTCGCGGCTGCGCGTCGCCGACAACACCGGTGCCAAGGAGATCCTGTGCATCCGTGTTCTCGGCGGCTCGGGCCGTCGGTACGCCGGCATCGGCGACACGATCGTCGCCACCGTCAAGGACGCGATCCCAGGCGGCAACGTGAAGAAGGGTGACGTCGTCAAGGCCGTCATCGTCCGCACCGTCAAGGAGCGTCGGCGCGCCGACGGGTCCTACATCAAGTTCGACGAGAACGCCGCCGTCATCCTCAAGGCCGACGGCGACCCGCGTGGCACCCGCATCTTCGGCCCGGTGGGTCGTGAGTTGCGCGAGAAGAAGTTCATGAAGATCATCTCGCTCGCGCCGGAGGTGCTGTGAACATGGCGACCACCAACAAGCAGGCGAAGATGAAGATCAAGAAGGGTGACCTCGTCCAGGTCATCTCGGGCCGCAGCCAGAAGAACGGCGGCGACCGTGGGAAGCAGGGCAAGGTCATCGCGGTCTACCCCGAGACCCAGCGTGTGCTGGTCGAGGGCATCAACCGCGTCACCAAGCACGTCAAGGCCGGCGCGACCGCCCGTGGCACCCGCACCGGCGGCCTGACCCACACCGAGGCCGCGATCCACGTGAGCAACGTGGCGATCGTGGACCCCGAGTCGAAGAAGCCGACCCGCGTGAAGACGCGTGTCGAGACCGTCGAGCGCAATGGCCGCCAGAAGGCGTCCCGCGTCCGTGTCGCGGTCAAGTCGGACAAGGACCTCTGAGAATGACTGAGACCAGCACCAAGCCTCGCCTGCAGCAGCGCTACCAGGACGAGATCAAGAGCTCGATGCTCGAGCAGTTCGGCTACGCCAACGTCATGCAGGTTCCGGGCGTCGTCAAGGTCGTCGTCAACATGGGTGTCGGCGACGCGGCCAAGGACAGCAAGCTGATCGAAGGCGCCGTCCGCGACCTGACGGCCATCACCGGCCAGAAGCCGGTCGTGACCAAGGCGCGCAAGTCCATCGCCCAGTTCAAGCTGCGTGAGGGTATGCCGATCGGCGCCCACACGACGCTGCGCGGCGACCGCATGTGGGAGTTCCTCGACCGTCTCGTGACGATCGCCCTCCCGCGCATCCGTGACTTCCGTGGCCTCTCGCCCAAGCAGTTCGACGGCAACGGCAACTACACCTTCGGCCTCAACGAGCAGTCGATGTTCCACGAGATCGACCAGGACAAGATCGACCGCGTGCGGGGCATGGACATCACCGTGGTCACCACGGCGACCAACGATGACGAGGGGCGCGCGCTGCTCAAGCAGCTCGGCTTCCCCTTCAAGGAGAACTGACATGGCCAAGACCGCGCTGGTCAACAAGGCGAACCGCAAGCCGAAGTTCAAGGTCCGCGCGTACACCCGTTGCCAGAAGTGCGGCCGCCCGCACTCGGTGTACCGCAAGTTCGGCCTCTGCCGCATCTGCCTTCGCGAGATGGCTCACGCGGGCGAGCTGCCGGGCGTGACCAAGAGCTCCTGGTAACCGGCTCCCCGAGCCGCGAGCAACGCAGAGCAACCCCAAGACCAACACACCTCTGACACCGTAGGTCGGCCACACGACGGCCCAGCCGTCGCAGGGCAGATTGCCCCGGTCGAAACCCCGGTGAGGAAGGGCGGAGAGCCCACAATGACCATGACTGACCCGATTGCGGACATGCTGACCCGCGTCCGGAACGCCAACTCGGCGCACCACGACGTCGTCTCCATGCCGTACTCGAAGCTGAAGAAGAACATCGCCGAGATCCTCCAGGCCGAGGGCTACATCGCCTCGTGGAAGATCGAGGAGGCCGAGGTCGGCCAGACGCTGACCATCGACCTCAAGTACGGCCCCAACCGCGAGCGCTCCATCGCCGGTGTGCGTCGCGTGAGCAAGCCCGGTCTGCGCGTCTACGCCAAGTCCACGAACCTCCCGCGGGTTCTCGGTGGCCTCGGCGTGGCGATCCTGTCGACGTCGAACGGTCTGCTGACCGACCGCCAGGCACACGAGAAGGGCGTGGGTGGGGAAGTCCTCGCCTACGTCTGGTAAGGAGACACTGACATGTCGCGAATCGGACGACTCCCGGTCTCCATCCCCTCGGGTGTGGACATCAAGGTCGAGGGCCAGGACGTCATCGTCAAGGGCCCCAAGGGTGAGCTCTCGCTGACCGTCGTGCAGCCGATCACGGTCGAGCTGGCCGAGGGCAACCTCGAGGTCAAGCGCCCCAACGACGAGCGTGACTCGCGCTCGCGCCACGGCCTGACGCGGTCGCTCATCAACAACATGGTCCTCGGTGTCACCGAGGGCTACGAGAAGAAGATGGAGATCCACGGCACGGGTTACCGTGTCGCCGCGAAGGGCTCGGACCTCGAGTTCTCGCTCGGATACTCGCACCCGATCCTCATCCAGGCTCCCGCCGGCATCAGCTTCGCCGTCGAGAACCCGACCCGCTTCTCGGTGCAGGGCATCGACAAGCAGCTCGTCGGTGAGGTCGCGGCGAACATCCGCAAGCTGCGCAAGCCCGACCCTTACAAGGGCAAGGGCGTTCGCTACGCGGGCGAGCAGATCCGTCGCAAGGTTGGAAAGGCCGGTAAGTAAGCCATGGCAATGATCATCAAGCGCGGCAAGTCCAAGGCTGCCGCCCGCATCCGTCGCCAGGTGCGCGGTCGCAAGAAGATCGCCGGCACCGCGGCCCGCCCCCGCCTCGTCGTGTCGCGGTCCAGCCGTCACCTCTTCGTGCAGGTCGTCGACGACACCGTCGGCAAGACCGTCGCCTCGGCCTCGACGATGGAGGCCGACCTGCGCGCCTTCGACGGCGACAAGACGGCCAAGGCCAAGCGGGTCGGCGAGCTCGTCGCCGCCCGTGCCAAGGACGCCGGTATCGAGGCCGTCGTGTTCGACCGTGGGGGCAACAAGTACCACGGCCGTGTCGCGGCGATCGCCGAGGGCGCCCGCGAAGGCGGTCTGGCCCTGTGAGCAACTTCGTGAACGCAACCGTTGAGATGAGGAACATCTGATGCCCGGACAGCAGCGTCGAGGCACCGGCCCCGCCGGTGGCGGCGAGCGCACCGAGCGCGGAGACCGCCGCGACAACCGCGGTGGCCGCGACAACCGCGACAGCCGTGACGACAAGAACCAGTACGTCGAGCGCGTCGTGACCATCAACCGTGTCGCCAAGGTCGTCAAGGGTGGTCGTCGCTTCAGCTTCACCGCCCTGGTCGTCGTCGGTGACGGTGACGGCACCGTGGGTGTCGGCTACGGCAAGGCCAAGGAAGTTCCCGCGGCCATCGCCAAGGGTGTCGAGGAGGCCAAGAAGAACTTCTTCAAGGTCCCGCGCATCCAGGGCACCATCCCGCACCCCGTCCAGGGTGAGGCGGCTGCCGGTGTGGTCATGCTGCGCCCCGCCGCCCCCGGTACCGGTGTCATCGCCGGTGGCGCGGTGCGTGCGGTGCTCGAGTGCGCCGGCATCCACGACGTCCTCAGCAAGTCGCTGGGCTCCGACAACGCCATCAACATCGTGCACGCGACGGCCCAGGCCCTGCGCGAGCTCGAGCGTCCCGAGTCGGTCGCTGCCCGCCGTGGCAAGTCCCTCGAGGACGTGGCCCCGGCCGCCATGCTCAAGGCCCGCGCCGCCGGCATCGCCGAGGCCCAGGCCGCGAAGGCAGGTGTCTGATGGCTCGTCTGAAGGTGACCCAGACCCGTTCCGAGATCGGTGGCAAGCAGAACCAGCGTGACACGCTGCGCAGCCTCGGTCTGAAGCGCATTGGCGACGTCGTCGTCAAGGAGGACCGTCCCGAGATCCGCGGGATGGTCAAGACGGTGACGCACCTCGTGACCGTCGAGGAGGTTGACTGACCATGGCCGACAACGCCAAGAAGTCGGGCGAGTCCGCCCTCAAGGTCCACCACCTGCGTCCGGCCCCCGGAGCCAAGACCGCCAAGACCCGCGTCGGTCGTGGTGAGGGCTCCAAGGGCAAGACCGCCGGTCGTGGCACCAAGGGCACCAGCGCCCGCTACCAGGTTCCGGAGCGTTTCGAGGGTGGCTCGATGCCGATGCACATGCGTCTGCCCAAGCTGCGCGGCTTCAAGAACCCGTTCCGCACCGAGTACCAGGTCGTGAACCTGGACCGCCTGCAGCTGCTCTTCCCGGAGGGTGGTCAGGTGTCCGTCGCCGACCTCGTCGCCAAGGGTGCCGTCCGTGACGGCTTCCCGGTGAAGGTGCTCGGCACGGGTGAGATCTCCGTCAAGGTCGAGGTCGAGGCGCACAAGTTCTCGGCCTCCGCCAAGGAGAAGATCGAGGCAGCGGGCGGCACGGTCACGGCCCTCGCCGGCTGACCGACCGGGACCGCGAGAAGCTCCCAGAAGCGGACGAGCTGACTCGAGTGACCACCGCACACCTCGTGTGAGCAGCGCCCCGGGCGCCCACCGCCAGCCGACGTGACGTCGGTAACCGCGGGAGGGAGCCCGGGGCGCTGCGTCTTTGCGTTAACCTTCCACGGATTGCATGACTTACGCCGCGCCACCGCGCGGCCCCCAGGAGGACCCAGTGCTCGCCGCTTTCGTACGCGCGTTCCGTACCCCGGACCTGCGCAAGAAGCTGCTCTTCACGCTCGGCATCATCGTGCTGTTCCGTCTCGGATCACACGTCCCGACGCCCGGCATCAGCTACAGCCTCGTGCAGAAGTGTCTGCAGGCCGGCAAGGCCGCCGGCGGCAGCGACCAGAGCGGGTTCCTCAACCTCGCCAACCTCTTCAGCGGCGGCGCGCTGCTGCAGCTGTCGGTGTTCGCGCTCGGGATCATGCCGTACATCACGGCGAGCATCATCATCCAGCTGCTCACGGTCGTGATCCCGCGCTTCGAGGCGCTCAAGGAGGAGGGCCAGTCGGGGCAGACCAAGCTGACCCAGTACACCCGCTACCTGACGATCGGCCTGGCCATCCTGCAGTCGGCGACGCTCGTGACGTTCGCCCGCAACCCGTCCAGCCTCTTCGGCGGGTCCTGCGACTCGATCATGGTCGACCAGTCGGTCGTCACGATCCTCATCATGGTGCTGACCATGACCGCGGGCACCGGCCTGATCATGTGGTTCGGCGAGCTGATCACCGACAAGGGCGTCGGCAACGGCATGTCCCTCATGATCTTCACCTCGATCGCGGCCGGCTTCCCCGCCTCGCTCTGGAGCATCAAGGAGAACAAGGGCTGGGGCACCTTCCTCGGCATCCTGCTCCTCGGCATCTTCGTCATCGCGGCGGTCGTCTTCGTCGAGCAGTCGCAGCGCCGCATCCCGGTGCAGTACGCCAAGCGCATGGTGGGCCGGCGGATGTACGGCGGCACGTCGACATACATCCCGCTCAAGGTCAACATGGCGGGCGTCATCCCCGTCATCTTCGCCAGCTCGCTGCTGGCGCTGCCCGGCCTCGTGGCGCAGTTCAACACCCACGCCAACGGCGACAACCCGGGCTGGGTCGACTGGGTCCAGGCCAACCTCGTCAAGGGTGACCACCCCATCTACATGCTCACCTACGTCGCGCTGATCCTGTTCTTCACCTTCTTCTACGTCTCGATCACGTTCAACCCGACCGAGGTCGCGGAGAACATGAAGAAGTACGGCGGCTTCATCCCGGGTATCCGGGCCGGGCGACCCACGGCCGAGTACCTCAACTACGTCCTGACCCGAATCACCGTGCCGGGTGCCATCTACCTCGCGATCGTCTCGCTGATCCCCCTCATCGCCCTGGTGCTCGTGGGCGCCAACCAGAACTTCCCGTTCGGTGGCACCTCGATCCTCATCGTCGTCGGCGTGGGCCTCGAGACGGTCAAGCAGATCGAGGCGCAGCTGCAGCAGCGTCACTACGAAGGGTTCCTCCGTTAATGCGACTGATCATCCTCGGGCCGCCCGGTGCCGGTAAGGGCACGCAGGCCGCCCGGATCGCCGAGCGGCTGGGCATCCCGGCCATCTCGACCGGCGACATCTTCCGCGCCAACATCAAGGACCGCACCCCGCTCGGCGTCAAGGTCGACGAGATCATCAAGTCCGGGGGCTACGTCTCCGACGAGATCACCAACGAGATCGTCGAGGACCGCCTGTCCTGGGACGACGCGGCCCAGGGGTTCCTCCTCGACGGCTACCCCCGCACCGCCGGCCAGGTCGACGCCCTCGACGCCATGCTGTCGCGCCATGGGCACTCCCTGGACGCCGTCCTCGAGCTCGAGGTCGACGAGGACGCCATCGTCCAGCGGCTGCTCAAGCGCGCCGAGACCGAGGGCCGCGTCGACGACACCGAGGACGTGATCCGCGAGCGCCAGGCGATCTACCGCAAGGAGACCGCGCCGCTGGCCCAGCACTACGAGCTGGTCGGCCTGCTCGTCAAGGTCGACGGCATGGGCCAGGTCGACGAGGTCACCGACCGCGTCATGGCGGCCCTGCCGCAGCACGCCTGAGCGCAGCTGCGCCCACCCGCGCGGAGCCGCGAACCCGGCCCCACGCGTACAACCCAGAAGGACCACCGATGTTCGGACGCCGCAACCGGCTCCAGGGCCGCACCGACGAGCAGCTCCTCCTCATGCGTGAGGCGGGCCTGCTCGTCGGCCGGACGCTCGAGCTGCTGGCGGGGGAGCTGCGCCCGGGGATGACCACCCTCGAGCTCGACCGGCTGGCGGAGGACTTCATCCGCAGCCACGGCGGCATCCCGAACTTCCAGCTCGTGCCGGGCTACAGCCACACGCTCTGCACCAGCGTCAACGAGGAGGTCGTGCACGGCATCCCGGGGCCGCGGGTGCTCGAGGCCGGCGACGTCGTCTCGGTCGACTGCGGCGCCGAGGTCAAGGGCTGGAACGGCGACGCCGCCTTCACCGCCGTCGTCGGCGGCCGAGAGGCGGGGCGCCCGGAGGACCTGGCGCTCATCGACGCCACCGAGGCCAGCCTCTACGCCGGCATCGCCGCCATGCAGGTGGGCGGCAGGCTGTATGCCGTCGGCGACGCCGTCGAGGCGAGCATCGAGGCGGCCGCCGAGCGCGACGGGCGGACCTACGGGGTCATCGACGAGTACGTCGGACACGGCATCGGCACCCAGATGCACATGGATCCGCAGATCCCGAACTACGCGGTCCGCGAGAGCGGCCCCAAGCTCGTCGACGGCTTCACCGGCGCCATCGAGCCGATGGTGACGCTCGGCGGCACCGACACCAAGGTGCTCGCCGATGACTGGACCGTCGTCACGACCGACGCAACGCGGTCCGCCCACTGGGAGCACTCGGTGGCCGTCCGCGGCTCCGGTCTCTGGATCCTCACCGCCGTCGACGGTGGCAAGGCCGCCCTCGCGGCGGTCGGGGCGGCGTACGCCCCCCTCGACGCAGCTGCCTGACGCTCGGGGAGACCCGGTCGCCCCGTCACGCGGTGCCGGTGCGTAGCCTCGCGTCCATGAGCCTTCCCCGCAGCAACCCGTCGGCGCAGGGCGTCGACGCCGCCGGCATCCTCGCGTTCGTCGACGCGACGGAGCGCGACGGCCTCGACCTGCACAGCCTCATGGTCGTGCGCCACGGCCACGTCGTCGCCGAGGGCTGGTGGGCGCCGTATGCCGCCGGCCGCGTCCACCTCGCGTACTCCCTCTCGAAGACGGTGACGGCCACGGCCGTCGGCCTCCTCGCGCAGGAGGGTCGCCTCTCCCTGGACGACCTGGTCCTCGACCACTTCCCGGACCTCGACCGAGGCACCGTCGCGAAGGGGTGGGAGCGGGTGCGGGTCAGGCACTGCCTGTCGATGACGGTCGGTCACGAGGAGGACGCGTGGGGGCGCGTCGTCGACCGGATGAGCGGCAGCGACTTCGGCGACGGGGACGACTGGGTGCCGAAGGTCTTCGCGACCGAGCCGACCCGTGAGCCGGGCACGTTCTTCGCCTACAACCAGGTCGCGACCTACCTGCTGTCGGTCATCGTGCGCCAGGTGGCGGGCGAGGGCGTCGCGGAGTTCCTGCGCCCGCGCCTGCTCGACCCGCTGGGCCTCCCCGACATTCCCTGGCATCGCGACCCGCTCGGTCGCGAGCTCGGCTTCACCGGCTCCCACCTGACCACGGAGGCCATCGCCTCCATCGCCCAGCTCTACCTCGACCGCGGCCGCTGGCAGGGGGAGCAGCTGCTCTCCGAGTCCTGGGTCGAGGAGGCCACGCGGGCCTTCGGGCCCCTCAACGAGGACCCCGGCGCCGAGCCAGACTGGCGCCGCGGCTACGGCTACTCCTTCTGGATGCAGCGTCACGGCTTCCGCGGCGACGGCGCCTTCGGGCAGTTCCTCATCGTGCTGCCGGAGCAGGACACGGTGGTCGCCATCACCGCCGAGCATGAGCGGATGCAGCTGACCCTCGACCTGCTCTGGGAGCACGTGCTGCCGGCCATCGGGGGAGCGGGCAATGCCGAGGCGGACGAGCGGCTGGCACGGCGCCTGGCCGCTCTCGCGAAACCGGCGCTGTCCGGCGACGCGCTCGGGCCCGACCGGGCCGACTTCGCACGAACGGAGGCCTCCGACCTCGCCGACGGCTACACCGCCGTCTCCGTGACGCGTCAGGGCGCCGACCACGTGCTGGGCCTCGAACGGCGCGGCGAGTGGCTGCGGGTGCCCGTCGGGCGTGGTGCATGGCGAGAGGGCGAGCTCGTCGCCGGGGGAGCGACCGTGCCGGTGGTGGCGAGCGGAGGCTGGGTCGACGAGGACGTCTTCCGGGCCGAGGTCATCGCCATCGAGTCGCCGCACCGCTTCCGCGTCGAGGCTCGCCTCCGCAGCGGCGACGCCGACCTCACCTGGCGCCTGGTCCCACTCACCGGCCCCGACCCGCTCTGGCTCGCCACGCGCTGACCCGAGCGCGGCCTGTGCACAACTGAAGCACGGTGCCCACTCGACGACGTCTCTGGTCGAGTGGGCACCTTGCTTCAGGACTCAGCGGCTCTGCGCTCACCGGCCGAGGAGTCCGGCACGGCCGCCGACGTGCACGACCATGCGCTCGGCGACGACGCGGGCGTTGGCCCGCAGCACGTCCAGGGGGACACGCGGCAGGTTCTCCTCCCAGTCGATCAGTGGGGAGCCGCGGAACTGGAGCATCCGCGCGGGCCGACCGAGGAAGACCAGGTGCACGTGCGCCCCGCCGTCGCCCCACTTGGCCAGGTGCACCCGGCCGACGCTCGGCACGTGCTCGACCGCGTCGGCGATGGCGACGACCAGCTGGCCCATCTCGGCGGCGAGGTCGAGGGGCAGCGAGGTGAGGTCGTGGTGGGCGAAGGGCTGCAGCACCAGCATCACCGGCAGGCCGGTGTCGGAGGAGAGGCCGAGCCGCCAGCGCTCGTTGGACCAGACCACCTCGGGACCGTCGGCGGACTCCGGGCCGGAGGCGCACCAGCACTCGGCGGGGTTCTCGCCACGGCGCGCCGGCTCCTCGTGGGCCGGTGGCCGCACCGGCTTCAGGCGCAGTCCCTCCATCTCGTAGGGGAAGATGTCCCAGCCGGGCATCTCCTCCACCGCAACGGAGAGGCGGCCGTCTGCCCCGGCCGCGGCCGCGACCCGTGCGTAGTAGGCGTCGACGTCCTCCGCCTCGTCGGGCGGGGCGCTGACCACGTCGGTGTGGTCCTCGGGCGCCTCGGCGGTCGGCGTGGTGGGCGGTTCGGGGGCGCTCGGGCCGGTCTCGGTCATCCCGCCAGTATGCCGTCGCGTGCGGCCGCGAGCCTGCGCGCGCGAGCGGCTCCCGGCCACACGGCATACGTGCCCGCGCACGGGCGTGCGGTGGCACCCTCGGTGCATGGGCACCGTCGCTGACCACCTCGCAAGCCTTCCGGCCGAGCAGCGGGAGACGCTGCAGCGCGTCGTCGACGTGGCAGCGCGGACGGCGCCCGACGCCGTCGAGGGCACCAGCTACGGGGTGCCGGCGCTGCTCGTCGACGGGCGCCCGCTGCTCGGCGTACGAGCCGCGGTGCGGCACCTGTCGGTGTTCCCGTTCAGCTCCGCCGTCGTCGACGCGGTCGCTGCCGACCTCGACGGCTTCTCGACGAGCAAGGGCACGATCCGCTTCGAGCCCGGGCACCCCCTGCCCGACGAGCTCGTCGAGCGGCTCGTCCGGCTCCGGCGAGCCGAGCTCGAGGGCGACGCGCGGTGACACCCGTGATGACGCGGGAACACGGACGGGCGCCGGCCCCCTTCGGACCTCCTGCACCGATTTCAGGAACGGCGCCATCTGGCGTAACCTTGACCGTTGGGTGTCGCGTGCCACGACGCCTGATCCACGGCCGTGCCTCCAGCACGGCCACCAGGCACGTCACAAGGCCGGCTCATTCCGGGTCGGCCACCAACAGTTAGACGGAGGATATGGCCAAGAAGGACGGTGTCATCGAGATCGAGGGCACGATCGTCGAGGCTCTCCCGAACGCGATGTTCCGGGTGGAGCTCTCCAACGGTCACAAGGTGCTCGCACACATCTCGGGCAAGATGCGACAGCACTACATCCGGATCCTCCCCGAGGACCGTGTCGTGGTGGAGCTCTCGCCCTATGACCTGACCCGCGGTCGGATCGTCTTCCGCTACCGCTGAGCACCAGGTCCGGCCTCCACCAGCCCGCGCGAGCGGGCCGACGGGCCGGACGAGTGCGAGGCACCACTCCCGATTACACAACCAAGCACCTGATCGTCACGCGCCCTCCGGGCGTGCGAGGAACGGGCGCGCGATCCGAAGACAGCAGGCAGATGAAGGTTCAGCCGAGCGTCAAGAAGATCTGCGACAAGTGCAAGGTGATCCGCCGCAACGGTCGGGTCATGGTGATCTGCGAGAACCTGCGCCACAAGCAGCGCCAGGGCTGAGCAGAGCCACCACCCTCGCCGTCGACAGACTTCGACAGCACGCGAAAAAGTGAATGAAAGCAGCACCCGGCCCCTGATGACCGACCGTCGTGTCGGCGCAGGACGTCACCCCCGGCACGGAGGCCGGGGACCGGTGGCCCGTCCTTCTGAGTGGCGGGCCGTGACCCCGGATCGGTGACCTGCTCCAGACCTCCGCGAAACAGAAATCAGGAGACACCCAACATGGCTCGTCTTGTTGGAGTCGACCTTCCGCGCGAGAAGCGCGTCGAGGTCGCACTGACCTACATCTTCGGTGTCGGTCGCACCCGTTCCAAGGAGGCGCTGGTTGCCACCGGCGTCAACCCCAACACCCGCGTCAAGGACCTCGGTGAGGCCGAGCTCGTTGCGCTTCGTGACTTCCTCGAGGGCAACTACCGCCTCGAGGGTGACCTTCGCCGTGAGGTGCAGGCCGACATCCGCCGCAAGGTCGAGATCGGCTCCTACGAGGGTCTTCGTCACCGTCGTGGTCTGCCCGTGCGCGGCCAGCGCACCAAGACCAACGCGCGCACCCGCAAGGGCCCGAAGCGCACCGTGGCCGGCAAGAAGAAGGCCCGCTGACGTTGATCGCGCTGCGATCGCGTCTCACCGACATTCAGTTCTGACGTAGGAGAAACATGCCTCCCAAGGCTCGCGTGACGAAGGTTCGTCGCAAGGAGAAGAAGAACGTCGCCCACGGGCACGCTCACATCAAGAGCACGTTCAACAACACGATCATCTCGATCACGGACCCCACCGGTGCCGTGATCTCGTGGGCGTCTGCCGGCCAGGTCGGCTTCAAGGGCTCGCGCAAGTCCACCCCGTTCGCTGCCCAGATGGCTGCCGAGGCTGCTGCCCGCCGCGCCATGGAGCACGGCATGCGCAAGGTCGACGTCTTCGTCAAGGGCCCGGGCTCGGGCCGCGAGACGGCGATCCGCTCGCTCACCGCCACCGGCCTCGAGGTCGGCGCGATCAGCGACGTCACGCCCACGCCGCACAACGGTGTCCGCCCGCCCAAGCGCCGTCGCGTCTGATCCGGCCCTGAGCGAGAGAGAGAACTAGGAACATGGCTCGTTACACCGGCCCGATCACCAAGAAGTCCCGCCGCCTCAAGATGGACCTCGTCGGCGGCGACAAGAACTTCGAGCTCCGTCCCTTCCCGCCCGGCCAGCACGGCCGTCGCCGGATCCAGGAGAAGGAGTACCTGACGCAGCTGCAGGAGAAGCAGCGCGCCCGCTTCCAGTACGGCGTCATGGAGAAGCAGTTCGTCCGGTACTACCAGGAGGCGGCCCGCCGCCCCGGCAAGACCGGTGAGAACCTGCTCACCATCCTCGAGTCGCGCCTCGACAACGTGATCTACCGCGCGGGCCTGGCCCGCACGCGTCGTCACGCCCGTCAGCTCGTGACCCACGGTCACTTCGAGGTCAACGGCGTGCGCGTCGACGTCCCGAGCTACCGCGTCGAGCAGTACGACATCATCACGGTCCGCAAGCAGTCCGTCGAGAGCTTCCCGTTCGAGCTGGCGCGCCAGACGTTCGGCGAGCGTCCCGTCCCGGCCTGGATGCAGGTCGTCGAGGGCTCGCTGCAGATCCTCATCCACCAGCTCCCGGTGCGCGCGCAGATCGACTCGCAGCTCACCGAGCAGCTGATCGTCGAGCTCTACTCGAAGAACTGATCGACGTTCGGTATGCCGTGAAGCGTGCTTCACGGCATACCGAAGCGTCATGCGTGGGGTCGCGTTCGCAGACAGAGGCGAACCGGCCCGCCCGGGTCACGACCGGGCAGTTTCACGAGGCGTCATATGGCGGTCGCCCGTGGGAAGGAAATGAACAGTGCTCATCGCACAGCGTCCCGTGCTCTCCGAAGAGGTCGTCGCGGGCAACCGCAGCCGCTTCACCATCGAGCCGCTCGAGCCCGGCTTCGGCTACACGCTCGGCAACTCCATGCGTCGCACCCTGCTCTCGAGCATCCCGGGCGCGGCAGTCACCTCCATCCGCATCGACGGCGTGCTCCACGAGTTCACGACCGTTCCGGGCGTGAAGGAGGACGTCACCGAGATGATCCTCAACATCAAGGGCCTCGTCGTCTCCTCGGAGCACGACGAGCCGGTCGTCATGTACCTGCGCAAGCAGGGTCCGGGTGCGGTCACCGCCGCCGACATCACGCCGCCGGCTGGTGTCGAGGTGCACAACCCCGACCTGCACATCGCGACGCTGAACGACAAGGGCAAGCTCGAGATGGAGCTGACCGTCGAGCGTGGCCGTGGCTACGTCTCGGCGCAGCAGAACAAGTCCGGTGACCAGGAGATCGGCCGCATCCCGGTCGACTCGATCTACAGCCCGGTGCTCACCGTGACCTACAAGGTCGAGGCGACCCGTGTCGAGCAGCGCACCGACTTCGACAAGCTCATCGTCGACGTCGAGACGAAGAACTCGATGACCCCGCGTGACGCCATGGCCTCGGCCGGCAAGACGCTGGTCGAGCTCTTCGGCCTGGCCCGTGAGCTCAACGTCGAGGCCGAGGGCATCGACATGGGCCCGTCGCCGACGGACGCCGCGCTCGCCGCGGACCTCGCCCTGCCGATCGAGGACCTGGACCTGACCGTTCGTTCCTACAACTGCCTCAAGCGCGAGGGCATCCACACCGTGGGTGAGCTCGTGGGTCGCAGCGAGGCCGACCTGCTCGACATCCGCAACTTCGGTGCGAAGTCGATCGACGAGGTCAAGGCCAAGCTCGTCGGCATGGGTCTGGCCCTCAAGGACAGCCCGCCCGGGTTCGACCCGTCGGCCCTGGTCGACGGCTACGGCGACGATGACTACAGCGACGACGACGACCAGTCGTTCGTCGAGGACGAGCGTCTCTGACCAACCTTTCTTGACCGAGCCCTCGGCACACCGCTCGAGAACGGCCTGGTCGGACTTCTAGGAGAAACGAAATGCCCACCCCCACCAAGGGTCCCCGCGTCGGTGGCGGCCCCGCCCACGAGCGGCTGATCCTGGCCAACCTCGCGACGTCGCTCTTCGAGAACGACAGGATCACCACGACCGAGGCCAAGGCCAAGCGCCTGCGCCCGCTCGCCGAGCGCATGATCACCTTCGCCAAGCGCGGTGACCTGCACGCCCGCCGCCGCGTCCTCACGGTCGTGCGCGACAAGGGTGTCGTCCACCGTCTCTTCGCCGAGATCGCCCCCGACATGGCGGCTCGCGAGGGCGGCTACACCCGCATCACGAAGATCGGCGCCCGCAAGGGTGACAACGCCCCCATGGTCGTCATCGAGCTCGTCCGCGAGCCGCTCTCGGCCAAGAAGGCGACCGTCAAGGAGGCCGAGGCTGCCACGAAGCGCGCTGCCAAGCAGAGCGAGGCCGAGCCGGCTGCCGACGAGACGCCGGCCGAGGACGCCGCCGTCGAGCCCGCCGCCGACGAGACCGCTGTCGAGCCGGCCGCAGACGCCGCCGCCTCCGACGAGGCCGAGGGCGACGAGAAGGCCGACGCCTGACGCTCCGTTCTCGAGCAGTTCCGAAAGAGCAGTCCGTCCCTCGCGGGGCGGACTGCTCTTTCGTCTTCCCCGTGACGGGCCCTCGATCACCAGCGGTGTGCGACGTCGATGACCAGGCGCCTGCCCCCATCGGTGTCGGTCAGCACGAAGACCCGCATCGGCAGCCGGGCGCGCACGCCGAGGCCGTAGTCGGTGTAGCCCTCGAAGCTGCCGAGGCTCTTGAGCTGGCGGAAGGTGCGCCAGTCGTCGAAGGTCCTCGTGGTCGCCGCGACGGTCGAGGGCGCGTTGACGGTGATCTGGAGCTTCGCGCCGCCGCCTATGGGTACGGGCAGACCGCTGCCGGGGCCGGTCAGCTGGTCGACGTACTGGACGTTGTAGCCGAGCCGTCCGCTGCCGGGGGCGACGTCGAAGACCAGCCGGTCGTAGCAGGCGTGCCGGCCGGCTCTCACACCGGTGACCGCACCGGTCCAGAGGTTTCCGGGACTCGTGGCCTTGGGAGGCGAGCCCCAGGTGATGCCGCAGTAGGGCGCTGCGCTCGTGGCGGCTGTGGCGGAGGTGGTGGCGACGGAGACGGCAACGGGCGTGGCCAGTGCGGCGACGAGGCCGACGGCCGCCAGACGGCGCCGCGTGGTGGTGTGCATGAGAAATCTCCTTCCCCCTCGAGGTCGGGCACCGTTGCCCGACATCCACTTACAGGACGCGCTCGGGCGGGCGCCGGTTGACGCCGTCGCAGAACCTGCGCGGCGGGGAGGACCGGCGCAGCGACTAGGCTCGGGCGCCATGAGCGAGCCGAGTGAGCCGAGCGAGCCGACCCCGCCCAGCCGGCCGGGCGCGCCGGACGTGGCCGCCCCGCTGCGGGTGCGGCTCGACCTCGCCTACGACGGCACGGACTTCTCCGGCTGGGCGGCCCAGCCGAGCCTGCGCACGGTCCAGGGTGAGCTGTCGAGGGCGCTGGCCACCGTGCTGCGCAGCCCTGAGCCCGTACGCGTGACCGTGGCCGGGCGCACCGACGCCGGGGTGCACGCTCGGGGCCAGGTCGCCCACGTCGACCTCGACGCGACTGCATGGGCGACGCTGCCCGGCCGCTCCGACCGGCAGCCCGGCGAGGCGCTCGTCAGCCGACTGGGAGGCGTCCTGGCGCACGACGTCGTCGTGCGCCGGGCGACTCTCGCCCCGCCCGGCTTCGATGCTCGTTTCTCCGCCGTGGAGCGGCGCTACGTCTACCGGCTCGCCGACGCAAGCGCGCTGCGCGACCCGCTGCGACGCCACGACACCGTGTGGTGGCGCCGGCCCCTCGACGTCGGGGCGATGGACGAGGCGTCGCGGGCGCTGGTCGGCCTGCGCGACTTCGCGGCCTTCTGCAGGCAGCGCGAGGGCGCCACGACGATCCGGACGCTCCTCGACTTCTCCTGGACCCGGCTGCCCGACGGCGTCCTCGAGGCGACCGTGCGGGCCGACGCGTTCTGCCACTCGATGGTGCGCTCGCTCGTCGGGGCCGTCGTCCCGGTGGGGGAGGGCCGGCGGGACCGGAGCTGGCCGTGGTCCCTGCAGCAGCAGGCCGAGCGCGGACCGGGCCTGCACGTGATGCCCGCGCACGGCCTCAGCCTCGAGGAGGTCGTCTACCCCGACGACGCCGACCTCGCGGCCCGGGCCCTGATGACGCGTGCCCGTCGTGACCCCGCCGAGGGACGCCGGCCCGAGGAGGCCCAGCGGGCGGGCACGTAACCCGCGTGACGGGAGCACACGGCATACGACAGGCTTGGCTCTCGTGGGCCACGTCGATGTCAACTCCGTCTCCTTCAGCCTGCCCGACGGCAGACCGCTGTTGGGCGGCGTCTCCCTCCGGGTCGGCGAGGGAGCCAAGATCGCGCTGGTCGGGCCCAACGGCACGGGCAAGACGACGCTGACCCGGATCATCGCCGGTGACCTCGCGGCCCACGAGGGGGCGGTGACGCGCTCCGGGGGACTCGGCGTGATGCGCCAGTTCATCGGCAAGGTCCGCGACGACACGACCGTGCGCGACCTGCTGGTGTCGGTGGCGCCCGACCGCCTGCGCGCGGCCGCCGGGGAGGTGGACCGCACGGAGCTGCTGATGATCGAGCGCGACTCCGAGGCCGACCAGATGGCGTACGCCCACGCGCTCGTCGAGTGGGGCGAGGCGGGTGGCTACGAGCAGGAGATTCTCTGGGACAAGTGCACCGTGGCCGCTCTCGGCGTGCCCTACGACAAGGCGCAGTGGCGCAGGGTGACCACGCTCTCCGGCGGTGAGCAGAAGCGCCTCGTCCTCGAGGCCCTGCTCCGCGGCCCCGAGGAGGTGCTGCTGCTCGACGAGCCCGACAACTACCTCGACGTGCCGACGAAGCGCTGGCTCGAGGACGCCCTCGTCGACTCCCCGAAGACGGTGCTGTTCATCAGCCACGACCGCGAGCTGCTCGACAGGGTGGCCACGCGGGTGGCCACCCTCGAGCCGGGTCCCGCAGGGGCCACGCTGTGGGTGCACCCCGGCCGGTTCGCGACGTACGCGCAGGCCCGGGCCGACCGCAACGCCCGCCTCGAGGAGCTGCGCCGGCGCTGGGACGAGGAGCACGTCAAGCTCAAGACCCTCGTGCAGACGCTGAAGGTCAAGGCGAAGTTCAACGACGGCATGGCCTCGCGCTACCAGGCGGCCCAGACCCGCCTCGCCAAGTTCGAGCAGGCCGGTCCGCCGGAGGAGACCCCGATGACGCAGTCGGTGAAGATGCGCCTCACCGGGGGCCGCACGGCCAAGCGCGCCATCGTCGCGACGGGCCTGGAGCTGACCGGGCTGATGAAGCCGTTCGACCTCGAGGTCTGGTACGGCGAACGCGTCGCGATCCTCGGCAGCAACGGCTCGGGCAAGTCGCACTTCCTGCGACTGCTCGCATGCGGCGGCACGGACCCCGAGCGCGAGCACCAGCCCGTCGGGGACGTCCGGCCGGTCCCCGTCGAGCACTCGGGCGTCGTCCGGCTCGGCTCGCGCGTGCGACCGGGCTGGTTCGCCCAGACGCACGAGCACGCCTCGCTGATGGGGCGCACGCTCCTCGAGATCCTGCACCGCGGCGACGAGCACCGTGAAGGCCGGCCGCGCGAGCAGGCGGCGCGGGCCCTCGACCGCTACGAGCTGGCCCGCTCGGGGGAGCAGAGGTTCGAGTCGCTGTCGGGCGGGCAGCAGGCGCGTTTCCAGATCCTGCTGCTCGAGCTCTCCGGCGCCACGATGCTGCTGCTCGACGAGCCCACCGACAACCTCGACCTGCAGTCGGCCGAGGCGCTCGAGGAGGGGCTCGACGCCTTCGAGGGCACCGTCGTCGCGGTGACGCACGACCGGTGGTTCGCCCGCGGCTTCGACCGCTTCCTCGTCTTCGGTTCCGACGGGCGCGTCTACGAGTCGCCCGAGCCCGTGTGGGACGAGGGACGGGTCGTCCGTCCCCGCTGAGGGGAGTAGCGTCGGGGCATGCTGCTGCGCTCGGTCGAGACCGGTGTCGTCGGCGCCCCGATGGCCGGGGGGCCGACGACTCCCGACCTCGTGGCGGCGGTGGGCGAAGCCGGTGGGCTGGGCATCCTGGCGGGTGGCTACCTCACCGCGCCCCAGCTCGCCGCGGCCATCGCCGACGTCTGGGACGCCACCTCGCGACCCTTCGGGGTCAACCTCTTCGTCCCCGCCCAGGCCAACGATGCCGTGGGCCCGGGCGAGCTGAGGGGCGCCGATCGGGCGGACGCGGTGGCGGCCTACCGGGACACTCTGGGTGAGGAGGCCCGCTCCGTCGGGACCGAGCCCGGCGAGCCGAAGGCAGGCGACGACGACGACTGGGAGCGCAAGCTGGACCTGGTCGTCCGTGAACGAGTTCCCCTGGTGTCCTTCACGTTCGGGCTGCCGAGCACTGCCGTCTTCGGCGAGCTGCGACGGGCCGGCACCGAGACCCTGATGACCGTCACGGACGTCGACGAAGCGCGCGCCGCGCTCGACGCCGGTGTCGACGCCCTCTGCGTGCAGGGGATGTGCGCCGGCGGCCACCGCGGCACGCTCGACCCGGTCAAGCGGCCGTCCGAGGCCGACCTGGTCGACCTCGTCGCGGCGGTCCGGGCCGAGACCGACGTGCCGATCGTCGCGGCCGGCGGCGTCTCGAGCGCCGAGCGTGCCGCGCAGGTGCGTGCCGCCGGCGCCGACGCGGTGCAGGTCGGCACTGCGCTGCTCCTCACGCCCGAGGCCGGAACCGGCCTGGCGTACCGGCGTGCGCTCGCCGACCCGGCCCACGAGCGCACGGCCGTCACCCGGGCCTATTCGGGGCGCCTCGCCCGCGGCCTCGAGACGGAGTTCGTCCGGCGGCACGACGAGCACGCCCCGGCCGCCTACCCCGAGGTGCACCACGTGACGGTGCCGCTCCGGCGGGCCTCGGCGGCGGTCGACCGGCCGGACCTGCTGGCGTTGTGGGCCGGTACCGGTTGGCGGGCTGCGCGTGCCGTGCCGGCCGCCACGGTCGTGGCCGAGCTGGCCGGCTGACCCTGCGCCGCGCCGCCGGCCCACCGCTCCTCCTGCCGGCTCCCCCGCGGGTCGATGCGTTCGCGCGTCACTGGTGACGCGGGGAGACATCGACCCGCCGTCGGGAGCGCAGGGCCGTCGACAGCGGGTCCCGGACGCGCGGCGGGAAGCGGGCGGCATACGCTCTGCGCATGCCCAGTGCCGAAGGAAACCTGACGTGGGTGGCTGCCGCGGAGCGGCCCGACCTGCTCGCGCCGCCCGTCGCCGCAGCGCTCGAGCACGTGCCCGGGGCGCGGGTGGCGCCCATCGACGCATCGCTCGCCGACACGGCGGCGTTCTGCGAGGCCTACGACGTGGCGCCGGAGGCGTCGGCCAACTGCGTCGTCGTGGAGGCGCGGCGAGGTGAGACGACGACGCACGCTGCGGTGATGGTGCTGGCCACGGACCGGGCCGACATCAACCGGGTCGTGCGCCGGCACCTCGGGGCGCGCAAGATCTCGTTCGCCGACCAGGCCCTGGCGCAGGAGGCCACCGGGATGCAGCAGGGCGGGATCACACCCGTCGGGCTGCCCGCCGACTGGCCGGTGCTCATCGACGAGGCCGTCGCTACCGCCGGCCTGGTGGTGGTCGGCGCAGGGGTGCGCGGCGCGAAGCTGCTGCTCGACGGCGCGGACCTGGCGGGGCTGCCGACGGCGGAGGTCATCGCCCTCGCCGTCCGCTGAAAGGCCGCGTCCGGTGCGGAGCCCGCACTGCCGATCTGGGAGGGCGGTCGTGGCCGCCCGCCCTGCCGGAGACCGTTGGGTCAGCCGGCGACGTCCCAGAGCATCTGCGCACGCTCGGTCGGCGTCGTGCCGCCCCAGATGCCGAAGGTCTCCGGAACGCGCAGCGCGTGGTCGAGGCACTGCCGGCGCACCGGGCAGCCGCCGCAGACCATGCGCGCGGCCTCGGTCTGCTCGCGGCGCTCACGCTGGTCGAGGTCCTGGTCGTCGGCGAAGAACTGCTCGACGGCCTTGGTGCGGCAGCGGCCCTGCTCCTGCCACTCGTACGAGGAGTACGTGGGGCGCGGTAGGCGAGTGACGGTCATGCTTCCTCCTTGGTGGCAGCGGGTGCAGCGGGCGTGCTCTGGAGTGATCTGATGCAGAACTTACGCAAGAATCTATGCATTGCACAAGAGGCTTGCATAAGTTTATGATTCGAGCGCCCGATCGGTGTCGGAGCGGTCCATGACGGGAATCTCGGACCGCTCCGCCCGAGTCGGGACCCAACCCGGACGGTGATGAACGCACATGACGACCCAGCCCCCCGCGGGAACGCCCTCGGCGACGGAGCTCGACGGCGAGGCGGTGCCGCGCCTGGGCTGGCCGGTCGGTGTCGTGTCGGAACGCCTCGGCATCGCCGCCCCGACGCTGCGCTCCTGGGACCGGCGCCACGGTCTGGGACCCAGCCTGCGCACCAGCGGCAACCACCGGCGCTACACCGAGCTCGACATCCGTCGGGTGCGCCTGATGGCCCGGCTCACCGCCCAGGGCGTGCCAGCCCAGAGCGCGGCCGACTCCGTGCTCGCCATGGACGCTGCGGCCGTCCTCGAGCAGCTCGACCCGGATCGGGAGCCCGGCGCAGCCGTCGCTCAAGGCGGTGCCGGCGAGGCCCTCGGCCCGCACGACCACCCGGCCGCCCTGGTCGAGGCGATCGTCGCAGCCGCCCGCGCGCTCGACCCGCGCACCATGGCGCAGCTCTACCGGCAGGTGATGCGCAGGTCCGATGTCGGCAGGGCCTGGGTGGAGGTCTTCGCCCCTGCCCTGCGCCGAGTGGGGGAGCTCTGGCAGGAGGGTCGACTCGGCGTGCAGTCCGAGCACCTCACGAGCGAGCTGCTGCAGTCCGAGCTGCGCGCCGTCGTGCGAGCCAACCGGCTCCGGGTCGCCGGTTCTCCGGTGGTGCTCGCCGGCGCCGGCGACGAGCAGCACCACCTGCCCCTCCTGGCGCTGGAGGCCGAGCTGGCCCGCAACGGCGTCGCCAGCCTCTTCCTCGGCCCCCGGGTCCCGGCGGAGGCGCTGGTCTCCACCCTGCGTGAGTCGCATCCCCGAGCGGTGTTCCTCTGGGCCTCCCTGCCCCGCCAGCGCGCCGAGCCGCTCTGGGGGCAGCTCGCCGCGGTGGACTGGCCCCTCCAGGTCGTCGTCGGTGGACCCGGCTGGTCCGAGGACATCGAGGTCGCCGGAGGGTGGGTGACGGTCACCCGGGTCGCCGACTTCAGCACCGCGGTGCGCACGCTGCTCTCCGGTGGCGGCCTGAGCCGCTGAGTCTGCCCGACCAGCACCGGCTGACGGTTCGAGCAAGAACTTCGCAACTTTCTGAGCATGAATGCAAGAAGTTGCAGCGCAGGTCTGGCGAGATGTCCGATCTGCGCGCTACGTTCTCCTCCGGTGGTCGAGCGTCCAGACACGGGCGCGAGCGACCGAGCCCACAAAGGAGTGCGCATGCGCCGTCGCCCGGCCCTGTCCGTCGCCAGCATCTCGGCCCTCGTCCTGGCCGGACTGGCGGTCCCGCTGACGGGGGCACCCTCAGCCCGGGCGGAGGCGCCTCGCACGGCGACTCTCGTGGGCTCACTGCAGAGCGAGCTGGGGTGCAGCGACGACTGGCAGCCCGACTGCACGAAGACGGACCTCACCCTCGAGCCCGGCACGACGACGTATGCCGCCGAGTTCCGGGTGCCCGCCGGCAGCTACGAGCTCAAGGTCGCCATCAACCATGCATGGGGCGAGAGCTACGGCCGGGACGGCGGCAACGTGCCGCTGGTCCTCGCCGGTCCCGCCACCTTGCGTTTCACCTACGACGACACGACCCACGCGGTGGGCGTCGCCCCCACCGACCTGCCCGGGGCCGCGACGGCCCAGGACGCCAAGCTCGCCGCGCCCTCGCTGCGCAACCTCGCGACGAGGGAGCGCTTCTACTTCGTCATGGCCGACCGCTTCGCCAACGGCGACACCGCCAACGACCGGGGCGGCCTGACCGGCGGACCGATGGCGACCGGCGTCGACCCGAGCAACGAGGGCTTCTACCACGGCGGCGACCTCAAGGGCCTGACGAGCAAGCTCGACTACATCAAGGGCCTCGGCACCACGGCGATCTGGCTGACCCCGTCGTTCAAGAACCGCCCCGTCCAAGGCGCCGGCTCCGACGCCAGCGCCGGCTACCACGGCTACTGGATCACCGACTTCACCCGGATCGACCCGCACCTGGGCACGAACGCCGACATGAAGGCGCTCATCTCCGCCGCGCACGCGAAGGGGATGAAGGTCTACTTCGACATCATCACCAACCACACCGCCGACGTGATCTCGTACGACGGCGGCACCTACACCTACGTCAACAAGGCGACGAAGGCCTACAAGGACGCCCAGGGCAACGCGTTCGACGACGCGGCCGTCGCCGGCAAACCCGCCTGCACCGGCGTGGCCACGGTCCCGGACTGCTTCCCGGCCATGTCCGCGGCCACGTCCTTCCCCTACGTGCCGAAGGTTGCCGACGCCGACAAGGACGTGAAGGTCCCGGCGTGGCTCAACGACCCGACGCTGTACCACAACCGCGGCGACTCGACGTATGCCGGTGAGTCGGCCACCTACGGCGACTTCTCGGGGCTCGACGACCTCTTCACCGAGAACCCCAAGGTCGTCTCGGGCATGGAGGACATCTACAAGTCCTGGGTCGACTTCGGGGTCGACGGCTTCCGCATCGACACCGTCAAGCACGTGAACATGCAGTTCTGGCAGGCCTTCTCGCCGGCGCTCCTCGACCACGCCAAGGCGACGGGCAAGAAGAACTTCTTCATGTTCGGTGAGGTCTACGACGGCAACCCCTCCTACATGAGCCAGTTCACGACGCAGGGCAAGCTGCCGGCGACGCTCGACTTCGGCTTCCAGGGCGCGGCGCTCGGCTTCGCGCAGGGCAAGGCGACGACCGGCATCCGTGACCTCTTCGCCGGCGACGACTACTACACCGACACCGACTCCAACGCGTACGAGCTGCCGACCTTCCTCGGCAACCACGACATGGGACGCGTCGGTGCCATGCTCCTGGCCGGAGGCGCAAAGGGTGCCGACCTGCTCGCGCGTGACCAGCTCGCCACCTCGCTGATGTTCCTCACCCGCGGCCAGCCGGTCGTCTACTACGGCGACGAGCAGGGCTTCACCGGGCCGACCAGCGACTTCGGGGACAAGCGGGCGCGCCAGGACATGTTCGGCACCCAGACGCCGATCTACCAGGACGACGTCATCGTCGGCAGCGACAAGCCGGAAGGCGCCGCGGCCCACTACGACACCGACGCCCCGTTGTACCGGCAGATCAAGGCGCTCTCCGCCCTGCGCGCCGCCAACCCGGCGCTCGCCGACGGCGCCCAGGTGCACCGCTACGCCTCCGACGCAGCCGGCATCTACGCCTTCAGCCGCATCGACAAGGCAGCCAAGCGCGAGTACGTCGTGGTGGCCAACAACGCCACGACCGCCAGGACGGCGACCTTCTCCACCTACTCCGCCCGCTCCAAGCTCGTGCCGCTCCTCGGCTCGAAGACCGACCTGCGGGTGGCCGCCGACGGCCGGGTCACCGTGACCGTGCCGCCGCTGTCGGTGGCGGTCTACAAGGCCAACGACACCATGGCGCAGCCGAAGTCGGCGCCCGCCATCTACCCGACGTCACCCAGCGCCGGCGGCGTGGTGGGCGGCCGGGCCGAGATCGGTGCGGCCCTGCCGGGCAACACCTTCGCCGAGGTCACCTTCCTCCAGCGACCGGTCGGCACCTCCACCTGGACGCCGGTCGGCACCGACGACAACGCCCCCTACCGCGTCTTCCACGACGTGTCGGGCGTCGCCAAGGGCACGCTGCTCGAGTACCGCATGGTCGCCAAGGACATCGCGGGACACGTGTCCGCCACCTCCACCTACGGGATCGTCGGCGAGCCGGCGAGCTCCGGCGGCGGTAGCAGCACGGGCGGCGTCGGTCCCGTCACCCAGCCCGGCAACGTGAGTGTGCCGGGCAACCACAACTCGGAGATGGGCTGCCCGGGCGACTGGCAGCCGGACTGCACGCAGGCCCAGCTGGCCCTCGACCCCAAGGACGAGATCTGGAAGGGCTCCTACGACTCGATCCCCGCCGGGGACTACGAGTACAAGGCCGCCATCGACAAGTCGTGGGACGAGAACTACGGTGCCGGCGGCGCCAAGGGCGGCGGGAACATCGCCTACACCGCGCCCGGCGGCAAGCGCGTCACCTTCTACTACGACCACGGCACGCACTGGGCCACCAGTGACGCGCAGGGGCCGATCATCACGGCGCCCGGCAGCTTCCAGGGCAAGCTCGGCTGCCCCGGTGACTGGGACCCCTCGTGCATGCGCTCCTGGCTCGAGGACCCCGACGGCGACGGCACCTACACGTTCACGACCGACCAGATCCCGGCCGGCAGCTACGAGTTCAAGGTCGCGCACGGCCTCGGGTGGGACGAGAACTACGGCGCGGGCGGCGCGCCCGGCGGCGCAAACGTCGCCTTCAGCGTCCCGGCCGACGGTGTCCTGACGACGATCACCTACGTCCTGTCGACGCACGCGATCGCGGTCAGGACGAGCAGGGCCGGCGCCGCTCCGGACCTGACGAAGTCCAAGGCCTACGTCGTGGGTCCAGACCTCGTGGCCTGGCCCGCGTCCGCGCTGCCCGCGGGCACCGACCCGGCAACGCTGTCGTGGCGCCTGCACTGGTCTGGCACCGGTGACCTGGGACTCGACGCCGAGGCCGTCACCGGCGGTTCCGTGGCAGGCCTGACCCGCGACCCGGCCGGCCTGCCGGCAGCGCTCGTCGCCGACCACCCCGAGCTCAAGGGCTACGTCGCCCTGCGTCTCGACAAGGCGACCGCCAGGAAGCTGCCCGAGATCCTGAAGGGCCAGGTCGCCGTGGGGATGTACGACTCCACCGGGTCGCTGCTCGACGCCACCGGCGCCCAGACGGCCATCGCCCTGGACGCCTTGTATGCCGCGACCGCGCGGACCCGCTCCTACGGCGTCAGCTTCGCCGGCTCCGGCCAGGTGAGCTTCCGCCTCTGGGCGCCCACCGCCCAGCAGGTGACCCTGCTGACGTGGCCGGCCGGCAGCGCGGACCAGCCTGTCGACACCGCACGCCGCACGGCGATGACGCGCGACGGGTCCGGAGCATGGAGCGCCTCGCTGGGTGCGTCCGCGCGAGGCGCCCGCTACCTCTACGAGGTCAAGGTCTGGGCGCCCACCACCGGCAAGGTAGAGACCAACGTGGTGACCGACCCCAGCTCCGTGGCGCTGACGCTGAACTCGACCCGCTCGGTCGCCGTCGACCTGCGCGACCCGGCCTTCATGCCGAGCGCCTGGCGCACGACGCCCTCACCGAAGCTCGCCCAGCACGTCGACTCGACGATCTACGAGCTGCACATCCGCGACTACTCGGTGTCCGATGCGAAGGTCCCGGCGGCGCTGCGCGGCAGCTACCTTGCCTTCGCTGCCGACGGCGACGGGCGTGCCCACCTCAAGGCGCTGGCGAAGGCCGGCCTCAACACCGTGCACCTGCTGCCGAGCTTCGACATCGCCTCCATCGAGGAGGACCCGGCCAAGCAGGAGACGCCGAAGTGCGACCTGTCCTCGTACGCGCCCGACAGCGAAGAGCAGCAGAAGTGCGTCGGTGCCGTCGCCTCCAAGGACGCCTTCAACTGGGGCTACGACCCCTACCACTGGAGCGCACCGGACGGCTCCTACGCCTCGAGCGCCAAGGCCGCTGACGGCGGCGCCCGCGTCTCCGAGTTCCGCACGATGGTGGGGGCGCTGCACCAGGACGGCCTGCGGGTCGTGCTCGACCAGGTCTTCAACCACACCGCGGCCTCCGGCCAGGCCGACACGTCCGTGCTCGACAAGATCGTGCCCGGCTACTACCACCGGCTCAACGCGAGCGGCGCGGTCGAGACCTCGACGTGCTGCCAGAACGTGGCCACCGAGCACGCCATGGGTGAGAAGCTCATGGTCGACTCGGTCGTCTCGTGGGCCCGCAACTACCACGTCGACGGCTTCCGGTTCGACCTCATGGGCCACGCGAGCAAGGCCAACATGCTCGCCGTGCGTCACGCCCTCGACGCGCTGACGCTGCAGAAGGACGGCGTGGACGGCAGGTCGATGTACCTCTACGGCGAGGGCTGGAACTTCGGCGAGGTCGCCGACAACAAGCTGTTCGTGCAGGCCACGCAGGGGCAGCTCGGCGGCACCGGGATCGGCACCTTCTCCGACCGGCTGCGCGACGCCGTCCGCGGCGGCGGACCCTTCGACGAGGACCCGCGCCGCCAGGGCTTCGGCTCCGGCGAGGCGACCGACCCCAACGGGTCGGCCGTCAACGCCGACGCCGCGACCCGCCTGGCCGGCGACACCGACCTGGTCGAGCTCGGCCTCGCCGGCAACCTCAAGTCCTTCACGTTCCGCAGCCAGAAGAGCGGAGCCGTCGTGAACGGCACCCAGGTCGACTACAACGGTGCGCCGGCGGGATATGCCGACCAGCCGGACGAGGTCGTCAGCTACGTCGACGCGCACGACAACGAGACGCTCTTCGACTCGCTGACGTACAAGCTGCCCGTGGCGACGTCGATGCAGGACCGGGTGCGCATGAACACCCTGTCGCTGGCGACGACCGCCCTCGCGCAGACGCCCTCGTTCTGGCACGCCGGCGCAGACCTGCTGCGCAGCAAGTCGCTCAACCGTGACTCCTACGACAGCGGCGACTGGTTCAACCGGCTCGACTGGACGGGCGCCGACAACGGCTTCGGCCACGGCCTGCCGCCGCAGGAGCAGAACTCGGCGAAGTGGCCCTACATGAAGCCGCTGCTCGCCGACCCGGCGCTCAAGCCCAGCGCCGCGGATGTGCGCAGTGCCGACGCGATGGCCCAGGACCTGCTGCGACTTCGCTTCAGCACCAAGCTGTTCCGTCTCGGGAACGCCGACGCCATCAACGCCAAGGTCACCTTCCCGGTGTCCGGCACGCCGGACGCCAAGCAGGGCGTCATCGTGATGCGGATCGACGACACGAAGGGCGCCGACGTCGACCCGTCGCTGCGCGGAGCGGTCGTCGTCCTCAACGCCACGCCCGACGCCGTCAGCCAGAAGGTGCCCGGCATCACCGGCCCGGTGCAGCTGAGCCCGGTCCAGGCCAAGGGCGCCGACAGCGTCGTCAAGCAGGCGGCATACGACAGCGGCTCGGGCTCTTTCTCGGTGCCGGCGCGCACGGTGGCGGTCTTCGTCCAGCCGAGCTGAGCGCCCCGTCCCGAAGGCCGGTATCCGCCGGAACGAGGGCTGGCGGGTGCCGGCCTTCGTCGCGTGACGCACCCGCCCTGTCCCGGGCTCACACCCCGGCATACGTTGGAGCGGTGACGACGACTCCAGACATGACCTACCGGCAGCTCGGCGACAGCGGACTCACCGTGTCCACCGTGGGGCTCGGCTGCAACAACTTCGGCCGGCGCCTCGACCAGGACGGCACCAACGCCGTCGTGCGCCAGGCCCTCGAGAGCGGTATCACGCTCTTCGACACCGCCGACATCTACGGCCACGGGGCGAGCGAGGAGATGCTCGGTCTTGCCCTCGGCTCCGAGCGCGAGAACGTCGTCGTCGCAACGAAGTTCGGGATGGACATGCAGGGCGCCAACGGCCCCGACTGGGGCGTGCGCGGCTCGCGCCGCTACATCCGCAAGGCGGTCGAGGCCAGCCTGCGTCGCCTGGGCACCGACTGGATCGACCTCTACCAGCTGCACCGGCCCGACCCGCAGACGCCGATCGACGAGACGCTCGCTGCGCTCGACGAGCTGGTCCGGGAGGGCAAGGTGCGCTACCTCGGGAGCAGCAACTTCACCGGCTGGCAGGTCGTCGACGCCGACTGGACCGCCCGCGCGGCGGGGACGTCACGGTTCGTCTCGGCGCAGAACGAGTACTCGCTGCTCGAGCGCGACGTGGAGGAGGAGCTGGTGCCGGCGTGCGAGCACGTGGGCGTGGGGCTGCTGCCCTTCTTCCCGCTTGCCTCCGGCCTGCTCACGGGCAAGTACCGCCGCGGTCAGGCGGCTCCCGAGGGCACCCGTCTCGCCGGGATGGCCGACCGGCTCGCCTCCGCCGACTGGGACACCATCGAGCGGCTCGAGGCGTATGCCGCCGAGCGGGGCCTGCGCCCCATCGACGTCGCGATCGGCGGGCTCGCGGCCCAGCCGGCGGTGGCGTCGGTCATCGCGGGGGCGACCCGACCGGAGCAGGTCCTCGAGAACGTCCAGGCGGGCCTGTGGGAGCCGACCGCCGAGGACCTCGCCGAGCTCGACGACGCCACGGCGCCCGCCGCCTGACCTGCTCGCGGGCCTCGTGCCGCCGGTCAGTCCACGGGCACGGGGCGCTCGCCCGAGGGCAGGGGCAAGGCGGAGGTGACCGCCTGCCTCTCGGCGCGCAGGCTGTGCCGGTAGAACCATGCACCCACGATGCTGAACGCGCCCGCGCACACCATCGCCAGCTGCGTGGAGGTCCGGTCGGCGAGCACCCCGAAGAGGGGAGCGGCGACGCCGAACGCAATCGAGGCCACCATCGAGTTCATCGACAGCACGGTGGCCCGGTTGCGCGCCTGCGCCTCGCGGTGCAGCAGGGCCGAGTGCATCGGTCCGGCCGACCCGTGCAGCAGGTACGTCACGCCGTAGGCGGCGATCAGGGCTGCCGGACCCGCCACCAGGCCCATGACGACGGCACCGAGCCCGTTGAGGATGCGGGCCAGGATCGCGGTGCGGGCCACGCCCATGCGCCGGCTCGCCCACCCGGCCAGGGCGGCCCCGACGGCGAAGACGGCCCATCCCGCCGCGGCGACCGGGCCCATCAGGGCACCGGCGCGCTCCTCGCCGCCCACGAGCTCGGCCAGCCGGATCGGCTGGAAGGTCTCGAAGACGATCATCGCGACAGACCAGAAGAGCTCCACGGTCACGATGCCGCGCAGGACCACGTTGTCGCGCAGCATGCCCAGGCCCTCTCGCACCACGGCCGGGGACTCCTTGGCCGAGGCGAGCGCGCGCCGCGCCCCGGAGGTGTCGAGGTGCTCGGCCGAGGGAGGCTCGCGCAGGAGGACGAGCACGGCGACGAGGTGGACGACGTTGAGCCCGACGAAGACCGCGACCGGCAGCACGAGCGCCGAGGCGTCCGCGAACGGGTGCCACCAGACGAGTCCACCGGAGAGCAGCGCGCCGACCGCGATGCCTCCGCCCACCGCGGTGCCCTGCGCCGAGAGCGCGCCGTCGACGTCGGCGCCGGGCGTCGTCGCGTGCACGGTGTCGACGAACCAGGCCTCGAGGGGTCCGGAGTCCAGGGCCCGGAAGACGCCGGTCAGCACCGAGGCGGCCAGGAAGGCCCAGAACGAGTGGGCCACGAGCAGGATCCCGCTCGCCACCACGTTGACCACGGCCGACACGACGAAGACCGGACGGCGTCCGAAGGCGTCGGCGAAACCGCTCGTCGGCAGCTCGAGCGCGAAGATCGTCAGGCCGGCCGCCGAGGTCACCGTCATGGCCTGACCCACCGACAGGCCCCGCTCGAGCTGCCAGAGCGTGAGCAGCCCGACGACGAGGCCGACCGGGAACCAGCGGGTGAGGGTGAGCGTGAGGAAGACGCGGCGGGCGGCGGCGGGGGAGAGGACGGCATACGGGCTCGGCGCCGTGGCCGGCGTGGTCATCGGGACGTCTCGCGGCTGGTGTCGGCCGGCGGGCGGTCGAGGTCGAGCGGGTAGGCGAAGGCGTAGACGGCGATGCGGCGGGCCTGCGGGTTGCCCTGCCCCACGCGGCGGTAGCGCTCGATGAGGTCCCACATCTCCTCGCGGAGGGACTCGAGCGCCTCGGGTGTGACGAGGACGGAGGCGTCGCTCGAGCCGCAGGCGTCCTGCCAGGCGGTGGGCCAGGTGGTGGAGACATCCAGCCACCGGTCGTACTGCTCGCTGAAGTGGCGGGCGTAGTCGCGCGTCAGCCAGTTCAGGGCGGTCTCGGAGTCCTCGTCGCCCTCGAAGTCGCTCGGGTGCCAGGCGTGGTACTCCGAGCCGGCACGCCACAGGCGCCGCTTGCCCTCGCCCTCCCCGGTGTCCTGGACGAGCCCGACGGACTCGAGCTTGCGCAGGTGGTAGCTCGTCGCGCCCGAGTTGGTCCCGAGGAGCGTCGCGAGGTCGGTGGCTGTCGACGGTCCGTGGCGTCGCAGGGCGCTGAGCAGGCGGGAGCGCAAGGGGTGCGCGAGCACGCGCAGGCTCTCGGGAGTGAGCCAGACGCTGTCCTCGGAGGGCGTATGCGTGGGGTCGGGTGCAGCCATAGTGTGCACAATACCTGTGCACAGTCTGTTTGCACAAGAGTCGTGCATGCTGCTTCGGCAAGCGCGTTTCTGCAGGTCAGCAGCGGTTTCCGGGTCGTCCGGCGGTGATTTGGGTGCGACGCCACGACCCCGTAACATGGATGAAGTTGTGCACCGGGCCGTCAGGCGAACCCAGCTCACCCTCCGGATCACGGGGAGCGGGCGACGCGGACCGAGCCCAGCGGCATTCACACTGCTCCACCATTTCAAGCGAAGGCAGACTCCATTGCGCACGTACACCCCGAAGCCCGGCGAGGTCACTCGCACGTGGCACGTCATCGACGCGACCGACGTCGTGCTCGGCCGTCTCGCGAGCCAGGCCGCTGTCCTGCTCCGGGGCAAGCACAAGCCGCAGTTCGCGCCGCACGTCGACACCGGTGACTTCGTCATCATCGTCAACGCCGACAAGGTCGCCCTCACCGGCGCCAAGCTCGAGCAGAAGAAGGCCTACCGCCACTCCGGCTTCCCGGGTGGTCTGCGGTCGACCTCCTACACCGAGCTGCTCGCCAAGAGCCCCGAGAAGGCCGTCGAGAAGGCCATCCGCGGCATGCTCCCGAAGAACTCGCTGGCCCGCCAGCAGCTCTCCAAGCTCAAGGTCTACCGCGGTGCCGAGCACCCGCACGCGGCCCAGCAGCCCGTCCCCTTCGAGATCACCCAGGTTGCGCAGTAAGCCCCCGGCTGCTGCGTAGAAAGCGACAAGACACGTGACTGACATCGTGAACGAGGACGTCCTCGACACCGACGAGCCCGAGCTGACCGAGTACACCAGCGAGTCCTCGGCGTCCGACTCCGCCCTCGGCGAGCCCCGCCGCGCCCGCCAGGTCTCGACGCCCGGCGCTGCCACCGGACGTCGCAAGCAGGCCATCGCCCGCGTGCGCATCGTGCCGGGCACCGGCGAGTGGAAGATCAACGGCCGCACGCTCGACGCGTACTTCCCCAACAAGGTGCACCAGCAGATCGTCAAGGAGCCGCTGACGCTCCTCGAGCTCGACGGCTCGTACGACGTCCTGGTCCGCGTGCACGGTGGTGGCCCCTCCGGCCAGGCCGGCGCAGTGCGCCTCGGCGTGGCCCGCTCGCTCAACGGCGTCGACGAGGAGCTGAACCGTCCCGCCCTCAAGAAGGCCGGCTTCCTCACGCGCGACCCGCGCGTGCCCGAGCGCAAGAAGGCCGGTCTCAAGAAGGCCCGCAAGGCCCCGCAGTACTCCAAGCGCTGATGCTTCGGCTGGCGCCGAGCATCACCGCTTGGCTCCAGTCGCGCTGACTTCCGAAGCCCCCGAGCACCGCTCGGGGGCTTCGGCCTGTCTCGACCGTCCTCGCCGCCGCGCCCGACGTTGTCAGGCGTTCCCAAGATCGCATGGCACCCTCTGTGCATGCGCAGTCGGATCGTGGGCCAGGTGTGCCTGCTGGGAGCGGCTGCGGCTGCCCTGGTGGTCGCGTGGGTGTCGACCGGGTCGTCCCCGGGCCTGGTGTCGTGGTGGCTCGCAGTCGTCCTGTTCGGTGTCCTCCTGCCCGGGTGGGTGCTGACGCGCTGCCTCCGCAGCGGTCCCGTCAGCACCACGGACCTCGGGTGGGCCGGGCCGGCGGGTCTGGTGCTCGCGCTGGCGACCTGGCTCGTGGGTCACCTCGTGGGTCACTCCCTGCCGACCCTCGTCGTCGGGCCACTCGTCGCGGTGGTACTGCTCGCCGTCCCGGCGACCCGGCGCCGGGTCCTCCGCACGGCAGATGGCGGCGGCGGGCGGGCTCCCTGGCCGGCATGGGCCGCCCTGGCGCTGGTCCTCCTCGCGGTCGTGCGCTGGATGTGGGTCATGGGGCTGTCCAAGACGGCCCCACAGCCGACCGCACGCTTCCAGCTCTACTACCAGGACCTGCTCTACCAGGCGGCACTGACGGGCGAGGCGCGTCGCAACCTCGTGCCCGGCTATCCCATGGTCAACGGCGAGCCGCTCGGCTACCACTGGTTCTTCCACGCCCTCGCCGCCCAGCTGAGCGGCAGCGGCCTCGACGACCTCGACGTCGTCACCCGTCTCCTGCCGTCTGTCCTCGTCGTGATGCTGGTGCTGCTCGCCGCGGCGGTCGGGCGTCAGGCGACCGGGCACTGGAGCGGCGGTCTCGGCGCAGCAGCAGGAGTCGCGCTCGTGCGCCCGCTCCCGTCGGACGTGTGGACCGAGGGCGGCCTCAGCCCCGTCCCGGGCTACTGGGAGGTCAGCCCGACGGCCCTGCTGGGCTGGGTCTTCGGCCTCGCCCTGGTGGGCTGCCTGATCGCCGTGCTCCGGCGGTCATCCGACGACTCCCGGGCACCCGCAGCCCTCCTGCCCTTCTTCGCCGTCGGCGCCGCGGGAGCCAAGTCGGCGCAGCTGCCCGTCATCGTCGGCGGGGTGGCCCTGGCCGGGCTCGCCGCCCTCGTCCTCGAGTGGCGCCACCGGCGGGCCGCTCCGGGCGCCCTGAAGGGCCTGGTGCTGCGCTACGCCGTCTGCCTCGGCATCCTCGTCGTCGTCATGGTCCTGGCCGTGCTGGTGATCTACCCCGGTGCCTACGGCCTGCGCCTCGACCCCGGGGCGTGGCCGGCGGCGCAGTCCTCGCTGGTGTACGGACACCAGGTCACCGACCCGGGGGCCGAGACCACGGCGGTCCTCGTCAGCCTGCTGCGCCGGTGGGTCCCCACCGTGCTGCCGGCTCTCGGCGTCCTCGTCCTGCTGCGACGTCGCCCCGGCGACCCGGCCGGGTGGATCGGGGCCGGCACGGTGCTCGCGGGCGTCCTGGCCGCAATGGCGTTCACCCATCCCAGTGCCAGCCAGTACTACTTCACCATGGCGGCACTCCCGATCGGGTACGCCCTGTCCGGCGCGGGGGTAGCCGAGCTCGTCAGGACGGAGCTGGCCCCCCGTGCCGAGTCGGACCAGGCACCGATCGCACAGGTGCGAAGTCGCGTGCTCGTGCTCCTGGGCCTCGCGGCAGCCGGTTTCGTCACCGTCGCGGTCGTACGCCGGCTGCTCCCGTCGAACGGTCGACGGCCGACGAGCCTCGCCAGCCTGACCGGCACCACCGAGATGGCCCAGACGTGGCTCGCGCCGACGCTGGCGACCCTGGGCGTGTTGCTGCTGGTCGTCACCCTGGTGTGGCTCGTCGGGCGTCGCTCGCTCGACGTCCTGCACCGCGGCACCTGGGCCGCGCTGCTCGTCGTGGCCGCGGTGGGGGCGGGAGGCTTCGCCGTCCTGCAGTCGCTGGCCCCGCTGTCCGACCCGGGCACGCCTCATAGCGCCTCGCCGGCGACGGACCGCGCGAAGCGACCGGCGATCAGCCCGGCGCTGTTCCAGGCGGGCCAGTACCTCAGGTTACACGCGTCGCCGGGCGACATCGTGGCGACCAACCGGGTGTGGAGCGGCCTCTCCCCGGCCGGCCGCCAGGACAACCGGGACTTCTCCGTGTCGGCGCTGTCCGGACTGCGCACCGACGTCGGCGGCTACGGCTACGCCCCGCGTCTGCTGGAGGGGCTGCAGCCGGGCGTGCCCTACACGGTCGCCCCGTTCTGGGACCAGCCGCGCCTGGACGCAGAGCTGGCCCTGGTGCGGGCCCCCACCGCGGCGGGCCTGGAGGCCGCCTACCGGACGCAAGGGGTGCGCTGGATCGTCGCCGACGAGCGCTCCGGCCCGGTCTCGGCCGATCTGGCGCGCCTGACCGACGTCGTCAGTCATGTCGACGGCGTGTGGCTGGCGCGGCTTCGACCCGGTGGGGCCTGAGAGGCCGTCCGACGGGCGCCACCCGCAGGTGGGGGTATCGTCGTCCGAGCACAGAATCAGGTGGCCGACCCGGCCACTCACCGGGAAGGCACTCACGCGTGGCTCGACTCTTCGGCACGGACGGCGTCCGTGGTGTGGCAAACCAGGACATCACCGCGGAGCTGGCGCTGGACCTCTCCGTCGCTGCGGCGCACGTCCTCGGGGAGGTGGGCGCGTTCAAGGGCCACCGTCCGGTCGCCGTGGTCGGACGTGACCCACGAGCCTCGGGAGAGTTCCTCGCAGCTGCGACGGTGGCGGGCCTGGCCTCGTCGGGGGTCGACGTGCGCGACGCCGGAGTGCTCCCCACCCCGGCCATCGCCTACCTCGTCGGCGAGCAGGACGCCGACCTCGGAGCGATGCTCTCGGCGTCCCACAACCCGATGCCCGACAACGGCATCAAGTTCTTCGCCCGAGGCGGCCACAAGCTCGCCGACGACCTCGAGGACCGTATCGAGGGACGGCTCCGCGAGGACTGGCAGCGGCCCACCGGCGCGGACGTCGGCCGGATCACCCGGCTCGCCGACGGCGCCGACCGCTACGTCGCCCACCTGCTCTCGGTGCTGCCCCACGGCCTCGACGGGCTCCACGTCGTCATCGACGCGGCGCACGGCGCCGCCTTCGAAGTGGCCCCGCGGGCCTTCCGCGAGGCAGGCGCCCGCGTCACCGTGATCGGGGGAGAGCCCGACGGCCTCAACATCAACGACGGCTACGGCTCCACCCACGTCGAGCACCTGCGGCAGGCTGTCGTGGCCGAGGGGGCTGACTTCGGCATCGCGCTCGACGGCGACGCCGACCGCTGCCTGGCCGTGGACGCGGCGGGCTGTGACGTGGACGGCGACCAGATCATGGCGATCCTCGCGCTCGCCATGAAGGAGCAGGGAGTTCTGCGCAACGACACGCTGGTCGCGACCGTCATGTCCAACCTCGGCCTGATCCAGGCCCTCGGCAGCGCCGGCATCAAGGTCGTGCAGACCGCCGTCGGCGACCGCTACGTGCTGGAGGAGATGAAGACCGGCGGCTACGCGCTCGGCGGTGAGCAGTCCGGCCACGTCGTCATGCTCGACCACGGCACGACGGGCGACGGCACCCTCACGGGCCTCATGCTCGCCTCCCGCGTCGCTGCGACGGGGCGCACGCTGGCCGACCTCGCCGGCATCATGACCCACTTCCCGCAGGTGCTCGTCAACGTCAAGGACGTCGACAAGTCGGCCCTCGAGGCCAACGCCGCCGTGGCCGACGCCGTGCTCGCCGCCGAGGGCGAGCTGGGCGACAACGGGCGCGTGCTGCTGCGCAAGTCGGGCACCGAGCCGGTCGTGCGCGTCATGGTCGAGGCCGCCGACGGTGACCAGGCGCGCACCCTCGCCGACCGGCTGGTCGGGGTGGTCAAGGCAGAGCTCTCGCTCTGAGCGGCCCTCTCCGAACCAGCGGGACGGCATACGCCCTCTGCCCGGAAGGGCCCGGACGTACGGGAGTGCCCACTCCACGATGAACGTCGAGTGGGCACTCCCTTGTCGACCGAGGTCAGGAGACGGGCCGGAGCAGCCCCGAGTCGACGTCGTAGACGAAGCCGCCGACGAGGGTGCCCTCGGCGATGAGCGGGTGCGTGCGCACCTTGGCGAGGTCCTCGCGCAGCGCTTGCTCCTGGTCCTCGATGGCGTGGAACGTCATCCACGACGCGTCCTTGCCGGCGCTGGCCCCCACGCGTTCGCGCAGCTCCACCTCGCTGTTGGACGCCATCGCGCAGCGGGTGTGCGGGACGACCAGGATGCGGTCGACACCGAGCAGGTGCGTGGCCAGGACCAGCGCCTCCAGGGCCGAGGAGCCCACCCGCCCACCGGGGTTGCGGAAGATCTTGGCGTCACCCGGCTTCAGGCCGACCAGCCCCAACGGGTCGATGCGGGAGTCCATGCACGTGACGATGGCGACGCCGGCGCGCGCGATGCCGTCGAAGCCGGCCATGTCGAAGTTGTCGACATAGCCACGGTTCGCCGCGAGCAGGTCGTCGAATCCCTTGTCGGCTGAAGCGTTCTGACTCATCTGTGTCCTCTTTCGTCACTCACTGGAGACCGGGTCGCTTGGAGATCGTGAAGGCCATCGGCTTGCTGACCTCGGCGAAGAAGTCGTTGCCCTTGTCGTCGACGACGATGAAGGCCGGGAAGTCCTCGACCTCGATCTTCCACACCGCCTCCATGCCTAGCTCGGGGTACTCGAGCACCTCGACGTGCTTGATGCAGTCCTGGGCGAGACGAGCCGCCGGACCGCCGATCGAGCCGAGGTAGAAGCCGCCGTGCGCCGCGCACGCGTCGGTGACCTGCTTGCTGCGGTTGCCCTTGGCGAGCATGACCTTCGAGCCGCCGGCAGCCTGGAACTGGTCGACGTAGGAGTCCATGCGTCCCGCCGTGGTGGGCCCGAACGACCCGGACGGCATGCCCTCGGGCGTCTTGGCGGGGCCGGCGTAGTAGACGGGGTGGTCCTTGAGGTACTGCGGCATCGGCTCGCCCGCATCGAGGCGCTCCTTGATCTTGGCGTGGGCGATGTCGCGAGCGACGACGAGCGGGCCCGTCAGCGACAGTCGCGTCTTGACGGGGTGCTTCGACAGCTCGGCCAGGATATCGTCCATCGGCTGCGTCAGGTCGACCTTGACAACGACGTTGCGGCTCGTGGAGCTGATGCCGATGGCGTCGTCCTCGTGCTCGCCGAGGTCGACAGCCCCGGCATCGGGCAGGAACCGGGCGGGGTCGGTCTCGAGCTGTTCGATGAAGACACCGTCGGCGGTGATCTTGCCCAGCACCTGGCGGTCGGCCGAGCACGAGACGGCAATGGCCACAGGCAGGCTCGCGCCGTGGCGGGGGAGGCGCACGACCCTGACGTCGTGGCAGAAGTACTTGCCGCCGAACTGGGCGCCGATACCGAACTGCCGGGTGAGCTCGAGGACCCTCTCCTCGAGCTCGGTGTCGCGGAAGCCGTGTGCGGTGACCGGGTCGCCCGACTTGGGGAGCGTGTCGAGGTACTTCGCCGACGCGTACTTGGCTGTCTTGAGGGCGAACTCGGCGCTCGTGCCACCGATCACGATGGCCAGGTGGTACGGCGGGCACGCTGCCGTGCCGAGGGAGCGCAGCTTCTCGTCGAGGAAGCGCATCATCGCGTCCTCGTTGAGGATCGCCTTGGTCTCCTGGTAGAGGTAGCTCTTGTTGGCCGAGCCGCCACCCTTGGCCATGAAGAGGAACTTGTACTGCGCCTCGTGGCCCGGAGCGGTGTCGGCGTAGAGCTCGACCTGCGCGGGGAGGTTGGAGCCGGTGTTCTTCTCCTCCCACGTCGTGATGGGCGCCATCTGCGAGTAGCGCAGGTTCAGGCGGGTGTACGCGTCGTAGACGCCCTCGCTGATCGCCCGCTCGTCGGCGCCCTGGGTCAGCACGTGCTGGCCGCGCTTGCCCATGACGATGGCGGTGCCGGTGTCCTGACACATCGGCAGCACTCCGCCGGCAGCGATGTTGGCGTTCTTGAGCAGGTCGAGGGCGACGAACTTGTCGTTGTTGCTGGCCTCCTCATCGTCCAGGATGTTGCGCAGCTGCTGCAGGTGGCCGGGGCGCAGATAGTGCGCGATGTCGTGCATGGCCGTCTCGGTGAGCAGCCGCAAGGCCTCTGGATCCACCTCGAGGAAGGAACGTCCCCCCGGCCCTTCGACGGCGCGGACGCCTTCGGTCGTCAGCAGCCGGTAGGGCGTCTCGTCGGCGCCGATGGGCAGCAGGTCCTCGTAGGCGAACTCGGCCATCTCTTCGTGTCCTCGATGTCGTTCCTCGGGCCGGCGCCGGGCGGCGCCTCACCCCCGCGCCGTCGTGGCACGACGCCGCTTGCGAGCCTAATCGGTCGCTCCGGCGCCGCGGCAGGTGGCTCGGCCCTGCCGCAAAGGGAGCGAATGACCGGATTCGGCTCCGGGACAGGTGTGCCGACCGGGCACGTCACGATTCGGGTAGTAACAACTTCGGCAAAACCTTTGTCGAGGTGTGGCGGGGGTCACTGTTGTGGTGTTCAGTGTGAACTACATGACCCACTGAATGAACGCGACGGGCGCCGAACCGTCACCAGCACCGTCCGACGGTGACGCCGGGCACACCTGTTTGGAGCCGGCATGAGACGTGACCGGTCAGCTTTGGGGCCGATGGAGCCCCCAACCCTCCAAGGAGGAGCAGGCATGATCAATCGCAGGTCTGGCGTGACAGCGTTGGTGGGGATCGGCGTCGCCGGTCTTGCAGCGGGGTGTCTGTCGTCGAACTCGGGTGGCAGCACCTCCAACGGCTCGGCCGCCAGCGGCCCGGGCAAGACCACCATCGAGGTCATGTACGGCCTCGGCCCGGACACCGAGCCCGGCTTCAAGGCGGACGTGTCCGCGTGGGCAGCCCAGAACAAGATCACCGTCAAGTTCACCAAGTCGGCCTCGTGGGACACCGAGATCCGCACCCGCGTGCAGGGCGGCAACCCACCTGACCTCGGCCTCTTCCCCCAGCCCGGCCTGATGTGCGACCTGGCCAAGCAGAAGAAGCTGATCCCCTACGACGACGCGACCGTCGCCACCAACAAGGAGTCGCTGGTGCCCGGCCTGGTGGATGCCGGCACCTGCGCCGACGGCAAGGTCTACGGGCTCCCCAACGAGGTCAGCGTCAAGAGCATCCTGTGGACCGACGCCCCGGCCTTCAAGAGCCTCGGTGCCCAGGCCCCCGCCACGCTCGACGACCTGCTCACCCTCACCCAGAAGATCAAGTCCGAGGGCAAGACCCCGTGGTGCATCGCCGCAGAGTCCGGCCAGGCGACCGGCTGGCCCATCACCGACTGGATCGAGGACCTCGTCCTGCGCTTCGCCGGGCCCGACAACTACGACAAGTGGGTGAAGGGCGAGCTGAAGTTCAACAGCCCGGAGATCAAGCCGGCCTGGGAGTACTTCCAGAAGATCGCCTTCGGCGACGGCTACGTCCGTGGTGGCACCAAGGCCATCCCGGCGACCAACTTCCAGACCGGCGGCAACGCGCTCTTCACCCAGCCCCCCGGCTGCTACCTGTTCAAGCAGGCGACGTTCGTGGCCAACAAGGGCGGCTTCCCCGACTCGGTGATCGCCAAGCTCGACACCCAGACGAACCCGCTCCCGTTCCCGCCGAAGACGGCGGGCGACAACCCGGTGCTCGTCGCCGGTGACCTCGCGGCGGCCTTCAACAACGACGCCAACGTGCTCAAGCTGCGCAACTTCATCGCCAGCAAGGAGAACGGCACCCAGCAGGCCAAGAACGGCGCCTTCTCCCCGCACAAGACGGCCGACGTGTCGCTGCTGCCGAACAAGACCCTGCAGAAGATCGCGACCGACGTGCTCTACAAGGCGACGGCGGCTCGCTTCGACGGGTCCGACGCCATGCCGGCCAAGGTCGGTGCGGGCACCTTCTGGACCGAGCCGGTCAAGTGGCTCTCGGGCCAGCAGGACCTCAACGCGACGCTCGACAACATCGACGCCAGCTTCCCCAAGTCCGGTAGCTGACGCCGCCTGACCGCGAGGGCGACCGACCCGGTCGTCCTCGCGGTCGACAGCGCAGCCTTTCAACGAAGAGAGGAAGTGCCATGGCCATCAAGATCGCCAACGCGGTGATCGCGATCATCGGGGGCATCGGCGGCGCCATCATCATCTTCTGGATCCTCAACAAGCTGGCCGAGTCCCTGAAGGGCCGGTGGGAGGACCGGGTCAAACCGTGGATGTTCGCGGGCCCGGCGATCCTCGCCATCGCCGTCTACCTCATCTACCCGGCGATCGTGACGATCGAGTACAGCTTCGCCAACGACGACTCCTCGGAGTTCGTCGGGCTCAAGAACTACAAGGACCTGCTGACCGACAGCACGTTCCTGCAGGTGCTGCTCAACAACGTGTTGTGGATCATCATCGTTCCAGCGATGACGGTGGTCCTCGGCCTGGGCGTCGCAGTGCTGGCGGACCGTCTGCGAGCCCGCGGCGAGAAGACGACGAAGACCTTCATCTTCCTGCCGATGGCGATCAGCATGGTCGGTGCCGCGACCATCTGGCGCACCGTCTACGACTACCAGCCGGCGGGGGCGCCGCAGACGGGCATCCTCAATGCCATCCTCGGCTTCTTCGGCAAGGATCCGGTCTTCTGGTACGGCCAGAGCACCCTGCACTTCAACAGCCTGCTGCTGATGATCATCCTGATCTGGACGCAGGTCGGCTACTCGATGGTGCTGCTCTCGGCCGCGATCAAGGGCGTCCCCGAGGACACCGTCGAGGCGGGCCGCATCGACGGAGCCGGTGAGCGCCGAATCTTCTTCAGCATCATCGTCCCGCAGATCTGGCCGACGGTGATCACCGTGTTCATCACGGTGCTCATCGGCGTGATGAAGGTGTTCGACGTCGTCTACGTCACGACCAACGGCGCCTACAACACCGACGTCATCGGGCGGCGCTTCTACGACGAGCTCTACACCCAGGGCAACGCCGGCTACGCGTCGGCGATCGTCGTGATCCTGCTGCTCGCCGTCATCCCGATCCTCATCTACCAGGTCCGCCACTTCAGGGCCGAGGAGGCAGCACGATGACCACCACGTTGCAGCCGGGCACGGGCGCCCCCGCCGATGAGCCCCAGGTCATTCGCCAGAGCAAGCCCGGCACCGGTAGCGGGTCGGCCAACTGGCCGGTGCGCATCGGCCTGCTCATCCTCTGCATCGCGTGGATGATCCCGGCGCTCGGCATGCTCGTCAACTCGTTCCGCCCGCGTGACGAGCAGTTCGCCTCGGGCTGGTGGACGGCCTTCTTCAACCCGTTCGGGTCCTCCTGGACCATCCAGAACTACACGACGGTCCTGACCTCCGACCAGGCCACCGGCATCCCGATGGCCCAGGCGTTCCTCAACAGCCTCATCGTGGCGCTCCCCGCGACGGTGATCCCGATCCTCATCGCGGCGTTCGCGGCCTACGCGTTCACCTTCATGCAGTGGAAGGGGCGCGACGTCGTCTTCATCATCGTTGTGGCCCTGCTGGTCGTCCCCAACCAGGTCGCGTTCGTGCCCCTCGTCAAGCTCTACTCGGGCCTGGGCCTCAACGGCACGTTCATCGCGGTCTGGCTTGCGCACATCGGGTTCGGCATGCCGCTCGCGATCTACATCCTCCGCAGCTACATGTCGGGGCTGCCCACGGCGGTCATCGAGTCGGCGAAGATCGACGGCGCGAGCCACTTCACGACGTTCTGGCGGCTCATCATGCCGATGTCGATGCCTGCTCTGGCCTCGTTCGCCATCTTCCAGTTCCTGTGGGTGTGGAACGACCTGCTCGTCGCGCTGATCTTCCTCGGCCGCGGCGAGAACACGGTCGCGACGGTGGCGCTGCAAGGCTTGCAGGGACAGACCGGAGCGGGCCGGGAGCTCATCCCGGCCGCCGGCTACATCACGATCATCGTCCCGATCCTCGTGTTCCTGTCGCTGCAGCGGTACTTCATCCGCGGCATGACCTCGGGAGCCGTCAAGGGCTGACGAGCCGACCGAGACGCGCAGCACGAGAAGGGTCGTGGCCTCCATGGGGCCACGACCCTTCCTCGTGGCCCCTCTCAGACGCAGCGGCCGTTCTTGCAGGTGTGGTCGAACAGGGCACGCGCGAGCACGGTCTTCATGTCACCTGCCGAGGGCGCCGCATAGAACCTGGAGTGCGTCATGGTCGAGATCTGCGACAGCGCAGCCGGGTCGACGTCGGGCCCGACCCCGATGGTCGTGACGGCGACCGGTCGCTGCGGGTCCCACGCTGCCTGCAGCTTGGCCTCGAGCTGCTGAAGAGTCATGCCGGTGGGGTCGTCGTTGCGACCGTCGGTGAGGATGACGACGGCGTTGACGCGGTCGGGGTCGTAGTCCTGCTGCGCCTGCTGGTAGGCCGCCCAGATCGTCTCGTAGAGGCCGGTGCCTCCTCCGATGTGGTTGGAGAGGCTCCCCAGGGCCTGGACCACAGCCTGGCGCTGTCGGGGGTCGTCGAGGCGACCGATCGGTGCGAGCTCGCGGTAGTCGACGCCGTTCACCCCGATGTCGGTGGAGAACATCCAGAGCCCCAGCTTCGTGGAGGCCGGCAACGTCGCCAGGGCGATGCCCGCGGCTTCCTGGGTGACGCCGATCCGGGTGCTCGAGCCCACCTTCTGCTTCATCGACCCGGACACGTCGAACACCGACAGGAGGGAGAACTCCGCCGTGACGGCCTGCCACGCGTCGGTGGCCGCGGTGACGGAGCCCGCGTCGACGCTCGCCCCGACGGCCACCGCGCCCACGCTGCCCTTCGGCGGCGCGGGGGCGACGGGGTGGGCCGTGGATCGCAGGCCGTACTGGGCGAGCACCGTGGCGGCCGCGGGCGTCGCCAGGTGCGCCCTCAGCAGCTCGACGAGCCGAGCCCGGGCCGGGTCGGTCGCGACGTCGACGAGCGAGAACTCGAACGGTGGCGTGCCCTCGCGGGGCGTCACCGACACCATGGTGTGGCCGGGGGACACGCGGTTGTGCCGGACGAGGTCGGCCTCCGCCACCGGGAATGCCTGGGCCTGGGCGGGGTCGGCGTCGTGCGCGCGGAAGAGCTCGTCGACCGACGCAGCGGTGGTCTTCGCGAGCCTGGGCAGGGCGGTCCGTCCCTGTTCCCGGGAGAGCCCCGGAAGGGCCGCGGCCAGGGTCAGCATGCCGGCCGTGGTGGACCGCGGGTCGCTGACCCGGAGCGTGCCGTCGCCGGCGACGAGGTCTGGCCAGGAGGGTTGCCCACCGAGCCGGCCCGCCTGCTGCGCGTCCATCGCGATGACGAGGGGGCTCTTGGCGAAGGGCTCGGCCGGCTTGGCGGCGAGCTTGGCGGTGGCGTTGGCGCGCTGCACCCACTGCGCCGAGTCGGGCACCCAGCCGTCCGGGCGCCCGGGCTGCCCGGGACCGAGCCCGATCATGGCCTCCACCGGTGACTTGGCGGTGACGAGGAAGTGGACGCAGGGAGAGGCCGGGGCCGACTCGTACTCCTGGGCGACGGCCGCGAGAGCCGGCTGTGCCGCCTGAGAGACCCAGAGGGACACGGGAGTGCGGCCGGCACACGAGGCGGCGGCTGTCGAGGTGGTCTCGCGCGCGCCTCGCCAGAGCACACCGCCCACGACGCCGCCGGCCAGCAGCAGGACGCCGAGGGCGGCGGCGATGATCTGGCTGCGCCAGCGAGCAGCACGTTGGGCGCGCTCGGCCTCGAGGGCCTCACGCCGGGCGCGGCTCTCGATCAGGCTCTGCTCGTAGGGGCCGATACGACGGCGGGGAGGGGTGGGGTCGGACACGAGGGGTTCCTCACAGGAGGGCGCCCCGACACCGGGGCGTCAGCCGGACCTGCGGCCGATCTCACCGGCAGGCCGTCCAGCATCGTGCCCGAGTCATCGAGTGCTTGTCGAATGCCCGACGTGTCCTTCGCCCAGGTCGTTCCGCGTCGGGGCGTGCGCCCCGGCGCGCTGGACCGTGAGGGCGGCGGTGCGCAGCGCGCGGTCCACGGCCGGCAGGACGGCGGCGAGCGTCGCCCGGCTCAGGCGGCCTCGTGCCTCCGGTCCGCCCAGCAGCCCGGCGTCGAGGAGCCCCGACACCAGGCCGGCCATGAAGGAGTCCCCGGCTCCGACGGTGTCGACCACCTGCACCGCTGGTGCCGGCAGGGCCCGCTGCTCGCCGGTGCCCGTGGCGCGGACGACGACGCCCTCACCGCCACGGGTCACCATGACGACCGCCGGGCCGAGCTCGCCCCACGCGCGGACGACGTCGTCGAGCGACTCGCCGGGGCACAGCCAGGCGATGTCCTCGTCACTGACCTTGACGACGTCGGAGAGGGCGATCCCGCTCTCGATCGACCGGCGGGCCTGCTCGGGGCGACCCATGAGGGAGGGCCGGGCGTTCGGGTCGTACGAGACGGTTTCACCGACCCTGCGCGCCTCGGTCAGGATCTCGCGCACCTGGGCGCCGCCCGGCTCGAGCACGGCGCCGATGCTTCCGGTGTGCACGTGGCCGTATGCCGTGAGGCCGGGGACCGGCGCCACCTGCCACTCGAGGTCGAAGACGTACGTCGCGGCGCCGTCGGCGCCCAGCGTCGCGTGGGCGACCGACGTGAAGGCTGCGCCCTGCGAACCGGGGGTCAGGGTGACGCCGCGCTGACGGCATACCTCCTCGATCCGGCGGCCGCGCTCGTCGGTGGCGATCCACGTGGCGAGGTCGACGGGGTGCTCGAGCGCGGCGATGCCGAAGGCGACGTTGGCGGGGCTGCCGCCCACGTGCTCGACGGTGCTCCCGCCCGGGGTGGTGACCGCGTCGACGAGCGCCTCGCCGACGACGAGGGTGCGCACGTTGGCGGCGGTGTCCGTCACAGCGCGCCTCCTCAGACGTCGATCATGTCGGTGCTGCCGAACCAGCCGGGTCGGTCGAACCGGTGCTCGCTGTCGATGGTGCGGATGGTGCCGCTGCGCGAGCGCATGACGAGGGAGTTGGTGCGTGCCGACTTCGCGCCGTAGCGGACGCCGCGGAGCAGCTCGCCGTCGGTGATGCCGGTCGCGACGAAGAAGCACTCGCCGGTCACGAGGTCGTCGGTGGCGAGGACCCGGTCGAGGTCGTGGCCGGCGTCGATGGCTTTCTGGCGCTCGTCGTCGTCGCGGGGCCACAGCCGGCCCTGGATGACGCCGCCGATGCACTTGATCGCGCACGCCGCGATGATGCCCTCGGGGGTGCCGCCGACTCCGAGGAGCAGGTCGACGCCGGTGCCCGGGCGGGCGGCCATGACGGCGCCTGCGACGTCGCCGTCGACGATGTAGCGGATCCGCGCGCCGGTGGCACGGATCTCCTCGGCGAGCCCCTGGTGGCGCGGACGGTCGAGCATCACCACGGTCACGTCGGCGGGCGTCTCCTTCTTCGCCTTGGCGATGCGGCGGATGTTCTCGGCGACGGGAAGGCGGATGTCGACGACGTCGGCAGCCTCCGGGCCGGTCGCGATCTTGTCCATGTAAAAGACGGCGGAGGGGTCGTACATCGCGCCCCGGTTGGCCACGGCCATCACCGCGACGGCGTTGTTCATGCCCTTCGCCGTCAGGGTCGTGCCGTCGATCGGGTCGACGGCGACGTCGACCTCGGGTCCGGTCCCGTCGCCGACCTGCTCGCCGTTGAAGAGCATCGGCGCGTTGTCCTTCTCGCCCTCGCCGATGACGACGACGCCGCGCATGCTGACGGTGGAGATCATCGCGCGCATGGCCTCGACGGCGGCCCCGTCGGCCTTGTTCTTCTCGCCGCGCCCGACCCAGCGGCCGCCAGCCATGGCTGCAGCCTCGGTCACCCTGACCAGCTCGAGAGCGAGGTTGCGATCCGGCTGGCTGTGCTTCATCAGGTGGTCCTCCGTCGGCGCAGAACGAGTCGGCGCCAGCCTATCGGTGGGCAGGCCCCGGTTTGGACCGCGTCGTCGAGTCGGGGACGATGAGAGGCATGAGCACCCCGTCGACGTCGTCGACACCATCGCCTGAGACCGCCCGTCCCGCCGCAGGCGTCCCGGGCACCGGAGGGCAGCCGGAGCAGCCGTCGCCGGCAGCACCGCCGAGCCGCTACTCGCTCGGCACGTTCCCCAACATGATCCGCTCGATGGTCGTCATCGCCCTGTTCGTGCTCGCCCTCGTGGCGATCGTCCCGAGGATCACGCAGGTGCAGCGCCCGGCCGTCGACGCGTCCGGCAAGGCGGCCCAGGTGGCGGCGCAGACGTCGTGGTCGGTGCTGATGCCACAGGGGCTCGGGAAGGGCTGGGTGCCGACCGTCGCGACCTATGCGCCGGGCACCGACCAGGTGCCGACCTTCACCACGGTGTGGACCACGCCGACCGGCGCCGACATCGCGCTCAAGCAGGCGGCAGGCGCGACCCAGGGCTGGGTGAGCCGCTCGGTCAACGACGGACAGGCCACCGGGACCGTCACCGTGTCGGGTCGTGGCTTCGAGAAGTACGCGGCCAGTTCGGTGAACCAGATCGCCTACGTCGCCAAGGGCACCGGGGCCAAGGGGGTCACGGTGGTGGCGAGCGGGACGGCGCCCGAGGACGAGCTCAAGGCCTTCGTGGCCGCGCTCGCCCCGGTCAAACCGGCAGCCGGTGTGAAGCCGGCGCCGTCGACCACGCCCTGACGGCCGGTTCCCTCGGGGACGCGACAGCGGCCGCGGCCCCGGCCGGCAGCGCGTCGGCCGTCAGCGGCGGATACGTGTGGGCCGGCTCAGGAGTCGTCCTCGTCGAAGATCTCGTCGTCGGCGTGCAGCTCGCTCCCGCCCGCAGCGGGGCGGGTGGCCCGCTCGATCTCGGCCTGGGCGCCGTCGAGCCAGGTCGCGCAGTGCGCGGCCAGGGCCTCGCCCCGGCGCCAGAGCTGCATGGAGTCCTCGAGGGGCGCCTGCCCGGCCTCGAGCTTGGCCACGATCCCGATGAGCTCCTCGCGAGCGTCCTCGTAGCGCATCCCGGCGATGTCGGGGAAGCCGTCGGTCGTCGTCACGTCAGCCATGTGCGACACCCTACGACCCCGCCCCGTCAGCGCCCTCAGCCGTGGAGCCTCCGGCCGCGCGCGCCTTCCTCGGCCTCGAGGCCTTGGCGGGCGCGTCGTCGACGCCGGCGCTCACCGGTCGCACCCCGAAGTCGCCGCGGGCCACGCGGACGCGCAAGAGCTCGCCGACGCCCACGTCGTCCTGGTCCATGACGATGCGTCCGTCGCGGTGCTGCACGACGGCATACCCGCGCTCGAGCGTCGACTGCGGGGAGAGGGCCACGACCTGGCGGCGCAGGTGCTCGACCTGGTCGCCGGCGCGGTGCAGGCGAGCCTCCATGCGGGTCGTCGCGCGGACGCGCAGGGCGGCGACCTCCTGCCGACGAGCGCGCACGAGCGCGACGGGGTCGGCCATCACGGGCCGCGACACCAGCGAGCGCAGGCCGGACCGCTCGGCGTCGACACGACGGGCGAGCGCGCGGCGTATGCGGTCGCGGGCGGTGTCGACGAGGGCGCGCTCGTGCGCGGCATCGGGCACGACCTTCTTGCCCGCGTCGGTGGGGGTGGAGGCGCGCCAGTCGGCGACGAGGTCGAGCAGCGGCTGGTCGACGTCGTGGCCGATGGCGCTGATGACGGGCGTGCGGGCCTGCGCGACCGCGCGGATCATCGCCTCGTTGGAGAAGGGCAGCAGCTCCTCCAGCGCGCCGCCTCCGCGTGCGATGACGATGACGTCGACGGCCGGGATCGCGTCGAGCTCGCGCAGCGCCTCGACGACCTCGGTGACGGCCGACGCGCCCTGGACCGCCACCTCGCGGATCTCGAAGGCCACCGCCGGCCAGCGGCGGCGGGCGTTCTCGACGACGTCCTTCTCGGCGGCCGAGTTGCGCCCCGTGATGAGGCCGACGAGGTGCGGGAGGAAGGGGATCGGCCGCTTGCGCCCAGCGTCGAAGACGCCCTCAGCCGCGAGCGTCCGCTTGAGGATCTCGACGCGGGCGAGCAGGTCGCCGATGCCGACCGGGCGGATCTGGCGGGCCTCCAGCTGGAGGGTCCCGCGCTTCGTCCAGAAGGTCGGCTTGGCCTGCAGCACCACCCGTGCGCCCTGGGCCAGCGGGATCGGCATCGCGTTGACCGCGTTCATGGGGACGGACACCGAGAGTGACATGTCGACGTCCGGGTCGCGGAGCGTGAGGAACGCCGTGCCCCCGCGCGGGTTGAACTGCACGACCTGGCCCTCGACCCACAGCTGGCTCATCCGGTCGACGTAGTCGGAGATCTTGAGGCTGAGCACGCGTACCGGCCACGGCTGCTCGGCCGAGGTGTCGGCGGCCTTGTCGGGCAGCGGGCTCGTCATGCTCACCCGCGTCACACTACGGGGCGGCGCCTACGGTCGCCGATGCCGTGGCGACGCGCCGCCGAGCAGCGGCCGAGGGGCGCCCGGGCCGGCGGCGAATCGGGCGCCTGGCGCTGGTCCCCGTACGATGGGCGCATGAGCCATCCCGCCGAGCAGACGTCCGCCAAGAAGGTCCTCCTCGCGGCGCCACGCGGCTACTGCGCCGGTGTGGACCGGGCGGTCGTGACCGTCGAGAAGGCCCTCGAGCTCTACGGGCCCCCCGTCTACGTCCGCAAGCAGATCGTGCACAACAAGCACGTCGTGACGACGCTGGAGAAGCGCGGCGCCATCTTCGTCGACGAGACCGACGAGGTCCCGGAGGGCGCCACCGTCATCTTCTCCGCCCACGGGGTCGCCCCGGTCGTGCACGACGAGGCGCGGGCTCGCAGCCTCAAGACGATCGACGCCACGTGCCCGCTCGTCACCAAGGTGCACCGCGAGGCCGTGCGCTTCGCCGACGACGACTTCGACATCCTGCTCATCGGCCACGAGGGCCACGAGGAGGTCATCGGCACCTCCGGCGAGGCACCCGAGCACATCACCCTGGTGGACGGGCCCGACGACGTCGCGAACGTCACGGTCCGCGACCCGGAGAAGGTCGTCTGGCTGTCGCAGACCACGCTGTCGGTCGACGAGACGATGGAGACGGTGGCGCGTCTGAAGGAGAAGTTCCCCGCGCTGCAGAGCCCCCCGTCCGACGACATCTGCTACGCCACGCAGAACCGCCAGCTGGCGGTCAAGGAGATGGCGAAGGACACCGACCTGATGATCGTGGTCGGTTCGCGCAACTCCTCGAACTCGGTGCGCCTGGTCGAGGTGGCTCTCGAGCACGGTGCTCGCGACGGGCACCTCGTCGACTTCGCCGACGAGATCCAGCCCGAGTGGCTCGAGGGCGTCTCCACGGTCGGGGTCACCTCCGGCGCGAGCGTCCCCGAGGTGCTCGTCCGCGACGTCCTGTCATGGCTCGCCGAGCGAGGCTACGGCCACGTCGAGCCGGTGGTCGCCGCGGAGGAGTCGCTGCTCTTCTCGCTGCCGCGGGAGCTGCGTCGCGACCTCAAGGCGCGCGACGGGGCGGACGCCGGTACGGTCCGGCACGACGCCGCCTTCGAGGACTCTGGCTCGCTCCACTGACCTCGCCAGTTCCCCAGCTGCTCGCCAACTGCGCCGTGGCGCAGTTCTGACCGGGATTGGGGCCGGGCTGGGCATGAGTCTGCGCCGTGGCGCACCTTCGGCCGGGATCGGGGTCGCACGGGGGGCAACCGCGCCGTGGCGCAGTTTCGGTCAGCCGTCGCCTGCTCGGATCTGGTACGGATGGGCCTTCGTCGGTCAGGCGGAGGCCTCTCCTCCGGGGGGCAGTCGGTGGGTCGCCTCCCGCTCGAGGTAGGCATCGTCGCGCGCCTCCCGGCCGAGGTCGTCGGTCAGCTCGGCCGCGCTCACCGAACGCGGCGCGACCTCGAGCGGCACGAGCGCCGGCGGCTGTTCGCTCGCGAGGTGCAGCTCGTGCATGCGCCGGGCCGTGACGAGCACCCGCGACTCGAGCGTGCCGACGAACTTGTTGTACTGCTCGACCGAGCGCGACAGGGACTGGCCCATCGTCGTCACGTGCCCGCCCAGGGTGGTGAGGCGCGAGTAGAGCTCCTGGCCGATGGCGAGCAGCTCGCGCGCGTTCTGCTCGAGGGCGTCCTGCTGCCAGATGGCGCCGATGGTGCGCAGCACCGCGAAGAGGGTGCCGGGCGAGGCGAGGACGACCTTGCGCGACAATGCGTGCTCGTAGAGCCCCGGGTCGTCGGAGAGCGCCGTCGCGAGGATGGCCTCGCCCGGGACGAAGCAGATGACGACCTCGGGGGAGCGGGTGAACGCGGTCCAGTACGCCTTGGCGGCTAGGCCCTCGACGTGCCGGCGCAGAGCTGTCGCGTGGGCAGCCAGCAGCTCGGCGCGCTCGGCCTCCGAGACGGTGTCGCCGTGCGCCTGGAGGAAGTGCGACATCGGGGCCTTCGAGTCGACCACCACGTGACGGGAGCCGGGCAGGTTGACCACCGCGTCGGGGCGCACCGTCGCGCCGTGACGGCTCACCCGGGTGACCTGCTCGTCGAAGTCGCAGCGCGCGAGCAGCCCCGCGAGCTCGAGCACCCGGCGCAGCTGGACCTCACCCCAGGCGCCGCGGACGGTCGAGGCGTTGAGGGCACTGGCCAGCGTGGCGGTCTCGGACCGCAGTGACTCGGTGGAACGGCTCACCTCGGTCAGGCGCTCGCCGAGCTGGCCGAACTGGAGGGAACGGTCGCGCTCCAGGGCGCCGACCTGTCGCTCCACCCGCCCGATGGTGTCGCGCAGGGGAGCGAGCAGGGCGGCGGTGGCGTCGTCGACCTCCCGAGCGGTCTCGAGGTCGGCCACCCGCTCGCGAAGCACGTCACGCTCAGCCTCGGCCCCGGCCGAGCGCGCCAGCAGCGTTGAACGGGCGGAGAGCCAGGCGAGCAGTGCGCCGAGGACTGCCCCGATGACGAGCCCGACGAGCAGAGCGGTGAGGTCCATGCGAGCACCGTCCCAGAGAGCGCCGACAGCGGGTGGAGCGACACGTCTGTTACACCTTGTCCGTGAGCGAGTACGACGACGCGACCCGGCTCGAGACGGGCGACGACCCCACCCAGCGGCACGGCACCTTCTCCGAGGACTGGATGATCGGCAACGCCGTCAACGGCGGCCTCGTCATGACCACGGCGCTCCGCGCGCTCGGTGAGCACCTCGCGGCAGACCCGGGCGAGACGACGGAGCACGTCGACCCGGTGGTGCTCTCGGCCTACTTCATGACCGCGTCGCAGCCCGGCCCCTTCACCGTCACCACCGAGGTCATGCGCTGCGGGCGCACGCTCTCCACGGGCCAGATGACGATTCACCAGGCCGGCGACGACGGTCGTCCGGTCGAGCGCATGCGCGCGATCGGCTCGTTCGGCAACCTCACCGACCTCGAGGTGCAGCGCCAGGCGGCCCCGGCCGAGATGCCGCCGCCGGACCAGTGCCTCTCCGCCGACCAGGCGCCACCCGGCTTCCTCTCCAACGCCAAGTTCCTCGACCGCCTCGACCTGCGGCTCGACCCCGACACCGCCGGCTGGGCGCTCGGCAAGCCGTCGATGCGCGGCGTGATGCGCGGGTGGCTGCGCCTTCGCGACGGACGCGAGCCCGACACGACGCTGCTCATGCTGGCGCTCGACGCCTTGCCACCGGTCGCCTTCGACCTCGGGCTCTTCGGGTGGACGCCCACGCTCGAGTTCACCGGCCACGTGCGCCGCCGACCCGAGCCGGGATGGCTCCAGGTGACCCTCGGCAGCGACACCCTCGGCGGCGGCATGATGGAGGAGGACGCGATGATCTGGGACTCCGCCGGCAACCTCGTGGCCCAGTCGCGCCAGCTCTGCGGCGTGCGCACGCCGCGCTGAGGCCACGGCGCCGATGAGTGTCCAGCTGGTCTACGAGACGCACTCGGTCACCGAGGACAACGAGGCCGGCATCGCGACCGGCTGGCTGCCGGGACGCCTCTCCCAGCAGGGGCGGCGCCTCGCGCGCGAGCTGGGCCGGCGACGCCCGGCCGCCGGGTTCGCGGCCGTCTACTCCTCCGATCTCGCCCGCGCTGTCGAGACCGCCGAGCTGGCGTATGCCGGCAGCGGCGTGCCGCTGCACGTCGACGCCCGCCTGCGCGAGTGCGACTACGGCGCCCTGAACGGGTGGCTGGGAGTGGACTCTGACGTGACGCCGGCGTGACGGCATACGCCCTCGTGGTCGGACCTCGCGCGAACGTCACTAGACTCTTGTCCTCGTGGCACTCACCATCGGAATCGTCGGTCTCCCCAACGTCGGCAAGTCGACGCTCTTCAACGCGTTGACGAAGAACAACGTGCTCGCCGCGAACTACCCGTTCGCGACGATCGAGCCGAACGTCGGAGTCGTGCCGCTGCCCGACCCGCGCCTCAAGGTCCTCGCCGGGATCTTCAGCTCGGAGAAGATCCTCCCGGCCACGGTCAGCTTCGTCGACATCGCCGGCATCGTGCGCGGCGCCAGCGAGGGGGAGGGGCTCGGCAACAAGTTCCTCGCCAACATCCGCGAGGCCGACGCCATCTGCCAGGTCGTGCGCGCCTTCGAGGACGGCGACGTCGTGCACGTCGACGGCAAGGTCAGCCCGGCCAGCGACATCGAGACCATCCACACCGAGCTCATCCTCGCCGACCTGCAGACCCTCGAGAAGGCCGTGCCGCGCCTCGAGAAGGAGGCCCGGGTCAACAAGGAGAAGAAGGCGGCCGTCGACCTCGCGGTCGCCGCGCAGAAGGTCCTCGAAGCGGGCGACACCCTGTATGCCGCCGGGCCGGCCGCCGGGGTCGATCTCGCCGAGGCGAAGCAGCTGGGTCTGCTGACGACCAAGCCGTTCATCTACGTCTTCAACCTCGACGAGGAGCAGCTGGCCGACACCGAGCTGCAGGCGTCCCTGCGCGAGCTCGCCGCGCCGGCCGACGCGGTGTTCCTCAACGCCAAGCTCGAGATGGACCTCATGGAGATGGAGCCGGACGAGGCCCTCGAGCTGCTCCAGAGCTTCGGCGCGGAGGAGTCGGGGCTCGACCAGCTGGCCCGCACCGGCTTCCACACCCTGGGCCTGCAGACGTACCTGACGGCCGGGCCCAAGGAGTCGCGCGCGTGGACCATCGGCAAGGGCTGGACCGCCCCGATGGCCGCCGGCGTCATCCACACCGACTTCCAGCGCGGCTTCATCAAGGCTGAGGTCGTCAGCTTCGACGACCTCGTGGCGGCGGGGAACATGAACGCCGCCAAGGCGGCCGGCAAGGTGCGCATCGAGGGCAAGGACTACGTCATGGCCGACGGCGACGTCGTGGAGTTCCGCTTCAACGTCTGAGCGCTCGGCGCACACGCTTGAGCGGTCCGGGTGACGGATGCGGTTGCGTCGATCCGGGGGTGCGGATGGGCGCGGACGGATAGCCTGATAGGTGGCCTCGGGTAGGCCGGGGCCCCCCTCCTCCCCAAAGGGGGAAGCCGTGAGAAGACTCGTTTCCACTTTTGCCGCGCTCGCGCTGGCTGCCGCTGTTCCCGTGGCCGCCGCCGGGAGCGCCTCCGCCCACGTCGGCGATCACCACCACGTCACGACGGTCTGGGTCACCGGCGACGGTTCTCAGGTGTCACTGAGCCGTTCGCGGGCCGACGCGGGCCCCATCAGCTTCCACGTCTCCACGTCGAACACCGGCCCCGGTGGAAGCCAGATCAGCCTCTTCCGCCTTCTGGGAAAGGCCACGATCAACACGTTCAAGGCGGACCTGGCCAATGAGTTCTCGTCCACCCCGGCGACCGCCGCCAAGGGCACCCGAGGGCTCAACCGCCACATCAGTGCAACCGGGCTTGCAGACGTCCAGAAGGGGTACCCGGCCTCGGTCCGGGTGGACCTGCGACCCGGCACGTACTACCTGATGGACCTCGGAAGCTTCTTCGGGCCCATGGGACCGTCCGGAGCACCGAACCCTGCGCTGACGACGTTCGTCGTGCGCGGCACCGAGGGGGACAGCTCGGCCTGGAAGGACGGCTCGGACTCGCACACGCCGACCATCTGGCTCACCTCCGCGGACCGCTTCGTCGGCCCCCGCCATCTGCCGGCAGAGGGAAGCGTGACCTTCCGCAACGTCGCTGACACGATCCACGTCGCGCAGTTCTCGCCGGTGAAGAAGGGCACCACCGACGAGCAGGTCCAGGCGTACTACGACTCCGGGGTGATGACCCCTCCGCCGTTCGCGCTCAACGGACCGGCCTTCGGCTTGGACGTCCTGTCCGCAGGCACCCACGCGACCCTGACCTACGACATGCCGCCCGGCACCTACGTCCTGCAGTGCTTTGTGTCCGACGACGTGACAGGTATGCCGCACGCCCTCATGGGGATGCACAAGGTGGTCGTCCTGAAGTGACCTGACGGTTAGACCGACGAACGCAGTCCCCGGCCGTCCGGGTCACTGGTGCCCGGACGGCCGTCGCGCGCGCCGCCGACCAGCCACGTCGTCGCGTTCGGCATCGGTGGCGGCCATCTCGTAGTGGAACGCCAGGCGCCTCCAGCGGTCCCGGTCGGCTCGCAGGTTGGCGTGCTCGGCGTCGGCCGCGGCCATGACCGCTGCGTAGGCCGCGTGCCACCATCCCGGCGGACCACCGACCGACGTCCGCAGCCAAGCCAAGGCGTCCTTGTACGGCTCGATCCGCTCGCCGATGGCGGGCTGCCGCGAGCGGCTCGAGTGGTTCTCGTCTGGGCCTTCCATGTTTCCTCCTGCGGGGCGCGCGGGTGCACCTCGAAGGGTTGGTCACCCCTGGTGCGCGCTGCGGCCGCCGGCTGGCTCTCTCCTACCCATCGTGCGGCCCACTCACCGACGTCGACGAGCAGTTCTTCTCGCGTGGAGGGCAGCCGCTCGGCGTCGTGCACCTGTGGCGACGTGGCGACCGGACCCGCTCACCTGCGGTCGTCGCTCATCCCACGGGGGTGATGCGCGGGGCACGGCAGGCGCGGGACGTTACGGGTGACGACGTGATGTGGCCGAGGTGATGCCGGTGGTGCAGCGGGTTCCCGGGGTCGCGCTGCTCAAGGCATACCGCCGCGAGTGGCTCGCCAAGGACGTCGTCGCCGGAGTGGTCCTGACGACGCTGCTGGTCCCGCAGGGCATGGCGTACGCCGAGCTCGCCGGCCTGCCGCCGATCACGGGCCTCTACACGACCATCATGTGCCTGCTCGGCTACGCCGTGCTCGGGCCGTCGCGGATCCTCGTGCTGGGGCCCGACTCCTCGCTCGGTCCGATGATCGCCGCGACGGTGCTGCCCCTCGTCGGCTCGGGCGGCGACCCGCAGCGAGCCGTGGCACTGGCCTCGGTGCTCGCGATCCTGGTGGCCGTGATCATGACCGTGGCGGCGGTCGCGAAGCTCGGGTTCATCGCGGACCTGCTGTCGAAGCCGACCATGCTCGGCTACATGAACGGCCTGGCCCTGACCATTCTCGTCGGCCAGCTGCCGAAGCTCTTCGGCTTCAAGGTGGACGCCGACGGGCTCGTCGGGGAGGTCGTCGGCTTCGTGCAGGGCGTCGCACAGGGCGAGGCGGTTCCTGCAGCCGTGGCGGTCGGCGGGGTCGGCATCGTTTTGGTCCTCGCGCTCCAGCGCTGGGTGCCGCGCGTGCCCGCCATCATGGTGATGGTCGTGCTGGCCATCCTCGCGACGTCGCTCTTCGGGCTGGCCGCGCGCGGCGTCGACCTGGTGGGAGTCCTCCCTAAGGGGTTCCCCCCCTTCACGATCCCCGACCTCCAGCGCGGAGACATCGCCCTCCTCGTCGGCGGCGCCCTCGGCATCGCGACGATCTCGCTCGCCGACACGATCTCCACGTCGTCGGCGTTCGCCGCGAGGAGCGGCCAGGAGGTCCACGGGAACCAGGAGATGATCGGCATCGGCGCGGCCAACCTCGCCGCAGGCCTGTTCCAGGGGTTCCCGGTGAGCACCAGTGGCTCGCGCACCGCCGTCGCCGAGCGCTCCGGCGCCAAGACCCAGCTGACCGGGGTGGTCGGAGCCGGGCTGATCATCGTCATGATCGTGCTCGTCCCGGGACTGCTGCAGAACCTCCCGCAGCCGGCGCTCGCCGCCGTCGTCATCACCGCGTCGCTGTCCCTCGCCGACGTCCCCGGCACCGCGCGGCTGTGGAAGCAGCAGCGGATCGAGTTCGTCCTGTCGGTCGCGGCCTTCCTCGGCGTCGCGCTGCTCGGCGTGCTGCCCGGCATCGCCATCGCGATCGGCCTGTCGATCCTCAATGTCTTCCGTCGGGCGTGGCTGCCGTACGAGACCGTCCTCGGGAAGGTCGACGGGCTCGAGGGCTACCACGACGTGCACTCCTACCCCGACGCGCGGCGCCTCCCCGGTCTGGTGATCTACCGCTTCGACGCGCCGCTGTTCTTCGCCAACGCGAAGACCTTCCGCGACGAGGTGAGGACGCTCGCGCGGACCGAGCCCAGGCCGCGGTGGATCCTTGTCGCGGCCGAGCCGATCACCGACGTCGACACCACTGCCTCCGACGTGCTGCAGGAGCTCGACGAGGAGCTGGACGGCGCCGGCACCCACCTGGTGTTCGCCGAGCTCAAGGACCCCGTCAGGCGCAAGATGGACCGCTACGGGCTCGCCCGCCAGATCGAGCCACGGCACTTCTTCCCGACGCTCGAGTCCGCCATCAGCGCGTACCAGGCCGAGACCGGGGCGCGCTGGCACGAGAGCGCGGCCAGCGAAGCGGCTCCCGGGTCCGCGTGAGGCGGAACCGGCCGGACGACGGTGGATGCCGACGGGCGATGTCGCACGTCCTGCTCCCCGTGCCGGGCCAGGCGCTGGACCTCTGACCCTGCCCTCGCCGACGTCGCGGGCACCCCTGGGGCCCTGCGGGCGCCCGGTACGCGCACGTGCTCCCTTCATTTGACTCATTCCAGAACACGGGACATCCTGCTCGCATGACCACGGACTTCAGCTCCGTGTTGCGCGAGGCCTCGTTGCGCGTGACGCGCCCACGACTGGCCGTCCTGGCCGCGGTGCACCAGCGCCCGCACGTCGACACCGAAGCGGTCATCGACCGCGTGCGTGCCGAGCTGGGCACCGTCTCGCACCAGGCGGTCTACGACGTCCTGCGGGCGCTGACCGCCGCGGGCCTGCTGCGGCGCATCCAGCCCGCCGGCGGTCCCGCCCTCTACGAGGCGCGGGTCGACGACAACCACCACCACGTCGTATGCCGTTCGTGCGGTGCCGTCGCCGACGTGGACTGCGCGACGGGCCACGCCCCGTGCCTCGCCGCCCCAGGCGACCACGGCTTCTCGATCGACGAGGCCGAGGTCACCTACTGGGGCACCTGCCCCGAATGCTCCACCGACCACACCAGTGAAGTGACACCGAAGCCCGGAAGGAAGCCCTCATGACCGAGAGCCAGGACAGCATCACGCCAGAGAGCCCGCAGGGAGTGGACCGCAAGGCCGAGGCCGGATGCCCGGTCATGCACGACTCCGCCGCAGCGAGCGGCAGTGAGAGCGAGAACCCGGCGATCCCGTCGCCCACCCCCAAGACGGGCGGTCGGCCGCACGGCATCAAGGACTGGTGGCCCAACCACCTGGACCTGTCCGTTCTGCACGCGCACTCGCCGAAGGTCAGCCCGCTCGGTGCGGGGTTCGACTACGCCAAGGAGTTCGAAGGGCTCGACCTCGACGCGATCAAGCGGGACATCGTCGAGGTGCTGCACACCTCCCAGGACTGGTGGCCGGCGGACTTCGGCCACTACGGCGGCCTGATGATCCGCATGAGCTGGCACGCGGCCGGCACGTATCGCATCTACGACGGGCGTGGTGGCGCCGGTGACGGCGCCCAGCGGTTCGCGCCGCTCAACAGCTGGCCCGACAACGCCAACCTCGACAAGGCGCGCCGCCTGCTCTGGCCGGTCAAGCAGAAGTACGGCCAGAAGATCTCGTGGGCGGACCTGCTGGTCCTGGCCGGCAACGTCGCCCTCGAGGACATGGGCTTCGAGACCTTCGGCTTCGGCTTCGGCCGCGAGGACGTCTGGGAGCCGGAGGAGGTCTTCTGGGGACCCGAGGACACCTGGCTCGGCGACGAGCGCTACTCCGGCGAGCGCCAGCTCGAGGAGGCCCTCGGCGCGGTCCAGATGGGCCTGATCTACGTCAACCCGGAGGGTCCCAACGGCAACCCCGACCCGGTGGCCTCGGCCAAGGACATCCGCGAGACCTTCGCCCGCATGGCGATGAACGACGAGGAGACCGTCGCCCTCATCGCCGGTGGTCACACCTTCGGCAAGACCCACGGCGCCGGCGACCCGGACCTGGTCGGCGCCGAGCCCGAGGGCGCCCCGCTCGAGGAGCAGGGCCTCGGCTGGAAGAGCCAGTACGCCACGGGCAAGGGCAAGGACGCGATCACCTCGGGTCTCGAGGTCACCTGGACCTACCACCCGACCCGCTGGGACAACGAGTTCTTCGAGATCCTGTTCGGCTACGAGTGGGAGCTGGAGAAGTCCCCGGCGGGGGCGAACCAGTGGGTTGCCAAGGACGCCGAGGCGCTGGTCCCCGGCCCGTCGGCGGACTCGCCCAAGCGACGTCCGACGATGCTGACCTCCGACCTCGCACTGCGCTTCGACCCGGAGTACGAGAAGGTCTCGCGCCGGTTCCTCGAGAACCCCGACGAGTTCCGCCTCGCCTTCGCCAAGGCCTGGTACAAGCTGCTCCACCGCGACATGGGTCCGGTCTCGCGCTACCTCGGCCCCTGGGTGCCCGAGCCCCAGCTGTGGCAGGACCCCGTGCCGCCGGTCGAGGGAGAGCTCGTCGGTGACGCCGACGTCGCGGACCTCAAGGCCGCGGTGCTCGACTCCGGGCTGTCCGTGTCCGAGCTCGTCTCGACGGCGTGGTCCTCGGCGGCCAGCTTCCGGCACACCGACAAGCGCGGCGGCGCCAACGGTGCCCGCATCCGCCTCGAGCCGCAGCGCAGCTGGGCTGCCAACCAGCCCGAGCAGCTGGCCAAGGTCCTCGAGAGGCTCGAGGGCATCCAGGCCGAGTTCAACGGCCGGGGCGGCGCGCAGGTGTCGCTGGCCGACCTCATCGTCCTGGCCGGCTCGGCCGCGGTCGAGAAGGCGGCCAAGGACGCCGGCGTCGAGGTCAGCGTGCCGTTCCACCCGGGGCGCACCGACGCTTCGCAGGAGCAGACCGACGTCGACTCCTTCCGGGTGCTCGAGCCCCGCGCCGACGGCTTCCGCAACTACCTGCGGGCCGGCGAGAAGCAGCAGCCCGAGGTCCTGCTCGTCGAGCGGGCCTACCTGCTGAACCTCACCGCTCCCGAGATGACGGTCCTGGTCGGTGGCCTTCGCGCCCTGGGCAACAACCACGGCGGCGTCACCCACGGCGTGCTCACGGACCGGCCGGGCGTGCTCACCAACGACTTCTTCGTCAACCTGCTGGCTCCCGGCACGCAGTGGAAGGTGTCCACGTCCGAGGAGAACGTCTACGAGATCCGCGACTACGCGTCGGGCGACCTGAAGTGGACGGCCACGGCGGTCGACCTCGTCTTCGGCTCGAACTCGCAGCTGCGGGCGCTCAGCGAGGTCTACGCCAGCGACGACGCGCGTGAGAAGTTCGTGCGCGACTTCGTCGCCGCGTGGACCAAGGTGATGGAGCTCGACCGGTTCGACCTCGTCTGACCCGTCCTCGTAGCTCCTGGTCACCACGAGCCCCGTCCCGCCTCCTCGGCGGGGCGGGGCTCGCCGCATCCGGGGCGGGCCGGGGAGGGACCGTAGGACCGGGTCCGTCCATGTCGGCCACGCCGCGCATTTGGCGACTTCTGCAGACCGGTCGCGAATGCCGACCTAGCCTTGAGGGACCGGCGTGTGCTGTCTGGTCCTGGGGGGGAATACACATGTCTGCTGTCTCGCGTGCTGCTTTGCGTCCTGTCTCGCGTGCCGTCCGGTCGGGCTTCGTCGCTCTCGTGACCGCGATCCTCGCGCTCGTGACGGCGACCGCGACGCAGGCCGCCCTGGCGACCGCGCCAGCTCAGACCTGGGGCGTCAACGGCCGGGTGTCGGCGATCCTCCCGCTACCCACCGGCAAGGTGGTCGTCGGCGGGGCGTTCACGGCCGTGGTCGACGGCGCGGGCGCCTCCCAGTTCACCGCGACCAACGTCGCGCTGTTCGACCCGGCCACCGGGCGCTTCGACTCGAGCTGGCGGCCGAGCGTCAACGGCTCCGTGAACGCGTTGGCCACGGACGGGACGCGGCTGTTCCTCGGGGGCGCGTTCACCAAGGCCGGCGGAGCCACCCGGGACAAGCTCGCTGCGCTCACCCTCGACAGCGGTGCGTTGGAGACCGGGTGGGTGGGCCCCAAGCTCGACGGGCCGGTCGACGTCATGCGCCTGAGTGCCGGTGCCCTCTTCGTGGGCGGGAACTGGAACACCGTCACGTCCGCCGGCACGACGTACGCGCAGGCCAAGGTGGCGAAGCTCAGCGCCGCGACCGGAGCCTTCGACACGGCGTTCCGGCCGACCGCCAACCCCACCCCGAGCGACGTCCCGCCGAGCGGGCGGGTCTGGGCCGTGCTCGTCCTCGACAACGGCAACGTCGTGCTCGGTGGGGACTTCGGTGACATCAACGGCGTGACGTCCACCCGCCGGATCGCGATCGTCGACCCGGTCACGGGCACCCCGCTCAAGGGGTTCCAGTCCAGGCCCAACAACGGCTCGAGCACCGCCACCATCCTCGACCTCGCCACGGACGGAACCACGATCTACGAGGCCGTGGCGGGCAGCGGTGGCGCCTGCACCGCGGTCGACGCCGCCACCGGTGCGGTCCGGTGGTCCTGGCACTCCAACGGGAACATGCAGTCCGTGCGGGTCGTGGGCAGCACCGTCTACTGCGGTGGGCACTTCGGCGGAACGGCGTCGTTCGGCAACCAGACCCGCAACAAGATCGCCGCGGTCGACGCGACCTCCGGCGCCATCCTGCCCTGGGCGCCCGTCATCAACAGCGCCCTCGGGGTGTGGTCGATGGGCTCGGACCCGACGCGGCTCTACCTCGGCGGTGACTTCACCAAGGCAGGCGGCGTCGCGCAGCAGCACTTCGCGATGTGGGTCGACGGCGCGGCTGCATCGGTCCCGGGTGCCCCGGTGCTCAGCGGGAGCGCGGGGGACGGCGTCGTCCACCTGAGCTGGCAGCCTCCCTCCAGCGACGGCGGTTCGACGATCCTGAGGTACAAGCTCTGGCGCAAGGCGGCGAGCGCAACCAGCTACCCCAACGCGGCGCTTGCCACCGTCTCCAAGGGCACGACGTACGACGACACGACGGTGACCAACGGAGCGGCGTACACGTACCGGGTCCTGGCGGTCAACGGCGTCGGCAGCGGGCCGTACAGCAACGAGCTCACGGCGACACCCGGGACCACGGCCCCGTCCGTCCCGTCCGCCCCGTCGGGCCTGACGGCGACGGTCGGCGGCACCACGGTCTCGCTCGCGTGGACGGCGCCGGCACTGCCCGGCAACCCCGTCTTCACGAGGTACGACATCTACCGCGGCACGACGTCCGGGCAGCGCAGCCTGCTCACCAGCGTGCCGGCCGGCACCACCACCTACACCGAGGCGCTGCCCGCGTCCGGCACGACGTACTTCTATGCCGTCAGGGCGGTCAACACGATCGGCTCCAGTCCCGACTCCAACGAGGCGAGCACGGGCGGCTCCTCCAGCGGTGCACCGACGCAGCCGACCCTGAGCGCCACTGCGGGGGCCGGCGTGGTGGACCTCTCGTGGACGGCGGGAAGCGGCGGGGGAGCCGCGGACAAGTGGGTCATCCTGCGGGACAACGTCCAGCTGACCCGGCTCACCGACCCCGCCGCCCGGAGCTACCGCGACACGACGGTCGTCTCGGGCACGACGTACACCTACAAGGTCCGGGCGGTGAACGCGGCGGGTAGCAGCCCCAACGCCAACGCCGTCACGGTCACCATGCCCTAGCCGGTCCGCACGGCCACTCGTCAGGCCGGGGGAAGCACGACACCGAAACCGGCCACGGCGAGGTGCAGCAGCACCTGGCCCGGCGCCAGCAGGTCGGCGATGCGAGCGGCGCTCAGCACCTCCAGCTCGGCGAGCCGGACGGCATACTCGTCAGGACCGGCAACGCGTGCCCGCTGCAGCTCTGCCGTGTTGTGCCACACCTTCGCGCGCGCCTCCCGCAGGAAGCGTGCGGAGGCAGCCCGGTTGAATGGCGTCAGCGCCCGGTCGAGGGGGCTCTTGCGGCCCTGTGCGCTCAGCTCGTCGTCCTCCGCGGCGACCCGCGCCGACAGCACCGCGTCGATGCGCTCGTGGTCGCGGCGACGGCGACCGAGCAGGACGGCATCCGCGAAGTCGGCATCGCTGATCACCCCCAGGAGCGCCTGCGGCAGGTCGTAGTTGATGTGGGCGTTGATGCCGAGCAGCACGTGTCGCAGTGGTGGGAGGTCGGGCGGAGCGTCGAACGCGAGCCGCCACGGACGTGGCGGGCGGTGACCGGTGTCGCCGGACAGGTCGGCGTCGAGGGCGTCGAGGTAGAGGTCGGCGAAGGCGACGTCCCAGGCCTGCACCCAGGCGGGGTCCTCGAACGCGCCGTACGCGAGCGCCTCGCCGACCGCGCGCGTCGTCCGCTGGTAGGTGGCGAGGAAGGCCCGCCGGGGAGCGAGCTCGGGCGGCATCGCCTCCAGGATCGACGTCATCCGGTCGAGGACGTCGTCGAGCGTGCGCCCAGCCACCGCTCCGGTCATGGGTTCTCCTCGTGCAGGCCCTTGCCTGCTCCTATTCTGGAGCGAGACCCACGAGGCGTCAGTGCAACGTCGTGGACCGCCGATGGGTCCGCGCCTGGTCGAGGAGGCCGGATGGGGACTCGGACACCGGGGCCAAGCTCGTTCGACGCCGTGGTCGTCGCCCACCGGGAGGCGCAGGCGTGGGTCGCCTACTACCGGCGCGACTGGCTCGCCTTCCTGCGGGCGTCCGTCGGGATGGTGGCGGCCGGTTTCGGCATGAACCGCCGTGACACGGTGCGTGGAGCCTGGCTCGTCCTGCGCGCCAACCAGGCCTGGGCTCCCTTCCCGGACAACGACCCGCAGCGGGCGCAGGCGCTGATGCGCCGGTTCTACTCGTTGGTCGCCGCGGACGGACACCTCGCCATCGACCCGCGGCGGGCTGCGGCTCTGGAGGTGGGCTGGTGGCGGGCTCACCGCGAGCACCAGCACGACGGGAACGTGTCGGCCGAGGAGCTCCTCGACGCGCTGGTGGCCCTCTACGCCTACGTCTACACCGTGGATGTCGGCAGCGTGCTCGCCGCGGCCGCCTCCCGGGTCGAGGCGATGAACCTCTCGGACGCCTGGGTGCGCGCCGGGTGCTCGCTGTCCGACCCGCTCCTCTCCGCAGAGCGACGTGCGCTCGTGGCGTCCTACTCGGCCCTGCTGGATGCCGTGGAGCGTTCGAAGGTGTGACCGTCTGTGGTCCGGGGCAGTCGAGACGCGCCACCCGCGCAGGCGTCGCAGCGGGACGACCGGGTGCTGACCGCGACGCGGGTGCTGGCCCTCGTGCTCGTGCCGATCCTCCTGACGGCGTTCGTCATCCTCTACGCCTTCCCGGGCGACACCGCGCGGCTGTTCGCCTGGACCATCAGGCCGGAGCTGACCCCGATGGTGCTGGCGTCGGCCTACCTCGGGGGCGCCTGGTTCTTCGTCCGCGTGGCGCGGGAGCGGCGGTGGGCCCGGATCGGCGCTGGGCTGCTGGCCGTCGCCCTCTTCGCCGCCCTGCTGGGAATCGCGACGGTCCTGCACTGGGACCGGTTCAACCACGGACACCCGGCGTTCTGGCTCTGGACGGCGCTCTACCTCTCCGCTCCCTTCGCCGTGCTCGCCGTCTGGTTGGCCAACGAGCAGGTGGCGGCGCCGCCGCGGCCGGACGAGCTGCGCGTCACCCGGGTCGCCCGAGCCCTGGTCGCCGGCGGCGCTGCACTCGCACTCGTCCAGGGACTGGTGATGTTCGCCGCCCCCTCCTTCGTGGTTCCCGCCTGGCCCTGGAGCCTGACCCCGCTGACGTGCCGCGTCGTCGGCGCCGTCTTCTGCCTCGGCAGCGCCGGCCTGGTCGTCCTCGTCGACAGCCGGTGGGTGCGCGTCAGCCTCATGGTCGAGGTCGAGGTGGTCATGCTGACCCTCATGCTCGTCGGAGGGCTGCGTGCGCGAGGTGACCTGCACGCGGATCGCCCCCTGACCTGGCTCCTGCTCACCGGCTTCGTGGCCACGCTGGCGGCCTCTCTGCGGCTGTGGTGGGTCATGGCGAGAGCGGACAGGAAGACCCGTGCGGGCCTCAGGGGGTCCGGCGCGCGGTGACCAGGAGGTACTCCCAGTCCATCCGGCCCTGGGCGTCCATCGCGTCACGAGCGAGCCCTGCCAGGGCGGTGTCGAGGGCCGCCACCTCGTCCGGCTCGTCGGCGATGCGGCGGTAGGTGGCGATCACCGGGCCGTAGGTGCGCTTGAAGAAGTCGCGGAAGTCCTCCGGCGCGTCGAACTGCACCGGCAGCAGGCGCTTCTCGGCCGCGAACGACTGGACCTGCCCGCCGAGAAGGTCACGCACGTGGCCCTCGTCGCCCCACCGCGGCGCCGGCTGGGCCCCGGGCGGCGGCGGTGCGGCATACGGCTTCATGACGGCGAACATCCGGCCGATGAAGCCGTGGGGCGTCCAGCTGGCAAGCCCGATCGTCGCCCCGGGGCGCGAGACCCGGACGAGCTCGGCCGCCGCGGCCTCGTGGTGCGGGGCGAACATCACGCCGACGCACGACATGACGACGTCGAACGAGCGGTCCGCGAAGGGCAGGGCCTCGGCGTCGCCCCGCCGCCAGTCGAGCTCGACCCCGGCCGCCTCGGCGGTGCGGCGTCCGGCGTCGAGCAGCTCGGGCGCGAGGTCGCTGGCGACGACGCGTGCGCCCGTGAGCGCGGCGGGGATCGCGGCGTTGCCCGACCCCGCGGCGACGTCGAGCACGTCCTGCCCGGCCTCGACGTGGCAGGCGTCGACGAGGACCCGGCCGAGCTCCGGATGACCTCGCGCGCCACTGCGGGGTAGTCGCCCAGCGCCCACATCGCGGCGTGCCGGGACTTGAGCGCGGCGTCGGCCGGCGTGGACTGCTCAGAGCGGGTGTCTGTGGACATGGTTGGTTCCCTCCGTCGAACGGGGGACCGCGTTCGCGGTCCGGCGGCTGAGCGCCGCCGACGTCCAGACTTCGCTCCGTCGGTCGCGGCATCCAGTACACGAAGAGGACTGCCACGACGGACGTCGGGCGCCGATACTGGGGAGGACGTGTCGGCCCCCGTGTCGGCCCCTGCCCGTGGTGCCGGGCCGACGCGGCCGTCCCGGCCGGAGGTGACCATGGGAGGACACCACGCAGGCGCCGCGCAGTACTGCCCCATCTCGCGTGCGCTCGACGTCGTCGGGGAGCAGTGGTCGCTGCTGATCCTGCGCGACATGATGACCGGGGCGACACGCTTCAACGACCTGGCCCGGGGGCTGCCCGGACTGTCACGCACGCTGCTGAGCAAGCGCCTGCGGCACCTGCAGCGCTACGGGGTCGTGGAGCGGTCCGGGACCCGCTACGTGCTCACGCCCGCGGGCGCCGCCCTGGAGCCGATCGTGTTCGGGCTCGCCGAGTGGGGCGCCCGGTGGACCTTCGGGGACCCGCGGCCCGAGGAGCTGGACGCGCAGCTGCTCGTCTGGTGGATGCACACCCGCGTCGACACGAGCAGCCTCGAGGGCGACCGCCACGTGCTGCACGTGCGCTTCGACGACGACAGCCGACGCTTCTGGATCCTCGTCGAGCAGGGGCGCCCGTCGGTGTGCATGGCCGACCCCGGCTTCCCGGTGGCCGTCACGATCACGAGCGACGTGGCGTCGCTGTATGCCGTGTGGCTGGGACGCCTGCCGCTGCGGTCCGCGCTGCGCTCGGGGCGCGTCCACGTCGACGGGCCCACCTCGGTCACCCGACGGCTGGGGGAGCTGCTGCAGCTCAGTCCCGTGTCGGCGGTCGTCGCAGCCGTGGGAGATCGGCCCGCCGTCTGACGCGGTGTAACGGGCGACGGCCCACGGACGATGGAGGGTGCAGAAGAGGCGTCACCCGAACCCCCGAGCGGGTGACGCCTCTTTCTCGTATGCCGTCCGCTGCCGCGGGTGGACGTGCCCGGTCAGCCGCGCGGCTCCTGCGCATCGTGGTCGGTGGAGCCCGCAACCGAACCGGCAGCTGAGCCGGCAGCTGAGCCGGCAGCGGTCGAGGACTGCAGGGCCGCCGGGTCGCTCGAGCCCGGCATGTCGGCGTTCTCGGGGAAGTGGCAGGCGACCAGGTGCCGCGGCGCGAGCTCGGCGAGCGGGGGCTTCTCGGTGCGGCAGATCTCCTGTGCCTTCCAGCACCGGGTGTGGAAGCGACACGCCGGCGGTGGGTTGACCGGACTGGGGACGTCACCCTGCAGCCGGATGCGCTCGCGCTTGCTGCGTCGCTCGGTGTCGGGGATCGGGACCGCCGACATCAGCGCCGTCGTGTACGGGTGCATCGGGCGCGTGTAGAGGTCGTCGCGGTCGGCGAGCTCGACGAGGTTGCCGAGGTACATGACGGCGACGCGGTCGGACATGTGCCGCACCACCGACAGGTCGTGCGCGATGACGACGTACGTCAGGCCGAGCTCGTCCTGGAGGTCCTCGAGCAGGTTGATGACCTGTGCCTGGATCGACACGTCGAGGGCCGACACCGGCTCGTCGGCGATGATGAGCTTCGGCTTGAGGGCGAGCGACCGCGCGATGCCGATGCGCTGGCGCTGACCGCCGGAGAACTCGTGCGGGTAGCGGTTGTAGTGCTCGGGGTTGAGGCCGACCAGCTGCAGCAGGTCCTGCACCTCCCGCTTGACGCCGCGCTCGGTCTTGATGCCCTGCAGGTGGTAGGGCGCACCGACGATCGTGCCGACCGTGTGGCGCGGGTTGAGCGAGCCGTACGGGTCCTGGAAGATCATCTGCACGTCGCGGCGCAGCGGCCGCAGCTTGCCGGTCGACCAGTGGGTGATGTCGTGACCTTCGAGCAGGATCGTGCCCGCGGTCGGTTCGAGCAGTCGCGTCAGCATGCGGCCGGTCGTCGTCTTGCCGCAGCCCGACTCGCCCACGAGGGAGAGGGTCTCGCCGCGTGCCACGTTGAAGGTGAGGCCGTCGACCGCCTGCACCGCCCCGACCTGGCGCTGCAGCAGGCCGCGGCGGATCGGGAAGTGCTTGGTCAGGTCGGTGACCTGCAGCAGCGACTCGCCCGCCTGCTTCGAGGCGGTCGGCTTGACGTGGGTGGTGGTCACGATCGTGCTCCTGTGATGAGGTCTCGGTGCGCCGGGCCCGAGGGCGTGGGGCCGGACGCGAGGTGCGACGGTGCGCGTCTCACAGCGTCGGCCTGATGTCGGTCTCCCAGAACTCCGTCTTCTGCTCGCGGCTCAGGTGGCACGCCGAGTAGTGGCCGGGATACGTCTCGGCGAAGGGCGGGCGAACCGTCTGGCTCAGCCCGTCGGTGCGGTCGGCGTAGGCGCAGCGAGGGTGGAACGGGCACCCGGAGGGCACGTTGATCAGGCTCGGGGGAGCGCCCGGGATGGGGCGCAGCCGCTCCGTGCGCACGCGGTCCAGCCGTGGCATCGAACCGAGCAGCCCCCACGTGTAGGGATGCTGCGGTCGGGTGAAGACCTCGTCGGCCGAGGAGTACTCGACGGAGCGACCGGCATACATCACCATGATGTCGTCGGAGAGCTCGGCGACCACACCGAGGTCGTGCGTGATGACGATGACGGCCGAGTTGAACTCCGACTGCAGGTCGCGGATCAGGTCGAGGATCTGCGCCTGCACGGTCACGTCGAGCGCCGTCGTCGGCTCGTCGGCGATGAGCAGCTCGGGGTCGCACGAGAGCGCCATGGCGATCATCGCGCGCTGGCGCATGCCGCCGGAGAACTGGTGCGGGTAGTCGTCCACCCGGCTCGAGGGCTGCGGGATGCCGACCCGGCCGAGCATGTCGATGGCGTGCTTGCGGGCGACCGAGGTGCTGACCTTGTTGTGGATCCGGTAGGCCTCGATGATCTGGTGGCCCACCGTGTAGAAGGGGTGCATCGCCGAGAGCGGGTCCTGGAAGATCATCGCCATCCGCTTGCCGCGCAGCTCGCGCACCGCCTCGGGCTTCGCGCCGACGAGCTCGGTGCCGTCGAGCTTGATGGAGCCGGTCATCTGGACGGTCCCCGGCTTGTGCAGCCCCATGATCGACATGCTCGTGACGCTCTTGCCGGATCCGGACTCGCCGACGATGCCCAGCGTCTTGCCGCGAACGAGGTCGAACGACAGCCCGTCGACCGACTTCACGAGGCCGTCGTCGGTGGGGAAGTGCACCCTCAGGTCGCGGACGGAGAGGAACGCGTCGGGACGGGGGGCGCCCATGCCGCCGATGCCGTCGAGCGCGTTGACGGACACGCTCTTCGCCCCCCGACGCGACTTCCCGGCCGCATCGGTGGTCGCGCCGTTCTTCCCGGCAGCGGTGTCCGTGCCGGCCGCAGTGGACTGGTTGGTGGACTGGCTCATGAGGTACGCACCCTGGGGTCGACGACGGCGTAGAGGAGATCGACGATGAGACTGGCGACGATGACGAAGACCGCGGCGACGAGAGTGACCCCGAGGACCTTGGGCAGGTCGTTGAGGTTGATGGCCTGGACGGCGTAGTAGCCGATGCCTTGCAGGGAGAAGGTCGTCTCGGTCAGGACCGCGCCGCCGATGAGCAGGCCCAGGTCGAGGCCGAAGATCGTCAGGATCGGGGTCAGCGCCGAGCGGAGGCCGTGCTTGACGACGACGTCGCGCTCCTGCAGCCCCTTGGCCCGCGCCGTGCGGATGTAGTCCTCGTTCATCGTCTCGAGCATGCCCGCTCGTGTCAGCCGGGCGTACGACGCGGCATAGAGGAAGGCCAGCGTGATCCACGGCAGGAGCATGCGGTGGACGAGGTCGAGCGGACTGGTGGCGTCCATGGGACTGGCGCCACCGGCATACGTCCACTTCAGGCCGTAGCTGAAGATGGACAGGGCCAGCAGGCCGGTGAAGAAGATCGGGAGGGACACGCCCGCGAGGGCGACGCCCATGAACCCGCGGTCGAGAGCGGTGCCGCGCCGGAGCGCTGAGATGACGCCCGTGCCGACGCCGCCGATGAGCCAGAGGACGGCGGCTCCCGCGGCGAGGATCAAGGTGACGGGTAGCCGGTCGAGGATGTCGGGCAGGACGGGGTTCTGGGTGATGTACGAGTAGCCGAGGCACGGCGCCGGGCAGTGGTCGATGCCGGCGCCGGTGTTGTAGTCGGCGCCCGCGACGATGCCCTTGACGAAGCGGCCGTACTGGACCCAGATCGGGTCGGTGAAGCCGAGCCGGACCGCGGTCTCGTGGATCTGCGCCTGGCCGGCGCTCTTGCCGACGTAGCGCGACGCGAGGTCGTCCACGGTCGCCCCCCCGATGCGGGGGACGAGGAAGAAGATGGCGAAGACGACGGCGCTCACGATGGCGAGCAGCAGGACGGCGGCGATGAGCCGGCGGATGAGGTACGTCAGCACTGGAGGGCGGCCGGCGCGCTCGCGGTGCGTGGATGCACCCGGTGCGCTGTGCCTTCACCTACTTTCGGGAATGGGTGGGGCTGCAGGTCCTGGTGCCGGGCGGTCGCCCGGCACCAGGACCGGGGAGTCACGGGTTGGTGACGCCCGCCGCGGCGTAGTCGTAGTACGAGTAGCCGTTGTTGACGAAGATGTTCGAGACGGTGTCGGGGCGGAACAGCAGGGCCTTGTTCCAGATGCCCGGGATCACCTCGGCGTTCTCCATGACGACCTTGTCGATCTGGCCCCAGATGGCCTCACGCTTGGTCTTGTCGTTCTCGGACAGCGCCTGGTCCATGAGCTTGTCGACCTCGGGCAGCTTGATGCCGAGGTTGGTGTTGCCCGCCGGACGGATGACGCGGCTGTCGACGATCTGCTGGAGGAAGCCGAAGCCGTCAGGCCAGTCGGCGCCCCAGCTCATCACCATGAGGCCGAGCTTGTTCGCCTTGGCGAAGTCCGGCTTGCCGGCGTACAGCTTGAAGTAGTCACCCTGCGGGTAGCCCTTGAGGGTGGCCTTGATCCCGACCTTCGCGAGGGCCTGCTGCAGCGACTCCGCGGTGGCCTTCTCCTTGGGGCGCTCGGGCCGGAAGGAGATGTTGGTCTCGAAGCCGTTGGGCTGACCGCACTTGGCGAGAGCCGCCTTCGCGGACTCGACGTCGCCCTGCGGCTTCGACTTCGCGTTGTAGAGGTCCTGCTCCTGGAAGCCCGGGACGACCGGGGGCAGCAGGCCGGTGGCGATGTCGGCACCGATGTTGCCGCCGTAGGCGCGCTGGTAGCCGGTCTTGTCGTAGGCGAAGACGACGGCCTTGCGGCAGTCGATGTTGTTGAACGGCGCGACGTCGCTGTTGATCTGCGTGTAGCTCGAGCGAGCGCTCACGACGTCGTCGGTCTTGGCCTTGAGCGTCGGGTCGGCGAGGATCTTGCCCTGTGCCTGGGCCTGGACGCCCGTGCCCGCGAGGTCGATGTCGAGGTCACCGGCCATGAGGCGGTTGTCGAGGTCGGTCGCGTTGACGCCGATCTCGACGGTGATCTTGTCGGGCAGCGCCTTGCGACCGGTGTCCGGGTCGGTCTTCGGGTCGTACTGGTCGTTGCGGACCAGCTCGATGCGCTTGCCCGGCTGGTAGACCGAGAACTTGTACGGGCCGGACGCGATGACGTGCTCCTTGTACTTCGTGCCGGTGTCCTTGGCGGCCGGGACGGGGGCCGTCGCGGGCAGCTGGGCGAAGTAGTCGAAGCCGGCGAACGGCTTGTTGAGGTGGAAGACGATGGTCTTGTCGTCCGGCGTCTCGATCGCCTTGAGGTCGGCGAGGTTCTTGTCCTTGTAGATCGAGTAGTTCGCCGGGACGTCGGCCAGGAAGTCGTTGAAGTACGTCGGGCCGTTCGGGAACGTGTTCTTGTCGAGCTGGCGGGCGACGCCGTAGGCGACGTCCTTGCTCGTGATCGGCGTGCCGTCCTCGAACTTCAGCCCGTCACGAAGGGTGTAGGTCCACGTCTTGTTGTCGGCGCTGGGCTTGCCCAGCCCCGTGGCCAGGTCGCCGACGAGCTGGTTGCCCTGGTCGCCCGGCGCCGCCTTGAAGGCGACGAGCGTCCGGGCGTAGTTGCGCAGGAAGTCCCACGAGAGGCCGTAGTAGGTGTCACCGGTGTCGACCGAGTCCCAGTCGCTCGTGATGCCGAACCGCAGGGTGCCACCCTTCTTGTCCGACGGCCGGACGATCGACTTCAGGGCCGCATCGGCGGCCGGTGCCGCACCAGCACCACCGCCACCGCCGCTCGGGGAGGTGCCCGGGGTCTGGCTGCCGGCGCAGGCAGACAGTCCCAGGGCGAGGACGGCCGCGGTTGCGACCGCCATCACGCGTGTGTTCTTCATGACTGGATGCGCTCCTTCTCTGACGGGATGCGGGTGCGGTGGTTACCGCGACCGCGGGTCGAGGGCGTCGCGAAGACCGTCCCCGAAGAGGTTGAAGGCCAGGACCGTCACGAAGATCGCGAGGCCGGGCCAGAGCATGAACCACGGGTCGATCTGGTACCACTGCGCGGCGTCGGAGAGCATGCCTCCCCAGGTGGCCCGTGGGGCCTGGACGCCGACACCGAGGAACGAGAGACCCGCCTCGAAGAGGATGTTGCTGGGGATGAGCAGGGTCGCGTAGACGAGGATCGGCGCCACGAGGTTGGGCAGCAGCTCCTTGAAGAGGATGTAGGGGGAGCGCGCCCCGAGGCTGCGCGCGGCGTCGACGAACTCGCGCTCGCGCAGCGACAGGGTCTGGCCCCGGATGATGCGGCCGATGTACGGCCAGTTGAAGAAGCCGATGACGAAGATGATGACCCCGATGCGCAGGGCGTCGCCCTTGAGGCCGAAGGCCTGGTCGGGGACGACGCCGGCGAGGGCCAGTGCGAAGACGAGGATGGGGAAGGCGAGGAAGACGTCCATCGTGCGGCTGATGAGGGTGTCGACGACCCCACCGAAGAACGCGGCGACGACGCCGAGGACCGTGCCGATCACCACCGAGAGCAGCGTCGCGAAGAAAGCGATGAGCAGCGAGATCTGCGAGCCGTAGATGACGCGGCTGAAGATGTCGCGCCCGTTGACCGGCTCGAGCCCGTAGAGGAAGTCCCACGACATGCCGCCGTAGGGGCCGATCGGGATCTGCGTGTTGGGGTCGATGAGCTCCTGGTGGAACTCGTCCGGCGGGTGGCCGAGCAGGCCGACGACGAGTGGCGCGCAAACGGCGACGAGGATGAGGAAGAGCACGAAGATGCCGCCGCCGAGGGCGACCTTGTCGCGCTTGAGGCGCGACCAGGCGATCTGGCCCAGCGAGCGCCCCTCGATGCTCTTGCCGCCCGCGAGCACCGTGTCGGACTGCGCCGTCGTCGCGCCGGGCTCGAGCTCAAGGGGAGTGCTCATCGATGCGCCACCTCCGGGTCGTGGTCGATGCCGGGGGCGCGGTTCGGCCGTCCAACATGCTGTGCAGCAGCCGCAACCTACCGCCCCCGCAGCCGCGCGCCCCATCATTCAGCCGCGGGACACGGTCAGCAACCGACTTGGCCGAATCGTGACGCGCCGGAGATCTTTCATGCCCCCGTGTCCGGAACGGGAGTTCTGCCTGCCTTCGGGCGCTGTGTCAGGCGTCCGTCTCGTCGTCGAACCGGCCGAGGACCTGCTCGAGGAGGTCCTCCATGGTGACGAGGCCCTGCGGCCCCGACGGTCCGTCGACGAGGACCAGCTGCGCGTGCCGCAGCCGCATCAGCGACAGCGCGTCGAGGAGCGAGAGCCCTGCGTCGACGTGCAGGGCCGGCGTGGTGACCGTGGCCACCGGGGCGCCCGGGTGAGCCCGGACGACGTCCCGGACGTGGGCGACCCCTACCGGGACGCCGCCCTCGCGGACCACCAGCCGGGAGCGTCCGGTCTCCCGCGAGACCGCCTCGGCCCGCGCGCAGGTGGCGGTGGTGGCAACGCCGACCACCTGCTCCGAGGGCACGACGAGGTCGGCCACCGGGATCGTGTCGAGGTCGATCGCGCCGGCGAGGACGCGGTGCTCGGGCTCGGCCAGCATCCCGTGGTCCTTGGAGCTGGCGATGAGCAGCTGCAGCTCCTTGGGGCCGTGCACCTGCCCGAGCTCGTCCTGCGGCGTGACGCGGACGAGGCGCAGGCAGCCGTTGGCCAGTGCGTTGAGCAGTCGCAGGGCGGGCAGCATGACCCGGGTGAACGCGCGGAAGGGCAGCGCGAGCAGCACGGCGGAGCGCTCCGGGTGGGCGATCGCCCACGACTTCGGCGCCATCTCGCCGACGACCATGTGCAGGAACACGACGATGCCGACGGCGAGCACCACCGAGACCACGTATGCCGCTGCGTCGGGGACACCCACGACGGTGAACACCGGCGTGAGCAGCTCCGCCACGGCCGGCTTGGCGAGCGACCCGAGTCCCAGCGTGCACAGCGTGATGCCGAGCTGCGCGCCGGCCAGCATGAGCGAGAGCTCGCGGCTGCCGCGCACGGCGGCACGTGCCGCGGCGCTGCCGCGCTCGGCGAGGTCCTCGAGCCGGTGACGCTTGCTCGCCACGAGCGCGAACTCGGCTGCGACGAAGAAGGCGTTGAGGGCCAGGAGCAGGAGCGAGACGAGCAGGGCGGTGGTCATCGGCCGGCCTCCGTGCCCTCGTGGCGGGGTCGGTCGGTCACCGCGAGCTCTGCCGGCGAGACGTCAGGGTGGGCGAGCAGGTCGACCACCTGCACGCGTACCACCGACGGCACGTGTCGCTCCACCGCCTCGACGGTGAGCCGGACCAGGACGTCACGGTGCTGTGGCTCGTCCGAACGGCTCCGACCGACCACCCCGTCGTCCTCGTCACGCCCCCCGTCGTCCTCGTCACGCCCCTCGTCACGCAGGCCGACGCGCGCGTCGGTGCGGCTCTCGACGCGGGCCTCGACCTCGGCCTCGTCGCGGGCGACGGCCGTGCGGCCGAGCCGCTCGAGGATGAGCCCGCTGATCGTGGAGTGGGTGTCGCTGACCGACAGGCGCAGCTCCGTGGCGGTGTCCAACTCGTCGAGTCGCAGGTGCCCGGGGACGACCCAGGCGTCGGGACCGGCCGCCACCACACCGGGGCCGGCGACGTCGTCCTCGTCGAGGATCTCCCCGACCACCTCCTCGGCGATGTCCTCGAACGTCACGATGCCGGCGAACCCGCCGTGCTCGTCGACGACCACGGCCAGCTGGCGGTGGTCGGCGCGGATCTGCTCCAGCACCCGCGGCAGGGGAGCGCTCGTCGGGACCACCGTCGGCTCCGGGGCGACGGAGCCCACGCTCGTGCTCCGCCTGAGTTCGGGCTCCACCGACAGGAGCTCGGCGATGCCGGCCACGCCCACGATGTCGTCCCCGTCGCGCCCGGTGACGGGGAAGCGGGACCAGCCGGTGCCGAGCAGGTCGGCCAGCTGCGAGACGGGAGCGTCGGCGCGGACCGTCGTGACGCGTACGCGTGGGGTCATGACGTCTCCCGCGTCGAGCTCGCGGAAGCGCAGGCCGCCCGCGAGCACGCCGGACAGGTCGTCGTCGAGCAGGCCTCCGGCGTGCGACTCGTCGATGATCCGGGTGAGGTCCTCGGCCGTGGCACCCTGCTCCAGCTCCTCGACCGGCTCGATCCCGATCTTGCGGAGCAGGGCGGTCGAGGCCCGGTCGAAGAGGCGCACCACAGGGCCGGCAACCGTGAGGTAGAGCAGGGTCGAGCGGCTCAGGGCTCGGGCCAGCGGGACCGTGCGGGCGATGGCGTAGTTCTTGGGGGCGAGCTCGCCGAAGACCATCTGCACGACGGTGGAGAAGACGAGGACGGCGGTGACGGACAGGCTCAGCCGGGCGGCATACGGCATGGCGGGGTCGAGCAGCTCGGCGAGGCCCACGCCGACGAGGGGCTCGGAGACGTAGCCGACGAGCAGGGCGGTGACGGTGATGCCGAACTGCGCGGCCGACAGGGTGAACGAGAGCTGCGAGGTGACGCGCAGCGCGCGCTGTGCGGCCGCGTCGCCCTGGGAGGCCAGCTGCTGCAGGGCGTGGCGGTCGACGGCGACGTAGGCGAACTCCTGGGCCACGAAGTAGCCGGTCGCCGCGGTCAGGGCGAGGATCAGCACGATGCCCAGGGCGATGCCGAGGGCGGTGCTCACGCGGTCACCACCCGGGCAAGCGGGTGGGATGTCGGGGACGGCCGGACGGGGTCCGGCCAGGGACTATGGCCCTCCTGCGACTCGGAACGCGAGCCGGAGCGTGAGTGCGATCGCATGAGGCAATCCTAAGTTATGCCGTGCTTCGGGCGCCGCGGCGAGCAGCCTCCTGGCTGATCTGGTGGGCGAGCTCGACGTCGAGCTGGGTGAGGCCGCCCTCGGAGTGCGTCGACAGGGTGAAGGTGACGGTGCGCCACCGGATGTCGATGTCCGGATGGTGGTCCATCGCCTCGGCGGCCGCGGCCACCTCCTGCACGAGCGCGACACCGGCCAGGAAGTCGGGCGCCTCGAAGGAGGCGTGGATGCTGTCGCCCTCGCGCGTCCAGCCGGACAGATCGCCGAGCTGTCGCTCGATCTCCTCGTCGGTCAGTCGTCGTGCCATGGCACCAGTAAACCCCGCCACGGACCGCGTATGCCGCGGGCGGGCGCGGGCGGTCAGGTCGGGTCGACGGGCCGATGCTGTGGCACTATCGACGACGCCATGAGCAGCACCCACCAGACTCCGGTCCGCCTCGTCGTCGGGGCGGCCATCGTCGACGACCTCGAGCGCCCGACCCGGATGCTGTCGGCCCGCCGCACGGAGCCCTCCGCGCTCGCCGGGGGCTGGGAGCTGCCCGGCGGGAAGGTCGACGAGGGGGAGTCGCCGCTGTCCGCGCTGCACCGCGAGGTGCTCGAGGAGCTCGGCGTGCGCATCCGGCTGGGGGTGCACGTGCCCGGCCCGCTCCCCGGCTCGACGTGGCCGCTGGGCGACCGCTTCGAGATGCTGGTGTGGCTCGCCGAGGTGGTCGAGGGCGTCCCGGCGCCCATCGAGGACCACGACGAGCTGCGGTGGCTGGACCTGGGAGACCTCCGCGCCGTCGGCTGGTTGCCGGCCGACCTGCCCATCGTCGAGAGGCTCGGAGCCATGTTCGGGAGCCCGCCCCGCTCCTGACCCGGGGCCCGACCCGCTCCCCACCCACTCCCGGTCGACCCCTGATCCAGCCCTGAACCACCCCTGAACCACCCCTCAACCACCCCTGAACCACCCCACGACGACGTGGTCGGAAGCACCCTCGAAACCCTGAGAGACTGTTCCTCATGCCCATGAAGACCCGCGCGGACATCCGCAACGTCGCCATCGTCGCCCACGTCGACCACGGCAAGACCACCCTCGTCGACAAGATGCTCTGGCAGTCCGGCGCGTTCGGCGAGCACCAGCACGTCGACGAGCGTGCGATGGACTCCGGCGACCTGGAGCGTGAGAAGGGCATCACGATCCTCGCCAAGAACACCGCGGTGCACTACACGGGCAAGGCCGCCACCGACCGTGGTCTGGCCGACGGCGTCACCATCAACATCATCGACACCCCGGGTCACGCGGACTTCGGTGGCGAGGTCGAGCGCGGCCTGTCCATGGTCGACGGCGTCGTGCTCCTCGTCGACGCGTCCGAGGGCCCGCTCCCGCAGACCCGCTTCGTGCTGCGCAAGGCGCTCGCCGCCAAGATGCCGGTCATCCTGTGCATCAACAAGGTCGACCGCCCCGACTCGCGCATCGCCGAGGTCGTCGACGAGGCGTACGAGCTCTTCCTCGACCTCGAGGCCACCGAGGAGCAGATCGACTTCCCGATCGTCTACGCGTCGGCCAAGGCCGGCCGTGCCTCGCTCGAGCGCCCCGACAACGGCGGCCTGCCCGCCGGCGAGGACCTCGAGGCCCTCTTCGAGACGATCCTCGAGACCATCCCGGCCCCGACGTACGACGACGAGGCACCGCTGCAGGCGCACGTCACGAACCTCGACGCGTCGAACTTCCTCGGCCGCCTCGCCCTGCTCCGTGTCTTCAACGGCACGATCAAGAAGGGCCAGCAGGTCATGTGGTGCCGCCACGACGGCTCCCAGCAGCGCGTGAAGATCACCGAGCTGCTCATGACCGAGGCCCTCGAGCGCAAGCCGGCCGAGGAGGCCCGCCCCGGCGACATCATCGCCGTCGCCGGCATCCCGGACATCACCATCGGCGAGACCCTCGCCGACCCCGAGAACCCCGTCCCGCTGCCGCTCATCACTGTCGACGAGCCGGCGATCTCGATGACCATCGGGACCAACACGAGCCCGATGGTCGGCAAGGTCCGCGGCTCGAAGGTGACGGCCCGCATGGTCAAGGACCGCCTCGACAAGGAGCTCATCGGCAACGTGTCGCTGCGCATCCTGCCGACCGAGCGTCCCGACGCCTGGGAGGTCCAGGGCCGTGGCGAGCTGGCGCTCGCGATCCTCGTCGAGCAGATGCGCCGCGAGGGCTACGAGCTGACCGTGGGCAAGCCCCAGGTCGTCACGCGCGAGGTCGAGGGCAAGGTGCACGAGCCGGTCGAGCGCCTCACCATCGACACCCCCGAGGAGTTCCTCGGCGCGATCACGCAGATCATGGCCGCCCGCAAGGGCCGCATGGAGCAGATGACCAACCACGGCACCGGCTGGATCCGCATGGAGTTCCTCGTGCCGAGCCGTGGCCTCATCGGCTTCCGCACCGAGTTCCTCACCGAGACGCGCGGCACGGGCATCGCCCACCACGTGTTCGAGGACTACGAGCCGTGGTTCGGCACCATCACGACCCGCACGAGCGGCTCGCTGGTCTCGGACCGCAAGGGCGTCGTCACCTCGTACGCGATGGTCAACCTCCAGGAGCGCGGCGTGCTCTTCGTCGAGCCCACCACCGAGGTCTACGAGGGCATGATCGTCGGCGAGAACTCGCGGGCCGACGACATGGACGTCAACATCACCAAGGAGAAGAAGCTCACCAACGTGCGCGCCTCCTCCTCGGACAACTTCGAGAAGATCGTGCCGCCGCGCAAGCTCAGCCTCGAGCAGAGCCTCGAGTTCTGCCGCGAGGACGAGTGCGTCGAGGTGACGCCCGAGTCGGTCCGCATCCGCAAGGTCGTCCTCGATGCGGGCGAGCGCGCCCGCACGGCGTCTCGGGCGCGGTCGGCGGCCAAGGCCGAAGGCTGACCGACCCGTGCCTGTCGTGGGACGGGGTGCTGGTCGCTGCGTCGCGCAGAAGGTCGGGCGGTCGCTGACCGCCGCGGTCGGGGCTGCCCTGCTGGCGGCGGGCGTCGCGGCCTGCTCGTCCACGTCGGGGCCCTCGTCGGCGTCGCAACCCGTGGGCACCGCCCCGCCGTCCGCGGCGGGGCAGCCCCAGCGGGGTGGCGCGCTGCAGGTCCTCGTCTCGGGCGACATCGCGACGTGGGACCCGCAGCAGATGTACGTGGGCCCCGAGGCCTTCTTCGCCCAGCGCACCTTCGCGCGGGGGCTCACGGCATACGGCACGGGAGCGCACCAGCGCGACATCCGGGCCGACCTCGCGACCGACACCGGCACCGCCTCCGACGGGGGCCGCACGTGGGCCTTCACCCTGCGCCCGGGCGTCACCTGGCAGGACGGCTCGCCGATCACGTGCGAGGACGTGCGCCACGGCGTCGCGCGCACCTTCGACCGGCGCACCCACGTCAACGGCACCAACTACGCCAGCTACCTGCTGGCCATGCCCACGACGGTGACGCCCGAGGGCGTCGAGAAGCCGGTGTACGCAGGCCCGGGCGACACGGCGCACCAGCGGGACTTCGACCGGGCCGTGTCGTGCTCCGGGCGCACCGTCATCTTCCGGCTGCGCGACGCCGAGCCCGACTTCCCGCACATCGTGGCCCTGCCGGAGTTCGCGCCGCGCCGGGCCTCCGCCGACACGAAGACCGACGGCAAGGCGTCGTATGCCGTCATGTCGAGCGGGCCCTACCGCCTCCAGGGCGCGTGGGTCGTCGGGCAGGGCGGCACGTTCGTGCGCAACGAGCACTGGGACCGCCGCACCGACCCGATCCGGCAGGCATACCCCGACACCATCCACGTCAGCTCCGGGCTGGGGGAGTCCGCCGTCATCCAGCGGCTGCTAAACCAGCAGGACGACGACGCCTACGCCGTCTCGTGGGTGCAGGCCAGCCCCACGCTGCGCAACCAGGCCGGCACGGCGCTCCAGGCCCGCCTGACCTTCCCCTTCACCGGCAACGTCGACTACCTCGCCGTCAACATGCGCAGCAAGGTGATGGCGAAGCCAGCCGTGCGCAAGGCGCTGGAGCTCTCCACCAACCGCGCGACGTACGCGACCGCGACGGGCGGCGAGGGTGCCGGGACCCCGACGTGGTCGCTCCTGTCGCCCGCGGTCGACCCGCGCTCGGTCGACGTCCCGCCCGGTGCGAGCGTCGAGGGGGACCCCGAGGCCGCGCGCCGGGTGCTCCAGCAGGCCGGCGTCACGTTGCCCGTGCGACTGCGCGTGGTCTACGCGCGCTCGGTCCTCGGCGACAAGGCATACGCGTCCCTGGCCGCCGGGTGGGAGCGCGCCGGCTTCGAGGTCGAGCTGACCGGCGTCGCGCCGGAGGAGTACTACGAGACGATCGAGAAGCCGACGTCCGTGGACTCCTACGACCTCTTCCGCGGTGCGTGGACCCCCGACTGGCCCTCGGCCGGCAGCGTGCTCCCGGCACTGTTCGACCCCCGCATCAACCTCGACTCGTCCGGGCCCGGACAGGACGTCGGCTACTTCAGCGACGACTCGGTCGACGCGCTCTTCGACAAGGCCGACGCCACCGCCGACCCGCGGGCGCGAGCCGCCGTCTGGGCGCAGGCCGACCGGGCCATCCGCGACAAGGGCGGCTACCTCGCGCTCTCGGCGACCAAGGCGCTCTACCTGCACGGCTCCGGCATCACCTCCTACGAGGACCACGCCGTCGGTGGCATCGTCGACCTGGCCACCGTCTCCGTCCGCTGACGGTGCCGACGCCCAGTGCGTCGAGCCGACTGCGCTGACCTCCCCGACCCGAGAGGACCCTCGTGCCGAGCCTGCTCTTCGTGCACGCCCACCCCGACGACGAGACCCTGACCTGCGGCATCGCGATGGCCCACCACGTGGCCCGCGGCGACGAGGTCCACGTCCTCACCTGCACGCTGGGTGAGGAGGGCGAGGTCATCCCGCCCGGTCTGGCGCACCTCGAGGGCGACCCCGCCGACCGGCTCGCGCCCTTCCGGCACGGTGAGCTGACCCAGGCCCTGTCGCGCATCGGCGCCGTCATGCACGTGCTGGGGGCCGACCCGGCCTGCGGACGGCTCTCGCGCTACCGGGACTCGGGCATGGCGGGATCTCCGGCAGCGGCCCGACCCGAGGCATTCGCCGCCGCCGAGCTCGACGAGGTGGGCGCCCTCGTCGCCGACGTGGTGCGTCGGCTGCGGCCCGACGTCGTCGTCACCTACGACGAGCACGGCGGCTACGGGCACCCCGACCACATCCAGACCCACCGGGCCACACGCCGGGCCCTGCAGCTGCTCGAGGAGCCGGAGCTGCCGCGCCGCACCTACGAGATCCTCACGCCGCGCGGCTGGGCGCGCGAGGACCGGGCGTGGCTCCGGGCCGCGGACCCGGCGCTGCTCGACCCGAGCCGGTGGTGGGACGAGCAGGACCTCGGCGACGGCTCGCCCGAGGCGCCGACCCTGGTCGTCCCTGCAGACGGAGACCCGTTCCCGCCCTCCGTCGTCGACGACCACCTCGTGACCCACGTGGTCGCGGACGAGGCCGCCCGGGCCGTCCAGAACGACGCGCTGCGTGCGCACGCCACGCAGGTCATCGTCGCCAGCGAGGAGGTCCACGCCCTCTCGAACCTCGTGGCCGCGCGGACCACCGCTCGCGAGGGCTTCCGCCAGGTCGACCCCCGGACGTGGCAGCCGACCGGCAGGCGGGGGAGGGAGCTGCTCGACTGACCGGGGCCGGCGCGCGGCTCGGGCGACACCCGGCCTCCGACGGTGGCCGCCTCTGCGGATTCGGCCCCCCGAGCCGTTACCTTCGTGCCATCTGCACCCCCGCACGGAGAGCCGCATGTCCGACGACTGGCACGACGACCCACGCCGCGAACGGCGCTCGACCGCCCTGCGCCTGCTCGTGGCGGTCGTGGTCCTCGGCGGTGGGTATGCCGGACTGTGCGCCTGGTCGGCGCAGCACGCGCCCGCCACGGTGTCGATCGGCGGCATCCAGGTCGGCGGCATGACCCCCGAAGCGGCGCGATCGGCGATCACGCGGGGGTCCCACTCGCTGCTGGCCACGCCCATCGCGCTCACCGTGCCGGGGCGGCCCGATACGGTCCAGGTCGTCCCCCAGGACGCGGGCCTGGGCGTGGACCTGGACCGTTCGCTCGACGGGCTCGTCGGCTTCACGCTCGACCCGAGGGTCATCTGGGGCAAGCTCACCGGGACGGTCCGGGCGCCGCTGCTGACGAGGGCGGACGACGACGCGCTGACGGCCTACCTGGAGCGGCTGGCCCCGGGCCTGGCGGTCGCGCCCGTCGAGGGTCGGGTCTCCTTCCCGGGCGGCTCCCTGTCGGTCGACCTGCCCGAGCCGGGGCACACCCTCGACATCGCCGGCACCAAGCTGGCGCTGCGCAGGGCGTTCCCCGACTCGACCTCGGCCACGGCCGCACTGCGCGAGACGCAGCCCCGCATCGACGCCGACACCGTCCAGCGGGTCGCTGCGCAGTTCGGCAGCACCGCGATGTCCCGGCCCCTCACCCTCGTGTCCGGAGCGACGAAGGTCCTGCTCCCACCGGCCGACTACGCCCCGCTGGTCTCAGTCGTCCCGGACCCGTCCGGTGGGCTCGTCCCCCACTTCGACGAGCGGGGTCTCGCGCGGCTGGTCGCCGGCAGGGTCAAGGTGTCGACACGGGCGGCGAGCAGCGCCGGCTGGGTCTTCGAGCCGAACAACGGCAAGCCCAAGCTCGTGCCCTCGGTCGACGGCCTGGTCATCGACGAGGACGCCCTCGCCAAGCGCGTGGTGGCCGCCATCTCCAGCGACGACCGCACCGTCGACACGAGGCCGTCCGTGGCGCAGCCACCCTTCACCACGGCGGACGCGCAGAAGGCAGGCGTCACCACCCTCGTCGCCGACTTCCGCTCGCCGTTCCCGACGAACGACCCGACCCGGACCAAGAACCTCGTCGTCGCGACTAGCCGCCTCAACGGCACCTACGTGCCGCCGGGAGGGACCTTCAGCCTCAACGGCATCCTCGGCGAGCGCACCGAGGACAAGGGGTATGCCGACGGCACCGTCATCATCGACGGGCGCCTCACTCGGGGGACCGGCGGCGGGATCAGCCAGGTGTCCACCGTGGTCTACAACGTCGCGTACTTCGCGGGGGCGCGCTTCCTGGAGTTCAGCCCGCACGCCTTCTTCATCCCGCGCTACCCCGAGGGCCGCGAGGCCACGGTCTACTGGCCGTCGATCGACAACAAATGGAAGAACGACACCCCGCACGGGATGCTGCTGCAGACCTGGGTCGAGGGCGGCTTCGTCCACGGGCGGGTGTGGAGCACCAAGACCTGGGACATCGCCTCGGTCAAGGGTCCGCGGCGAAATGTCTTGCCGCCCAAGACGATTCGCAGCAACAGTCTGAAGTGCTACCCACAGCAGCCCAACCCCGGCTTCGACGTGACGGTGACCCGCGAGTGGCGTCGTCCCGGCTCACCGGAGCTGGTCCGGAGCGAGCCGGTGACCACGCACTACGTCCCGGAGGACCACATCGTCTGCACCAACCCGAAGGCGACGCCGCCGTGAGCGCCCGTCAGGAGACCGGGCGCACCAGGTAGGTGTACTCGTGGTGCACCGTGAAGCCGAGGCCCTCCCAGAAGGCCACGCCCTCGGCGTTGTCGGCGGAGACCTGCAGGTAGATGGCGGGCATGTTGTTCTCCCGCGCGACCATCGCGACCGCTGACACGAGAGTCGAGCCCAGACCTTCGTGACGGTGGTCCGGGTGGACCCAGAGGCCGAAGACGCCCGCCCACCCGGGGTGGATCGCCATGCGGGCCAGCGCGGTGATCCGGCGGCTGCCGGGATCGCGGACCGAGAGGAACAGCTGTCCCTCGCTACCGGTCAGCACGGCCTCGGTCGCGCCCGGGACGATCGAGCGCTGCTCGCCGTAGGCCATCAGCCACTCGAGCTGCAGCTCGGCGTCCGCCGTGACGGGGACCGACTCCTGCGTGAGCGGTGCCACCGCGGCCGACAGTCCGGTCATGACGAGCACCCGCTCCCACTGCGGCCGGCCGCCGCCCGGGGTGTAGCCGCGGTCGAGCAGGACGGCGGCGGTGGGATCCGAGGAGATCTCGAACCCGGGCTGCCCGTGGACCTGGAACATCGGCGGGAGCCCGCGCTCGGCATACCACCGCTCGACGAAGTCGATCGCCTTGTCCAGCGGCAGGCTCGGGTCGCCGACGACCAGGGCGGAGTTGGCCCGACCGGTGAACCCTTCCGAGGCCCGCAGCACCCAGTCGCCGAGGCCGCCGCGGTCGAGGGCTTGCCAGCCCCCGGCCATGAGCTTCTCGAGGTCGTCGGCCGAGACCCGCTCGTGCGCCCGGCCCGGGCGGCTCGCGGGGGGAGGGACGTCCTTGGCCGCGATGACGTCGGCCCGGATGAGCTTCACCCGCTCGCTCCTGGTGTCGACGACCAGGAAGTCGTCGTTGCGGGCGACGAGCTCGCCCAGGAAGTCGGTGGCGGAGGCCCCGGCGCCCTCGAGCCGGTAGCGCACGACGACACGGCCGCCGACGGTGAGCCCGGCGCTGGCACGGTGGCCCTCGGTGTCCTGGGCGCCGGCGGCGCCACCGCCCGAGGGGGCGCCGGGGCGGCTCTCCCCGGCGGCCTGCGGGGTGCCCGTCGAGGCGGTCTCGTCCGCGGGGCCGTGCGTGGGATCGCCAGTCATGTCCGGCATACTAGGTGGTGCAGCATCCGCTCCCGAACGGTCCACAGCAGGAGGCCCGCTACCCATGACCTACGTCATCGCCCAGCCATGCGTCGACCTGAAGGACCGTGCCTGCATCGAGGAGTGTCCGGTCGACTGCATCTACGAGGGCAAGCGGTCGCTCTACATCCACCCCGACGAGTGCGTCGACTGTGGCGCCTGCGAGCCGGTCTGCCCGGTCGAGGCGATCTACTACGAGGACGACGTCCCCGAGCAGTGGGCGGACTACTACAACGCCAACGTCGAGTTCTTCAACGACCTCGGCAGCCCCGGCGGCGCCGCCAAGCTCGGTGTCATCGACAAGGACCACCCGCTCATCGAGGCACTGCCGCCTCAGGAACACGACGAGTGATCACCCCGCTCGACCTTCCTGACTTCCCCTGGGACTCGCTCGCGCCCTACAAGGCGCGAGCGGTCGCGCATCCGGAGGGCATCGTCGACCTGTCGGTCGGCACCCCCGTCGACCCGACGCCCGAGGTCGTACGCCGTGCGCTGGCCGAGGCGGCCGACGCCCCCGGCTACCCGCTGACCGTCGGCACCGCCGACCTGCGCGCCGCGATCTGCGAGTGGTTCGAGCGCCGTCGCGGCGTGCCGGGGCTCGGCCTCGACGCCGTCCTGCCGACGATCGGCAGCAAGGAGCTGGTCGCCTGGCTGCCGACGCTGCTCGGCCTCGGTGCCGGCGACGTGGTGGGCATCCCGGCTGTCGCCTACCCGACCTACGACATCGGTGCGCGCATCGCCGGCGCCGGCAGCGTGGTGGCCCAGTCGCTGACCAGCCTCGGCCCGCTGACGGCCGCCACCACCCCGAAGCTGTTGTGGGTCAACAGTCCCGGCAACCCCAACGGCCAGGTGCTCGGCGTCGAGCACCTACGCAAGGTCGTGTCCTGGGCGCGCCAGCACGGCGTCGTCGTGGCCAGCGACGAGTGCTACGCCGAGCTCGACTGGCGCGAGGGACAGGTCGGCACGTCGACGCCGAGCATCCTGCACCCCGACGTCTGCGACGGCTCGCACGAGGGCCTGCTGGCCGTCTACTCGCTGTCCAAGCAGTCCAACCTCGCCGGCTACCGCGCCGCCTTCGTCGCCGGTGACCCGGCGCTCGTCGCGGCCGTCCTCGCGGTGCGCAAGCACGCCGGGATGATCATGCCGACCCCGGTCCAGCACGCCATGGCGGTGGCCCTTCGGGACGACGCGCACGTCGAGACGCAGCGGACGGCATACGCCCGCAGGCGAGAGCAGCTGCTCGCGGCGGTGACGCGAGCGGGTCTGCGTGTCGAGCACTCCGAGGCCGGCCTCTACCTGTGGGCCACCGGCGGGGAGGACTGCTGGACAACGGTGTCCGAGCTCGCCGACCGCGGCATCCTCGTCGCCCCGGGCTCGTTCTACGGCGCGGCGGGGCAGCGCCACGTGCGCATCGCGCTCACCGCCACCGACGAGCGCATCGCGGCCGCCTGCTCCCGTCTCTGACGCGCGGGGAGGGGCGACGAAATCTGCCCCGTCGTCCCGGCTGCGGTGAAAGGGCCTGTTTCGACCCCGGACTGACGCTGGGGTAACGTCGCTCGCGGATATGTCCGGCGCCGGTTGCGCCGGAGCTACAGGAGGCGAGGAACAGTGACGAAGGCAGTGGACGCGACACTCAGGGTCGCAGACAAGGAACTCACCTTCCCGGGTGTCGGTGCGGTCGAGGGCAATGACGGGCTCGGGGTGGGGTCCCTGCTGAAGGAGACCGGCCTCGTCACCTACGACGTCGGCTTCGTCAACACCGCCTCGTGCAAGAGCGCCATCACCTACATCGACGGTGACCAGGGCATCCTGCGCTACCGCGGCTACCCGATCGCCGAGCTGGCGGAGAAGTCGACGTTCGTCGAGGTCGCCTACCTGCTCATCTACGGCGAGCTGCCGACCCCCGAGGAGCTCACGCGCTTCGAGGACTCCATCCGGCGGCACACGATGCTGCACGAGGACCTCCGCGCGTTCTTCAACGGCTTCCCGCGCGACGCCCACCCGATGCCGGTGCTCAGCTCGGCCGTCTCGGCGCTCGGCACCTTCTACCAGGACAGCCTCGACCCCTTCGACCAGGAGCAGGTCGAGATCTCGACCGTCCGCCTCCTCGCGAAGCTGCCGACCATCGCGGCCATGGCGCACAAGAAGAGCGTCGGCCAGCCGTACATGTACCCCGACAACTCGCTGTCGTTCGTCGAGAACTTCCTGCGCATGACGTTCGGCTACCCGGTCGAGCCCTACGAGGTCGACCCGACCGTCGCCAAGGCCCTCGACCTGCTCTTCATCCTGCACGCGGACCACGAGCAGAACTGCTCCACCTCCACGGTGCGCCTCGTCGGCTCGGCCCACGCCAACCTGTTCAACTCGGTGTCCGCCGGCATCCACGCCCTGTCCGGCCCGCTGCACGGTGGCGCCAACCAGGCCGTCCTCGAGATGCTGGGCAAGCTCCACGAGTCGGGCGACGACCCGAAGAAGTTCATGGAGAAGGTCAAGAACAAGGAGGATGGTGTCCGCCTCATGGGCTTCGGGCACCGCGTCTACAAGAACTACGACCCGCGCGCGGCGATCATCAAGAAGGCCGCCGACGACATCCTCGAGAAGCTCGGCCACAACGACCCGCTGCTCGAGATCGCCAAGGGACTCGAGGAGATCGCGCTGGCCGACGACTACTTCGTCGAGCGCAAGCTCTACCCGAACGTCGACTTCTACACCGGCCTGATCTACAAGGCCATGGGCTTCGAGTCGAAGATGTTCACCGTCCTCTTCGCCATCGGCCGCCTGCCGGGCTGGATCGCCCAGTGGCGCGAGATGATGCACGACCCGGAGACGAAGATCGGCCGCCCGCGCCAGATCTACACCGGCGAGCCGGAGCGCAGCTACCCCGCCTGACGCCGGCCTCGACAACGTCGCGAGTCACGTCGCCTCGGCCCGTCCCGCATCGCGGGGCGGGCCGTTCGCGCGTCCGGGCCGCGTGGGCGTATGCCGTCCCGCTCAGCCGAGGTTGACGGTGACCGTCGTGCCGTCGCGCCCGGACGACCAGCCCTGGTCTCCGGACGCGCGCTGCCAGGCCCGGTCGCCGACCGTGACCTTGGTGGCGCCGTAGAGGTCGGCACGCGCCACGGACCACTGCGCCACCGCCCAGGCCGCGGTCGTGGACGGGGCCGTCACGGTGAGGAAGCCGTCCCCGGAGCGGACGGTGCTCACGCCCATCTGCTCGGCCAGCTCGCGGGCGACCCGCTGCGGTGTCGCGGCGCCCTTCACGGCGTCGAGCCGGCAGGTGAGTCCGGCGGGGGAGTGCCCGGTGAGCGTCGAGGCCAGCACCCGGCCCTGTCCCTCGTGGTCGCGGTAGGCCTCGGGGTAGCCGCTCTTCTGGACCTGCTGGGCGATCTTGGTGATGTCGGCGGTCGCGTAGCCCGGGTACCTCGTCAGCGCGTCGTAGAACGCGTTGGTCGCGTGGACGGGGTCGAGGATCTGCTGCTCGGTGCCCCAGCCCTGGCTCGGCCGCTGCTGGAAGAGTCCCAGCGAGTCACGGTCGCCGAAGCGCAGGTTGCGGATCTTGGACTCCTGGAAGGCGGTCGTCAGGGCGATCGTGGCCGCGCGGGGCGGCATGTTGCGCTTGACCGACAGGGCCGCGATGAGGGCGGCGTTGGCCGTCTGCTCCGGGTCGAAGGTCTCCTTCATGCCGGCCGCGGAGATCGTGCACTGCGGGCTGACGACGCTCCGGACGAGCAGGCGCGCCCCGAACCAGCCCCCGGTCACGACGACCGCGAGCACGAGCAGGAGGGCCAGCCTGCGACGTCGACGACGCACGGCCACTCGCTGTCGCGAGCGGGCAGCCGCTGTGCCGGGGCGGTTGGTGGGCATGAGGTCCTTCGGGGTCGCCGGCTCTGGTCTGAACCGGGTCGGGGCCGGGTCGGTCAGTCGTTCGCGTGGAGCGCGTCGTTGAGGGTGATACCCGTCCCCTTGCGGTCGCGGGCCTCGACGGCACCGGTGACGCTGTTGCGGAGGAACAGGACGTTGCTGGAGCCCGAGAGCTCCCTGGCCTTGACCACGGAGCCGTCGGGGAGCGTCACCTTGGTCCCCGCCGTCACGTAGAGCCCGGCCTCGACGACGCAGTCGTCGCCGAGAGCGATGCCGATCCCGCCGTTGGCTCCGACGAGACAACGTTCGCCGATGCGGACGCGTTCCGTGCCGCCGCCCGAGAGGGTGCCCATGATGGAGGCACCGGCGCCGATGTCCGAACCGTCACCGACGACGACCCCCTGCACGATGCGGCCCTCGACCATGGAGGTGCCGAGCGTGCCGGCGTTGAAGTTGCAGAAGCCCTCGTGCATCACGGTGGTGCCGGGGGAGAGGTGTGCGCCCAGACGGACGCGGTCGGCGTCGGCGATGCGGACGCCCTGGGGCACGACGAAGTCGGTCATCCTCGGGAACTTGTCGACCCCGTGGACCGAGACGTGCTGGCCGGAGGTGCGCAGGCGCAGCCGCGTCTGCTCGAAGCCCTCGACCGGGCAGGCACCCAGGCTCGTCCACACGATGTTGGGCAGGACGCCGAAGATGCCGTCGAGGTTGATGGTGTTCGGGGCCGCGAGGCAGTGCGAGAGCAGGTGCAGGCGCAGGTAGGCGTCGGGTGCGTCGGCGGGGGCGGCGTCGAGGTCGACCTCGACGAGGCGCACCTCGGTGCGGACCCGGCGCACGGTGTCCTGGCCGGCGAGCGAGGCGAGGCCCGTGGGGGCGGTCGCGTCAGCCGGCGGCGTGCCGAGAGCGGGCTGTGGGAACCACGTGTCGAGCACCTGCCCGTCGTCGCTGATCGTCGTCAGTCCGTGTCCCCATGCGCTGCGCTCCGACATGGCGGCAAGGATATGGGGCAGCGGTGACCGCCGTGAAACGCGACCCACGGCCCGGACGGTGCCGGGCCGCCCTGCCGTGGCGGCCTGCGGCTAGCCTTCCCCGTATGCCGTCCAGCCCGCAGTCCGCCCAGCCCTCCGCCTCCGCAGGTGGCACCTTCGCACCTGGCACCGCCGCACCTGGCACCACTGCGGGCGGCACCACTGCGGCCGGCACCGCCGTCGGGGGGAGCCCTGACTCCACCGGCTCGGCCCTCGACCTCTCGCAGGACGTCACGACGCTGACGGCGGCCATCTGCGACATCGAGTCGGTCAGCCACGACGAGGCCCGGCTCGCCGACGCGATCGAGGCGGCCCTGCGACCGCTCGAGCACCTGGAGGTCACGCGAGACGGCAACACCGTCGTCGCGCGCACCTCGCTCGGGCGCGCCGAGAGGATCGTGCTGGCCGGCCACATCGACACCGTGCCGCTCACGACCGTGCCCAACCTGCCCACGCGGCAGGTCAACGGCGAGCTGTGGGGGCGTGGCACCGTCGACATGAAGGGCGGGGTGGCGGTCATGCTCCGCGTCGCCGCGGAGCTGAGGGAGCCGAGCCGCGACCTGACCTTCCTCTTCTACGAGTGCGAGGAGATCGAGGCGACCCACAACGGGCTGGCCCGCATCGCCGAGACCGCGCCGCACCTGCTGGAGGGCGACTTCGCCGTGCTGCTCGAGCCGACCAACCGCGGGATCGAGGGTGGCTGCAAGGGCACCCTGCGCGTCGAGATCGTCACCAAGGGCATCGCGGCGCACTCCGCCCGGCCGTGGAAGGGGCACAACGCGATCCACGACGCGGCCGCCGTGCTCTCCCGCCTCACGGCCTACGAGGCTGAGACCGTCGCCGTCGACGGGCTCGACTACCACGAGGCGCTCCAGGCGGTGGGCATCAGCGGCGGCATCGCCGGCAACGTCGTGCCCGACTCGTGCACCGTCACGGTCAACTACCGCTACGCGCCCGACAAGAACACCGAGGAGGCGTTCGCCCACGTGCGCCAGGTCTTCGACGGGTTCGACGTCTCGCGCACCGATGCCGCCGACGGCGCGCGACCCGGCCTGCACCTGCCGGCGGCCCGGGCCTTCATCGACGCGCTCGGTGTCCCGGTCAACGCCAAGGAGGGGTGGACCGACGTCGCCCGCTTCTCGGCCCTCGGCATCCCGGCCGTCAACTTCGGGCCGGGCGACCCGAACCTGGCGCACATGGACGACGAGCGCTGCCCGGTCGAGCAGTACGTCGACGCGGAGGCCGCGCTGCTGCGCTGGCTCGCCTGACCACTGCGCATAAGGTGGCGCTGTGACGACCGACCCACAGCCCGCACCCGTCACCCCGGTGGCTCCTCGCGGGAAGCGTCGCCAGACCGGCCCGGTGACCCTGCGTGGCCACAACGTGCCGTCGACGACGACCGACCAGCGCCTGCTCGAGGGGCGTCAGCCCAACGAGTGGCTGCACGCCGACCCCTGGCGCGTCATGCGCATCCAGTCGGAGTTCGTCGAGGGCTTCGGCACGCTGTCCGAGCTCGGGCCCGCGGCCGCCGTGTTCGGCTCGGCGCGCACGCTCCCCGACGACCCGGCATACGCGACGGGGGTGGAGGTGGGGCGGCTGCTCGCGGAGGCGGGCTACGCCGTGATCACCGGCGGCGGACCCGGCGCCATGGAAGCGGCCAACAAGGGTGCCTTCCAGGCGGGCGGCACCTCGGTGGGGCTCGGCATCGAGCTGCCGTTCGAGACGGGCCTCAACGAGTACGTCGACCTCGGCATCAACTTCCGCTACTTCTTCGCCCGCAAGGTGATGTTCCTCAAGTACTCCCGTGGCTTCATCGTGCTGCCGGGCGGCTTCGGCACGCTCGACGAGCTCTTCGAGGCCGTCACGCTGGCCCAGACGCAGAAGGTCACCCAGTTCCCCGTCGTGCTGATGGGGGTCGCGTACTGGCAGGGCCTGCTCGACTGGCTGCGTGACACCGTGCTCGAGGACGGGATGATCAGCCCCTCCGACCTCGACCGGCTCGTCCTCACCGACGACCCGAACGAGGCCGTCCGGGTGATCCGCACCTACGAGGAGAACCACTCGTGAAGTGGTTCATCCTCCTCGTGGGGATCGTCGTGCTCTGCTTCCTGGTGGCGCTGGTGCTGGGGCTCGCCGGCGGCGGGATGGGTCGTCCCACCTCCAGCCTGAGCCACGAGCCGCTGCCGGACGAGCCGATCCGGGACAGCGACTTCGACGACCTCGTCTTCGACGTCGGCCTGCGCGGCTACCGGATGAGCCAGGTCGACGGTGTCGTCGACCGCCTCAGGCGCGAGCTGCGCCAGAAGGACGAGGAGATCGCCGTCCTCCGCGGCGAGCAGTCGCCCGGCCAACCCCCCCATGAGTGAGCTGCCCACCCTTCGTCCTCGGCGCGTCTTCCTCGCCTGGGTCCTCGCGGTCTACGCGCTGACCCGGGTCGTCTCCACGACGATCCTGCTCGTCGTCATGCAGCACCAGGTGCCGAGTGGCATGACCGGCGGCGACGACGTGCCCGTCAGCTACTTCCCGTTCACGGCGCTCTGGGACGGGCAGTGGTACCAGACCATCGCCGAGCACGGCTATCCCACCACCCTGCCCCGGAGCGAGGGCGGCTCCGTCCAGCAGAACGCCTGGGCGTTCTACCCCCTCTTCCCGATGCTGAGCCGCGTCGGCATGGCCCTGACGGGCCTGCACTTCCCGGCGGTCGGCTCCACGATCGCCCTGCTCTGCGGCGCCGGGGCCGCGGTGCTGATGGGCCTGCTGCTGCGCGAGCGCATCGGGGACCCCGCGGCCTACCTCGTCGTCGCGCTCTGGGCCGGCTTTCCCGCCTCCGTCACCCTGCAGCTGGCCTACACCGAGTCGCTCGCCATGCTCCTGCTCGTGGGTTACCTCTACGCCCTCGCCAGGGAGCGGTGGCTGGTCGCGACCGTCGTGGCGCTGCTGGTGGGACTCTCGCGGCCGATCGCCGTCCCGCTCGCGGTCGTCACCCTCGTCGTCGTCGTGGTGCGCTGGCGTCGGCGCCGGGCCCGACCCATTCCCGGGCGGACGTATGCCGCCATGGCCGGCGCGCTCGTCGGCTGCGGTGTCGCGGGGCTGCTGTGGCCTGCGATCGCCTGGTGGCGCACCGGGGTGCGGTCGGCCTACACCGACACCATGGCGACCTGGCGCTCGTCCGGCACGGTGGAGCCGTTCAAGCCGTGGGCGGGCATGTCGACCTACGTCTTCGGCGACACCTGGGGACCCGTGATGCTCTTCGTCATGCCGCTGCTGCTCGTCGCGGTCGTGGCCGGTCCGTGGGCGCACAACCTGCGGGCCGACCTGCGCACCTGGACGCTGGCCTACCCGGCCTACCTGGCCGCAGTGCTGGACCCGTTCACCAGCATCTTCCGCTACCTCCTGCCGCTCTTCCCCGTCCTGGTCGTGATGCTCGGGGCCGGGTGGAAGGACCGCCGCGGCAACGGCTGGAGGCGGCTGCTGTGGCGGTTCGTGCCGCTCGCGGTGCTCTGTGTGGTGGGGGAGTACTACTGGACCGACATCCTGTGGCGGTTCATCCCCCCGAGCGACTACCCGCCGTGACCCCTGTGCGCCGCGGCCGCCGCCTCGACCCGCTGTGCTTCGGGTTGTCGGACGGCGTGATCTCCTCGGCAGCGGGACGCGCGCCGACTGCCGCGGAATCAACCCGCCGACGGCGCTGCCTCCAGTGTGGCCATGGTCCAGCGCGATTCGCCGAGGAGGGGGCGATCTACCGCGGAACCGGCCGGCCCCCGCCGCCTCCGGAGTGCAGCTGCGCACCTCATCGGCCCGATGGGGCACCCGCGGCCCGCGATGCTGGCAGGGTGGTCGGCGTGACTGCACACAGGGCGACGCCGACGACCCGCGCGGCGGGGAGCGGGTACGAGGTGACCGTGCCGGCGCCGCGCCCCGAGTGGCGCAAGGCCTTCGCCGCCGACCCGCTCGCGCAGGCGTTCCACTCCCCGGAATGGGTGGACGGCGTCTGCGCGGCGGGCGGCTTCACCGACGTCAGCCGGCTCTACCGGGCCCCGGACGGCCGGCAGCTCGTGCTGCCCCTGGTCCGCAGGCGCCTCGGGCTGGTCCAGGCGTCGCTGCCGCCGAGCTGGGGCATCGGCGGGGTGCTCAGTGCCGATGACGTCCGCCCTGAAGACCTCGTGGCCATCTGGGCCGACCTGCGCCGGCAACGCGGGGTGCTGCGCACCTCCGTCCGGCCCAGCGTCCGCAGCGTGCCGACGTGGGCGGCCGCCGACCTGCCGGGCGCCAAGGTCCGGACGGGGACGTGCCACGTGCTAGACCTCGAGGGCGGCTTCGATACCGTCTGGCGCACGCGGTTCACCGGGACGGCACGCACCGCGGTGCGCAAGGCCGAGAAGTCCGGCGTCGTCGTCGAGCGGGACACCACCGGCGCGCGGTTGCCCGAGTACTTCACGCTGCTCGAGAGCTCCGTCGAGCGGTGGGCCGCCCAGCAGCACGAGCCGCTGCTGCTCTCCCGCTGGCGCGCCCGGCAGCGCGATCCGCTGCACAAGCTGCAGGCTCTCGCCGCCGCCGTCCCCGGGAGCTTCTCGCTGTACCTCGCGATGTGGGAGGGGCGGGCCGTCGCCGGCGACATCGTCTACTCCGGGACCAACGCCCGGTACACGAACGGCGCGATGATCAAGGAGCTGGCCGGCCCGGTCCGGGCGAACTTCCTGGTGCACCGCACCGCGATCGAGGACGCCTGCGCCGCCGGCAGCACCCACTTCGACTTCGGCGAGTCCGGCGACTCCCCGGGGCTGGCGCAGTACAAGTCGAGGTTCGGGGCGCAGCCGCTCCCCTCGCGGGTCCTGCTCATGGAGCGACTGCCGATCACCGAGACCGACCGGGCGCTGCGTGGCGTGGTGAAGCGGGCGATCGGCTTCCGGGACGCGGGCTGACGTGGCGTAGGGACGACTGCGCGGACGGGGCGCGTGGCCGCCGTGCCGGTGCCGGTTCGGACCGCGCGAGGCACCCGGCTGCACGTCGGGGTGCGTCGTCAGGAGCCGGTGTAGGTGGGCTTCTCCTTGGCCAGGAACGCGTCCACGGCGGCCCGGTGGTCGCTGCTGTGACCGGTCAGCTCCATCAGCTTGGCCTCGTTGGCGAGGGCATCGGCGAGGTCGGTGCCGGCGGAGTGCGCCACGGCGCGGCGGATGGAGCCGTAGGCGAGGGTCGGCCCGTCGGCGAGGGAGCGCGCCAGCTCGGTCACGGCGGCCTCCAGCTCGTCGGCGGGCACGACCCCGGTCACGAGCCCCATCGCCAGGGCCTCCTGCGCCGACACGGTGCGCGGCATCATCAGCAGCTCCTTCGCCCGTGCCGGGCCGACCAGCCGGGGGAGCGTCCACGACGCACCCGAGTCGCAGGACAGGGCGATGCCCGCGAAGGAGGTGTTGAGCCCGGCCTGCTCCGACGCCAGCCGGAAGTCGCACGCCAGCGCGAAGCTCATCCCCGCGCCCGCGGCCACTCCGTTGAGGGCCGCGACGACGGGCTTGTTCATCGTCGAGAGCGCCAGGACGATCCGGTTGTAGTGGTCCGTGACCGTCGTGGCCAGCGTCGAGGTGGGGTCACCGAGGCTGCGCACGTGCTCCTTGAGGTCCTGGCCGACGCAGAACGCCCGGCCGGTGCCGGTCAGCACGACGCAGCGCACCGCAGGGTCCTCGCCTACCTCGCCGAGGGCCGCGACGAGGGCGTCCTTGAGGGCGTTGTCGAGGCTGTTCATCGCCTCGGGCCGGTTGAGCCGCAGCCAGGCGATGCCATCGGCCACCTCGACGACCAGTGGAGCGGAAGGGGGCGAGTCGGGGGTCTGCGTCATGGGCGCCACTCTGTCCCAACCGGCCCCGATCCGGAAGCGTGGCGGCCCCGCGACGCGCCCACCGTGCGCTCCGTCACACGCCCAATTAGGTCTCGCAAACCAGACACGGAATAATGGAGCCAAAGACCCAGGATTCCTAGGGAAGGGGAACCATGGCAGCAATGAAGCCGAGGACCGGCGATGGCCCGCTCGAGGTCGTCAAGGAGGGCCGCGGCATCGTGCTGCGCATGCCTCTCGAGGGCGGCGGCCGGCTCGTCGTCGAGATGACTCCGGACGAGGCTGCGGCCCTGCGCGACGCGATCCAGGGATGCGACGGCGTCAGCTGACTCTTCTGCCTGACCCAGGCCCGACGGCCCCCGACCT
>NZ_BAAANB010000021.1:571144-579728 GCF_039529575.1 Terrabacter terrae
TCGCGTTCCCGGGCCCGCGACCAGCGGGGCGTATGCCGTCCGGCGGGCCGGACGGCATACGCGCTCTCAGCGCTTGACGGCCGTGAGCAGCCCCTCGCCCACGGGCAGCAGCGAGACGATGAACCGGCCCTGGTCGCGGATCGTGCGGCCGACCTCGCGCAGGGTGCGCGTCTCGGCGTCACGGCTGGCGGGGTCGGACTCCTTGTCGGTCCACGTCATGACGAGGGTGCCGCCGGAGCGCAGCAGGCGGGTGGCCTGGGCGAGGTACTCGGGGTACTCCTGCTTGTCGGCGTCGACGACGACGAGGTCGTAGGCGCCGTCCGTCATGCGGGGGAGCACCTCGAGGGCCCGCCCGGCGATGACGCGCGTGCGCTGGTGGGCGAAACCGGCTGCGGCGAACGCCTGCCGAGCGGCGCGCTGGTGCTCGGTCTCGAGGTCGATCGTCGTGAGGATGCCGTCGGCCGGCATGCCGCCGAGGAGCCACAGCCCGGACGCGCCGGCGCCGGTGCCGATCTCCATCACGGCCTTGGCACCGGTGGCGGCCGCGAGCATCTGCAGGACCGCTCCGACTCCGTTGCCGACGGGCTCGGCACCCAGCTCCTCACCGCGGCGTCCAGCCTCCTCGACGTGCTCGCTCGGAGCGACGAACTCCTCGGCGTGCGACCATGCGGCGACCTTCTGCGTGCTCATGACCGCAACCCTACTGTGGCGATCCGAACCGTTTCGGCACGCGCCGTGCAGGAGCGGGTAAGGATCGCGTCATGAGCGAACAGGACCTGCCGACCGCGGAACACCAGCGCCCTGACGGGGTCGACGACGCCACCGTCGAGGCCCTCGGCAAGCTCTCGGAGGCACTGGAGGTCGTCGAGGACGCTCGCGGTCACCTCTACGGCTTCCACCGGTTGACCGGTACGGCCGACCTCGCGCTCGGCGAGGCCGTCGACCTCCTCCGCAAGGCCGGCCACGACGAGGTCGCCGACCGGCTCCAGACGGAGCTCGTCGGGCGAAACGTCGTCGAGGGCCGGTGGACCTTCCAGATCGTCGAGGACTACGACGACTCCTACTACTCCACCTTCAAGCGGCTCGAGGCGGACGCGCGGGACCGCCTGGTCCAGGGCCGTCGCCACCTCTACGAGGCCGAGATGAAGGAGGCCCGCCGCACCCACGGGCGCCGCCACCACGAGGCGACCCCCAGAGACGGGGGCCCGCAGGCGCGCTGACCCACAGCCTGCGCACAGGTTCCCGCCACGACCCGGACAGGCCCATCCGAGAGGATCGTGGGAACGAATCGAGCCGTGGCGGCGTTCTAGTCGTTGATCCTTCGCCTGAAAGGCAAGCCCCGAAGTGAGCACCAGCGTGACGTCCACCTCTCCCACCTCGGTGGAGCAGGCCGACGCGGCATGGACCCCTCCGACCTGGGAGGAGATCGTCGAGCAGCACTCGGCGCGCGTCTACCGTCTCGCCTACCGCCTCACGGGCAACCCGCACGACGCCGAGGACCTCACCCACGACGTGTTCGTGCGCGTCTTCCGCTCGCTGAACTCCTACCAGCCCGGGACGTTCGAGGGCTGGCTGCACCGCATCACCACCAACGTCTTCCTCGACAAGATGCGGCGCAAGCAGCGCATCCGCTTCGACGCTCTCCCCGAGGACGCGGCCGGGCGGCTCCCCAGCCTGGAGAAGGGCCCCGAGCAGAGCTACCACGACGCCCGCTTCGACGACGACGTGCAGCGGGCCCTCGACGCGCTGGCCCCCGAGTTCCGGGCCGCCGTGGTCCTCTGCGACATCGAGGGCCTCAGCTACGAGGAGATCAGCGCCACCCTGGGCGTCAAGCTCGGCACGGTCCGCTCGCGCATCCACCGTGGCCGCGCCCAGCTGCGCGAGGCGCTGGCCCACCGCGCGCCCGAGGTGGCCGCTGCCGCCCGACCCGTCAAGCCCGAGTCCCGCTCCGCCCGCGCCGGCCTGCGCCTGCCCGGCCGCCGGGTGGCGGCGAGCCAGCGATGAGACCCGAGGTGATGTCGTGACGCCGCATCTGAAGGGGCACGTCCGCGCCTACGTCGACCGGGCACTTCCCCCGCCGATGCTGCATCTCTTCGACAAGCACCTCGTGTGCTGCGCGGTGTGTCGCGCCGCCGCCGACCAGGAGCGGCGCATCGTCGCGGCGCTGCGCGCCGACACCGGCGTCCCGACGAGCCTGCGCACGTCCCTGATCGGCCTCGCGTCGGCGGCCTCAACCTCCACCTCGACCGAGGCGCGCGTGAACCCTCCCCGCGTCCCCGTCCCTCCCGTCGGCTTCCGTATGCCGTCCGCCCCGGCCCACGAGCCCGTGCCTACCGTCCCCCCGACGGCTCCGGCCCTGCACCGCTCCCCGATGCGCGCCGCGGTCGTCGCCTCCATCGCCGCCGGCGCCTCCGTCGCAGCGGCGTGGGGTCTGGCCGTCTCGCCGGTCCCCGGGGGCGGGGCCCCGTCCGTCCGCGGCCCGGTGGCCAACCTCGGTGCCGGCCCCGCGAGCGCCGTGAACTTCGGTGGCGCGGTGCTGCCGGGAAGCCGGGTCACGCCGGTCTCCCGGGACGCCGGCAGGGCGGGCGGGCTCGACTCCGGGAGCCTGCCCCACTGGGTCGTGTCGACGCGGTCGGCGACCGCCGGCGGCACCTCTGCCTCGGCGGTCAGGCCCGGTGTGGTGTCCGGGCTGGTGGACTCGGTTCGGATCACCACCTCCCGTTCGGCACAATCACGACCATGAGCGACGAGTCGAGGGCGCCGGAGCCCGGGCCCGCGGCAGCCCCGGAGCCCGCATCGGTACCCGAGCCGGCGGCGGTGCCCGACCCGTCGTCTCCGTCCGCCCCTCGAGGGGCCGATGCGGCCGGACCCCCCGAGCGGGCACGTGGCTACGAGCCCACCGGCATCATCGACCTGCACGACACCCGAGCCATCCCCACGCCGGCTGGCTCGCCGGCATCCTCGTCGGCCGGGCCACCGGCGCCAGCATCCTCGTCGGCCTCCTCGCCGGCATCCTCGTCGGCCGGGCCACCGGCGCCGGCGGTCGAGGGTGTGCCGACCGGCCAGGAGGGGCAGCAGCACCCCGACGACGCCTGGTTCGACGTCTTCGGTGGCGGCGGACAGCCGCGCGCAGCGGGTGCGCCCGCGAGGGCCGACGAGCCCTGGAACGACGACCGACCCGACGGCATTGCCGCGGGTCCATCGCCCTACGCGCCGCCCTCTGAGGGCGCCCGACCCGGCCCCGGCGCCGGCGGAGGTGCCGACGGCGGACCCGCGGCCGGCGTACTCCTGGCCGACGACCCTGCTCCCCCCACCCGGCGACGTGGGCGAGGCAGGCTGGTGGCCGCGGTGGCAGGGCTCTGCCTGCTCTCCGGAGTCGTGGGAGGCGTGGCTGGACAGCTTGCCGAGGATCGGATCAACCTCGCCGGCTCGACGCTGCCCGACCCCGGCCCGGGAGCCACACAACGGCCTGCCGGCTCGGTCGCCAGCATCGCCGCAGTGGCCCTGCCGAGCGTCGTCACCATCAAGGTCAGCGGGGGCAGCGAGGGCTCGGCCACGGGGTCGGGCTTCGTCGTCGACGGCAAGGGCCACGTGCTCACCAACAACCACGTCGTCCAGGGCGGCGTCAACGGCGACATCGAGGTCGTCCTCAGCAACGGGGACACCGAGAAGGCTTCGATCGTGGGGCGGGACGCCAGCTACGACCTCGCCGTGCTCAGGATCAAGCGGACCGACCTCACGCCGTTGCGGCTCGGCCCGTCCGACAAGGTCGTCGTCGGCGACCAGGTGATCGCCGTCGGAGCCCCGCTGGGTCTCGACCAGACCGTCACCACCGGCATCGTCAGCGCCCTCAACCGGCCGGTGATACCGGGTGACCCGGGCGAGTCCTCGTACATCAACGCCATCCAGACCGACGCCGCCATCAACCCCGGCAACTCGGGTGGACCGCTTCTCGACATGTCGGGCAAGGTGATCGGCGTCAACAGCGCCATCGCCCGCGTGCCCGGCACGAGCGGCTCCACCGGTGGCAGCATCGGCCTCGGTTTCGCGATCCCGAGCGACCAGGCCAGGCGAACCGCCGACCAGCTCATCGCCACGGGCAAGGCCACGCACCCGATCATCGGCGTCTCGCTCGACCGCACGTACTCCGGCGACGGGGCCCAGGTGTCCGACAAGGCTGGCGCCGTGACGGCCGGCGGTCCCGCGGCCAAGGCCGGCGTCAGGCCCGGCGACGTCATCGTGGGGTTCGAGGGCAAGCGCATCCGCACCCCCGACCAGCTCGTCGTCTCCATCCGTGCCAGAGCGGTCGGTGACACGGTCACCCTCAAGGTCAAGCGGGGGGACGCAGAGCTCGACCTCAAGATGACCCTCGAGGCGGATCCCCGCAGCTGAAGCCCAGCCGGCCGCCATAGGATGGCCGCGCCAACACGCGTGGAAGCGAGGGACTGTGTTCGACATCAACGGGTGGGAGCTGCTCCTGCTCGGTGTGCTCGCCATCGTCATCCTGGGGCCCGAGCGCCTGCCCGACTACGCCGCGAAGTTCGGCAGGTTCGTGCGCCAGGCGCGCGCCATGGCCGACCGTGCCAAGCAGCAGCTCAAGGACGAGATGGGGCCGGAGTTCTCCGACGTCGACTGGAAGGCCTACGACCCCCGCCAGTACGACCCCCGCAAGATCGTGCGCGACGCGCTGTCGTCGCCGCCCGACGAGGACTATGCGCCCTCGCCGGCCGTCGACAAGCCGGTGAGCACGCCGCGCGGCCACGACCCGTCCGTCCCGACGCCCTGGGACTCCGAGGCCACCTGACCGTCGCCGACAGAAGAATCTGACCCAGAGGCATCTGTGTCGGAGGGGCGGGTTATCGTCGGCTTCTGATGCCAGACAAACCCGACTCCCAGCCGCCCGCGTCCGTCCGATCGTTGTGGCGGCTTCGCGGCTACCTGCGCCCCCACCGACGGGCGCTCGTGGTCATGTTCGCGGCCTCGATCGCCGGCGTAGGACTCTCGATCGCCATCCCGCTCGTGACGCGCGCCATCATCGACGGCCCCATCACCCGGCACGAGCTCGCGCCGGTGCTGCCGCTCGGACTGCTGGCCCTCGCGCTCGGGGTGCTGGAGGCCGTCCTCATCTTCGTGCGTCGATGGGTTCAGTCCAACGCCGTGCTCGGCCTCGAGACCCAGCTGCGCCGCGACCTCTACGCGCGGCTGCAGAGCCTGCCGATGAGCTTCCACACCCGGTGGCAGTCCGGCCAGCTGCTGTCGCGGGCGACGACCGACCTCTCGGCGATCCGTCGCTTCAGCGGGTTCGGCCTGCTCTTCCTCGTCGTCAACGTGCTGCAGCTGGTGACGGTCACCATCGTGCTGCTGACGATGTACTGGCCGCTGGGACTGGTCGTCGCGGCCGTCGCCGTGCCGATCATCTGGCTGTCGATGCGGTTCGAGAAGGCGTACGTCGTCATCTCGCGGCGCGTCCAGGACCAGCAGGGCGACCTCGCCACACAGGCCGAGGAGGGCGCCGTCGGCGTCCGCGTCATCAAGTCCTTCGGGCGCAGCGACCACGTCGCCCAGCGCTACGACCAGGCCGCGCTAGAGCTGCGGGCGACCAGCATCGACAAGGTCCGGCTGTCGGCGAAGTTCTGGACCTTCCTCGAGGTCATCCCCAACCTCGCCGTCGTGGTGGTGCTGCTGCTCGGGGCCATCGGCGTGGGCCACGGCAACCTCACCCCCGGCGAGCTCGTCGCCTTCATCACCCTGATGCTCTCGCTGGTGTGGCCGGTGTCGTCCCTCGGGGTCATCCTCGCCATGGCCCATGAGGCCATGACCGCGGCTGCGCGCGTCCTCGAGATCTTCGACACCGAGCCCGACATCGTCTCGGGCCCCGGACCGGCCGAGGTGTCGGGCGCGCGCGGCCACCTGCGCTTCGAGCACGTCGACTTCGCGTTCCCGGACGCGCCGGACCAGCCGGTCCTGCACGACGTGAACCTCGACCTGGCCCCGGGCGAGACGGTCGCCCTCGTCGGCGCGACCGGCACGGGCAAGACGGCCCTGACTGCTCTCGTGCCGCGGCTCTTCGACGTGACCGGTGGCCGCATCACCATCGACGGCGTCGACGTGCGCGACCTGCAGCTGATCGAGCTGCGCAGCCTCGTGGCCACCGCCTTCGAGGAGCCCACCCTCTTCTCGATGAGCGCGCGTGAGAACGTCACGCTCGGACGATCGGACGCCCCCGAGGAGGAGGTGCTGGCTGCGCTCGAGGTGGCGCAGGCCGGGTTCGTCCACGACCTGCCGTGGGGGCTCGACACCCGCATCGGCGAGCAGGGCATGTCGCTGTCGGGCGGTCAGCGCCAGCGGCTCGCCCTGGCCCGGGCCGTGCTCTCCCGGCCCGCCGTGCTCGTCCTCGACGACACGCTGTCAGCGCTCGACGTGCACACCGAGAAGCTCGTCGAGCAGGCCCTGGCCAACGTCCTGTCCGAGACCACCGGCCTGATCGTCGCCCACCGCGCCTCGACGGTGATGCTCGCCGACAAGGTGGCCCTGCTGCAGGCCGGCACCATCACCCACGTCGGCACCCACCGGCAGCTGCTCGACACCGTGCCCGCCTACCGCGACCTGCTCGCGGCCGACGGCGTCGACGACCCCGCCTCCGGGGAGGCGCCCGACCGGACCGTTTCGCGCGAGGTGCTGCGCGAAGCCCACGCCTCCGACTTCTCCGACCCGGCCAGCAGGGGGGTGTCCGCATGAGCGCACAGACCCAGGACTGGCGGGGTGTGGCCGCCGACGAGATCGAGGGGGACCTGACCGCCGAGGCGTCGGCCGGGCTCGCCACCCGTTCGCGCCGGCTGCTGGGGGAGGTGCTGCGGCCGTGGCGGCGTGCGCTGTGGTGGCTCATGGTCGTGGTCGTCGTCGAGAACGCCGCGCGACTGTCGATCCCGTACCTCGTCAAGGAGGGCATCGACGTCGGCATCCCGCCGATCCGTGAGTCCGGCAACCTCGAGCCGCTGCTGCTCGTCGTCGGGCTCGTGCTCCTCGCGACCGTGACCCAAGCCGTGTCCCGCAACCTCTTCCTCGTCCGCTCCGGCCAGATCGGCCAGGACATCCTGCTGCTGATCCGGCGCCGCATCTTCCGGCACTTCCAGCGGCTGAGCCCCGCCTTCCACGACCGCTACACCTCGGGCCGCGTCATCTCTCGCCAGACCTCCGACGTCGACGCGATCTACGAGATGCTCGAGACCGGCTTCGACGGGCTCGTCACGGCGGCCCTGACCCTCGTCGGCACCTCCGTCCTGCTCCTGGTCCTCGACGTCAAGCTGGGACTCGTGGCGCTGCTGTGCGGCCCCGCCCTGGCGCTGCTGACCAACTGGTTCCGGAAGGAGTCGGCGCGCACCTACCGGACCACCCGCGAGAAGGTGGCCCTCGTCATCGTCCACTTCGTGGAGTCGATGAACGGCATCCGGGCCGTCCAGGCCTTCCGGCGCGAGCCGCGCAACCAGGCGATCTTCGAGGACGTCAACGACCAGTACCGCCGGGCCAACCTCGTCGCGTTCCGGCTCGTGGCCTGGTTCATGCCGGGGATCAAGCTCATCGGCAACGTCACGATCGCCGTCGTGCTGCTCTACGGCGGCTACCTCGCCTACCACGGCGACGTCACGGTCGGCGTCCTCGCGGCCTTCCTGCTCTACCTGCGCCAGTTCTTCGAGCCGATGCAGGAGATCTCGCAGTTCTACAACACCTTCCAGTCCGCGTCAGCCGCGCTCGAGAAGCTGTCCGGTGTGCTCGAGGAGGCGCCCGACGTCCCCGAGCCGGAGCACCCCGTCGCCCTCGGGGACCCGCGGGGTGAGGTGCGCTTCGACCACGTGCGGTTCGAGTACGTCCCCGGCTCGCCGGTGCTGCCCGACCTCGACCTGACGGTCCCGGCCGGCCAGACCATCGCGCTCGTGGGCACCACGGGCGCGGGCAAGACCACTCTGGCCAAGCTCACGACCCGCTTCTACGACCCGACCGGCGGGCAGGTGCTCCTCGACGGGGTCGACCTGCGGCGCCTGACCGAGGACGACCTGCACCGGGCCGTCGTCATGGTGACGCAGGAGAACTACCTGTTCAGCGGCTCGGTCGCCGACAACATCCGGTTCGGTCGGCCCGACGCCACCGACGAGCAGGTCGAGGCGGCCGCCCGTGAGCTGGGCGCGCACGGCTTCATCTCGGCCCTTCCCGAGGGCTACGCGACCCCGGTCTCCAACCGCGGTGGCCTGCTCAGCGCCGGCCAGCGACAGCTCGTCGCGTTCGCGCGCGCGTTCCTCGCCGACCCGGCTGTCCTCATCCTCGACGAGGCGACCTCCTCGCTCGACATCCCGTCGGAGCGGCTGGTGCAACGAGCCCTGCAGACGATCCTGGCGGGACGCACGGCGATCGTCATCGCCCACCGCCTCTCGACCGTCGAGGTCGCCGACCGGGTGCTCGTCATGGAGCACGGGCGCATCGTCGAGGACGGTGCCCCGGGTGAGCTCATCGCGGCCGGGTCCGGGCGCTTCTCGGACCTGCACCGCGCCTGGGTCGACTCCCTGGCCTGACTCCAAACCGTCGAAAGGCC
>NZ_BAAANB010000021.1:579837-609026 GCF_039529575.1 Terrabacter terrae
TCTTGAGCGGTCCCAGCTCGGCCCAGTTTGTGGCCTTTCGACGGGTGCTGAGACCCGGTTTGTGGCCTTTCGACGTGTGAAAGGGGGAGCGGGTCAGCGACCGGCGGGCGTCAGACCGAGGGAGCGGCCGGCGAGGCCGCGGGCACGGGTGCCGAGGCTGCGGGCGATGCCGCGCAGGGCGACGCCGGCTGCCGAGTCGGGGGCGCCGAGCACCACGGGGGTGCCGGAGTCGCCGCCCTCGCGCAGGCGCGTGTCGAGCGGAATCTGTCCGAGCAGCTCGACGGGCGCGCCGATGCTGCGGGTCAGCGAGTCGGCGACGGCCTGGCCACCGCCCGAGCCGAAGATCTCCTGGCGGGTGCCGTCGGGCAGCTCGAGCCAGCTCATGTTCTCGATGACGCCGACGACTCGCTGGTGGGTCTGCAGGGCGATCGAGCCGGCGCGCTCTGCCACCTCGGCCGCGGCCTGCTGCGGCGTCGTGACGACGAGGATCTCGGCGGTCGGGATCAGCTGGGCGACGGAGATCGCGATGTCACCGGTGCCGGGCGGCAGGTCGAGCAGCAGCACGTCGAGGTCGCCCCAGAAGACGTCGCCGAGGAACTGCTGCAGCGCGCGGTGCAGCATCGGGCCACGCCACACGACCGGCTGGTTGCCGGGGACGAACATGCCGATCGAGATGACCTTCACGTCGTGGCTCACGGGCGGCAGGATCATGTCGTCGACCTGCGTCGGGCGCTGCTCGACGCCCAGCATGCGCGGCACCGAGAAGCCGTAGACGTCGGCGTCGACGACGCCGACCCGCAGCCCCTGCTCGGCCATGGCCGCGGCGAGGTTGACGGTCACCGAGGACTTGCCGACGCCACCCTTGCCGGAGGCGACGGCATACACCCGCGTGAGGCTGTTGGGCCTGGCGAAGGGGATCTCCTTCTCGGGGGCGCCGCCGCGCAGCTGCGTGCGCAGCGCGGCACGCTGCTCGTCGCTCATCACGTCCAGCTCGACCTCGACCGAGGTGACGCCGTCGACCGCCAGCAGGGCGTTGCTCGTGTCGCGGGTGAGCGTGTCCTTCATCGGACAGCCGGAGACGGTGAGGAAGATGGCGAGGTCGACCTTGCCGGCGTCGTCGACCTCGACCGACTTGACCATGCCGAGCTCGGTGATCGGCTTGCGGATCTCCGGGTCGTTGACCTTCGAGAGTGCCGTGAGCAGGGCGTCACGGCTGGGTAGTGCGACGGCAGACATGTGTTCCATCGTATGCCGCCGCGCACGGCTGCCCGACGCCGGCCGGGGTGCGCTCGCTCACCCCGAGGCGGCCTCGCCGTCGCTCAGACCTGGTCGCTCGCGTTCTCGTCGGCGCCCCTGATGAGCGCGCGGTCCTCGAGCTCCTCGAGGAGGCTGCGCAGCTCGGACCGGACGAAGTCGCGGGTGGCCTGCTCGCGCAGCGCCAGTCGCAGCGAGGCGACCTCGCGAGTCAGGAACTCCGTGTCGGCGAGGTTGCGCTCGTCGCGGGCCCGGTCCTGCTCGAGCGCGACCCGGTCCCGGTCGGCTTGGCGGTTCTGCGCGAGCAGGATGAGCGGCGCGGCATAGGACGCCTGCAGGCTCAGCATCAGCGTCAGGAAGATGAAGGGGTACTGGTCGAAGATGAGGCTGCTCGGCGCGAGCACGTTCCAGCCCACCCACAGCACGACGAACACCGTCATGCCGATGAGGAACTGCGCCGTGCCCATGAACCGCGCGAACTTCTCCGACAGGACGCCGAACGCCTCCTGCGAGAACGCGATCGGCGGCAGCAGGCTGGCCCTCTGCTCCTGTGGCTGGTCGAGGCGGTCGCTGCGCTGCTGACGCGACCCGGCCCTGCGCTCGCTGCGCTCGGCCCGCTCGCTCACGGCTTCACCCCCAGCTCGTGCCGCTCCTCGCGCCAGTCCTCCGGCAGGATGTGGTCGAGCACGTCGTCGACCGTGACCGCGCCGATGAGCCGCCCGTCGTCGTCGACGACCGGCAGGGAGACGAGGTTGTAGGTCGCGAGGGTGCGCGTCACGGTCTCGAGGGAGGCCGTGGCGGGCAGCGGCTCGATCTCCTTGTCGATGATCGAGCCCACGGCGCCGTGCGGCGGCTCCCGCAGCAGCCGCTGGATGTGGACGAGCCCGAGGTAACGGCCGGTCGGCGCCTCGAGGGGCGGACGGCACACGTAGACCATGGAGGCGAGTGCCGGCGCGAGCTCCTCGCGGCGCACCGTCGCGAGTGCCTCGGCGATCGTCGCCTCGGGACCGAGGACCACGGGCTCGGTGGTCATCATGCCGCCGGCGGTGTTCTCGTCGTAGGCGAGCAGGCGCCGCAGGGGAGCGGCCTCGTCGGGCTCCATGAGCTGGAGCAGCTCTTCGGCCTGCTCGGGCGGCAGGTCGGCGAGCAGGTCGGCCGCGTCGTCGGGCTCCATCGCCTCGAGCACGTCCGCCGCGCGCTCGTTGGCCAGTCCCGCGAGGATCTCGACCTGGTCGTCCTCGGGCAGCTCCTCCAGGACGTCGGCGAGTCGCTCGTCGTCGAGCGCGGCCGCCACCTCGGCGCGCCGCTTCGGGTTGAGGTCGTGGATGACCTCGGCCAGATCGGCGACCTTGAGGTCGTCGTAGGTCTCGAGGAGGCGCTCGGCGCTCTGGGCACCGGGCTGCTCGTGCAGCCCCACGACGTCGCGGATGTCGACGAGCATCGTCTTGCCGGACCGGCGGCGGGTCAGCCGCGACATGGCCTTCGACGCCGACGAGACGCCGGCCGTGATCTGCCGCACGAAGACCCGGGTCCCAATCCAGTCCCTCCGGGGTCCCTGCTCGATCGCGATGTCCTCGACGAGGGCCGTCGCGAAGCCGGCCTCGACCGCCTCGGTCGTGGTGACCCGCACGGTGCGGTCGAACAGCTCGGCGGCGACGAGGACCTCGTTGGTGCGCTGCTCGAACCGGCGCATGTTGACCAGCCCGGTGGTGATGACCGCGCCGGCGTCGATCGAGGTCACGCGGGTCATCGGCACGAACACGCGGCGGCGGCCCGGCACCTCGACGACGAGGCCGATGACGCGAGGCTGTGGGCGAGTGGCCGAGAACATCACGACGACGTCGCGCACCCGCCCGACCTGGTCACCGAGCGGGTCGAAGACGCTCAGTCCGGTCAGGCGGGCGACGAAGACTCGCGTGCTCGCACTCATGGGCCAAGGTTATGGGGTCAGAGTCCGCGGAACGGTCCGCCACGGCGCCGACGCTTCTTGCGGAGCTTCGCGCGCTCCTTGTCAGCCTTGCGAGCGGCCTTCGCCTCGGCGCGCACCCGCTTGCGCGCGACCCGCTCCTCGCCGCGCCCGCCGAGGTGCCAGGGGCGCCAGGACGTGGTGGTGGCGGCGGTGCGGGCCGGCGCCCTGCGGTGGTCGTCGGCGGCATACGCGCCCGGGGACTCGACCGGGCTGTCGTAGGGCACCAGGGCGGTGATCGTGCACTGCGCGGCCCAACGGGTGACGCAGTCGTCGACGGCGTTGAGCCGAGAGGCCCGCAGCAGCTCGGCAGCGCGCTCCCACTGCGGAGAACCGGGTTCGAGGACGTGGCTGTGCGCGCGCACCGTCAGCAGGCGGCCGCCGGTGTCCTTGCTGCGCAGGATGAGGCGCACGTCGGCCGGCAGCCAGGGCAGCGGCTGCTCACCGGGGCCGCTGACAACGAGCGCGGCGCCCTCGTCCCAGACGTGCCAGGCCGGCCAGGTGCGGTCGCCCTCGACGTCGATCCAGAGCAGGCCGGACTTCGTCATCGCCTCGGACAGCAGGGCGCTCGCGTTCGACGGCTGCGGGTCGGTCGGCTCGGTCACAAAGCCACCATAGTGATCCCGCCCTCATCTCCGGCAGGCGTGACTGTCGTCATAACGCAGCCCGTCGGGCCGTTGCTACGTTGGCGCGCATGCGCACCGCCAAGGACTTCTTCCGCCCGCTCGCGGTGGGGGCGCCGACGCCCCTGACGCAGGTGCCGGCCCGCCCGTCCCGGGTGATCCACTTCTTCGACCCGAGCAACCCCAAGATGGCCGCGAAGGTGCCTGGCCTGGTCGGCGCCGTCGACGTCCTCCTCGGCAACCTCGAGGACGCCGTCAAGGCCGACCGCAAGGAGGCGGCCCGCGAGGGCCTCGTGGAGATCGCGAGGGCCACCGACTTCGGCGAGAACACGCAGCTGTGGACGCGCGTCAACGCCCTCGACAGCCCGTGGGCGCTCGACGACCTGACGACCCTCGTCACGGAGATCGGCGACAAGCTCGACGTCGTGATGGTGCCCAAGGTCCAGGGCGCCGAGGACATCCACTACGTCGACCGCCTGCTCGCCCAGCTCGAGGCCAAGGCCGGCCTGACCCGCCCGATCCTGGTCCACGCGATCCTCGAGACGGCCCGGGGGATGGTCAACGTCGAGGAGATCTGCGGCGCCTCGCCGCGCATGCAGGGCCTGTCGCTGGGGCCCGCCGACCTCGCCGCCGACCGCCGCATGAAGACCACCCGCGTCGGGGGCGGCCACCCCGGCTACCTCGTGCGCACCGACCCCGTCGACGGCGACGTCCGGGGCGAGCGCGCGACGGCCCAGCAGGACCTGTGGCACTACACGATCGCCCGCATGGTCGATGCCTGCGCGATGCATGGGATCTACCCCTACTACGGCCCGTTCGGAGACATCGAGGACGTCGTCGCCTGCGAGGACCAGTTCCGCAACGCCTTCCTCCTCGGCTGCGTCGGCACGTGGTCGCTGCACCCGGTGCAGATCGAGATCGCCAAGCGCGTCTTCAGCCCGTCGGCCGAGGACGTCGCGCACGCGCGCCGCGTCGTCGCCGCCATGGGAGACGGCACCGGCGCGGTGATGCTCGACGGCAAGATGGAGGACGACGCGAGCCTCAAGCAGTGCCTCGTCATCGTCGAGCTCGCCGAGCGCCTCGCCAGGACGGACCCCGCACTCGCGGAGCTGTATGCCGCCGAGCCCGCCACCCAGGAGGGCTGACCCGATGACGGAGCAGACGGCATACGACCCCGGCGCCTCCGCCGGCTACCGACCGCGCCGCTCGGTGCTCTACATGCCGAGCTCCAACGAGCGGGCGCTGGAGAAGGCGAAGACGCTCCCGGTCGACGCGCTCATCCTTGACCTCGAGGACGCCGTCGCTCCGGACGCCAAGGAGGCGGCGCGCGAAAACGCTTGTGCGGCAGTGCAGTCAGGGGAGTACGGCCGGCGCGAGCTGACGGTCCGCGTCAACGGGCTCGGCTCGCAGTGGCACGACGCCGACCTCGCCGCGGCGGCGGCCGCCGGCCCGGACGCGATCGTCGTGCCGAAGGTCGGCTCGGCCGACGAGGTGCTTGCGCTCGTAGAGGCCATGGAGGCCGCCGGCGCGCCGGAGCGCACCCGCCTCTGGGCCATGGTCGAGACGCCGGTGGCCGTGCTCCACGCTGAGGAGATCGCGCGCGCCTCGGACCGGCTGGCCTGCCTCGTGCTCGGCACGAACGATCTCTACAAGGAGCTCGGCGCGACCTTCGCGCCGGGGCGGGCAGCGATCCAGGCCACCCTGCAGCTCGTCGTCCTCGCCGCCCGGGCCGCCGGTGTCTCCGTGGTCGACGGCGTCTACAACGACGTCAAGGACGCCGAGGGCTTCCTCGCGGAGGCGCGCCAGGGACGCGAGCTCGGCTTCGACGGCAAGACCCTCATCCATCCCGGCCAGGTCGAGTCGTGCAACGAGGTCTTCGCGCCGAGCGCCGCCCAGGTGGAGCAGGCGCGCGCCGTCATCGAGGCCTTCGAGGCCGCGCAGGCGCAGGGACGCGGCGTCGCCACCCTCGACGGCCGGCTCATCGAGAACCTCCACGTCGACACCGCCCGGAAGGTGCTGGCCACGGCGGAGGCCATCGCCGCGCTGTCCTGAGCCGTCACGCGCACACCCGTGCCGCATGCCGTATGCCGTGGGGCGGCGCTGCCGAGGAAACTCCGGGTCAGGCGCGGCCCGAGAGCCAAGCCATCTCGGCCGACGCGTGCGCGGCCCACCACGCGTCCTCGTGGTCGCCGGGCTCGAAGTGCGTCTCGACCTTCGCCAGACGGGCGGCCAGCGCGCGGTTGGCGGCGACGAACGGGTCCGAGAGGCCGCAGTCGAGCCGCACGGGGATGCGGGTCAGCCGGTCGACGCGGTTGAAGACCGAGTGCCGGTCGAAGTCGGCCTTCCCGTCGTAGGCGACCGCCGGCGTCTCGGCGCCGGTGCGCCAGAGGGCAGCGCTCGCGGCGACGACCCCTGCCACCCTCTGCGGTCCCAGGTCGCTGGCGAGCAGGAGCGCGCCGAACCCGCCCATCGACCAGCCGAGCAGGCCCACCTTCGACGTCGCCGGCAGTCCGGTGCGGCTGAGCGCCAGCGGGATGAGCTCCTCACGCACCATCGCGCCGCTGTCGGTGCCGTCGGTGCGACGGTGCCAGTAGCCGTCACCTCCGTCGACGGAGGCGAGGGCCAGGCCGGTGGACGCCACGGCGTCGCCGTAGCCGAGGTCGAATGCCGAGCCGGCGTCGCCGCCGAACCCGTGGAGGGCCACCACCAGTCCGCGGGCGCTTCGGCCTTCGGGGACGGCAAGCCTCCACCGCCGCCCGTCGAGGCCGTGCCTCGCGTCCAGCACTCCATCGGTGAGGACCGCGCCGGAAGGGTCGCGGCCGCAGCCCGCCACGAGGCTTCCCGCCACCCCACCGGCGCCGACGGCCAGGGCCGCCCTCAGGACCGACCGCCGTCGGGGGAGGGGGCCGGCGGACATGCCGGGAGCCTAGGCCCGCATGCCCGTGTGTCCAGGGCGCCGCGCTCACCCGGACGGGGGTTCGCACGGCACCGGACCCGGTGGGGGCCGGCGCTGCTGGTCGCCGTGGCCGGTGCGACGGCCCCGGCGCGCGGCGCGGACCCGCTCCGACCAGCCGGCCGTCGAGACGGCCGAGGCCACCGGCGCGCTGGTCGAGGCGTCGCCTCCAGCGGCGATGACGCCTGCTGCCGCTCCGACGAGCCGGTCGTTGCAGGGCCGACAGATCCTGCGGCCCGTCACCGTTGTGACGAGTCCGCCCTTGGAGCTGCTGAGCCCGCCGACCTGCTTGCCGCACTGCGCACACGTGGCCATGGCCACTCCGTCCGTCGGCCGCCCTGCGGCGGCGCCCTGTGGTGCCTCGAATGGTGCCCGAGATCCTTCCGGGGATGTGCCAGAACGGGTGCCTCGATCTCGGCATTCGGAGGCCGGGCTGGGCGCTACGGTTCCTCCCGGCACCGAACCGGGCCCACCGCCCCGGAAACCCACCTGCGCCACGGCGTGCCGGAGGTGTTGGATGACGGCGTGATCGTGATGGGTGAGCCCGGAGTGCGGGAGCTGGACGGCGTCGTGGAGGCGATGCGGGCCTGGCAGTACCCCGGTGCGCCCGTGCAGCTGCACCCGGGAGACCTCGGCTGGCACTGGAGGTTCGGGGCGGACACGCTGGCAGCGGCGCTGCGCACCTGGAGCCGCGACGGGCAGGTGGTGGCGGTCGGGATGGTCGACAGCCCCACCGTGCTGCGGCTCGCCGTCGCGCCCGGGCTGCAGGACGACGAGGAGCTGGCGCGTCAGCTCCTCGACGACGTGGGCGACCCGGACCGCGGCGTCCTGCAGCAGGAGAGCATCGACGTGGAGGCCCGGTGCGGCGGGGTCGTGCGCCAGGTGCTGCTGGACGACGGATGGGTTGCCGGCGAGGCGTGGACGCCCCTGGAGCGCGACCTGGCCGAGCCGGTGGAGGACTGCGGGGTCCGGGTCGAGACGGTCGGTCCCCAGCAGGTGACACCGCGGACCGAGGTCCAGCGTGCTGCCTTCGAGCGGTCGACGTTCACCGAGGAGCGCTGGCACGCGATGGCTGCGGGCTCGCCCTACGCCGATGCCCGCTGTCTCCTCGCCCACGACGACGAGGGGACGCCGGTGGCGGCTGCGACCGTGTGGTCCGCCGGTCCGGGGAGGCCGGGACTGCTCGAACCCGTGGGCGTGCACCGGGACCACCGCGGACGCGGCTACGGCCGGGCGGTCTCGTGCGCTGCGGCTGCGGCGCTGCGGGAGATGGGCTCCTCCAGTGCGGTCGTGTGCACCCCGGCCGCCAACGTCGGGGCCGTCGCCACGTACGCGTCGGCCGGCTTCCGTCGTCTCCCGGACGTGCCCGACCTGCACCGCGAAGCGCGCGGCGAGGGCTGACGTCGAGCGCCGCAGGCGGCAGCCGGGAAACCTCGTGTCGCCTGAGGCGTTGGAGCAGGTGTGACACCGAACGCCGGCGAGGGCAGGGCCGTGCCCGACCGGCCCGACAGGCGGGAGCCGTCCGGGCTCACCCGTCGGGGGCTGCTGACCCTGGGCGCAGTCGGCGCAGTCGGCGCCGTCGCCGCCGGAGGGGCGTATGCCGTGTCGAGTGGACCCGGGCTCCCGGACCTCCTGCGGTCGGCCGGCTTCGCAGACCCGGCGCCACCGGAGCTGCGTCTCGAGCCGCGGCCGGTGGACCGCACCGAGCTCACGGCGAGGCGGCGGGTCGGCGGTGCGACCCACGTCTACGAGGTGACCGGGCGCCCGGTCAGCTACTACGTGACCGAGCCGTTCGGCGCCCGGCTCGACCGGTGGCTCGCCCTGCACCGGCGCCACGTCGGGCAGGTCCCCGAGGAGATCCGGTCCTACGGTGCCTGGGTCCCGGCGTCGCCGACGTCGTGGCACAGCTCCGGTGAGGCGATCGACATCGCGCGCCTGCGGGCCGGCGGTCGCGACCTCACGTCGCTGCGCCACGACCTCTGGCGCGATGCTCCGGCGCCCGAGCTGCGCCGCGGCTCGCGCTCTACTGGCGCACCGCAGCGGGGCTGCACCACGAGCTCGCCGACGTGCTGACCTACCTCTTCGACGCGCCGCACGCCAACCACATCCACGTCGACGTCGGCCGGTTCGGGCCCGAGCGGCCTCGGCTCATCCGGCGCTCGCGCGCCCAGGTGCAGGCGGTCCAGGCGATGTGCCGCCACGTGTGGGGGCGCACCGAGGTCGAGACCACCGGCGACTTCGACGACGTGACCCGCGACGCGACGACCCGCATACTCGAGCAGGCGGGTGGGCCCGGCGAGCTGTCGGACTCCCGGGAGGCGTGGCAGGCGTTCCTCGTCGCCACGATGCAGCGCGGCTGAGACCGACGGCCGGAAAACCCCGAGGGTCGCTGTGCGCGCCGACCGTAGGATCTGCCGCATGCCCAAGACCGTGCTGACTCCTCAGTCCGAGGACTTCCCCCGCTGGTACCAGGACGTCGTCGCGAAGGCGGAGCTGGCCGACAACGGGCCGGTGCGCGGCACCATGGTCATCCGACCGTACGGCTACGCCATCTGGGAGCGGATGCAGGCCGACATGGACCGGCGCATCAAGGAAGCCGGGGCGCGCAACGCGTACTTCCCGCTCTTCATCCCCGAGTCGTACCTCACGCGCGAGGCCGAGCACGTCGAGGGCTTCAGCCCGGAGCTCGCCGTCGTGACGCACGCCGGCGGCAAGGAGCTCGAGGAGAAAATCGTCGTGCGCCCGACGTCCGAGACGGTCATCGGGGAGTACCTCGCGAAGTGGACGCAGAGCTACCGCGACCTGCCGCTGCTGCTCAACCAGTGGGCCAACGTCGTGCGCTGGGAGCTGCGGCCGCGGATCTTCCTGCGCACCAGCGAGTTCCTGTGGCAGGAGGGGCACACGGCCCACGCCACCGAGCAGGACGCGCGGGCGTACGCCAAGCGCATCCACGAGGACGTCTATGCCGCGTTCATGCGCGAGATGCTCGCCATGCCAGTGGTGCTCGGTCGCAAGACGGCCCGTGAGCGCTTCGCCGGCGCGACGAACACCCTTGCGCTGGAAGCGATGATGCGCGACGGGAAGGCCCTGCAGATGGGCACGAGCCACGAGCTCGGGCAGAACTTCGCCAAGGCGTTCGACATCACCTACCTCTCCGAGCACGGGCGCCAGGAGATGTGCTGGACCACGTCGTGGGGCACCTCGACGCGCATGCTCGGCGGCCTCATCATGGGCCACGGCGACGACCAGGGGCTGCGCGTGCCGCCCCGGCTGGCCCCCGTCCAGGCGCTCGTCATGGTCGTCAAGGACGGCGAGGGGGTCCAGGCGGCGGCTCGTCGGCTCCTCTCCGACCTCCTGGCCCGCGGGGTGCGTGCCGAGCTGGACGCGCGGGTCGACACGCCGTTCGGGCGCCGCGCGGTCGACGCCGAGCTCAAGGGCATCCCCGTGCGCGTGGAGGTCGGTCCCCGCGACCTCGCCGACGGCGCCGTCACCCTCGCCCGGCGGATTGCCGGCGGCAAGTCCGCGGTGCCGCTCGGGGCGGTTGTCGACACCGTCTGCACGGCCCTCGAGGAGGACCACGAGGCGCTGTATGCCGCCGCGCTGGCCCACCGGGACGCCAACACCTCCTCAGTCGAGTCGCTCGAGGACGCCGCCGAGGCGGCCCGCACCGGGTGGGCCACGATCCCGTGGTCGACGCTCGGGCCGGAGGGGGAGGCCAGCCTGGCCGAGTCGTCCGTGACCGTGCGGTGCCTGACGATGCCTGACGGATCGGTGCCCGGGTCGGAGTCGGACGACGGGGTACTGGCCGTCGTGGGACGCGCGTACTGACCCTGGTGGTGCTGCCCACAGACCCGTGGGGAAGAGTCGTGCGTCGGGGATCGTTGACACCTGCGTGGAGGACGGTGGAGCGGCATGGCTGACGAGATGACTGCCAACGTGACGGGGCGGCACACGCCCCTCGTGACCCCGGCTCAGCCGGAGACCCTGACGCCCCTGCTGCGCGACCGCGAGAGCGTCATGGTCTACGACCGCTCCCACGAGCTGCGGCCCGAGGAGCTGCGGGCCATCCTCGAGGCGGCGCGCTGGTCCCCGTCGGCCGGCAACTCCCAGCCGTGGGGCTTCCTCGTCGGCCTGCGCGGCGACGACACGCACGCCGCGATGGTCGAGGTGCTGTCCTCGGCCAACCAGGCATGGGCGCCCTCGGCCTCGGCGATCATCCTGACGCTGCACCAGGTGGCAACGGACGAGGACCACGAGATCGCCTACAGCGACTACGCGATGTTCGACCTCGGGCAGGCGGTCGCCCACATCACCGTGCAGGCCCGGTCGATGGGTCTGCAGGTGCGCCAGTTCGGCGGCTTCGACCATCGAGCCGCCACCGAGCGGTTCGCGGTGCCCCCGCACTGGGCCGTGACCACGGGCATTGCCCTGGGGCTCCCCGGCGGTCCCGACGACGACGCCAAGGTGCCGGAGTGGGTGCGCACCCGGGCCCGCCTGCCGCGCTCGCGGCTGCCGCTCGAGGCCTTCGTGCACTCGGGCAAGTTCGGCCACACGGCCGACTTCCTCACCGACCACTGACGAGCCGGTGACGCTGGCCGAGGCCGGGGCGGATGGAGGTCACCCCACGAACGGGCGGCCTCCATCTCGTCCCCGGCTCCCCGGCGCCCTCACCAGCGCGACGTCGCCGCCGCCATGAGGTCCCCGAAGAGCAGGCCTTCGTCCACCGCGTACCCACGTCGAGTGAACCAGTCACACATGTTGCGTGTGTCGCGTTCGAGGAACTCGGGGCCGTGCGGGTTGCCGATGACGTCGACCACCTGTGGCCAGTCGATGAGGACGAGCCGGGCATCCTCGCCCGCGCCGTCGAGCAGCACGTTGTACGGCGAGAGGTCACCGTGCGCCCAGCCGAGCTCCGCCAGCCGCAGCATCGCCTCGCGCAGCTGCTCGAAGAGCGCCGGCAGCAGGGCCGGGTCCGGGCGCACCTGCGCGAGACGTGGGGCGGCCCCTCCGTCGGAGGTGCCGATGAACTCCATCAGCATCTCGTCGTCGGACATCTGCACCGGGTAGGGCACCGGCAGCCCCTCGTCCCACAACCGGACCAGCATCTCGAACTCGGCGAAGGCCCAGAGGCCGCTGATCAGCTCCTTGCCGAACGAGGTCCGGGTCCGGATGGCCCGCGTCTCGCGCGACTTCCGCACGCGCCGTCCCTCGAGGTAGCCCGAGTCGCGGTGGAACATGCGGTGCTTGCTCGACCGGTAGCGTTTCCCGGCCATGAGCACGTCCCGGTCGGGTGAACCGGGCACCCACCGGCGCACCAGGTGGACGTCGGCCTCCTTGCCGGTCTTGAGGATGCCGAGGTCGGTCTCGACCGCGCCCAGATCGGTGATGACCCAGTCCGGCCTCGGTCTGGGACCGTGCGTCGCACCGTCCCAGCTGGACCACCGATCGCCCTCCGGAGGACCGTCGGGGTCCGTGTCGACCGCGTACTGCTCGAGCTCGAGGTCGGAGACGCGGCGGTCGGTCAGCCGGGCGTCGAAGACCTCGAGGTCGTCTTCGTGAAAAGCATTGAATGACAAGAGAACTCCAAGGAAGAAGAAACGTGGGCAGGCATGCCCGAGGCCCTCATCGACATGTCACCCTCCTTGGGTCCGGTGCGCCGGTCGTCCACCGTCGCGGTCGACACCGAGGGTCGCGCACCAGCGCCGGACGGCGCAACGCATTTATCCGGCCGGTGGTCCGCTCCTCACCGCGCTCATCACCGCGGCTCACCGCCGGTGACCGACGACACAGGTGTCGACCCTCACAGCCCACGCCGGTGACCGCCCACCCGGCGCGACGGCATACTCGGTCGCAGTCGACCCGAGACCAGACGCAAGGTGGCGATCCGAGCATGTCCCGACTGCAGCAGACCGACGGCCTCTCCGAGGAGCAGACCGAGCTGGTCAAGCTCGTCCGCGAGTTCGTGGACGAGCAGATCCTCCCCGTCGCGACCGAGCTCGAGCACCGGGACGAGTACCCGACGGAGATCGTCGAGGGCATGAAGGAGATGGGGATCTTCGGCCTGATGATCCCCGAGGAGTACGGCGGCCTCGGGGAGTCGCTGCTGACCTACGCCCTCTGCGTCGAGGAGATCGCCCGCGGCTGGATGAGCGTCAGCGGCATCATCAACACCCACTTCATCGTCGCCTACCTGCTGCTCCAGCACGGCACCGACGAGCAGAAGCAGCGCTACCTGCCGAGGATGGCCACCGGCGAGATCCGCGGGGCCTTCTCGATGAGCGAGCCGGGCTGCGGCTCCGACGTCTCGGCGATCAAGACCAAGGCGGTCAAGGGAGACGACGGCGACTGGACGATCAACGGCCAGAAGATGTGGCTGACCAACGGCGGCTCGGCGAACCTCGTCGCGGTCCTCGTCAAGACCGACACCGGGGCCGAGTCCGTCTACCGCAACATGACGACCTTCCTCGTCGAGAAGGAGCCGGGCTTCGGCGAGACCGCGCAGGGGATCACCGTGCCGGGCAAGATCGACAAGATGGGCTACAAGGGCGTCGACACGACCGAGCTCATCCTCGACGGGCACCGCACCACCGATGCCCAGGTCCTCGGCGGCGAGCCGGGCAAGGGCTTCTACCAGATGATGGACGGCGTCGAGGTGGGGCGCGTCAACGTCGCCGCCCGCGGATGCGGTGTGGCCCGAAGGGCCTTCGAGCTCGGCGTCTCCTACGCGCAGCAGCGTGAGACCTTCGGCAAGAAGATCGTCGACCACCAGGCCGTGCTCTTCCGCCTCGCCGACATGGCCGTCAAGGTCGAGGCCGCGCACGAGATGATGGTCAAGGCCGCTCGGAAGAAGGACTCGGGCCAGCGCAACGACCTCGAGGCCGGCATGGCGAAGTACCTTGCCTCCGAGTACTGCTCGCAGGTCGTCGAGGACAGCTTCCGCATCCACGGCGGCTACGGCTACTCCAAGGAGTACGAGATCGAGCGGCTCTACCGCGAGGCGCCCATGCTGCTGATCGGCGAGGGGACTGCCGACATCCAGCGGATGATCATCGGCCGTCGCCTCGTCGAGGACTACAAGCTCCGGTCCTGAGGCCCCCGCGCGTCCTGCACCGGGATGCGAGGATGGAGCCATGAGCCTGCAACCGAAGGGTCCGGGGGGACGCCAGGGATTTGCGACGCTGTCCCTCGAGTACCCGATGTCGCTGGGGATCTTCGAGAAGTACGTCGACGCGCAGAAGGCCGTCGACACCCTGTCCGACAACCACTTCCCGGTCGAGAACTGCCTCATCGTCGGCACCGACCTCAAGCAGATGGAGCGGGTCACTGCCCGTCTGACCTGGGGCAGGGTGTCCGTGGGTGGGCTGCTCTCCGGCGTGTGGCTCGGGCTCTTCGTGGGGCTGATCCTCTCGCTGTTCTCCCGGCCCTCGAACCCCCTGACGCTCCTGGTCCTGACCTCGCTCTACGGCGCCCTGTTCGGGCTCATCTGGTCGGTCGTCGGCTACGCGTTCACCCGCGGAGCCCGCGACTTCTCGTCGGTGAGCCAGGTCGTGGCGACCCGTTACGAGGTGTTCTGCGAGCACAAGGTCGCCCAGCAGGCGCGCGAGATCCTCGCCAAGGCGGGGATCGGGACGGGCCTCGGCTCCGGTTTCGGCGGGGCGGTGGTGCACCCGGCCGCGCCACCGTCGACCCCCTCGTCACCCCCATCGTCGCCCCGACCGAGCGACCCGCCCACGGGGCCACCCGCCGGCTGACGACGGCACGTCGAAGACGAGCCAACCCCCGACGGTCACGACCGTCCGGGGGTCGGCTACGTCCCGGCGTGCTGCGGGGCGGGCGAGGTCGGCCTCAGGCCCTGGCGCCCCAGATGCCGGCGATCCACTGCTCGACGTCGGCGGCGCTTCGCGGCATCGCGGCCGAGAGGTTCTCGCAGCCGTCCGCGGTGATGAGGACGTCGTCCTCGATGCGAACGCCGTTGCCACGGAACTCCGCGGGGACGAGCTCGTCGTCGGCCTTGAAGTAGAGCCCCGGCTCGACCGTGAGGATCATGCCGGGACGCAGTTCCGCGTCGTTGTACTCCTGACGCGTGGCGAGCGCGCAGTCGTGCACGTCGATGCCGAGGTGGTGGCTCGTGCCGTGCACCATCCAGCGGCGGTGGTACTGCCCGTGCTCGGCGTCGAGGGTGCCCTCGACGTCCACGCCCTCGGGCAGCAGGCCCCATTCGTGCAGGTGCTCGGCGATGACACGGATGGCGGCGGCGTGCACGTCGCTGAACCTGTTGCCGGGCCGGCAGGCGGCGATCCCCGCCTCCTGGGCGGCATACACGGCGTCGTAGATCCTGCGCTGCACCTCGGTGAAGGTGCCGCTGACCGGGAGCGTGCGGGTGATGTCGGCGGTGAAGAGCGAGTCCACCTCGACGCCGGCGTCGAGCAGGAGCAGGTCCCCCTCGCGGACCTCGCCGGTGTTCTTGATCCAGTGCAGCGTGTTGGCGTGGTCGCCGCTCGCGCAGATGGAGTCGTAGCCGACGCCGTTGCCGTGGTGGCGGGCGTGGAGCCCGAAGACGCCCTCGACCCAGCGCTCACCGCGACCCCGGCGCACGGCCTCGGGCAGGTCGGCGATGACCGCGTCGAAGCCCTTGTGGGTGCCGGCGACGGCATCGCGCATCTGCTCCACCTCCCACTCGTCCTTGACGAAGCGCAGCCTGGACAGGAAGGCGGCCAGCTCCTCGTCGGCACCGCGCTGGACCTCGACCCGCGTCTCGGCCTCGATCGCCTCCTGGGTCTCCGTCGCGGCGGCGCGGGCCTGGTCGACCCGTGCCGCGACCTCGGCATCGCCGTCGCGGACCACCCGGATGGTGACCTGGCCGGCGTCCTTGGCGATGGCGTCGGCGAACTCGTCGACGTGCCGGGCGGTCAGGCCCAGCTCCGACTCGACGTCGGCGAGGGTGGGTCGGGCGCCGACCCAGAACTCGCCGTAGCGGGAGTCGCCGAAGAACTCCTCGGTGTCGCGGTCGGCCAGCGGGCGGAAGTAGAGGATCGCCTCGTGCCCGTGGGCGCTCTGGCCGCCGGGGGACCGGTTGGGCTCGAGGACGAGGACCGCGTCGGGCTCACGGTCGCTGCCGAGCCCGGTGAGGTGGGCGAAGGCGCTGTGCGGCCGGAAGACGTAGTCGGTGTCGTTGCTGCGGACCTTGAGGCCACCGGCCGGGATGACCAGGCGCTCGCCGGGGAAGGCGGCGCTCACGGCCTCACGGCGCCGGGCCGCGTAGTCGGCCACCTCGGCGCGGGGGGTCACCCCGGTGCCGCGAGGGGCCCAGCCGCTCGCCACGAAGGCGCGGAACTCGTCGGTCGTCGGGCGCTTGCGACCCGGCGACGTCTTCTGCTCTTCACTCATCCCGTCATCGTGTCACGGCGAACGGGACCCGTGACAACCAGATTGCCCGGCGTGCGCGCCTGCCCCCGGCCGGGTGGGGCAGGGGGGCGGGCAATACAGTCGTCGGGTGCCCCGCACCGACCGCGACCGCACCCTCCGGCCGACCTCGGCCCGGGCCAGTCTCCCGTCCCTGCGGGCGAGCACGCGGCGGGCCATGCGCCCGAGCCGACCGCCCACCGACGAGATCCCGATCTGGACCACCCCCGACGGGGTGGACGCGCTGACGGCCCAGGCCGTCATCGACCTGGCCATGCGGGCCGGGGTCGCGATGATCGCGACCGGCGCTGCAGCCGCCGACGTCACGGCGACCGTGCTCACCCTCACGAAGGCGTACGGCCTCAGCTCGGTCCACGTCGACGTGACCTACACGTCGGTCACCGTCTCGTACCACCGCGGCCCGCACGCCGACCCGATCACCGTGATGCGCATCGTGCGCTTCCGGGTCCAGGACTACACGCGCCTCGAGCGCCTGCGCAGCCTCATCGTCGAGCTGTCGCACGACCCCGTGTCGGTCGACGAGGCGCGGGTGCGCTTCGACGCCGTCATCACCGCGCCGCACCCCTACCGGCGTTGGCTCGTGACCGTGGCCGGGGGAGCGCTCGCCGCCGGAGCGGCCGGACTCGTCGGCGCCGGCCCCTTCATCATCCTGCTCAGCTTCCTGACGGCGACCGTCGTCAACCGGGTGATCGGGTGGCTGACCAACGCCGGGGTGGCGGCCTTCTTCGCGCAGTGCGTCGGCGCCGCCATCCCGACCGCGGTCGCCACGCTCCTCGTCGTGGCCCAGTCGGCCGGGATGGGCTTCTTCGGCGACGTCTCGCCGTCCCTCGTCGTCGCCTCGGGCATCGTGCTGCTGCTGGCCGGGCTCTCGGTCGTGGGCGCCGCGGAGGACGCCCTCGAGGGCTACTACGTCACGGCGGGTGCCCGCGGCTTCGAGGTCGTCGTGCTCTCGCTCGGCATCGCCGTGGGCATCTCGGTCGTGCTGTCGCTCGGCAAGCGCCTCGACTACCCGATCGCGATCACCTCGCAGACCCTGCTCAGCGACAACATCGTCGTGCAGGTCGTCTGTGCCGTCGTCATCTCCGTGGCGTTCGCCGTCATGTCCTACTCGAGCGGCCGTGCCGTCGCCGTCGCCGGCATCGCGGGGGGCCTCGGCTGGCTCGTGCTCGCGCTGGGCGAGCGCGCCCTCGCGCTCGGAGCCGTCACCGCCTCGGCGACCGCCGCGCTCGTCATCGGCTTCGCCGCTCGCCTGCTCGCCAGGCGCCTGACCATCTCGGCGCTCGCCGTCACCACGGCGGCCATCGTGCCGCTGCTGCCCGGCCGGATGGCCTACGAGGGCATCTCGCAGCTCGTCACCGACCCCGACGGCAACGGCTTCGCGGTCGGGGTGCCCACGCTGGTGCAGGCCTTCGGCCTCGGGCTGGGCCTGGCCGCGGGCGTGTCCCTCGGCACGTACTTCGCGGGCCTGCTCGCCGTGCGCGGCAGCGGCCTGCGACCCCGCCCGGCCGCCGGCGCCACGCTGCAGACGGACCCCGCCCCCGACGCGCCCGGCAGCAGCGCGCCCCTGCTGTCCGACGCGCCGTCGGCGACCGACGTCGCCGCGGCAACAACGTCTCCCCAGCCCGTCGCCGACGAGCGGACGCAACCGTGAGCAAGCACACGGCACACGGCCATGGGCGTATGCCGTCCGCTCCGGCAGGCTGGTAGCCGCTCGTCCCAGCGGGGCCGGGCGAGTTCTCACGACGAGGAGTGGGCATGCAGTTCGGGCGCAGCTACGAGGAGTTCGAGGTCGGTGCGGTCTACCAGCACTGGCCCGGCAAGACGGTCACCGAGTACGACGACCACCTCTTCTGCCTGCTGACCATGAACCACCACCCGCTCCACCTCGACACGCACTACGCCGCGGGCTCGACGCAGTTCGGGCAGAACGTCGTCGTCGGCAACTACGTCTACTCGCTGCTGCTCGGCATGTCGGTGCCGGACGTGTCGGGCAAGGCCATCGCCAACCTCGAGATCGAGTCCCTGCGGCACGTCGCGCCCACCTTCCACGGCGACACGATCTACGGCGAGACGACGGTGCTGGACAAGTGGGAGTCGACCTCGAAGGACGACCGCGGCGTCGTGCACGTCGAGACCATCGGCTACAAGCAGGACGGGACGGTGGTCTGCATTTTCCGCCGCAAGGTCATGGTGCCCAAGGCCAACTACCTGGAGGCGCGCGGCGGCGAGCAGCCGGGCCGCCCGGTGCCGGTGCCCGACCGCAACTGGCCCGGCCGCGACGCCGGCGCCGGGGTGCCTCAGCCCTGACCTGTGCCGGCGAAGCCGACAGTGGTGGAGCTGCCGCCGACCGTGACCGTCACCGCGCCCTTGATCCGCAGAGAGGGAGGCTGCGGCGCAACGAGGAAGGCCGTTCGCCCGCCGGCAGGATCGAAGGACACCACGAGGCGGTCGGCCGGGTCGGAGGAGGTGGCGGTGACGCCAGCGGTGCCGTTCGCCCATCCGAAGAGCAGGTCCGGGGTGGTCCCCAGGCCGGTGCGTGCCGGAACCGGGAGGGTCTGAATGGGCCCCGACCCGTCGGGTCCCGGCTGGACGCCGCGACCCGACAGGAGACCGAAGTGGCTGTCGTCGCTCCATGCGACCCACTGGTCGCCGTCGGGGGCAGTGAGAAGGGCACGGGCGATGTCGGAGCGGGGATTGGCGGTGAGCGCCGCGCGGAACCCCTGCTTCACGGGGTCGGCAGCATCCACCATCTCGGACCAGGTCAGACCCGCGAGCTGGTCCGGCATGACACGGCCCACCTGAGTGATGAACAGTCGGCGTGTCGACGCCGAGCCCCCGCCGGACGGAACCAGGCCCGTGGTGGAGGTCGTCTCGCCTGACGAGGCGGTGGGCGGGACGAACCTGGGCGAGACGTTGAGGGTCCTGGGGCTCCCGGTGTCGACCCAGCCGGCGATGACGCCCGGCAGCCCGCCATCGGTAGGCAGGAGCAGGCTCGAGCCGCCGACCTGAGGGCGGGGAACCTCCCGTCGCACGGTGCGAACGGTCTTGGTGCCCTGGAGCACCTGCCAGGTCTCCCTGACCTTGCCGCCTGACGTGGACTCCACCTCGAGCCGGAGGCCGGGGCCCGACATGACCTGGACCTCCGAGGAGCCGTTGGTGGACAGCTGCCCCGACTCGTGCAGTGCCGTGACGACGGCGGTCGGCGAGGTGCTCGGTCCGGCCGGGAGCGCGCGGGGCTGGCCGGTGCCGAGCTGGACCGCGACGACGGCGACGACGGCGGTGGCGGCCGCGGTGAGGCCAGTGGCGGCGATCCGGCGACGCCGGACCACCCGGTGACCCTCGTGCAGGACGGCCTCGGGGTCGAAGGTCAATCCCTCGACCCGCGTGGCTCCGTCCAGCGCTGCGCGGACCTTGGAGTCTGGCGTGGTGGTCATCGGGCGCTCCTCTCTCGCTCGGTGCGTTCCGGGGTTCGGGAGGCATCGGCAGCGTGCGCGGCGGCGAGCGCGGCGCGCAGCGCCGCGAGGCCACGAGAGCCGGCGCTCTTGACGGCGCCGACGGAGATGCCGAGCACCTCGGCCGTGGCCTGCTCGGACAGGTCGGTGTAGTAGCGCAGGACGACGACGGTGCGCTGCTGCTCCGGGAGGGTGCGCAGGAGGCGTACGACGAGATCACGGTCGTCGCTCGTCTGCACGTCGTCCCGACGGGACCGTCTCTCGTCCTGCTCGGGTGGCGCGTCGGTGACGAGCTCACGGCGGGTCGCGCGCCAGACGTCGGTGCGGTGGCTGACGAGGATGCGCCGCGCGTACGCCAGGGCCTCACCCTCCCGGACCCGCGGCCAGGCGACGTACGTCTTGACGAGCGAGGCCTGGGTCAGCTCCTGCGCCTTGTCGTGGTCGCCGGTCAGCAGCCAGGCAGTGCGGAGCAGAGCCGGACCGGCCTGCGTCATGAAGGCGGTGAAGTCGGCGTCGCGTGCGTCGCTGCGGCGGCTCACTCGGTTCCCCTGTCCCTGTCCATGCCCCATCTACGGGCGGTGCGGCACAAAGGTTGCCAGCGGGTCGGGGCGGAGGCCCGCCGCCGCGCGCCCGGGAGCGTCGAAACGCGAGGATCGTGGCTCTCGCCCCTACGCTGAGGAGCGTGACATCGACCGGGAGCGCAGGCGGGGAGCTCTCGCGCCCCGTCATCGACCTGCACACCCACTCCTCGGTCAGCGACGGCACCGAGACGCCCTCCGAGCTCCTCGCCGCGGCGGCCGCCGCGGGCATCGACGTCCTCGCGATCACCGACCACGACAGCGTCGCCGGCTGGGACGAGGCCGCCGCGGCGGCGCACGAGCACGGCGTCACCCTCGTGCGCGGCATCGAGATCTCCTGCGCCTGGCGGCACTCGTCGATCCACCTGCTCGGCTACCTGCCGGCTGCCGACGACCGTCCGCTGCGCGAGGAGCTCGCGCGCGCTCGCGACTCCCGCGCCACCCGGCTGGAGCGGATGGTCGAGCGGATGGCGGCGGACGGCATACCCCTGACGTACGACGAGGTGCTGGCGCAGGTGGCGCCGGGGGCCACGCCGGGGCGGCCCCACATCGCCGATGCCCTCATCGCCAACGGGACCATCGAGCACCGCGACGAGGCGTTCGGCTCGTGGCTGGGGGACGACTCGCCGTACTACGTCGGCCACTACGCGCCCGACCCGGTCAGCGCCGTCGAGCTCGTCCGGGCGGCCGGCGGCGTGCCCGTTCTCGCGCACCCGTTCACCCGGACGCGATCGGGCTCGGTCGACGACGCCCTCATCGCCCGTATGCGTGAGGCGGGGCTCGTGGGCCTGGAGGCGTACCACCGCGACCATGGCGCCGACGAGGTGGCGCACGCCGAGGAGCTCGCGGTCCGGTTGGGCCTGCTGCTCACCGGGTCGAGCGACTACCACGGCACCGGCAAGCGCAACCGGCTCGGCGAGAACACGACGACACCCGAGGTGCTCGAGGCCATCGAGGTGGCCTCCAGCGGGGTCACCGAGGTGCTGAGGCCCTGAGCGCTCGGGCCGCCGCGGCCTGCCGGGCGCGGCTGTGCAGGGCTGCGGCGCCCTGTCGCCCCCGAGCCGTAGGGTGGCGGCGTGACGACGGGAGCCGCTGAGCAGACGACCTTCGCCGGCATGCCGACACCGCTCTACTCCGGATCCCCGTCGCGGCTGCTCGCCTGGCTCGACTGCCCGCGCCGCTACCGCATGCAGTACCTCGACCGTCCCCGTCCCCAGGCGCGCCCGCAGCGCGCGCACACCTCGGTCGGCATCGCGACCCACAACGTGCTGCGCGACTTCTGGGACCTGCCCGCCGGGCAGCGCACCCCGGCGGGTGTCGCCGAGCTCGTCCGCACGTCGTGGATCGATGTGGGCTTCCGCGACCCCGAGCAGTCCGCCGCCTGGCGCCTGCGGGTGCGCGACGCCGTCACGGACTACCTGCGGCGCAGCGAACGCGACAACCAACCCGTCGGCATCGAGCGCAGCGTCTCGCTCAAGACCGAGGCCGTGGCCATCAGCGGCCGCATCGACCGCCTCGACGACCGGGACGGCGAGCTCGTCGTCGTCGACTACAAGACGGGCCGCCAGGTGCCCACCGACGACGACGCCCGCACGTCGCTGCCGCTCGCGTTGTATGCCGTCGCGGCCTCCCGGATGTTCCGCCGGCCCTGCCACCGGGTCGAGCTGCACCACGTGCCCTCGGGCACGATCGCCTCGCACGAGCACACCGACGAGTCGCTCGGGCGCAAGGTCGCCGAGGCCGAGTCGATCGCCTCGGACCTGCGGCGTGCCGACGCGGACTTCAAGAAGGTCGGCGTCGAGTCGATCCGGTTCCCTCCGCGCACCTCCGCCATCTGCTCGTGGTGCGACTTCCGCGCGCACTGCCACGAGGGCCAGCAGATGGGGCCCGAGAAGTCCGACTGGGCCGGCCTCGAGCCCGCGGGCTACGACTCCACCGTTCCGAGCCGCACCGGAGCCTGAACCAGCCGCCGCGACGCTGCTGCGTCGCCGCGCAACGAGTGCCCGCCCAGCGGCGTGTCGAGTCCGTCACGTGACGTGCGTGGACCGGTCCTGCCGAGTCCGTCGCGGCCACCGGACCTGACAGACTGGGACCCATGGCGCCCCGCACCCGCACGAGCGACAGGTCCACCGCCTCCACCACCCCCAGGGGCACCAGGACGGCGACGCCCGAGACCCGCCCGACGGTGATCGCGCTGGCCAACCAGAAGGGCGGCGTCGCCAAGACCACCTCCGTCGCCAGCATCGGCGCGGCCCTCGCCGAGCAGGGCAAGCGCGTGCTCCTCGTCGACCTCGACCCCCAGGCGTGCCTGACCTTCTCCCTCGGAGTCGACCCCGACACGGTGGAGCGCTCGGTGCACGACGTGCTCACCGGCGGGGCCGAGCCCGGGGACATCGTCGTCAGGTGCGAGGAGGGTGTCGACCTGCTGCCCTCGGCCATCGAGCTCGCCGGCGCCGAGGCCATGCTGCTGCCCCGGCCCGGGCGCGAGTACGTCCTGCGCACGGCGCTGGAAGGCGTCGACACGGCATACGACATCGTCCTGCTCGACTGCTCGCCGAGCCTCGGCGTGCTGACGCTCAACGCGCTCACGGCCGCCGACGCCCTCATCATCCCGATGCCCTGCGAGATGCTCAGCCACCGCGGGGTGGGGCAGCTGCTCGACACCGTCGCCGACGTGCAGAAGATCCTCAACCGCGACCTCGAGGTCTGGGGCATCCTGCCGACGCTCTTCGACGGGCGCAGCAACCACGCGCGCGAGGTGCTGGCCGACGTGGGGGAGCGCTACGACCTGCCGGTGCTCGAGCCGCCGATCCCCAAGACGGTGCGCTTCGCGGAGGCGCCGGCCGTCGGCCGCTCGATCCTCGCCACGGCGCGGTCGTCCAAGGGTGCCCAGGCCTACCGGGACGTGGCGGCGGCCCTGCTCGCCCGGCTCTGAGACGCCGGCGGGACTCGCTCACCCGGTCGGAAAATCACGAAGGTGGGGAATGAACCGCGGTGGGGAGGCGCTGGACCTGAGAGCGTCGCCAACCCACCACGAAGGAGACACCCCTTGATTTCCACGCCTGCACTGGTCGCACCGAGCGCCGGAGCCCCCTTCGAGGCCCGCACCGTCGAGCACCGCGACCTGCGCGACGACGACGTCCTCATCGACGTCAAGTTCGCCGGCATCTGCCACAGCGACATCCACCAGGTCCGCGAGGAGTGGGGCAGCGCGCACTTCCCCATGGTCCCCGGCCACGAGATCGCCGGTGTCGTCTCGGCCGTCGGTGACGGCGTCACGAAGTACAAGGTCGGCGACCGCGTCGGCGTCGGCTGCATGGTCGACTCGTGCGGCGAGTGCGAGTTCTGCAAGAACGGCGAGGAGCAGTTCTGCTCCAAGGGCGCCGTCATGACCTACAACGGCAAGGGCTACGACGGTGAGCCGACCAAGGGCGGCTACGCCCAGCAGGTCGTCGTCTCCGAGCGCTTCGCCGTCGCCATCCCCGACGGGATCGAGCTCGACGTGGCCGCGCCGCTGCTCTGCGCCGGTATCACCGTCTACTCGCCGCTCAAGCGTTGGGGCGCCGGCCCGGGCAAGAAGGTCGCCGTCATCGGCCTCGGCGGCCTCGGCCACATGGCCGTCAAGCTGGCTGCCGCCATGGGCGCCGAGGTGAGCGTGCTCAGCCGCACCGACGCCAAGAAGGAGGACGGCCTGGCCCTCGGCGCCACGAGCTACCACGCCACCGGCGAGGACGGCGTCCTCGACAGCCTGAAGAGCTCCTTCGACCTCATCATCAACACCGTGAGCGCGGACCTGCCGATGCAGGCCTACATCGGTCTGCTCCGTCCGCTCGGCGTCATCGCCAACGTCGGGCTGCCTTCGGGCAACTACGACTTCGCGCCCGGAGCCGTTGTCGGCCGCAGCCGCGTCGTGGCCGGATCGAACATCGGCGGCATCCCCGCCACGGCGGAGATGCTCGAGTTCTGCGCCGAGCACGGCATCGGCGCGACGATCGAGAAGATCTCGGCCGACGAGGTCGACGCCGCCTACGACCGCGTGGTCGCCGGTGACGTGCGCTACCGCTTCGTCATCGACACCGCGACGATCGCCTCCTGATTCCAGCGCCCCGACGAGGGCGTATGCGTCCGGCCGGGTCCCCAGCGGGGCCCGGCCGTTCGCGTCCCCGCCGCCAGGTCGACCGGCCGGATCGGGTGACCGGATCGGGTGGCCGGAACCGCCTCAGGAGCCGGTTCGATGGGTTCGGTCCGGTCGGTTGGACCGCCCCGTTGCCGTCGCTCGCGGCGCCCCGGTCGCTCAGCTCGGGTCGGCGGGAGCGGGCGCTGCGACGTCGAGCGCCGGCAGCCCGTCGATGGACTTGGCGTTCTTCCTGGCTCGATACGACGCCAGGCCCTCCTCGCCGCGGTTGCCCGCCCATCGGGTGAGCAGGTCGCGGTCGCCGTCATGGGTCATCAGGGGGACGGCGTAGCCGCAGGAGTCGGAGACGCGCTCGACGTCGACCACGACGATGCCTCGGGCTCCCGGGTGGTCGGTGAAGAGGGAGCGGCGCTCGTCGAACTCGGGCTGCCCCAGCTCGAGGTAGCGCCCGGTGCCGTGCAGCCGCACCACGTTGGGCGGGCCCTGGAAGGCGCAGAACATCACGGTGACCCGACCGTTCTCGCGAAGGTGCGCGACCGTCTCGGCACCGCTGCCCGTCAGGTCGAGGTAGGCCACGCGGTGCTCGTCGAGGACCGCGAACGTGCCCGCCATGCCCTTGGGTGAGACGTTGACGTGACCGTCGGCGGCCAGGGGCGCCGTGGCGACGAAGTAGACGTGCTGCGCCTCGATGAACGAGAGCAGGCGCTGGTCGATGCCGTCGTGAAGCTTCATGGGAGGTCTCCTGGGGGCCGCGTCTGCGACCAGCCTAGGGAGGCTTCCCTGCCGCGTCCCGGACCCGGCCACGGCGTGGACTGCTCGTGCCCGACCGCCAGGTCGTCGATTCCGCCGGAGTGCTCCACGTCGAGCCGCGGCGGAGGCAGACAGAAGGCCCTGGCGGCACACCGTGTGGTCTGCCGGCCAGGGCCCTTCTGAGGCTGTCTCAGGCGGTCTCAGGCGTGCTGGTCGACGTGGAGGCGGGACCCGCGACCTCGCGGGTCACTCGCGCGTCACTCGCCCGGGTCACTCCGACGCCGTGGCCGCAGCCCCGGCTGCGGCGCTCTCGCCACGACCTGCGCCACCGCGACGGCGGCGTCGCGGGCGGCGCGATCCGCCGTCGTCCGAGGAGTCCCCGGCAGCAGCCGGCGACTCCTCGCCACCGGTCGCGCCGGCGGCACCGGCGGCCGCAGCCCCGGCACCACGCGTACGCCGGCGGTTGCGGCTGCGACGGGGACGGCTCTCGCCGTCCTCGGAGGAGGGGCCGTCGGTCTCCGCCGAGGCGGTGTCCGCGCCACGGTCCGAGCGCGAGCGCCCACGGCGGCCCCCGTCGTCGCCGCGACCAGCACCACGACCAGCACCCTGTCCTGCGCCGCGACCGTGGCGCTTGCCCGTCTCGCCCAGGTCCTCGATCTCCTCGGCGCCGAGACCCGCGAGCTTCTGATCCGAGCGGCGCAGGCGGCCCTTGGCGTCGGTGGGGATGTCGAGGTCGGAGAAGAGGTGCTCGGAGCTGGAGTAGGTCTCCTGCGGTTCCGGGATGCCGAGGTCGAGGGCCTTGTTGATGAGCGCCCAGCGGTGCAGGTCGTCCCAGTCCACGAAGGTGACCGCGACACCGGTGTTGCCGGCACGCGCCGTGCGGCCGATGCGGTGCAGGTAGGTCTTCTCGTCCTCGGGGCACTGGTAGTTGATGACGTGCGTGACGTTCTCGACGTCGATGCCGCGGGCCGCGACGTCGGTGGCGACGAGGATGTCGACCTTGCCGTTGCGGAAGGCGCGCAGCGCCTGCTCCCGAGCGCCCTGGCCGAGGTCGCCGTGGATCGCTGCGGCTGCGAAGCCGCGCTCGACGAGCTCCTCGGCGACCTTGGCGGCGGTGCGCTTGGTGCGGCTGAAGATGATCGTCAGGCCGCGGCCGTTGGCCTGCAGCATGCGCGAGAGCATCTCGACCTTGTCCATCGCGTGCGCCCGGTAGACGAACTGCTCGACCGCCTTGACGGTGTGGGCGTTCTCGTTCTCGTCGCCCATGGCGCGGATGTGCGTCGGCTGGGACATGTAGCGGCGGGCCAGGGCCACGATGGCGCCGGGCATCGTCGCGGAGAAGAGCATCGTCTGCCGGGAGGCCGGCGTCAGCGACATGAGGGTCTCGACATCGGGCAGGAAGCCGAGGTCGAGCATCTCGTCGGCCTCGTCGAGCACCACCGTGCGGGCCTGCGACAGGTCGAGGTGGCCCTGCTTGGACAGGTCGATGAGGCGCCCAGGGGTGCCCACGACCACCTCGACACCGGTCTTGAGGGCCTCGATCTGCGGCTCGTAGGCGCGGCCGCCGTAAACGGTGAGCACCCGGATGCCGCGTCCCTTTCCGGCCCGCTGCAGGTCGGCGGCCACCTGGACGGCGAGCTCGCGCGTCGGTGCGACGGCGAGCGCCTGGGGCTTGCCGGGCCGCTTCAGCGACTCGAAGCCCGCGTCGCCGGGAGCCACGACGCGGTTCAGGATCGGCACGCCGAACCCGAGCGTCTTGCCGGTGCCGGTCTTGGCCTGGCCGATGATGTCGTGGCCGGCCAGGGCGACGGGCAGCGTCATGGCCTGGATCGGGAACGGGTGGACGATGCCGCTCTCGGCGAGCGAGGCGACGATGTCGGGGTGGACGTCGAAGTCGGCGAACGTCAGCTCGGGGGCATCCGGTGCAGCAGCTGCGGCGGGCACGTCGGGCGCGTCGGTGGCGACCGCCGCGTCGACGGCGGTCTCGTGGGGCTGGGTCATGGGCATCTCTCGATCGGCACGAGCACCCCGGCTGTGCGGGAGCTCAGTGGCGCGTGACGGGCCGATCGGAGACTGTCAGGGACGGTGGGTGGCTCTCGCACCTGCTTCTCGCTGCGTGCGGGCTCCACCGGTGCGCGGTTGGACTCCGCGAGCACCATCTGGGCAAACCATCGGGCCGACCGGGCACCGAGTTGTCCCTACCAGTCTACCGGCATGCGGGTCGAAGCCCCGAACTCGTTCACTAGATTGTGTGCATGAGCGACGAAAGGACGCCCGTGACCACCAGCGAGAGCGGTCGGAGCGGTGAGATCGGTGAAGGGACGGACCAGCCCGGCTACCTCGCGGCCGTCACCGACCTGCTCGGCGCGCTCGCGTACGGCGAGCTGCGGGCCTTCAGCCAGCTCGCCCGGGATGCCGACCTCGCGCCAACCCTGCGCCACAGGTCGGCGCTCGCCACGCTGGCGGCGCACGAGCTGAAGAACTACGCGGTGCTCACCGAGCGGCTCCAGTCGCTCGGCGTCGAGCCGGAGACGGCGATGGAGCCGTTCGTGCCGGCGGTCGACGCCTTCCACGAGCGCACGAGTGCGTCGGACTGGCTCGAGGGCCTGGTCAAGGCCTACGTCGGCGAGGGCATCGCGCAGGACTTCTACCGCGAGATCTCCCGGTACGTCGACGACGCCACCGGCTCCCTCGTGGTGAGCGTCCTGGAGGACACCGGTCAGGCCGACTTCGCCGTCAGCGTCGTGCGCGAGGCCATCGCCGCAGACCCCCGGCTGGCGGGCCGGCTCGCGCTGTGGGGCCGGCGCCTGGTCGGCGAGGCGATCACGCAGGCCCAGCGGGTCGGGGTCGAGCGCGACGCGCTCGCCAGCATCCTCGTCGGGGCGCCGGGACGCGCCGGTGCCGACCTCGCCGAGCTCGGCCGCATGTTCGTGCGGCTCACCGACGAGCACTCGCGGCGCATGGAGCGCCTCGGCCTGTCCGCCTAGCCCGGCCGTATGCCGTGCCGCCGGCCGCCCCGCGAGGGGACCTTTCGCCCGGGCGGAGCCGACGGCATACGCGCTCGTGCTGGGCGGGAGACGGCGAGCCGCACACGACGAAGGGCCCGACCGTGTGGTCGGGCCCTCCGTCAGGCAGCTCGGCGAGGCGTCACACCGACTTGTGGCTCATGCGGCCGTAGACGACGATCAGGATCGCCGCGACGATCGCACCCAGGATCAGCGGGATCCACGCGATGCCGCCCGAGGAGTTCGAGTAACCCAGCTGGCGGACGACGAAGGTCACGATGACGTTGGCGACGATGCCGATGAGGATCGTCATGACCAGGGAGATGTTCTGCTTGCCGGGGAGGATGAGTCGACCGAGGGCACCGATGATGGCACCCACGACGATGGCCGCGATGATTGTTCCGATCATGTGACGCTCCTTCTGGCCACCGCTGGGGCGACCGACTGGTCCGCAAGGGCTGCGGACACTTCATTGCGACGAGATAAATGTCCCACCGCGAGGGGTTGGAATGGTGGACGTGGCGGGTTGCATTTCCATATGGATCCGCCGTCCGGGGCACGAAGGTGGCGAAGCAGACCCAGGCGGGCGCCCCGGCGAGGCGGCCTGGCCTGCACGGACTCAGCGGGTGTCGGCGGCTCTCAGCGGGTCTGGCGGTTGCCGGTGATCATGCCGTAGCCGACGATGAGCGCTGCGGCCACGACGACACCGATGAGCCCGGAGATCCAGTCGATCCCCTTGGTGTCGCTGACCCCGGTGGCCTTGTAGTAGATGAACGCACCGATGAGTGACCCGATCGCGCCGAGCACCACGGTGAGAAGGACGCCCATGTGCTGCTTGCCGGGCAGCACCAGCCGTGCGAGCGGTCCCACGATCGCACCTGCCACCAGGGCGGCCAGGACGGTTCCGATCATTGTGTGCGCTTCCTCCTTCGTGCCCAGCTGCGGGCGACAGCGTGCCGGTGGTCCGGCCCGCTCGCTGACCATGTACCCGCATCCCACGTCGGTGCCACACCTGTCACGGAGAGTTTCTCGCGGACACGACGAAGGCCG
>NZ_BAAANB010000021.1:609065-620884 GCF_039529575.1 Terrabacter terrae
TCGTCGTCCGGCGCTGCCGGGAAACCCTTGCGCCAGTGTCGCTTTGGTATGCCGTCAGTGGGCGCCGAAGCCGACACCCGCCTTGCGCTCTGCGCCCGTCGTCACGTAGCCGATCGAGGCGGAGGGGACGATGATGCGGCCGCCCTTGTCGTCCGTCAGCTCGAGGACGTCGCCCCCGAGTGCCGCCTTGACGGCGGCGTAGATCTCCGCGGTCGACTGCGTCGTCTCGAAGGTGATCTCGCGTGCCACGTGCTGCACTCCGATGCGGACCTCCACGTCAAACCTGCTTTCTCAGATGTCTGCGTTTGTGGGCTGACGCGGTCGACCGCGCCCTGTCCTCACCCTAACCAGCGGGCGTGGTCGCGGATTCCCGAGCCGCGCCCTCGCCCCCTCTCTCACCGCCCCTGCCCTCCTTGCCGGCGTCGGCGCCCCCGTCGGCGCGCCCCACGAGCGGGAAGGCCCCGAAGCCGCGCCGGATCAGGGCGGCGGTGATGCGCACGGCGGTCTCCTTGGAGAGGGTCGCCTCGTGCGTCAGCCAGTGCCGGGCCGACGTCTGGGCCAGCCCCACGAAGGCGACGCCGACGAGCACGGCCTCCTCCTGGTCCATGGACGTCTCGCTGCGGATGATCTCGGCCATCGCCTCGGCGCACGTGAGGTCGATCTGGTCGAGCCGCCGGCGCACCTCCGGCTCGTTGGCCAGGTCGGACTCGAAGATGAGCCGGAAGGCCGCGCCCTCCTGCCCGACGAAGTCGAAGTAGGCGCGCGTCATCGTGTTGATGCGCGCCTTGTTGTCGGAGAGGGCCAACGCGTCGCGCACGAGCTGCTCGAGCTCGCCGGTGTGCTGGTCGATGAGCGCGAGGTAGAGCTCGAGCTTGCCGGGGAAGTGCTGGTAGAGAACCGGTTTCGAGACCCCGGCTCGGGCTGCGATGTCGTCCATCGCCGCGGCGTGGTAGCCGTTCTCCACGAAGACGCCCAGGGCTGCGTCGAGCAGCTGCGCGCGGCGCTCGGATCGGGGCAGCCGCTGGCCGCGGCCCGGCGGGGTGGTCTCGTCTGCCATGCGGGTCCTCTTCGCGCGTGGGCCGCGCTGCTCGTCAGGGGCGCCGTCCGTCCCTGCGAACGACCGTGTCCCTCTCACCATACCGAGCAGTACGGTGAGGACATGTCGACGGAGCCGCTGGTCAGGACCGGTCGAGCGCTGAGCAACGCCGAGACGACGAGGTACGCGCGCCACGTGCTGCTGCCGGACGTCGGCCGGGACGGTCAGGAGCGGCTGGCCGCGGCGCGGGTCCTCGTCGTGGGTGCCGGCGGCCTCGGCTCGCCTGCACTGCTCTACCTGGCCGCCGCGGGGGTCGGCACCATCGGTGTCGTCGACGCCGACGTCGTCGACCTCACCAACCTGCACCGGCAGGTGATCCACTCCGACGCCGACATCGGCCGGCCCAAGACCGAGTCCGCGGAGGCGGCGGTGCACCGGGTCAACCCGCACGTGACGGTGGTGCGCCACGACGTCGCACTGGACTCGTCCAACGCCCTCGAGGTCATTGCCGGCTACGACCTCGTCGTGGACGGCACCGACAACTTCCCTACGCGCTACCTCGTCAACGACGCCTGCGTCCTGCTCGGCAAGCCGCACGTCTGGGGCTCGATCCTGCGTTTCGACGGGCAGGTCTCGGTGTGGTGGGCGGGTCGGGGACCCTGCTACCGCTGCGTCTTCCCGGACCCGCCGCCCCCGGGCTCGGTGCCCAGCTGCGCGGAGGGCGGCGTCCTCGGGGTGCTGTGCGCGGCCATCGGGTCCGTCCAGTCGACCGAGGCGATCAAGCTGCTGCTCGGCATCGGCGAGCCCCTCGTGGGCCGGCTCATCGTCCACGACGCGCTGCGCCAGACCTGGGACACCCTGACGGTGCGGGCCGACCCGGACTGCCCGGTGTGCGGGCCCAACCCGACGGTCACCGAGCTGGTCGACTACGTCGAGTTCTGCGGCGTGCCCGGCGCAGCGACGCTCGACGAGGGCGAGCTCCCGACGGTGACGGTGCTCGAGATGGCCGCCGAGCTGTCCGGCCCGCAGCCGCCGCTCCTCGTCGACGTCCGGGGCACCGAGGAGCGTGCCATCGCCTCGATCCCGGGTGCCGTCCCCATCCACCTGGACCTCTTCCGGTCGGGCGAGGCGTTCGACGAGCTGCCCTCGGACAGAAGAGTGCTCATCCACTGCAAGGTGGGTGCGCGCTCGGCCGAGGCGACGCGACTCGCTCTCCGCGCGGGGCTCACGGACGTCGCGAACGTCGAGGGCGGCATACTCGCCTACCTCCGGGAGATCGACCCGAGCCAACCCGAGTACTGAGAGGACGCCCGTGCCGCTGGAGGACCACGCCGACCGGGTGCTCGACCTCGTGGCCACGATCCCGGAGGGCCGCGTGCTCGCATACGGCGACATCGCCAAACGCCTCGGCGGGATGGGGCCGCGGACGGTCGGGACCGTGATGAGCCGCTACGGCTCCGACGTGCCGTGGTGGCGCGTCATCCGCTCGGACGGGCGCCCACCGCAGGGGCTCGAGAACGAGGCGCTCGAGCACTGGCGCGCCGAGGGGACGCCCCTGACAGGCGGGCTCCTCGACGGAGGGCGCGCCGACATGGCGAGGGCCAGGTGGGACTTCGGGGGAGCGTCTTCGGGTGCCGGCACCGGCGGAGGCGCCGGGGCGCGGGGGGCGCTGCACCACGTCGAGATCTGGGTCGACGACATCGGGGCAGCCGGGCGCGAGTGGGGGTGGTTGCTCGGCCGGCTCGGCTTCCACCTCGGTGACGACTGGGGGCACGGCCAGGCCTGGGAGCTCGGCTCGCTCTACATCGTCCTCGAGGCGGGTCCGGACGTGCTCGCCGGCCGGCACGAACGTCGGCGCGCCGGCCTGAACCACCTTGCCTTTTACGGGGGCTCACGTGCGGAGGTCGACGCCCTCGTCGACGACTGCACCGAGGCCGGCTGGGCGCTGATGTTCGCCGAGCGGCACCCGTATGCCGGCGGCCCGCAGCACTACGCCGCCTACCTCGAGAGCCGTGAGGGCTTCGAGGTCGAGGTCGTCGCCTCCACCTAGTCCCGGCCGCCGGAGTGCGTGACGTCGGTGGTGCGGTCACGGCGGCGACGGCCACGACCGCGAAGCGGCTCCAGCCCGCGTGGGTAGGGCCGGTCGGGGTGCGGCAGCACGTCGTGGACGAGCCTGGGCAGCTGGGCGAGCGGTCGGCCCTGCTGCTGCTCCTTCCACTGTCGGTGCAACCGCGCGCGGTTCTCGAGGTCGAGCTGCGCGAGCACCTGCTCGACCGCGGCCAGGATCGAGCCGCGCAGCAGCCACGACGAGGTGTCCTCGCGGGCGCGCACGAGGATGAGCTCGGTCAGGATGGCCTGGGTCTCCCGAAGGATGTCGAGGCTCTGCGCCAGGGCCGTCTCGGCGTCCTCCTCGCGGCCCTCGGACTCCGCGACGACGAGGCCGCCGAACGCGCGCAGGCAGTCGGCGCTGTCCTCCAGGACCACCGCGAACGCCGTGCGCAGCTCGTCGCCGTAGGGGTCCTCCCGCGCGCCCTCGGGCGGGAGCTCGGCGCGCAGCAGGGTGAAGAGGGCGCGGATGGCGAGCAGGCAGTGCTCGAGGTTGTCGAGCGCCGACGCGAGCACCGGCTCGACGTCGACCGTGCCCAGCGCGCGCGGGTTGAAGCGGCGGCTGTCCTTCAGGTGGCCGATCATCTCGCCGGCGCGGGCGACCTCGCCCGCACGCGACCGGACCAGGCCGACCCAGTCGCCGACCTGCTCCCGACTGACCGGTCCGGCCCTGAAGGCCTCAGCGGCGACGCCGAGAGCCGATGCGCCGACCTCCACGACGCGCAGGAGCGACCGTCTGGCCGCGCCCGTCGGCATGGCGGGTGGGTAGAGCACGCTGAAGGCGACGCCGACGGCGGCCCCGATGAGGGTGTTGACGATCCGCGTCTCGGCCGCCACGTCGTGGTTGCTGACGCCGAGGATGAGCATGGCGCTGATCGGCGTCTCGAGGGCCTGCTCACCGAGGCGCAGCACCTTCGCCAGCAGGAGCGAGGCGGCGATGGCCGCGGCCAGGCTCCACCACGTCAGGCCGATCCACGTCGACAGCAGCGTGGCGACGAGGATGCCGGCGAGGACCGCCCCCACCCGCACAGCGCCCATCTTGATGGTCGAGAAGGCGGAGGCCTGCACGACGAGCAGTGCGGTCAGCGGCCCGGTCAGGTCGAGCGTGCCGCCCGTGACGAACTGGGAGAGCACGTATGCCGTGACGGCCGCGGTCGTGAGCCGGAACACCGTGGCCAGCGTCGGGCGCAGCCGTACCGGCACGTCGCGCCACCGCAGCGGGTGGCTCGGCCAGGCCCACGTGAGCAGACGGCTCCACGGGGTGGGCCCGACGCCCTTCTCTGGTGACATGCGCCGCCCTCGGGTGTGCGATGTGGTCAACGGGTCCTGGCGTTCCGGCTGCGAACCACCCGCGCCACTCGCATCGTACGAGGACCTCCGACCGAGCGCTGTCAGGGGCGCGTGATGGAATCTCCGCCGTGGTCATCCTGCGCCGAGCCCCCGCCCCTGCCGAGGTGCAGGTGCGGCTCGACGAGCGCCAGCAGGCGGCCCTCGACTCCTCGGCCCGCATCCTCCGAGTGCTCGGTGGACCGGGCTCCGGCAAGTCCACCCTCGCGGTCGAGCTCGTCGCCGACGCCGTGCTTCGGCGCGGCCTGCGCGCCGACTCGTGCCTGGTCCTGACGTCGAGCCGACGGGCAGCAGCCGAGCTGCGCCAGCAGGTCACGGCGCGACTCGGGGGCACGTCCACGGAGTCCCTGGCCCGCACCTGGCAGGCGTTCGGTTTCGGCGTGCTGCGCGCCGAGGCGGCACTCCGCGGCGAGCCCCCACCCCGGCTGCTCAACGGTCCGGAGCAGGACGTCATCCTGCGGGACCTGCTGGCCGGGCACGCCTCCGGCGACGTCCCCGGCCCCGCGTGGCCCGAACAGCTGCGTGAGGCCCTCGGCACCCGCGGCTTTCGCAACGAGCTGCGCGACCTGCTGATGCGCGCGGTCGAGCTGGGACAGACGCCCGACGACCTCGCGACCCTTGCGGTCGAGCACGACCGACCGGAGTGGGCCGCGGCTGCTCAGGTGCTGCGCGAGTACGACGAGGTCACCTCGCTCAGCCGGCACGGCTCCTACGACCCCGCCTGGGTGCTCACGGCCGTGGCCGAGCTCCTCGACGACGACCCGTCCGCCCTCGACCGGCTGCACGAGCGGATCCGGCTCGTGGTCGTCGACGAGGCGCAGGAGCTGACGTCTGCCGCCGCCCGGCTCCTGCGGGTCGTCGCCAGGCCCGGAGGGCCGCGCATCGTGCTCATCGGCGATCCCGACGTGGCGGTGCAGACCTTCCGCGGCGCCGACCCGCGGTTCCTCGCCGACGGCTGGCGCGACCTGGCGGGGTCCGGTCGCGACCCGCGCTTCGTCGGCGGACTCTTCGACCTGATCGACGACCTCGGTGGCGAGGCCACGATCGAGACCGTCGTCCTCGACCGGAGCCACCGCCTGAAGTCCGACCTGGTGGAGGTGGCAGACCGCGTCTCGCGACGCATCGGTGCCCTCGGTGGGGGAGAGCAGCGGCGCATGAGCCCTGCCGTCGAAGCCACCCGCGGCACCGCCGAGGTGGCCCTGCTGCGGTCGGCCGCACAGGAGACGGCTCACATCGCAGCGCTGCTGCGTCGTGCACACCTCGTCCAGGGCGTGCCGTGGAGCGACATGGCCGTCATCGTCCGGGGTTCCGCCCGCGCCGACGGCATGCGACGACTGCTCGGCCACGCCGGTGTGCCGGTCGAGGCGGGCACGGCCGAGACCCCCGTTCGTGAGGAGAGTGCGGTCCGTCCGCTCCTGCACCTCCTCGAGGAGAGCGTCGCCACCGCCCGGGCCGAGCACCGCGGCGAGGGTCACGTCATCGACCCGGTCCGCGCGTCCGACCTGCTCCTGTCCCCGGTGGGAGGCTCCGACACCGTGGGCCTGAGGCGGCTGCGCCGGCTGCTGCGCCAGGAGGAGCTGGCCTCGGGTGGCGGCCGCTCCAGCGACGAGCTGCTCGGCGAGCTGATCCAGGCGCCGGCACGCGCGGCCCTGCTCGGTTCGAGGCCCGGTGCCCGCATCGCGACCGCGCTGGCGGCGGGTGCCGCCGCCGCCGAGGTCGGGGACGACGGCCGCTGGGCGCCCGGCGTCACGGCCGAGTCGGTGCTCTGGGCGATCTGGCAGGGGCTCGGCCTGGCCGAGACGTGGCGTCGGCAGGCCCTCTCCGGTGGCACGTCGGGTGAGCGGGCCGACCGCGACCTCGATGCCGTGCTCGCGCTCTTCGACGCCGCAGGAGCGTTCGTCGACCGCCTGCCGACGGCCGGCCCCGACAAGTTCCTCGAGCACATCCAGGGCCAGGACGTCCCGGGCGACACCCTGCTCGTCGGCGGCCAGTCGGGCGGTCGGGTCGCCCTTCTGACGCCGCAGACCGCGGCCGGGCGCCAGTGGCGCATCGTCGTCGTGGCCGGGGTCCAGGAGGGTGCCTGGCCCGACCTGCGCCTGCGCGGCTCGGTCCTCGGCTCGGAAGACCTCGTCGACGTCGTCGCCCAGCGCCCCCTCGGTTTCCGTGCAGCCCAGGCGGCGGTGCGCTACGACGAGACCCGGCTCTTCCTCGTGGCCGTCACCCGGGCCACCGAGCGCCTGCTGGTGACCGCCGTGAGCAACGAGGACGAGCAGCCGTCCGTCTACCTCGACCTCGTCGACCCACCGGCCTCCACCCGCCTCGCCGACGAGGTGCGGCCCTACACCGAGGTCGCGCGCACCATGACGCTGCCCGGACTCGTGGGCGAGCTGCGCCGCGAGGCGGTCAGCCCCGACCCGGGCGTCGCCGAGCCGGCCCTCATGCTGCTCGCCGCAGCCGCCAGAGAGGGTGTGCGCGGCGCCGACCCGCGGTCGTGGTGGGCCCTGCGGTCGGTCACCAGCGAGCGGGCGGTGCGCCGGCCCGACGAGCCGGTTCCGGTGTCCCCGTCGAAGGTCACCTACTTCGCCGAGTGCGGGATGCGCTGGTTCCTCACCTCGGTGGGCGGTGAGGGGGTCTCGCTCGGGGCTGCCTCCGTCGGCACGTTCGTCCACGACATCGTCGCCGAGCTGCCCGACGCGTCGCTCGAGACCCTGCAGCAGGAGGTCGACGCGCGCTGGGGACGCCTCGGGCTCAAGCCCGGGTGGGTGACCGAGCGCACGCGCAAGGAGGCACACGAGATGGTGGCCCGCTTCACGGCATACCGCGACGCCGCAGAGCGGGACTGGGAGCGCGTCGGGATCGAGACCGACTTCCGCGTCACCGTCGGCCGCGCCGTGGTCGCGGGGCGGGTCGACCGTATCGAGCGCAACGCCGAGGGGCACGTGCGCATCGTCGACCTCAAGACCGGCAAGTCCAAGCCCACCCGGGCCGAGCTCGCCGAGCACGGCCAGCTCGGCGCTTACCAGGTCGCGGTCGAGGAGGGCGGTTTCGAGCAGCTCGGTGACCGGAGCGCCGGCGCTGCCCTCGTCTTCATCGGCAAGGGAGGGCTGTCCGGTCTCAAGCCCAGCGTCCTGACGCAGGACCCCCTCGCCGGCAGCGCCGACCCCACGTGGGCACGCGCCCTCGTCGAGGAGACCGCCGAGGGGATGGGCGCCGCCGAGTTCCGCGCGTCCCAGGGCAAGGCCTGTGAGACGTGCCCGGTCCGCTCCTCGTGTCCCGTCCAGCCGGAAGGCGACGCCCTGTGACGTCCGTCGACACCGACCTCCGCACCCTCGACGACACCGAGGGGACGTCGGGCGCCCGGCACAGCGCGCTCGACATCGCCCGGGCGCTGGAGATGCCGCCGCCCACCGACGAGCAGGCGGCCGTCATCGAGGCAGGCGCCCGGCCGTTGCTCGTCGTCGCGGGTGCCGGGTCCGGCAAGACCGAGACCATGGCGGCGCGAGTCGTGTGGCTGGTGGCCAACGGCTTCGTCGACCCGGACCAGGTGCTCGGGCTCACCTTCACGCGCAAGGCCGCGGCCGAGCTCTCGCAGCGCATCGCCAAGCGCCTGCGCGGCCTCGAACGGGCGGGCATCTGGGCGCCGGCCGCCGACGACGGCAGCGGCGCCGAGGTCCTCGGCGGCACACCGACCGTCTCCACCTACCACGCGTATGCCGGCCGGCTGGTGCGGGAGCACGCCCTCCGGGTGGGCCTCGAGCCGGAGTTCCGCATCCTCACCGAGGCCGGCGCCTGGCAGCTCGCCGCCGAGGCCGTCTCGCGGTGGGACGGGCCCATGGACGACGTCGTCAAGAGCGAGGCGACGGTGACCCAGGCCGTCATGGCGCTCGCGGGCGAGATGGCCGAGCACGTGCGCACGCCCGGCGAGGTCATCGAGCACCTCGACACGGTCCTGGCCCGGTTCGACACGCTGCCCGACGGTGAGGGGCGCGGGTCCCTCACGGCAGCCCGCGAGGCCATCGCGGTGCTGCGCGAGCGGCGCACCGTGCTGCCGATCGTCGAGGCGTTCCTCGCCCTCAAGCGCGAGCGCGAGTCACTCGACTTCGCCGACCAGATGGCCATCGCGGCGCGCCTGTCGGGCTCGGTCCCGGCCGTGGGGGAGATGGAGCGGGAGCGCTTCCGGGCGGTGCTGCTCGACGAGTTCCAGGACACGTCCGAGGCGCAGCTCGAGCTCTTGCGCTCGCTCTTCCACCATCCGGGTGTCGCGCTGACCGCTGTCGGTGACCCCAACCAGTCCATCTACGGGTGGCGCGGCGCGAGCGCCACCACCCTGCTGCGCTTCCCGAGCGAGTTCGCCGACGGCGCCGGACCCGCCGACGTCCTCCCGCTGTCCACGAGCTGGCGCAACGACTCCCTCATCCTCGACGCCGCCAACGCCGTGGCCACCCCGCTCGCGACGGAGCACGTGCAGCCGCTCCGTCCCCGGCCGGGCGCAGGCGAGGGCTCCATCCAGGTGGCCCGTCTCGAGACCGCAGAGGAGGAGGCCGAGCACCTCGCCGGCTGGATCGCCTCCCACTGGTTCAGCCCCAGTGGGCGCCGGACCGGCCGCAGCGCGGCCGTGCTGTGCCGTCGCCGGTCCACCTTCCCGCTCGTGCTCGAGGCGCTGCGCCGGCGCCAGCTCCCGGTCGAGGTCGTCGGCCTCGGTGGGCTGCTCGTCACGCCCGAGGTCAGCGACCTCGTCGCGGCGTTGTGGGTCGTGCAGGACCCCACCCGCGGGGACCAGCTGATGCGCCTGCTGACCGGTCCCGTCGTCCGCCTCGGGGCCGGCGACCTTGCCGGTCTCTGGGCGTGGGCGCGCGAGCTGCACTCGCGCCCTGCTCGCGGGTCGTCCGACTCCGACGACCGTCACGACGAGCGTGCGCAGCAGGCGACCGGGGTGGCGGGGGAGCATGTGGGCGCTGCCGGCCCCGACGCCGCCGAGGCTTCCGGGGCTTCCGCGACTCCCGAGGCCCAGCAGCCCGCGCGGGAGGCGGAGAGCGATGGCCGCGGCTCCGACCTCGCCGCCGACAGCGCCGACACGGCCACGCTCGTCGAGGCGCTCGACGACCTCCCCCGTCCGGGGTGGACCAGCCGCGACGGTGCCTTCATCGGCGACGAGGCGCTGGTTCGCCTGCGCGAGCTCGCCGAGGTCGTTCGCCGGTTGCGCCGCCTGACGGCGCTGCCCCTGGTCGACCTCGTCGCCGAGGCCGAGGTGGCGATCGGGCTCGACATCGAGGTGCTGGCTCGGGCCGAGCACACCGCCTCGACCGCCCGCGTCCACCTCGACGCCTTCGCCGACGTCGCGGCGCGCTACGCCACGACCGCCGACCGTCCGACGCTCTCGGGCTTCCTCAGCTGGCTGGATGCAGCTCGCGAGCAGGAGCGGGGCCTCGACGCCGGCCACGTGGAGTCCGATGCCGACGCCGTGCAGGTGCTCACCGTCCACGCGGCCAAGGGGCTCGAGTGGGACGTCGTGGCCGTGCCGACCATGGTCGAGGGCATCTTCCCGGCGCACAACGCGACTGCCGTGGCGCCGGTCCTCGACAGCGATCCCGTCGACTACGCCTGCTCGGGTGAGGTCAAGGACAAGGGCTGGCTCATCGGCCTCGACTCGCTGCCCTACGACCTGCGTGGTGACCGCGGCGGCCTGCCGCACCTGGACTGGCGAGGAGTCCCGGACCGCAAGGCGCTGAGTGCGGCCATCGACGCGTTCGTCCTCGACGGCGGACGCCACGCCATTGCCGAGGAGCGTCGCCTCGCCTACGTCGCCCTGACCCGCGCCAGGTCCGCCATGCTGCTGACGACGCACCTGTGGGGAGCCGCGAAGAAGACCCTGTCGGTGCCGTCGCGCTTCCTCGTCGAGGTCGAGGACGCCCTGCCCCGGGCCGTCACCCGCACCGCGTGGGTGGCGGCGCCGGATCCCGTCGTCGACGACAAGGGCAAGGCGTCGGCGCCCAGCAACCCGCACCTGGCCGTCCCCCTCTCAGGTCAGTGGCCGCACGACCCGATGGCCGCCCGTCGGGCGGGGCTGCTCGACGCCCACCGACGGGTCGCCGAGCTCATCGAGTCAGGTCCGCCGGTCCCGCAGGGCGACTCGCGGGTGGACGACCTCCGCATCCTCCTCGCCGAACAGGCGGCACGCCGGTCTCGCGGCGAGTCGGTCGTCGACGTCCCACGCCACCTCTCCGCCTCGGCGGTGGTGTCGCTGGCGCGCGACGCCGAGGCTTTCGCCATGGCGCTGCGGCGTCCCATGCCGAGCCCGCCGGCCGTGGCCGCGCGCCAGGGCACCGCCTTCCACGCCTGGATCGAGGAGCACTACTCCCGCGCCGCCTTCGTCGACCTGCTCGAGCTGCCCGGCAGCGCTGACGAGGGTGCGGCCGACGACGGTGACCTCGATGCGATGAAGGAGCGCTTCCTGGGGAGCGAGTGGGCCGACCGCATCCCCGAGGAGGTCGAGCTGTCCATCGAGACGATGATCGACGGCATCGCCGTCCGGGGCCGGGTCGACGCCGTCTTCCCGCGCGACGACGGCGGCTGGACAGTCGTGGACTGGAAGACCGGCGCGCGTCCCAGCGGCCGCGACGCGGCCGTCCGCGCCCTGCAGCTCGGGGCGTATGCCGTCGCGTTCGCCCGCCTGCGGGACGTGTCCCCGTCGCTCGTCGACGCTGCCTTCTACTACGCCCGAGAGGGCGTCACGGTGCGGCCCGACCTCCCCGACGAGAAGGCCCTCGTCGAGCTGCTGCGCACGCTCCCGGAGTAGGACGACCCGGCCCGCGACCCTGGGTGCAGGCCCGTCAGCGGTGGTCGCCGCGCTCCTGGTCGTGGGGTCGGCCGACCGGCACGAACCCGGAGGCGCCCTCGTGCAGGTCCAGTACGGCGTCCTCGTCCGGCAGTGCCTCCACCTCGTCGATCTCGAAGGTGGACGCGTCGGCACCCGGAGCCACCAGTGGCAGCGGCTGGGACTCCTCGGCCGGCCCCGGCGCCTCCTCGGTGGCGGTCCACGCCGTGCTGCCCGTGCGCGACTCCTGGTCCGTGTCGCCGGTGCCGGAGGTGGCTGACTCGTCCGTCGCCGTCCAGGCGGTGCTGCCCGTGCGCGACTCCTGGTCCGTGTCGCCGGTGCCGGAGGTGGCTGACTCGTCCGTCGCCGTCCAGGCGGTGCTGCCCGTGCGCGGCTCCTGGTCCGTGTCGCCCGTGCTGGAGGTGGCTGACTCGTCCGTCGCCGTCCAGGCGGTGCTGCCGGTGCGAGGGGCTGGACCGGGGTCACCGACCTCGTCGCTCGACGGGCGGGCCTGCT
>NZ_BAAANB010000021.1:620924-646469 GCF_039529575.1 Terrabacter terrae
GCCCGTCGAGCGACGAGGTCGTGGAGATGGCCTGGGTCGCACCCAGCATGGGGAAGGGCACGTGCGGCTGGGTCGCGTCCCAGTCAGGCTCGGGCCGGTCCCCGTCGGACGCCGGACCGGGCTGCTCGCGCTCCGCCGCGGCGGCGGCAGGCTGCTGCCGCGCCTGCTGGGAACGTTCAGCTCGTCTGGCGTCCTCACGGGCGTGCCGGCGGTCCTGCTCCTCGACCATGCCCTCGAGCGCCCGCAGCGCCTCCGCGGTGCTCTCCACGACCTCGAGCTGACCCGCCGACAGCGCGCGCAGGAGCCTGCGCAACGGCGTCAGCTCGGCCGCCAGGCGGGCACGGCGCACGAGGTGGACGTCCGGTCGCTCGATCCGCGACTCGGCGTACGCCTCGAGGACCGCGTCGAGCGTCGCGGGCCTCGCCACGCTGGCGAGCTCGGCGAAGTCGTCGGCAGGGTCGCCGATCCGGCTCTCCTCCCACGCGAGCACGCCGCGCACCCGGCCGGTGGATGCATCGTCCTCGTCCTCGAAGGAGGCGAGGACGTTGTCGCCGGTGAAGGTGCCGTGGACGGCGCTGGGGGCGAACCGCCACAACGACACGTCCTCCAGCGCGTGCTCCCAACGGGTGAGCAGGCCGGTGGGCACGTGCCCGGTGGCAGCGGCGCGGTCGAGCTCGGAGAGCTGGCGCCGACGGTGTGCCTCGGCGTCGTAGGTGGGGCGGCCCGCCTCCTCGAAGACGACGTGCTCGATGTTGTGGATGTGCGCGAGGGTGCGACCCACCTCGACCGCCAGCGGGCCCGGCTCGAGTCCGGAGAACTGCAGCGGGCGGCCCGGCAGGCGCAGGTAGACGGCGGCGCGTCCCTCCGGCACCGGCGCGTAGCCGCGCACCATCGGTATCGCGACGTCGATCCGGCGACCGAGCAGTCCCGACAGCGCTGACACGTCGTCGAGCATCGCGCCGGCGGCGGCGGTGCACGGCGCCTTGACGACCCAGCGCCGGTCCTGTCCGTCCTGCACGTAGGCGGTCTCGAAGAGGTCGCCCGGACCGGACGGAAGGCCCTGCACGCGCACCGGGTCCAGGCCCGGCACGGCCGAGCTCGCCAGGGCGGCGAGGAAGAGCGGGCTGCGGGTCACGTCTCCACCGTAGGCGGAGCGGTGCGCGGAGCGTGGGAGGCGGCGCCCGAGCGGCCCGCGTCCTGGCAGCCTCGGCAGTGGTCGGCAGTGGTCGGCGGTGGTCGGCGGTGGTCGGCACCGGTGGGCGACGCGGGCCAGCCCCCTAGGGTGGAGAGCGTGGCAGTGACCGACGAGCCCCTGGCCGACCTCGCGCTCTCGCGCAGCTCACTCGACAGGGTGGCCCTCGAGCGTCGGCGCTCGGAGGTCCTCAGCGAGCTGCTCGAGGACCCGCGGACCCGGGTCGCAGAGATCCGCGGTGACCGCATGCAGGTGGTCGACCCGGGCGACCGAGCGGCGCCGACAGCGCCCGGGGCGCCGTCAGCAGCGAAGGCGTCCGGCCAGGACGCGAGCCGGGCGTGCTCGGCCGGGGCGCTGGGCCTCGTCCTGAGGGCTCCGCAGCCCGAGGACCGTGAACGGCTCGTGCTGCACCTCGGTCGCGACGGAGACGGGACGGCATACGTCGGCGTCGTGTCACCCGGGCCACACGAGGATCCGGCACAGCCCGGTTGGCTCACCCTCCGCCAGGCGGGGGAGGCGCTGACCCGCCGCGACGCAGGCCTCTTCACGACGGGGCTGGCGCTCGCGAACTGGCACGCCACGCACCGGTTCTGCCCGCGCTGTGGCGCGCCGACCGAGCCGACCGAGGGCGGCTGGGTCCGGCGGTGCGAGCGTGAGGGGAGCGACCACTACCCGCGCACCGACCCCGCGGTCATCATGTCGGTCGTCGACCCCGACGACCGGCTGCTGCTCGGTCGCGGCGCGCACTGGCCGGAAGGCCGGTTCTCGGTGCTCGCCGGGTTCGTCGAGCCCGGCGAGTCCTTCGAGGCCGCCGTCGCACGCGAGGTCGCCGAGGAGGTGGGCATCACCATCGACGCCGCCCGCTACCTGGGCAACCAGCCGTGGCCGTTCCCGTCCTCGGTGATGATCGGCTTCGCGGCGACGACTCGCCAGACCGAGCTCACGGTCGACCCGGTCGAGATGGCGGAGGCCCGCTGGGTGACGCGGGGCGAGTACCGCGACCTGCTCCGCGAGGGGACGGTCCGCACGCCGAGCGGCATCTCCATCGCCAAGCGCATCATCGAGCACTGGCTCGGCGACACGGTCGAGTCGGTCACGGGAGGCACGTCACCGCGCTGGTGAGCGTCTTCGTGAGGAGCCCCAGCCGGCGAGGCGCGTCAACCGGCGAGGCGCTGCTTGACCTCGGCGAGCGAGGGGTTCGTCGCGGCGCTGCCGTCGGGGAACACCACCGTCGGCACGGTGCGGTTGCCGCCGTTGACCTCTTCGACGAAGTCGATGTGCTCGGGGCTGTCCTCGAGGTTGATCTCGGTGAAGGGGACGCCCTCGCGGCTCAGCTGGCCCTTGAGCCGGGTGCAGTAGCCGCACCACGACGTCGTGAACATCGTGATCGAGCCCTCGTCGGGGGTGACCTTCGGCATGCGGTTCCTTCTCGCTGTCTGTCGTTCTGGTGTTGCTGACCGTTCGTGCTCCTCGTTCAGCGCACAGGGACCGCAGATTCTTCCCGGCTGGGGACGGTCGTCGCACGTGTCGCACCGCGATGCAAGGATGACTCCATGGCCTCGCACGGTGCAAAACGACCTCGAAAGATGGATCTGGAGGTCTACGAAGCCGAGGTCAGTCGCCTCCAGGCTGAGCTCGTCGCCTTCCAGGAGTGGGTCCGCACCACGGGGCAGCGGGTCGTCGTCGTCTTCGAGGGCCGCGACGCCGCCGGCAAGGGCTCGGCGATCAAGCGGATCACCGAGTACCTCAACCCGCGCGTCGTGCGCATCGCAGCCCTGCCCGCGCCCACCGAGCGCGAGCGCACCCAGTGGTACTTCCAGCGCTATGTCTCACAGCTGCCGGCGGCTGGTGAGATGGTCCTGTTCGACCGGTCCTGGTACAACCGCGCCGGCGTCGAGCGCGTCATGGGCTTCTGCACCGACGAGCAGTACCGCCGCTTCCTCGCGCAGGCCCCGCTGCTCGAGCGGATGCTCGTCGACGACGGCATCATCCTGCGCAAGTACTGGTTCAGCGTCTCGGACGTCGAGCAGGAGCGCCGGTTCCGGTCGCGCGCCAAGGATCCCATGCGCCAGTGGAAGCTGTCCCCGATGGACCTCGAGTCGATCACCCGCTGGGAGGACTACTCCGAGGCCAAGGACGTCATGATGGCGGCGACGAGCACCGAGTGGGCCCCGTGGCACGTCGTCGAGTCCGAGGACAAGCGTCGCTCGCGCATCAACGTCATGCACCACCTGCTGACCTCGATCCCGCACGAGCCGATGACGCCCGCCGTGCCCCCGGTCCCCGAGCGTCCGGCCCCGCGTGGCTACGAACGCCCGCCGCAGCACGAGCAGAACTACGTGCCCGACCACGCCGCCAGCCTGCTGGCGACCTCGAAGGGTGATCGCTCCTGAGCGCCTTGCCGTCCGCCGACCAGATCCTCGACGGGCTCGACCCCGAGCAGCGCGAGGTCGCCATGGCCCCGCCGGGCCCGCTGTGCATCCTCGCCGGTGCCGGCACCGGCAAGACCCGGGCCATCACCCACCGCATCGCGTATGCCGTCCACTCGGGCGCCCAGCAGCCGCAGCGGGTGCTCGCGCTCACCTTCACGGCCCGTGCCGCGGGGGAGATGCGCACGCGGTTGCGCGGGCTCGGCGTCCAGGGGGTCCAGGCCCGCACGTTCCACGCGGCGGCCCTGCGCCAGCTGCACTTCTTCTGGCCCCAGGCCATCGGCGGCGCCGCACCCGAGGTGATGAGCCACAAGGCGGCCGCCGTCGCCGAGGCGGCCAGCCGGCTGCGCATGCAGTTCGACCGCACCACCGTGCGCGACCTCGCCGCCGAGATCGAGTGGGCCAAGGTCAACCTGCTGACGCCGCAGTCGTATGCCGCACGCGCCCGCGAGCAGCGTCGTGAGCCCCCGGGGCTCGACCTCACCGCCATGGCGCGCCTCTTCGAGGCCTACGAGGACGTCAAGCAGCGCCGCGGCGTCATCGACTTCGAGGACGTGCTGCTCCTCACCGTCGGCATCCTCGACGAGCGCGAGGACATCGCCCGCACGGTGCGCGGCCAGTACCGCCAGTTCGTCGTCGACGAGTACCAGGACGTCAACGACCTGCAGCAGCGCCTGCTCGACCAGTGGCTGGGGGAGCGCAAGGACCTCACGGTCGTGGGCGACCCCGCCCAGACCATCTACTCGTTCACCGGCGCCAGCCCCCGACACCTCGTCGGCTTCCCCAGGCGGTTCCCGCAGGCCCACGTCGTCCGGCTGGTGCGCAACTACCGCTCCACGCCACAGATCGTGGGCCTCGCCAACACCATCGTCGCCTCCGGCACCCAGGCGGCGCGCGACGGGGCCGTGCGCCTGCTGGCCCAGGGTGAGCCGGGGCCGGCGCCCGAGCTGACGAGCTACCCCGACGACCCCGCCGAGGCGAGTGCCGTGGCCGAACGCATCCGTCGGCTCGTCGACGGCGGTCACCCCGCCGCCGACATCGCGATCCTCTTCCGCACCAACGCCCAGTCCGAGGCCTTCGAGTCGGCCCTGACCGACGCCGGGGTGCCCTACCTCGTCCGGGGCGGCGAGCGCTTCTTCGCGCGCAAGGAGGTGCGTGACGCGATCCTGCTCCTGCGCGGTGCCGCCCGCAGCGACGACGGCGACAAGCCGCTCGGTGAGATCGCCCGCGACGTCATCACCGGGGCCGGCTGGTCCCACGAACCGCCGTCCGGGGGTGGGGCCACCCGCGAGCGGTGGGAGTCCCTCAGCGCGCTGGCGACCCTCGCCGACGACATCGCGGCAGCCGCTCCCGAGGCCCGGCTGCCCGAGCTGGTCGCGGAGCTCGACCGGCGGGCTGCCGAGCAGCACGCGCCCGCCGTGCAGGGCGTGACGCTGGCGAGCCTGCACGCCGCGAAGGGCCTGGAGTGGGACACCGTCTTCCTCGTCGGGGCCTCCGACGGGCTCATGCCGATCTCCATGGCCGAGGGCCCCGACGCCATCGAGGAGGAGCGCCGGCTGCTCTACGTCGGACTGACGCGGGCCCGCCGGCAGCTGTTCCTCTCCTGGGCCGGCGCCCGCACCCCGGGCGCGCGCGCGACCCGTCGGGTCTCCCGCTTCCTCGGCCCGGCAGTCGACATCCTCGGCCAGGGCGCCCGCACCGAGGCGCGCTCAGGCGGCTCCAAGCGGGCGGCGCCCAAGGTCGCGCGCATCGCCCACTGCCGGGGCTGCGGGGTCGAGCTGACCACCGCCGCACAGCGCAAGACCGGCCGGTGCGACAGCTGCCCACCCACCTACGACGAGGCCACGTTCGAGAGGCTGCGCAGCTGGCGGCTGGCGGTCGCCCGTGAGGCGAGCGTGCCGGCATACGTCGTCTTCACCGACGCGACGCTGACCGCGATCGCCGAGCAGAACCCGGCCGACGAGCGCGCCCTGTCGGGCATCAGCGGAGTCGGAGTGCGCAAGCTCGAGCAGTACGGCGCACACGTCCTGGCCATCCTCGGCGGGTCCGACCCGCAAGAGCTTCTCGAAAACCGTTCTGCTGCAGCGGAATCGGCTGAGGAGGACTAGTCGCCGCAAAGAAGTCACAGAAACTTCGTTAAATCAGTTGTTCGCCCGCGCGGCGCACGCGTAACCTTGACGAAGTCAAGCCCAGCGGTCTCGGTGGCCGGTTGGGGCCCATGAGCAGAAGTGAGGAGGTCGGCCTGATGGACAACACCACGATGACGATGAACGCAGTCTCCTGCGTCCTTTCCGTGCGCCTGCGGCCGGCCACCGGCCAGGGCCGTGTTGCGACCGCCGGCGCTCCGGTTCAGGGGACCACTGTGTCCGCCGCCGGCATGGGCGCCCGTGTCGCCGATCTGCGTTCCCCGATCCAGGGATACGTCTCGGTCGCCGGCGTCACGTCCGCCCCCGCCTTCAAGATCCCCGATGTCGTTCGCTCCCGCTCTGGGAGGCCACCGGTCTGACAAGACCCGAAGCCTCACCTCCAGGCCGCGAACCCGACATCACCGGGTCCGCGGCCTTCGTGTTTCTCCGGCACTCTGCGCCGGCCGAATGCCGCTCCACCGCACAACCGACACCACCAGGAAGCACCCGAAGGGTGCCCGACAGATCAGGGACACAGATGACTCCCCGGATGCCGAGCAGCAGGACCGAGACGCGCACCACCGGTGCAGGGCTTCGGACCAGACCAGACACGAGAGAGCAGGGGCAGCCCATGGGCGCCCAGGAGACGGAGGTGAGAACGATGCAGCTGAGCGAGCTTCTCGACCTGAGGGCCGAGGCCGAGCAGGTCGGCGAGACCATTCCCTGCCGGGACTACGACGCGGAGCTCTGGTTCGCCGAGCGGCCCGAGGACGTCGAGTTCGCCAAGACGCTCTGCGGGCTGTGCCCGGCCCGCGTCCAGTGCCTTGCCGGTGCCCTCGAGCGGCAGGAGCCGTGGGGCGTGTGGGGCGGGCAGCTGCTCGTCCAGGGCGCCGTCGTGGCTCGGAAGCGGCCTCGTGGTCGTCCGCGCAAGCACCCCGTGGCTGCCTGAGCCTGCGTGACACCGCATGACACCGGCAGCAACAACACCACAGGACAAGCCTTTTCACAGATCAGGAGATCGTCATGAACCAGCTCGAGATGCTGGCTCGCGACCGGATCAACCAGCGCAGTCAGCGCCAGGACCGCAGCGGCACGCGTCGCAGCGCCCGGCTGATCGCGCAGGAGATCCGCGCCGGTCGACGCCACAGCCAGAAGTGAACGTGCGCGCCACGGAGCGCGTTGCAGGACAACTGAATCGAGTGAGCGAGCCGCGGGTGACGCGCACGTCACCCGCGGTTCCTCATGCCCGGGGCCGTTCGCTCCCGTGTCAACGGCCCCGGACACGAGGAACCGCGGGATGCCGGAGAGGTGCGCGGGCGAGGTGCGCGGGGAGGTGCGCGGCGTCTGGCCGTGAAGCGCCGCACGCCGGATACTCGAGCTGAAGGGAGGACTCGTGGATCACAACCCTGCCGACGTGCCGGCGCAGGACCAAGAGCTCGTCTGCTTCGTCTGCGGCGCAGTCGCACCCGCCGACCAGCGAGCCGTGGCCCGTCTCACCTGGAGCAGGGGCAGGGACGGGGAGCGCACGACGTGGACCTGCGATCGCTGCAGCCGCGACAACGTCCGCTCGATCGAGGGCAAGCTCGACCCGGCCTGGTGGTGACCGGCCCGTTTCACCCGTCTCAGTCGTCGCCCACCGGGGGAAGGTCGGCGCCGGGAAGCAGCTCGTCGACGATAGCGCGGCCCCGTACGGTGCCCCCGAGCTGGCTCAGCACTCCGATCCCACCACCCCACACGCGGTGGATGAGGAGGTATTCGGGTGGGAGGTTGAGCTTGAAGGCGACCGCGTAGTTGGGCTGGCGCGGGTCGTTGATGTGTGCGAACACCCCGCGCAGCCAGTCCCGGCTGAAGGTGAAGGTGTCGTGGCGGAAGGGCGCCATGAACGGCTCGAGGTAGTCGAGCAGGCGCTGGGCGTCGAGGTCGATGTTCTCCTTGACGAAACCGATCTCGCGCAGTCCGTCGAGGACGTCCTCGGCGCTTCCACCGAGCCCGATGGTGAGCAGCTCGCCGATCTCGGGGGGCATGCCGTCGGGAAGGCGGTTGACGGCTCCGAAGTCGATCACCCCGAGCCGGCCGTCGGGAGTGACGCGGAAGTTGCCCGGGTGGGGGTCCGCGTGCAGGAGCCCCGCGCGGGCCGGACCGGCGAGCAGGAAACGCAGGTAGAGCCGTGAGGCGGTGTCGCGCTGCTCCTGCGTGCCCTCGGCGATGATGCGCGACAGGGGCAGGCCGTCCTGCCACTCCGACACGATGACGTGCTCGCGCGCGTCGACCACGTGGGGGATGGCGAAGTCGACGTCGCCCTCGAAGGCCGCGGCGAACGCCGCCTGCGACTCCGCCTCGAGGCGGTAGTCGAGCTCCTCGGCCATCCGGTCGCGCAGCTCGTCGAGGATCGGCCCGAGCTCGATGCCCGGGACCCAGCTGCCCGTCACCTTGGCGACGCGGCTGATCTGCCGGATGTCGCTCATCAGTGCCGCCCCGGCGCCGGGGTACTGGATCTTCACGGCGACGTCGCGACCGTCCTTCCAGACGGCTCGGTGCACCTGGCCGATGGAGGCGGACGCGACCGGCTCGTCGTCGAACGAGGTGAACTTGCCGCGCCACCGCGTGCCGAGGTTGGTGCGCAGCACGCCGTGGACCGAGCTCGTCGGCATCGGGGGTGCGCTGTCCTGCAGCTTGGTCAGCAGGGCGCGGTAGTGGACGGCGAGGTCCTCCGGAAGGGCAGCCTCGAAGATCGAGAGGGCCTGGCCGAACTTCATCGCCCCGCCCTTGAGCTCGCCGAGCACCTGGAAGAGCTGCTGGGCGGTGCGGGCCTGCAGCTCGGCGGCGACGATCTCGGCCGGGCGCCCGCCGAGGCGCTTGCCGAGGCCGAGCGCGGTGCGACCGGCGAAGCCCAGCGGCACCGAAGCGAGCTTGGCCGAACGCACGACGGCCTTGCGTGGCAGGTCGGTCACGGCGCACCTCCTCGGGAGTGTCGGTCTCGTGCGGGCCGGTGGCCGGACATCACCCGCGGACGGCGGGTCGCATCGCCGGGGCGCGGCTCACCCACGACTCTATGTCTACCCGAGGGTGAAGCTGCGTCGGGCCCGTCTGTCCGGCCTTGCCACGGTATGCGGCGGCCGCTCCGGTCAGGCACCGCGGGGAAGGACGTCCTCGTCGGTCGGACGCGCCAGGGCCCGCTCGGAGTCCCGCGCGTCCCGGCCGGGCTGCTGGACGGTGTCCTCGCGTACGGAGGCCGCGCCGACAGCCGCAGGCGCTGCTGCGCCCACCGTGCCCACCCCGCCGGCCACCGTGCCCGCCGTGCCCCCGGAACCGGGGTGGGCGGGACACAGCGGATGGGTCGGCCACCGTCGGTGGTCCATCCGCGGCCACGGCAGGCTCACCTCAACGGAGACGCCGGGCGGCGGTCGGTGACCTTCCACCACGCCGGTGACGAGCAGCGTCACGCTGCCCACGACGATGTGCGCGAGGCCGGACGGGAGGGCGTCGTGCAGGCCGTCCGGCCCGGCGGGCAGTGCCGGCCCGGGGTCGGGAGCCGCCTGGCTCATGACCACGGGCCAGGCGTCGTCCCGGTCGGTTCGGTGCCGGTCCAGGCACCACAGGCACGGGGCGCCCGCGGAGCCGTCGACGAGCGGCCCGACGACCGTGCGTGGCGCTGCGGGGGTCACGGGCAGGTGCGGCACGCCGTGGCGCAGCCACAGGTCGCCGCGGCGTGGGTCGACCACCGGGGAGCCGACCAGCACGACGAGGTCGGGCCGGGGGCGGTGGGGAGCGGCAACCGCTCGGTCGACCGCGGCCCGGCCGTGCGCGACGGTGAGCCCGGAGCGAGCGAGTGCGTCGGCGATCCGGGCTGCGACGTCACCGCATCCGTCGACGACGACCCGGCCCGCGACCCCGCCGGACTCGTGCCGGATGTCCGCGGCGCGATCGACGAGGACGCCGAGACCCGTGACCAGGTGGAGCAGGCCGCGCCACCGCTCGGGCGTGACGCCGGCGTCGGCGGCGACACGATCGGTGGACGCCAGGGGGAGGGACCCGTCGAGGCGCGCCAGCAGGGCCACCTCCGTGTCGGTGATGCCGGCCACGACGGGGCCGCCGGGCAGCACGCCGAACTGCACCTCGCCCTGCCGTCTCCTCAGGGGCCGCAGCCAGACGGGCACGCGCGGGTGGGGCGGCACGGCAGCAGTGGACATCGGACCTCCAGACCCGGCGGTTCCCCCAGCGGAGCCACCCTCGGTCGTCAGGCTCGCAGCCGCGGAGTCGTGCCCGTGGGCGTCGTCCACAGCGCCCAGAGCGGTTCGAGCCGGCCGGGGACGCGCGAGGGGGCGGGACCGTGTGGTCCCGCCCCCTCGTATGCGGCGTTCAGCGACGCCGCCGCGACCCGGTCAGGCCTTGCCCAGAATGCGGTTCAGGTTGGTGCCACAGACGGGGCACTGTCCCTTGGCCATGCGGCGACCGTTGTCGGAAACGACAACCTTGCCCTCGGCCTCGCGCTTCTCCTTGCACTTCACGCAGTAGAACTCGCCCTTGTAGGTCTCGTCAGCCATTGGTGTCTCCTTGTAGACGGCACCCATCCGACGGGCGCCTCGACTCGTTCAACCCTAAGGCACGCTGAGCACGAATTCATGCTCATCCCCGCTTGGCGCGCCCTCGGCCCGATGCGGTAGGGAGCCGTGGTCCGGCAGGTTGCGCCGGTCCTCCGCATCGTTGTCACCCCCCTGTCCTACCCTGCCCTCATGGCGACGGCGGGACGGGATGTGGTGCACACGGTGGTCGACGGGGTGACCGTCGAGGTCCGTCGCAGCGCCAAGCGTCGCCGCACGGTGTCGGCCTACCGCCAGGAGGGGCGCCTGGTCGTCCTCGTTCCCGCGCGGATGAGCCGCGCCGAGGAGGGGGAGTGGGTGCGCACCATGGTCGCCCGGGTGGCCGCCTCCGAGCAGCGTCGTCAGCGCTCCGACGGCGACCTGGAGCAGCGCGCCCTGGCGCTGTCGCGCGAGCACCTCGGCGGTCGGGCCGTTCCGTCCAGCGTCCGCTGGGTCTCCAACCAGCGGTCGCGGTGGGGTTCGTGCACGCCGGCCGAGGGCTCGATCCGCCTGTCCGACAAGCTCCAGGGCATGCCGGGGTGGGTCGTGGACTACGTCCTCCTGCACGAGCTGGCGCACCTGCTGCAGCCGGGTCACGGGCCCGAGTTCTGGCAGCTGCTCCGCGGCTACCCGCGTCTTGAACGCGCTCGCGGCTATCTCCAGGGCGTCTCTGCGGCAGCGGGACTCGACCTCAGCGATGAGTGAGTGACGCCGGCGAGCGGCTGCCGCCCGACGGCATACCGGGGCGTATGCCGTCCGCTCGTCGCGCGTCGAGGCATCCTCTCGCGCAAGGGAGTCCGCCGACACTCCGTCGGGCGGAGCCGCGCCGACGCCTACGCCTCCGCCGACCGCCGGTCCTCACCGACGGTGGGTTCCGGCTTGAGCCTTCCCCCGCGGTGGTCCCACACGTCCCGGGCGATGGTCTGGATGATGCCGGCCACAGGGATCGCCAGAAGCGCCCCCAAGATCCCGGCCAGCTCGACGGCGACCAAGATGGAGAGCAGCACGGTCAACGGGTTGAGCTTGACGGTGCGCGAGAGGATGAGCGGCTGGAGCAGGTGGTTCTCGAGCTGCTGGTAGAGCACGAAGAAGACGAGCACGACGATGCCCGCGGTGACGGAGTGCAGGAATCCGGCTGCCACCGCGACGACGGCACCCAGCGTCGCGCCGACGAGCGGGACGAGGTCGGCGATCGCGACGAAGAGCGCGATGAGACCCGCGAACGGCACACCGAGGACCTTCAGCACGACGTATGTCAGAACCCCGCAGATGACGCTGATGAGCAGGTTGCCGGACAGGTAGCCGGTGACCGTCTTGGCGCAGTCGTGCCCCACGGCGCGCACCCGTTCGGCCCGGCGCGAGTCGCCCAGCAGTCCGAGGGCGCCGTCGACGGCTTTGGGGCCCTCCAGGACCATGAGATAGGCGAGCACGAAGATGGTCACGACCGCGGCCACCGTGGTGGCAGCGGCCTTGGCGATCCCCAGGGCCGGGGTGGCGAGGCTGCGACCGTACTCGCTGAGGCGGGCCTGGTTCTGCTGCACCCACTCGAGCGCGTTGGTCCGCTCCAGCAGCCCGCCCACGGGCCCTCGACCGGCGCGGGCGTCGGCGATGAGCTGCGGCAGCTGGCCGGCCAGGTCCGTGGCCTCGCGAGCCAGCGGGACGGCGAACACCGCTGCGAGAGCGGCCAGTACGAGGAAGACCCCGAGGAAGACCAGCAACGTGGCCACCGACCGCGGAGCCCTGGGATAGCGGCGCTCCAGGAAGTTGGCGACGGGATAGAGCGCCACCGCGAAGAACAGGGCGACCACGATCCAGACGAGGACGCGGCGGATGTCGTAGATCAAGAGCAGCAGGAGTGCCGCGAGCACCACCATGCCGATGGTCGCGGAGATGGTGCGGTACGGGACTGGGCGTTGTTGCACGGCAGGCCAGTACCCGCATCGTCGGACTGCCAAGCAGGGTGCCGACCGGGTGCACCACGGTGCGGGCTGTCAGCCGGACCGTGGCCCCGGTCAGCTCCGGGTGCGTCCCGGCAGCAGGGCACGCGCGGCGTCGACGAGGGGACGCAGCTCGCCCTCCGTGCCGTCGGGGAGTGCGTCGACGGGCCACCAGCGCACGTCGATGGACTCGGTGCTGACGGCTGGCTGGGTGCCAGTCGGCGCCACGGCTGCGAAGCGGATGTCGAGGTGCTCGCGGCACGTGCCGAAGTCGCCGACGAGCACGTGTCGGTCGAGCTGCACGATCTCGGGCAGCACCGGGATGTCGGCGATCCCCGACTCCTCACGCGCCTCGCGGGTCGCGGCATGCCACACGGAGGCATCGCCCGGCTCGAAGTGACCGCCGAACTGGAACCACTCTCGCGCCCTGCGGTGCAGGGTCAGCAGTGCCGACGTGCCGGGCTCGTCGAGCACGATCACGCTGCCCGTCAGGTGGGCCGGCGGACCGCTCCTGCTCATGGCGTCAGGATGCGCGCGGAGGTGGTCGAGGAACTCGCGACGCAGGTGCTCCTGGTGCTCGTCCGGAGCGGTCCACGCCTGCAACCGGGCGACGGCGTCGTCGTGCAACCGGCGCCAGGAGTCGTCCTCCCGGCCACCGGCAGACGTCGTGCCCGCGCCCGGCGTGGCACTCGCGTCAGGTGCTTGCCCGGTTCCATGCGCCTGACCTGCGGTATGGGGCCCAGCCCCCGTCACCGGCTCGTGCCCGCGTCGCCCTCGGCGCCCGGCTCGCCGCCGGCACGCTTCTCGCCGGAGGTGTCGTTGCCCTCGGCAGCGGAGCCCCCACCCGATGTGCCACCGGGTGTCGTGCCGCGCTCACGGTCCGCCTCCTCGAGGATGCCCTGCAGCACCGAGTCCAGGTCGGCGCCGAAGCCGGCACCCGACCCTTCCGCTGCCTCACCGGTCGAGGGCTTGCCCGTCGTCGCCCCGCCGCTCTCGCCCGTCGCCTTCTCGACGAAGCCGATCACGTCGTCGAGGTCGGCTGACGTGGGGGCGAGGTCGGGATGCGCCCAGCGTCCGTCGCGCAGGGCGGCGCCTCCGGCGCTGTCGAGCGCGGCCCACAGGTTGGCGGCATCGCGCAGGCGGCGCGGCCGCAGCTCGAGCCCGACCAGGCCCGCGAACGTCTTCTGGGCCGCTCCGCCGACGCGCCGGCGCCGGATCGTCTCGGCCAACGCCGCCGACTGGGGCAGGTGCGAGGCGGTCGTGCGGTCGGCGACGTGGTCGACCCATCCCTCGGCAAGTGCCAGCAGCGTCTCGAGACGGTCGAGGGCCGCTCGCTGCGCCGGTGTGGGCTGCGGCCGGAAGAGGTTGCCCTGCAGGGCCGAACGCAGGGCCTCGGGGTCGGACGGGTCGATCGTCGACAGGGCCGACTCGATGGCGTCGGTGTCGATGGTGATGTTGCGGGCGTAGTCGGAGACCGCGGACAGCAGCTGCGGACCGAGCCAGGGCACTTCTGCGAAGAGCCGGACCCGGGCGGCCTCGCGCACGGCGAGGTAGAGGCGCACCTGGGCGACGTCGATCTCCAGCGACTCGGCGAGCTGCGACACGTTGCCGGGCAGCAGGGCCACGACGCCGGGCTCCGTGAGCGGCAGGCCGACCTCGGTCCCGCTCACCACCTCGGTGGCCAGCGTGCCGACGGCCTGGCCGAGCTGCGCCGAGAACATCTGCCGGCTGAGGTTGCCGAGCATCGGCGCCCACTGCTCGACCATCTGCTGCGGGTCGAAGCCCTCCGGCAGGCCCTCGGGAAGTGCCTCGCCGAAGGCCTCGGGGCCGAGCTCGCCGACCTGCTTGCGCATGGCGTCGGACGTGGCGGCGGTGACCCCGTCGGACACCGGCTCGATCAGCTCGAACCAGCGCGGCATCGTCGCCTCGACCCACTCGGCGCGGCTGAGGCCGGTGGCGCGCCAGGCCGGTGACGACAAGGTGGTCTGCTCGTCGAGCCACAGCGTCGCGACCGCGACGGCGTCGGCGACCGCACGAGCCGCCCCCTCGTCGTGCACGTCGTTGCCCTCCACGGCCATGACGTGCCGTCGGGCGACGTCGGTGGCGAGGTCACGCGACCCGGTGGGGGACTCCTGGGCGGCCATGAACGTGCCGAGCTGGGCCCGCATCGCCGCCTGTGTCGTCGGGTCCGTAGGGTCGACGCCCATGCTCCGCATGGCCTCGGCCAGCTCCGGGTTGCTGGCTGCCTCACCCAGCACCTTCTCGAGCATCGCGCCGAGGTCGGAGGGGTCGACGCCGCCGAGGTCGGGCAGTCCGGGGAAGCCACCACCGCCGCCGAAGCCGGCGCCGAAACCCGCCGGCCCGGTGCCGCTGCCGGGGGAGCCCGACCCGGGCCGGTTCAGGGGCAGTCCGAACGGCGACTCTCCGGGCGCAGGCGCCGGTCCAGGCTCAGGCACGTCGGCCCGGCCGGTGACGTCGCCCTGCTCGCGCTCGCCGCCCTGGCCTCCGCTCTGGTCTGGGCTCTGGTCGGCGCTCTGGTCGGCGCCGGGCTCGTCGTCCCGGTCGCCGTGCTTGTCGTCACCGCGTCCACGGTCGTCGGCCATGCCTGCTCATCCCCACTCGAAACTCGGTGTCGAAACTCTGGTGTCGGAGTCCTGGTGTCGGCCATGTGGCCCTACCCCAAGACAACCACGGATGGGGCCGGTTGGTTCCCGCCCCTGCCGATGGCGGAGCGTGGGGTCGCCGCTGCGGCATACGATTGCGGACGTGACGGTCACCCTTGCCGAGATCCGCGAGAGCCCTCTGTCGGTCGACGAGGTGCTCTCGAGCGTCTCCTCACCGCGAGCGGGAGGGGTGTGCCTGTTCGTCGGCACCGTGCGGGACCACGACGGCCCCCACGAGGGGTCCGACGACGGGTCCGGCCGGTCCGGCGACCAGTCCGTAGCAGCGCTCGACTACTCGGCGCACCCCCAGGCGGCCGAGGCGGCGCGAGCACTCGCGGAGCGCCTGGCGGCTGACGGACGCTCGGTCCGCATCGCGGTCGTGCACCGGGTCGGGCACCTCGAGGTCGGCGACATCGCCGTGGTCGTCGGCGTCAGTGCCGAGCACCGTGGCGAGGCCTTCGAGGTCTGCCGCGAGCTGATCGACGAGTTCAAGGCCACCATCCCGATCTGGAAGCACCAGCGGTTCACGGACGGCGCCGACGAGTGGGTCGGCCTGCCGTGAGGACCATCAGGCGGGTGCCGGAGCAGCCCGCCGGCACCGAGCCGGTCACGCCTGCCCCCGAGGTCGATGACAGCGCCCGTGGCCGCCTGACCCGCGGCAACAAGGCCGTGCTGGCGGCGTTCTTCCTCTTCCTCGTGGTCGCCGTGGTCGGCTCGCTCGTGCACCTGCCGTATGCCGTCATGAGCCCGGGCCCGACCGAGAACACCCTGGGCCCCTCCGCCGCCGGCGGCAAGCCGATCATCGCCGTGTCGGGGCTGCCGACCTACCCGACCGACGGGGCGCTGCGCTTCACCACCGTCCGGGTCGAGGGCGGGCCCGGCTACCCCGTCAACGTCTGGGACGTCCTGCAGGCCTGGGTCGACCCGACCCGTGACGTCGTGCCGGTCGACCAGGTCTTCGACCCGCAGGTCACCAAGGAGCAGGTCGCCGAGGAGAACGCCATCCAGATGGAGGGCTCCCAGGAGGAGGCGACCGCCGTCGCGCTCCGGGCCATCGGCAAGAAGGTGCCCACGCACGTCGCGATCGCCGGCATCACCGACGGCTCCAAGGCCAAGGGGCTGCTGGCGGTGGGGGACCGGCTCGAGGGCATCGGCGACGAGCCCATCACGAGCACCCAGCAGGTGCGCGACGTGCTCCAGCGGACCAGGCCGGGCGATCCCGTCTCCCTCACCGTCACCCGTCAGGGCAAGCAGCGCACGGTGCAGGTCCCCACCATCAGCGGCCAAGAAGGACGAACCGCACTCGGCGTGCTCCTCGGCCTCACCCACGAGTTCCCGGCCAAGATCACCGTCGACGCGGGCTCCATCGGCGGGCCCTCGGCGGGCCTCATGTTCTCGCTCGGCATCTACGACAAGCTGACGCCGGGGCCCCTGGCCGGTGGCAACCAGATCGCGGGCACCGGCACCATCGACGAACAGGGCGCAGTGGGCCCCATCGGCGGCATCCGCCAGAAGCTGGCCGGGGCGCGCGCCGACGGCGCCCAGTACTTCCTGGCGCCGGCCGGCAACTGCGACGAGGTGGTCGGCCACGAGCCCGACGGACTCTCCGTCTTCAAGGTCGGCACGTTCGACGAGGCCCGGACTGCGGTCGAGGACATCGCCAAGCGCCAGACGGGGTCGCTGCCCCGCTGCTGAGCCGGCTGCGGGCTCCTGCCGGCTCGATCGCGGCTCAGTCCTCGAACGAGGCCTTGAGCGCCTCGACCAGACCCGGCGCGATGTCCTTGCCGGTCGCCACGGCGTCGTCGGAGTCGTGGTCGCGCTGGCGCAGGAGGCAGATGGAGGACCCGTCGCGCAGCACCGCCACGAGGAGGCGGACGTCCTTGCGGTCCGGGTGGGCGGCCAGCAGGTCGACCGCGTCGTCGCCGCGCGACGGGAGCTCCCTCTCGGCCTCGGGCGGCACGACCATCCGCTCGATGGCGAAGGCACAGCCGTCGACCTCGGCCGGCCAGGCAAGTCGGCCCAGCAGGGTCTCGAGCGAGCTCGTCGTCGGCAGTCCCTCCTGCTCGATGGCGGTCAGTGCGCCCTCGGCAAGGTCGGACGGGCCCATCTGGCCGCGCAGCTGAGGCTCCCGCTGGAGCAGGTCAGCCGTGCGCACGAGCGCGAACAGCCGCGCGGGCTGGTCCCAGCCGGCTGCTGCCACGTGGCGCTCCGTGTCGAGCGCGGCGATGGCCAGAGGGTCGATGACGGGCTGCGAGTTCACGACGACCATGCTGCCGTATGCCGCCGACCCGGGCGCACGCGCGGGTCCGCCCGCCACGCGCAGCCTGAGGACGACGACGGGCCGCACGGGCCGGCATACGGACTCGGCATGCGATCCGGCATGCGATCCGACATGCGACTGGGCATCCGGCCCGGTCTCGTGCCGGTCACGTTGCCGCGGCTCCACGCGGCATGCCAAGAGCCCGGGTTATGGTTTGCGCAAGCGGCCAAAGGAGGCCGCCCCGGGTCCGCCCGACCACCTGCCCGCCCTCGCACCCAAGGCACTCCACGTGAGCGACAGCAACTTCGGCCCCCCGCCGGGCAACTTCAACGACGACGACTCCGGCCCGCCCCGAAGGGGTGATGCGGACAGGCTGCCTCCCACGCGGCGCCCCCTCGTCACCGCCCTCGTCGTGGCGGCCGCGCTGCTGGTCGTGATCGCGATCGCGGCGCAGTTCTGGACCGAGGTGCTGTGGTACCAGTCGGTCGGCTACACCGGTGTCTTCAGCACCCAGATCGTCACGAAGGTCCTGCTCGGGATCGTCGGCGGCCTGCTCACCGCCGCCATGGTGTGGTCGAGCATCCACTTCGCCTACCGCAGCCGGCCCATCTACGCCCCGTCGCCAGACACGCAGGCGATGGAGCACTACCGCGAGCTCGTCGAGCCGATGCGCCGCACGGCGACGGTGGCGGCGCCGCTGGCCGTCGGCCTCTTCGCGGGACTCTCTGCCGCGACGCAGTGGGACACCTTCCTGCTGTGGCGCAACTCCAACCCGTTCGGCATTCAGGACCCCGAGTTCAAGCTGGACATCGGCTTCTTCGTCTTCGACCTGCCGTGGATCAACTTCGTCATCGCGTTCCTGACCATGACGCTGGTGATCGGCTTCATCACGGCCGCGTTCACGCACTATCTCTACGGCGGCATCGTCGCCGGCAGCAAGATGCGCTCGACGCAGGCCGCCCGGGTGCACCTGTCGGTGATCGCGGCTGCTCTCGTGCTGGTGCGTGCGGTGGGCTTCTGGGTCGACCGCTACAACCTGGCGACGGCCGAGTCCACGAAGATCACCGGCATCCAGTACACCCAGGCCCACGCGGACATCCCCACCAAGGGCATCCTCGCGGTGGCGGCCGTGATGTGCGCGGTCATGTTCCTCACGACGATCTGGACCCGGTCGTGGCGGCTGCCGCTCGTCGGGGTCGCGGTCCTGGCGGTCATCGTCGTCGCGGTGGGCGGCATCTACCCGGCCCTCGTGCAGTCCCTGAAGGTGCGCCCGTCGGAGAAGTCCCTCGAGATCCCGTACATCAAGCACAACATCGAGGCGACCAGGGCCGCCTACGGCTTCGACAAGATCGACGTCTCCTCCTACGACACGAAGACCGTGGCGCAGCCGAACGCGCTGCGCAGCGACGCCGACACGGTTCCTGGGATCCGCCTCATCGACCCCAACATCGTGAGCCCGACGTTCAAGCAGCTGCAGGCGAGCAAGGGCTACTACCAGTTCGCGGACGTGCTCGACGTCGACCGCTACGTCATCGAGGGCAAGCGTCAGGACACCGTGATCGCCGCCCGCGAGCTCGACCTGCGCGGCGTTCCCGAGGGGCAGCGCAACTGGCTCAACGACCACACCGTCTACACCCACGGCTACGGCGTCGTCGCGGCCAAGGGCAACACCCGCGAGAGCGACGGCAGCCCCGAGTTCCTCGAGTCGCAGATCGGCACGCAGGGAGCGCTCGGCAAGTACGAGCCGCGCATCTACTTCGGCGAGAGCTCGCCCGAGTACTCCGTCGTCGGCGGCAACAAGCAGGAGTTCGACTACCCCGACCCCAAGGGCACCGGGCAGATCAACTACACCTACGCCGGCTCCGGCGGCGTGCCCCTCGACGGACTCAAGCGGCTTGCGTATGCCGTCAAGTACCGCGAGATCAACTTCCTCCTCTCCGACGCGGTGACGGGCGACTCCCGCATCCTGGACCACCGCACGCCGCGCGAGCGCGTGCAGCGCGTGGCGCCGTGGCTGACCCTGGACGGCAACGCGTACCCGGCGGTCGTCGACGGCCGGGTCCTGTGGATCCTCGACGGCTACACGACCTCCTCGGACTACCCCTACTCCGAGAACACGACTCTCGATCAGGCCACCGAGGACGCGGTGACGAGCACCCGCAACTCTGTCCGAGCGGTGCAGGGCGGTCAGGTCAACTACGTCCGCAACTCAGTCAAGGCCACCGTCGACGCCTACGACGGCACGGTGACGCTCTACCAGTGGGACGAGCAGGACCCCGTGCTCAAGGCGTGGATGTCGATCTTCCCCGGGACGGTCAAGCCGCTCAGCGACATCAAGGGCTCGCTGATGTCGCACCTGCGCTACCCCGAGGACCTCTTCAAGGTCCAGCGCACACTGCTGCAGAAGTACCACGACCAGGACCCCGGATCCTTCTACGGCGGCCAGAACTTCTGGCGGGTGCCCGACGACCCGACGCAGGCGGAGGCGCTGCCGCAGCCGCCGTACTACCTCTCACTCGCGATGCCGAAGCAGGACAAGCCGGCCTTCTCGCTGACGTCGACCTTCATGCCGACCGGTGACCGGAACGTGCTCTCGGGCTTCCTCGCCGTCGACGGCGACGCGGGGTCACAGGACGGCAAGAAGTCGCCGGGCTACGGCTCCATGCGGCTGCTCGAGATGGGCGGCGGCCCGGTGAGCGGGCCCGGTCAGGTCTACAACGAGATGCGCAGCTCCGCCGTGTCCTCGAAGGACCCGCAGCTGCCCACGACGCTCGCGCAGTACATCGGCACCACGAACTCCAACGGCAACGCCGTCATCTTCGGCAACCAGCTGACCCTGCCCGTGGGCGGCGGGCTGCTCTACGTCCAGCCGATCTACTCGCAGGCCCGCTCGCAGTCGGGCTCCTACCCGCGCCTCGTCGCGGTCGCCGTCGCCTTCGGCAGCAAGATCGCCTGGGCCACCTCGCTCGACCTGGCGCTCAACGACCTCTTCGGCGGCTCGTCCGGCGCCGCGGCAGGCGACACCGGCACGACTCCGGTGCCCCCGCCGACGCCGGGCAGCACCGCGACGCCCACACCGACCCCGGGCAGCACGGCCACCACCAAGCCGGCCCCGCCCGGGACCCCGAACGCCGCGGCGCTCTCGAAGGCGCTCAAGGACGCGGAGACGGCATACGCCCAAGGGGAGGCGGCGCTCAAGAATGGCGACTTCGCGGCCTACGGCCAGGCCCAGGCCAAGCTCAAGGACGCGCTGAAACGCGCGGTCGAGGCCTCTCCCCAGTCGGTGCCGACGACCAAGCCCTGATCGGGGTGACAGCGAAGACCCACTGCGGCAGCGCGAACCACGCGCTGCCGCAGTGGATTTCGTCGTCAGGGGACCGATTCTTGAGCGTGGCGTCGCCTCGATTTGGTCCTCTGGCGGGTTTCGCGTAACGTTGCTCTTGCCGACGCGGGGTGGAGCAGCTCGGTAGCTCGCCGGGCTCATAACCCGGAGGTCGCAGGTTCAAATCCTGCCCCCGCTACTGATCGCGTCAGCGACACGAAGGGCCCGGAGAGATCCGGGCCCTTCGTCATGCCTGGGGTCCGCCGGACGCACGCCGGGCAGGCCCGGCGTGCGCTCCGGAAGGGGATGGTCGCCCTCCTTCAGACGGCGGCGACGAGGTCCTCTCGCGAGACCGGCTCGGGCAGCTCGACGGTGAAGTCCGCCGGCAGACCATCGACCGTCACGTCACCGGAGGCGTCCACCGACACCGAGACGGTGTGGCCGGCAACCCGGAGCCCCTTGACGGCCAGGGCGCCGAAAGGCAGCGGCGACGGCGGCCGAACCGTCAGGCGGCGCGCGGGCACGTCGACGGCGACGCCGAGCGCGACCGTGAGCATCGCCACCGCCGAGGCCGCGGCCCAGGCCTGCGGCCGGCAGGAGGCGGGGTAGGGGGCCCACTGACCGATCGTCGCCGGGTCAGCCAGCAGCTCCGGGAACCGGTAGCCGAAGGCCTCGCCGAGGTCCAGCATCGCGGAGACGACGGAAGCAGCCTGGGCGCCATGGCCTTCGCGTGCCATGCCGAGGGCGCAGATGGCGGTGTCGTGCACCCAGACCGAACCTGTGTGGTACCCGATCGGGTTGAAGCCGCCGTTGTCGCTGGCGAGGGTCATGATGCCGAAGTCGCCGAGCATCGTGCGGCCGACGAGCAGGTCGGTGACCTCCTGCGCCTCCGTCGGCGTCAGGGCTCCGGTGCCGAGGGCATGGCCCATGTTCGACCCCACCCCGTCCACCGGCCGTGCGGTGCCGTCGATCGCCATCGCCAGGTAGCGCTGCTCGGGCGGGCCGACCCAGAACCTGGAGCGGATGCGCTTGGAGAGCGAGCCGGCCCACTCCTCGAGCTCGGCCGCGCGGGCGGCGTCGGCGCCCGGCGAGGTGTCCCCGAGCTCCCGCAGCAGCGCGGCGGCGTCCATGGCCGCCTCGACGGCATACGCCTGGGCCTCGACGAGAGCGATGGGGGCAGTGGCCAGGGAGCCGTCGCGGAAGCGCATCGAGTCGCCGGAGTCCTTCCAGCCCTGGTTTGCCAGGCCGCGGCCGCTCTCGTCGACGTACTGGATGAAGCCGTCCTCGTCGGGCGCGGCGATCTGCGTGAGCCACGATGCGGCCGCACGCAGCTCGGGCAGCATGGACCGGACCTCCTCCGGGGGCATCCCCCAGCGCCATGCGTCGTGCAGCAGGCAGATCCACAGCGCCGTGGCATCCACGGTGCCCCAGTAGACGGTCGGGAGGGTGAAGTCGACGGTCGCGTCCTCGTAGGTGGTGCGGCGCAGCTCGTGCGGGATCTTGCCGGGCGCCTCCGCCGTCTCGGGATCCCACCCGGTGCCCTGTCGACGGGCCAGGCTGCGCAGCGTGCCGGCAGCGAGGTCGGTGCCGAGGGGGAGCGTCATCCGCGCCGTCCAGAGCGAGTCACGCCCGAAGAGCGTGAGGTACCAAGGGGTTCCGGCGGCAGCGAACACATCGCGGGGATCCGCCGGGTCGCGCAGGAGCAGGCTGCGCAGGTCGGCCAACGACGTGTCGAGCAGCCGTCCCAGTCGTGGGTCGGCCGAGTCCACCTGAACGGTCTCCGGCCAGTCGACGGCATCCGAGCCGGAGTCGGCCGGGAAGTGGCCGAGGCGGCGGCGCTCGGTCCGCACCACGACCTCGACCCCCGTCTCGGAGCCCGCGGCGACCGACAGCGGGAAGGTCGCCCTCAGCCCGCCGGGTCCCGCCTCGAGCCGCTCCGGAGCGGGGGAGAAGGTCACGACGGTCCGCAGCCCCTCCGTCTCCCAGTGGGCTGCCGCAGGCGCGTCCGACGCCTGCTCCGCGGCGGGGCCGGGGCCGACCTGCGCCTCGAGCAGTGCTCCGGTGGCGACGCCGGCCTTGACCGGCCCGATGTCGGAGCCGTCGCCGCCCATCCTGATGACCAGTGGGACATCGACGGTGCTGGATGCGCGCGAGGCCACCACGACGCTCTCGCGCAGGACGCCACCGGCCACCACGCGGCGACGGTGCAGCTCCACGGTGGGATCCGGTCCGCGATCACCGAGTCCCCTTGCGGAGGTGAAGAACTCGCTGCGGGCCCCACGGCTCGAGTGCGCGACCTTGACCGGGCTAGCGCCTCCCAAGGTCATCGTGAAGAGTGAGACGACGCGCTCGTCGTCGACGAAGAAGCCGTGCGCTCCGTGGCCGGTCATCGAGCCGTCGGGGTCGCTCAGGGCGGTGCCGTTCCCGTCGACGCAGATCGCCAGGTCGTGCAGCCACGGCTGCTGACCCGACGGCTGCTGACCCGAGGGCTGCTGACCCCACGGCTGCTGCGGCGCGGACGGCTCTGCGCCGCTGGCGTACTCGTTCCCGTGATCGGTCACTGACACTCCTGCTCGGGTTCGTTCGTGCGGCGACGACGAGGAGGACGGGCCTGCTCTTGACACCCCCGCGCCGAGAGCACAGTATCCGGATCGTCAAATATGCGTTTAAATCGCTACGGTTTGAACGTTCCACTCAAAAGAGACGGCGTCAAGGGTGACCGCGAGCTCTCCCCGCTCCAGACGGGCGACGATCATCGATGTCGCGCGCGCGGCCTCGGTCTCGCGCCAGACCGTGAGCAACGCCGTCAACACGCCCGAACGAGTCGCCCCCGACACCCTGGCCCGCGTGCAGTCCGAGATCGAACGCCTCGGCTACCAGCCCAGCCGCGCCGCGCAGACCCTCAAGCAGGAGCGCGCCGGCGCATGGGGCATCGAGCTCAACTCCGCCGGTGTCGGCCGCCTCGGCGCGGTCCTCGACACGTTCCTCGTCGAGCTGACGGCGGGGGCGGCCGCGCACGGCTCGCATGTCGTCCCCTTCACCGCGCCCGACCCGCTCCAGCCAATTCCCGCCTACGAGCGCTTCGTCGCGAGCCGCGTCGCCGACGGCTTCGTGCTGACCGACACGCGCAACAACGATCCGCGCCCGGCCTGGCTCGAGGCCCACCACGTGCCCTATGCCGCCTTCGGCCGCGTCTGGGACGACCCGAGCATCACCTCGTGGGTCGACGTCGACGGCGCGGCCGGCATCGAGGCCGCGGTCCGCCACCTCGCAGACCAGGGCTACGAGCGGATCGGCTACCTCGGCTGGCCGGAGGGCTCACCCGTCGGCGACGACCGCCGCTCCGGTTGGACCCGAGCCACGGTGGACCTGGGCCTCGCGCACCCGGAGTGGGAGGCGCGCACCCCGCAGGTCCTCGACGCCGCCTCCTCGGCCGCGGCGGGGCTCCTCGATGCCCTGGGCCCCGGCGGCGCGCTCGTCTGCGCCTCGGACACGCTGGCCCTCGGCGCCTGGCGGGTCCTCGTCGCGCGTGGCCTCGAGCCGGGCCGAGACGTCGGTGTCGTCGGCTTCGACGACACCGACATCGCCCAGGCGCTCGACCTCAGCAGCCTGCACCAACCCCTCGACCGGGTGGCCGACCGCGTGCTCCACGTGCTCGGCGCCCGTTCCGCCTCCCGCGACCCAGCGGGCGGTCTGCTCCTCCCCCCAGAGCTTGTCGTCAGGTCGAGCTCGAAACCTGCGGGCGACCGCACCACACCGAAAGAGAAGTGACATGAGAGCACGCACCACGCGCGGTGCAGCCGTCCTCGCCCTCGCCACCACGGGAGCGCTCGCCCTGAGCGCCTGCGGTGGCGGAGGGTTCAGCAGCGGCAACAGCGCCCCGCAGAGCAGCGCCAAGGGCCCGGTCAAGCTGACGGTCATGATCGGCAGCTCCGGCGACGCGGAGACCGCGGCGGTCAAGAAGGCGACCGAGGCCTGGGCCAAGAAGTCGGGCAACACGGTCGAGGTCATCGCCGCCTCGGACCTCGGGCAGCAGCTCGGACAGGCCTTCGCCTCGACGACCCCGCCGGACGTCTTCTACACCGACGCCTCCAAGGTCGGCACCTTCGCCAAGGCGGGCAACCTCTACGCCTACGGCGACCAGGTCAAGGACGCGAACTTCCTGCCGGCGCTGGTGCAGGCGTTCACCTACAACGACAAGTTCTACTGCGCGCCGAAGGACTACTCGACCCTCGCGCTCGAGATCAACACCGACCTGTGGAAGAAGGCGGGCCTGACCGACGCCGACATCCCCAAGGACTGGGCGAGCCTCGAGGCCGTCGCCAAGAAGCTCACCTCCGGCAAGGTCACCGGCCTCGTCATCGGCAACGACATCAACCGCAGCGGCGCCTTCATCAAGCAGGCAGGCGGCTGGGTCGTCTCCCCGGACGGCAAGACCATGACGGCCAACAGTGCACCGGCCAAGCAGGGCCTCGCCGAGGTCCAGAAGATGATGAAGGAGGGCGTGCTGAAGTTCAGCTCCGACACCTCCCCGGCGACCGGGTGGGGTGGCGAGGCGCTGGGCAAGGGCGTGGCCGCCATGACCATCGAGGGCAACTGGATCAGCGGCGCCAAGAAGGACTTCCCCAACCTGAAGTACACGGTGGCTGAGCTTCCCGCCGGTCCCGCGGGCAAGGGCACCCTCCTGTTCAGCAACTGCTGGGGGATCGCCGCCAAGTCCCAGCACCAGGTTGCGGCCGTGGACCTCGTCAAGTCGCTCATCACCACGGACCAGCAGATGGCCTTCGCCGACGCCTTCGGCGTCATGCCCTCCACGCAGGAGGGCGCCAAGGCGTTCGCCGAGAAGTACCCCGAGTCCCAGCCCTTCGTCGCGGGCGGCCAGTACGCCCAGGGCCCGGTCAACCTGCCCGGCTTCGACGACGTGATGGCCAAGTTCAACTCGCAGCTGGCCACCCTCGGCAAGGGCGGCAACCCAGACGCCTGGCTCGAGGAGCTGCAGAAGAACGGCACGGCGGCAATGGCGGGCTGACCCCCGT
>NZ_BAAANB010000021.1:646492-745828 GCF_039529575.1 Terrabacter terrae
AGGCGGGCGGACACCTCTCCCCATCGGCACCCGAACCCCGGCCACCCCGAACCACCAGGAGCAGTCATGGCGCGGATCGACGACCAACGTCCGCTGGAGGACGTCGTCACCCCAGCTGGCGCACGGTCCACCCAGGTGGCCTCGGCCTCGGCCGGCACCCCCACCGGGCAGCCCGGTGTCCCCGGCGCCGCACGCCCTCGCACGCGCGGCGGCATACGCGGGCGCGAAGGCATCGCGGGGTGGCTGTTCGTCGCCCCGATGGTGGTCATCCTCGGCCTGTTCCTCGTCATCCCCATCGGCATGGCGCTGTGGGTGAGCTTCACGAACTGGCAAGGGAACACGAACCCGTTCGCGGTCGGGCAGGGCACCGACGTCGTGGGCCTGAAGAACTACACCGACCTCTTCGCCAAGGACGGGCTCACGCGCGACAACTTCATGCAGTCGATCGGCAACACCTTCTACTACGTGCTGCTCGTCGTCCCGCTGCAGACCACCCTCGCGCTCGGCCTGGCCCTGCTCGTCAACAACGCGCGGCTCAAGGGCCGGGGCTTCTTCCGGACGGCCTTCTACTTCCCCTCGGTGACGAGCTCCATCGCGATCGCCACCGTCTTCCTCTTCCTCTTCTCCAACACCGGAGCCGTGAACGCCTTCCTCGGGTTCTTCGGTGTCGACGGGCCGCAGTGGTTCAACGACAGCCGTGGCCTGCTGCACCTGGCGTTCAACGCGATCGGCGTCGACAACCCGGGCTGGGCGCAGGGGCAGATCCTCGGCCGCAGCCTCTGGGACTGGCTCTCGGGCCCCTCCGTCGCGATGTTCGTCATCATCTTCCTCGTCATCTGGACGACGTCCGGCACCTTCATGCTCATGTTCATCGCGGCGCTGCAGGACCTGCCGGTCGAGGTCGAGGAGGCGGCGGCACTGGACGGCACGACGGGGTGGCAGAAGCTGCGCCACGTCACGCTGCCGATGATCAAGCCGGCCCTGTTCCTCGTGATCACCCTGGGTCTGATCGGCACGTGGCAGGTGTTCGACCAGATCTACGTCATGGGGAAGGGCGCGCCCGCCGGGACGACGCTGAGCCCGGCGTTCCTGTCGTACCAGCAGAGCTTCGGCAACTTCCGCTACGGCTCGGGCGCCGCGATGGCGTTCGTCGTCTTCCTCATCATCGTCGTCCTGACCCGGGTCCAGCGGTACGTGCTGACCGACAAGGACGAGCGCAAGCCCCTCTTCGGACTGGGAGGTCGGAAGTGAACGCCCGCAGGTCCAACCCCGTCAAGACGATCGTGCTCTACACGGCGCTGCTCGCCTTCGCCGTCCTGTTCATCTACCCGTTCCTCATCCAGATCGCGACCTCGTTCAAGACCGACCCCGACGCCGCGAACAACCCCCTGTCGCTCGTGCCGAACCCGGTCACCAGCCAGGTCTGGCAGCACATCTTCGGCCAGGGCGGCGACTCCGCAGTCCCGGTCACGACGTGGGTCAGGAACTCCGTCCTCATCACGGTCGTCGTCACGGCCGGCCGCGTCTTCCTCGACTCACTGGCCGGCTACGCGCTCTCCCGGCTGCAGTTCCGCGGTCGCACAGCGGTGTTCGCCGGGGTGCTGGCCGTGATGGCCGTGCCGGGGGTGGCCCTGCTGATCCCGAAGTTCCTGATGGTCAACTACCTCGGGATCTACGACACCTACACCGCGATGATCCTGCCGCTCATCGTCGACGCCGCGGGCGTCTTCATCATGAAGCAGTTCTTCGACTCGGTGCCGGTGTCGATCGAGGAGGCGGCCCGCATGGACGGTGCGAGCATCTTCCGCACCTTCTGGTCGGTGGTGCTGCCGATGGCCAAGCCGGCCCTGATCACCCTGACCATCCTGTCGTTCCAGGGGTCGTGGAACGAGTTCTCGCACTTCCTCGTGGTGACGCGAGGGACCCCCGAGCACCAGACCCTCGTCACCGGGCTGGCGAGCATGACGAGCGGCCAGCTCGGCGCCGGCACGCAGTACCCGCTCAAGCTCGGTACGGCCCTGCTGACGACGATCCCGGTGGCCCTGCTCTTCTTCGCCCTGCAGCGCTACTTCATCCGGGGCGCCAACGAGGGCGGGGTCAAGGGCTGAGCCGGCCCCCGGGGGCGACCGCAAGGTCAGCGCGAGACGGAGCGCACGGGCAGCTCGAACCACCTGAGGTGGTCGAAGTCGACGTTGACGTGCGCCTCGTCACAGCGTTCCGGCGTGGCGGCCGCCAGGATCGCTCTTGCCTCCTCGAGGTAGCCGGAGAGCGCCTCCTCGCCGGCGCGCTCGTGCTGGGCGGGATGGACGAGCCGACCCTCCTCGAAGACGACCTGGTGCAGCCGCAGCGCAGGCTCGACAGGGCCGTCGTGGTGGCGCCACAGCCCCCTGGTGGGGTCGAAGTCGTAGTCGCCCAGCAGCCGCCAGCCGTCGCGGGCCACGAGCCGCACCGCCTCGATGACGTAGTCGGCGACGACGTCGGAGATGAAGTAGTTGAAGTTGACGCGCACCCAACCCGGCTTGATGCCCTCGCACCCTCGGCCGATCTCGCGCTCGAACTCGTGCGAGCGCTCGAGGTCGATGCCGAGCAGGCGGTGACCGTACGGGCCGGCGCACGAGCAGCCGCCCCGGGCCTGGATGCCGAAGAGGTCGTTGAGGACCGCGACGACGAAGTTGTGGTGCAGGTAGCGGCCATCATGGCCGTGCACGACGAACGAGACGATGGACAGGCGCTCGGCGTCGAGGTTGCCGAGGATCTCGATGGCCGGCTCGTCGTGCCACGCGGTGACGGCGCGTTCGAGGAAGTACGCCTCGCGCGCTCGGATGGTCGAGGTGCCCACCGCGTCCTTGAGCTTGAAGACGAGCCCGGCACGGATCGACTCGAGAATCGCCGGTGTGCCGCCCTCCTCCCGGTGGGCCGGGTCGGTGAGGTAGTCGTGGTCGTCCGGGTTGACGTAGGCGACGGTGCCGCCGCCGGGCACGTCGGGCACCCGGTTCGTCATCAGCTCGCGGCGCATGACGAGCACGCCGGGAGTGCTCGGGCCACCGATGAACTTGTGCGGGCTGAGGAACACCGCGTCCTTGTATGCCGTCGGGCCGGCGACGCCACGACCGCCGCGGCCGTACATGTCGATGTCGACGTACGGGGCCGCTGCGGCGTAGTCCCAGAGGGCCAGGGCGCCGTGCTCGTGGAGCAGCGAGGAGATCGTGTCCGTGTCGGTGACGATCCCGGTGACGTTGCTCGCCGCGGAGAAGGAGCCGATGAGCAGGGGACGGTCGGAGTGTTCGACGAGGCGCTCCTGGAGGACGTCGACGTCGACATGGCCGTCGAGGTCCTGCGGTATCACGACGACGTCGGCGACGCACTCACGCCACATGACCTCGTTGGAGTGGTGCTCGTAGGGTCCGATGAAGATCACGGGCCGCTGGTCAGCGGGGACGAGCTTGCTTGCGTGCCAGCGGTCCTCGAAGTTCGATGGGACGCGGAGCCCGAGGATGCCGACGAGCTTGTCGATGGCGCCGGTGCAGCCGGAGCCGGCGAAGACCACGACGGTCTCGTCGTCACCTCCGACGGAGTCGCGGATCGCCCGACGGGCGTCCTCGCGCAGCCGCGTCGTCTGCAGGCCCGTGCCCGAGCTCTCGGTGTGGGTGTTGGCGTAGCGGGGGAGCACCTCGTCGCGGATGAAGTCCTCGATGAACGTCAGGCCTCGGCCCGAGGCGGTGTAGTCCGCGTAGGTGACCCGGCGAGGGCCGTAGGGGCCGTACATCACCTGGTCCTCCCCGATGACGCTCGCGCGGACGGTGTCCAGCAGGTCGTGGTGCGGTGCCGTTCCCATGACGCCGAGCATACCTGCATGTAATGGTTCGGCGCAGCGGCATAACGCGCAGTTACCCAAAATGTCGGGGAGCGGCATACTCACAGGGAGGGGAGGACGGGCGCGAGCGGTCACCTTCGCGGCTCGGTCGCATAGGGTCGGCCCGTGACAGCGATCTCCTACCCGCTCGCCGAGCGCACGCTGGCCAACGGCCTGCGCGTCATCGTCAGCGAGGACCACACGGTGCCCAACGTCGCAGTGAACCTGTGGGTCGGCGTCGGCTCCCGCCACGAGACGCCCGGCCGCACCGGGTTCGCCCACCTCTTCGAGCACCTGATGTTCCAGGGCAGCCGCAACGTCGCCTCGGGAGAGCACTTCTCCGCCCTCATGGACGAGGGCGCGCGGCTCAACGCCACGACGTGGTTCGACCGCACCAACTACTTCGAGACGGTGCCGACGGGAGCCCTCGAGCTCGCTCTGTGGCTCGAGGCGGACCGGCACGGTCACCTGCTCGACGCGGTCACGCAGGAGAACCTCGACAACCAGCGGGACGTGGTCAAGGAGGAGAAGCGCCAGCGCTACGACAACGTGCCGTACGGCTCGGCGCTCATCGACATCTACGCGACGGTCTTCCCGGAGGACCACCCGTACCACCACCCGACCATCGGGTCGATGGAGGACCTCGACGCCGCGACCCTCGAGGACGTGCACGAGTTCTACCGGGCACACTACGGACCGAACAACACGGTGCTCACCCTCGTGGGCGACGTCACGCCCGAGCAGGGCTTCGCCGCCGCCGAGAAGTACTTCGGACCGCTGCCGGCGATCGAGCTGCGCTCCCGGGACCGGCAGCCACAGCTGCCGCCCCTGTCCGAGCCCGTGCACCTCGACCGGGTCGGGGACGTGCCCAACGACCGCCTCTACATCTCCTTCCGGCTCCCGGTCGACACGACTCCCGACTACCTCGCCTGCCAGGTCGCGATCGACGTGATCGGTGGTCTCGCGAGCTCGCGGCTCGTGCGCCGGCTGGTGCGTGGTGACGAGAGCGCCGTTGCCGTGGGCGGCTGGACCATGGGCCTCGTCGACGGGTCGGGCCTCGCCACCCTCACCGTCGACGTGGCCGCCGGAGCCGACGTCGATGAGATCGAGGCCGCCGTGTGCGAGGAGATCCAGCGCTTCCTGGACGACGGTCCTGACGCCGCCGAGCTCGAGTCGGTGATCGCCGACACGGAACGGTCCTGGCTCAGTGCGCTGGCGAGCCTGGAGGAGCGCGCCGACCACATCAGCCACCATGCCCTGCTCACCGGCGACCCGGGCTACGTCAACAGCTTCGTCGACCGCATCCGCGACGTGAGCGCCGAGCAGGCCCGCGCGGCCGCGCAGGCGTGGCTCGACCCGCGGTCCCGCGTCGTGGTGCGCTACCTCGCCGGGCCGACCACAGAGGCCGACGACCAACACACCGCCGACACCGGCGACCGGACCGAGAAGGATCCCGAGGAGGCCGCATGACCGCCGTTGCCCGCCCCGTCGTCGCACCGCCCGAGCCGTGGTCCTTCCCCGAGGGCTCGACGTACGACCTGCCCAACGGTCTGCGCCTCATCACCTACGACGTGCCCGGCCAGTACGTCCTGTCCGTGCGGCTGGGGCTGCCCGTCTCGCTGCGCGACGAGCCTCGCGAGCGGGAGGGGGTGGCCTCGATCATGGCCCGCACGCTCGACGAGGGGACGGCGCACCACACGGCCGAGGAGTTCGCGCTGCTGATGGAGCGCAAGGGCGTGAGCTTCGGCGCCGGCATGGCCGACTCGGGCCTGTCCGTCGACCTCGACGTCGTCAAGGGCAACCTCGAGCCAGCCCTCGACCTGCTGCGCCAGATCCTCACCGAGCCGGTCTTCCCGCAGTCCGAGGTGGCACGCCAGGTGCGGACCCGCATCGCCGAGATCGAGCAGGAGCGGTCGGTCGCCGCCCACCGGGCGGGCCTGGAGTTCGTGCGCACCTTCTACGCCGCCGACGACCGCTCATCACGCCCGACCGGGGGCACCCGCGAGACGGTCTCGGCCATCACCCGCGAGGACGTCGCCGACTGCCACGCCCGTCACGTCGTCGCCGCCGGGGTCACCGCCGTGGTGGCCGGCGACCTCGAGGGCCTCGACGTGCCGGCCCTGGTCGAGCAGACGCTCGGCGGCTGGGACGCCGGCACCGACCGCGAGCGGCACCTCACGCACGCGGCCGCCTTCGCACCCGACCGCGGGCGCATCGTGCTGGTGTCGCGGCCGGGCTCCGTCCAGACCGAGCTCGTCGTCGGCGCCCCCGGCCCCGACCGGTCCGTCGACGGTGGGTGGGCGCCCTACCCCGTGCTCGGCTTCGTCCTCGGAGGCTCGCCGAACGCCCGCATCGACGCCGTCCTGCGCGAGGAGAAGGGCTACACCTACGGCATCCGCTCCGGATTCCGTCCGCGCAGGCGTGGCGGTGTCTTCGTCACCTCGGGCTCGGTCCGGGCCGATTCGACCGCGGAGTCGCTGCGGCTCCTCGTCGAGATCCTCGAGAGCGGGCGTGATGGCTTCACCGACAAGGAGATCCGGTCGGGAGTCGACTTCATCTCCAAGACGGCGCCGGGACGCTACGCGACGGCCGACGCGATCGCCGACGAGGCCGTGAGCATGGCCCTGGACGGGCGCACGACCGCGTTCACGACGGCCAACCTGCGCGACCTGGCCACGGTCGACCGGGAGCGCGTGCAGGCGGCATACGACCGCTTCGCGGGGGAGGCGGGCGTCGGCAACGGCACCCCCGGTGCCGGCTGGACGATCGTGCTGGCGGGCGACGCCGGCGCCCACCTCCGGGACCTCGAGGCCCTCGGCCTCGGTGACGTCACGGTCGTCACCGACGCCTGACACCTTCGCCTGGCCCATTCTCCCGACCCGCTACCGGACCCTGCCGCGCCCACGAAACGCGGCGACCGGTCAGGTCAGTGGGAGCAGGGCGCGCTCCATCACGTAGTCGTCCTCGTGGACGCCCCCGACGATGAAGCGCTTGGTGCCGACCCGTTCGAACCCGCTCTTGGTGTAGAAGCGCTGGGCCCGCTCGTTCTGCTGGTTGACCCCGAGCCAGACACCGGAGGCGCCGGAGCCCGCTGCCCACTCCACCGCCCGAGCCATCAGCAGCGCGGCGGCGCCCGTGCCGTGGGCCTGTGGCAGGACGTAGATCTTGGACAGCTCGACCGTCGGCCGGAGGCGGATGGCCGCGCGCACGTCGGCGTCGCCCGGCTCGCCGGCGACCAGCATGGCGTAGCCCAGGGCCTCGCCGTCCCCCTCGGCGATGAGCAGGTGTCGCTCGGGATCTGCCAGGTAGCCGGCGAACCGTGCGGGGGAGAGGACCTCGGCCACGAAGGCCTCGACGCGCTCCCTGCTCATCGACGGTGGGCACGCCAGCCCGAAGGTGGCGGCGGCGACGGCGGCCAGGGTCTCGTCGTCCCGGGCGGTGGCGACCCGGATCGTCGCGGTGTTCGTGGTGCTCGCGGAGGCGTGGGGGAGGTCAGCGGCAGCGCTCATGGCGGAAGGCTAGACGCGCCGGCCGATCCGATCGCGGGGGTCTCAGGAGGAGGGCATGCCGATGCGCGAGAGGACCTCGTCGTGGAGCAGGCCGTTCGTGGCCAGGGCGTTGCCGCTCCAGCAACCGTCCTTGCCGTCCAGGCCGGTGAAGCGGCCTCCCGCCTCCTCGACGATCGCGACGAGCGCCGCCATGTCGTGCACGGCGAGCTCGGGCTCGGCGGCGATGTCGGCAGCGCCCTCGGCGACGAGCATGTAGGACCAGAAGTCACCATAGGCGCGGGTGCGCCAGCAGTCGTCCATCAGGTCGAGGAAGTCGTCGCGGCGGCCGCGGACGCGCCATCCCGAGAGGGAGGAGTAGGACAGCGACGCGTCCCCGAGCCGGCCCACCTGCGAGACGTGGATGCGCCTGGCCGACGACAGCGACCGTCCCGACCAGGCGCCGGAGCCCGTCGCGGCCCACCAGCGGCGCTGCAGGGCGGGCGCGGCGACGAGACCGAGGACCGGTTCCGCGTCGACCACGAGGCCGATGAGGGTGGCCCACACCGGCACGCCGCGGACGAAGTTCTTGGTCCCGTCGATGGGGTCGATGATCCACCGGCGCGAGCCGTGGCCCGTCGTGTCGAACTCCTCCCCCTGCACGGCGTCCCGCGGACGCGTGCGCTTCAGCTGCGACCGGACGAGCTCCTCGGCGGCGCGGTCGGCGTCGGTGACGGGCGTCAGGTCGGGCTTGTTCTCGACGACGAGGTCGGCTGCGCGGAAGCGCGACATGGTCACGCGTTCGACGGCATCGGCGAGGACGTGGGCGAGCCGGAGGTCGTCGTCGTAGGAGGTCACCGGGTCAACCTAGCGGGAACCTCCCGACGCGTCCCGGCGGGCGCCGGGCACCGAGGACGTATGCCGCTCGGCTCAGTGCTCCTCGCCGGCTCGGCTCGCGAGCAGGCGACGCAGCGAGGCCAGGCGTGACGCCCCGGCCGGCCCGGCGTGCCCCTCGGCCACCCACGCGTCGAGGGCGCACTCCTCCTCGTCGTGGGTGCAGCCGCGGGGGCAGTTCTCCGTCCCTGCAGCAAGGTCGGGGAAGTGGTCGATGATGCGCTCGACGTCGATGTGCGCGAGCCCGAAGGAGCGGATGCCCGGAGTGTCGATGACCCAGCCGTCGTCGGACCCGTCGGGGCCGCGCAGCCGCAGCGCGACGGCGTTGGTCGAGGTGTGGCGTCCACGTCCCGTCGTGTCGTTGACCACACCGGTCGCCCGCAGCGCCCCGGGCACGAGCCCGTTGACCAGGGTGCTCTTGCCGACGCCGGAGTGGCCGACGAGCACCGAGACCTTTCCGGAGAGCCGGGCACGCAGCTCGTCGAGGCCCGAGAACTCGCCGTCGCGCCACGAGGTCACGACGTGCTCGACCTCGAGCGGCGCGTAGCTGGCGAGGAATCCGCTGGAGTCCACGAGGTCGGCCTTGGTCAGGGCGAGCAGCGGCTCGAGGTCGGCGTCGTAGGCGGCCACCAGGCAGCGGTCGACCATGCGGGGTCGGGGCTCCGGGTCGGCCAGGGCGGTCACGATGACGAGCTGGTCGGCGTTGGCGACGATGATCCGCTCGTAGGGGTCGGTGTCGTCGGCGGTGCGTCGCAGCACCGAGCGGCGCTCCTCGATCCGCACGATCCGGGCGAGGGCGTCCGGTCCGCCGGCGAGGTCACCGACGAGCGCGACCTCGTCGCCGACCACCACGCGGGTGCGCCCGATCTCGCGGGCCTTCATCGCGGTGACGACGCGCTCGGGCTCCTTCCGGCCGAGCGATCCCTTCGGGATGAGGCAGGTGTAGCGGCCCCGGTCGACGCCGATGACCATGGCCACCACGGCGTCGGCGTGCGCGGGGCGTTCCTTCGTGCGTGGCCGGGAGCCCTTGCGACTGGGGCGGACCCGGACGTCGCCCTCGTCGAGGTCGCGCCAGCTCATCGCGGCGTGACCACGGGGGCGGGGCTGTCGAGCATGCCCTGCCAGAGGCCCACGAAGTCGGGGAGCGTCTTGCGGGTGGTGCCGATGTCCTCGACGTGGACGCCCGGGACGCGCAGGCCGAGGATGGCGCCGGCGGTCGCCATGCGGTGGTCGTGGTAGCTGCGGAACCGTCCGCCGTGGAGGCGTGAGGGCGCGATGCGCAGCCCGTCCTCGGTCTCCACGACGCGGGAGCCGAGGCCTCCGAGCTCGGCGGTCAGGGCCGCGAGGCGGTCGGTCTCGTGCCCGCGGATGTGGGCCACGCCTCGGATCCACGTCGGCGTCGAGGCGAGCGCGGCCAGGGCGGCCACCGTGGGCGTGAGCTCCGCCGCGTCGTGCAGGTCGATGTCGATGCCGACCAGCTCGCCGCTGCCGGTGACGCTCAGCCCGGTGCGGTCGAGGCGGACGTCGGCACCCATCGTGTCGAGGATCTCGCGCAGCAGGTCGCCGGCCTGGGTCGTGTGCTGCGGCCACCCCGGCACCCTGACGGTACCGCCGGCCACCAGGGCCGCCGCCACGAACGGCCCTGCGTTGGAGAGGTCGGGCTCCACGGACACGTCCAGGGCGTTGATGTCGGACGCCTCGACGCGCCAGGTGTCGGGCTCGCTGTCGTCGACGATGGCTCCGGCGTCGCGCAGCGTCTCGACGGTCATGAGGATGTGCGGCTCGCTGGGCACCGGCTCGCCCTCGTGGCGCACCGTGATGCCCTCGTCGTAGCGGGCCCCGGCCAGCAGGAGCGCCGAGACGAACTGCGACGAGGCGGAGGCATCCATCGTGACGGCGCCGCCATGCACGCGCCCGCGTCCGTGCACGGTCACGGGCAGGTGGCCGCGGTCGTCGTCGACCTCCACCCCGATCGCTCGCAGCGCCTCGATGACCGGTCTCATCGGGCGTACGCGTGCCTGGGGGTCGCCGTCGAGGCGGACGGGGCCGTCGGCCAGGGCTGCGACGGCCGGCAGGAAGCGCATCACCGTGCCGGCCAGGCCGCAGTCGACGGCCACGTCACCGCGCAGCTGCGCGGGGGGTGTGATCACCCAGTCCGGCACCGCCCCGCCCGGCGCGTCTCCCTCGGGCGCCACGTCGTCGATGCCCACCCCGAGCGAGCGCAGCGCCTCGGCCATCAGCAGCGTGTCACGCGAGCGGAGCGGGGCCCGCAGGCGCGAGCGGTCGCTCGCGAGAGCCGCCAGCACGAGGTAGCGGTTGGTGAGGGACTTGCTGCCCGGCAGCACGACCGTCGCCTCGAGCGGCACCTGCGACGTGGGGGCGGCCCAGTCCGGCTCCACCGCCACGGGATGACGGTGGAGCTCGGTCGACGCGGTGGACGGGGTGGACGCGGTGGACGGGAGAGGAGGGGAAGCGTCGGCGGGACTCAAGTCAGCTCACGACGTCCTGGGCTCGATGGGCGAGCAGGCGCGCCTCGCGCCTGGCGGAGCGCTGCGCGTGACGCGCCTGGCGGCGCGTCGTCTTCGTGGCGTGCTGGGCGCGCCAGGCGAGCCCGGGGCGACCCTCGGTGTCGACGGCGGCGAGCAGCAGCCCGCCGAGCAGGCCGACGTTCTTGAGGAAGAGGCTGCGAGCCTGTGCCTTCCGGGTCGGGTCCGTCTCCTCCCAGAAGGCGTGCTCGATGGCGGTGGTGGGCACCACGGAGGCAGCGAGGACCGTGGAGGCCAGGCGCGGCAGGCGGCCGGTGGCCAGGAGCAGCCCTCCGCCGAGCAGTGCTCCGCCGTTGACGCGCACGAACAGGTCCGGGTCCTTGGCGGCCACCTCGGCCCCTGGCACCTGCCCGGGCACCTTCTCGAGAAGGTGGGCGGCCTGGTCGGTGCGCGCGGCGGGGTTGCGCAGGGCCTCGATCCCTGCGGCGACGAACACGGACGCGAGCAGCGGGCGGGCGAGACGGCGGACGATCATTCGACTTCCTCCTCTGGCGACCGCGCGCCGGAGCGCGCTGTGGCCATCGTGGATGATGTGGGCACCTACGGTATCGACATACCCCCGTCCTGGGGGACGGTGCCCGCCGCCGTCGGCCTCCTCCGCACGAGACACCCGACAGGGCGCTCCACGGCTGGGCGACAGCGCCCGTCGCGAGGCGCGCCGGGAGGCCGGGGCGGCGGCGCTGCGGCATACGCTGTGGCGCATGTGCGGGAGGTATGCCGCGAGCGCGCGGCCCGACGAGCTCATCGAGGCGTTCGACGTCGACGAGGACCACACCGCCGAGCCTGCCCGCAGCATCCTCAAGAACCCCCAGACGCCGCCTCCGGGCGAGCCCGACTGGAACATGGCCCCGTCGAAGCAGGCGCCGGTCGTCCTGACGCGCCACCCTCGCGGTCAGGACGAGGGGGAGGGTGCGGCGACGCGTCAGCTGCGCCTCCTGACGTGGGGGCTGGTCCCCGCATGGGCCAAGGACGTCACGATGGGGCTGCGGATGACCAACGCGCGCGCCGAGTCGGTGCTGGGCAAGGGCGCGTTCGCCAAGGCCGCGCTGGCGCGGCGCTGCATCGTGCCCGCCGACGGGTGGTACGAGTGGCAGGTCTCACCGACCGCGGTGGATGCCAAGGGCAAGCCTCGCAAGCAGCCCTTCTTCATCCACCGGGCCGACGGGGACGCCGTGGGCTTCGCCGGGCTCTACGAGTTCTGGCGCGACCGCAGCCTGCCCGAGGGCGACGCCGGCGCCTGGCTCACGACGTTCACGATCATCACGACGGCGGCCGACCCCGGCATGGACCGCATCCACGACCGCCAGCCGCTCGTCCTCGACCGCGAGCAGTGGGAGCGGTGGCTGGATCCCGACGAGAAGGACGCCGACTACGTGCAGGGGGTGCTCGAGTTCGCGCGGCCCGGCCGCTTCGAGGCGTATCCGGTCGGCCGGGCCGTCGGCGCGACGCGCAACAACGGGCCCGCGCTCGTGGAGCCGGTCCGCGCCTCCGAGCTCGACGGCGTGGTCGACCCCATGACAGGGGAGGTGCTGGGCGAGTGAGCGGACCGTTGCGCCGCAGCGTGCGTGAGATCGAGACCCCCGGCGGCCCGGGCCGCGCCCACGTCTGCGCACCCACCGGGGCGCGGGGCACGGTCGTCCTCGGCCACGGCGCCGGGGGAGGGCTCGGAGCCATCGACCTGGCCATCGCCCGGGAGGTGCTGGTCGGTGCCGGCTGGGCCGTCGTGCTCGTGGAGCAGCCCTGGCTCGTGGCCGGGCGCCGGGTGGCCGGGCGCCCCCCGACGCTCGACGCGGCCTGGATCCCGATCGTCGAGGCGCTCCTCACCGGCCGCGGCCGGCTGCCCCGACCGCTCGTCGTCGGCGGCCGCAGCGCCGGTGCCCGCGTCGCCTGCCGCACCGCCGGGCCGCTCGAGGCCGACTCGGCGCTGCTGCTCAGCTTCCCGCTGCACCCGCCGGGACAGGCGGACAGGTCGCGCGCCCACGAGCTGGCGCTGGCGCCCGATCCGAGCTGGGTCGTGCAGGGCACGAGCGACGCGTTCGGCACACCCGAGGAGGTGCGGCCGCACCTTCCCGTCGGTGCGACGCTCCTCGAGGTGGCCGGCGCCCACAGCTTCCCCAAGGGCTCGCGCAGCGCGCTCACCGAGGCATTGACCACGGTTGCGGGAATGCTCCCCGGCTGAGTGTCGTTGCACGGTGCATGGTCACCTGCCCCACCCGCGAGTCCCGGAGCGGATCCGCCGTGCCCGTCCTGCAGGCCGTCGCCGGTCGGTTCGAGCCGCCCACCGGTCTAGGCTGGGGGGCGATGGCAAAGGACAAGAAGACCGACCCGAGCGCGGCCGTGCGAGTCGCAGACCTGCCTGCGGACACGGCGGCCGGCACCGTCGACGACGCGGTGACGACGCGCGAGGAGCGCGCACGCGCCGACGCCGCCGTGGACGTCGCGAGCGAGACCGAGCCCGAGCGCCGCGAGCGCTTCGAGCGCGAGGCGATGCCGCTGCTGGACCAGCTCTACAGCGCAGCCCTGCGCACCACCCGCAACCCGAGCGACGCCGAGGACCTCGTCCAGGAGACGTTCGCGAAGGCGTACGCGGCCTTCCACCAGTACAAGCCGGGCACCAACCTCAAGGCGTGGATGTACCGCATCCTCACCAACACCTACATCAACAGCTATCGCAAGAAGCAGCGCCAGCCGCTGGAGTCCGACTCGGCCGAGATCGAGGACTACCAGCTCGCGCGCGCCGAGTCGCACACCTCGGTGGGCCTGCGCTCGGCCGAGGCCGAGGCGCTCGACCACCTTCCCGACAGCGACGTCAAGCGCGCCCTCCAGGCGATCCCCGAGGAGTTCCGCCTCGCGGTGTACTTCGCCGACGTGGAGGGCTACTCCTACAAGGAGATCGCCGAGATCATGGAGACGCCCATCGGCACCGTCATGAGCCGCCTGCACCGCGGGCGACGCCAGCTGCGCGACCTGCTCTCGGAGTATGCCGCCGAGCGGGGTTTCGTGGCCGCCGGCAGCCCTGCCGGTGTCACCGCCCGCCACGAGGTGGGCGCGGGCACGGAAGGAGACCGCTCATGACCGACGAGACGCACACCGACTGCTCCGAGGCGCTGCTTCGGGTCTACGAGTACCTCGACGGGGAGCTCGGCCCGGAGGAGGTCGCCAAGATCCAGGCGCACCTCGACGAGTGCGGACCGTGCCTGAAGGAGTACGACCTCGACACGACGCTGAAGTCGCTCATCAAGCGCTCCTGCGAGTGCGAGCAGGCCCCCGAGGCGCTTCGCCTGACGATCATGTCCCGGATCTCCATGACGATGATCCAGGTCGACCGCGGCTGACCACACCGCTGCTACGCCGACGCCAGGTTCGCAGCCTGGTACGACGAAGGCCCGCCCCGACTGATCGGGTGCGGGCCTTTGACGTCTGCGGCTCAGGCGTTGGGCTTGCGGCCGTGGTTGGCGGCGTTGCCCTTGCGGGAGCGGCGCTTGCGGGCGCGCTTGCTCATCGTCGGCTCTCCTTGGGTCGTACTCTCGTTCCGGGCCCGTGCGGACACCGAAGCCCCGATTCTTCCACATCGGATGAGAGCGGCCCAATTCCCTGCGCCAGATACGGGCGAGACCTTAAAATCTTGGTATAGATCCGTCCGATATGGCCGGGTCTACTTCCATGCGTCGGGTTGGTCTTGGCATCATGCCCCTGAGGGAAACCTCAGTGTTCTGTGCTGCCGCGAGCAACGCCCCTCCATGGCGCACGCATCCGGAACATCCATGCATCAAGGAGCCCCCAATGTTCGCTGCCCTGCTCTCGGCCCTCGCCACCACGACTGACTTCACATCGAACGCGCTCATCGCCATCGCCAACGTGTGGAGCTGGAACGGCGGCTGAGCCATACCCGAAGCACACACGTCGTCGGGTCCCGCAACGGGATCCGACGACGTTTGACTACCGTGTCTCCCGTGTCACCGACAGCCACGCCGACCGCTCCGTCGCGTTGGCTGTCTGCCTACCTCGGCGTCGTCACGGCCGTTGCGCTGGCCGTCGGTGTCATGTCCTGGTTCGCCCTGCCCCGGCCCGAACTGGGTCCCGTTGTCCTCCTCTGCCTCATGGGCCTGGTCGCCTACCAGGTCCGCGAGCCTGAAGCCAACCTGCGCATCGCCTTCTCGTTTCTCTCCATCATCCTCGTGGCGTCCGCGGCTGTGGTCGGAATCTTCGGTGCCTGGCTCGTGGGCGGCGTCTCGATGCTCATCGACCGACAGCAGCCGCTGCGTTTCGTCACGATGTTCAACGCCGCGATGACCGCCATCCTCGGTGCCTCGGCTGCTCTGACCTATCGGCTGCTGGGTGGCGTCCAGGGCGCTGGCATGGCAGATATGACCACCTCCCAGCTGGGATGGCACGTAGGCGTACCGCTCCTGGCCGCGGACGTCGTGGCCTGTCTCCTGAACGCGATCCTGCTCTCAGGCGTGCTGCACCTGGCCAGAGGCATCGCATTCGCCGTACAACTGCGGCGCGTACTCAGTGGCTCAGGGGTGGCCTACGTCGGCTACGGAGTCATCGGCCTTCTCTTCGTCATCCTGTGGTTCCCGGCCGGCCTCGGCGCCTTCAGCGCCTTGCTCGTCCTCGCACCCCTGCTCGCAGCGCGGTGGGCTTTCATCCAGTACGGCGAGGAGCTGCGTTCCCACGAGCGCACCGTCGACACGCTCGTGACGGCCCTCGGGACCAAGGAGCCCTCGGCGGTCGCCCGCAGCAGGCGGGCCGCCAGCCTCGGGGAGTGGATCGCCGAGGAGCTGGGGCTCACGCCGAGCCAGATCGGCACCGTGCGCTACGCGGCCACCCTGCACGAGATCGGCCACCTGGGAGTCCCCACCCGGCTGCTGCGTCGTTCCCGCGCGTCCCTGACCCCCAGCGAGCTGCGTCTCATCGACGGCCAGTGCGTCGTCGGGGCGCGCATGATCGAGGGCATCGACTTCCTCGAGAGCGCGAGGTCCGGCATCCGCCACCAGTGCGAGCGCTTCGACGGCACCGGTCGCCCCGACGGACTGGCCGGCCACGACATCCCGATCGCTGCGCGCATCGTCGCGGTGGCGGCCGCGGTGGACGACGCCCTCCGCGACCGGCCGGAGGACACCGTCGTCTCGGTGGCCGATGCCGTTCGGGTGCTCCGCTCCGACCCCGCTCGCTTCGACCCCGAGGTCGTCGACGCCGCGGTGGCGGCCCTCGACAAGCACGGCTGGCCCGCGTCCTCTCCGGTGAAGGTCGCCTCGTGAACGGTGCACTGCGCCGCGAGCCGCTGGCCGGGGCGTTCGGGGTGCTGTGCCTCGTCGCGTCCGTCGTGGCAGCCGTCGAGCTGGGCGACGTCCCTCAGCTGGGTGACGCGCTCGTCGTGTCTTTCGTCGCGGCGTTCGCCGTCGCCGTCATCGTCGGGGAGTGGTTCCACATCTCCGCCCCCGGCTTCCGCGGGGCCGCGCCGATCGCCATGGCGGCCGCCTTCGGCCTGGCGCTGGCCACAGAGCTTCCCGGCGGGGTGCACCTGTCCTACGGCGCACCGTTCGTCCTCGCCGTGACGGCCGTCTCGATCGCACTGGGGACGACCGTGCGCGTGGCTGCGCGGCGCGACACGAGCCTGGTGGACACCGCGGGTCGCTTCGTGGCCATCCTCGTGGTGGCCCTCGTCTACCGCTGCGGGGTCATGGCTCAGCCGGCGGACTCGCCGCTGCGGGTGATGACCGCCGTGCCGTGGCAGCAAGCGGTGCTGCTGCTCGCCATCTGCCTGCTCGCACTGGTGGCGGACGCCCTGTTCACCTCGCTCCTGCGGGGGCTGTCCGTGGGCGTCGACGTGCGTCGCACCTTCGTCGCGGAGTTCCGCTCGTCCTTCGCCTTGTCGACGGCCATCGCGGTGACGGGCGTGCTCATCTCCCTCGCGGCCCCGCCGCTCGGGATCGCCGCGCTGCCCCTCTTCCTCATCCCGCTCGTCCTGACGCTCTTCGCCTTCCGCCGCTACGTCAGCATCCGGGCCACGTACCTCCAGAGCATCCGCACCCTCTCGCGCCTGACCGATGCCGCGGGCTACACCCCTTCCGGGCACTCCGAGCGGGTCGCGGCGCTCGCCGTCCGGGTCGGGCGCGAGCTCGGCCTCTCGGAGCGCGAGCTGCTCGACCTCGAGTACGCCGCGCTGCTCCACGACATCGGCCAGGTGGCCCTCGTCGAGCCCATCCCGGGGGGCGCAACCGTCCTCGCCGCGCCTGCCGACCAGCGCCGCATCGAGGCCGACACCGTGGCCATCGTCCGCGAGACCGGCGTCTTCGAGGAAGCCGCCCGGATCCTCGAGCACCAGACGACGCCCTACCGCCAGGTCCGCGAGCTCGGCGAGGAGATCCCGCTGACCAGCCGGATCGTCAAGGTCGCCAACGCCTACGAGGACCTCACCGCTGGGGCACGGAGCCTGCGTGCGCGGGAGGCCGCCGTCGAGCGGATCTACCTCGGGCTCGGCTACGAGTACGACCCTCGAGTCGTCGACGCGCTCCTCAAGTCCCTCGACGACGCGGCCAACCCGGACTGAGAGAGCCGTCACACCGCTCGCCGGCTCCTTGGGTGCGGCCCGCGGCCCGTGCCATAGTGGCGACTTCGGGCAACCCCCGTCGCGAGAACGAGCTTGCAGGCCAGACCCCCGGCACTGTCTGTACCAGTGAGGGCCTCCTGCCCTCTTCTCCCCATGCGAACGAGGTGTTCCAGCATGAGTGCGTTGCCCGCCCACCAGCTCTTCGACCCCAGCGACCCGGTCTTCCGGGCCCACCTGGGCGGAAAGCTCGGGGTACACGCCACGTCGGAGCTGCGAGACGCGTCCGACCTCTCCCTCCTCTACACGCCGGGTGTCGCACAGGTGTCCCGAGCCATCGCGGCAGACCCGGGGCTCGCGGCGGTCTACACGAGCCGCCGCAACACGGTCGCCGTGGTCAGCGACGGCACGGCGGTCCTCGGCCTGGGAGCGGTCGGTCCGCTTGCCGCGATGCCGGTGATGGAGGGCAAGGCGGTCCTCTTCAAGCACTTCGCCGACGTCGACGCCGTGCCGGTGTGCATGCAGACCGGCAGCGTCGAGGAGATCGTCGAGGCGGTGGTTCGGATCGCGCCGACCTACGGCGGCATCAACCTCGAGGACATCTCCGCGCCGCGGTGCTTCGAGATCGAGCGCCGGCTGCAGGAGCGGCTCGACATCCCGGTCTTCCACGACGACCAGCACGGCACGGCCATCGTCGCCCTGGCGGCGCTGCTCAACGCTGCCCGCGTCGTCGAGAAGGCCCTCGGGGAGCTGACGGTCGTCGTGTCCGGGGCAGGCGCGGCGGGCGTCGCCGTCAGCCGGATCCTGCTCTCGGCGGGGGTGGGTGACGTCGTCGTCGTGGACTCGCGTGGCATCCTCGGTCGCGACCGCGTCGAGCTCCCGCCGCACAAGGAGCAGCTGCGCGAGGTGACCAACAGGCGGGGTGTCACGGGCACGCTCGCAGACGCGCTCTCGGGTGCTGACGTGCTGGTCGGCGTCTCGGGCGGCACGGTCGCCGAGCGGGACCTGATGCGGATGGCGCCACGAGCCGTCATCTTCGCGCTCGCCAACCCCGACCCCGAGGTGCATCCGGTGGTGGCGTCGAGGTTCGCGGAGGTCGTGGCCACCGGACGGTCGGACTTCCCCAACCAGATCAACAACGTGCTCGCCTTCCCCGGCATCTTCCGCGGCGCCCTGGACTCCGGTGCACGTCGCATCACGGAGGAGATGAAGCTCGCGGCCGCTCGTGCCATCGCGCAGCTGGTGGAGGATCCGACGGCTGACCGCATCGTCCCCAGCGTCTTCGACGAGCGGGTCGCCCCTGCCGTCGCTGCAGCGGTCTCGGCCTTGGCCGTCCGCGAGGCGACGAGCTAGCCGGGCAGGTCCGTGCTCCCGGCCCGGCCCGGGCCGGGAGCCCCACCCGAAGCGCCACCCGCAGCACCTCGGCCGTGCGGACCCTCGCGCCCATCCTCCGCCGGGTCGGTGAGTCCCCGCGCGGCCAGGGCCTCGCCGGTCGAGCGTGCGAACGCCACGACGTGCACCACCGTCGGCACGACGAGGGCGCGCGGGCTGCGGTCGAGCCCCCGCGCCCGGGCGGACTGCCGGACGCTGGAGAAGGAGCCGGCGACCCACGGGACGGAGCGCACGACGATCCCGAGGGTGAGCGCGACGACCTCGGGGTCGACGGCCCGCTTGAGCGGCCGGGCCGCGCGCACCACGCCGTCGAGCAGCTCGGTGACGGGCGTCGTCGCCGTGAGGACGCCCGCGGCCAGGTATGCGTTGACGATCCCGAGCACGACGCGAGCGGCATACGACGGGCCGTTGGACCACCACTGGAAGGCGAGCAGCAGGACGAGCAACGGCAGCAGCCCGCGCATCGACCGCAGCAGTCTCCCGGCGGGCAGACGCGCGAGCAGCGCACACCCGATCACGAGGGCCGTCACCACGAGCATCGGGCCGAGCGACCGCGCGTACCACGGCGCGGCGCCGACGGCCACGACGCCGGCGAGCTTGAGCCACAGGGGCGCCCGGTGCACGGGCGAGGTGCCAGGCACGTGCCCCGCGAACAGGCCCGCGCCGCTCACGGCTGGTCCGCCAGGGTGACGTAGTGGCGCACCGCCTCGGCCGGGGGGCCGTCGAAGACGATCCGCCCGGCGTCGACCACGAGCGTGCGGTCGGCGTGCAGCGCGAGGTCGAGGTCGTGCGTGGCGACCACCAGTGACTGGGGCAGGTCCTCCAGCAGGGCCCGCAACCGCAGGGTGTTCCGGCGGTCCAGGAGGGTCGTCGGCTCGTCGAGCACCAGAAGTTCGGGCTCGACCGCGAGGACGACCGCGAGCGCCATGAGCTGCCGCTCACCGCCGGACAGGTCGTGGACGCTCTGGTCGGCCAGCGCCGAGAGGCCGAACCGCTCGAGGACCGCCTCGGCGGCGAGCCGGCGCTCCGCCCGTGAGCGGTGCAGCCGGCGCAGCGAGAGCTCGACGTCCTCGCGACCCGTGGGCATGACGAGCTGCGAGAGCGGGTCGGTGAAGGCGAACGCGACCCGGCGGCGGACCCGGGCACCATGACGGACGGTGTCCAGCCCGTCGACGGACACGGCGCCCGAGGAAGGGGCGACGAGGCCGTTGAGCAGTCGCAGCAGCGTCGACTTGCCGGAGCCGTTCGCGCCGATGACGCTGACGCGAGCCTCGGTGAGGAGCAGGTCGACCGGACCGAGGACCGTCCGCGTGCGATGGCCGGCGGCGCCGTCGACGGGCACCGTCACCGTGGCCGCGTCGAGACGGACACGCGTCACCTGCAGCGCAGCCGGAAGGCCGCCGGGCCGAGGGGGAACGCCCGCCTCACGGGGTCGTCGGACGTCGCTTGGCCGCGCGGGCGAGCACGTCGGGGAAGGCGCGGTGCACCGCCACCGCCGCGACCACCGCCACGACGTCCTTGAGCAGGTCGCCGGGCAGGAAGGGCAGGTCGGCACTGACGGCCGCGGACAGCGGCAGCCGGAGGTTGACCATCATGCCCGCGATCCCGAGGACGTGGACGACGGCGAGGGTCGTCACGAAGGAGGCCGTCACCAGCAGCGGCACCCACAGCGTGCGCCGCGTGTGGCGCAGGACGGCACGCGCGGCCAGCCCGACGACCACCGCGGCGAGGAGGAACGAGAGGAGGTATCCGGCGGTGGGACCGCTCAGGACCTGCAGGCCCGACTGGCCGCGGCTGAAGACCGGCAGGCCGACGAAGCCGAGGAGCAGGTAGAGCAGGACCGCGAGGCCGGCGCGCAGCGGGCCGAGCACGAGACCCGTCAGCATGACGGCCAGGGTCTGCAGGGTGATCGGCACGCCGAGCCCGCCCACCGGGATGCCCGGCACGACCGCTGCGGCGACGAGCAGCGCCGTGAAGACGGCGACGAGCGCGACGGCCTGGGCGTCGACACCGACGCGGTCCGGGGTGCCGGCGGCTGACTGGTCGGGCTCCCCGGTGCGGGCCAGCGTCGACAGGAGCGGGTCCGCGCGGCGCACGGGGGTGTTGTCGGTCACGGGCAGGACCCTACCGGGGGTCTCCGAGGGTCCCGGTCACTATGGTGCAGGGATGCTCGCTGCCTACGCTGCCAGTCAGTCCGCCTCCGACCCGCTCTCCGGCCTCGTGGTGGGGGAGCGGCCGGACCCCGAGGTGCGGCCCGGATGGCAGGTCGTCGACCTGCGCGCCTCGGCTCTCAACCACCACGACGTCTGGTCCCTGCGCGGCGTCGGGCTCGCCGCCGACCGGCTGCCCATGATCCTGGGCTGCGACGGAGCCGGCGTCGACGCAGAGGGCAACGAGGTCATCGTCCACGCGGTCATCCCCTCGGACGGGTGGCGCGGCGACGAGACGCTCGACCCCCGGCGCACGCTGCTCTCGGAGCTGCACGACGGGACGCTCGCGCAGAAGGTGCTCGTCCCGGCCGGGAACGTGGTGCCCAAGCCCGAGTCGATGTCCTGGCAGACCGCAGCATGCCTCTCGACGGCGTGGCTCACGGCATACCGGATGCTCTTCACGAACTCGGGCGTGCAGCCGGGGGGCACCGTGCTGGTCCAGGGCGCGGGCGGGGGAGTGGCGACGGCCCTCATCCAGCTGGGCTCGGCCGCCGGCTACCGGATGTGGGCGACGTCGCGCGACGAGGCCCGGGGAGAGCGCGCGCTCGAGATCGGCGCCGACCGCGTCTTCGGCTCGGGCGAGCGTCTCCCCGAACGCGTGGACGCCGCCATGGAGACCGTCGGTGCGGCGACCTGGTCGCACTCGGTCAACTCGCTCCGGCCCGGCGGCACCATCGTCATCTCCGGTGCGACGTCGGGTGACGCCCCCGCGAAGGCCGAGCTGACGAAGATCTTCTTCAAGCAGCTGAGGGTCGTCGGGTCAACCATGGGCAGTCGCGAGGAGCTGGCGCAGCTCGCCCGGTTCATGCAGCAGCGGGGCATCGAGCCGGTCGTCGACTCCGTGGTGCCCCTCGAGCAGGCCCGGGAGGGCTTCGCCCGCATGGTCGACGGCGACGTGTTCGGGAAGGTCGTCTTCACCGTCGGGTGAGGCACCGCCTGCTGCGGCGCCGTCGGGGCGGCCGCGGCGGTCAGGGCAGCGGCGCGGCGGCCACCTGCACCGCGCTCGAGAGCCCGTCGGCCGACGGCTGGCTCGCCGTGCCGACGAGCCCCTCGCACCACAGCGCTGCCTGCAGCCGGGCCACGAGCTGCCCCAGCTCGTAGGAGCTGTCGGCGCCGAGCGTCACGGACAGCTTCCCGACGTCGGCGGTGCCGGACTCGAACCCGTGCAGCGCGGTCCGCACGGCCCGGGACACCGCCTCGAGGCGGCTCTCCGGACCTGCCTGCGCGATGCCGACGGCGTCGGCATCGGCGCCGCCGGGCTCGATGCCGAGGGCCGCCCGCACCGCCTCGACGCGCCCGTAGCCGAACCAGTCGCCCGGACCGGTGCGCACGAGATCGCGGCCGCGGAGGTCCTCTGCGGACGGCGCGTCCACGAGCAGCCCGGCGAGGCCGCGCACGACGGCCGCGGGCACGGCCGAGACCTTGCCCTTCGCGAGGTCCGCGGCGGCCGCGATCTCGTCGGCGACGGCGCGGGCCGTGACTTCGAGCGGTTTGCCGTCGGCGTCGACGCCGCCGCGCAGGTCGTCGAGGACGCGCAGGCCGTGCGCGCCGAGGGCGAAGTCCACCTGCCCGACGCGCCAGGCTCGCCCTGCGGTGTCGCTGAGCACGACGCCGACCCGCACGCCATGGCGCGCCAGCAGGGCGTCGTGGAGCTGCTCGCAGACGCCGTCCGGGTCGTGGGGCAGGAGCAGCCAGCCGCCACGCTCGCCGGTGTTGGACCCGTCGACACCTGCTGCGGCCATGACGGGCCCCGCCTTGGCCCGGACGACGCGAGTCACCCGGTCACCGACCGCGCGCTCCGCCACGACGTACTCGCTCTCGTCGCGCACGACCCGGTCCTTGTCGGCGTCGTGGGTCACGAGACCGAGTGCCTTGCTCGCGATCTTGCTCGAGACGACGACGACGTCGCCCTTGGCGAGGCGCAGGCCGGCGTGGTCGAGACCCACCTGGAGCACGTCGGCGAGGTCGTCACCCTCACGCACCTCGGGTATGCCGGTGAGCGGCGTGACGACGACGGGCGCGGTCACGCGCTGGCCCGCTCCGCGCGCAGCCGCAGGCCGAGGTCCAGGGCGGCGCCCGCCATGTCGGCGGCCGCGTCGACCGAGCTCATCAGCAGCGGCCGGCGCAGCACCTCGAGACCACGCCGGTCCGGCATCGGGTCGTCCTCGTCCACGAGCCAGCCGTCGAGGAAGTCGGAGTAGAGCCCGGCGACGGCGGCGCTCGACTCCTCCACACCGATGGTGCGCAGGCACACGTCGGCGTGACCACGGACCGGCCGGCCGCCGACGAGCGGCGACACCCCGACGACGGGGGCGCGGGTGCCACGCAGTGCGTCGCGCACCCCGGGGACGCCGAGGATGATGCCGATCGAGACCACCGGGTTGCTCGGCGGCAGGAGGACCACGTCAGCCTCGCGGATCGCGTCGAGCACGCCGGGCGCTGCCGTGGCGCGGTCGAGTCCCGCGACGACGAACCGTTCGGCGGGCAGGGCGGCCCGGTGTCGCACCCACCACTCCTGGAAGTGGATCGCGCGCTGCTCGCCGGCCTCCTCCACGACGACGTGGGTCTCGACGGGGGTGTCGGTCATGGGCAGGAGGCGCACGCCCTGCCCGGACAACCCCCAGCGGGCGGAGAGCCGGTCGACGACCGCGCTCAGCGGCATACCCTGCCCGAGCAGCTGCGAACGGTAGACGTGGGTGGCGAAGTCCTTGTCGCCCAGCGTGAACCACTGCGGCTCGGCCCCGAGCGCGGCCAGCTCCTCGGCGAGGTGGTGCGTCTCGTCCGCTCGTCCCCAGCCCTGTCCCTCGTGGATGCCGCCGCCCAGGGTGTAGAGCAGCGTGTCGATGTCGGGGCACACGCGGAGCCCGAAGAGGGTGATGTCGTCTCCGGTGTTGCCGACGACCGTCAGCTCGAGCCGGTCGGAGTCGTCGACCCCTGCCGCCTGCTGGGCGGTCTGTCGGGCGTGGTGGAGGAGGCCGCGGAGGAACCGGGCGCCGCCCACTCCTCCGGCCAGGGCGGTGATGCGCATGCGCCGATCCTCTCAGCACGATGGCGTCGGACCGTTGCGCGGGGTGCTGCACGGCGTCCGGTGCACCCGCTCGAGCCGTCACTTCCAGCGAATATCACCAACCCGCTTGACGAGATGGGTATGACACGCATGTAATTTCATTGTTGTATTCGGTCGGGGTCACGGGCTGGAACGTATGGACTTATTTGTCCAGAACCTCCGGAAAACGATGCCGCTCGGTGCGACAGTGCTCGCACGCAGTGCAGTCAGGGTCGAGGAGGGGTCATGCACGAGTTGATGGTGGTCTGGTCGGACACGGGCGAGCAGGAGGGCGAGCTCTCCTGGCAGGAGCGCTCCCTCTGTGCCCAGACCGACCCGGAGGCGTTCTTCCCGGAGAAGGGCGGCTCCACACGCGAGGCCAAGAAGGTCTGCGTCGGTTGTGAGGTGCGGTCCGAGTGCCTCGAGTACGCGCTGTCCAACGACGAGAGGTTCGGCATCTGGGGCGGCCTGTCCGAGCGTGAGCGCCGCAAGCTGAAGAAGCGCGCGGTCTGAGCGTGATGGACAAGCCCGGCCCGTTCCTGGCGTCCGGGTGAAGGTAGCCGCTGTGCCCGACGAGCTCGCCCGAGACCTCAGTGCCCCCGCTGGTGCGGGGAGTACGCCGTACGTGTCGCTGCCCGCCCCTCCCTCCACCGGGCAGCGCACGAGCGGAACGGTCGAAGCCGTCGTCGTCGTGCACAACGGAGCCACGTGGCTGGCCCAGTGTCTCGACGGCCTGGCCGCCCAGACGCTGCCGCCGGCGCGGCTGGTCATCGTCGACGTGGCGAGCACCGACACCTCCGGCGCCATCGCGCGCGCACACTCCGGCGTGCGCCGGGTCGTCCCCTCGGTCGAGGTCCTGCGCCTCGAGCAGGCCGTCCCGGTTGGCCGTGCCATCGAGCGCGGAATCGCAGCCATGCCCGCCGGCCCGAACCCCTCCGACAGCTGGGTCTGGGTGCTGCACGACGACACCGTTCCCCGCGCCAACGCCCTGGCGCAGCTGCTGCAGGCGGGTCTGCGCTCCAGGTCCGTCGGTGTCGCCGGCCCCAAGATCGTCAGCTGGGAGGACCCGAGGCGCCTGGTCGAGATGGGCCTGCAGATCACCCGCACCGGGCGCCGACTCGCGTCCCCGGCTCGCGGCGAGGCGGACCAAGGCCAGTACGACAACCGCGCGGACGTCCTCGCGGTCAGCACGAGCGGCATGCTCGTGAGGCGCTCCGTCTGGGACGACCTGGGCGGGTTCGACCGCGCCTTCGTCGAGCACGGCGCCGATCTCGACTTCGGCTGGCGCGCCCAGCTCGCCGGCCACCGCGTCGTCGTCGTCCCCGCAGCGGTCGTACGCGACGCCTCGGCCGGCCTCGACGGCGAGCGGCCGGGCGCCCCCAAGCCGCGTGAGCTCGAGCGTCGTGGACGCCGGGCGGCGCGCCAGGTGACGCTCGCACGGTGCTCCCCCCTCGCCGCGCCGTTCCTCGCGCTGTGGATGGCGCTCTCGGCCGTCGTGGCATCCCTGACGCTGCTGGTGGCCAAGCGCCCACGGCTGGCATGGCGCGAGCTCACCGACGTGACGGCGCTGCTGCACCCCTTCGCCACCGTGGGTGCACGGTGGCGCGGTCGCTCCACCAAGCGGCTGCGCCGCGACCACCTGGCGACCCTCTTCGTGGCCCCCAGCGTCGCTGCACGAACCACCGTCGACCACATCCAGGACGCCATCACTCCCGAGCGCACCCGGGCCCGGCGCGAGGCGGTCGCCACCACCGAGACGGGCCCCGTCGCCGACGACTCCGAGTCGCTCGACAACCTGCCGGCCTCGCTGCCGCGACGCATCGTGAGCCACCCCGGCTTCCTCGCCGTCGCCGCGGTGCTCGTCGCAACCGTCGCCGCCTGGCGCGACGCTCTGCGGGCCGGAGCCCTCTCGCCGACCAACGCGGGCGTCGCGGGTGGCGAGCTGCGGCCCGTCACCAGCAACGCCTACGGGCTCTGGCACGCCTTCCGGGACGCCTGGCACGGCGCGGGCCTCGGGACCGGCGCCGAGTCCGGACCACACCTGGCCGTGCTCTCGGCGCTCACCTGGCTCGCCGAGCGGTTGCCCGGCGTGGCCGAGAGCCGGTCGAGCGCAGGGGTCACCATCGCCTGGCTGCTCTTCCTGACGCCGGTGCTGGCCACCTGGTCGGCCTACCTCGCGGGTCGGGTCGTCACCTCCTCGCGGCTGGCACGCGCACTCGGTGCGCTCGCCTGGGGCACGACAGGAGTGGCCGCCACCGCGCTCGCCTCGGGGCGCGTCACCGTGTCCGTCGTCCACATCCTGCTGCCCTTCGTCCTCGCCGGGTTCTGCCTGGCGGCGCGCCGCGACGGCACCTTCACGGGCACGTTCGCCACCGCCCTGGCCACCGCGGTCGTCGGCGCCTTCGCGCCACCGCTGCTGGCCCTCTCCGCGGTCGCGGCCCTGCTGCTGCTCGTCCTGGGTCCGGGCCTTCGGCGTGCCCGCGCCCTGGTCCTGCTCCTCGTTCCGGCCGCCCTGCTCGGGCCGTGGGTGGCGCGCTTCGTCGAGGACCCCCGCCTGCTGCTGTCCGGGCCCGGCCTGCTGTCGACGGCCGACGACCGCGGCCCGTGGGGGGTTCTCGCCCTCCTGCTGGGTGCACCCGGTGGCACGACCTGGGCGGTCTGGCTGGGGGCCCCGCTGGTGGTCCTCGGCGTCCTCGGCCTGGCATCACGCAGTCGCAGCCGCGGGCAGTCCGTGGGGCTGGCCGTCGCCGGGCTGCTGGCCCTGCTCGGCCTCGCCGGCGCGCTGGCCTCCTCCCACGTCATGCTGGGGTCGGCCGAGACCGGTGTCGGCCGGTCGGCAGCTGCCCATCTCTGGTCCGGGCTGGGGCTCCAGCTCTGGCTCGCCGGGCTCGTGGTGGGGCTTCTCGCCGGCAGCCGGCCCGTGCTCGCCTCGCTCGCCGGTCCCCGCCGCCACTGGGGCTTCGTCGCAGCGGTCGCCGCCGCCGGGCTCGCCGTCGCGCCGGTGCTCGCGGGTGCTGCGCTCTGGGGCGCCCACGGCATCGGCCGCACCCTCTCGGTCGGCCAGGCGACGCTGCCTGCAGTGGCGATCGAGCAGGGGAGCGGCGCCCTGGGCAACCGGTTGCTGCTCCTGCGTCCCTCCGACGACGTCGTGGACTTCGTGCTCGCCGGGCAGGAGCCCGGAGAGCTGCTGCGAGACCTCGACCGGGCACCCGACGCCGACGAGACGCCGCTCGTCAACGCCGTCGCCGACATCGTGGGCGGACGGGGCGCCGACTCGCTGGACTCGACGGCCCTTGCCCGCCTCGGCATCGGCTTCGTCCAGGTGCGTGGCACAGCCGACGCTCCGCTCGCGCGGCGCCTCGACTCGTCGCAGGGCCTGAGCCGTCTGGGCACCAGCGAGCGCGGCATCCTGTGGAAGGTCCAGCCGATCCGGGCGGCGGACGGGGGCTCGCCCGCGACGGCCCCGTCCCGGGCGCGACTCGTCGACGCCGAGGGCGCCCTGCTGCAGGTCGTGCCCACCTCCGGACCGCACGCGGCGGTCGACACGACCCTCCCCGCAGGCAGCGGCCCGCGCTTCCTCGTGCTCGCCGAGCCCGCCGAGTGGGCCGCGCAGGCGCTCGTCACCTTCGACGGCAGGCGGCTCGAGCCCGTGGCGGGCAGCGCCCAGCCGACGTATGCCGTGCCGCCCACCGCCGGGACGCTCGAGGTCGACCTGGCGGCCGCCCGTCCCTGGTGGCGACTGGGCCAGGCCGTCCTGCTCGGCTTCGTGGTCTTCATGGCAGTGCCCTTCGGCAACCGACGTTCGAGGAGGCGCTCGTGAGGAACGTGTCCGGCATCGTCCGCGCCGGGGTGGTGGCCCTCGGGGCCGCGGCCCTCGCGCTGGGAGCGACCCGAGTGGGCGGCATGGACGGCACGGTGCGGCTCGCCCCGGCCAGTGCCCGCGCCGGCCTGCCGGAGTCGTCGGACGTCCTCGTCGACCAGGCGTCACTCGTGTGCCCGGGGCAGCAGCGGCTCGGCGCCACCGGGCTACGGGACGTCAAGGGCACCGTCACCGTGGCGGCCGCCTCGCCCGCCACCGGCGTCGTGGAGGGCGCTGCGACCACCGGCACGGGCACGGTCCAGCTGTTCGCGGGGCCGTCGTCCGATGGTCTCGGCCAGACGTCCGACCGGGGGGCCGTGGTCTCGGCAGGCCTCTCCGGCGCAGACCCCGTCGTGGCGCGGGCGACCGGCGCCCTCGCGCCCGGCCTCGTCGCCACCCAGGTCTGGCGTCACGGCGGTGACGACGACCGCGGCCTGGCCGTCACCCCGTGCCAGCTGCCGTCCTCGGACGTGTGGCTGGTCGGCGGCGGCAGCGGTGCCTCGCGCACCGAGCGCGTCCTCGTCAGCAACCCAGGGGCCAACGCCGTCACCGTCTCCTTCGAGGTGCTCGGCCACAGCGGTCGCATCGACGCCGCCGCGGGCCGCACCGTCTCGGTGCCGCCCCTGTCGCGCGAGGTCCTCTCGCTCGACGCCGTCGCGCCCGACGAGCCCTCGCCCGTCGTGCACGTCACGGCGACCGGAGGAGTGGTCTCCGCGGTGCTCGACGAGCAGTGGATCGCCGGCGCCACCGCACGCGGCATCGACGACTCGACCCGCGCGGCCGCGCCCGGCACGGATCTCGTCGTGCCCGGGGTGGAGGCCGGCGGCGCCGTCTGGCTCAGGCTTGCCAACCCGGCCGGCACCGAGGCGCTGGCACAGGTGCGCCTGCTCGGTGACAAGGGCCCGGTGCAGCCCGACAACCTCAGGGCCGTTCGCGTTCCCGCAGGGACCACGGTCGACGTCCGCATGCCGCGCAACGCCACGGCCATGGGGCTGGGCGTCCGTTCCGACCAGCCGCTCGTGGCTGCGGCCTGGACCGAGCGTCGGGCCACGACCGCCGACCAGATGGGGGACTTCGCCTGGACCCCGGCGACACCCGCGCTGCGCGGCGTCGCCGGAGTGCTGCTGCCCGACCTGCGGGGGTCCACGAAACGCCTTCTGCTGACAGCCGGTCCGAGCCCTGCGACCGTCCAGGTGCGCCTCGGGTCGGGTCAGGGTGCCCGACTGTCCACGGTGACAGTGGCCGCCGAGTCGACGGCAGTGGTCGACGCGGGCGACGCCGACGCCGTCTGGGTGGTGCCGGGCACGGGCACCGTTCGGGGAGCCGTCTCGGTGGCCGGAGTCGATGCCGGCGTGCCGTTCTTCTCGGTGGCATCCCTCAGCGAGGCCCCGGTGCGGGCGCTGTCCGTACCCGTGCGCCAGGTGCGCAACTAGGTCGGGTCAGCCCGTTCGCCGTCCGCCTGAGGTGGCCGTGTCGGTGGTTGTTCGCGACGAGGGGCGGCCACCCATCCGGTCACTCGCCGAAGCCGGGGTCCAGCTCCTCGGGCGACACGCCCAGCAGGCCTGCCACCTGCTCCGTGACGATGTCGGCGACGAGAGCGGCCACGTCCCGCCGGTCGGTGACCCGGGTCTCCACGGGGCGCCGGTAGACGACGATGCGGGCCGGGCGGGCGCCGGTCGCCGGGTAGAGGCGCCCGAGCGGAACCTCGCGGTGGTCCCACGGGGCAGGGCCGCGAGGGACGTCCTCCACCGCGAACTCGACGGCGGGGAAGGCGCGCCCGCAGGTGGCCTCGAGCCGAGCCGCGGCGTCGAGGACGAAGTCGTCGAACTCGTCGCGGCGCGACACCATGGCCGGCACCGGGGGCCAGGCCAACGGCCCGCGGCGACCACGGCCGTGGCGGTCGCGCCGGCGGCGGTGCCCGGTGACGCGGGGCTGGGCAGAGTCCACGGCTCCACTCTAGATCGGCGGACGGGGCCGTCGGCGTCGCCGCCCCGGCAGGGCCAGCGCGTCCCGGCCCGACGGCATACGTCCTCGGGAGCCTTGCGAACCCCGGTATCGGGACTCCGACGGCGTGGTGATTCGTCCTCTCCGGGAGGGCGGGGCTAGAGTCCCCGATCGTGGGTCTGACACGTGGTTGCTCGAAGACGGGATGCGCTCGTCCTGCCGTTGCCACCCTGACCTACGCGTACGCCGACCGCGCGGTCGTCGTGGGTCCGCTGGCGACGTATGCCGAGCCGCACACCTACGACCTGTGCCTCGAGCACGCGGAGCGGATGACCGCTCCGCGCGGGTGGGAGGTCGTGCGCGTGGGTGGCGAGTTCCCGGAGCCGACGCTCGCGACCGACGACCTGCTGGCACTCGCCGACGCCGTGCGCGAGGCCGGAAGGCCCCGTGCGAGCCGTCCCGTCGACAGCCGCTCGCCGTCCCGCGGGCAGGCGAGCACCGAGGCGGAGTCCGGCGCCGTCGAGTCGGGCCGTCGTGGGCACCTACGCATCCTCAGGGACTCGTGACCACTAGGCTGAACGCCGTGCCGCACCTCGCAGACTTCGTCAAGGCCTACGACGTTCGTGGGACGGTGCCCGACCAGCTCTCACCGGAGGTGGCCCACGCGATCGGTGCGGCCTTCGCCGAGGTCGTCGCCGTCCCCGACGGCGCCGACGGTGTCGTCATCGGGCACGACATGCGGCCGAGCTCGCCCGAGCTGTCCGCGGCCTTCGCCGCCGGGGTGACCTCTCGCGGCGTCGACGTCACCATGATCGGGCTGTGCTCGACCGACGGGCTCTACTACGCCAGTGGGGCGCTGAACCTTCCCGGCGCGATGTTCACCGCCAGCCACAACCCGGCTCGCTACAACGGCATCAAGCTGTGCCGCTCCGCCGCCCGGCCCGTGGGCCAGGACTCCGGGCTGGCCGAGATCCGCGACCTCGCGCAGTGGATGCTCGGCGGCGGCAGCGGCCTGGCGCACCCCGCCGGTGGCCCCGGCTCCGTGACGACACGTGACCTGCTCGGCGACTACGCCGCCTTTCTGCGGGGGCTCGTCGACCTCTCGGGGTCGCGCCCGCTCAAGGTCGTCGTCGACGCCGGCAACGGCATGGGCGGGCACACCGTCCCCGCCGTCCTCGGCACGAGCGGCGGACTGCCCGAGCTGCCGCTCGAGATCGTGCCGCTCTACTTCGAGCTCGACGGCACCTTCCCCAACCACGAGGCCAACCCGCTCGACCCCGCCAACCTCGTCGACCTGCAGGCCGCCGTTCGGGAGCACGGCGCCGACATCGGCCTCGCCTTCGACGGCGACGCCGACCGTTGCTTCGTGGTGGACGCCCACGGCGAACCCGTCTCTCCCAGCGCGGTCACGGGCCTCGTCGCGGTCCGAGAGATCGCCCGGGCCAGGGACGGCGGCGACGCCGAGGTGGCCGTGGTGCACAACGTCATCTCGAGCGCCGCGGTGCGCGAGGTCATCCTCGAGTCCGGGGCCACACCGGTGCGCACCCGCGTCGGCCACTCCTTCATCAAGGCCGAGATGGCCCGTGCCGGAGCCGTGTTCGGCGGCGAGCACTCGGCCCACTACTACTTCCGCGACTTCTGGTTCGCCGACACCGGCATGCTCGCCGCGATGCACGTCCTGGCGGCCCTCGGCGAGCAGGATCGACCGCTGTCCGAGCTCTGTGCCGAGTACGAGCGCTACGTCGCCTCGGGCGAGATCAACTCCACCGTGTCCGACCAGCCCGCCGTCGTGGAGCAGGTCCGCGCCTGGGCACACGTCCGAGGCGCGCGCACCGACGAGCTCGACGGGCTCACGGTGACCTGCCCCGAGGGCCAGTCGCCCTCCTGGTGGTTCAACGTCCGCGCCTCCAACACCGAGCCGCTGCTGCGCCTGAACGTCGAGGCGGCCGACCGTGAGACGATGCAGGACGTGCGTGACGAGCTGCTCGCCCTGATCCGGGCGGGCTCCTCACAGGCCGACTCGGCCGACAGCACGCACGACGACACATCGAACAGTCCGTCCACCCCTGCCGCAGGAGATGCTTCGTGACCCAGAGCCAGCAGACCATCGAGCCGTGGCTGCGCGGCATCATCCGGTGCCCCCAGTGCAAGGGCGAGCTCACGGACGCCTTCCACGGCGCCGGTGAGGGCGCCGGGAACAGCGAAGGGAACGGCGATGGGGACTCGGAGATCACCGAGCTGCGTTGCGCCACCTGCCGGCTCGCCTACCCCATCGAGGGCGGCGTGCCGGTCCTGCTGGTCGAGCTCTCCCGGCGCACCGACGGCTGAGCGCCGTGGGCGCCGTGTTCGAGGAGTCCCGCCTCGACGACGAGGGCGCCCTGGCGTCGCTCGACTCCACCGACACCCTGCGGGCGCTCGCCGGAGCCGGGGCACAGGTTCGCCGCACGATCGCCGCGGCGAGCGAGGCCGGGCTCGACCGGCTGCGTGAGGTCGGCCCGCGCGGCGTCGTCGTCGCGGCCGCAGGCGGCTCCGTCGCCGTCGCGGACATCTTCGAGGCGGTGTCCCGCGGGGCCTCCGCCCTGCCGGTCCAGAGCTGCTCCTCCGGGTCGCTGCCCGGCTGGGTCGGCGCACTCGACGTGGTCCTTGCCGTGTCCCAGTCCGGCCGGGCGGCCGGCACGCTCGCCCTGGCGGCGGAGGCCGCCAGGCGCGGCGCCTTCCTGGTGACCGTGGGCGCCGCGGACTCGCCGCTGGCTGACGTGTGTGCCCGCGCCCACGGCGTCCACGTGCCGATCGCCGTGACCGAAGCCTCGTCGCGCACCTCGGTGTGGGCGCAGGCCACGCCGGCGCTGCTCGCTGCAGACGCCATGGGCATCGCCGCGCTGGACAACGAGACGCTCATCGACCTCGCCGACGTGCTCGACAGGACGGCCTCCGAGGTCGGCCCGTCGTCCGAGTCCTTCACCAACCCGGCGAAGCTGCTCGCCACCGAGCTGTCCGAGTCGACGCCGATCGTGCTGGGGGAGGGCGCCTTCGGCGACGTGACGGCGCGTCGAGCGGCCGCCATGTTCGGGCGCACCGGACGCGTCCCTGTGGCCCACGGCTGCCTACCGGACGCCGCGAGCCAGATCGTCGCGTGCTTCGACGGCCCGCTGGCTCCCGGGCAGTCCAACGGCGGCGGCAGCGACGACATCTTCGCCGACCCCTTCCTCGACGGGCCGAGCCGGCCGCCCCTGCGCCTCGTGATGCTGCGCGACACCTCGGGAGGCGCCGGCCACGGGCTTGCCGACACCATCGTGTCGGTGGCCCAGGACGCGGGGGTGCGAGTGTCCCTCGTCGACGCCGCGGCGCCGGAGCCGTTGCTGAGGCTCGCGCACCACGTGGCGCTGACCGACTTCGCCGCCACGTACCTCGCGCTCGGCTTCGGCTTCGACCCGGCGACCTCGCCGCACGTGCGCCTGCTCCGTGGGGCCCGCGAGGTGCGAGGCGCTGAAGGCTGAGTGAGCCGGGCGTATCTGACTGCGCCCGCGGCCTTCTCGTCGTGAGCCCGCGACTGCGTGTGCGCGCGTCGACGCGGCAGCCCACCGGCGGCCTACGCGTGGGCCGCCTGGCGAGACGCGGCAAGCGACGGGCCCGCGACATACGCTGCCCCGGTGGATCCCCACTTCGACCTGGCCATCCTCGGCAGCGGCTCGGGCAACGCCCTCGTCACGCCGGACTTCGACGACAAGCGGGTCGCCGTCATCGAGGGCGGCACCTTCGGCGGGACCTGCCTCAACGTCGGCTGCATCCCGACCAAGATGTTCGTCTACGCCGCCGACCTGGCCCGCGACGTACGTGACGCCGGCCGTTACGGGGTCGACGCGACGCTCGAGGGGGTGCGCTGGTCCGACGTGCGCGACCGCATCTTCGGTCGGATCGACCCCATCTCGGAGGCGGGCAGGAAGTACCGCCTGGACGGACCCAACACGAGCGCCTACCTCGGCCACGCCCGCTTCACCGGCGACCGCAGGCTCACGGTGGCTCTCCCCGACGGGCGAAACGAGAGCCTGACCGCCGACCAGGTCGTCGTCGCCGTGGGCGCCCACCCGGTGGTGCCCGACGTCGTCACCGAGTCGGGCGTGCCCATCCACACCTCCGACACGATCATGCGGATCGACGAGCTGCCCGAGCGCCTCGCGATCGTCGGCGGCGGCTTCATCGCGGCCGAGATGGCCCACGTCTTCTCCTCGTTCGGCGTGCACGTCACCGTGCTGGCGCGGGCGTCGCACCTGCTGCGACACCTCGACACCGGTATCGCGCAACGGTTCACCGACCTGGCCCGGGAGCAGTGGGACGTGCGCACCGGCACCAACGTCGTCGGCGTCGAGCGAGGCGCCGGGGGAGCGGGCGTGCGGCTGCACCTCGACAGCGCCGCGGTCGTCGAGGCGGACCTGCTCCTCGTCGCCACGGGCCGGCGTGCCAACACGGCCGGGCTCGGCACCGAGGCCGGCGGGCTGCGGCTCCAGGAGGACGGCAGGATCGAGGTCGACGAGTACGGCCGCACCAGCGCTCCGGGAGTGTGGGCGCTCGGCGACGTCAGCGCTCCGTACCAGCTCAAGCACGTGGCCAACGCCGAGGCGAGGACCATCGCGCACAACCTCGTGCACCCGCACGACCTTCGGCCGCTGCCCCACCGGCACGTCCCGTCGGGCATCTTCAGCCACCCACAGATCGCCACCGTGGGGCTCACCGAGGAGGAGTGCATCGACCGGGGGATCGCCCACGTCAGCTACGTGCAGGCCTACGGCGACACGGCATACGGCTGGGCGATGGAGGACACGACGAGCGTGTGCAAGCTGCTCGCCGACCCGTCGACCGGGCGGCTGCTCGGCGCCCACCTGATGGGGCCGCAGGCCACGACCCTCATCCAGCCGCTGGTGCAGGGCATGGCCTTCGGCACGACGGTCCAGCAGCTCGCGAGGGGGCAGTACTGGATCCACCCCGCGCTCGCCGAGGTGGTCGAGAATGCGCTGCTCGGGCTGCGCGTCGGGCCACCGGCGTTCTCAGGTGACTCCCAGACCACCCTAGGATGACGCCATGGCAGGCGGACTCGTAGCGCTCCTCGACGACATCGCGGCCCTCGTGAAGCTCGCCGCCGCGTCGGTCGACGACGTGGGGGCCGCCGCTGCCAAGGCCAGCGCCAAGGCCACGGGAGTCGTCGTCGACGACACCGCGGTGACCCCCCGCTACGTCGAGGGCCTGGCGCCGGAGCGCGAGCTGCCGATCATCCGGCGGATCGCCGTGGGCTCCCTGCGCAACAAGCTGCTCATCATCCTGCCGGTCATCATGGTGCTCAGCCAGTTCCTGCCCTGGCTGCTGACGCCGATCCTCATGGTCGGCGGCGCCTACCTCGCCTACGAGGGCGCCGAGAAGGTCTGGGAGATCGTCTCGGGGCACCGCGAGGAGAAGGCCGCGGCCGGGACGGTCGACGAGGACGCCGTCGTGACGGGCGCCGTCCGCACGGACTTCATCCTCTCGGCGGAGATCATGGTCATCGCCCTGAACGAGGTCGACACCGAGCCCTTCCTCTCGCGGCTCATCGTGCTCATCATCGTCGCGGTGCTCATCACGGCGCTCGTCTACGGCGTGGTCGGCCTGATCGTGAAGATGGACGACGTCGGACTCTCGCTCGCGCGGCGCGAGTCCGGTGCCTCGCAGCGGGTCGGGCACGCCCTGGTCAAGGGGATGCCGCGGCTGCTCTCGGTCCTCTCGACCGTGGGGATCGCGGCCATGCTGTGGGTCGGCGGCCACATCCTGCTGGTCGGGGCCGACGAGCTCGGCTGGCACTGGCTCTACGCCCAGGTGCACCACCTCGAGGAGGCGGTGCACGGTGTCGCCGGCATCGGTGGACTGCTCGCCTGGATCGCCAACACGCTGGCCTCGGCCTTCATCGGCCTCGTCGTCGGCGCGGTCGTCGTGGCCGTCCTGCACGTCATCCCACGCGGCAGGAAGCCCGACCGGGCCGCCGCAGCGCACTGACCCTCGACGCTGCATTCGGGCGCGCGGCGGGGCCGCCGCTAGACTGGGCCACTGCCGGCGTGGGTGATGACCCGCCATGACAGCCCAGAGGGGCGCGCCGGGTCTGCAGACCGACGATCAAAGGAAACGATCACTCATGTCCTTCGACTACAAGGTTGCCGACCTGAGCCTCGCCGAGGCCGGCCGACACCAGCTCCGACTCGCCGAGCACGAGATGCCCGGCCTCATGGCGATCCGCGAGGAGTACGCCGAGGCCCAGCCCCTCAAGGGTGCCCGCATCGCCGGCTCGCTGCACATGACCGTGCAGACCGCCGTCCTCATCGAGACGCTCACCGCGCTCGGCGCCGAGGTCCGCTGGGCCTCCTGCAACATCTACTCCACCCAGGACGAGGCCGCCGCGGCCGTCGTCGTCGGCCCGAACGGCACCCCCGAGGACCTGCAGGGCGTGCCCGTCTTCGCCTGGAAGGGCGAGACGCTGCCCGAGTACTGGTGGTGCACCGACCAGATCCTCACCTGGCCCGGCGGCGAGGGCCCGAACATGATCCTCGACGACGGTGGCGACGCCACGATGCTCGTGCACAAGGGCCGCGAGTGGGAGCAGGCCGGCCAGGTGCCGCCCACCACCGACGAGGACTCCGAGGAGTTCGGCGTCTTCAAGGAGCTCGTGCGCCAGACGCTGGCCACCGACCCCCAGAAGTGGACCACGGTCGCCGCGGGCATCAAGGGCGTCACCGAGGAGACGACGACCGGTGTCCACCGCCTCTACCAGCTGGCCGAGGCCGGCGAGCTGCTCTTCCCGGCCATCAACGTCAACGACGCGGTGACCAAGAGCAAGTTCGACAACACCTACGGCTGCCGCCACTCGCTCATCGACGGCCTCAACCGCGCCACCGACGTCCTCATCGGCGGCAAGGTCGCCGTCGTCGCCGGCTACGGCGACGTGGGCAAGGGCTGTGCCGAGTCACTCCGTGGCCAGGGCGCCCGCGTCATCGTCACCGAGATCGACCCCATCTGCGCGCTGCAGGCGGCGATGGAGGGCTTCCAGGTCGCCCGCCTCGACGACGTCGTCGACTCCGCCGACATCTTCATCACGACCACCGGCTGCTACGACGTCATCACCGCCGAGCACATGACGAAGATGAAGAACAAGGCGATCGTGGCCAACATCGGCCACTTCGACAACGAGATCGACATGGCGGGCCTCGCCCGCGTGCCCGGCATCCAGAAGACGCAGATCAAGCCGCAGGTGCACGAGTGGACCTTCGAGAGCGGCAGCTCGATCATCGTGCTGTCCGAGGGTCGCCTGATGAACCTCGGCAACGCCACGGGCCACCCGAGCTTCGTCATGAGCAACAGCTTCAGCAACCAGACGATCGCCCAGATCGAGCTGTTCACGAAGACCTCCGAGTACGACAACAAGGTCTACACGCTGCCGAAGCACCTCGACGAGAAGGTCGCCCGCCTGCACCTCGACGCCCTCGGCGTCAAGCTCACCGAGCTGACCAAGGGCCAGGCCGAGTACCTCGGCGTCGACGTCGCCGGCCCGTACAAGCCGGACCACTACCGCTACTGAGCGATCGGCCCCAAGGCCCTCCACTCACGGCTTGCGTATGCCGCCCACCTCACGAGGTGGGCGGCATACGCCCGTCTTGGGCAGGGTGGGAGGCGAGGCTCAGCGCGGGGCGCGGAGCAGGACGTACTGGCTGCCGCGCTGGGCGACCGTCCACTGAGCCTGGGCGGTGAGGGCCTCGACGACGGGCTGGTCCTTGCCGAGCAACGCGTACGTGCAGTGGGTGCTCGCGAGGTACGACTGCCAGCCGGGCGCGGCGCGCTCGAAGTCGATGTGCTCCTTGACGTGGCCGGTGGCGTAGACCTCGACCCGGCCGTCGATGGTCGGCCGCACGTTCGGGTGGGCCCAGATGAGCCAGCCGCCGACGCCGTAGTCGTTGCACAGCACGGTCCCGGCCGGGAGGGCCGACAGCGGTGCGTCGAGGTCGCGGGCGCCCCAGGTCGGCACGGCGGCCCGGGCCGGCAGGACCAGGGCGGCGACGACCAGCCCCAGGGCGGTGAGGCCCAGGGTCAGCCGGACCTCGCGCCGGCTCACGGGCTCCCGGTCGGGCGGCAGGAGGCCCTGGACGGTGCCGGCCGCCACCGGCGCGATGACCGCTGCGCCCATGGCGACGGTGCGCGCATAGAGCAGCGCGAGCCCGATGGCGAGGCCGACGAGCAGCACCTCGGTCCAGCGCACCGGGTGGCGGGAGCGCGCCCAGACGAGCACCACCGTGGCCGCGAGCGCGAGGAAGCCGAGGAAGCCAGGCTGGTGCAGCGACGGGGGCATCCACTCCTCGATGTACTGGGTCGTCTCGTTGACGGCGAACGGCGACAGCAGCAGCGAGGGGCCGGTGGGCGTCAGGGCCGCGGCCGCCAGCGACGCGAGGGGCACGGCGGCGAGGCGCAGCCACCGGCGCAGGCCCACCACCCGGTCCAGGGCGATGCCCAGCAGCGCGACGACGCCGATCGCGACGCCGAAGAACCACATGCCGTGGGAGCACGCCCAGAGCCAGGTCACGGGGACGAGCCACCAGCGCGGGCGGCCGTCGCGGGCCGAGCGCAGCCACGCCGCGGTGAAGGCCACGGCCAGGGCGAAGGAGAGCAGGTGCGGCCGCAGCGACAGGCTCTGGCTCATCGCCACGAACGTGACCGACGTGACCGCGGCGGAGGCGAGCAGCGAGGCCCGGGGGCGGGTGGCGCGCCAGAGGGTGAGCCCGATGGCGGCGGCGCCGAGCGGCAGCAGCCACGCCACCCCGGGCAGCCCGAGCAGCTGCTGCACCGCGCTCATGAGCAGCTCGGGGAGCCACTCGTGCAGCCGCCACGGCTGCGTCGACATGGTGCTCCACGGGTCGGCGCCGTCGAACGTCCACGTCCGGCGCAGGTAGTCACCGGCCGCGAGGTGCCAGAAGGTGTCCGGGTCGCCGACCGGACGCGCGACCAGCACGACCGCTACGAGGATGACGAGCCCGGGCAGGCCCTGGCGCACCCCCAGGGGGAGCAGCCCCCGACGGGTGGGCTCGGCGGTCCTCACGAGCGCGGCGGGCTGGGCCTGCGGGTCACCGTCGTGAGGGCCGCCCACCGTTGTTCGTGCCCGTGGCTCGGCGGTCGGGGCGCCGCCCCTCCTGTCGCTCGTCACCCGGAGATCATCGCGGCTCGAGTGCTGCGCCGGGGCGTTTTGGGCGGATTGGCGCTCGCCGCAGCCCCTCCCGCGGCCGCGTGCCGGGAGCGTGCGTGTCAGGATTGGCGGACCGACCGACCGTCCACCTCTTCGGGCAGGGACAACCATGAAGAAGCTCTTGACCGGTGCGCTCGCGCTGGCGCTGTCCATCTCCCTCGGTGCCTGCTCGAAGTCGGATGCCGGCAACGGCGGGCCGTCGGCGACCGCACCGGTCGCGTCGAGCACGTCGACTGCGACGAGCACGGACGCCGGCACGCCGACCGACACCTTGCCGCCCACCGCCACTGCGACTGACGGCTCCGGCACCAGCACGGGCACCGCGACCTCCAGCGTGACGGCGAGCGCGCCGGACCAGTCCACGCCGGAGGCGGCCATGACCTCCTGGCTCGGGGCGATGGTCTCGGGCGACGGCAACACCGTCTGTCGGCTGATGTCCACCGGTGGCAAGGCGATCCCCAGCATCCCCGGTGCGGCAGCCGCCTGCGGCAAGAAGATCACGCCCATGCTGGACCAGCTCAAGGAGCTGGGCGCGGCCTTCAAGGGCCTCCAGATCACGGGCGCCACCGTCAAGGGCGACACCGCGACCTTCGACAGCGTCACCACCGAGCCGGCACTGGCCGCCGACGTGGTGCGCAGCTTCAAGGCCGTCCGCATCGGCGGGAAGTGGTACGTCACGCAGGGCTGAGTCCGCGCGACTGACACCGGACCGAGGGCGTATGCCGTCCCGCGCGGTCCGCGGACGCCACCGGACGGCATACGGCTCGGGGCACGGCGACACCCGCGGCACCCGGGTGGGCCGGCTCCCACGCTTCGCTGCGGCGCGTCGCAGCACGTCAGCGTCTGGTCAGGCGTGTGTGATGATTTGGTCAGGACGTACGGGGCGCGTCATCCGCGGCTCCGGGGAGGAGTGTGTCGTGAAGGGTCGGGTACTGGTCGTCGACGACGACCTCGCACTCGCCGAGATGCTCGGGATCGTGCTGCGCAACGAGGGGCTCGAGGTCACGCACGTGGCCGACGGCTCCGAGGCCGTGGCCGCGTTCCGCGACTCGCGAGCCGACCTGGTGCTGCTCGACGTGATGCTCCCCGGGCTCGACGGCATGGAGGTGTGCCGCCGCATCCGCGCCGAGAGCGGCGTGCCGATCGTCATGCTGACCGCCCGCACCGACACCGTCGACGTCGTCGTGGGCCTCGAGTCCGGCGCCGACGACTACGTGGTCAAGCCCTTCAAGCCCCAGGAGCTCATCGCGCGCGTGCGGGCCCGGCTGCGCCGCGGCGACGAGCCCGCACCCGAGAAGCTCGCGATCGGCGACCTGGACATCGACGTGGCCGGCCACTCGGTCAAGCGCGACGGCCAGCCCCTGTCGCTGACGCCGCTCGAGTTCGACCTGCTGGTCGCCCTCGCGCGCAAGCCGTGGCAGGTGTTCACCCGCGAGGTCCTCCTCGAGCAGGTGTGGGGCTACCGCCACGCGGGCGACACGCGCCTGGTCAACGTCCACGTCCAGCGGCTGCGGTCCAAGATCGAGCACGACCCCGAGCGCCCCGAGATCGTCGTGACCGTCCGGGGCGTCGGCTACAAGGCGGGCCCGTCCTGACATGAGCCAGCGCGCGGCCACCGGTGGACCCGCGGGCACGGCCTCGCGGGTCGGCTCGCTGCTGCGCGGCCTCTGGCACCGGGTCCTGCACCTGTGGCGGGCCTCGCTCGGTTTCCGCGTCGTCGTCGTGACGATGCTCTTGGGCATCCTCGTGCTCGCCGCGGTGGGCACCTACCTCTACGGTTCCATCGCGCAGGGCCTCGTCGACAGCCGCCAGCGCATCGCCGCCGAGGACAGCCTGCGCGACGCCACCGACGCCCAGGGCCAGTTCGACTCGACCGACCAGACCGACACGCAGGCGAAGCTCACGCAGTTCGCCACCACGCTCATCAACTCCTACCGGCGCGACGCCGGCAACGAGACGCGTTACGTCGTGCTGACGCGCTTCGACGACAACACCTCCCCGGTGATCGTCGGCCCCATCGAGAGCGGCAGCGTCGGCGTGCGCTTCATCCCCGACGAGCTGCGCCGCCAGGTCGCGGCGCAGCCGAGCCGCCAGCACCTGCAGGTCGCGACCATCGACGAGGGCAACAGCAGCGTGTCAGCGGTGATCGTCGGGCAGAAGGTCGTGCTGCCGGTGGCCGGTGACTACGGGCTCTACTTCATCTACCCGATGGACCGCGAGCGCGAGATCATCAGCTTCATCGGCCAGACCTTCCTCTTCGGCGGTGCCGCCCTGACCGTGCTGATCGGCGCCATCGCCTTCGTCGTGACGAGGCTCGTCGCCGACCCGGTCCGGCGCGCAGCCGCCGTCGCCGAGCGCTTCGCCGAGGGCAACCTCGGCGAGCGCATGCGGGCCAAGGGCGAGGACGACCTGGCCCGGCTCGCCAACTCGTTCAACGGCATGGCGGCCTCGATCCAGCAGCAGATCGCTCAGCTGGAGAACCTCTCCCGGGTCCAGCAGCGGTTCGTCTCGGACGTCTCGCACGAGCTGCGCACGCCCCTGACGACCATCCGGATGGCGGGCGACCTCATCCACGACTCCCGCGCCGACTTCGAGCCGACGGTGGCCCGCTCCGCCGAGCTGCTCCGCGGCGAGCTCGACCGGTTCGAGGAGCTGCTCGCCGACCTGCTCGAGATCTCCCGCTTCGACGCCGGTGCAGCGCAGCTCGAGGTCGAGGCCGTCGACCTACGCAGCTGTGTGGAGCGCGCCGTCGACGCGCACCGCACGCTCGCGGCACGCAAGGGCACCCAGCTCGTCGTGCGCACACCGGCCGCGCCGGTGCTGGCCGACATGGACTCCCGCCGCATCGAGCGCATCCTGCGCAACCTGGTGTCCAACGCCGTCGAGCACGGCGAGGGCAAGCCCGTCGAGGTGACGGTCGGGGCCAACGACACCGCCGTCGCCGTCACCGTGCGCGACCACGGCGTCGGGCTGCGCCCGGGTGAGGCGGCACTGGTCTTCACCCGGTTCTGGCGGGCCGACCCCGCTCGGGCGCGCACGACCGGAGGCACCGGCCTCGGGCTCGCCATCGCCCTGGAGGACGCACGGCTCCACGGCGGGCGGCTGGAGGCCTGGGGCGCCCTCGGCGAGGGCTCCTGCTTCCGGCTCACGCTGCCCCGCCGGACCAACGCCACCATCACCGGCTCCCCGCTCCCGCTGAGCCCCCTCCTGGCGGAGGCCGCTCGGGCCCGGGCACTGCGGGACGGCGAGCCCGGCTCGCAGCCGACCGGGACCGGTCAGGGCGGTCAGGCGGGGGCGAACGGGCCGGCCGACGACGACACCGTCCGTCTTCGTCGCATCGTCGTCGAGCGTTCGCCATGACGCCTCGCACCATGGTGCCCGGCACCGTGAGGGCCCAGCCGTGAGAAGCCGCAGGCTGAGGTCGCGCGTCCTGGTGTGCCTGCTGGTGGCGGCCTGCGCCCTGCTGGCCGGCTGCGGCGGGCTGCCGGGCACCGGGCCGGTCGTCGCGGGGCGAGCGCTCGGTGAGGTGCTCAACGAGCCCGTACGCGTGGTGGCCGTGGGTCCCGTGGACGGGGCGAGCCAGGAGGCCATCGTGCGCGGCTTCCTGCGCGCGGGTGAGGACATCGACGAGACGCACGCGACGGGCCGCTCCTTCTTGGCGCCCCAGTCGGTGGACCTGTGGCGCTGGTCCAGCGAGGACGTCGTCATCTACGACGGGGACCTCACCCTGCGCCGCGTCGGCGACGACCGGGTCGAGGTCAGCGCCGCGGCCCTGGCCAGGCTCACGCCGGACGGTCGCTACCTGGAGGAGCCGCCCGGGGCACGCGAGAAGGTCACGTTCGGCCTGACCAAGGTGGGCGGTGAGTGGCGGCTCGAGCTGCCCCAGGACGGTTTCGGGCTCTGGCTCGACAACGACCAGTTCAACCGGGTCTACACCAACCGCTTCGTCTACTACGTCGGCCGCGGGGGTCGCGACCTCGTGCCCGACTCGCGGTGGTTCCCGATCGGCACCCGCCTGGCCACGACCCTGGCCCGTGCCCAGCTCAGTGCGGTTCCCGACCACCTCGCCGGTGCCGTCACCACCGGCGTCCCCGCCGGCACCCGGCTCGCCGTCAACGCCGTGCCCGTGACCGGGGGCAAGGCGCAGGTCAACCTCAGCAGCGAGGCGCTGTCGGCCGACCCTGCTGCGCGCGCTGCCATGTGGGCGCAGCTGACCAAGACGCTGAGCCAGATCTCGTCCGTGGGGTCGGTCTCGCTGGCGGTCGACAACACCCCTCTCGAGCTCCCCGGGGGCGTCACGTCGGTGACCTCCGCCGCCGACCTCGGCTACGACGTGGCGCAGAAGAGCTTCTCCGACACCGCGCTGCTGCGCAGTGGCGAGACGATCCGCCGCATCGACCCGCGCTACGTCCCGGACACCGGCGCGGCCAAGCGCCCGGACCTCAAGCCCAAAGGCGGTGACGTCGGCCAGATCCCGGACGCCTGGGTCGACCTCGCGCTGTCCGCCGACAGCCGGCAGGTGGCGGCGCTGTCCGCCGACCGCAGCGCACTGTCGGTCTGGCGCACCACCGAGCAGACCCGCCGGTTCCCGTCCTTCGCGACGTCCCTGACCCGGCCGGTCTTCGACATCAACGGCTACCTGTGGCTCGCCGGCCGCGACGGCTCCGGGCGCGGCCGGGTCTTCGTGCTCGACTCGGTGTCCAGCGACCCGGCCTCGTCCCCCAAGCCGATCAGCACGCCGTGGCTGGGCGGACGTCAGGTCAAGGCGCTGTCCGTGTCGGCCGACGGCGCCCGCGTGCTGGTGGTGACGACCGACTCCTCCGGCGGCGACGAGCAGCTCGGCCTCAGCGGGATCGTGCGTGCGACGAACGGCGAGCCGCAGTCACTGGCCCGTCCGCTGCGCCAGGCGCAGTCGCTGACCCGCCTCCAGGCCGTCACGTGGCTCGACGCGTTCAGCTACGCGGTGCTGGGCCAGATCGGCGCCACCGACCCCATGCGCCCATGGCTGGCGACCATCGGCGCGGGAGTGGACGGCACGCGACCCGGTCTGGGGCGCCTCAGCGCCGTGCCCGGCGCGGTCGCGATCACGACGGTGGGCGGCCCCCGAGGGCTGCTGCTCATCACCAGCGACAACCGCGTCCTGGCGCGAGCCGGCTCCACCTGGCCGCTCATCGAGCACGGCAGCGACGTGCTCGTGCCCGGCGGCTGACCCCTCCACCGGCGGCGCAGCGCCGGCACCGGCGCCGGCGCCGGTGCTCCACGTCGTGCACATCCCCCGTCGCGGACGTCCACGCTTCCACAGGCGTATGCGTCCGGCTCGTCCTCGCGCCCCGTTTCCGGTGGTCTGGGGTCAGGGCTCACGGTGGTCGCAACGTGCCGCGTGAGCCACCGGACGACGGGCGCCATGGGCAGGCCCGTCGGGAGGTCAGGGAGGTCGCATGGGGGGAGACACTGTGGGCCGGTCAACCCGGTCCCGCGTGTCGGCTGCGTTGTCGCGGCTGCGCGCCTCGGACCTCGTCGACCTCGTCCTGCCTCGCCAGTGCGGCGGCTGCCTGCGAGCGGGCACTGACTGGTGTCCCAGGTGCGCCCGTGCCCTCGCCGGCCTCTCCTTCGACACCATCGCGGACGGCGCGGCCCCGGCGCGTCGGAGGGGCACGCATACGGCGCAGGTCGGGGTTCGCGGTCCGGGCATGAAAGGCGGTCCGGGCGGTCCCGGGGACGGCGCCGGCGCCGGGGGAGGGGGTCCGTGGGTGGTGCCGCACCCGGCGCCCGACGGCATGCCACCCGTGCATGCATGGGGTGTCTACGCCGACCCCCTGCGCGCGGCCGTCTCGGCGTGGAAGGACGCCGGGCGGCGCGACCTGCTCGACGTCCTGTCGCCCTTGCTGGCCCATTCGCTCGACGGGGTGCTGCGGGGCTGCAGCTGGCAGGAGGGGGTGGTCCTGGTCGTCCCCGCGCCGTCGTCGCGAAGCGCCGTGCGGCAGCGGGGCGACACGCCGATGGAGGGCCTGTGCCGGGCCGCCGTCGCAGCGGTCGCCGGTCCCTCGCTCCCGGCACTGCGTCTGGCCCCTGCCCTGCGCCACCGTCGCCGCGTCGAGGACCAGTCCGGACTCGGCACGGCCGAGCGCAGGGGCAACCTGTCCGGCGCGCTGGAGGTGAAGTCCCTGTGGGAGAACGTCGTTCGCGGTCGTCGGTGTCTCCTCGTCGATGACGTGGTGACGACGGGGGCCACCCTCGCAGAGGCGGCTCGGGCCCTGCGTCGCGCCGGCGCGAGCGACGTGGTGGGGGCTTGCATGGCCGCCACGCAGCGCACCAGAGGGTGACCCGACGCCCCATGCAGGCGCAGCGCGCCGGGGCCTCGGAGCGGGTCTCGTGTGACATCTGATGCGTTGGCCCGGCACGCCTTCCAGTCAGGGCGCCACGCCACTAGGGTCGAGTCATAGCCCCCGTCCCGGGGTGCGGCACAGGGGCCGCCCGCCAGGGGACGCGATCGACGGGAAGGGGTGGTGCTGCAGCATCGGCGGGCCTGTCCAAGGTGACCAGAGCCCTTGAACCACTCTCACTGCACCGCACGAGGAAGACGTGCGCGATCAAGGAGGAACTGTGGAGATCGTCGTCACTGGACGCCACGTCCAGATCCCCGACCGATTCCGTGAGCAGCTCGACGAGCGGCTGGCCAAGGTGTCAGCCCTCGCCCCCAAGGTCCATCGCATCGACGTAGTCGTCACCCACGAGCGCGTCGTGCGTGGGTCCGAGAAGGTTGAGATCACGTGCTACGCGAAGGGCCCCGTGATCCGGGCCGAGGCTTGTCTCGACGACAAGTTCGCCGCCCTCGACGCGGCCGTGGACAAGCTCATGGAACGCCTGAGGCGGGTGCACGACAAGCGGCGGGTCAGCCGCGGACGACGAATCCCGGAGTCCGTCGCACGGGCGACGGCGCGTGTCGACGCCTCCGCCGGCGGTGCGGAGCAAGCCGAGCCGCTCGAGAGCGCCAACGGCCAGGTCGACGACCTCGATCGCTTCGGAGCCCTGGGCAACTCGCCCATCGAGGTCCGCGAGAAGATCCACACCGCGGCTCCGATGTCCCTCGAGGAGGCGGTCAACCAGATGGAGCTCGTCGGTCACGACTTCTTCCTCTTCCACGACGCCGACACCGACCGGCCGAGCGTCGTCTACCGCCGTCGCGGGTGGAGCTACGGGGTGCTGCACCTCGAGACCGAGGCCGACGCCGCGGTCGCGGCCACCGGCTGATCCCTGCTTCCCTGTCGGCGGCCGCCCCCGGCCGCCGACCGTGCTGGAGTCGGGGCGCGCCTTCCCCCCTCAGGGGCGCCCCGACTCCCCGCCGACACGGCACACCCCAGGCGTAGGCGCTCGGCACGCCGCGGCTGAAGCGGCACGACTCGCAGGGTGGTGCGGGCGCTTCGTCGGCGCTCTGGGACAAGATGGACCCGTGAACCTGCTACCCGACGTCATCCGGGTCCTCATCGTCGACGACCACGCGCTCTACCGCCGGGGCCTGCAGACCGTGCTCGCGGTCGAGGACGGCATCGAGGTCGTCGGGGAGGCGGCCGACGGCGTCGAAGCCGTCGACCAGGCCGAGGAGACCCTGCCCGACGTCATCGTCATGGACGTCGGCATGCCCAAGCGCGGCGGCATCGACGCCTGTCGCGTCATCAAGCAGCGCGTTCCCTCGGCGCGGATCCTCATGCTCACCAGCTCCGACGACGAGGCGAACCTCTTCGAGGCGGTCCGTGCCGGTGCCAACGGCTACCTCCTCAAGGACGTCCCGCCCGAGGAGGTCGCGGCCGGCATCCGCAGCGTCTTCCACGGCCAGTCGCTCCTCTCTCCGCTCATGGCTGCCAAGCTGCTCAACGAGTTCGCCCAGATCAGCCAACGCGCGTCGGTGCCGGCGCCGACGCCGGGGCTCGAGCTGCCGCGCCTGACGCAGCGCGAGCTCGAGATCCTCAAACGAGTGGCCCTGGGCCGGCTCAACCGCGAGATCGCCACCGAGCTGTTCATCTCCGAGAACACCGTGCGCAACCACATCCGCAACATCCTCGACAAGCTGCAGATGCACTCGCGCATGGAGGCGGCGATGTACGCCGTGCGCCAGCGGCTCATCGACCCCGGCGAGTGAGTGACGCGTGAGCGTGGGTGACGGGTCGGTGGGCAGCCGGTGAGCGGGGGAGCGGCGAGCGGCGCCGTCCTCGTGGGCGCCCGCGCGCGAACCCTCACCCGTGGGCAGGCGCGGCGCGTCGCCATCGCTGCCCAGGGTTTTCTCGACCCGCGGCCCGAGCCGTTCGCCGCCACCATGCGGCACGTGCAGCGGGTCGTCGACCGGGTCGGGGTCGTGCAGATCGACAGCGTCAACGTTCTGACCCGCAGCCAGTACCTCCCGTTCTTCTCGCGGTTGGGTCCCTACGACACCGCGCTCGTCGACCGCGCCCGTGACCGGGCACCGCGACGCCTCGTCGAGTACTGGGCGCACGAGGCGAGCCTCCTCCCGCCGTCGACGTGGCCGCTGCTCGACTTCCGCATGCGCGCGGCGGCCGAGAAGGCGTGGGGCGGCATGCGCCGGATCCTGCAGGAGCGTCCCGACTACGTCGACCTCGTGCGCGCCGAGGTGGAGGCGCGTGGACCGATGACCGCGCGGGAGGTCGAGGCGGCCCTTGCCCACGACCAGCCGCGCCGCAGCGACCACTGGGGCTGGAACTGGTCCGACGTCAAGCAGGCCCTCGAGTACCTCTTCTGGGCCGGGCAGATCAGCTCGGCCGGGCGCACGAGCCAGTTCGAGCGCCGGTATGCCGCCCTGGCCGTCACCGCGCCCCCGGCGCAGCGGGCGACGTGGACGGATCGACCCGGCGCCGAGGCCGATGCCGACCGCTACGTCGAGCTGGTGCGCATCGCCGCCCGCGCCCACGGCGTCGCCACCGAGCTCTGCCTCGTCGACTACTTCCGGATCCGGCGCGAGGACGCACGGCCGGCGATCGCACGGCTCGTCGCCGAGGGCGAGCTCGTCCCGGTCACGGTCCCCGGCTGGAAGCCCGCCTGGCTGCACGCCGAGGCGCGGCTGCCGCGCCGGGTCCACGTCGAGGCGCTGCTCAGCCCGTTCGACTCGTTGGTCTGGACCCGAGACCGCATCCACGCCCTGTGGGACTTCCACTACCGCATCGAGATCTACACGCCGGCGCACAAGCGCGTGCACGGCTACTACGTCCTGCCCTTCCTCTACGGCGACGCGCTCGTGGCCCGCTGCGACCTCAAGGCGGACCGGGCTGCCGGTGTGCTGCGGTGCCACCGCGTCACCTGGGAACCCGGCGCCCCGGCCGAGGCGCGCCCGGCTCTGCTGCGCAACCTCGAGGCGATGGCCCGCTGGCTCGGCCTGGACGCCGTGGACGCCGTGGACGCCGAGGACGCCGAGGACGCCGAGGACGCCGTCGGCATCGTGGACGCGTGAACGCATGGCACGCCGCGGAGGGTGGCTGAGCGGTTGGGGGCGACACGGCATACGTCCTCGGGTCATGCTGGAACCGGGCCGCTCGCCGATGCGTTGGTCGTTGTGTCCGGAGGGCGGCTAGCCTAGGGCGGGTCCCGTGACCACTCACGGGCGATGGAGCCCGCCCACCGGGCGCGTCCACACGTTCAGTCGGGAGTGAGATCACCAGATGGCCGTCATCGAGAAGCTGCTTCGCGCCGGCGAAGGCCGGACCCTGAAGAAGCTCCAGGGCATCGCCAAGCAGGTCAACGCCCTCGAGGCCGACTTCGAGAAGCTCACCGACGAGGAGCTGCGCGACGAGACCAAGGGCTTCCGCGAGCGCCTCGACAACGGCGAGACCCTCGACATGCTGCTCCCGGAGGCCTTCGCCGCCGTCCGCGAGGCGAGCAAGCGCACCCTGGGCAAGCGGCACTTCGACGTCCAGCTCATGGGCGGTGCTGCGCTCCACATGGGCAACGTCGCCGAGATGAAGACCGGTGAGGGCAAGACCCTCGTCGCGACCCTGCCGAGCTACCTCAACGCGCTGTCCGGCAAGGGCGTGCACGTCATCACGGTCAACGACTTCCTCGCCGAGTACCAGTCCGAGCTGATGGGCCGCGTGCACCGCGCCCTCGGCATGGAGACCGGCTGCATCCTGGCCTCGATGAACCCGGAGCAGCGACGCGCCGAGTACGCGAAGGACATCACCTACGGCACCAACAACGAGTTCGGCTTCGACTACCTGCGCGACAACATGGCGTGGGACCCCACCGAGCTCGTGCAGCGCGGCCACAACTTCTGCATCGTCGACGAGGTCGACTCGATCCTCATCGACGAGGCCCGCACGCCGCTCATCATCTCGGGGCCGGCCGACCTCGCGACGAAGTGGTACGTCGAGTTCGCCCGGATCGCCGCCCGACTGACCCGCGGCGAGGACGGCCGCGGCGACTACGAGGTCGACGAGAAGAAGCGCACCGTCGGCGTGCTCGAGTCGGGCATCGCCCGGGTCGAGGACCTCCTCGGCATCGACAACCTCTACGACACGGTCAACACGCCGCTCATCGGCTACCTCAACAACTCCATCAAGGCCAAGGAGCTGTTCAAGAAGGACAAGGACTACGTCGTCCTGAACGGCGAGATCCTCATCGTCGACGAGCACACCGGCCGCATGCTTCCCGGCCGGCGCTACAACGAGGGCATGCACCAGGCGATCGAGGCGAAGGAGGGCGTCGAGATCAAGAACGAGAACCAGACGCTCGCCACGATCACCCTGCAGAACTACTTCCGCATGTACGACAAGCTCTCGGGCATGACGGGCACGGCGCAGACCGAGGCCGCGGAGCTGAACTCGATCTACAAGCTCGGCGTCATCCCGATCCCGACGAACCGCCCCATGATCCGCAAGGACCAGGCCGACCTCGTCTACCGCACCGAGGTGGCCAAGTACGACGCCGTCGTCGACGACATCGCCGAGAAGCACGCTGCCGGCCAGCCTGTGCTCGTGGGCACCGTGTCCGTCGAGAAGAGCGAGTACCTCTCCCAGCAGCTGAAGAAGCGCGGCATCAAGCACGAGGTCCTCAACGCCAAGCACCACGAGCGGGAGGCCGCCATCGTCGCCGAGGCCGGCCGCAAGGGCGCCGTCACCGTCGCGACGAACATGGCCGGTCGAGGCACCGACATCATGCTCGGCGGCAACTCCGAGTTCCGGGCCGTGGCCGAGCTCAAGAAGCGCGGCCTCGATCCGCACGAGACGCCCGACGAGTACGAAGCCGCCTGGGACGAGGCTCTCGCCAAGGCCGAGCAGGAGGTCGCGGCCGAGCACGAGGAGGTCACCGCGCTCGGCGGCCTCTACGTGCTCGGCACCGAGCGTCACGAGTCGCGCCGCATCGACAACCAGCTGCGTGGTCGTTCCGGCCGCCAGGGAGACCCGGGCGAGTCCCGCTTCTACCTCTCCCTCAACGACGACCTCATGCGCCTGTTCAACGCCGGGTTGGTCGACCGCTTCATGCAGACGGCCGGCATGGAGGACAACGTGCCGATCGAGTCCAAGATGGTGACCAACTCGATCCAGAAGGCCCAGGGCTCGGTCGAGGCGCAGAACTACGAGATCCGCAAGAACGTCCTCAAGTACGACGACGTCATGAACCGCCAGCGCCAGGTCATCTACGACGAGCGCCGTGCCGTGCTGATGGGCGAGGACCTGCACGAGCAGCTGCGCTTGTTCGTCAACGACGTCGTGAACTCCTACGTCGATGCTGCGACGTCGGAGGGCTTCGCCGCGGACTGGGACCTCGAGAAGCTCTGGGACGCGATGCGCCAGGTCTACCCGGTGTCCCTGACCATCGAGGAGGTCGAGGACATGGCCGGCGGCCGGCAGGCCATCTCGGCCGAGCTGCTGCGCGAGCAGCTGATGTCCGACGCGCACCACGCGTACGACCTGCGCGAGGAGTCGCTCGGCTCCGAGACCATGCGCGAGGTGGAGCGGCGCGTGGTGCTGTCGGTCCTCGACCGCAAGTGGCGCGAGCACCTCTACGAGATGGACTACCTCCAGGAGGGCATCGGCCTGCGGGCCATGGCCCAGCGCGACCCGCTCATCGAGTACCAGCGTGAGGGCTTCCAGCTCTTCGAGGCGATGATGGAGGCGATCAAGGAGGAGTCGGTCTCGCACCTGTTCTCCGTCGAGGTGCAGGTCCCCGAGCCGGTCGCCACCCCGGTGGGCGCCGCCCCGATGTCGGTCGGCGACCTCGTCGCCGGCCTCGCCGCCGGCCCGGTGGCCGACGACACGACCGGCGCAGCGGCCGAGGCCCAGGCCGGCGCCGCGACGCCGGCTCGGCAGCCGGTGGCCTCCGGGGTCCGCGTCTCGGGTGTCGACCTGGAGAGCGACGGCCAGCGCTCCGGTGCCCTGCGCTACACCGCGCCCGGCGAGGACGGCCGCGCCGTCGAGAGCGGTGGCCAGCAGACGGTCGAGCGCAAGGCCGACCGCCGCGGCAAGAAGGTCAAGCGCAAGCGCCGCTGACCGACAGGCACGAACGTACGGACGTCCCGGGCACCGGCTGGTGCCCGGGACGTCGGCATTCGCAGCCCCCCGTATGCCGTGTCTCACCTCGTGCGCCACCGTGCGACGCCGGTGCGCGTCCGAGAGCCTCTGGTGGTGTGTGGTCAGCCGATCGTCAGGGCCGTGACGAGCCAGCGTCCGTCGAGACCCTCGAGGCGCAGCGCCAGGGCACGGACGCGGCCGTGCGCCACGACGACGGCGCACGCCTCGACCACCCCGTCGGCGGGCTCGCAGACGCGAACCCGCCGCACGACGGCCTGACGTCGGGTCCCGGGGAGGCGGCGTCGACCGGCGACCATCGCCTGGCGGGCGAGGACCGAGTAGACGGTGGGAGCGGTGTAGCGGATCAGCTGCGGGGCCGGCCGCTGACCCGACACGATCTCGATGATGGCCTGCGACAGGCGGGCCACGAGGGGTGCCGGGTCCGGCAGGGCAATGCTTCGGGTCGGCTGGCGGCCGAAGTCCTCGTCGTCGCGCGCCCCGAAGAAGTCGAGGGCCAGGGCGTCCTGCGCGTACGGCTGCTCACCGTGCCAGGCCTCGTCCGCGCTGATGATGCGTGGGGCGGTCTGCGGGATGCGCCGGACGATGAAGGAGTCGCAGGCCCCGGCCGTGGCGCTCATCGCCGGGCTCCGGGCGCCACTGCGGTGGCGGTGTGCACGGTCGCTCCGGGGGCCTGGTCGTCGTCGGCCGTCGGCGGGCGCAGCTGCTGTCCGGGGACGAGGACGTCGGGATTCTCGCCGATGACTGCGCGGTTGGCGGCGTGCCACCGAGGCCACTCGTGGGCCACCTGCGCGTCGGAGGCGCCGGGCCCCAGGTGCCGGGCGGCCACGGACCAGAGGGAGTCGCCGCGGTGGACGGTCACGAGGTCGTGGGTGGAGACGGCGACTCGCGGGACCGGTGCCAGCAGGTGCGGCCGGTCGGCGTCGTGGACCGGCGACGGTGCCGTCGGAACGTAGCCGGGGCCGGGCGCGGGAGCTGCTGCGGTCAGGGGAGCCGGGGCGTGGCCCTCGTGGCTGGTGACCGGCTGTCCCCGCGTCGGCAGGAAGCCCGGCCCCTCGCCGAGCCGGGAGCGGGTGGCGGCCGCCCGGTCCTGGGGCCGGTCATGGCCGTGACCGTCCGTGGGCGTGAAGTCGGGCGTGAAGTCGGGCGTGAAGTCGGGCGTGGGGCCGCCGCGCGTCGCCTCCGGGATGGCGTCCAAGCTGCCCCTCCCGGCCGCCACGGGAGCCGACGCCGCGGTTGAGACGGGAGCAGCGGGCAGGGCGCAGGAACCGACAGCAGCCCCGAGCACGAAGGTGAGCGCCCTTCGCACCGCCAGCGGGGTGACCCGCTGCGCCACCTCTGCGGCCAGCCGGCCGGCAGCGCCGGGGAGCAGGGCCAGCGCCGCGAGCACCGAGCCGAGGACCAGCCACGCGGCGAGACCGACCCCCGTCCAGGCGAGCAGCACCAGGAGGACGTCGTCGGGGCGTGCGGCGCCGGGCACCAGGGCCGAGGCCTGCCGCGCCGGTGTCAGCAGGAGCAGGAGTGCCGCGGTCCCGACGGCAAGGCCGAGCAGGCTGGCGACCAGCTCACGAGCTGCCGCGCCGCGCGCCACACCTGGAGGGGCCGGCGCCCGCAACGGCGTTCTGGTCGCCGTCGCGCCGGTCGGTCCGGCACTCGCCCCGATGTTCGCCGTGGTGGTCGGTGAAGTGGCCCGTGTGGTGCTCCGCTCGCGGGCCGGCTCGGAGGCCGGCGTCCAATGTGTTCCCCTGTTCATTCGTTTATTCAATGCAGTTTGCATTCGTTTGGTCAAGTATGGGTTTGGTCAAGAGCGTTTCGAGTAGCCGTGAGTCCCGTGGACCGGGAGGGTGTCGTCATGCGGTGGGACCGACTGTTCGAGGACCTCGAGGCGCAGCTCGCACTGGAGGACCTGCGTGAGCTCGACTCGGAGGTCGCCGACCGGACCCGGCGCGAGCGGGCGCTGCTCGACGTGCACACCCGACTGCTGGCGAACGTGGGCGTGACGGGGGTGGCCCTAGGACTGCCTGGACGGGTCCTCGGCGGCCGGCTCGTCGACGTCGGCCCGGACTGGGCCCTGCTCGAGACGGCGCCGCAACGGCCGGTGCTCGTGGCGTTGCACGCCCTCCGGGCCGTCTCGGGCCTCGGGCGCGGTGCGCGCACACCCTCCGTCGTGGCGAAGCGGTTCGGTCTCGGGGCGGCACTGCGCGCGCTGAGCCGCGACCGGGCCGTCGTGGAGATCTGCGACCTCGACGGCCGGCCGGCGACCGGCACCATCGACGTCGTGGGAGGTGACCACCTCGAGCTCGCCGAGCACGCGCCGGACGAGCTGCGCCGAGCCTCCAACCTCACCGGGCGCCTGCTCGTGCCGTTCTGGTCGCTCGGGTCGGTGCGACGGCTCTGAGCGGGTGTCTCCGAGCGGGTGGCTACTCCTCGCCGGCGCCGCCGAAGGGGTGCGCCTGCACGAAGGACTTGGTCTCGGCATACATCCGCTGGATGTAGTTCTCGAGCTCGGTCGCCTCGACCCGCCACTGTCCCCGGCCGCCGATCTTGATGGCGGGCAGCTCGCCCGAGCGCACGAGGGCGTACGCCTGGGCTGAGGAGATGTTGAGGATCTCCGACACCTCGGCGAGCTGCAGGAACCGCTGGGCCACGTGAACTCCTCCTCTGCAGCCGTCGTGTCGACGGCCCCGAACACACTCGTACCCCCAAGCAGGCGCCGGGCGACCCCTCGGGCCCGGTCGGGGGCGTGCTCATCCTAGGGAGGGCGCGTCGAAGCCTCGTGGGTTGTCCCCAGCTGTGCGCCTGGACGCGCGCCCGGGGCGCCCCTGATGCAAGATGTTGCCGCGACGTCAGGCCGACAGCCGACGTGAGCCATTCGCCGGCATGACCACAGGGGACCCACATGACAGAGCTGGCCACACCCAGCGCCAAGCGCCTGCAACGACCGTCCTGGCGCGACAGTCGACTCCTCGTCGGGGTGCTGCTCGTCCTCCTCGCGGCAACGCTCGGCGCCAAGGCGGTGGCCAGCGCCGACGACCGGGTCCCGGTGTGGGTCGCTTCCGGCAACCTCGTCGCCGGCGACCGGATCGACGACTCCTCGTTCGTGCGCGCCGACGTCCGGCTCGGTGACGGCATGACCGGCTACCTCGAGGCAGACGCGCCGGCACCGACCGGGTCCTTCATGCTCCGTGACGTCCGCGCCGGCGAGCTCGTCCCCGTCTCGGCGGTCGGCGGTGCCGACGCGGTGGACGTCCAGCGGGTCACCGTACGCGCCGACGCCCTGTCGACGACGGGCTTGGCGCGCGGCAGTCGGGTGGACGTCTTCGTCACCCCCAAGGCCTCGACCACGAGCGACTCGGCACGGGTGGAGACCAAGAAGGTGCTGGAGTCGGCAGCCGTGGCTGCGGTGCTGACCAGCTCCGGCGGTTTCGGGTCGGGATCGTTGACCTCCGTGCAGATCTACGTGCCCGCCGCCAAGGTCCAGCCCCTCGTCGAGGCCGTCGACGCGGAGGCCAAGGTGACCCTGGTCCCCGCCGTCGGTGCCCTCTCCGGTGGTGGGGCGTGAGCGAGGTCCTGACCGCGCTGGGCCACCAGTGGGAGTCTGCCGTCGCCACGACCCTGGAAGGGCTCCGGGGCGTCACGGTGAGCCGGCGCTGCGCCGACGTGCCGGAGCTGCTGTCGGTCGCCGACGCCGGACTGGGCGACACGGCCGTCGTCTCGTCGGACCTGCGAGGTCTCGACCTGGCCGTGGTGGATCGACTGAGGGCCAACCGGATCCACGTGGTGGGAGTCCATCCTGCCGACGACGAGGGCGCCGAGCGCCGGCTGCGACAGCTGACGATCGCGGTCACCCTGCCCGTGGACGCGGGCGAGGACCGGTGGCTTCAGGCCCTCGACGGAGGATCGGCGGCGGAGGGCCTGGAGGCCGCGCTGCAGGGGCCGGACGCCCAGTCGGAGCTCCTGTCGGGGCCAGGCTGGAAGGTCCTGTCGGAGTCCCCGGCCAACGACGAGCCCGACGCCGTCCCCGACCGGGTCGTCGACCACGCGGACGTCCCCCACGGGACGGGGTGGCGTCCAGCGGGCGCGCCTTCCGCATCGTCCACCGACGGCGACACCGGACCTGTCGAGCATCGCCTCGGCGGCGACCCTGCGGAGGATGCTGTGCCAGGCCGTGACCGCGGACCCCAGCGGGCTCCGGTCATCGCGGTGTGGGGTCCGACCGGCGCACCGGGACGCACGACCGTCGCCACCACCCTGGCGGCCGAGCTCGCGGCGCGAGGTGTCGAGACCCTCCTCGTCGACGCCGACACCTACGGGGGCTGCGTCGCCCAGTCGCTCGGCCTGCTCGACGAGGCACCCGGCGTCGCGGCCGCCTGCCGCGCAGCCGACCAGGGGCTGCTCGACCTGCCCGCGCTCTCCCGCATCGCCCCGCAGGTCGTCCCCGGTCTGCGAGTGCTCACCGGCCTGCCCAAGGCCGAGCGCTGGCCGGAGGTGCGGGCCGCGGCCCTCGAGCGGGTCCTCGAGCTCAGCCGCGTCCTGGTGCGGGTCGTCGTTATCGACTGCGGGTTCTGCCTCGAGGACGACGAGGAGCTCAGCTACGACACCGCGGCCCCGCGCCGCAACGAGGCCACCCTGACCTCCCTCGCGGCGTCGGACCTCGTGGTGGCCGTGAGCGGGGCCGACCCCGTCGCCCTGCAGCGTTTCGTGCGCGGCCTCCAGGAGCTGGGCACCGTGCCCTCCGGCGAGCCGGTCGCGGTGGTCAACCGGGTGCGCGCCGGCGCCGTCGGGTCGCGCCCCGAGTCGCGCATCGCCGACTCCCTCCAACGGTTCGCGGGGCTCGGGTCGGTGCGGTTCGTGCCCGACGACCCGGCGACGCTCGACGCCGCCCTCCTCGCGGGCCGCTCGCTGGTCGAGCACGCGCCCGAGTCACCCGTGCACCGCGCCGTCGCCGACCTGGCCACCGGCCTGCTCCCGTGGACGGCGCCCGCCGACCGTCGGCAGCGCCGCGAACAGCGCAGGCGTGGACCCCGGAGACGCCGCTCCTCGGCCTCGGTCGAGGCGTGAGCGTTCTGTCCGCCGCGTCCCGCCGGCCGTGAGCCGGCCGTCGTCCAACCGGCCGTCGTCCGGCCGCTCGCCGTCCGGTGCTCGACCTCAGCCGCTCGACCTCAGCCGCTCGACCTCAGCTGCTGAAGAGGATCGTCAGGCCCCCGAGTGTGTAGAAGATCATGACGACCATGAGCGGGACCTGACCGACCACCGCGACCCGGCGGTCGAAGACGGTGATCGCACGCTCGTGAGCGGCGAAGACGCCGAGCACGTGGCCCACGACGATGCTGACGGCCTGGATCGTCGCAACGAGCGTCGGCTGGATCAGGGCGTCGTTCGGGGTCAGCCCGGCAGTTCCGAGCAGGTCGGCCCCCGTGCCCAGCGGGTCGGTGAGCAGGCGCCATGCGTACTGCCCCTGGTAGACCCACAGCGACCAGTAGTGCGCGACGAGGTAGCCGCCGGCGATCGGGATGAGCGAGGGCGCGATGTCGCTGACGAACGAGAAGGAGCTCGAGAGCGGTTCGCGGGCGAGGCGCACCGACACCGCCGAGGCGAGCCAGATCGTCACCGCGACGAGCCCGAAGAAGCCGAGGAGCGTCAGCGTCTTCAGCAGCGACGACGGCAGGGGCGAGCTCTGCACGAATGTCGCCCAGCCGAGGTTGGCCGAGAACCCGTCGTATGCCGTCCCGCCGAGCATGACGGCCACGGTCGGCACGAGGCCGCGCTGCCCGCGTTGGCCGTTGACTCCGTGCAGCGGAGTGCGCAGCACCCAGCGGCCGTCGTGGCGCCGCCCCAGCGGGGAGAGCAGCCCGAGCAGCCGGGACCACGCCTCGAAGGGATCGGCCTGGTCGAACCACTCCCGGCCGAAGACGGCTGCTCCGAGGATCGACACGGCCAGGAAGCCGCCGACCAGCAGGCGCAGGAACACGAGGGAGGTGCTCTCCTCCGCGACGAGCTCCACCCAGGTGAAGCTGCCGAGCCCCAGAGCTGCCGGCCACAGTCCCGACCGGTAGGGCAGCGCGGCGAGGTGGGGGGAGACCCGTGCGAGTCGAAGCAGCCGCGCGTGCAGCGCCCGCACCGGGTTGATGACCCTCCAGACGGGGCCCAGCAGCATCGAGGCGAACGCCAGGCCGACCCACAGCCACACGTAGACGACGTGTGGGACGGGGTTGCGCGCCGAGTCCGGGCCGAGGAAGAGCGCCGCGAGCGTCCACAGCGTGAGGACGCCTGCAAGGACGCGGGTGACGGTGCGCAGCCCGCGGGAGTCGAGCAGCGCCGCGAGCGGTCGGGGCAGGAGCACCCCGTCCGTGTCGCGCAGGCGCGGTTCCCGCCAGAGCGTGCCCAGTGCGACGAAGGAGATGACCAGCACGGCCACCGCGGCGACGACGAGTGCCGTGAAGGGCAGCGGGAGGTCACTGCGGCTGCCCACGCCATGGGCCGGGAGCGCCGCGGGCAGCACCGCGGGCAGGACTGCAGTCAGGGCGGCGGGCAGGAGTGCCATGGTCAGCGGACGGCGACCGTCAGCAGGGTCAACGCCGGGTCGTGGGTCTCGACCTCGTAGACTCCGGGCTCCTTGCCGGTCAGCCGCAGGGTCGTCGCCGTGCCGGCCTTGAGCTGAGCCTCGACGTCGAACCCGTGGGCGTGCAGCTCGTCGTCGTGGTCGCTGGTCACCGACAGCTCGAGCGTCGACCCGACAGGCAGGTCTACCTGGGCCGGTGCGGGCGTCACGGTCGTACCGGTGACCCGCACGGCGAGGCGCTTCACGCTGCTGGTGGCCGCGGTCCCGCCGTCTCCGACGGTCGAGGGCTGCGGGCTGCCCGAGGAGCACGCGGCCGCGCCGGCCAGCGCAAGGACGCACACGGCATACGGGACGGTACGAAACGCTCGCATGGCCCCGATCCTAGGCAGGGCCGTCTGGCAGAGTGTCACCATGTCCGACCGCCTGACCTCGCTCGACGCGTCGTTCCTCTACCTGGAGGAGTCCACCACGTCGATGCACGTCGGGTCGGTCATGGTCTTCCAGCCACCGCGCGAGGGCTTCGACTACGACCAGCTCGTGCGGATCATCGAGAGCCGCATCGGCGCGATCCCGCGCTTCCGGCAGAAGGTCCGGGACGTGCCGGGGCGGATCGCCAACCCCGTCTGGGTCGACGACGAGGCGTTCGACATGGGCTACCACGTGCGCCGCGCCGCGCTCCCTCGCCCGGGCAGCGACCGGCAGCTGCAGGACTTCGTCGCCCGCGTCCAGCCGCGCAAGCTCGACCGCACGCGCCCGCTGTGGGAGGTCTACCTCGTCGAGGGCCTCCACGACGGTCGCTTCGCCATCGTCAGCAAGACGCACCACGCGCTCATCGACGGGGTGAACGCGCTCGACATCGCGCACGTCATCGTCGACTCCGTCAAGGGCGGCGACCTCGACGAGGCGGTGCTGCCGTGGCAGCCGAGCCGGCCACCGTCCTCCGTGGAGCTCGTGGCGGGGGCCGTCGTCGACGCGGTGCGCCGGCCGACCCAGGTCGTCGACCTCGTGCGCGGGGGTCTCAACGACGCCGTCAACGTGGGGCTGCGGGCGGTGGAGTCCGCGGGTCAGGTCCTCTCGACGGTGGCGCGCACCGCGGCGCGACCGGCGCCCGACTCCCCGCTCAACGCGGCGATCGGCTCCTCCCGCCGGTGGGTGATGGTCGCGACCGACCTCGACGACTACCGGCTCGTGCGCAAGCGCCTGGCGCGCGGCGCCTACGCCGAGGACGTGACGATCAACGACGTCGTGCTCGCGACGATCGCGGGCGGGTTCCGGTCCTGGCTGCTGGGGCGCGGCGAGGCGGTCAGCCCGCACACCCGTGTCCGGGCCATGGTGCCGGTCAGCATCTACGGCGACGACCCCTCAGGGATGTACGCCAACCAGGTGATGGCCTGCGTCGTCAACCTCCCGGTGGGCGAGCCGGGCGCCTCGATGCGGCTGCACCAGATCGCCTTCGCCATGCGCCAGCAGATGGAGGGCGGCCAGGCGGTCGGGGCGACCTCGCTCGCCAACCTCGCCGGTTTCGCGCCGCCGACGCTGCACGCGCTCGGCGCACGTCTCGGTTCGGCGATGTCGCGGCGCCTCTACAACGTCATGATCACCAACGTGCCCGGGCCGCAGACGCCCCTCTACGCGGGTGAGGCGGAGATGCTGTCCACCTACCCGGTGACGCCGCTCGCCAAGGGCCAGGCCCTCTCGATCGGGATCACGTCCTACAACGGGGGCGTCTACTTCGGCCTCAACGCCGACCGGGACGCCATGCCCGACGTCGACGTGCTCGGCCAGTCCATCGTCGAGTCGCTGGCCGAGCTGACCAGCGGGAGGGAGTCCTGATGCCCGTCGTGCGCGTCTACGTGCCGCTGGGGCGTGCGGGCCTCGAGGAGCTCGCCGGCACGGGCGCGCTCGCCGCGGGTCCCGGCAGCCCACGGACCGCGTATGCCGTCACGTCCCGTCTCGAGCGGGTGGCGCCGGGTCTCGACGTCGAGGACCTCGAGTACGCCGCGTTCAGCGACGCCGTCGCCGCGGCCGCGCAGCTGCGCGGCACCCCGTCCGACCGCCGGGTCGTGGCCTCCGCCGACGCCGACGCGTCGTGGGTCGCGCCGCGCGAGGGCGCGCCCGTGTCGAAGGTGGCGCTGACCGCCCCCGTGCCGCTCGCCCGCGTCGCGTCGTTCCACGTCGACGACGAGGTGGCCGCCGGCGTCGAGGAGGAGGCGGACGAGCTGCTCTGGTACGACGTCACCGAGCTCGACGACGTGCGCTCCTTCTTCGGCTGAGGTGCGGCGCCGTGGCCGACGACGAGGAGGTCGCCCTCTACGCCCCGACGGGCGAGGTCGTCGGTGCGGCGCCCCGCTCCGTCGTCAGGGCCCGCAACCTGGGGCACGCGGCGTCCTCGGTGGTCGTCCGTGACCCGATGGGCCGGGTCTACCTGCACCGGCGCACGACGACGAAAGACGTCTACCCGGGGCTGCTCGACTTCGCCGCCGGCGGCGTCGTCCTCGCGGGGGAGGACCCCGCCGTCGGCGCGGTCCGCGAGGTCGAGGAGGAGCTCGGCGTGGCCGGCGTGCCGCTCGAGCCGCACGGGAGCACCCACTACGCCGACGAGCACACCGACTACGTGGCTGTGCAGTTCGTCACGACGTGGGACGGCCCGATCCGGTGGCAGCCGGAGGAGGTCTCCTGGGGCGAGTGGGTGACCGTCGAGGAGCTCGTGCGCCGCCTCGACGAGGAGCCTGCCACCGTGGTGCCCGACAGCTGCGCCGTCTGGTCGTCGACCGTGCGATCGTGGCACGCGGACCGGGTCCTCCTGGAGCAGGGCTGGGACAACATGACGACGCTCGTGGAGGGTCGCTGGGTCGACCGGGTGGGCAGGCGACCGGAGGCGGAGTCGGCCCTGCTCGCCGAGGTGCGCCTGCTGGCCGTTCTGGCCGACGGGCTGCCACTGGAGGTCCCGCGCCCCGTCGTGCTGGACCGGCACCCCGTGCGGGTCCGCCACACCCTCGTGGCGGGGACGGCCGTCGACCCGCCGTCGCTCACGGCCGCCGACGGCCGGCACTTCGCCCGCTTCCTGGTCGCGCTCCACGCGACGCGGCCGGCGCTCGCCGCCGAGGTCGGGTGTCCCGCTGCCGCGGACGACCACGCCCATCGCGCCGCCCGCGTGGCGCGCTTCCGGGACGTCGTCCTGCCCGCGCTGCCGGCTGCCGTGCGGCCCGCTGGGGAGTCGTTGTTGAAGCGGGTGGCCACCGTGCGCGAGCAGGCCCTGTGCCACGGCGACCTGGTGGCCGAGCACGTGCTGGGGCACGACGGGCACCTGAGCGGGGTCATCGACTGGGGCGACGCGCGCGTCACCGACCCGGCGCTCGACCTCGCGTGGGCGCTCAACGCCAGCTCCGAGCCGTTCGCGCAGGCCGTGGCCGACGGGGTCGGAGCCACCGCAAACCTGCGCGCGAGGTCCCGGGCCTGGTGGGCGCTGACGCCGTGGTTCGAGGTCGAGCACGGGCTCGAGCGCCGGCTGGAGAGACAGGGCCACGGCGACGCCGACGGACAGCAGCTCGACGGCGCCCTGCGAGTGCTCGTCGACCGGCTGCGGTGGTGGCAGGGCGGATGACCGTCGTCCCACGTGCTGGTCGGATGGGGCCGAGGCCGCACGATCCCTTGTTACCTTGCGGGAATGGACTTCACCGCCGACGAGTATGCGCGCCGCGACGCCGACCGCCTCCGCGAGATCCTCTCCGGTCCACCCGTCACCTGGGTCTTCCTCGGCGACAGCATCACCCAGGGGGTGACGCACACGCACGGGCACCGCAGCTACGTCGAGCACTTCGCCGAACGCGTACGCGGTGAGCTCGGTCGTCGTGGCGACGCCGTCGTGAACTCCGGTGTCTCCGGCGCCACCACCGAGGACCTGCTGCCCGAGTTCCACTGGCGCGCAGGCCGGTTCGCGCCTGACGTCGTCTTCGTGCTGTTCGGCACCAACGACATGGTGTCCGGTGAGGACGGATTGCGCGGCTTCCGCTACCGCCTCGACCAGATCGTCCAGCGCTCGAGGGACGTGGGCGCCACCGTGGTGCTGCAGACCCCGCCGCCGGTCCTCGACGAAGGAGAGCGAAACTCCCGACTGCTCGCGCTCTACGCGCAGGCGGTTCGGGAGGTCGCGGACGACCTCGGGGTCCTGGTCGTCGACCACGCCGCCGCTTGGGAGACCGCCGCTGCGGACCCCGCGGACGGCGGGACCGACGTCGCCCCGTCGGGCTGGCTCGACGACCCCTTCCACCCGGGCGCCCGTGGGCACCACGAGATGGCGCTCACGCTCCTGGCCACCCTCGGAGTCCTCGACCCGGCCAGCGCCGTCTGCTCGCTCGCCGTCGACGACGGCGTCGGCGCCCGCGCGTGAGCCCCGCTTGAGACACGGCCCCGTGGCACGGGTGCACTGACATCAGGGTCGGATCAGGGTCCGGTCAGGGCGCTCCCCAGCAGCGGATCGGCCGTCCGAAGCGCGAGGATGGAGGCATGACGCATCCCATCCCGAACCCGTACGGCCAGTCCCTCACCCCCACGGGCGAGGAGCGCACCTGGGCCATCCTCGGCCACCTCGCGGCGATCATCGCTGCCGTCATCTCGGCCGGCTGGCTCAGCTTCGTCGGCCCCCTCGTCATCTGGGCCATCTACAAGGACCGCAGCGCCTTCGTGCGCCGGGCGGCGGCCGGCTCCTTCAACTTCAACCTCGCCGTGTGGGCAGCCATCATCGTCGGTTGGATCATGTTCTTCACGGTGCTGCTGATCCCGCTCGCCATCATCGTCTGGATCGTCGCCGTGGTGGCGGGACTGTGGTTCCACATCCGGGCCGCGATGGCCGCCAACCGCGGAGAGTCGTTCCGCTACCCGTGGAGCATCCCGGTCCTGCACTGAACGACGGTCCCGACGGAGGCGACCGCCGCGACCCAGCCAAGGCGCGGAGGAACGGCGCTGCAGCCGGCATGGAACGATGGAGTGGTCCGCCCACGAGGCGGGCCGCCCCCGCCCCGGTCGGGCACCGACCGGGCCCGCCGACCGTGCCAACTGCAGGAGAACTTGATGGACGCCGTGACCCACGTGCCCGCACCGGCCAACGAGCCGGTGCTCGACTACGCGCCGGGCTCGCCCGAGCGAGCCGCGCTCGAGGCCGCCCTCACCGAGCTCGGCGCCTCCGCCCGCGAGCTGCCGCACACGATCGACGGCAAGCGGGTGACGGGCTCCGGCGCGGAGATCGCCGTGCGCCAGCCGCACGCGCACGCCAAGGTGCTCGGCACGCTGCGCAACGCGACCGTGGAGGAGGGCCAGGCCGCCGTCGACGCGGCGAAGGCCGCTGCGCCGATGTGGCGCGAGCTCTCCTTCGACGACCGAGCTGCCGTCCTGCTCAAGGCCGCGGAGCTGCTCTCCGGGCCGTGGCGCGCCAGGCTCAACGCTGCGACGATGCTGGGACAGTCGAAGACGGCATACCAGGCCGAGATCGACGCGGCGTGCGAGCTGATCGACTTCTGGCGCATCAACGTGCACTTCGCCCGCCAGATCCTCGAGCAGCAGCCCCCGCTCAACGCCAAGGGTGTGTGGAACCGCTCCGACTACCGCTCGCTCGAGGGCTTCGTCTACGCGATCACCCCCTTCAACTTCACCGCCATCGCCGGCAACCTGCCCACCGCGCCGGCGCTCATGGGCAACACCGTCGTGTGGAAGCCGAGCCCGACGCAGCAGCTCGCTGCGCAGCTGACGATGGAGCTGCTCGAGGAGGCCGGCATGCCGCCGGGCGTCATCAACCTCGTCACCGGCGACGGCATCGAGGTCAGCAAGGCGGCCCTCGCCGACGAGGACCTCGCCGGCATCCACTTCACCGGCTCCACCCCGACGTTCAAGCACCTGTGGCAGCAGGTCGGGGCCAACTTGGACCGCTACCGCACCTACCCGCGCCTCGTCGGCGAGACCGGCGGCAAGGACTTCATCCTCGCCCACCCGAGCGCCGACCCGGCCGTGCTGCGCACCGCCATGATCCGTGGTGCCTTCGAGTTCCAGGGCCAGAAGTGCTCGGCCGCCTCCCGCGCCTACGTCCCGGCCTCGGTGTGGAGGGAGATCAAGGACGACCTCGTCGACATCACGAACGGCCTGAGGCAGGGTGACGTCACCGACCTGTCCAACTTCATGGGCGCCGTCATCGACGAGCGGGCCTTCGCCAAGCACAAGGACGCCATCGACCGGGCGCACGCCACCGGCGGCATCGAGGTCCTCGCCGGCGGCACCTACGACGACTCGGTCGGCTGGTTCGTGCGCCCGACCGTCCTCGAGGTCAAGGACGCCGGCGACGAGTCGTTCCGCACCGAGTACTTCGGCCCGATCCTGTCGGTCCACGTCTACGAGGACGGCGACTACGACACCGTGCTCGACCAGATGGAGCGCTTCGCGCCGTACGGCCTGACCGGCTCGATCATCGCGCAGGACCGCCGGGTCATCGCCGACGCGACGAGGCGCCTGCGCTTCGCCGCCGGCAACTTCTACGTCAACGACAAGCCGACCGGCGCCGTCGTGGGGCAGCAGCCGTTCGGCGGCGGCCGCGCCTCCGGCACCAACGACAAGGCCGGCGCCGCGCAGAACCTGCTGCGCTGGACGAGCGTCCGCTCCATCAAGGAGACCTTCGTGCCGCCGACCAACCACACCTACCCGCACATGGGCTGACGCCCGCCGGCTGCAGCAGGCCGGATGCCGAACGGGCCCGACTCCTCCACGGAGTCGGGCCCGTTCGTCGCCAGGGCACCGAGTCGCCAGAGGCGCGGAGTCGACAGGGACGCGTGTCAGGCGCGGGTCAGGCGTGCTCGGCGATCCACGCCGTCCCGGTCTTGCGCTCGGCGCGGATCGCGTCGACGACGGCCGGGGCGGCCGCCTTCTCGACCTTGGCTCCGAAGAGCGGGATGGAGGCCTTGAGGTCACCCTCGACCGTGATCGAGGTGCCTCCGGAGGTCGGCGCGAGCTTGATGGTCGACCGCATGGCCACCGGGGCCCCCGCCACCTCGACCACGAGGGTGCCGGAGCGTGCGCCGTCGGCGGCAGGGGCCCCCCACTCGTACGTCTCGGTCACGGAGAGCGTCGGGCCCACGATCGACTTGGCGAAGTCGGGAAGGCCGTCGGCGGGCAGGTCACGCCTCGTCACGACACGCGCCCCGTCGCCCGCAGGGGTGACCGCCGCCTCGTGCTTCCGGGCGCCGGCCTCGACGCACTTGCGCTCCTGGAAGGTCGGGTCGGTGACCATGGCGTAGACGGTCTCGGGCGGCGCGGCATACGTCATCGTCTCGGAGATCTTCATGACGGACACGCTATTGCACCCCGCCGCCGGCTCCTGCGCGCAGGCCCGCGACGGGAGCGAGTATGCCGTCCACGGTGGCCGCGTCGCGGCCCCTCACGTGCCCGAACGCGCGCGAACGGACAGGGCGGCGAGCGTCGTGCCCGACTGCTCGAGCTCGCGGCCGAGCCGCGCCAGCTCCCGCGAGCGGGCGGCGGTCACCCGGTTGAGCAGCTCCTGGAGGCGCTCGCGCTCGGCGAGACGCTGGGCCGGTTGGACCCGGCTGGGCCCGGATCGCTCGACGACGAGGTGCCCGTCGACCACGAGGTCGACCCGGGCCAGAGCGGGCTCCAGTGCGCGCAGCCGTGCCGCAGACTCGACGGCCGTGGTGGTCCACGCCTGCAGGAGGCTGCCGACGCGATCGAGCTCGGTGGCGGCGCGGGTCAGGAGCTCCTCCTCGCGGCGGGTGGGACCTGGCGAGCCCACGCGGGCAGTTCGGTCGCCGCCCGCCGTATCCGTGGTGCCGGGGGGGCCGGCGTCGGCGCGTCCGCGACGGGCGCCGGCTCGGGAGGCGCGGCTCGCCGACGCGTCGAGGTCGAGCACGAGGTCGGCCAGGCGCCCGGCCTGGCTGAGGAGGGCGCCGCCCAGGGCTGACGTGGATGCGGGGTCGCCGGGGGATGAGAACGTCATGGCCGGCCGACCCTCCGGGCGTCGGTCTGCTGCACGCGGGTCGCGGCCGCGCCGAGCTCGAGGAGGCGCTCCTCGAGAGCCTCCGACAGCGCGGCGAGCGTGTCGGCCGCCTGCTCGACCCAGGCGTCGAGGGCGCGTTGGGTCGGCAGGTCACCCACGTCCGGCACATGGGTCAGCAGCTCCTCGGAGAGGCTGCGGGCCGTCGATCGAGCCGCCGCGAGCGCTCGGAGCGTCGCGGGATCCGTGGCGTGCGGCGCCCCGGTCCCGTCGTCCATGGCACCACTCTAGGGACTGCCGCGAGGGGTACCGGCCAGTTCTCCACCGGGGTGTCCGGCCCCGGAGCCGACGGGGATAGGCTCACATCGTGAGATGCGCGACACGACGACGTGTCGCTGCACGGGCCGCACGGTGAGGAATCCGACAACCGCATGTCAGCGTCACTCGAACAGTCTCGAATCGACGTCATCAGGGCTGCTGCCGAAGCAATGGCGCCACCGCCTCGACGGGGCAGGGGCCGGTCCTCGGCCACCGCGGCCGCCGACATGGAGGACTTCCTCCGGGCGTACTACCGCCTCGTGGCCACCGAGGACCTGCTGGCCCGGCCGGCGCGCGAGCTCGCGACGATCGCGACCGAGCACCGCGCCTTCGCCCAGGAGCGCCCGGTGGGGACCTTCAACGTGCGGGCCTTCAACCCCACGGCCGAGGACGACGGCTGGTCCACCACCCACACGGTGGTGCAGATCGTCGTCGACGACATGCCCTTCCTGGTCGACTCCGTCGTCGGTGCCCTCGGCGGCTTCGACCGCGGCGTGCACCTCATCGTCCACCCCCAGATGACGGTGTCGCGCACGATCACCGGCGAGCTCAAGTCGGTCGTCACCGACGGGTCCACCACGGTGCAGTCGAGCACCGTGGGCCTCGGGCGCGAGTCGTGGATGCACCTGGAGATCGACCGCCTGCCGGCCGACGCCCTGCCCGACGTCGAGGCGCGGCTGCGCCACGTCCTCGAGAACGTCCGGGACTCGGTCGAGGACTGGCCCAAGATGCGCGCGCACGCCCTCACGATCGCGAGCGAGCTGCGGTCCGCGACGCCGCCCGGCACCGACCCGCACCACGCCCGGGAGGCGGCGCGATTCCTCGAGTGGCTGGCGCACAACAACTTCACCTTCCTCGGCTACCGCGAGTACTCCCTGACCCGCGAGCACGGCAAGGACGTCTCTCGCCAGGTCCCCGGCACCGGTCTGGGCCTGCTGCGCTACGACCGGCCGTCCGCGGGCAAGGGGCTCGTGCTCACGCCCGCCGCCAGCCGCGCCGCCCGTGACTCGAGCATCCTCATCATCACCAAGGCCAACTCCCGCGCCACGGTGCACCGCGACGTCTACCTCGACTACATCTCCATCAAGCGGTTCGACGCCCGCGGGGAGTGCGTCGGCGAGCAGCGCTTCCTCGGCCTCTACGCGTCGGCTGCCTACAACGACACGATCCACGACATCCCGCTGCTCGACGTGCGTGCCCAGGAGGTGCTGCGGCTGACCGGCCTCAGCCCCGACAGCCACTCGGGCAAGGACATCCTGCAGATCCTCGAGACCTACCCGCGCGACGAGCTCTTCCAGACCACGTCGGCCCAGCTGGCCGAGATCGCGACGAGCGTCCTGCACCTGCAGGAGCGCCGCAAGACCAAGCTCTTCCTGCGACGTGACGAGTTCGGTCGCTTCGTGTCCTGCCTCGTCTACCTCCCGCGGGACCGCTACAACACGACGGTGCGCCTGCGCATCGAGTCGATCCTGCTCGAGGCCTTCGGCGGCGAGAACATCGACAACACGACGCGCGTCAGCGAGTCGACGCTCGCCCGGCTGCACTTCGTCGTCCGCATGCCGTCCGGCACCGACATCCCCGACATCGACGAGGTGGCCCTCGAGCAGCGCGTGATCGACGCCACCCGCACGTGGGACGAGGACCTGTCCGAGGCGCTCAGCCAGGCACGGGGGCTCGAGGGCGCCGCGAGGACGATGGCGGCATACGCCAAGGCGCTGCCCGAGGCGTACAAGGAGGACTTCGAGGTCGCGACGGCGGTCGACGACCTCGACCGCATCGACGCGCTCGGTGACGGCGATCTCACGACCGGGCTGCACCTCTACGACGACCCGGCCTCCGACGACCCACGCGAGCGCCGCTTCAAGCTCTACCGCCGCGCCGACCTGTCGCTGACGCAGGTGCTGCCGCTCTTCACCCACCTCGGCGTCGAGGTCACCGACGAGCGCCCCTACGAGGTGCGCGGGCCCGTCGGGCGCACCCTGCACATCTTCGACTTCGGGCTGCGGGCCGACGCCAAGGCGTGGGGCTCGGGCGACGCCGCGGCCACCGACGACGTGCGGGGCCGCTTCGAGGAGGCCTTCCGCGCGGTCTGGGACGGTCGCGCCGAGTCCGACGGCTTCAACGCGCTCGTCCTCGCGGCCGGCCTCACCTGGCGGCAGGTCGTCATCCTGCGCACCGTGGCCAAGTACCTCCGGCAGACGGGGTCGACGTTCTCGCAGGACTACGTCGAGTCGGCGCTCGCGGCCAACACCGGGATCGCGCGCAGCCTCGTGGAGCTCTTCGAGGCGCGCTTCGACCCCGACGCCTTCCCCGACACCGAGGCGGGCCGCGACAAGCGCGCCTCCCGCCAGAAGCACGTCGTCACGCGCATCACCGAGGCCCTCGACGACGTCGCGAGCCTCGACCACGACCGCATCGTCCGGGCGCTGCTCGGCGTCATCCAGGCCAGCCTGCGCACGAACTACTTCCAGCCCGACGCCAACGGCCACGACAAGCCCTACGTCTCGCTGAAGCTCAACCCGAAGAAGGTGCCCGACCTGCCGGCGCCCCGCCCGATGTACGAGATCTGGGTCTACAGCCCACGCGTCGAGGGGGTGCACCTGCGCTTCGGCAAGGTCGCGCGCGGTGGCCTGCGCTGGTCCGACCGGCGCGAGGACTTCCGCACCGAGATCCTCGGCCTCGTCAAGGCGCAGATGGTCAAGAACGCCGTCATCGTCCCGACCGGCAGCAAGGGTGGCTTCTACGCCAAGCAGCTGCCCGACCCGGCCGTCGACCGCGCGGCGTGGATGGACGAGGGCATCGCGTCCTACAAGCTGTTCATCTCCGGGCTGCTCGACCTCACCGACAACCTCGTGGCGGGGGAGGCCGTGCCTCCGCATCGCGTCGTGCGCCACGACGAGGACGACACCTACCTCGTCGTCGCCGCCGACAAGGGCACGGCGAAGTTCTCCGACATCGCCAACGGGCTGGCCGGTGACTACGGCTTCTGGCTCGACGACGCCTTCGCGTCCGGCGGGTCGGCGGGCTACGACCACAAGGGCATGGGCATCACGGCCCGCGGGGCGTGGGAGTCGGTCAAGCGCCACTTCCGCGAGCTCGGCCTGGACACGCAGTCGCAGGAGTTCACCGTGGTGGGCGTCGGCGACATGAGCGGTGACGTCTTCGGCAACGGCATGCTGCTGTCGGAGCACATCCGCCTCGTGGCGGCCTTCGACCACCGGCACATCTTCGTCGATCCCACGCCCGACGCCGCGACCTCGTATGCCGAGCGCCGCCGCATGTTCGACCTGCCCGGCTCGTCGTGGGCCGACTACGACGAGAAGCTCATCAGCAAGGGTGGCGGCATCTTCCCGCGGTCGGCCAAGTCGGTGCCCGTGAGCCCGCAGATGGTCACCGCCCTTGGCCTGCGCCACGGCACCAAGAGCATGACCCCCGCCGACCTGATGAAGGCGATCCTGCTCGCGCCCGTCGACCTGCTGTGGAACGGCGGCATCGGCACCTACGTCAAGGCGACCGCCGAGACCAACTCCGAGATCGGCGACCGCGCCAACGACGCCATCCGCGTCAACGGCAGCGACCTGCGCTGCAAGGTCGTCGGCGAGGGCGGCAACCTCGGCGCCAGCCAGCTCGGGCGCATCGAGGCGGCGCTCGCGGGCGTGCGGATCAACACCGACGCCATCGACAACAGCGCCGGGGTCGACACCTCCGACCACGAGGTCAACATCAAGATCCTGCTCACCGAGCTGACCCGCTCGGGGCAGCTGACGACCAAGCGCCGCAACACGCTGCTGGCCTCCATGACCGACGAGGTCGCCGACCAGGTGCTGCGCGACAACTACGAGCAGAACGTCCTGCTCGGCAACGCCCGCGCCCAGCAGCACGAGATGCTCGGCGTCCACGAGCGGCTCATCCAGTTCCTCGAGTCCGGCGGCGACCTCGACCGCGCCCTCGAGTTCCTGCCGAGCGACTCGGAGATCGCCCGCCGCCAGAAGGCAGGCCTCGGGCTGTCCTCGCCGGAGTTCTCGGTCCTCGTCGCCTACGCGAAGCTCTACCTCAAGAGCCAGCTCATCAGCAGCTCGCTGCCCGACGACCCGTGGTTCGAGACGACCCTCGCCGAGTACTTCCCCAAGCCGCTGCGCGGCAAGTACGCCGCCGAGATCGCCGCCCACCCGCTGCGCCGGGAGATCATCACCAACGCGGTGGCCAACTCGATGGTCAACCGTGGCGGCATCACGTTCGCCTACCGTGCCGGCGAGGAGACGGGGGCGACGCCCGAGCAGGTCGCCCGCGCCTACGTCGTCTGCCGCGAGGTGTTCGACCTCGCCGGGTTCGTGCGCCGCGTCGAGGCCACCGACAACGTCGTCAGCACCACGGCGCAGACGGCCCTCTACCTCGAGTTCCGCCGGCTCGTCGACCGCTCGGTGCGCTGGTTCCTCTCCTCCCGTCCGGCCTCGCTCGACATCGCAGCCGAGGTGGCGCGGTTCCGGCCGGGGGTCCGGGCCTTCGCCGACCGGGTCCCGGAGCTGCTGCAGGGCAGCGAGCGCACCCGCCTGGAACGGCGGATCCACGACCTGGAGGGCAAGGGCGTGCCGGAGGAGCTCGCCACGGTGGCCGCCTCGCTGCTCGACCAGTACTCGCTCCTCGACTGCATCGAGATCGCCGAGGACACCGGGGAGAAGCTCGAGGACGTCGTCCGCGTCTACTTCCTGACGTCCGAGACGTTCTCGATCGACGCGATGCTGGGGCGGGTCACCATGCTGCCGCGTGACGACCGCTGGGACGCGATGGCCCGCGGCGCGCTGCGCGACGATCTCTACGCCGTCCTCGAGACCCTGACCCGCTCGGTCCTCGAGGTCAGCAACCGGCGACACGACGCCGCAGCGCGCCTCCGGGAGTGGTCCGACCTCAACGCCGACGCTCTCGGTCGCGCCCGCGGCGCACTGGGCGGCATCGAGCGGATGAGCCACGCCGGGATCGCGGCGCTCTCCGTCGCCCTGCGCACGCTGCGCACCGTGACGAAGCCGGCGTCGTCCGGTCAGCCCGCCCCGGTGGAGCTCGAGGCGGGGGCCAACGGCGCGGTCTCGTCCACGACGCGGCCACGTACCGAGGCCACGGCGGCCACGGCGGCCAAGGAGCCCTCGGGCTCACCGGCGCGGAACACCAAGGCCGCGAAGAAGGCGGGCTCGGGCAGGGGTTCGGCGAAGACTGCGGCCAAGACTGCGGCCAAGACTGCGGCCAAGACTCCGGCCAAGACTGCGGCCAAGACTCCGGCCAAGACTGCGGCCAAGGGTGCGCCCAAGAGCGCCCCGCCGAAGAGGGCCGAGTCGTCCGCCATCGAGCTGCCGGGCAAGGGACCGCGCGAGGTGCCGGCCGTCGCCGGCGACGGGGCGGACGCGGAGGAGACCGCCACCAAGACGGCTGCACGCCAGGCTGCCGCCCGGATCGCCGCCGAGTCACGGACCTGACAAGGGCCACCCGAGTGAGTGGCTGACACCACAGGAACGGGTCGCTCCGTCACCTCCGCCCCGGGCGGACGTGACGGAGCGACGTCCGACCGGACGGGGCGCTCGTCCGAGGGGGAGCGAGGCCTCACTAGGCTCGGGGCGTGGCTACCCTGAGCGAGCTCCTGCGGGGCGGGACGACGATGCCCGACCACGACATCGAGTGGCTGCAGCTGCTCGTCGGTGACTGGCAGCTCATCGCCGACCTCTCGTTCGCCGACCTCGTGCTGTGGGTCCGGTCGACCAGCGAGCGCTGGGAGGCCGTGGCCCACGTGCGCCCCACCACCGGGCAGCTCGTCTTCGTCGAGGACCAGGTGGGTCGGGTGGCCGAGCTGGGCCGCACGCGGGACCTGCTCGACGAGGCGGCCGACGAGCAGCGGATCCTGCGCGTGCGCCAGGTCGTCGTCACGCACGAGCACGGGCCGGACCAGTCGGTGCGGGAGGAGTACATCCCCGTCGTCCGCGGTGGCCACGTCGTGGGCGTCATGACGCGCCACACCAACCTGTGGACCACGCGCACCCCGAGCCGTCTCGAGCTGACCTATCTCGCGACGGCGGATGCGCTGTGCCGGATGGTGACGGGCGGGGAGTTCCCGCACAGCGGGGCGCCGACCGGGCTCCGACGCGGCGCGCCCCGCGTGGGTGACGGCGTCATGCGCCTGGACGTCGACGGCATCGTGACCTACGCCAGCCCCAACGCCGTCTCCGCCCTGCACCGCCTCGGGCACCTCGGCGAGGTCGTCGGCGCGAGCCTGGCCCAGATCGTCACCGAGAACGTACGCGAGTCCCACCTCGTCGACGAAGGGCTGCCCCTCGTGGTCACGGGGCGCCAGCCGTGGCGCACGGAGGTGGTCGCAGGGGGGACGACGGTGTCGATGCGGGCCATCCCGCTGACCGAGGCCGGCCAGCGGTTCGGCGCCATCGTGCTCATGCGCGATGTCGGCGAGCTGCGCAGGCGCGAGCGCGAGCTCATGACGAAGGACGCGACGATCCGCGAGATCCACCACCGCGTCAAGAACAACCTCCAGTCGGTCGCCGCCCTGCTACGGCTGCAGGCTCGGCGCCTGCCCGAGGGAGAGGCGCGCGCAGCCCTCGCCGAGGCGGAGCGCAGGGTGGGGACCATCGCCATGGTCCACGACCAGCTGAGCCAGGGCTTCGACGAGACCGTCGACTTCGACCCGATCGCCCAGCGGGGACTCGGGGCCGTCGTGGAGGTCTCGTCCAACGGCGCGCCCGTCCACACCGTCACGCACGGCTCGTTCGGGCGGCTTCGGGCGGAGGACGCGACCTCCCTGGCGATGATCCTCAGCGAGCTGGTGCAGAACGCGATCGAGCACGGGCTCGGTGACGCCGGGGGAGAGGTGCGCATCGACATCGAGCGGATGTCCGACGACCGCGGCCAGCAGATGATCGCGGTGTCGGTCGAGGACGACGGCAAGGGCATCGACCCGGCACGCCGGCCCGGCTCGGGGCTCGGCACCCAGATCGTGCAGTCGCTCGTCGCCGACCTGCAGGGCCGCATCAGTTGGGAGGCGGTCGTGCCGCACGGCACGCGAGCCCGCTTCACCGCGAGCCTGCGCCCGATCACCTGACGAGCCGGACGGCACACGCAGGACGGGCACACGCGGGCAGGGCAGCCAAAAGCCCGGCGACCGAGGGGTCACCGGGCTCGCGGACGTGGGTCGTGCAGAGGTGCTGCAGCCTGTCTGGCGGCTGCCTCAGCAGGGCTCAGCCAGCGCGACGGGCCCGCGCGTTGCGACGCTTCAGGGCTCGACGCTCGTCCTCTGAGAGGCCGCCCCACACGCCGGCGTCCTGGCCGGTCTCCAGGGCCCACTTGAGGCAGGTGTCGATGACGGGACAGGTCCGGCACACGGCCTTCGCCTCCTCGATCTGCAGGATGGCCGGACCGGTGTTCCCGATGGGGAAGAACAGCTCCGGGTCGGCCTCCAAGCAGGCAGCGCGGTCGCGCCAATCCATGTGGATCGTGCTCCTTCATGTATCTCGTGTTCGGCACCGACGCCCGGGTGTCGGTCGTGGTGCATGGGATGGGCGCCAGCGTCGTTGTCGGAGCCTGTCATGGGTGTCGTCGTGCGGGGATCCCCCCTGACCAACGGAAACGCGCACGAAGATGTTCCGTACGCGTCGTGGTCCATGACCCGGTGCGCGCAGTGCCCATCTCCCTGTTCAACGCGTGGGCGCCGATCACACCAAGGACTTACTCTATCGGCGAACGGCCGCCAGTTCCAGAGTCCGGGGCCCGTCGGCGGGCCTGGGAGCCCGCCGATCGTCTCGCTCCGAGCCCGGCTCGCTAGGCTGGGCGGGTGACCGAAGCGACGCCCGCCCCTCGAGTGGTTCGCGGATCCCACCGTGTGGCAGGGCTGCTCACACTGCTGGAGGCGCTCGTCGTCCTCGGCTTCGCCGTCTTCTACGCCTACGAGATGGTGACCGGCGCCACAGACGACCTGACCCGTGCGGCGACCTCCGGTGTGCTCATCCTCATCTTCGGACTCGGCCTGCTCGTGCTGGCGCGGGGCTGGAGCCGGGCGGCGGACTGGCCGCGCACCCCGACGCTGCTCTGGAACGCCCTGCTGCTGCCCGTCGCCTGGTCGCTCCACGAGTCGGGTCGCACCCCCGTCGCGCTGGCCGTGGGTGCCGTCGCCGTGGCCAGCATCGTGGCCGCCCTGGCCGCTCCGGGGCGTCGCGACCCGCGCCCGGACCGAGCTGTGGACGGGGGCGACGGCTCCCAGGCCGGGATGGGCGCCGACGGCGCCCGGCGGGACGACGGGCTCAGCTGAGCGAGAGCCAGTCGTTCCAGCCGTTGTGCAGCACCAGCCAGGCGATGAGGCCGTAGCCCGCCTGGCCCGGGTGGGACCGGTCCGGGCTCGCCGCGAGGTCTGCCATCCACTGGTCGTGGGTCGCGAGGGGGCGGTAGCAGTCGACGTAGGTGATGCCGCGGCGTGAGCACACGTCGGCCTGGGCCTCGGCGAGCGCCTCGATCTTGCGGTTCAGCTCGTCGTCGAGGGTGGGCGTGAGGCCCACGACGAAGACTCCGATGCCCGCGTTGGTCGCCTCGTCGAGGACGTTGGCGAGGTTGAGCCGGGAGCGCGCCATCGTCATGCCGGAGATGACGTCGTTGGTGCCCACGTTGAGCACGAGACGGCGTTCGGTGCGGCCCTTCCAGCGGGGGTGGCACTCGGCGCCCCACCGAGCTACGACGTCGCCCGACGTGTTGCCGCGAACCCCGAGGTTGTAGGCGGTCAGGTCGAGGTCGGGGTGCTGGGTCCTGGCGACGACGCGCCCGACCCACCCGAGGCCCTTGGGGTCGCCGTAGCCGGCGGTCAGTGAAGCCCCCAGGAAGATCATGCCGACGTCGCGCACCCCGTCGGTGACGGTGACCTCGGCGCTCGGGGCGTAGTAGGGCTCCTCCGTGGGCGTCGAGCCGGAGGCAGCGTCGGCTGGGGCGTCGGGCGAGCCGGTGTCGGCAGCCGGCGCTGCGGCATACCGCCCCGGGGCGTCGCTGGTGAACTGCGTGTGGGACGAGGGGTAGGCGGGGCCGACGCCGTAGGACTCCCTCGGGGCCTCGGCCGGGATCCCGCCGGTGTCGTTGCGGTCGGTGCGGTCGCTCACGTGCTCAGTCCTCGTCGTCGTCCAGCCGGGCCAGCCACGTCGCGAGTCGCTCGACGGGCACCTCGAACTCGGGGTTGAGGTCGACGAACGTGCGCAGCTGCTCGGCGAGCCACTCGAAGGTGACCTCCTCCTCGCCGCGCCGAGCCGCCAGCTCCTCGATGCCCCTGTCGGTGAAGTACACGATGGGAGGTTATCGCGTGCCGGTGCGGGTGCGTAGGAGGCCAGCCGAGGAGGGCGCCTCGCCTACGGCGGGAAGAGGCAGCGTATGCCGTCACCTCCGGTGTGCCGCGAGGGACCCCGCCACGGTGGCGGGGTCCCTCGCGCTCGTCACTGCAGGGCGGGTCAGCGGCCGAACGCGCGCTCCATCAGCTCGGCCTGCTCGACCGCGTGCTTCTTGGACGAGCCGGTCGCGGGCGAGGCCGAGGCCTTGCGGGCCACGACCCGCCACGGGCGGTTCTCGCCGAGGCCGCACAGGTCCTCGTGCAGCCACTGGGCCATGAGGGGCCAGGCGCCCTGGTTGCGGGGCTCGTCCTGGACCCAGACCAGCTCGGCGCCGGGGTAGCGGGCCGCAGCGTCGACGATCTCCTGCTCGGGGATCGGGTAGAGCTGCTCGACGCGGACGATCGCCGTGGAGGTGTCGCCGCGCTTGGCGCGCTCGGCGTCGAGCTCGTGCACGACCTTGCCGCTCGCGAACAGCACCCGGGTGACGTCCTGGGTGGCGCCCTCGTGGTCGGCGAGCACCGGCTGGAAGCCGCCCTGCGTGAAGGCCTCGACCGAGCTGGCTGCGGCCTTGCTGCGCAGCATCGACTTCGGGGTGAAGACGACGAGCGGCGTGCGCGGTCGGGCGTAGGCCTGGCGGCGCAGCAGGTGGAAGTAGCTCGCCGCCGTGGACGGGTAGGCGACCGTCATGTTGTTCTCGGCGCACAGCTGCAGGTAGCGCTCGATGCGCGCGGAGCTGTGGTCGGGACCCTGGCCCTCGTAGCCGTGGGGGAGCAGCAGCACGACCGAGCTGCGCTGTCCCCACTTCTGCTCGGAGCTGGAGATGAACTCGTCGACGATCGTCTGGGCGCCGTTGGCGAAGTCGCCGAACTGGGCCTCCCAGACGACCAGCGCGTCCGGGCGCTCGACGGAGTAGCCGTACTCGAAGCCCATCGCGGCGTACTCGGACAGCAGGGAGTCGTAGACCCAGAAGCGGGCCTGTCCCTCGCCGAGGTAGAGCAGCGGCGTCCACTCCTCCGCGTTGTTCTTGTCGATGAGCACGGCGTGGCGCTGGACGAAGGTGCCGCGTCGGCTGTCCTGCCCGGCCAGGCGCACCGGGGTGCCCTCCTTGAGCAGGGTGCCGAAGGCGAGCAGCTCGGCCATCGGCCAGTCGATGCCACCGTCGTGCACCATCGCAGCGCGCTTGTCCATCAGCTGCTTCAGCTTCGGGTGGATCGTGAAGCCCTCGGGCGGGTTGGCGAAGGTCTCGCCGATGTGCACGATCTCGCTTTCCGGGACGCCTGTCTCGGTGGCCGAACGCACCGGCGCGACGTCGTCCTGGACCTGCGCGGTGGGGCGCTCGAGGCCGGCGTTGTCGGGAGCGTCGGACTCGCGGTCGGTGGCCCCGGCCGGTGCCGCGCTCTGCGCCTTCTTCGCCTCGCGCGTCTCGACGAACACCCGCTCGAGCTGCTGCTGGTAGTCGCGCAGCGCGGCCTCGGCGTCCTCGACGCTGATGTCGCCGCGGCCGATGAGCGACTCGGTGTAGAGCTTGCGCACCGAGCGCTTGGCCTCGATGAGGTTGTACATCAGCGGCTGCGTCATCGACGGGTCGTCGCCCTCGTTGTGACCGCGGCGGCGGTAGCACACCATGTCGATGACGACGTCCTTGTTGAACTCCTGGCGGAACTCGTAGGCCAGCTCCGCCACGCGGACGCAGGCCTCGGGGTCGTCGCCGTTGACGTGGAAGATCGGCGCCTGGATCATCCGCGCGACGTCGGTCGAGTAGACCGAGGACCGCGAGCTGCTCGGCGAGGTGGTGAACCCGACCTGGTTGTTGATGACGACGTGGATCGTGCCGCCGGTGCGGTAGCCGCGCAGCTGCGAGAGGTTGAGCGTCTCGGCGACGACACCCTGGCCGGCGAACGCGGCGTCACCGTGCATCAGCACGGGCAGGACGGGGAAGCTCTCGCCTGCGAGGTTGAGGCGGTCCTGCTTGGCGCGCACGATGCCCTCGAGCACCGGGTTGACGGCCTCGAGGTGCGAGGGGTTGGCGGCGAGGTAGACCTTGGTCCTGCTGCCGTCCTCGGTGACGAACTCGCCCTCGGTGCCGAGGTGGTACTTCACGTCGCCCGAGCCCTGGACCGACTTGGGGTCCTGGGTGCCCTCGAACTCGCGGAAGATCTGGCCGTAGGACTTGCCGGCGATGTTGGCGAGCACGTTGAGCCGGCCACGGTGCGGCATGCCGATGCACACCTCGTCGAGCTTCTCGGCCGCGGCACGGCACAGGATGCGGTCGAGGAGCGCGATCACGGACTCGCCGCCCTCGAGCGAGAAGCGCTTCTGCCCGACGAACTTCGTCTGCAGGAACGTCTCGAAGGCCTCGGCGGCGTTGAGACGGCGCATGATGCGCATCTGCTCGTCGCGGTTGGCCTTCTCGTAGGGCCGCTCGACCTTGTTCTGGATCCACTTGCGCTGCTCGGGGTCCTGGATGTGCATGTACTCGATGCCGACGGTGCGGCAGTACGAGTCACGCAGGATGCCGAGGATCTTGCGCAGCTTGAGGAAGGGATAGCCGCCGAACCCGCCGGTGGCGAAGGTGCGGTCGAGGTCCCACAGGGTCAGGCCGTGCGTCGTCACGTCGAGGTCGTGGTGGCGGCGCTGCTTGTACTCGAGCGGGTCGGTGTCGGCCATGAGGTGGCCGCGGACGCGATAGGCATGGATGAGCTCCTGGACGCGAGCGACCTTGTTGATGTCGTCGTCGTGGGAGGAGTCGATGTCCTGGATCCAGCGGACCGGCTCGTAGGGGATGCGCAGCGACTCGAAGATCTCGTCGTAGAAGTGGTTCTGGCCGAGGAGCAGCTGGTGGATGATCCGCAGGAAGTCGCCGCTCTGGGCGCCCTGGATGATGCGGTGGTCGTACGTCGAGGTGAGCGTCAGGATCTTGCTCACGGCGTTCTTGTTGAGCGTCTCGTTGCTCGCGCCCTGCCACTCGGCGGGGTAGTCGAGGGCGCCGACGCCGATGATGGCGCCCTGGCCCTTCATCAGGCGCGGGACGGAGTGGACCGTGCCGATGCCACCGGGGTTGGTCAGCGAGATGGTGGTGCCCTGGAAGTCCTCGACGGTCAGCTTGTTGGCGCGCGCCTTGCGGACGATGTCCTCGTAGGCGGTCCAGAAGTGGACGAAGTCCATCTCCTCGGCCGACTTGATCGAGGGCACGACGAGCGTGCGGCTGCCGTCGTCCTTCTGCAGGTCGATGGCCAGGCCGAAGTTGACGTGGGCCGGGCGCACGAGCGCGGGCTTGCCGTTCACCTCGGTGAAGCCGTTGTTCATCTCGGGCATGAGCGCCAGGGCCTTGACCATGGCGTAGCCGATGAGGTGGGTGAAGCTCACCTTGCCGCCGCGTGAGCGGGCGAGGTGGTTGTTGATGACGACGCGGTTGTCGATGAGCAGCTTGGCGGGGACGGCACGCACGCTCGTCGCCGTCGGCACGGTGAGGGAGACCTCCATGTTGCTGACGACGCGGGAGGAGGCTCCACGCAGCGGGACGACCTGGTCCTCGCTGACCGGCCCGGTGCCCTTGACCGCGGGGATGTCGCGCGGCTTCGGGGATGCGGCGGCCGGCTCGGTCTTCGGCTCGGTCTTCGGCTCGGTCTTCGGCTGGGCCTTGGGCTCTGCCTTCGCCTCGGGAGCCTTCTTCTCGGGGGCCTTCGTCTCGGCTGCCGTGGCCTGCGCCTGCGCCGGTGTCTTGGCTGCGGCCTTGGCAGGCGCGGTCCTGACGGAGGCGCCGTTGGCGGACCCGTTGGAGCCGCCCGTGGCGCCCTCGCCGGCCGGCGCGCTCGTGGTCTGCGGCTTGCTCGCGGTCGCCGTGGCCGTGCGGCGGGACGCCGCGCTCGTGTCGGCCTCACCCGGCCGGTAGTCCTCGAAGAACCCCCACCATGCCTTGTCGACCGACGTCTTGTCGGTCAGGAACTGCTGGTAGAGCTCGTCGACGAGCCATTCGTTCGGCCCGAATGCTGCAATCGGGTCACCGGACGTGGACTGATCGGACACGGCGAATGCGCCTCTTTCGTTGGCTTGGGTGCGTCTGCTGCCTATACAAGGGTCAAGCCTAGACCCGAACGTCGCGATACCCGCTCGCGGCTCGGATGTCGAGCGGAGGGCTCGAGGAGGCGTTGGTCACCTCTGTCGGACGACGCGCCAGGACCCTCCGACGGCGGCCCCCGAGGGCCAGCCGCGGGCGTGACCGGAGCCCGCGGCAGGGCCCGCGGCGGCGCCCCGCGCCAGCGCCCGCGGTATGCGTCAGCTGATGTCCGAGCGCAGCGTCCGCCAGGTGCCCAGCCCGGCCATCACGGCGGCATACGCCATCAGCACGAGGGCGCCGGCCCACCAGCTGAGCTCGTGGAGCGGCTGGTTGTCGAAGCCGCCGCTCGTGGACTCGAGCATCGCGCTCGTGGCGCGGCTGGGCAGGTAGGGGGAGACGTTCTTGCCCCAGTCGGTCAGGGCGAGGACGAGCCCCAGCACGGGCTCGACGATCCAGGCCACGGCAACCGAGATCAGCAGGGCGGCGACCTGGTTGGGGATGAGGATGCCGGCGCCGAGGCCGATGAGGGCCCACAGCCCGAGCACGAGCAGGGACAGGGCCAGGGTGCGCCAGATCGAGGGGTCAGCGAAGGGCGCGACGCCCTTGGAGGTCAGCACGAGCGTGCCGGCCCCGACCGCGCCGGCGAGCGAGAGCAGCCCGTAGAGGACGCCGATGGCCAGCAGCGAGATCACCTTGGCGGCCATGACGCGCCCCCGTCGCGGAATCGCGAGGAACGTCGCCGTGATGGTCTGGTGGCGGTACTCCGAGCCGATGGTCAGCACGCCGATCGACAGGGTGAGCAGGTAGCCGACCTGCAGGCCGCTGGTGAAGACCGCCTTGGCGAGCGCCGCGTCGGTCTGGGGTGCGGCCGCAGCCCCGGGCCCGCGCACCGCGTCGCTGGTGAAGACGAACGCGAAGAGCACGGCGAAGGCCGCCCCGGCGACGAACACGGCGATGGCCATGCCCCACCAGAGCCGAGTGGTGAAGAGCTTGCGCAGCTCGGCGTGCACGGCGGCCCTCATCGCGCCCCTCCGTCGCTGTCGGTGCCCGGCCGGCGTGACTCCGGGTCGGCGAGCAGTGCGGGGTCGATGGGCGGCCCGCTGGGGGGCGGCAGGTCGACGGGTGCACCGGTGGGCGCGGGCCCTGGCACGTCGCCGAGGTTGCGGTTGCGGTTCTCGTCGCTCTCGGTGAGGTTGAAGAAGAGCTCCTCGAGGTGGGTCTGCTCGCTGCGCAGCTCGTGGATGGCGACGTCGCTCGCGTGGGCCGCGTCACCGACCACGGCGAGGTCCTCGGTCGTCACGCGCAGGCCGCTCCCGCTCGGCACCACGGCCAGCCCGCGTCGGCGCAGCGCGTCGGCGAGCCGGTCGGGGTCGGACGTGCGGACGAATGCCGTGGGCTCGCCGCGCAGCTCGGCGACGGTGCCCTGCGCGACGCGCTTGCCGTTGGCGATGATGACGACGTCGTCGACCGTCTGCTCCACCTCCGAGAGCATGTGGCTGGAGATGAGCAGGGTGCGTCCCTCGTCGGCGAGGTGGCGCAGGAAACCGCGCAGCCAGCGGATGCCCTCGGGGTCGAGGCCGTTGGCCGGCTCGTCGAGGATGATGACGCGTGGGTCGCCGAGGAGGGCACCGGCGAGGCCGAGCCGCTGGCGCATGCCCATGGAGTAGCCACCGGCGCGCTTGCGGGCGGCGGCCGGGATGCCGACGAGCTCGAGCAGCTCGTCGACCCGCGAGTCCGGCACGCCGGCGACGGCGGCCTGCACGCGCAGGTGGTTGCGGCCCGTGCGACCCGGGTGGAAGTTGGTCGCCTCCAGGGCGGAGCCGACGACCCGGAGCGGGTTGGGGATGTCGGCGTAGCGGCGGCCGTCGATCGTGGCCGACCCGGCGGTGGCGCGGACCAGCCCGAGGAGCATGCGCAGGGTCGTCGTCTTGCCGCTGCCGTTGGGGCCGAGGAACCCGGTGACCCGGCCGGGCTCCACGTCGAAGTCGAGGTGGTCGACGGCCGTGAGGGAGCCGAACCGCTTGGTCAGGCCGCGCACCTCGATGCGTCCTTCGACCCGCTCACCGGTCAGTGCGCCGCCGCGGTCGCGGGTGCCCGCGGGGGAGTGACCGGGAGTGTGCCCGGTCAGCTCGGGTCGTGCTGCCGCCACCGTGATCGCCTCCGTATGCTCCCTCGCCCCCGCTGCGCAGGGCCCGCGCGTGACGCGCCAACTCAACCACACGGCATACCCAGCGCACACGCAGGTGGGGGTGGGGCGGCGGCACCGCCTGGTGCGGCCGGCTCCCTATAGTTGGGCAGACCATGACCTCCCTTCGCGACCAGGGCCCGGCCCGCTGCGGCCGCCCCCGCCCCACCGGACCGGAGGTCCGTCGGTGACCGAGTGGCTGCTCGTCCTCGGCGCCGTGCTGCTCACCGCCGGCACCGCCCTCTTCGTCGCGGCCGAGTTCTCGCTCGTGGCGATCGACCGACCCACCGTGCAGCGAGCCATCGACGAGGGCGACTCGCGGGCCCGCGTGGTGCTGCAGTCGATCAAGCAGCTCTCCACGCAGCTGTCCGCCGCCCAGGTGGGCATCACGATCACGACGCTCGTGGTCGGCTACCTCGCGCAGCCGTCGATCGGCGCGCTGCTCTCCGGACCGCTCGCCGCGGTGGGCCTCGGCGCGGGCGCGGTGGAGGCCATCTCGAGCACCCTCGCGCTGGTGATCGCCACCGTCTTCTCGATGGTCTTCGGTGAGCTGCTGCCACAGTTCCTCGGCATCTCGGCGCCACTCGCGACCGCCAAGGTCGTCGCCGTGCCGGTCCGGTTCTTCGCCGTCGTGGCCAAGCCCCTCATCGTCCTGCTCAACGGCTCGGCCAACCGTTTCCTCCGCTCACTCGGCATCGAACCGCAGGAGGAGCTGTCGGGAGCGCGGACCCCGCAGGAGCTGGCCAGCCTCGTGCAGCGCTCCGCCGAGGCCGGCACGCTCGACGTCACGACCGCCCGGATGCTCACCCGCTCGCTCGGCTTCGGCGAACGCACCGCCGACGACGTCATGACCCCGCGGGTCCGGTGCACCGGCATCCACCGCGACGAGTCGGCCGACGACGTGCTGCGCCTCTCCCGGCGCACCGGGCACTCCCGCTTCCCGGTCCTCGGTGACGACTGGGACGACATCGACGGCGTGGTCCACGTCAAGAGGGCCATGGCGGTGCCGCACGAGCGCCGGAAGGACGTGCCGGTCTCGGCCCTGATGTCCGACCGTCTCGTGGTCCCCGAGACGATCAGGCTCGACCCGCTGCTGCGGCAGCTGCGCGAGGGCGGGTTCCAGATGGCCGTCGTCGTCGACGAGTACGGCGGCACGTCGGGCATCGTCACGCTCGAGGACGTCGTCGAGGAGATCGTCGGCGAGGTGTCCGACGAGCACGACCGGAGCCGCCAGGGCGGCCGTGAGCTCGTCGACGGCTCCTGGACGGTGCCCGGCCTGTGGCGTCCCGACGAGGTGCGCGACGCCTTCGACGCCGAGGTGCCCGACGGCTCGACGTACGAGACGATGGGCGGCTTCGTCATGACGAGCCTCGGCCGGGTCCCGGTCGTCGGCGACGTGGTCCACGTGCCGGGCTGGCAGATCCACGTCGTGGGCATGGAGGGCCGCCGGGTCGACCGGCTGCGCTTCGTGCCGGACCCGGACTCGCTGCCTACCGACGGGAGCGGAACGGGGCGCGACGACGACGGGCCGGGCCTCACGCGTACGCCCTCTTCCCCCCAGCCGGGGGAGCGGTCGTGAGCGGGCCCTGGGTCTACGTCGTCTCCGTGCTGCTCCTGCTCGGGAACGCCTTCTTCGTCGGGGCGGAGTTCGCCGCGATGGCCGTGCGGCGCTCGACCCTCGAGCCCCTCGCGGAGGCCGGCAGCAAGCGGGCGCAGTCGTCCCTGCTCGCGCTCGAGCGGCTCGGTTCGATGCTCGCCACCGCCCAGCTGGGCATCACCGTGTGCTCGGTCGGCCTCGGTGCGCTCGCCGAGGCGGCGCTGCACCACCTCTTCGAGCCGGTCTTCGCGGCGTGGTCCCTCCCCGACGCGTGGGCGAGCGGGGTGGCCCTGGCGCTCGCGCTGCTCATCGTGTCGTACCTGCACGTCGTCGTGGGCGAGATGATCCCCAAGAACCTCGCCATCGCCGGTCCTGACCGGGCCGCCCTGCTCCTCGTGCCGCCGCTGTTCTTCCTGGCGCGGGCCCTGCGGCCGATCGTGCACGCCATGGAGGCCCTGGCGAAGTCGCTGGTGCGCCTCTTCCGGGTGGAGCCCAAGGACGAGCTCACGTCGGCCTTCACGGTCGAGGAGGTGGCGCACATCGTCGGGGAGTCCCGCCGCGAGGGGCTCATCGAGGAGGAGCGCCACGGGCTCGTGGCCAAGACGCTCGAGTTCTCGGACAAGCGGGCCCGCGACGTCGCGGTCGACCTCGCGTCCCTGACGACCGTCACCCTCGGCGCCACGCCGGCCGAGATCGAGCGGCTCGTCGCCAAGCACGGCTTCTCCCGCTACCCCGTGGTCGACGCGGCCGGCGAGATCGGCGGCTACCTCCACCTGAAAGACATCCTCTACGCCGACGACGAGCGCCACGAGCAGCCCGTCCCGCCGAAGCGTGTCCGCCGTCTGGCCACCGTCGGCGCCGACGACGAGGTCGAGGACGTGCTCGCCACCATGCAGCTGACCGGCGCGCACCTGGCTCGGGTCGTCGACGGGGCTGCCGGGGTGAGCGGCGTCGTCTTCCTCGAGGACGTCCTCGAGGAGCTCGTCGGCGAGGTCACCGACACGACGCAGCGCTGAGCGGCGTCAGCCGGGACGGCTCTCGAGCCAGTGCAGGTATGCGGTTCCGCGCGGTGACAGCTCGTAGCCGACGTCGTGGCTGATGGTCAGGCCGAGGGCCTTGAGCTTGCGGATGTCCGCCTTCATCGGCAGCAGCTCGACCCCGCGCAGCGCGGCGAGCTCCTTGGACACCACGCGCGGGTTGTCCCGGATCCACTCGAGGATCTCGCGGGTCCACGGTCCGGCGGGCCGGGCATCGAGGCGCCGCAGGCGAGCGCCGATCTCGGCCAGCGCGGCGTCGTCGGGGATGGCGTCGCGCAGCGCGACGCGCGGGTCCTCGCCGGCCCAGCTGAGGCTGATGCGGAAGACCGTTTCCCCGCCGCGGCCACCCCTGCCGCCACTGGCCGACGGCCCGGCGGTCCTCGGCGCGAGCGAGCGCTGCAGGGCGGCGAGGTCCTTGGCACCGGCTGCGCGGGCATCCCGCTCGGTGAGCCGATCCGGGTCCCGCACCGGGCTGACGGCGTCGAACCGGACGAGGCCGGACGAGGTCAGCTGCAGGCCACCGACCTTGACGCGCGGCACGTCCCAGCGCCGGAAGGCCTGCGTGACCGTGCCGGCCCGGATGCCCTCGGCGACCGGCTTGGAGATGAGCACGTCCTCACCCTCCCAGATCGAGTGGCGTGGTCTGCGCGAGACGCGCTCGAGCCCTCGCAGGACGACGAAGGGCCGACCGTCGCGGCGCTTCGGCGCCATCAGGTCGACCCCTGGTCCGTCGGTGCCCCCGGCAGGATTCGAACCTGCGCTCCCGCCTCCGGAGGGCGGTGCTCTATCCCCTGAGCTACGGGGGCGGCACGCACTTTCGTGCGCTCGGTGAGATTAGCAGCAGTGCGCGACGAACGCTCAATCAGCCTGCCGTCATGCGGATCGGTGGAGATCGGTGGAGACTTTCGGGCACCGGGTCGTCGGAGGATCTCCACGAACCGGTCGCAAGGCCGGCTCGTAGACTCGCCGCATGACCCCGGAGCAGCTGCGCGCCCTCCTCGAGCAGGTGGTGGCGCAGGCAGCCGCAGCCGGTGAGCTGCCCGGTGCGGCGCAGGCGGGCCCGCCTCGCGGACCGATCTTCCGCCCCACCGACCCACGGGTGGCCGGTGTCGTCGCGGACTGGGTCACTCCGGTCGCCCAGCGGTGGTCTCCCCAGCTCGGCCTGGAGCCCCGGGACCTCGCCCGGGTGCTCGCACAGGGCCTCACCCTCCAGAAGCCGGTCGCGGCGGTCGAGGTCGCGCCCAACGGCCTCATCGCCCTGACCCTGGAGGACGAGGCGCGCTCCGACATCGTCCCCCTCGTGCTGGAGGAGCAGGACCACTACGCGTTCCCGCCGGGTGAGAGGTACCGCGAGCTCGTCGAGGCCCCCGGCAGTCGCGGCCCCGAGGACCCGCTCCGCGGCGCACAGCTGGCCCACGCGCGCCTGTGCCGGATCGTGCGCAACGCCGAGGCGGTCGGTGTCGAGCGCCGCGCCTCCGCCCGTCTCGCCGAGCTCGGCCACGTCACCGAGCGCCAGCTCCTCGTCGCCGTCGCAGACCTCCCGCAGCGGCTCGAGACCCACGCCGGCGATCCCGTCCAGCAGCAGCGGGGGGTCAGCGACCTCGGCGCGCTCGCGGACGCCTGGGACCACCCCGTCCGGCCGGAGCTGGTCGGCTCCCGGCCGCAGCCCGTGCACGGTGCGCGCCTCCTGCTCGCCGACGCCGTTCGCCTCGTCTTGCGCAATGGACTGTCGCGTCTGGGCGCTGCGGCGCCGGAGAGGATGTAGCCATGCGCGCACACGAAGCCGGGGCCCTGCACGCCGAGGGCTACCGCGGCCCAGCGTGGCTCCAGACGCCCGTGGACGTCAACGCCCTCGTCCCCTCCCTCTGGGCCTCCTCGGTGGAGCGGGAGCCCGATGGCGTCCTCAGCGTCGGAGGGGTGAGCGTCACGGAGCTCGCCCGCGAGTTCGGCACACCGGCATACGTGCTCGACGAGGACGACTTCCGCTCCCGCGCCAGGGCGTTCAGGCAGACGTATGCCGAGGTGTTCGGCGGTCTCTCGGGCGGCGCCGACGTGTACTACGCCGGCAAGGCCTTCCTCTGCACCGAGGTCGCCCGGTGGGTTCGCGACGAAGGGCTGCACCTCGACGTGTGCACCGGTGGCGAGCTCGCGGTCGCCAAGCGGGCAGCCGTGCCGGGGGAGCGGATCGGCTTCCACGGCAACAACAAGTCCGTCGCCGAGATCCGCGACGCGCTCGACTACGGAGTGGGCCGGATCGTCGTCGACTCGCTCGAGGAGATCGACCGGGTTGCCGCCGTCGCTGCCGAGCTCGGGGTCGTCGCGCCCGTCCTCGTCCGGGTGACCGTGGGGGTCGAGGCGCACACGCACGAGTTCATCGCGACGGCGCACGAGGACCAGAAGTTCGGCCTCTCGCTCTCCGGCGGGCACGCCTTCGAGGCGGCGCGGCGCATCCTCGACCAGCCCGACACGCTGCGCCTGCTCGGGCTGCACAGCCACATCGGCTCCCAGATCTTCGACACCGCCGGCTTCGAGGTGTCGGCGCGGCGCATCATCGGGCTGCACACGCGGATCGCCCGCGAGCTCGGCGTCGAGCTGCCCGAGCTCGACCTCGGCGGCGGATTCGGCATCGCCTACACGACCGAGCACGATCCGTTGCCCCCGAGGACCCTCGCGGCGGGCATGGCCGAGATCATCGAGCGGGAGTGCCGCGCCGACCAGGTCGCCGTGCCGCGGATCTCCATCGAGCCGGGGCGCGCCATCGCGGGTCCGACGACCTTCACGCTCTACGAGGTCGGCACCGTCAAGCCGGTCGACCTCGACGGCGGAGCCCAGCGCGTCTACGTCTCGGTGGACGGCGGCATGAGCGACAACGTGCGCACCGCGCTCTACGACGCCAACTACTCCTGCACGCTCGCGAACCGGGCCTCGGAGGCGGCGCCAGCGCTGGCCCGCGTCGTGGGCCGGCACTGCGAGAGCGGGGACATCGTCGTCAAGGACGAGTTCCTCCCGGCCGACATCGGGCCGGGCGACCTGCTGGCCGTCCCGGGCACCGGTGCCTACTGCCGCTCGCTGTCGAGCCAGTACAACCACACGCCCCGGCCTCCCGTCGTCGCCGTCCGTGACGGCGTCGCGAGGGTCATCGTGCGGCGCGAGACCATCGACGACCTGCTCGCCCTCGACGTCTGATGCGCGCTGCAGATCCTGCTGCGCCGATGTCCGGATCGCGAAACAACGGCGTCCAGCACTCGGACAGACGGCAGGATTCGCAGCGTGGACAGCGCCGTGAGTGAAGCCAAGCCGTTGCGCGTCGCCCTGCTCGGTGCCGGTGTCGTGGGTGGGGCCGTGGCCCGCCTGCTGACCGAGCACGCGGACGACATGGCTGCCCGGGTGGGTGCGCCGCTCGAGATCGTCGGCATCGCCGTGCGGCGCCGTGGTCGGGACCGTGCCGCCCTCGGAGTCGACCCGTCCCTGTTCACGACGGACGCCGAGGAGCTCGTGACACGCGCGGACGTCGTGGTCGAGGTCATCGGCGGCATCGAGCCGGCCCGCTCGCTGATCCTGCGTGCCATGGAGCACGGCGCCTCCGTCGTCACCGCCAACAAGGCGCTGCTCGCGGAGGATGGCCCCGCCCTCTACGCGGCGGCCGCGCAGCACGGCGTCGACCTCTACTTCGAGGCCGCCGTCGCCGGTGCCATCCCGCTGCTGCGCCCGCTGCGCGAGTCGCTCGCCGGGGACGAGGTGCGGCGGGTGCTCGGTATCGTCAACGGGACCACCAACTACGTCCTCGACAAGATGGACACGACCGGCGCCGGGTTCGACGACGCCGTCGAGCAGGCCCAGGCCCTCGGCTACGCGGAGGCCGACCCCACGGCCGACGTGGAGGGCTTCGACGCTGCGGCCAAGGCGGCGATCCTCGCCTCGCTGGCGTTCCACACGCGGGTCTCGGGGGCCGACGTCTACCGCGAGGGCATCACCGACGTCTCCGCCGCCGACGTCTCCGCCGCCCGCGAGATGGACTGCGTCGTCAAGCTGCTCGCCATCTGCGAACGCGGTGACAAGGGCGTCAGTGTCCGCGTGCACCCGGCGATGATCCCGCGCACCCACCCGCTGGCGGGCGTGCGCGAGGCCTTCAATGCCGTCTTCGTGGAGGCGGACGCCGCCGGCGAGCTGATGTTCTACGGCAAGGGCGCCGGGGGCGACCCCACCGCCTCCGCCGTGCTGGGCGACCTGGTCGCGGTGGCCCGCCACCGCGTCGGCGGCGGTCTGGGACCCGGGGAGTCGAGCTACGCCGACCTGCCGGTCCTCCCGATGGGCGACGCCCCGACGAGGTACCACATCAGTCTCGACGTGGAGGACCGCTCGGGCGTGCTGGCCCAGGTGGCCGCCGTCTTCGCCGACCACGACGTGTCCATCGAGACGGTGCGCCAGCAACTGGTCCCGGCCGGCGACGGCCGGTCCGCTCGTGCCAACCTCATCATCGTCACGCACACCGCGAGCGACGCCGCCCTGTCGTCCACCGTCGAGCGCCTGCGCACGCTCGACGTCGTGCGGGGCGTCAACTCCGTCATGCGCGTGGAAAGTTCGTGATGGCCCACCAGTGGCGCGGAGTGATCCGCGAGTACGCCGACCGCCTGCCGATGCTCGAGGGCGCGCCCGTCGTCACCCTGCACGAGGGCGGCACGCCGCTCATCCACGCCGAGAAGCTGTCCGCGCGCGTCGGCGCCGAGGTGCACCTCAAGTACGAAGGGCTCAACCCCACCGGGTCCTTCAAGGACCGCGGCATGACGACGGCCATCAGCGTGGCCGCGCGCAAGGGCGCGAAGGCGGTCATCTGCGCGAGCACGGGCAACACGAGCGCGTCCGCGGCGGCCTACGCCACGAAGGCCGGCATGACGTGCGGGGTGCTGGTGCCCGACGGCAAGATCGCCATGGGCAAGCTCAGCCAGGCGATCGCCCACGGGGCCACCCTCCTGCAGGTCGAGGGCAACTTCGACGACTGCCTCACGCTCGCGCGCAAGCTCGCGGAGGCGTACCCCGTCGAGCTCGTCAACTCTGTCAACCCGGCGCGCATCGAGGGGCAGAAGACGGCCAGCTTCGAGGTCGTCGACGCGCTCGGCGACGCGCCGGAGATCCACTGCCTCCCCGTGGGCAACGCCGGCAACATCACGGCGTACTGGCGCGGCTACCGTGAGTACCTCGCCAACCCGGTCACCGACGCCGTGGCCGGGCCCGCCACCCACCTCCCGCAGATGTGGGGGTTCCAGGCGGCCGGCGCGGCCCCGATCGTGCTCGGTCACCCGGTCGACCACCCCGAGACCATCGCCACCGCGATCCGCATCGGCAACCCCGCCTCGTGGGAGCAGGCCGTGGCCGCTCGCGACGAGTCCGGCGGGCGCATCGAGGCCGTCACCGACGAGCAGATCCTCGAGGCCCACCGCTATCTCTCGTCGCAGGAGGGCGTGTTCGTCGAGCCGGGGTCCGCAGCGTCGGTGGCGGGCCTGCTCGCGAGCCACGAGGCCGGCCTCGTGCCGCCGGGGGCCCGGATCGTCTGCACCGTCACCGGTCACGGACTGAAGGACCCCCAGTGGGCCCTGCGCACCGCTGACGGGGGCGAGGTCGTCCCCACCCGGGTGTCGGTCGACGCCTTCTCGGCAGCCTCGGCGCTCGGGCTCGAGGGCTGACCGCGTGAACCGGGTGCCCCCGGGCCGGTCCGTCGAGGTCCGGGTGCCGGCGAGCAGCGCCAACCTGGGACCGGGGTTCGACTCCATCGGCCTGGCCCTCGGGCTGTGGGACCGCTACGTCGTGACGACCTCGGCCGCCGAGGGGCTGTCCATCGCGGTCACCGGTGAGGGGGCGGGCGACGTCCCCACCGACGAGCGTCACCTCGTCCACGCGACCATGCGGCACACCTGGGGCGTCCTGGGTGTCGAGCCGCCGGTCGGGCTGCGCATCGACGCCGCCAACGGGGTGCCGCACAGCCGCGGCCTGGGCTCCTCCGCCACGGCGATCGTCGCGGGCGTCGTTGCCGCGCAGGCTCTTTCGCTCGGTGTCGGCGCCGGGGGCGACGAGCAGGCGTATGCCGTCTGGCCGGCCCCCGGGCAGCCCGTGCCCTTCGACGAAGGGCTGGCGGTGCACCTGTCGAGCCGGTTGGAGGGTCACCCCGACAACGCGTCGGCGAGCGTCGTCGGTGCACTGACGGTCAGCTGGATGCCGGACGGAACCGGGCTCGACCGCGGCGACCGGACCGTGACGGCCCGCATCGAGCTGCACCCGGGCGTGGACGTGGTGCTCTTCGTCCCTGACGCGCAGCTCGCCACCCGCACGGCCCGTGCCGTCCTGCCCGCGACCGTGCCCCTCGCGGCTGCCGCTGCTGACGCGGGCCGCGCCGCCCTGCTCGTCCACGCGCTGACGTCGGATCCCTGCCACCTGCACGCCGCCACCCGCGACTGGCTGCACCAGGAGCCCCGGCGCTCCTCCTACCCCGGCACGATGGAGCTGGTCGACCTCCTGCGCTCCCAGGGACACGCCGCCGTCGTCTCGGGGGCGGGCCCGAGCGTGCTGGTCCTGGCGACGCGCGATTCCGCACCTGCCGTGCAGGCCGGACGGCTCGCCGGAGAGTGGGAGCGGCTGACCCCCGGGGTGCCCACGACCGGCGCCACCGTACGGGCCCGCTGATCCGAGCCGCTGGTCGGAGCCGCTGAAGCAACCCGCCGACCCGAGCGCTGAGCCGGGGCTCGGCGCGGCGGCCCCGGACGCCTGTCACGACTTGCGGGCGTCGTTCGGCACGACCGACAGCACCCGGGTGTTATTCTGGCGAAGCACCCACGCCGCTCCATCGCAGGCATGGTGCGCCACCCCCACACTGAGGCGACTTCACCTGCCTCTGGGCGCGTTCTGCGCCGAAGTGGACTCTCAGACGGCCAGGTCACCTGGTCCAGGTCCGGCCCGCTGGAATCTCCCGGGTCGCAAACGAGGGGGAAGGATCCTTCGTGTCAGAAACAACCACCCGTCCGCTCTCTGGTCTCTCGGCCATGAAGCTGGACGAGCTCAAGGGCGTCGCGTCGTCGATGGGGATCACCGGGACGGCCAAGATGCGCAAGAGCGACCTCGTCGAGGCGATCAAGGCCCGTCAGTCGGGTGGCTCGTCCGCCCCCGCGACTGCCCCGGCGACCTCCGCGACGACGTCCGCCACTGCCTCCGGGGCGGCACCGGCGTCGGCGCCGGCCGGCTCCGCCCCCGCCGACACGGCGACGAGCACAGCCGCCCCGGACGCTACGCCCGCCCGGGCGCGCGCGTCGCGCCGGGTCAGCCGTCCCGCGGGCTCCGCCGCGGTGGCCGAGTCGCCAGCTGGAGCTGCTGCGGCGCCGACCGCCGCCGACCCGTCGAGCGAGTCGGCCTCGGAGGGCACGGCCGACGGCTCCGGCGCAGCCCCGTCGCGTGAGCGCGCCACCCGGTCCGACCGCCGGGATCGCAGCGAGCGCGGTGACCGTGGCGAGGGCAACGACTACAACGACCGCGGTAACCGCAGCGACCGGGCCGAGCGAGCCGAACGAGCCGTGCGCGAGAGCCTCGAGCCGCGTGAGGACCGCCAGCAGAACGACCGGCAGCAGGACCGCGGCGACCGCCAGCAGAACGACCGCGGCGACCGCCAGCAGGGCGACCGGCAGCAGGACCGCGGCGACCGCCAGCAGGACCGCGGCGACCGTCAGCAGGGCGACCGGCAGCAGGGCGACCGCCAGCAGGACCGCGGCGACCGTCAGCAGGGCGACCGGCAGCAGGACCGCGGCGACCGCCAGCAGGGCGGGCGAGCGGACCGGCAGGGCGACCGCGACGACCGTTCCTCGCGTCAGGACCGTCACCAGAGCGACCCCAACGACCGCCAGCGGGGCGACCGCCAGCAGGACGAGGCGCACGACCACAACCGCGGCCAGCAGTCGGGCTACGACGACGACGACCGCGGTGGCAGCCGTAGAAGTCGCAACCGCCAGCGCAGCCGCGACCGCAAGCGCGGCCGCGGCCGCGAGGGTGGCCAGGACTGGGCCGACACGGACCTGCAGGTCGGCGACGACGACGTGCTCGTGCCCGTGGGCGGCATCCTGGACGTCCTCGACAACTACGCGTTCGTGCGCACCTCCGGCTACCTGGCCGGCTCGAGCGACGTCTACGTGCCGCTGGGCATGGTCAAGAAGCACGGGCTGCGCAAGGGCGACGCGGTGACCGGCGCCGTCAAGGCCCTGCGTGAGGGCGAGCAGCCCTCCGGCAGCGTCGGGCGGCAGAAGTTCAACGCGCTGGTCCGCCTCGACACGGTCAACGGCCAGACGCCCGAGGAGGCGGCCAAGCGGGTCGAGTTCGGCAAGCTGACGCCGCTCTACCCGCAGCAGCGCCTGCGGCTCGAGACCGAGCCGCACGTCCTCACGACGCGGATCATCGACCTCGTGGCTCCGATCGGCAAGGGCCAGCGCGGCCTCATCGTCGCCCCGGCGAAGGCCGGCAAGACGATGATCATGCAGACGCTCGCCAACGCCATCACCACGAACAACCCCGAGTGCCACCTCATGGTCGTCCTGGTCGACGAGCGTCCGGAGGAGGTCACCGACATGCAGCGCGCCGTCAAGGGCGAGGTCATCTCCTCGACCTTCGACCGGCCGGCCGAGGACCACACGACGGTCGCCGAGCTCGCCATCGAGCGGGCCAAGCGTCTCGTCGAGCTCGGCCACGACGTCGTCGTGCTGCTCGACTCCATCACCAAACTCGGGCGCGCCTACAACCTCGCCGCGCCGGCGAGCGGCCGCATCCTCTCCGGTGGTGTCGACTCCGCTGCGCTCTACCCGCCGAAGAAGTTCTTCGGCGCGGCGCGCAACATCGAGAACGGCGGCTCCCTCACCATCCTCGCGACGGCGCTCGTCGAGACCGGCTCGAAGATGGACGAGGTGATCTTCGAGGAGTTCAAGGGCACCGGCAACATGGAGCTGCGCCTCAACCGGGAGCTGGCCAACCGGCGCATCTTCCCGGCGGTCGACATCAACGCCTCCGGCACGCGCCGCGAGGAGATCCTCCTGGCCAGCGAGGAGCTGAAGATCATGTGGAAGCTGCGCCGGGTGCTTGCCGCACTCGACCCGCAGCAGGCCATCGAACTGCTCATCGACCGGCTCAAGAAGACGCGGACGAACTACGAGTTCCTCACGCAGGTGCAGCAGACCAGCGGCTCCAGGCTCGGCGACGAGTCCTGACGCCGGTCAACGGATTCGGACCGGAAGCTCGAACGGGAAGGGGGACGGCGCCGCTGGCGTCGTCCCCCTTTCCGTGTCTGCGGCACCAAACACCCCAATTGCCATAAAATGGCTGTTCCCACCACCCTTCACCCTGGAGAGTCATGTCTGCGCTTGCCGGCGACCACGCTGCCAGTCCCGTTCGTGTCCTCGTGGCCGACGACGACGCAGACATCCGAGACCTCGTCGAGTTCAAGCTGACCCAGGCGGGGTATGCCGTCGAGGCCGTCGCCGACGGCATCGGCGCCTGGGAGGCCTTCGCCGCCAACCCCCCGCAGCTGGCCGTCCTCGACGTGATGATGCCCGGCCTGTCCGGCATCGACGTGCTGCGGAAGATCCGTGAGAGCGAGTTCGCCTCCGTGCCGGTGCTGCTGCTCAGCGCGAAGTCGCGTGACTCCGACGTCGACACCGGCTTCGAGGTGGGCGCTGACGACTACGTCATCAAGCCGTTCAGTCCTCGGGAGCTGCTGCACCGCGTCAACAGCATGCTTGCCCGGGCCCGCTGAGCGGCCGGCCGTGGTGGTCATCGGGGGAGCGCTGGTCGTCGGCGCGACCGTCGCGGTCCTGGGCGCCTGCGTCCTGCTCGTCGTGCTCGTCGTGGCCGTGCGCGCACGTCGTCAGCGGCGCCAGCGTCGTGACGAGATGCTGTTGTCACCGCTGCGCCCACCACTCATCACCGTCGCTGCGGGCGAGGACGACGACGGCACGGCCGTGCACACGTTGAGGCGGGCTGCGGGCGACTCTCGCACGGTGCTCGACCGCAACATCGTCGGGCTGCTGACCAAGATTCGCGGCGTCCCCGCCGAGCAGCTCGTGGGGGTGCTGGAGAAGCACGGCGCGGTCCACGCGGCGGCCAGGGAGCTGACGAGCCGATCCACGGTGCGAAGGGCCAGGGCAGCGCAGGTGCTGGGCCTTGCTCGCGCCGCCGACACGGTGCCCCTGCTGGTGCGAGCGCTGGACGACGAAGCGGTCGAGGTGCGCAACAGTGCGGCCTACGCCCTGGGCCTGATCGGTGACGCCGCCGCTGCCGGGCCGGTTCTCTCGGCGATCGGCCACCCGGAGCGTGGGCTTCCGGCGGCGACCGCAGCGGAGACCCTGCAGTCCATGGGCGTCGGCATCTCAGAAATGCTTCGGGCCGGACTGCACGACGATCACCCGCGCACGCGGATGGTCGCGGCACACCTCAGCGGCGAGCGCAGCTTCACCCGCTGCCTGCCGGACCTGCGCCACCTACTCGACCACGACGCCGACGTCACGGTGCGTGAGACCTGCGCCGCGGCCATCGGTCGCCTCGGCCGCGTCGAGGACGTGGAGGTGCTGGCCAGGCACACGGGGCAGGACGAGCCGCTCTCACTCCGCCGCGCGTGCGCCACCGCGCTGGGCGAGCTCGGCGACCCGGCGGCGGTGCCCGCCCTTGCCGGCCTGCTCCTCGACCCGGATCCCCGCCTGGCCGAGCTGGCCGCCACCGCCCTGCTCAACCTCGGACCCCGTGGCCGCGAGGCCCTCGTCGCCCACGAGGACGGCCCGGCCGTCCGCTCCGCCCGCCTCATGGCGAGCCTGCAGAGGGCGTCGGCATGAGCTGGGAGGGCTTCGTCTCGGGGCTGCGTTCGGCCGTCGTGTGGGTCATGGACGCCGCGAGCGTGCCGGTCCTCGTCTACTTCGTCCTCATCAACACCTCGCTGCTGGTTCTCGTCGTGCTCGCCTACCTCGAGTTCCGGGCGCAGGAGCGCCGTCGCGCCACCGCGCTCTCGTGGCAGGGAGCGGGGCTCGCTCCCGGGGTCTCCCTCCTCGTGCCGGCCTACAACGAGGAAGCGGGCATCGTCACGGCGGTCAAGTCGTTCCTGACGCTGCGCTACCCGAGGCACGAGGTGGTCGTGATCGACGACGGCAGCACCGACCAGACCTTCGCGCGGCTCGAGGAGGCGTTCGACCTCGTCCCCCTGCCGCGGGAGCTGCCGCGGGAGATCCCGGTCCGGGCTCGCGTCCTGGGCGTCTTCGTGCCCCGCGACGGCCGCACCCGCCTGCTCGTAGTGCGCAAGGAGAACTCGGGCAAGACCGAGGCGCTCAACCTCGGCGTGAACGCGGCGAACGAGCCGCTCGTGGCCATGCTCGACGGTGACTCCATCCTCGAGCCCGATGGGCTCCTCCACGTCACACGTCCCTTCGCCGACGACCCGACGCGAATGGTGGCCACCGGGGGAGCAATCCGTCCGGTCAACGGCAGCCGCGTCGTCTCGGGTCGCATCGTGCGCGTCGAGATGCCCCAGACCTGGCTCCCGCGCATCCAGCTCGTCGAGTACCTCCGGGCGTTCCTGCTCGGTCGCACCGGGTGGTCCAGGCTGGGCGGCCTCATCCTCATCAGCGGCGCGTTCGGCCTCTTCCGGCGCGATGTCGTCGTCGAGGTGGGGGGTCTCGAGCCGGGGACCATCGGCGAGGACTTCGAGCTGGTCATGCGCATCCACAAGCGCCTGCGCGACGAGGGGCGCGACTACCGCATCGAGTTCGTCCCCGAGCCCGTCTCGTGGACGGAGGTGCCGGTCACCGCCAAGGTGCTGCGCAACCAGCGGCGTCGCTGGCACCGAGGCCTGTGGGAGACGCTCTGGGCCTACCGCTCGATGCTCTTCAGACCGAGGTACGGCCGCATCGGCTGGCTGGCCCTGCCCTACTACTGGCTCTTCGAGCTCGCCGCGCCGCTGCTCGAGCTCTTCGGCATCCTGATCGTCCCGCTCGCGCTGCTGCTCGGAGTCGTCAACGTGTCTTTCGCCGTCCTCTTCCTCGTGCTCGCCTACGGGTATGCCGTGCTCGTCACGCTCTCGGCGATGGTGGTCGACGAGTGGGCCTTCCACAAGCACGACCGCTGGCGCGCGATCTCCCAGACGATCGTCGCATCGGTCCTCGAGAACATCGGCTACCGGCAGGCCACCGTGTGGTGGCGTCTCGAGGGTTGGTGGGCCAGCCTGCGGGGCAGGCGGCACGTGTGGGGCGTCATGACCCGCACGGGCTTCGACGAGGACCCGGCATGACGCCCGGGCTGCCGTCCCTGTCGAGGCGCTCGGTCGGGAGCCAGATCCGCCTGCTCATCGGCATCCTGCTCGTCCTCGTCCCCGTGGGCGCCATCGTCTCCGTGGCCACGATCCACGCCCAGGGCTCCTCGGTGCGCGCCCTGACGCTCGCGCTCGGCCCCGCGCGCGAGGCGAACAGCGCGGTCCTGCTCGACATGACCCGCTCCGAGGCCGCCTGGAGCCAGGCAGCCTCGGGCGCCCGTCCCGAGATCGACCCGCTGGGCCTCCAGTCGTCCGTCGAGGCGCAGCTCGATGCCCTCACCCGGGGCGTCGACAGCCCCGAGCTGCCCGCCGGCGAACGGGCGCGCTACCAGGAGCTGGTCACGCAGCAGCGTGCGGTGGTGGACCGGTGGTTCATGGCGGCACGGCAGTCGCTGCAGGGCCTGTCACCGGGCACGCCGGTGACGGCGCCGGCTCGCGCGAGCGCGGCGACGGCATACGCCGCCTTCCGCACGGTCAACTCGGCGCTCGGCTCGGCCATCCAGGCCCAGCGCGACGTCGCCCGGGTCGAGTCCCGGGAGGCCACGGCCGTGACCTCGGGCGTCATCGCCGCCGTCGCCGTCGCCGTGGTGCTCGTGCTCGTCGCGGCGGGTTTCGGGATGCACCGGGCCGTCGGGCGCCCCCTGGCCCGGCTGCGCGAGGTCGTGCGCCTGCAGGTCGAGGAGGACGTCATCGCCATGGCCAACCAGGAGGAGGGCGCCCTGGAGGTGCGGATGCTGGCCCGCGACTTCAACGACCTCACCCGCGCCAACGCCCGGCTCGTCGACCAGCAGGCTGCCGTGCTCGAGATGCAGGAGCTGGTCCTCGACGTCGGCCGCGGCGTGCGTTCGGCCGGCGACGTCCCGGAGGCGCTCCGGTTGGTCACCACCAAGCTGGGGGCGGGTCTCGGGGCCGACCGGGTGCTGCTCTACACACTCGCCGACGACGGCGAGACCATCGAGGACCGCCTCCAGTGGCACACCGACGACCTGCCCGACCTCCCGCCGCTGCCGCGGTCGCTCGCGCAGCAGGTGGGCGTGGTCAACGACGAGCTGCGGCGCGACCTCGGCTTCTTCCACATGCCCGACCTGCTGGCCTGCGACGTCTACGACGACGAGCGCGTGCGCGCCTTCCACCGGGCCACCGGCACGCGGTCCCTGCTCATGCTCCCGGTGGGGACCGGTGGGCGCGGCCTCGGCATCCTGTCGGTGATGATGGTCGGCGCCCCGCGTCGCTGGCACCGGCACGAGATCCAGGCGGCGCTGCAGTGCTCGGCGATCGCGGCCCAGGCCATCGTGGCGCTGCGGCTCTCGCAGATGCAGGACGAGCAGGTGCGCCGGCTCACCGAGCTGGACCGGCAGAAGACGGACTTCATGGCCACGGTGAGCCACGAGCTGCGCACCCCGCTGACCTCCATCAGCGGCTACCTCGAGCTGCTCGTCGACGGTGACTTCGGTGAGGTCACGGACGGCCAGCACGTCGCCCTCGACATCATCGGCCGCAACGCCACCCGCCTCCGCGGCCTCATCGAGGACCTCCTCGTCCTCAACAAGATCGAGAACAGCGGCCTGCAGGCGGTCTCGGAGGAGGTCGCCGTGAGCGACCTGCTGCACGCCGTGACCGAGACCATGGGCCCGGTCGCCGCGAACAGCGGGGTGCAGCTCGTCTGCACGGACGTGCCCGACGACCTCCGGGTGCGGGTGGACCGCGGCCAGCTCGAGCGCGCCCTGATCAACCTCGGCTCCAACGCCGTGAAGTTCACCCCCGAGGGCGGGCGCGTGCTGCTGTCGGCCGAGCGGTCGGGTGACTCGACCATCATCTCCGTGCATGACACGGGCATCGGCATCCCCGCCGGCGACCTGGCCCGCCTGTCCGAGCGCTTCTTCCGTGCCGGCAACGCGACCGCCGCCGCGATCCCCGGGACCGGCCTGGGCCTCGCCATCGTGCGTGCCATCGTCGAGGGTCACGGCGGCGAGCTCGTCATCGCCTCGGTCGAGGGGGAGGGCACCACCATGCAGGTCGTCCTCCCGGTCGCCCGACGCGCCCCCGTCGGCGTGCTCACCGGCGCCTGACGGCTGCTGCGTCAGAAGCAGCCGCCCTGCGGGGTGCGTTCCAGTCGCTGGGTGACGGTCCAGCCCGACGCCGGGTCGTGCACCGTGGCGGAGATCTCGTCGGGGATGTGCTGGGGGAGGGTGGCCGTTGGTGACCCGAGCAGGCGACCGGTCCGGGCGTCGAGGCGCCATTCCGAGTAGTCGATCCCCTCACCGCCCGTCACCGCCGTCGCATCCGTGGTGCGGAACCCGGTGACGACCGAGACGGCCGACCCGTCGAGCTCGACGTGCTGGGAGGTCGGGACGTCGAGCCGTGGCGCCAGGGT
>NZ_BAAANB010000021.1:745866-808689 GCF_039529575.1 Terrabacter terrae
GCACCGAACCGTCGTCGCCCGGGACGACGACGTGGTCGGCGTCGACGACGAGGAGGCGCTCCCCGACCTGCGAGCGGACGGGCAGCCGCACGTCGGTGCGCTCCCACCGGTCGGCCTTGGGCGTCTGGACGACGAGGGCGCGGTCGAGCACGCCGAGCACCGATGTGGTGGTGAGCACGGCAGAGGAGCGGTAGCGGGCCCGCGCGTCACGGTCGTCGGGCGTCTCGCTCCACGAGAAACGGCCGGGCCCTCCGGCGACGGGTTCGCCGACGAGCACGGCGTCGTCCGTGCCCTCCTTGGGGAACCCCACGACCTGGCCGCCGACCACCCCCAGCACCCCGGTCAGGTCGTCGGGGGTCGTGACGGCGCCGCTCGCGACCTGCACGAGATGGGTGGCGTGGCACCCCTCGAGGACGACGTAGCTGTTGCCGACGGTGGGTGAGCGTGAGACCAGGTCGGCGATCGTCGTGCTCCACCGCACCGTGCCCGAGGGGTCCGTCCCGGTGACGAAGCCCGCGCGTTCCGGCGGCACGTCCGGACAAGGGTCGAACGAGCAGGTGCTGTGGGTGCAGCCGGCGACCGCGAGCAGCATGACGAGGGCCGCGGCCACGCCCCCAGAGCTCCTTCGGCGCACGTCCGCCCCCTGTCCACGGTCTCCGGTGTCCTTCGCTGTGCCTCGTCGTCCTGGAGGACACCGTTGCCTCGGCGGATCGTTGCACGCGGAGGAAGCCGATGCGGGGAATGCCGTGCGCACCGGCTGCGTTTGGGAGGAGGTGCGCCTCTCTGGCACACTCTTCCTTCGGACCGGTTCACGGGAGAGCGGCTCCCCAGCGCGAGCAGCCATGACACCGACCCGGCCGACCACCTCGAGGAGACAACGTTGAAGAAGGACCTTCACCCCCAGTACGTCGAGACCACGGTGACCTGCACCTGTGGCAACACGTTCACCACGCGCAGCACCGAGACCTCCGGCAAGATCGCCGCGGACGTGTGCTCGCAGTGCCACCCGTTCTACACGGGCAAGCAGAAGATCCTCGACACCGGTGGCCGCGTGGCCCGGTTCGAGGCCCGTTACGGCAAGAAGGCCGCCAAGTAGGTCTCCCGCACGCCGGCTCCCACGACTTCGGTCGTCGGGGGCCGGCGTTCGTCGTACCCACCTCCGTTCCGCCACCCGAAGGGCCTTCCGTGCTGGAATCCGTGCAGTCGATCCTCGACGAGTACGCCGAGCTCGAGCAGCAGCTCGCCGACCCCGCGGTCCACGGTGACCAGGACCTCGTGCGCACCCTCAACAAGCGGTATGCCGCACTGGCTCCGACCGTCGCGGCGGCGCGTGAGTGGCAGGCCGCCGGCGACGACCTCGCCGCGGCCCGGGAGCTGGCCGGCGAGGACGAGTCGTTCGCCGAGGAGGTGCCGTCTCTCGAGGCGCGTCTGGCCGCGGCGCAGGAGCACCTGCGCCGGATGCTGGTGCCGCGCGACCCCGACGACGACCGTGACGTCATCCTCGAGGTCAAGGCCGGCGAGGGAGGCGACGAGTCCGCGCTCTTCGCCGGCGACCTGCTGCGGATGTACCTGCGCTACGCCGAGCAGCGCGGCTGGCGCACGGCCATCGAGGACGCCACCGAGAGCGACCTCGGCGGCTACAAGGACGTACGCGTCTCCGTCCGTTCCAAGGGCACCCCCGGCCTGGCGGAGGGCCCGTGGGCGCGGCTGAAGTACGAGGGCGGGGTGCACCGCGTGCAGCGGGTGCCCGTGACCGAGAGCCAGGGCCGCATCCACACCTCCGCCGCCGGCGTGCTCGTCATGCCCGAGGCCGAGGAGGTCGAGGTGACCATCGACCCGGGCGACCTGCGCATCGACGTCTACCGGAGCAGCGGTCCGGGCGGGCAGAGCGTCAACACGACCGACTCCGCCGTGCGCATCACGCACGTCCCGACCGGGCTCGTGGTGTCCTGCCAGAACGAGAAGTCGCAGCTGCAGAACAAGGAGGCCGCGATGCGGGTCCTTCGCGCCCGCCTGCACCAGATGGCCAAGGACGAGGCCGACGCCGAGGCGAGCGCCGCGCGTCGCTCCCAGGTGCGCACCGTCGACCGCTCCGAGCGCATCCGCACCTACAACTTCCCCGAGAACCGCATCTCCGATCACCGCACCGGCTACAAGTCCTACAACCTCGACGCCGTGCTCGACGGCGACCTCGACCCCGTCGTGCAGTCGGCGCTCGACGCCGACGAGGCCGCCAAGCTCGCCGCGCTCGCCGACGACGGCTCACGCCCGTGACGGAGGGCACGATCGACCTGCGCGTGGGCGTCCGGGGCGCGGCTGCGCGGCTGCGCGAGGCGGGGGTCGCCTCTGCCGACGTCGACGCCGTCGAGCTCGCGGCCCACGCCCTCGGGGTGGACGCCTCCGAGGTCCGTCGGCTCATGGTGCTCGGCGGCCGCACCCTTCCGAGCAGGTATGCCGTCCTCGTCGACGAGCGCGCGCGCCGGGTGCCGCTCCAGCACCTGACCGGCCGCGCCCACTTCCGCCGGCTCACCCTCTCGGTGGGGCCGGGTGTCTTCGTGCCGCGCCCCGAGACGGAGCTGCTCGTGGAGCTGGCGCTCGCCGAGGTGGACCGGGTGTCTGCATCTCGCGCGGATGCGCCGGTCCGGGTCGTGGACCTGTGCACCGGCTCCGGGGCGATCGCGCTGTCGGTCAAGGAGGAGCGGCCCGACGCGGAGGTCCGCGGCGTCGAGATCTCGCCCGACGCATACGCCTGGGCTGTGGCCAACCGCGACCGTCTCGCCCTCGACCTCGACCTCGTCGAGGGCGATGCCACCCAGCCGTGCTTCCCGGACTGGACGAACGGCGTCGACGTGGTCACGGTGAACCCGCCCTACATCCCTGTCGGCGCCGTGCCGCTCGACCCGGAGGTGCGCGACCACGACCCCGCGGTGGCGCTCTACGGCGGCAGCGAGGACGGACTGGCGATCCCGCTCGCCGTGGCGAGGGTGGCAGCCACGCTGCTCCGTCCCGGCGGCCTCGTCCTCCTCGAGCACGCGGACTCGCAGGGGGAGAGCCTGCCGCGCCGGCTGGCTGCGGCGGGTGGCTGGACCGACGTGGCCGACCACGACGACCTCTCCGGTCGCCCTCGGGTGACGACGGCCCGCCGCTCCCGCTGACCCGGACCTCCGACGGGCTTCCCAGCGCTCCCCAGTAGGCTCGGGGCGTGAGCGAGCGCTACGACTGCACCGATCCCGCCGGTCGAGCCGAAGGCATCCCGGCCGCCGCCGCCGCCGTCCGACGTGGCGAGATCGTGGTCCTCCCGACCGACACCGTCTACGGCATCGGTTGCGACGCCTTCGACGCCACCGCCGTCGCCTCGGTGCTCGCCGCGAAGGGCCGGGGACGCGACATGCCGCCGCCGGTGCTGATCCCCACCGCGCGCACCGCGCAGGGGCTGGCCACGCAGGTGCCCGACTACGCGCAGCGGCTCATGGAGAAGTTCTGGCCCGGGCCGCTGACCCTCGTGCTCAAGGCGCAGACGTCGTTGCACTGGGACCTCGGTGAGACCAACGGCACCGTGGCGCTGCGCGTCCCCGACCACGAGATCACCCTCGAGCTGCTCGGCGACATCGGCCCGATGGCCGTGACGAGCGCCAACACCACCGGCGACCCGGCGGCGCGCACGGCCGGCGAGGCGTCGGCCATGCTCGGCGAGTCGGTGGCGGTCTACCTCGACGGCGGCACGGCGGGGGAGGGGCAGCCCTCGACGATCATCGACTGCACCGGCGAGACGCCGGTGACCCTGCGCCTCGGTGCGCTCTCGCAGGCCGACGTCGACGCCGCCCTCGAGCCGGAGCCGCCCTTGGAGGCGCCCGCCCCCGAGGAGGAGCCACCCGCAGACGTACCGGCCGACGTGTCCACCGGCGAACGGCCGGCGGACGACCACGGCCCGACCCAATAGAGTTGGCCCGCGCTCGCGCCCCACTCCCGACCCACCCGGAGATCCTTCATGGCTGACGACACGTTCTACGGTTCCGACTTCGGCGCCCTGCAGTCCTTCGACCCGGACATCGCGGGAGTGCTCCTCTCCGAGCTGGACCGCATCCGCGGCGGCCTGCAGCTCATCGCGAGCGAGAACATCAGCTCGCCGGCCGTGCTGACGGCCCTGGGCTCGACGCTGTCCAACAAGTACGCCGAGGGCTACCCGGGCCGTCGCTACTACGGCGGCTGCTCCGAGGTCGACAAGGCCGAGACGATCGCCATCGAGCGGGCCAAGGCCCTCTTCGGCGCCGACCACGCGAACGTGCAGGCCCACTCGGGCGCCAGCGCGAACCAGGCCGTCTACGGCGCCTTCATGTCGCCCGGCGACACGATCCTCGCGATGGCGCTGCCGATGGGCGGCCACCTGACCCACGGCACGAAGGTCTCCTTCTCCGGCAAGTGGTTCAACGCCGTGCACTACGGCGTCGACCAGAAGACCGAGGACATCGACTACGACCAGGTCGAGGCGCTCGCCAGGGAGCACCGACCCAAGGTCATCTGCGCCGGCGGCTCGGCCATCCCGCGCCTGATCGACTTCGAGCGCTTCCGCGCCATCGCCGACGAGGTCGGCGCCATCCTCTGGGTCGACGCCGCGCACTTCATCGGGCTCGTCGCCGGCAAGGCGATCCCCTCCCCGGTGCCGTATGCCGACGTCGTGACCTTCACGACGCACAAGGTGCTGCGCGGCCCGCGCTCCGGCGCGCTCGTGTGCAAGGCCGAGCACGCCGCTGCCATGGACAAGGCGATCTTCCCGATGATGCAGGGCGGCCCGCAGATGCACACCATCGCGGCCAAGGCGGTCAACTTCAAGGAGGCCGCCACCCCCGAGTACGCCGAGTACGCCAAGGACGTCATCGCCAACAGCCAGCAGCTCGCGGCGAGCCTGCTCGAGCTCGGCATCCGTCCGACCACGGGCGGCACCGACACCCACCTGTCGCTGCTCGACCTGCAGGGGGTCGGCGTCACCGGCAAGGAGGCCGAGGAGCGGGCCGACGCGGCCGGCATCGTCCTCAACAAGAACGCCATCCCGTTCGACCCGCAGAAGCCCAACGTCGCCTCCGGCATCCGGGTGGGCACGCCGTCGGTGACGACCCAGGGGATGGGCCTGGAGGAGATGAAGCAGATCGCCTCCCTCATCCACCAGGCCGTGACCAAGGGCGACGCGGACCCCGAGCACGCGGTGAGCAAGCAGGTGCGCGCGGAGGTCACCGACCTCGTGACGCGCTTCCCGGCATACCCTCGCTGAAGAGCCCGTACGTCCCAGCGTCGGCTCCCGAGCGAAGGTCGGTAGGTGCACGAGTACGTCCTCGTCCTCATCGTGGCCGCGGCGGTCACGTACCTCGCCACACCCTTCGTGCGCAGCCTCGCCGTGGCGACGGGCGCGTTCACGGCGGTCCGTGAGCGCGACGTCCACAAGACGCCGATCCCGCGACTCGGGGGAGTGGGGATCTACATCGGCTTCGTCGCGGCGGCGCTGGTGGCGAGGGCGCTGCCCTACCTCGGCACGCTCTTCTCGACGAAGCAGATCCTCGGCGTCGTCGCGGCGGGCGGAATCGTGTGCCTGCTCGGGGCGTTCGACGACATCCGCGAGCTGGACTGGCTGACCAAGCTGGCCGGCCAGATGCTGGCAGCCGGCTTCATGGCGTACACCGGGGTGCAGCTGCTGTCCCTGCCGATCTTCGGCACGACGATCCTGCCCACGCCCGTGCTGGTGCTCTTCACCGTGCTCGTCGTGATCGCCTCGACCAACGCGGTGAACTTCATCGACGGCCTCGACGGGCTCGCGGCCGGCGTCGTGGGGATCGCCGCCTTCGCGTTCTTCATCTACAGCTACCTCGTGTCCCGCTCCTTCGTGCCGGCCAACGTCTTCTCGACGGCGACGTTCATCTGCGCCGCCCTGGTCGGCTGCTGCGCGGGCTTCCTGCCGCACAACTTCCATCCCGCGCGCCTGTTCATGGGGGACTCGGGGGCGCTCACGCTGGGGCTGCTGCTCTCGGCCGCCACGATCACCCTGACCGGCAACGTCGACCCGGGACAGGTCAGCTCCAACGACGTGTCCGCGGCCTTCCTGCCGATCCTCGTGCCGCTCGCCGTCCTGCTGCTCCCGCTGCTCGACATGCTGCTGGCCGTCGTGCGCCGCACGCGCGCCGGGAAGCGACCCTGGCACCCGGACGCGATGCACCTGCACCACCGCATGCTGAGGATCGGCCACGGCCACCGCCGGGCCGTGCTCATCCTCTACCTCTGGGCCGCCATCGTGGCCCTCGGTTCGGTGTCCTTCGTGATCTGGGACGGGCTGCGCCCGCTAGCGGTCGTGGGGGCGGCCGCGGCCATGGGGGTCGTGCTCACGGTCTGGCTCCCGCGGTGGAGGCCTTCTGAGCGCTTGTGATAGCATTCACAAGCACCTGAGGGCAGTCTGAGAAGGCCGCCGGAGGTGCTGAAAGTGCCCCTCGCACACCCCAGGTCCCGCGCCTCGACGAGTCCGCCGCAGCCTGGGAGAGCCACCGCACCACGCCTCCCGACCCACCCAGGCAGGTCCTCCTTGAGCGCCACACCGGCCGGCAACGCATCACAGTCCGATGCGTTCGCGCAGCTCCTCCGGGGCTCCCTGCTCCCGACGGCGGTCACCGGCCTCGTCTGCGTCGTCGTCGGCCTCTTCTCGAGCCCGAAGGCCGGCTGGTCGGCCGCGCTCGGCGCCGCGCTCGTCATCTTCTTCTTCAGCCTGACGCTCCTCGTCATGAAGCGCACGGCCGATCTGGCGCCGACCACGACGATGATGGTGGTGATGGCCACCTACACCCTCAAGGTGCTCGTGCTCGGCGTCGTGATGTTCGCGCTGCGCGACGTCGCGTGGGCCTCCGGCTACGCCATCGGGCTGTCCATCACGGTGTGCGCCGTGGTGTGGCTCTTCTTCGAGATGCGCGCCTACAAGCGCCTGCGGATCTTCGCGTACGACCCCGACGGTGAGGCCTCCCTCGACCGCCCGCCGAGGCCGGAGCCGCGTGATGAGCCGTGAGAGCGGAGACCGACATGAGCACACCGACGCCTCGCGATCCCGACGACGCGCGCCCCGACCGGGACCAGACCGGCGAGCCGCCAGTGCCCCCCGAGCCCACGGAGCCGACCGAGCCCACCGAGGAGGAGCGCCGGGAGCAGCTGCAGGCGTTCAACCGGCGCGAGCAGGACTCCGCCTGGCGGGCTGTCGCGTACCTGCTGACCGGACCGCTGGTCTACGGCGGGCTCGGCGCCCTCGCCGACCACTGGCTGGGCACGTCGTGGCTGGTCGGAGCCGGGATCGTGGGCGGGATGGCCTTGTCGCTATACCTCATCTGGTTCCGATACGGTACCCATTGAGCAGACTGCCGATCCTGACCTCCCGCGTGCGGCCGAGCACCGTGCCGCCGAACAGCGCCTCGCCCGCCGAGCTGCCGAACCGGGGTCAAGCCCTCGACCACGCCCCCTGCACTGCCCCTGAACTGCTGATGCCGCTGGCCGGCGCAAGCGCCCAGAACGTACGAAGGAGTAATCCGTGAGCATCGTTGCCGCCGCACCGACGGACTTCGAGGCCCCTGGAGTCAGCGAGTTCTGGCAGCCGCTGTTCGGCACCAGCGGTCCCTGGGCCATCACCCGCCCGATCCTGCTGATGGTCGCCTCGGCCATCCTGCTCGTCTGGTACCTCCTGGCGACGACGCGCAAGAAGGCGATCGTCCCGAGCCGCGGGCAGATGGCCACCGAGGCGGTCTACGGCCTGGTGCGCAACGGCATCGCCAAGGACCTCATCGGGTCCAAGGAGTTCCTCAAGTTCGTCCCGCTGCTGTTCTCGCTGTTCATGGTCATCCTCGTGAACAACGTGTTCGGCGTCCTGCCGCCCTTCAGCTACCCGACGATGAGCCGCATCGGCTTCCCGATCGCGCTCTCCCTGCTCGTCTGGGTCATCTTCCACGTCGTCGGCATGCGGAAGCACGGCTTCCTCGGCTACTGGAAGTCGCTCGTCCCCTCGGGCCTGCCCAAGGCGATGATCGGGCCGATCTTCATCCTCGAGCTCATCACCGACCTGTTCACGCGGCCGGTCACGCTCGCCCTGCGACTCTTCGGCAACATGTTCGCCGGCCACATCCTCATCGTGCTGTTCATCACCGGCGGCTGGTACATGCTCACCAACGGCGGCATCCTCGTCATCGCCGGCGGTGTCACGTGGATCTTCGCCTTCGTCATGACGCTCTTCGAGCTGCTGGTCGAGTTCCTGCAGGCCTACGTCTTCACCCTCCTCGCCGCGCTCTACATCGGCGGCGCCCTGGCCGACGAGCACTGACGGCCGCACCTACCAGCACGACCAGCTCCACCCGTTCCACCCACGCTTCACCAAGCCCCGCTGGTAACCGCCAGCGGGACCGACCAGAAGGAAATGGAATCAACATGACCGGCAACATCGCCATCCTCGGTTACGGCCTCTCCGCCATCGGCCCCGGTATCGGTGTCGGCCTGATCTTCGCCGCCTACATCAACGGCGTCGCTCGTCAGCCCGAGGCCCGCGGCATGCTCCAGCCGATCGCCTTCCTCGGCATGGCCATCACCGAGGCGCTCGCCATCTTCGGTATCGCGCTCGCGTTCGTCTTCAAGGCCTGACGCCCCCGGGCACTCCGAAGCTTCGTTCGTTTCTCTCTAGGAGACCCTCATGCAAGCAGTGACCGTGACCGCCGACGGCGGCGAGGGCGGCTTCTGGGCCACCGCGGCACCGATCATCCCGCACCCGCTGGAGTTCATCTTCGGCCTCGTGGTCTTCGCGATCCTCTACGTCATCGTGAAGCGCACGGTCGTCCCGCGTCTCGAGCAGATCTACGCCGAGCGCACGGCGGCCATCGAGGGCGGTATGAACAAGGCGGAGGAGGCCCAGGCGCAGGCCCAGGCCGCGCTCGAGCAGTACCAGGCGCAGCTCGTCGAGGCCCGCTCCGAGGCCGCCCGCATCCGCGAGGACGCCAAGGCCCAGGGCGCCCAGATCCTCGCCGAGATGCGCGAGCACGCGGCGTCCGAGGCGGCCCGGATCACCGAGACGGCGCACAAGCAGATCGAGGCCGAGCGCCAGCAGGCGGTCGTCTCGCTCCGTGGTGACGTGGGCCGCATCTCCACCGACCTGGCGAGCCGCATCGTCGGCGAGTCCCTCCACGAGGAGACCCGCCAGAAGGGCATCGTCGAGCGCTTCCTCGCCGAGCTCGAGTCGGGCGACGTCGTCCGTGAGAAGGTCGGGGACCGCTGATGCAGGGACCCTCACGCGCAGCAGCGGCGGCGAGCCGCGGGGTCTTCACCGGCGTGCTCGCGGCCGGTGTCGACCGTGCGCGGCTGGCCGAGGAGCTCTTCGCGGTCGTCGGCGTGATCGACGGCAGCGCGACCCTGCGTCGCGCCGTCGCCGACCCCTCGCGCGAGGGGGCGCACAAGGCCCAGCTCGCGGAGCGGCTCTTCTCGGGCAAGGTCAGCGCCGAGGCGCTCGTCGTGCTCAAGGGCGTCTTCACGCAGCGGTGGAGCTCGGAGCGCGACCTCTCCGACACCCTCGAGTCGTATGCCGTCGAGGCCGTCATCGCCGAGGCCGAGGTCGCGGGCCGTGCCGACCGGCTCGAGGACGAGCTGTTCCGTTTCGAGCGGATCGTCGCCGCCGACCCGGCCCTGCGCGCGGCGCTGTCCGACACGCAGGCGCCGGCGGACAAGCGGGGCGACCTCGTGTCGTCGCTGCTGCGCGACAAGGTCACGCCCGAGACCCTCGTGCTGGCCCGCCAGGCGGTGGTCGCTCCGCGCGGTCGTCGCTTCGACCGGGTCGTGGAGCACTACCTCGAGACGGCCTCGAGCCGCCGCGAGCAGCAGACGGCCGTCGTCACCTCGGCCGTCCCGCTCACCGACGACGACCGCGCCCGCCTCGCGGCGGGGCTCGCCGCCCTCTACGGCGGCACGGTCCACGTCAACACCGTCGTCGACCCCCGGGTCCTGGGCGGGGTCAAGGTCGAGATCGGTGACGAGGTCATCGACGGGACCGTCATCCGCAAGCTCGACGCGGCCCGCCGGGCCATGGGCGCCTGAGGCGTCCACCACCAGCTGTGAACAACCACCGGCCCTTGCGGGTCGAAACCGAGGAGAAGATCTGACATGACGGAGCTTTCGATCCGTCCGGAGGAGATCCGGGACGCACTGGACTCGTTCGTCCAGTCCTACGAGCCCGGCGCGGCCTCCCGCGAAGAGGTCGGCCGCGTCACCGACGCCGGTGACGGCATCGCTCACGTCGAGGGTCTGCCCTCGGCCATGACCAACGAGCTGCTCCAGTTCGAGGACGGCACGCTGGGCCTCGCGCTCAACCTCGACGTCCACGAGATCGGGGTCGTCGTCCTCGGTGACTTCGCGGGCATCGAGGAGGGCCAGACCGTCAAGCGCACGGGCGAGGTCCTCTCCGTCCCGGTGGGCGACGCCTTCCTGGGTCGGGTCGTGGACCCGCTCGGCAACCCGATCGACGGGCTCGGCGACATCCAGAGCAGCGAGCGGCGTGCGCTCGAGCTGCAGGCGCCCAACGTCGTCCAGCGCAAGTCGGTGCACGAGCCCCTCCAGACCGGAATCAAGTCGATCGACGCCATGACGCCGATCGGGCGCGGCCAGCGCCAGCTGATCATCGGCGACCGCCAGACCGGCAAGACCACGGTCGCGATCGACACGATCATCAACCAGAAGCGCAACTGGGAGTCCGGCGACCCCGACGCCCAGGTCCGCTGCATCTACGTCGCCATCGGCCAGAAGGGCTCGACCATCGCGTCGGTCCGCGGCACCCTCGAGGAGGCCGGCGCGCTCGAGTACACCACGATCGTCGCCGCCCCCGCGTCGGACTCGGCGGGCTTCAAGTACCTCGCCCCCTACACCGGTTCGGCCATCGGCCAGCACTGGATGTACCAGGGCAAGCACGTCCTCATCGTCTTCGACGACCTGAGCAAGCAGGCCGAGGCCTACCGCGCCGTGTCGCTGCTGCTGCGCCGTCCGCCGGGCCGCGAGGCCTACCCGGGCGACGTCTTCTACCTGCACAGCCGCCTCCTCGAGCGCTGCGCGAAGCTCTCCGACGACCTGGGCCACGGCTCGATGACCGGCCTGCCGATCATCGAGACGAAGGCGGGTGACGTCTCGGCGTACATCCCGACCAACGTCATCTCCATCACCGACGGCCAGATCTACCTGCAGGCCGACCTCTTCAACGCCAACGTCCGACCGGCCATCGACGTGGGCGTCTCGGTCTCCCGAGTCGGCGGCGCCGCGCAGATCAAGGCGATGAAGTCGGTCGCCGGTCGTCTCAAGCTCGACCTCGCGCAGTTCCGCGCCATGGAGGCGTTCGCCATGTTCGCCTCCGACCTCGACCCCGCGTCGCGGGCCCAGCTCGCCCGTGGTGCGCGCCTCGTCGAGCTGCTCAAGCAGCCGCAGAGCTCGCCCTACCCCGTCGAGGAGCAGGTCGTCTCGATCTGGACCGGCACGACCGGCCGGCTCGACGACGTCGCCGTCGAGGACGTCCGCAACTTCGAGCAGGAGCTGCTCGAGACGCTGCGTCGCGAGGGCCGCATCCTGCAGACCATCCGCGAGACCCTCAAGCTCGACGACGACACCGAGACGGCCCTGGCCAAGGTGGTCGACGAGGTCAAGTTCACCTTCCGGGGCACCGGTCGGGACGGTCTCGAGGCGGGCAACGAGGAGTTCGACGAGATCGCCGACGACCAGATCACCCAGGCGCAGATCGTCAAGCAGAAGTAACCGGGCACGGGGCTGCACGCCCCGTGCCCCCGGGGCGCCCGCTCGGCTGGGCGGGCGCTCCGGGGCAGCCCAACGGCATACGGCATCGGGGTAGACCCGATCCACCCCACGAACGCAGACTTACGACATCAAGAGAGGCGGAGCACATGGGAGCGCAGATGCGGATCTACCGCCAGCGCATCAAGTCCGTCAACTCCATCAAGAAGATCACCAACGCGATGGAGCTGATCGCCGCCGCCCGCGTCGTCAAGGCCCGCCAGCGGGCCACCGAGGCGATGCCGTACACGACCGCGCTGACCCGCGCCGTGTCGGCGGTGGCGACCAACACGAACGAGGACCACCCGCTGACGACGGCGAAGGAGACCGCCACGCGGGCCGGCGTCGTCGTCATCACGGCTGACCGCGGACTTGCCGGTGCCTACTCCGTCGCGGCGATCAAGGAGAGCGCGGAGCTGATCTCGCGCCTGACCGCCGAGGGCAAGGAGGTCGTGCCCTACCTCGTCGGTCGCAAGGCCGTGAGCTACTACAAGTTCCGCAAGCGCCCCTACGCGGCCGAGTGGACGGGCTTCTCCGACGCCCCGACGTTCGAGAACGCGAAGGAGATCGCCGACCGGATCACCGCAGACTTCCTCAAGGACACGGCCGAGGGCGGGCACGACGAGATCCACGTCGTCTTCACCCGGTTCCGTTCCATGGTCCGGCAGGACCCGCACGTGCTGCGCCTGCTGCCCCTCGAGGTCGTCGAGGCCGACGAGGCCGGCCACGACGAGAGCCTGGACCTCAGCGTGCACCACTACGAGGAGGGCCAGATCCCGCCGGAGTACTCCTTCGAGCCGAGCGCCGCCGAGGTCCTCGACCTGCTGCTGCCGAAGTACGTCCGCAACCGGATCTACACCGCCCTGCTCAGCTCGGCGGCGTCCGAGCTCGCCGCCCGCCAGCGCGCGATGAAGTCGGCGACCGACAACGCGACGGAGCTGATCAAGACCTACCAGCGCCTCGCCAACCAGGCCCGCCAGGCCGGCATCACCCAAGAGATCAGCGAAATCGTGGGCGGCGCCAACGCCCTCGCCGACGCCCAGAAGTAACGCCCACAGGTAAGGAAGCAGACCACCATGACTGCAACTGTCAGCGACACCACGTGGACGGCCCCGCCCGCGGGCGGCGTCGGACGCATCTCCCGCATCATCGGCCCGGTCGTCGACGTCGAGTTCCCCGTCGAGGCCATGCCCGAGCAGTACAACCTGCTCACGACCGAGGTCACCCTCTCCGGCGAGACGAAGAACCTCAACCTCGAGGTCGCCCAGCACATCGGCGACAACATGGTCCGCGCCATCTCGCTCCAGCCGACCGACGGCCTCGTGCGCGGCTCCGTCGTGCAGGACACCGGCGGCCCGATCACCGTCCCTGTCGGCGACGTGACGCTGGGCCACGTGTTCAACACGACCGGCGAGTGCATGAACCTCACCGAGGGCGAGACGCTCCAGGTCAAGGAGCGGTGGGGGATCCACCGCAAGGCCCCGGCCTTCGACCAGCTCGAGTCCAAGACCACGATGTTCGAGACGGGCATCAAGGTCATCGACCTGCTCACCCCGTACGTCCAGGGTGGCAAGATCGGCCTCTTCGGTGGTGCCGGTGTCGGCAAGACGGTGCTCATCCAGGAGATGATCGCCCGTGTCGCCCGTGACCACGGTGGTGTGTCGGTGTTCGCCGGCGTGGGTGAGCGCACCCGTGAGGGCAACGACCTCATGGTCGAGATGGAGGAGGCGGGCGTCCTCGGGCAGACCGCCCTCGTGTTCGGCCAGATGGACGAGCCGCCGGGCACGCGCCTTCGCGTCGCCCTGTCGGCGCTGACGATGGCGGAGTACTTCCGCGACGTCCAGAAGCAGGACGTGCTGCTGTTCATCGACAACATCTTCCGCTTCACGCAGGCCGGCTCGGAGGTCTCCACCCTCCTCGGCCGTATGCCGTCCGCCGTGGGCTACCAGCCCAACCTCGCCGACGAGATGGGCACGCTCCAGGAGCGCATCACCTCCACGCGTGGTCACTCGATCACCTCGATGCAGGCGATCTACGTGCCGGCCGACGACTACACCGACCCGGCCCCGGCCACGACGTTCGCGCACCTCGATGCGACGACCGAGCTGTCCCGTGACATCGCGTCGATGGGTATCTACCCCGCCGTCGACCCGCTCACCTCGACCTCGCGAATCCTCGACCCGCGCTACGTGACGCAGGAGCACTACAGCACCGCGGTGCGCATCCGCTCGATCCTGCAGCGCAACAAGGAGCTGCAGGACATCATCGCGATCCTCGGTATCGACGAGCTCTCCGAGGAGGACAAGATCCTCGTCAACCGGGCCCGTCGCATCCAGCGCTTCCTGTCGCAGAACACCTACGTCGCGAAGCAGTTCACGGGCATCGAGGGCTCCACCGTTCCGCTGTCCGACACGATCGAGGCGTTCACCAAGATCGCCGACGGCGAGTACGACCACGTCGCCGAGCAGGCCTTCTTCATGTGCGGTGGCCTCGACGACGTCGAGCGCCAGTGGGCCGACATCCAGAAGAACCTCTGACCGGTCTCTGACGAGAGCGGTTCGACACTCCCGAGGCGGGGAGGTGCCCTGGTGGGGCGCCTCCCCGCCTCGTCGTATCCGGGCTCTTCGCGTCACCGGCGGGCATGCGGGTACGCCTCCCAGTGTTGGCACAGATGAACGACGTCAGCGCCGACGGGACCAGCACCTCCACCCAGCCCAAGGAGAATCGTGAGCACGTCCACCCAGCAGGCCCCCCGCCATCGGGTCGTGGTGATCGGATCGGGTTTCGGCGGGTTGTTCAGCACACAGCGGCTGAAGCGAGCCGACGTCGACGTCACCCTGATCGCCCGGACCTCCCACCACCTCTTCCAGCCGCTGCTCTACCAGGTGGCCACCGGCATCCTGTCCGAGGGCGAGATCGCCCCCTCGACGCGTGAGGTGCTGCACAACCAGCCCAACGCCACGGTCCTGCTCGGCGAGGTGACCGACATCGACCTGGTGGCGCGGACGGTGACGCACACGACCGTCGGGCGCGAGACCGTCACGCCGTACGACTCCCTCATCGTGGCTGCCGGGGCCGGCCAGTCCTGGTTCGGCAACGACCAGTTCGCCCGGCACGCCCCCGGCATGAAGTCCATCGACGACGCCCTCGAGCTGCGCGGCCGGATCTTCGGCTCGTTCGAGCTGGCCGAGCTGGCCTCGACGCAGGCCGAGATCGACCGCCTCATGACGTTCGTCGTCGTCGGGGCCGGACCCACGGGCGTCGAGATGGCGGGGCAGATCTCGGAGCTCGCCAAGCGCACGCTGCGCCGCGACTTCCGGCGGATCGACCCCACCAAGGCGAGGGTCATCCTCCTCGACGCGGCTCCCGCGGTGCTCGGCTCGTTCGGCGAGAAGCTGGGGGAGCGGGCGGTCGAGCGACTCACGGACATGGGCGTCGAGGTGCGCCTCGGTGCCAAGGTCGTCGACGTCGACTCCACCGGCATCGAGGTCGAGCACCAGGACGGCCGACGCGAGCGCATCGAGTCGGTGTGCAAGGTGTGGGCGGCCGGGGTGAGCGCCTCGCCGCTGGGGCGCCAGCTGGCCGACCAGACGGGCGCCCAGCTCGACCGCGCCGGCCGCATCGCCGTCCAGGACGACCTCACCCTCCCGGGGCACCCGGAGGTGTTCGTGGTCGGCGACATGATGTCGCTGAACCGGCTCCCCGGAGTGGCGCAGGTGGCGATCCAGGGCGGGCGCTACGCCGCCGAGCAGATCATGCGGCGCCTCGACGGCCGCGAGCCCAAGGGCCCGTTCGAGTACTTCGACAAGGGCTCCATGGCCACGATCTCGCGGTTCTCAGCCGTGGCATCGGTCGGCAAGGCGCAGTTCAGCGGCTTCTTCGCCTGGGTGTTGTGGCTCGCGGTGCACCTCGTCTACATCATCGGCTTCAAGCACCGCATCACCACGCTGCTGCACTGGGTGGTGACCTTCATCGGTCGCGGTCGCTCCGAGCGCGTGGTCACCGAGCAGCAGGTGTTCGCCAGACAGGCCATCGCCGACCTCGGCGACGAGTTCGGCCCTGAGCTGCCGCGCCTGGCCCACGACCGCCCACACGAGCAGGCGGACCTGCTCGACGCGGGCCCGGGCGCCCAGGCCCAGGCCGCTGCTCGGGCGCAGGGCGTCCCCGCCCCGGCGGCACAGGCGCAGGCCGGTGCGCGACAGGCACCCGCTCCCGCGGAGCGTCCTCGCGCGGACTGAGCCCCGCCTGCCCTCGTCTGTCCCCGTGTGCGGCGGGGCCGGGTCGCATGACGCGGCCCCCGCCGCATACGTGTTCGGGGTCGTCAGCGGACGAGGCGCTCCACGGCCGCACCCAGGCGCGGCAGGGCGGCCACCACGTGGTCCTTGGCCTTGCCCCGCAGGGAGCCGTACACCTTGGCCGCGGAGGCGTGCGACGTGCTCGCCGCCCTGGCGTCCGTCACGGCGAGCAGGGCGTCGGCCACGGTCTCGGGCTGCGAGGCCAGGTGGTCGCCGAAGGGACGGTCGCCCTTCGTGGCCCAGAAGGGGTCGAGGGCCGTGGCGAACTGCGGGAGCAGACGGTCGGTGGCGCGCTGCACGAAGCCCCCGCCGAGCTTCTTGACGGTGGCGTAGCCGGCCTTGACGGCGACACCGCCGATCCCGGACTTGTCGGCCACCTCGGCGTCGACGACGTCGGTGAGGGCCGTGACGGCCACGGGCCGGCGCGACGGTTCGAGGAGGGCCTCGGAGACGGTGGTGCTCATGGTCGGGACTCCTTGTGGAGGGTCGGGAAGCGGGGTCGGCGAAGCCGGACCCCGCGCGTTCGGAGCATCCTGCCAGAGGCACTAAACTCGGCGGCACACCCCCACGATCCGGAGGAAACGTGAGTTCGCTCAAGGTTGAGATGGTTGCCGCCGACCGGAAGGTCTGGGAGGGCGAGGCCAAGTTCGTACGCGCCCGGTCCATCTCCGGTGAGCTCGGCATCCTGCCCGGCCACACCCCGCTGCTCGGCGTGCTCGTCGAGGGCGAGGTCTCCATCGAGTCGCTCGAGGGCGAGCGCCGCACGGTGATGGTCGACGGTGGCTTCCTCTCCGTCGACTCCGACGTGGTGACGATCGTCGCCGAGCACGTCGACGCCTCGTCGCTCCAGGCCAACTGAGGTCGCCGCGTGCCGTCCGCTCTGATCTCCACCGAGGTCGTGATCGGCACGCTGCTGGTGGCCGCGGTGGTCGTCCTCGCGACGACCTACCTGCGCCGCCGCTACATCGCCAGGGGCCTGCCGCTGACGCTCTGCGGCCTACGCCGGGCCGGCACCGAACGTTGGCGCCTCGGCCTCATCCGCTTCGGCGACAACGCCCTCGAGTGGTACACCCTCGGGGGCGTCTCCCTGCGCCCCAAGCGGCGTTGGCTGCGCCAGCGGCTGCTCCTCGAGGCGCCGCTGCTGCTGCAGGGGGCCGACTCGATCCCGCTGCTGCCGGGCGCGAGCCGGGTGCCGTGCAGCGACGGCGACCACCGCTTCGACCTCGCCCTGCAGGGGCCTGCCTACACCGCGCTGCGGTCCTGGCAGGAGGCCTCGCCTCCGGGCTACAACGTCAACGTCGCCTGACTCGGACGCCTCATGGCGGAGTCTGATCGTGCGCCAGGTCGCGCACCTGTTGCGCCCTGACGACGGGGCTGCGGGGTCTACTGCCTGACCAGGCGCTGGGCCAGCGGCGGCGGACCGGCTCGCCGGCTGAGCGGCGTGCCCGGTGGCCGGGTCAGTGCTTCTCGGCGCGCTCGGGCTTCTCGACGCGGCCGCCACCGGGCTGCCACAGCACGTCCCCGCCGATCGGCTTGTTGGCGATGCGCGCGAGGATGAAGAGCAGGTCCGAGAGCCGGTTGAGGTACTTCGCGGTCAGCACGTTGACGCCGCCGACGCCGCGGGCCTCCTTCGGCTCGGACCCGGCCGGCGCGGTGGGCGCAGGCGAGGTGCCGTGCTGGTCGATCGCCGCCCAGGCGGACCGCTCGGCGCGCCGGACGATGGTCGTGGCGAGGTGCAGGTAGGCGGACCCGGCCGTGCCGCCGGGCAGGATGAACGACCGCAGCTTCTCGACCTGCTCCAGGTAGTGGTCGCAGTCCTTCTCGAGGTCGTCGACCCAGGGCTGCTCGACGCGCAGGGGCGGGTAGTCGTAGGTCTCGCGCAGCGGCGTCGAGAGGTCCGCGCCCACGTCGAAGAGCTCGTTCTGAACGCGGCGCAACGTCGCGACGACCTCCTCCGGGAGCTCCCCGCACGCGACGGCGATGCCGATGGCGGCATTCGCCTCGTTGGAGTCGGCGTACGCGTGCAGCCGGGCGTCGTTCTTGCTGACCCTGGAGAAGTCCCCGAGGCTCGTCGTGCCGTCGTCGCCGGTTCGCGTGTAGATCCGCGTGAGGTTGACCATGGGGTCACTCTCTCACCCCCCGCGCGCCCACCGGCGGTCGGCCGGCCCGCGTGGAGGGCCCCGGTAGGGTGCTCGGGTGAGAGAGCGATTCCGCGTCGTCGGCGGCGCGCACCTCGTGGGCCAGGTGGCCGTCGTCGGAGCCAAGAACAGCGCGCTGAAGCTCATGGCCGTGGCCCTGCTGGCGGTCGGTCGCACGACGCTGACCAACGTCCCGGCCATCGCCGACGTCACGATCATGGCCGAGCTGCTGCGTCGCCTGGGCGTGGGCGTGGACTACGACCCGCAGGCCGGTGTCGTCGTGCTCGACGTGCCGGAACGCATCGGTCACCGCGCCGACTACGAGCTCGTCCGGGCCCTGCGCGCGTCCATCTCCGTCCTCGGGCCGCTCGTGGCCCGGGTGGGCGAGGCCGATGTCGCGGTGCCCGGGGGTGACGCCATCGGCTCGCGCGGCCTGGACCTGCACGCCGCCGGCCTCGAGGCCCTGGGGGCCGAGGTTCACGTGACCCACGGCTACCTCGTGGCAACGGCTCCGAACGGGCTGCAGGGAGCCGACATCCGGCTCGACTTCCCGAGCGTCGGGGCGACGGAGAACATCCTCACGGCAGCAGTGCTGGCCCGCGGCACGACCACCATCGACAACGTCGCCAGGGAGCCGGAGATCGTCGACATCGCCGAGATGCTGGTCTCGATGGGCGCCCGCGTCGAGGGCGCCGGCACGTCCCGGCTCACCGTCCACGGTGTCGAGGTGCTGAGTCCGACCCGCCATGCCGTGGTCCCCGACCGCATCGCGGCCGGCACGTGGGCCTTCGCAGCCGCCACCACCCGCGGCGACATCGAGGTGGTCGGCGGCGTGGCCGAGCACCTTCGGGCCCCCCTCGGCGCGCTCGAGCAGGCGGGCTGCGACGTCGCGGTGACCGAGGCCGGCTTCCGGGTCTCGGCCCGGGAGCGGCGTCCCCGCGCCTTCGACGTGGCGACGCTGCCCTACCCGGGCTTCCCGACCGACCTGCAGCCCTTCGCGCTGACCTACAACGCCGTCGCCGACGGTTCGGCCATGGTGACGGAGAACCTCTTCGAGGCGCGCTTCCGCACCGTGCAGGAGCTCGCGCGCCTGGGGGCCGACGCCCAGATCGACGGGCACCACGTGATGACTCACGGCGTCGAGATCCTCTCGGGGGCACCGGTCGTCAGCAGCGACATCCGCTCCGGCGCCGCCCTGGTGCTGGCCGGTCTGGTGGCCGACGGCGAGACGCTCGTCAGCAGCGTGCACCACATCGACCGCGGCTACCCACGGTTCGAGGAGGCGCTGCGCGCGCTGGGTGCCGACGTCACCCGCGAGCCGGACGACGAGCTCCCCTTCGACTGATTCGTCACGAACGTCCGGAGCGTCCCGAAGCGGCGCTCGGTTCGACCCGCGATGTTCGTATTTTCTTGACCAGTTCTTGACTCCAAGGGGCAGCGTTTCGGCCGACCGAGACGTCATCATGATTGACGTCACAGCGTTTGGAAGGGGTCCACATGACGCTGAACACCCACCGCAGGGGTCTGGTCCGGGTACTCGAGGCGCCGGACGGCCACGACGTCATCATCGAGGGGCGCCTCGACGTCCACACGGTGCCCGACATCCGCGACGCGATCCATGCGGTCATCTCGCAGGGGCCCGGCGAGCTGCGCCTGCACGTGCGTGATGCCGAGATCGGCGACGCCACGGGTCTCGGGGTCATCGTCCACCTCCACCGGCGGGCCACGCGTGCCGAGCGTCGGCTGCTGCTCGTCGACGCGAGCGAGCGCACGACCCGCCTGCTGCGCGGTTGCCGTCTCGACCGCCTCCTCGCCACCCCTCGCCACGTCGCGGTCGGTGGCCATCCGTCGGCGACTGTGGCGCCTCTCACCGCCTGAGCGACTCCTCGCCGCGCGGGGCCGCCGCTACCGTCGAGCCATGTCTTCGACGGAGAGCACGCCGCCCCCCACCACTCGGGTGACGCCCGACCGTCCGTGGGTCATGCGCACGTATGCCGGCCACTCGAGCGCCGCTGCGAGCAACGCCCTCTACAGTCGCAACCTCGGCAAGGGACAGACCGGGCTGTCGGTCGCGTTCGACCTGCCGACCCAGACCGGCTACGACCCCGACCACGTGCTCTCGCGGGGCGAGGTGGGCAAGGTGGGTGTCCCGGTCAGCCACGTCGGCGACATGGCGGCCCTCTTCGACGGCATCCCGCTGCGCGAGATGAACACCTCGATGACGATCAACGCGACGGCGATGTGGCTGCTCGCGCTCTACCAGGTCACCGCCGAGCGCCAGGCCGAGGCGGCCGGCGAGGAGCCGGCCGAGTGGGTGCAGGCGCTGTCCGGCACGACGCAGAACGACATCATCAAGGAGTACCTCTCGCGCGGGACCTACGTCTTTCCGCCCGCGCCGTCGCTGCGGCTCATCACCGACCTCGTCGCCTACACGGTGCGCGAGATCCCGAAGTGGAACCCGATCAACATCTGCAGCTACCACCTGCAGGAGGCCGGGGCCACGCCGGTGCAGGAGATCGCCTACGCGATGTCGACGGCGATCGCCGTGCTCGACGCGGTGCGCGACTCCGGTCAGGTGCCGCCCGACGAGTTCGCGAGCGTCGTCGCCCGCGTCTCCTTCTTCGTCAACGCGGGCGTGCGCTTCGTCGAGGAGCTGTGCAAGATGCGCGCCTTCGTGCAGCTGTGGGACGAGCTGACGCGGGAGCGCTACGGCATCACCGACGCCAAGGCCCGACGGTTCCGCTACGGCGTCCAGGTCAACAGCCTCGGCCTGACGGAGGCCCAGCCCGAGAACAACGTCCAGCGCATCGTCCTCGAGATGCTGGGCGTCACGTTGTCGAAGGACGCCCGCGCCCGCGCCATCCAGCTCCCGGCGTGGAACGAGGCGCTCGGGCTCCCGCGGCCGTGGGACCAGCAGTGGAGCCTGCGCATGCAGCAGGTCCTCGCGTACGAGTCGGACCTGCTCGAGTACGACGACCTCTTCGCCGGCTCGCACGTCGTCGAGGCGAAGGTTTCGGCCCTCGTCGAGGGTGCGCGCGCCGAGATGGCCCGGGTCGAGGAGCTGGGCGGTGCCGTGGCGGCCGTGGAGTCCGGCTACATGAAGGCAGCGCTCGTCGCCTCCCACGCCGAACGCCGCCGGCGCATCGAGTCGGGGGAGTCGGTCGTCGTCGGACTCAACCGCTTCGAGACGACCGAGCCGAACCCGCTGACCGCCGACCTCGAGACCGCGATCCAGACGGTCGACCACGACGTCGAGCGCCACGCCGCCGAGGCCGTACGCGTGTGGCGGGAGAACCGCGACGCCGACCCCGGGCGCCGGGCCCGGGCGGAGGCCGCCCTCGAGCGCCTCCGCGCCGACGCCGCGTCGACCACCAACCTCATGGCGGCCTCCCTCGAGTGTGCGCGCGCCGACGTGACGACGGGGGAGTGGGCCGCAGCCCTGCGCGAGCAGTTCGGCGAGTACCGCGCTCCCACCGGCGTCTCCGGGTCGGTGGGCGTCGGGTCCAGCGAGCCCGGCGACGCCCTGGCGCGGGTCCGCGACCTCGTGGCCCGCACCGGGGAAGACCTGGGCGAGAGGCTGCGCATCCTCGTGGGCAAGCCGGGCCTCGACGGGCACAGCAACGGCGCCGAGCAGGTGGCGGTGCGCGCCCGCGATGCCGGGTTCGAGGTCGTCTACCACGGCATCCGCCTGACGCCCGAGCAGATCGTCGCCGCAGCCGTGGCGGAGGACGTCCACCTCGTCGGGATCTCCATCCTCAGCGGCTCGCACATGGAGCTCGTGCCCGAGGTGCTGCGCGGCCTGCGCGACGCCGGCGCCGGCGACGTGCCGGTCATCGTCGGCGGGATCATCCCGGAGTCCGACGCCGCTGCTCTCCGAGCGGCCGGGGTCGCCATGGTCTTCACCCCGAAGGACTTCGGGCTCAACGAGATCATGGCCGAGATGGTCGGTGTGATCCGGAGCGCACGTGGACTCCCGGTGCTCGAGTCCGCGCCGGCCTGAGCAGGGGTAGCGTCGCGAGCATGAGCGACCTGCAGTGCGCGGCACGACTCGTCCTCGTCAACCCTCCCGGTCTCACCGACGTCGCGTGGCTCGCCTCCGCGATCCACCTCGAGCGGGTCCAGGCGGTGTATGCCGCCGACGACGTCCCCGACACCGGCCCGGTCGAGTCCCTGGCCGACGACCTGGGGGTGCCTGCTCACCTCGGGCACGGTGACCTGCACGACGGGTCGTCGGGACTCGAGGAGCTCGTGGACCGGCACCGCGGCGAGACCGTCGTGGTCGTGCGCGGCGGTGAGGCCACCGACCCGGTCATGCTCCTCGTCGACGCCGACGGTGTGTCCCGCCAGCCGATCGAGGGCCTGCGCTGAGGCACGTCCAGGGCACACGGCATACGACCAGGTCGGCGGACGACCCGGCGGGTCAGAAGAGGCGGGACTCCGCGTCGTCGATGCCCTTGAGGGCGTCGTAGTCGAGGACGACGCAGCGGATGCCGCGGTCCTCGGCGAGCGTGCGCGCCTGCGGCTTGATCTGCTGCGCCGCGAAGACACCGGTCACGGGCGCGAGGTGCGGGTCGCGGTTCATCAGCTCGAGGTAGCGCGTGAGCTGCTCGACGCCGTCGATCTCACCGCGGCGCTTGATCTCGACGGCCACGCTCGTGCCGGCCGAGTCCCTGGCGAGGATGTCGACGGGCCCGATGGCGGTCATGTACTCGCGCCGCACGAGCGACCAGCCGTGCCCGAGGGTGTGGATGTGCTCGGCGAGCAGCTTCTGCAGGTGCGCCTCGACGCCGTCCTTGACCAGGCCCGGGTCGACGCCGAGCTCGTGGTCCGAGTCGTGCAGCACCTCGTGGAGATGGACGGTCAGGCGGTCCTCGCTCTTGGCGTGCTGGACGCGCCAGACGGCGACGACGCCGTCGGCGGCCAGCCCCTCGTCCGGCTCGACCTCGGCCATGGTGCACGGCGGGGACATCCAGTTGAGCGGCTTGTAGGAGCCGCCGTCGCTGTGCACGAGGACCGACCCGTCTGCCTTGACGACGAGCAGCCGGGTCGCGAGGGGCAGGTGGGCGGTCAGCCGACCGTCGTAGTCGACGCTGCAGCGGGCTATGACGAGACGCACCGGACCACCCTAGAGGAGCCGGCACGACGCCGCGTGGGCAGCGTCACGCCCCGGGCGGGTGTGGCCGGTGCGCGGCCTCTGCGAGACTCGCACCCATGGCTCGTGAGTTCACCAAGGTTGGCGTCATCGGACTCGGCACCATGGGTGCCGGCATCGTCGAGGTCTTCGCGCGCAACGGCATCGACGTCGTGGCGGTCGAGGTCAGCGACGAGGCGGTCGAGAAGGGCCGTGGCGTCCTGCAGCACTCGACCGACCGGGCCGTCTCCCGCGGCAAGCTGAGCGAGCCCGACCGCGACGCCCTGCACGACCGTGTGCAGTTCACGAGCGACATGGCCGACCTCAAGGAGTGCCAGCTCGTCGTCGAGGCCGTGCCCGAGCACCTCGACCTCAAGAAGGAGATCTTCGGCCGGCTCGACGCGATCGTCTCGGACGACGCGATCCTCGCCACCAACACGAGCTCTCTGCCGGTCACCGAGATCGCCGTCGCGACGATCAACCCCAAGCGCGTCGTCGGGATGCACTTCTTCAACCCGGCACCTGTGCTGCAGTTCGTCGAGGTCATCAAGACCGTCATCACGAGCGACAGGACCTTCGAGGACGTCAAGGCCCTCGCCGAGCGCCTCGGCAAGAAGCCGGTCGTCGTCGGCGACAAGGCGGGCTTCATCGCCAACGCGCTGCTCTTCGGCTACCTCAACCACGCCGTCGCGATGTACGAGAGCAAGTACGCCACGCGCGAGGACATCGACGCCGCCATGAAGCTCGGCTGCGGCTACCCGATGGGCCCGCTCGCGCTGATGGACCTCATCGGCCTCGACACGGCCTACGAGATCCTCGACACGATGTACAAGCAGGGGCGTGACCGCCTGCACGCGCCGACCCCGATCATCAAGCAGATGGTCAGCGCGGGCCTCAGGGGCCGCAAGAGCGGCCGCGGCTTCTACACCTACGCCGAGCCCGGCAGCTCACAGGTCGTCGACGACGCGCTGACGCCGTCGGGCGCCGCTGCCGGGGCGGCCGGCACCCGCCCCGTCCGATCGGTCGGGGTCGTCGGCTCGGGCACGATGGCCACCGGCATGGTCGAGGTCTTCGCCAAGGCGGGGCTCGACGTCACCTTCGTGGCGCGCACCGAGGCGAAGGTCGCGGCGGTGCAGGCCGCACTCGCCACAAGCCTCGAGAAGGCCGTCCAGCGCGGCAAGGCCACCGAGGAGGAGCGTGACGCGGCGCTCGCCCGCGTACGCGGCAGCGTCCGCCTCGAGGACCTCGCCCAGGTCGACCTCGTCGTCGAGGCGGTCGTCGAGGACCTCACGGTCAAGCGGGCCCTCTTCGAGAACCTCGACGAGATCTGCCGTCCGGGCGCGATCCTCGCCACGACGACGAGCTCGCTGCCCGTCGTGGAGTGCGCGGCCGCGACCACGCGTCCGCAGGACGTCATCGGCATGCACTTCTTCAACCCCGCCCAGGTGATGAAGCTGGTCGAGGTGGTCCACACCGTGTCGACCGCCGACGACGTCGTGGCCACCGTCCAGCAGCTCTGCCGCACCATCGGCAAGCACCCGGTGACCTGCGGCGACCGTGCCGGCTTCATCGTCAACGCGCTGCTCTTCCCCTACCTCAACGACGCCGTGAAGATGCTCGAGGCCAACTACTCGACGGCCGACGACATCGACACCGCGATGAAGACCGGCTGCGGCCTGCCGATGGGCCCGTTCGAGCTGCTCGATGTCGTGGGCCTCGACGTGTCGCTCGCGATCGAGCGGGAGCTCTACCTGGAGTTCCGCGAGCGCGGCTACGCCCCGGCACCACTCCTGGAGCACCTCGTGACCGCCGGGTATCTCGGACGCAAGACGGGCCGCGGCTTCCGCACCTACGCCTGACACCTACGCTGGAGCCATGCCCTCGCGCCGCCGCCCCAGCAAGCACGCGCGCGAGCACGTCCCCCTCGACGTGACGCGGATCCAGGGCGGCAGCACCCGCGAGGAGTCGTATGCCGGCACGCGCTGGACCGTGCGCTCGGTCAGTGGGGCGACCGCCACCCGGGCGTACCTGTGTCCCGGGTGCCAGCAGGACGTCGTGCCCGGCACGCCGCACGTCGTCGTGTGGCCGGCCGAGGGGGTCGGTGGCGTCGGCGACCGACGGCACTGGCACTCGGGCTGCTGGCAGCGCCGCGATGCCCGGCCGCCCGGCAACTCCTACCGCTGAGGTCTGCCTGCCCCGCCGGCCCTACCCGTCCGACCGCCGGTTCGATGTGTTGCAGGGTCACCGGTGGCCCCCGATCACATCGACCCGCGGGGGAGAATGGCAGCAGGAGCAGGCGGCGAGTCGGGCGTGACCGGGGTCAGGCGTCGAGGACCGGGGTGAGCTCGCGGGCGACCAGGTGCAGCGGCGCGGTGTCGCGTGAGGCGCGGGCCAGCACGAGCGCGCCCTCGAGCGCGCAGAGCATGAGAGTCGACAGCGTCTCGGCCCGCCGCCGGGTCCTGCCCATGCCGACCAGGGCCTCGGCGACCGGTTCGCGCCAGGTGTCGAGCGCGGCGGCGGCGGCGCTGCGGACGGCCTCGTTCGAGTCGGCGCAGTCGACCACGGCACCGGCTACGGGGCAGCCACGCTCGAAGTCGCGGGCCCGCAGGTCGGCGGACCAGTCGTCGACCATGGCGGTGAAGAGCCGGCTGGGGGAGGGCCGCCGCATGCCTTCCAGGTGCTGCCGCACGCGGTCGGCGGCCCACGTGCCGGACCACTCGAGGGCCTCGGCGACGAGCTGGTCCTTGCCGCCGGGGAAGTAGTGCTGGAGGGAGCCGCGGGGAGCCTCGGCCGCGGCGACGACGTGGCGCAGGCCCGTCGCCGTCACACCGGCCCGACGAAGCTGCTGCGCCGCCTCGTAGACGATCCGCTCACGTGGTCCGCCTGGTCCTCCCCGCATCTCGGGCTCCTGTCGGCAGGTGGTCGCTTCCGCTGGGTAATGACAGGTGTCATGATAGCTCTGTCGCTATGACGATCGTCATGACGGCGAGGCTGTGGTCGAGGAGGACCCCGTGGTACGAGTGGGATTCATCGGGCTCGGCATCATGGGTCGGCCCATGGCGACCAACCTGCTTCGAGCGGGGATCCCGCTGGCCGTGTGGAACCGGTCGCCGGAAGCCCTGACGGCGATGGCACGCGAGGGGGCCCTCGTGCGGTCCTCGCCTGCCGCCGTCTTCACCGAGAGCGACGTCGTGCTGCTCATGCTGGCCCACGAGGCTGCGGTGGACGAGGTGCTGGGCCGGGCGACGCCCGAGTTCCCCGCCATGGTGGCCGGGCGCGTCGTCGTGGCCTGTGGCACCACCTCCGCCGCGTTCTCCGTCGGCCTCGAACGTGACGTCGTAGCGGCCGGCGGGCGCTACGTGGAGGCCCCGGTCTCCGGCTCGCGGGTCCCGGCGGAGCGGGGTGAGCTGGTGGGGCTCCTGGCGGGGGACGACGGTGCGGCGGAGCTGGTCGTGCCCCTGCTCGAGAAGACGTGTCGCACGGTCGTGCGCTGCGGGGTCGTGCCGGCCGCGCTCGGCACCAAGCTCGCCGTCAACCTCTACCTGTGCACCATGGTCGCCGGGCTCACCGAGGCCTACCACCTGGCCACCGCGCTCGACCTCGACCTGGTGGCCTTCCAGCGGGCTGTGGACGCCGGGCCGATGGCCAGCGCCGTGTCGACCCTCAAGCTCGCCAAGCTCGTCGAGCGGGACTTCGACGTTCAGGCGGCGATCCGTGACGTCCACCTCAACACGCGGCTCGTCGCCGAGGCGGCCCGGTCCGTGGGCGTGGCCAGCCCGCTGCTCGACGTCACCCGGGAGCTCTTCCGTGAGACGGAGGAGTCGGGAGCCGGGTCCCTCGACATGGCGGCGGTCGTGACGGCCCTCGAGAGCCGCGACGGGATCACCGCCACACGGCATACGTCGGCGGTCGAACGAGCGGTCTAGGGCCGCGGCCGCGCGGCCAGCACCTGCTCGCGCAGGACGTCGGCGTGCCCGCAGTGCTGCGCGAGCTCGCGCAGCATGTGGAGGTAGACCCACCGCAACGGGAGAGGACCTCGTCGGTTGCCGTGCACGATGTCGTCGAGCCCGAGCGGTGCCGTCGCCCTGCGCGAGTCCTCGCACGCCTGCTCGTGGGCCCGCAGCACCGAGGCGACGGTGTCGGCGTCGGTGAGGAGGAAGGACTCGTGCGGCGTGGCAGGGATGCCGATCTCCGCACGGGAGCGACACGTCACCGCCTCGTCGAACCACACCTTCTCGACGAACGTCGCGTGCTTGAGCAGGCCGAGCAGGGTCGTGGCCGACGGCACCAGCGAACGCCTGGCCTCCTCCTCGCTCAACCCGTCGAGCGCGGCACGGATGCCGGTGCGGTGCTCGTCGAGGAAGACCTCGAACAGGACCCGGAGCGGCGCGTCGAAGACGTCCTCGCCGTGCGTCGGGGGCAGCGTCATGGGACAGAGCCTGACACGACGGACCCCGGTTCAGCCCGGGGAACCGGCCGCCCGAGCCGCGGTCGCCCTATTGGCGCCGCTGCCGCGGTACGAGGACCTCCTCGTAGAGGAGCAGGGCCCCTGCGGCGAACGGGATGGCGAGGAGGGCGCCCAGGATCCCGAGCAGCGCGCCACCGGCGAGGGCGGCGACCACGGTCACCGCACCCGGCACCGCCACGGTGCGTTGCATGATCCGCGGCATGACGGCGTAGTTCTCGATCTGCTGGTAGACGATGAAGTAGATGATGACGATGAGCGCCTTCTTGGGCTCGTCGAAGAAGGCCACGATCGCGACGACCGAGGCGCCGAGGGTGGCCCCCACCATCGGGATGAGGCCGAGGAAGCCGACGGCGACGGCGAGCACGGCGGCGAACTTCAGGCCGATGAGCGTCATCATGATCCACGCGCAGAACGCGTTGATGGCGGCCACGGCCACCTGGCCGATCGCGTACGACCCGACCCGACGCATGACCTCCTCGGCGAGCGAGACGGTGCGCGGACGGCGGCTGGCCGGCACGAGGGCGTAGGCCGCCTGCTTGACGGCCGGCAGCGAGGCGAGGAAGTACAGGGTGAGGACGAGCACCGTCAGGACGCTGAACACACCGGACGCGATGACCTTGCCCGCGTCGAGCACCCCGCCGAACACGCCCGCCCACAGGTTGCCGTCGGCGACGCGCTTGTTGACCTCCTCCTGGACGCGCTGGACGAGCTGGTATCGGTGGTCGACGTCCTGCACCCACGGGTTCGCCAGGAGGTTGTCGAACATCCGCGGGGCGTTGGTCGCCAGCTCCGTGCCCTGCTGCGCCACCGGTGGGATGACGAGCCACCCGACGAGCGTGAAGAGTGCGAGCACGCCGAGGAAGACGATGGTGACGGCCGCTCCGCGGCGGAACCTGCGACGCGTGAGTCCCTCGACCAGCGGGTTGAGGGAGAGGGTCAGGAAGAGCGAGACGACGAGCAGGGTGATGACGGTGCCGAGGCGTCCGACCGCCTGCACGACGGCATACGCGGTGAGCACCCCGACGGCGCCCACGAAGCCCACGTAGAACGGCGACTGCCGGTTGAAGGGTGTGCCGGTCGGGCCGAAGTCGCGCCGGGGGCCCTTGGACTTCCTGGTGCCCGTGCCGCTGCCGTCATCGCCGGCAGCCGCGGTGTCGGCCGGAGCGGTGTCGGCCGCAGGGGCCGGCGTCGCCTGCGGTCCGTGCGGAGTCGTGCCGGTCGTCTCGGACGTGTCGGTCGCGAGGGCCAGGGTGGCCTGGAGGACGTCCGGTTGCTCCGGTTCGGGAGTCGCCCGCGGGTGGCGGGGCTCGCGGTACTCCGGCGGCGGCTGGTCGTCGAAGCCGAGGTCGCGGGCACGGAACTGGTCCATGCGCGCCCGCTGCGTGCGGCGGTAGCGCGTCCAGCGACCCCAGATGCTCACGGGCGCGAGCCTACGGCAGCGCCGCGGGGCACGTCCGGCGACGCCACGCAGAGCGGGCACCCCGCGCGGCGTCGCCGGACGGCATAGGGCTACTGGTTGCAGAAGCGGTTGATGGCCTTCTCGAAGCCCGCGCGCTTCGCGGGGTCGGTGACGCCGAGACCCGGCTCGGGAGAGAGCGTGAGCACGCCGACCTTGCCCTGGTGGGCGTTGCGGTGGACGTCGAGCGCGGCCTGGCCCACGTCCTCGAGCGTGTACGTCTTGCTCAGGGTCGGGTGGATGAGGCCACGGTTGATCAGCTCGTTGGCCTCCCACGCCTCGCGGTAGTTGGCGAAGTGGGAGCTGACGATGCGCTTGAGGTTCATCCAGAGGTAGCGGTTGTCGTACTCGTGCATGTAGCCCGACGTCGAGGCGCACGTGACGATCGTGCCGCCCTTGCGCGCCACGTAGACGCTGGCGCCGAAGGTCTCGCGCCCGGGGTGCTCGAAGACGATGTCGACGTCGTAGCCGCCGGTCAGCTCGCGGATCCTCTTGCCGAACCGCTGCCACTCGCGGGGGTTCTGCTCGGTCCCCTCGTCGTTCCAGAAGCGGTAGCCCTCGGCGTTGCGGTCGATGATGAGCTCGGCACCCATGGCCCTGCAGATCTCTGCCTTCTCGGGCGAGGAGACGACGCAGATCGGGGTCGCGCCACCGGCGAGGGCCATCTGCGTGGCATAGGAGCCGAGGCCGCCGGACGCGCCCCAGACCAGCACGCGGTCGCCGAGCTTCATCGCGGCACCGTGCTTGGAGATGAGCTGCCGGTAGGCGGTGGAGTTGACCAGGCCGGGGGAGGCGGCCTCCTCCCACGTCAGGTGCGACGGCTTGGGCATCAGCTGGTTGGCCTTGACGATGGCGAGCTCGGCGAGGCCGCCGAAGTTCGTCTCGAAGCCCCAGATGCGCTGCTGCGGGTCCATCATCGTGTCGTCGTGGCCCTCGGCGTCCTCGAGCTCGACCGACAGGCAGTGGGCGACGACCTCGGTGCCCGGCTTCCACTTCGTCACACCGGGTCCGGTGCGCAGGATCACGCCCGCGAGGTCGGAGCCGACGACGTGGTAGGGCAGGTCGTGGCGCTTGGCGAACTCGGACGTGCGCCCGTAGCGCTCGAGGAAGCCGAACGTCGAGACCGGCTCGAAGATGGAGGTCCACACGGTGTTGTAGTTGATGGCGCTGGCCATCACGGCGACGAGCGCCTCGCCGGGCGCCAGCTCGGGCACCGGCACCTCGTCGATGTGCAGGGACTTGCGCGGGTCCTTGTCGCGGGTGGCGAGTCCCTCGAACATGCCCACCTCGTCCTTGTGGACGGTGGCCCCCCGGTAGCTCGCGGGGATCTCGATGTTCGCGTAGGTCTCCTGCGTGCGGTCGCCGGAGAGGATGGCGTCGCGGATGGCCTGCATTGAAGGTCCTTACGTCGCAGCGTCATTGGTGGGTCGAGACGGACTCGAGCCGTGCGGTGTGCCACCGAACGTAGCGAGAGGTGACCGACGGGTAGCCGGTTCTGAGACGGCCACCACAGGTGACCTGGGTCACGACGCGTGACGCGGCGCGAACGCCGCCGTCGGTCACCGCGAGGAGGCAGCCGTACCGGCGGCAACGAGCTCGGAGACCGTGACGAAGGAGTAGCCGTCGCTGCGCAGCCGGCCGATGATCGCCCGCAGCCGGTCGATGGTGACGAGCCGGTCCTCGCTCCCGGTGTCGTGCGCCAGCACGATGGATCCGGGACGGACCTGGGAGGCGATGTCGTCGACGATCCGGTCCGGGTGCCCGGCCACGAGGTCCTCACGGGCCTGCGCCGACCACATGACGGTCGTGAGTCCCGCCTCGGCCGCCGCGAGCACCGCGGCCCCCCCGAGGTGGCCGTAAGGCGGACGGAACAGCGTCGGCGCCGACCCGTACGTCTTCTCCATGAGCCCGCTCGTCCGCGCGATCTCGTCGCGGCAGGCCGACCAGTCCAGGCGGCCGAGGTCGCGGTGGTCGAAGGTGTGGTTGCCGAGCTCGTGGTGGCCCACGCTGGCGCGGTGCAGGTCGCCGTGGTCGCGCACGTTGCGGCCGAGACAGAAGAAGGTCGCCGGCACGTCCTCGGCCTCGAGGGCGGCCAGCACCCGCGGCGTCCACTCCGGATGGGGGCCGTCGTCGAACGTCAGCGCGACGCGGCGCAGGCCCGCGGCGCCGCCCGCTCCGTCTGCTCCACCCGGTCCGCCCCAGACGACCGACCCGGCGGTGGCCGACGGCGCCGAGCGGTCCGGCCGCACGGCGCTCACCGGGCTGCCGTAGAAGGGCAGCGGCGTGCTCTCGCCGAGGTGCTCGGCCAGGCGTCCGGCGCCGACCGCACCTGCCGCGCCGACCGCTGCGCCGGCGACCGCGGTGAGGGCCTGCCGCCGGGTGACCTCCATGGCACGCGATGCTACGGCCAGCGCACCGGAATCCCCGCAGGTCCCGCCCCGTGCGTGCCACACTGGCGCCGCCCGGGGGACGAGAGGGCGACGGGAGGACGAGGGAGGTCACCGTGCGACGTGCGCTGGTGGGCGTGCTGCCCGCGGTCGCGGCGGCCGCGCTCGCCCTCGTCCCGCTGATCGCCCCGGTGCTCGTCCACGACGAGCACCCGCCGGTGCTGCGCAACGGCGCCGGCTGGCGCACCACGTGGGCGCCGGCCCCCTCGTCCCTCGGCAGCCGGCTCGTGGAGCCGCCCGCCGACGCGGCCTGGCTCGCCTTCGGGACGGTGCCCGCTCCACCCGGCGCTCGGGGCCGTGTGGTCGCCCAGGCCCTGCTCGACCTGCACGCCCTGACCCGGCCCAACGGCGCGGTGGCGGCCGGGCCCGACGGGCCGTGGGCGTACGCGTGGCCGAGGGACTCGGCGTTCGTCGCAGCCGCGTACGCCGTGACCGGCCACCAGGACGACGCCCTGCAGGTCCTCGGCTTCCTCGGCCGCGTCCAGCGGTCCGACGGGGGCTTCGAGGCCCGCTACCTGCTCGACGGCTCCGGCCCACCGGACGACCGCCCGCGTCAGAGCGACGGCGCCGGCTGGGTCCTCTGGTCGCTCGACCGCCTCCGCGCGGCACAGCCGGACGGCGTCCTGCCGCGGCAGGTGCAGGGGCTGCGCGACCGGTCGGTCGCGTTCGTGATGGCCCAGACCGGGGCCGGGACGCGCCTGCCCGAGGTCTCGCCCGACTACTGGGAGGTGCCGGAGCGCCGCGTCACGCTCGGCACCGCGGCCCCGCTCGCCGCCGGTCTCGAGGCCGCTGCACGGATGTATGCCGCCGAGCGCGACGACCGGCGCGCGGCCGAGGTCGCCCGCGCGGCGCGACGCCTGCGCGCCCTGATCCGCTCGCAGTTCGGGCCCGACTACCAGCGGCACGGGGGCACCGGCGGGCTCGACGCGGGGGTGACCATGCTGATGCCGCCCTTCGCGCTCGTCGACGACTCCGCCGCCGAGCGGGCCTGGGAGCGCTACCCCGTCCTGGCCCTCCGGACTGCTGGTGGACTCGCTCCCGGTGTGGACTGGAGGCAGGACGGCGTCTCGTGGACGCCCGAGACGGCGCTGGTCGCCTACACCGCCGCCGCGTCGGGCCAGGCGCCGCTGGCCGAGCGGTGGATGGCGTGGCTGGAGCGCCACTGCACCTCGTGGGGGAGCCTGCCGGAGAAGGTGCTGCCGGACGGCAGCCCGGCCGGGCCGGCACCGCTCGCGTGGACGGCGGCGCTCGCCGTGCTCACCGAGGGCGAACTGGCCACACACCGCTCGGACGTGGTCGGCTGGGTGCCGAGTGCGGCGCCGGCCTCAGTGGGCTGATCCGGCCGGCTCGACGAGCTCCACCAGGACACCGCCGGCGTCCTTGGGGTGGATGAAGTTGACGCGGCTGCCGCTCGTGCCGCGCTTCGGGGTCTCGTAGAGCAGGCGCAGCCCGCGCTCTCGCAGCGTCGTGCACACGGCGTCGATGTCCTCGACGCGGTAGGCGAGCTGCTGGATGCCCGGACCGCTGCGGTCGAGGAACTTCGCGATCGTCGACTCGGGCGACAGCGGCGCGAGCAGCTGGATGCACGAGCCGGACTCGCCGACGCCCATCATCGCCTCGCGCACGCCCTGCTCCTCGTTCGTCTCCTCGTGGAGCATCGTCATGCCGTACTTCTCCTCGTAGAAGGAGATGGCGGCGTCGAGGTCGGGCACCGCGATGCCGACGTGGTCGATGTGGGTGAAGAGCGCATCCGTCATGGCGCCAACGTATTGCCACCACGCGGCACACGGACGCCGGATGCCGTGTGCGATCGGTCTCGCTCGGCGCGGACGTGTCGTCCCGCGCGACTACAGTTGTCGGGACACCACCAAAGACGTCGGAAGAGGCTTGCACCCATGACTGCTGACCGTCCCACCTCCGTGATCGTCGCCGGCGCCCGCACCCCCATGGGTCGGTTGCTCGGCTCGCTCAAGGACTTCTCCGGAGCCGACCTCGGTGGCATCGCCATCCAGGGCGCCCTCGAGAAGGCAGGCGTGGCTCCCGAGCAGGTCGACTACGTCATCATGGGCCAGGTGCTGCAGGCCGGCGCCGGCCAGATCCCGGCCCGCCAGGCCGCCCACGCCGCCGGCATCCCGATGACCGTCCCGGCCCTGACCATCAACAAGGTCTGCCTCTCGGGCATCAACGCCATCGCCATGGCCGACCAGCTCATTCGCGCCGGCGAGTTCGACGTCGTCGTCGCCGGTGGCCAGGAGTCGATGACCAACGCGCCGCACCTGATGACGAAGTCGCGCGAGGGCTACAAGTACGGCGACGTGACGATGCGCGACCACATGGCCCACGACGGCCTGTGGGACGCCTTCACCGACCAGGCCATGGGCGCCCTGACCGAGCAGGCCAACACCGGCTCGCAGGCGTTCACCCGCGAGGAGCAGGACGAGTTCTCGGCGCGCAGCCACCAGCTCGCCGCCAAGGGCTGGAAGGACGGCATCTTCGACGACGAGGTCGTCGCCGTGAACATCCCGCAGCGCAAGGGCGAGCCGATCGTCTTCAAGAACGACGAGGGCATCCGGCCCGACACGACCAGCGCCTCCCTCAGCGGCCTGCGCCCGGCCTTCAGCAAGGACGGCACGATCACGGCCGGCTCCGCGTCGCAGATCTCCGACGGCGCCGCCGCCGTGGTGGTCATGAGCAGGGCCAAGGCCGAGGAGCTGGGCCTGACCTGGCTCGCCGAGATCGGCGCGCACGGCATGGTGGCCGGCCCCGACTCGACCCTGCAGCAGCAGCCGGCGCGTGCCATCGCGCGCGCCTGCGAGAAGGAGGGCATCACGCCGGCCGACCTCGACCTCGTCGAGATCAACGAGGCGTTCGCCGCCGTCGGCCTGGCCTCGGCCAAGGAGCTCGGCATCGACCTGGACAAGGTGAACGTCAACGGCGGCGCGATCGCCCTCGGGCACCCCATCGGCATGTCCGGCGCCCGCATCGCCCTGCACCTCGCGCTCGAGCTGAAGCGCCGCGGCGGCGGGGTCGGCGCGGCCGCACTGTGTGGCGGCGGTGGTCAGGGCGACGCGCTCATCGTCCGCGTCCCCACGTCCGCCTGAGCGACGAGGCAGCCCTCCGCGTGGCGCGGCGAACCGTCGACGTCCCCGCCCTGGTCGAGTCGGCCAGGGCGGGTTCGCCGCGTGCCGTGGCCCGGCTGATCTCGCTCGTCGAGGACGGGCACGAGTCCCTGCGCGAGGTGATGGCGGCGCTCACGCCCCACGCCGGCAGCGCCTACGTCATCGGCCTCACCGGCTCACCGGGCGTCGGCAAGTCGACGACGACGACGGCGCTGGTGGGGGCCTTCCGCGAGCGGGGCCTTCGCGTCGGGGTCCTCGCCGTCGACCCGAGCTCGCCCTTCTCGGGAGGCGCACTGCTCGGTGATCGGGTCCGCATGCAGGACCACGCGCTCGACCCCGAGGTCTACATCCGCTCCATGGCCTCGCGGGGGCACCTCGGGGGCCTGTCGTTCACGACCCCCCAGGCCATCCGCGTGCTCGACGCGGCCGGCTGCGATGTCGTCCTCGTCGAGACGGTCGGGGTGGGGCAGTCCGAGGTCGAGATCGCGGGGCTGGCCGACACGTCCGTGGTCCTGCTGGCGCCCGGCATGGGTGACGGCATCCAGGCGGCCAAGGCCGGCATCCTCGAGATCGGCGACGTCTTCGTCGTGAACAAGGCCGACCGTGACGGCGCCGACGCGACGGTCCGCGACCTGCGGCACATGATCTCCCTCGGCGACCGGACCGAGCCGGGGCTCTGGAGGCCGCCGGTCGTCAAAGCCGTCGCGGCACAGAAGGTCGGCATCGACGAGGTCATGGAGGCGCTCGACAAGCACCGCGCCTTCGTCGAGGAGAACGGCGAGCTCGCGCGCCGGCGCGAGCGCCGGGCCGCGGACGAGATCGAGACCATCGTGCTCGCCACCCTGCGGGCCCGCTTCTCGCACGTGGCCGGCCACGCCGGCGTCGTCAGGCTGGCGCGCGAGGTGCTCGCCGGGCACCTCGACCCGTATGCCGCCGCCGACCGTCTCGTCGTCGAGCTGGGCGAGCAGCTCACCGCCTGAACCGATCCCGACGACTGGCCGCGCCCGGCGGGGAAGCCGCCCTCGGCGACCGGTGCACGAGAAGGGTGGCCAGGCGGCGGGGTTCACGGCGGCATACGGTGTGGGCATGCTGATCGCCTTCTCCGTCGCCCCCACCGTCGCGGCCGACGACACCGGCTCGGTGTCCGACGCGGTCGCCCGAGCCATCCGCGTCGTCCGAGACTCGGGACTGCCGCACCGCACCGACGCGATGTTCACCACGATCGAGGGGGAGTGGGACGAGTGCATGGCTGTCGTCAAGCAGTGCTGCGACGTGCTGGCTCAGAGCTCTCCCCGGGTGGGCCTCGTGCTGAAGGCGGACATCCGTCCCGGTTTCACCGGTGAGCTGGACGGCAAGCTCGAGCGGCTCGAGCACGCGCTCGACCGCCAGGGCGGGACCGACGGCGAGAGCGGTGGCTGAGGGCGCCTGGCTGCTCAGGGCACCTGCGGTCGAGGACTGCGACGAGCTCGGCCGGGTACACATGGCGGTGTGGCGCGACGCGTACGCCGGCATCATGCCCGCCGACTACCTCGCCGGGCTGAGCGAGGAGAGGTCCGCCGCCCGCTGGCGGGAGCAGCTGTCCGGAGCGGACGACTCAGGCAGCCGGACCCTGCTCGTCGTCGACCCGGAGGGCCGTCTGGCCGGCTTCGGGAGCGCCGGGCCCAGCCGTGACGAGGACGCACCCACCCCCTGGGAGCTGTACGTCGTCAACCTGCTGCCGGACGCGCGCGGCACCGGCGTGGCCGACCGGCTCCTCGACGAGCTCCTCGGCGATCGCGACGCCACGCTCTGGGTGGTCGACGCCAACGCGAGGGCCCGGGCGTTCTACACCCGCCGCGGGTTCGTCGACGAGGGCGGTCGGTCCGCGCACCCCGCGACCGGCACGCTCGAGGTCCGCATGATCCGCCGCGCGGGCGGCTGACCCGCCACGCCCTTCCTACTCTGTTGCGAACAGGTCACGATCGCCCCGGTTCGCAGCACTCACGCCCCGGGGCCGGTGCCTCGGGTGCAGACTCGCTCCGCCACGGGGGACACACGGTCGTGGCTGACTGACGGACGACGGTGGACTGGGCTGGAGCAGCGAGCCGGTGGACAGGGGGCCAGGACGTGACGAGCCGGGGGAGGCGTCGTGTCGGGGGACGGGCGACCGAGCCACCCCGCTCCCGGCCCGCGCCTGTTCGTGCCTCTCCCCGCAGCTCCGTGCGCACCTTCACGCGGACGTTCGTCGCCACCTCGAGACACCGTCCCGCCCAGGCGGTCTCGCTCCTGCTGCTGTCGGCGCTCGTGAGCGCCTCGGCTGTCTTCGGTCCCCTGTACGCGCGTTCCGTCGAGCACGGCCTGCTGCGAGACGCCTTGTCGCGCAGCACCGTGATGGCGACCGGCGCCGTCGCCGAGGCCCAGTCGGACGGGCAGACCGTGCCCGCGGTGACCACGGTGTCGACCGCGATGCCCGGCTCGGTGCGTCGAGCGTTCCACGCACCGGTCGCGACGGTCTCCGGCCAGGTGGTGCTGCGGCAGTCGCAGCGGCGCGGTGGCGTCGACGTGCTCACGACCGCCTATGCGCCCCAGGCCGGCTGCGCGCACCTCACCGTCACGGCCGGCGCCTGCCCGACGGGGCCCGCGCAGGTCATGGTCTCCACCGCCGAAGCAGCCTTCGAGGGGTGGCACGTCGGGGACGTCGTCGAGCTCGTGGCCGCTCCCGGTGGGGTGTCCCCTCGAACGCCCGCGAGTGCGGGGTCCGGCGCGGTCGGCCAACGTGCCACCGTCGTCGGCACCTACGACCAGGTGCCCGACGATCCCGCCTGGTTCGGCCTCCGGCTCACCGGCCGTGCCGGGACCAAGGCCGTGCAGGGGCTCTCGTCCGTCCCGAAGGTCGATGCACCCGTCGTCGCGCCGGCCTTCTTCGCAGCCGCCCCGGCCGGTACCACCACCACCCTGACGTACGCGCTGCGACGTGACGCGCTCGGCGTGGACGAGCTGCCCACCCTGCTGGGCGGACTGCGAGCAGCGCAGGGCCGCCGGGTCGACGGGCCCACCACACCGGTCCTGCGCAGCAGCCTCGACGAGGTCGCCGACACCGTGGTGCTCGGCCAGCAGCAGGCGGCACTGCTCGTGCCGCTCCTCATGGGCCAGCTCGCCCTCCTCGCCGTCATCGTGCTCGGTCTCGCGGCCTCGGCCGCCGTCGAGCAGCGCCGGCCGGAGATCGCCCTCGCGCGCCTGCGTGGCGAGGGGGTGCGCGGCGCCCGCCGGCTCGTCGTGACCGAACTGGGCACGCTGGTGGTCCTCGGGGTCCCGGTCGGCACGGCCCTCGCGGTCGTTCTCGACCGGGTGGCTGCGAGCCTCTGGCTCCCGCAGGGGGCACCGTTCGACGTGCCGGCGACGGCGTATGCCGCAGCGGGCGTCGCGCTCGCCGCCGCCCTGGGCGCGGTCCTCCTCGCCTCCCGCCGTGTGGTGCGCGAGCCCATCCCGTCCCTGCTCCGGCGGGTCCCACCGCGTCCGCGGTCGCTCACCGTGGGGCTGCTGGACGCGGTCGTCATCACCGTCGCGGCGGCCGGCGTCGTCACCATCGTCAGCGGCAACGTCACCGGGCCGTTGGCCATGGCGACCCCGGCGCTGCTCGCCTTCGCGGTCGGCCTGCTGCTGGCCCTCGTCGTCGTCCCCGTCGCCAGCCGTCTCGGCCACCTGCTGCTCCGAGGGGGCCATGTTGCGAGCGGGCTCACCGCGGTGCAGCTCGCGCGCCGCCCTGCCGTGCGCCGCCTCGTGGCCATCGTCACGGTGGCCACGGCCTTGCTCGTCTTCGCGACCGACGCCTACCTCGTCGCCGAGCGCAACCGCGATCAGCGGGCGACCCTGGAGGCCGGCGCCCAGGTGGTGCTCCAGACCGATGCCAAGGAGCCGCGGCTCGTGCGCGAGGTGCTCCACCGGGTGGACCCGGGCTCGCGCTTCACCGCGCCTGTCGCGAACCTCTTCGCCGGCAACTCAGGGGCTCTTGCGACCATGGCCGTCGTGCCCGCGGCGATGCGCTCGGTCGCCCTCGACCCGGGCGGTGCCACCGCCGCGAACGTGGACTGGTCGAAGGTGTCCGCGTCGGCCGGGGGCTCCACCGAGCTGCGCGGCCGGCGCGTCACCGTGACCGTCGACGGCTTCGGCATCGACAGGGTCATCCCGGGCGCCGACCTGGCCGCCGGAGACAACCGGCGCGTGAGCACGGCTCCGGACACGGTTCCCCTGCGCCTCGAGCTGCGCGACGGCACCGGCGCAGACCTCAACGTGCCGGTGGGAGCCGTTCCCTTCTCGGCCACCGGCACGGTTCGCCTGACCGGTCGCATCCCCTGCGCGACCGCCTCCTGCACCCTGACCGGCATCTCCGTGGACCGGGTCGAGACCGAGACGCGGCTCATCGCCGGGCACATGCGCCTCCGGTCCGTGACCAGCGACGCGTCCCCGCCGATCCCGCTCGCCGCTCTCGCGTGGGAGGAGCCCGGCACCCCGTTCCCGGTCCAGGACCTCGAGCCCAGCCGTCCCGGGTTCGCCACGGTGACGACCCAGGGAGCGGACGGCATACGCGTCGCCTTCGCGTCGACGGGCGGCATCGTGTCGCTGACGACCGGGCCGCCGCCGCTGCCGGTCGTGGTGGTCCCGGCGCTGACCGGCGACAGAGACTCGCCGACCCAGTCGATCGTCGGTTTCGGTGGCTCCAACGTCCGGGTCCGGGAGGTCGCCCGCGTCCCGGTCGCGCCCGGCGACGCGACGAACGTGGCCCTCGTGGACTACGACGCCCTGTCGGCCCAGGCGAGCCGCCTCTACGCGAGCGGGTCCATCGACGTGTGGGTGGGGGAGGCCTCTCGTGCTGCCACCGTCGAGCAGGCGCTGCAGTCCGCCGGGGTGTCGGTGCTCTCGCAGACCGGGCTCGCCGCCCTGCGGGAGTCCTACGACCGGTCCGCCTCCGCGTGGTCGCTGCAGCTGGCCATCGTCATCGGTCTCGTCGCGCTGGCGCTCGGGGCCCTCGTCCTGCTGCTCGTGACCGTGACCTCGTGGCGGACGAGGTCCAAGGACCTCGCCTCGCTGCGGCTCGCCGGCGTCGCGCCGCGCCGCCTGCGCCAGGTGGCCGTGGCCGAGCAGGTCGTGGTCATCACGATCGCGGCGCTCGCGGGCGCAGCCTGCGGTGCGGCCGGCGGGCGGCTCTCGCTCGGACTCGTCCCGTTCTTCACCACCTCGTCCGACACGTTCGTGCGCGACCTGCACCCGGCCGTCGGGCCGATGGCCACGGCAGCCGCCCTGACGTTGGTGTGGCTCGTCCTGGTCGCCGCCGCCCTCGGGATCTGGCTCGCGCGGCGAGCGTCCGTCACACGCGTCCGGGAGCAGGCATGAGTGCCGTGACGCCGCGGACGGCACCCGACGACAGCCCACCGGTCGTGGGCGCTCGACGCGGGCTCGACGTGACGACTCGCGGGCTCGTGGTCATCTACCGCTCCGAGGGACACGACGTCGCAGCCCTCTCGGGCGTCGACCTGTGCGTGTCCGCCGGCGAGGTCGTGGGGCTGCTCGGCCCCAGCGGTGCCGGCAAGTCGACCCTGTTGACCGTGTTCGGCGGCCTGCTCGAGCCCAGCGCGGGCCGGGTCCACGTCGGCCACCACGAGGTGAAGTCGATGAGCGACGCCGAGCTCGACGACTTCCGGGCGGGGGACGTGGGGCTCGTGCTGCAGGGCGCCGGCCGCAACCTGCTGCCGTACCTGACGCCGTCGGAGAACGTCGCCTTCGCCCAGGGCCGCGCCCGTCGCCTGGGACGCGAGGTCCCCGACGTGCCGGAGGTGCTGGCGCTGCTCGGCATCGGCGAGCTGGCCCACCGACCGCTGGGCAGCCTGACGCCAGGCCAGCTTCAGCTGACCGCCATCGCCGTGGGCATCGCGTGCTTCCCCGGGCTGCTGCTCGGGGACGAGCCGACGAGCCAGCTCGACCACGAGTCGCGTGACCGGGTGCTCGACGCGCTCTCCAGCATCAACGAGCGGCTGGGGTCGACGATCGTCGTCGTGACGCACGACCCGCAGGTCGCCGCCCGCCTGCCGCGCACCGTGACCATCCGCGACGGGCGCGTCGGCGCTGAGGGGCGCCTGGGGGAGGAGTATGCCGTCGTGTCGGCCGACGGGGCGCTGCCCCTCTCGGGTGCCGCCCTCGACGACTTCCCGCCCGGCTCGCTGGTGCGGCTGCGGCACGACGGCGCGGGCTGGCGGCTCGAGGGAGAGGACGACGACGCGCGTCCGGAGGTCCAGGCGGAGGACGGATGACCCGCGAACCAGGCGCGAAGGCGTTCCTGCACGGCGAGCGACGGCCGCGGGCCACGGTGGTCGCAGGGGACGACGCCGCCGCGGCGTCCGGCGCCGGGGGGCTCGCGACATACGGCCTCGGGGTGCGGTTCGGGCAGGTGGTCGCCCTCGACGACGTCACGCTGGAGGTTGCGCCCGGCGAGCTGCTCGCGGTCAGCGGGCCGTCCGGTGCCGGCAAGTCCACGCTGCTCTGGTCGCTGGCCGGCGCGCTCGATCCCGCGGCCACGGTGACGGGGAGGGTCGTCGTCGCGGGCACCACGGTGGCGCCGTCCGGCGCCCGCGAGGACACGGTGCGGCTCGGGGCAACGCTCGTGCCCCAGGGGAACGGGCTGGCCACGGTGCTGACGGCGACCGAGAACGTGCTCGTGCCGCTCCTGGAGTCCGGGGTGCCTGCGAAGGAGGCCATGGACCGGGTGCGGGACGCGCTGGCGGCAGTCGGGCTCGAGGACTCCGGCGACCACCTCGTCGAGGAGCTCTCCGGCGGGCAGCAGCAGCGGGTGGCCGTCGCCCGGGCACTCGCTGCCCGGCCCCGCATCCTGCTGGCCGACGAGCCCACCTCCGAGCTCGACCACACGAACCGCGAGCGGGTCCTCACGCTGCTGGCCGGGCTCGCCGCCGGCGGAGCCGCCGTCGTGATGACAACCCACGACCCCGAGGCTGCGGCCGGCGCGACCCGCCGCGTCGTGCTGGACGAGGGCCGGGCGCGCCCCCTCGGCTGAGGGGCGTGGCGGAGCCCGCTAGGGAGCAACCGGGCGGGTCGGACGCCGCTCGGCGTCCGCAGCGTGACGCCGCCGACACGATGCGCCGCACGCGGCTGCGGGCACGGCGTCCGGAGTGTCCCGAAATGTCCCCAGAGGGTGGTTCACCGGATTGGGGTTGCGGACGGGCCCTGCGTATCGTGGGGGCCGGCCGTGCAAATCCCGGCCTCCTCAGTGTGTCACCGAAAGGTCTTCCATGCCCCGCCCCGCGATCCGTCGACGAGGTCTTGCCGCCGCGCTCGTCTGCGCCGCCATGCTGTCCGCCTGTACGGGCAACTCGGACGGCAGCACCGGCGCGACCGGCTCGGGCGACCCCGCCGTCACGGCGGACGCCGCGCAGCAGGCCGCCTCCGCCTCGGTCGCGGCCGCAGCCACCTCGTCCCTCGACGCGACGGCAGGCGGGGGTGCCGCCCGGCAGAAGGCCTTCGCCGGCGCGGCCCTGCAGTCGGCCAACGCGTACGCCAAGACCCTGCCCGGGCGCACGTCCGCCGAGAAGGCCGACGCGGAGCTCGCGACGACCGGGGTCAAGGTGCTCGCCGTCTCGCGCAGCGGTGACAAGCCCCAGCAGATCCTCGCCCAGACGACGCTGAAGAAGACCGGCGCCGCCGTCCTCGTCCTGCTCGTCGGTGACGGGTCGGGCACGACGTTCAAGGCGGCCGCGGTCACGCCGATGCTGCCCGACGCCAAGCTCGACGCGCTCGACCCCGCGGCCGACGGCTCGGCCGCCATCGGCGACGGCAAGGGACTGGCCACCAGCCCCGAGATAGCGCTCGCCGCCTTCGCCGCGTCGGTGAAGTTCCCCGCCCCCACGCCGACCAAGGTGCTCGCCGACGACCCGCTCTCGGAGCAGCTGCGCCAGTCGGCGCGCGCCCAGTCGCAGGCGCTCAACAACCAGGGTGCCTTCACGCAGGAGCACGACCCCAAGGGCGTGCTCGGCGGCCTGCGCCTCAAGGGCGGCAACGGCGCCATCGTCTTCGCCCACCTGGTGCGCAACGACGCCATCGCCATGCGCACGCCGGTCAAGCTCACCCCGGCCAAGGAGCTGACGCTCCTGACCGGCATCAAGCAGATCACGACGGAGGCCAATCTGACCTCCAACGAGATCCTCGCGATCGTCATCCCTGCGTCGGGACAGGCGCGCGTCGTCGCCGCCTCCGACCAGCTCGTCGCCGGCTCGGGTCGGTGAGGCAGGATTGATCTATGAGTCACCAGCCATTCACCGCAGCAGCACTGCGCGGTGCCGTCGACCTGTCCTCGCTCAAGCGTCCGGCCCCGCAGGCTGGCCCCGCATCCGGCGCGGCCTCCACCTCCGCGGACGGTGCTGGCCTCGTCATCGAGGGCACTGACGCCTCGATCCGTGAGGTCGTCGCCTCGTCGGCGAGGCACCCCGTCGTCATGGTGCTGTGGTCGCCGCGCCTCAAGGAGTCCGCAGACTTCCTCACGACGTTCGGCGCCGTCGCCCGACGGTATGCCGGCCGCTTCCAGCTCGTGACGGTCGACGTCGACGCCAACCCCGGCATCCTGCAGGCCTTCCAGGTGCAGGCGGTGCCGGTCAGCTTCGCCTTCGTCCAGCAGCAGCCCGTGCCGCTCTTCGAGGGTGCCCAGCCCGAGGCCCAGATCACCGCCGTCATCGATCAGGTGCTGCAGCTCGCCGCCCAGCACGGCGTCACCGGAACCGTGGCGGTCGGGGACGCGGCCGACGCAGCGGCCGAGGACGAGGCCGAGGAGCAGCCGCTGCCGCCACTGCACCAGAAGGCCTTCGACGCCATCGAGGCCGGCGACCTCGACGGCGCCGCAGCCGCCTACCGTGAGGCGCTCGCCCAGAGCCCTGCCGACACCGAGGCGAAGCTGGGGCTGGCGCAGGTCGGCCTCATGCAGCGCACCCAGGGCGCCGATCTGCAGGCGGCCCGGGCCGCTGCGGCCGCCGCACCGACCGACGTCGACGCGCAGATTCTCGTCGCCGACCTCGACCTGCTCGGTGGCCACGTCGAGGATGCGTTCCTGCGGCTCATCGACACGGTGCGCGTGACGGCCGACGCCGACCGCAACAAGGCCCGGGAGCACCTCGTCGAGCTCTTCGAGGTCGTCGGCGTGACGGACGAGCGGGTCGTCAAGGCACGCAAGTCCCTGATGAGCGCCCTGTTCTGAGCGACCCCGCTCAGTCGGTGGGGGCGGTCTCGACGACGGCCTCGGCGAGGTGCTCCAGCACCTCGCCGGCCAGAGCGCCGAGGTCTGGGTCGTCCTGCCCGGGGGCCGGCACGGACAGGCCCCAGTGCGGGGTGGTCGCGTCTCCCTCGTCTCGGACGACCACGACGTGCACCGGCTCGGGCTCGACGAGGTCGAGGAAGTCCTCGAGACGGTCGCCCTGTGCCTCCTCGGCCACCACGACGTCGAAGCCCTCGAGCTGGTAGGTCTCGGCCACGGCGAGGGCGGCCGACCATCGCAGCATCCGCAGCCGCAGCTGCTGGGTGGTCGGGGGCTCGTCCCAGCCGGCGACCCGGCCGGTGGTGACAGCGGCCTCGAGGGCGGCGCCGTCCACGAGCACGGCCCGCTCCAGCCGCGCGGCGACCGCCGCTGCCAGGGCAGCCCGCTCATCGCCCCGCGCGGCCGTGACGAGCACGAGCCGGCCGCGGAGCTCGGGGGATGCGCTGGAGTCATCCGCCGAGGGCTGCGGTCACGACGTCCTTGGCTTCGGCCTGGACCCGCGCGAGGTGGTCGGGTCCCCGGAACGACTCGGCGTAGATCTTGTAGACGTCCTCGGTGCCGGACGGTCGAGCGGCGAACCAGGCGCTCTCGGTGGTCACCTTGAGGCCGCCGATGCGGGCGCCGTTGCCGGGCGCCTCCGTGAGCTTGCCCGTGATCGGCTCTCCCGCAAGGGTCTCGGCCGAGACGTCGTCGGGGGAGAGGGCTGCGAGCTTGGCCTTCTCCTCACGCGACGCAGCAGCGTCGATGCGGGCGTATGCCGGGTCGCCGTGTCTGGCGGTCAGCTCGGCGTAGTGCTGGCTGGGGGTCATGTCCGTCGCGGCGAGGATCTCGGACGCGAGCAGGGCGAGCAGGATCCCGTCCTTGTCGGTGGACCACACCGTGCCGTCCTGGCGCAGGAAGCTCGCGCCGGCCGACTCCTCGCCGCCGAAACCCACTGAGCCGTCGAGCAGCCCGGGCACGAACCACTTGAAGCCCACGGGCACCTCGAGCAGGGTGCGACCGAGGTCCTCGGCGACGCGGTCGATCATGGACGAGGAGACAAGGGTCTTGCCGATGGCCGTCGTGGCGGGCCAGCCGGGTCGGGCGCCGCCGTAGAGGTACTGGATCGCGACGGCGAGGTAGTGGTTGGGGTTCATCAGGCCCGCATCGGGAGTGACGATGCCGTGCCGGTCGGCGTCGGCGTCGTTGCCGGTGGAGATGTCGTAGGCGTCCTTGTTGCGGATGAGCGAGGCCATGGCCGACGGGGAGCTGCAGTCCATGCGGATCTTGCCGTCCCAGTCCAGGGTCATGAACGCCCACTGCGGGTCGACCCGCGGGTTGACCACGGTCAGGTCGAGGCCGTGGCGCGAGGCGATCTCGCCCCAGTAGGCGACGGAGGCGCCACCGAGCGGGTCGGCGCCGATGCGGACACCGGCCTCTCGCACCTTGGCGAGGTCGACCACCTTCGGCAGGTCGTCGACGTAGCTGTCGAGGAAGTCGTAGGCGCCGGCCTCACCGCGGGCCTGCTCGAAGGCGACGCGCCGGACCTCCTTGAGGCCGTCGCGGATCAGGTCGTTGGCCCGCTTCGCGATGACGGAGGTGGCGTCGGTGTCGGCGGGACCACCGTGCGGTGGGTTGTACTTGAAGCCGCCGTCGGCCGGTGGGTTGTGCGAAGGAGTCACGACGATGCCGTCGGCGAGCCCGCTGGCGCCGGAAGGCTTCCCGCGGTTCGCTCGAAGGATCGCGTGCGACACCGCTGGAGTGGGCGTGAAGCCGTCGCGGTCGTCCACCAGCACCTCGACGCCGTTGGCCACGAGCACCTCGAGGGCCGAGCGCCACGCGGGCTCGGACAGGCCGTGCGTGTCACGTCCGATGAAGAGCGGGCCGTCGAAGCCCTGGGAGACGCGGTAGTCGACGATGGCCTGCGTCGTGGCGAGGATGTGGTCCTCGTTGAAGGCCGTGCGCAGGCTGGACCCCCGGTGGCCCGACGTGCCGAAGGCGACCTGCTGGTCGGGGTCGTCCACGTCGGGGTGCCGGTCGTAGTAGGCGCCGACCAGAGCGTCGACGTCGACGAGGTCCTCGGCCTGGGCCGGCTGGCCGGCACGGGGGTGGGTCATGAAGCGCCTCCGTTCGTGGGCGGGTTGGTCGGGCCGGTCGGCTGGGCTGCGGCACCGCCGGTGCCGCCGGCGTCGTGCGCCGCCTGCTCTGCGGCCGCATCGGCCATGGAGTCGGCGACCACCTCGGGGCTCACGGGAGGCGAGACCTCCTCGGCCGTCCCCTGGATGACCCCGGGCTCTGCCTCCTCGACCGGCACGAGCCAGACCGTGGAGAGCCGCGCGACGGTCACGTCGACGGCATACGGCTGCTGGTGCCACGCCTCCTGGCGCGCCTCGAGGACGATGCCGGCGCTGCTCGGGGCGTCGGGGTGGTAGCCGGCGGTGTCGAGCACGACCTGCCACCTCCCGCCGCGCGGCAGCCCGATCCGGTAGGACTCCTGGGTCTGCCCGCTGAAGTTCATGACGCACGCCACGACCGGTGCGTCCGTGCTCCGGTCGCCCTTGCCGAAGCGCAGCCACGAGAACGTGTTGTGCGCGGCGTCGTCGGCCTCGAGCCACTCGAAGCCGGCGGGGTCGGCGTCGAGCTCCCACAGGGCGCGGTTGCCCTTGTAGATCGCGTTGAGGTCCTTGACGAGGTTGTGCACGCGGTAGTGCAGCGGCTGCTCGAGGAGCCACCAGTCGAGGCTGCGGCCCTCGGACCACTCGGACTCCTGGCCGAACTCGCAGCCCATGAAGAGCAGCTGCTTGCCGGGATGGCACCACAGGTAGGCGAGGAAGGCGCGCAGCGTCGCCACCTGCTCCTCGCGTGGGCCGCGCGACTTGCGCAGCAGCGAGCCCTTGCCGTGGACGACCTCGTCGTGGCTGATCGGCAGCACGAAGTTCTCGTCGAACGCGTACATGAGCGAGAACGTCAGCTTGCCGTGGTGGTACTTGCGGTAGATGGGCTCCTCGCCGAGGTACTTCAGCGAGTCGTTCATCCAGCCCATGTTCCACTTGAAGCCGAAACCGAGACCGCCGTGGTTGGTGGGCCTCGTGACCCCCGGCCACGTCGTGGACTCCTCGGCGATGGTCACGATGCCGCCAGCCCGCTTGTAGGCGGTGCCGTTGGTCTCCTTCAGCAGCCGGACCGCCTCGAGGTTCTCGCGGCCGCCCTCCTCGTTGGGAAGCCACTCGCCGGCGCCGCGGGCGTAGTCGAGGTAGAGCATCGAGGCGACGCCGTCGACCCGCAGGCCGTCGACGTGGAACTCCTCGAGCCAGTAGAGCGCGTTGGCGACGAGGAAGTTGCGCACCTCGTTGCGGCCGTAGTCGAAGATGTTGGAGCCCCACTCGGGGTGCCAGCCGCGTCGGGGGTCCGCGTGCTCGTAGAGCGGCAGGCCGTCGAAGCGGGCCAGCGCCCACTCGTCGGTGGCGAAGTGCCCGGGCACCCAGTCGAGGATGACGCCGATGCCGGCGCGGTGCAGCTCGTCGACGAGGTAGCGGAAGTCGTCGGGCGTGCCCCACCGTGAGCTCGGCGCGTAGTAACCGGTCACGTGGTAGCCCCACGATGGGACGTACGGGTGCTCCATGACCGGCAGGAACTCCACGTGGGTGAAACCGAGGTCGCGCACGTAGTTGACGAGGTGCTCGGCCAGGCCGCGGTAGCCCAGGCCCTGGCGCCACGAGCCGAGGTGCACCTCGTAGGTGCTCATCGGGCCCTGGTGCGAGTTGCGGGTGCGGCGCTGCTCCATCCAGTCGCCGTCACGCCAGTCGTAGTGCGTCTCCGTGACGATGGCCGCCTGCTTGGGCGCCACCTCGGTCATGCGGGCCATCGGGTCGCTCTTGAGCCGGACGAGCTCGTCGGGACCGCGGACGGCGAACTGGTAGTTCATGCCCTCCTGGGCGCCGGGCAGGAACAGCTCCCAGATGCCGCTCTCGCCGAGGGCGCGCATGGGGTGCGTGCGGCGGTCCCAGTCGTTGAAGTCGCCGATGACGTGGACCGCCTTGGCGCGCGGCGCCCAGACGGCGAAGGAGACGCCCCAGACCTCGCCGAGCGGCCCGGGGTAGTGGCGCACGTGCGCGCCGAGGACCGTCCACAGCTGCTCGTGGCGGCCCTCGTTGATGAGGTGCCGGTCCATCTCGCCGAGCGTCGGCGCGAAGCGGTAGGGGTCGTCCTGGACGTGCTCGACCCCGTCGCCGTACTCGACGAGGAGGCGGTAGTCGTGCGTGGAGCTGAAGTCGGGCGAGGTCATCGACCAGATGCCGTCGCGGACGTGGATGAGCTCGACCCGGTCACCGGTGTCGAGCCGGGCCCCCACCCGCGTCGCGTACGGCCGGAACGCCGTGATGGTGAGGCCGCCGGGTCCGAGGTGCTGTCCGAGCAGGTCGTGCGGCTGGCCGTTGCGGCCGCTGAGGAACGCGGAGATCGCCGCCTCGTCGAGCGAGGGGCCCTTGCTCGTGCCGGTGGTCATGGGGTGCCTTCCTCGGTGGTGAGCCGCTCGACGGCGCCGAGCGGGATGGGCAGCCACGAGGGCCGGTTGCGCGCCTCGTAGACCACCTCGTAGAGCGCCTTGTCGAGCTCGAGGGCGCGGGTCAGGGTCTGGGCGTCCGCATCGGGCTCGCCGGCGACGGAGGCGTAGCCCTCGAGGAACGCGGTGCGGCACGCGGCTGCCCAGTCGGTCGCGTCGACGGACGGCTCGGCCAGCGCGACCGAGCCGGCGGCGTAGTCGAACGAGCGCAGCATGCCGGCCACGTCGCGCGCGGTCAGGTCGGGGCGTACGCGTTCGGCGAGCGGGCGCAGCGGCTCGCCCTCGAAGTCGAGGGCCACCCAGCCGCGCTCCGGCACGTCGAGGACCTGCCCGAGGTGGTAGTCGCCGTGGATGCGCTGCAGCGGGGGCCAGCGGAGCGCACCCACGGAGCCCACGAACCGCTCGACGGCGGCGGAGCAGGAGGACAGCTCGGGCACGAGCGCCACGGCATCGGCATACCGCCCGCGCATGGACGCGGCGAGGGCCTCGCGTGCCTCGGCCGTGACCTCGTGGGTGCCGAGGGCGTGCGCGAGCGCGGCGTGGATCTCGGCGGTGACGACGCCGAGGTCACGCGCTCGCGCGGTGAAGTCGCTCCCCGAGGCGGCAGCGACCAGGGCCACCCGCCAGGCGTCCTCGACGCCCGGGATGAACTCCTGCGCGAAGGCGAGGTGCCCCTGCATGGGCACACCGTCGGCGGGTGAGTCCCACGCGCCGGACAGGTGGCCGATGGCCATGGGCACGCGGTCGGAGCCCTCCTCGGTGAGCGCCGACTGCACGACGACATCCGGGTTGTCGCCGTCCTGCAGGGTGCGGAAGACCTTGACGATCAAGGGCTCTGCGGGGCCGCCCTCGGCAGACGTCATGCGGCAGATGATCGAGGTGTTGGACTGCTCGCCGCTCAGCACGTTGGAGGAGGACACGGTCCCCTCCGTGCGGTGGGTCGACGAGCCGGTGGCCAGCGCGTTGCTCCCGACGGAGGCCTGCGCCTCGTCGGACACCCCGGCGTCGAGGATGGTCGCCATGAGCTGCGAGACGTAGACGGGGTCGTGCGGCCCGTCGTAGACCCACCGGGTGCCGAGCACGCTGTGCTCCATCGTGCCGAGCAGCGCGTGCTCCGTGCCCTCGAGCGGGGCCGCCCGGTAGGTGAGCGGGACCTGGTAGACGACAGCGGGGGACACGGCCTCGTCGGCGAGCAGCAACGTCTCGCAGCCGACCTCGCCCGCCGGGTCCTCGAACCGGAAGCCACCGACCCGGCGCAGCTGCGGCACGTGACCCTTGCCGTGGTACCAGCGCTGGCGCGGCATCCACTCGGTCACCATCTCGGTCTTCGTCGGCGTCAGGGTGGCGCCCTTGTGCACGATCGCCATCAGCGGTTGTCCTCCCCGCCGCGCAGCTGGAGCCAGAAGAAGTCGCGCGAGCCGAGGGTCAGGGTCACGCGGCCGTCGTTGGCGACCCACGGGAAGCCCTGACCGCCGAAGAGGTCGATGAGCTGCCGCCCGGACAGGTGCTCCGGGAGCTGGATGGTGGCGGCCTGGGGGCGGCTCGACAGGTTGTTGACGCAGAGCACCGCCTCGTCCGGGTTGTCGGGGTCACCGGTCAGGACGCGTGTGAAGGCCAGGATCGCGTCGTTGTCGGCCTCGACGACCTGGAAGTCGCCGAGCCCGAAGACCGGGTGGCGGCTGCGGATCTGCAGCATGCCGCGGATCCAGTGCAGCAGCGAGGCCGAGGAGGCCATCTGTGCCTCGACGTTCACGTTGTTGTAGTGGTAGACGAGGCTGCTGATGACCGGCAGGTACAGCTTGCCGGGGTCGACGCTCGAGAAGCCCGCGTTGCGGTCGGGTGTCCACTGCATCGGGGTGCGCACGGCGTCGCGGTCGTTGAGCCAGATGTTGTCGCCCATGCCGATCTCGTCGCCGTAGTAGAGGCACGGCGAGCCCGGCAGCGAGAGCACGAGCGCGTGGATCAGCTCGATCTCGGGGCGGGAGTTGTCGAGCAGGGGGGCGAGGCGGCGGCGGATGCCGACGTTGGCACGCATACGGGGGTCGGGGGCGTACCAGCCGTACATCGCCGCCCGCTCCTCGGGCGTCACCATCTCGAGCGTCAGCTCGTCGTGGTTGCGCAGGAAGGTGCCCCACTGGGTGCCCTTGGGGATGGCGGGGGTGTCGGCGAGCACGTCGATGATCGGTCGGGCCTTCTCCTCGCGCAGCGAGTAGTAGAGGCGCGGCATCACCGGGAAGTGGAAGCACATCTGGCACTCCGGCTCCTCCTCGGAGCCGAAGTAGTCCACCACCTCCGCCGGCGGCTGGTTCGCCTCGGCGAGCAGGATGCGGCCGGGGTACTCCGCGTCGACCATGGCGCGCAGCTCGGCGAGGAACCCGTGCGTGCGCGGCAGGTTCTCGCAGTTGGTGCCCTCCTCCTCGAAGAGGTAGGGCACGGCGTCGAGCCGGAAGCCGTCGATGCCGAGGTCCATCCAGAAGCGCACGATGTCGAACATCGCCTCGCGGACGGCCGGGTTCTCGAAGTTGAGGTCGGGCTGGTGGCTGAAGAAGCGGTGCCAGAAGAACTGCCGGCGCACGGGGTCGAAGGTCCAGTTGGACACCTCGGTGTCGACGAAGATGATGCGGGCGTCGTCGTAGCCGTCGTCGGTGTCGGACCAGACGTAGAAGTCTCCGTAGGGGCCGTCGGGCTCGGCGCGGCTCGCCTGGAACCACGGGTGCTGGTCGCTCGTGTGGTTCATGACGAGGTCGGTGACGATGCGGATGCCGCGCGCGTGCGCCTGCGAGACGAGCTCGGTGAACTCCGGAAGCGTGCCGAACTCGGGCAGCACGGCCTTGTAGTCGGAGATGTCGTAGCCGCCGTCGCGGAGCGGCGAGGCGTAGAAGGGCGGCAGCCACAGGCAGTCGACGCCGAGCCACTGGAGGTAGTCGAGGCGCTGGATGAGTCCCGTGAAGTCGCCGGCGCCCACCCCCTTGGAGTCGGCGAAGGCGCGGACGAGCACCTCGTAGAAGACCGCCTTCTTGAACCACTGCGGGTCGTGCTTCAGCCCGGGCTGGGAGAGGTTGAGGCCCTGCATGTGGTCAGTGGCTCCTCACGTGGATGATGTGGACCGGTTCGGAGTCCGGCCCCAGCCGGACGAAGTTGTCCTGGCGCCATTCCCACGTCTGGTTGGTGATGTGGTCGTGGGCGTCGAAGCTGGACCATGAGGCCATACCCAGCGCCTCCATGTCGAGATGCACCCACGTCTCACGGCTCGCGTGGGGGTCGAGGTTGGCCACGACGAGGACGGTGTCGCGCTCACCCGTGGCCGCGTCGACGATTCGCGACTTGCTGAAGACGAGGACGTTCTCGTCGTCGGCGGAGTGGAAGCGCAGGTTGCGCAACCAGCGCAGGGCGGGGTGCCAGCCGCGGATCTCGTTGAGCCGCTTGAGGTACCACGCAAGGGAGCGGCTCTCGAGAGGGCCGCCCGGCTCGTAGAGATACCACTGGCGGTCCTTGTACTCGTACTTCTCGTTGTCGAGCTGCTCCTCGGCGCCGGGGCGGGCGAGGTGCTCCATGAGCTCGTAGCCGGCGTAGATGCCGTACGTCGGCGACATCGTCGCGGCCACCGCCGCACGCAGCTTCCACGCGGTCGGACCGCCGTACTGCATGTAGGGCGTGAGGATGTCGTGCGTCGTCGGCCAGAACGACGGGCGCATGTAGGCCGCGCCGGTCTCGTCTCCGGCGAGCTCGCGGCCGTACTCCTCGAGCTCCCACTTCGCGTTGCGCCACGCGTAGTAGGTGTAGCTCTGCTGGAAGCCGGCCTTGGCCAGCTCGTGCATCATCGCCGGCTTGGTGAACGCCTCGGAGAGCCAGATGGTCTCGGGGTGCTGCAGGGCGACGTCGGCGATCAGCCACTGCCAGAAGGCGACCGGCTTGGTGTGCGGGTTGTCCACGCGGAAGATGCGGACCCCGTGGTCCAGCCACACCTGGATGACGCGGCGCACCTCGGCGTAGGCCGCGGCCGGGTCGTTGTCGAAGTTCAGGGGGTAGATGTCCTGGTACTTCTTCGGCGGGTTCTCGGCGTAGGCGATGGAGCCGTCGGCGCGGGTCGTGAAGAGCGAGGGGTGGGTCTGCACCCACGGGTGGTCGGGGGAGGCCTGCAGCGCGATGTCCAGCGCGACCTCGAGCCCGTTGCGGCCCGCCTCGGCGACGAAGTGGTCGAAGTCCTCGAAGGTGCCGAGGTCGGGGTGGATGGCGTCGTGCCCGCCGTCGGGGGAGCCGATGGCGTAAGGGGATCCGGGGTCGCCGGGCTGGGCCGCGAGGGTGTTGTTGCGCCCCTTGCGAGCCGTCGTGCCGATCGGGTGGACCGGCGTCAGGTAGACGACGTCGAAGCCCATGTCGGCGATGGCGGGCAGCCGCTCGGCGGCGGTGCGGAAGGTGCCGGAGACCCACTCGCCCGTCTTCTCGTCGCGGTGCGCGCCCTCGGAGCGGGGGAAGATCTCGTACCAGGCTCCGTAGAGCGCGCGCTCGCGCTCGACGTGCAGGGAGTATGCCGGTGAGCTCGACACGAACTCGCGCAGCGGGACGAGGGAGGCGAGCCCGTGGATCTCGGGCGAGGTGGCCGCGCCGAAGCGGTGGGCGGCCGGCATGCGGCTGTCGCCGAGGGCGACGATGCCCTGGTCGATCGCGCTGGCGTCGATGCCCAGACCGCGCACGGACTCGGCGAACCGCTCGAGCACCCGGACCCCCTCGGCGCACATGAGGTCCTCGTCCACACCGGCCTCGATCTTGATGCCCGCGTCGTGCACCCAGGTCGCGTAGGGGTCGGACCAGCCCTCGACGCGGTAGGTCCACCAGCCCTCGCGGTCGGCGACGACGGTCGTCGCCCACTCGGACAGGCCGGGGTTGACGCTGTGCATGGCGAAGTAGTGGTCGCCGCCGTCGGGGTCGGTGAGCACGGCCGTCGCGTTGACGGCGTCGTGGCCCTCGCGGAAGACCTTGGCCCGCACGGTGAACTCCTCGCCGACCACCGACTTGGCCGGGCGCCTGCCGCAGTCGACGAGCGGACGGACGTCGCTCACGGGGATGCGCCCCATCGGGAGCGCGCCACCCGGCATACCCTCCACGGTCGGCGGGGTGCTCACGGGGTGGGCCGGGGCCAGGTGCACGGCTCCGGCCTCGGTGTCGTCGACGAACGCGCTGTCTGCTGTCGGGGTGGCATCCGCTCTCTTGGGGGCGGCGCTGCGCACGCGGGCTGGCCTGCTGGGACGGGACTTCTTCGCTGAGCCGGTCACGCGTCGACCGTACCCAAGTTGGACCATCGGGCGCATGAGGCACCCCCCGCCGTCCGGTGGGTGAAACCCTGCTGCAAGTTCTGCAAGAAGCCGACATCGAGGGCCTCTATGCTGTCCCCTTGTGAAGGCCATCCGACGCTTCAGCGTCCGTACCGTCCTGCCCAGCCGCATCGAAGGACTCGGCGTCCTCGCGAGCAACCTGCGCTGGTCCTGGCACCCGCCGACCCGCGACCTGTTCGAGAGCATCAGCCCTCGCAAGTGGGCGCAGGCCGGAGAGGACCCCGTCAAGCTCCTCTCCCGCCTCTCCTCCGACGAGCTCGCCGCGCTCGCCGCCGACGACGAGTTCGTCGCCGACGTCGTGCGCGCCAACGAAGACCTGCACCACTACCTCACCGACGAGCACTGGTACCAGTCCTGGAGCCGCGAGCAGGAGGCCGCCGGCAAGGCCGCGCCCGCTGCGATCGCCTACTTCAGCCCCGAGTTCGGCATCACCTCAGTGCTGCCGCAGTACTCCGGCGGCCTCGGGATCCTCGCCGGCGACCACCTCAAGTCCGCCTCCGACCTCGGCGTGCCGATCGTCGGCGTCGGCCTCTTCTACAAGACCGGCTACTTCAAGCAGTCACTCAACCGCGACGGCTGGCAGGTCGAGACCTACCCGGTGCTCGACCCCGACGGCCTGCCCCTGGCGCTGCTGCGCGAGGAGGACGGCACCCCTGCCGTCGTCACCGTCAGCCTGCCCGCCGGCCGCGAGCTGCACGCGCACGTCTGGAAGGCGCAGGTCGGCCGCGTCCCGCTGCTCCTGCTCGACTCCGACGTCCCCGGCAACGACGAGCAGACCCGCAAGGTCACCGAGTCGCTCTACGGCGGCGGCGGCGACACCCGCCTCGAGCAGGAGCTGCTCCTCGGCATCGGTGGCGTGCGTGCCCTGCGCCTCTGGTCGCGCCTGTCCGGCGCGCCGACGCCGGAGGTCTACCACACCAACGAGGGCCACGCCGGCTTCCTCGGCGTCGAGCGCATCACCGAGCTCGTCCGCGACCACGGCCTGACCTTCGACGAGGCCCTCGAGGCGGTGCGCGCGGCGACGGTGTTCACGACGCACACCCCCGTCCCCGCCGGCATCGACCGGTTCGACGCGGCGAAGATCAACCTCTTCTTCGGCGGCGCCAACGCGATCCCCGGCGTGCCGGTCGAGCGGCTGCTCGCCCTCGGCGCCGAGGACTACGAGGGCGGCCAGCCCGGCATCTTCAACATGGCGGTCATGGGCCTGCGCCTGGCGCAGCGCGCCAACGGCGTCTCGCAGCTGCACGGTCTCGTCAGCCGCGAGATGTTCGATGGGCTGTGGCCGGGCTTCGACGACGACGAGGTACCGATCACCAGCATCACCAACGGTGTCCACGCCCCGACGTGGGTCGACCGCGCCGTCTACGACGTCGCCCTCAAGCACCTCGGCACCGCCGACATCGCCGGCCAGAACGCCTGGGACCGCATCGACGAAGTGCCCTCCGACGCCGTCTGGTCGACCAAGCGCGAGATGCGCGAGAAGCTCGTGGCCGACGTGCGCCGCCGGGTGCGCTCCTCGTGGCAGAAGCGCGGAGCGAGCGACGCCGAGCTCGGCTGGGTCGAGGACGTCCTCGACCCCGACGTGCTGACGATCGGCTTCGCCCGGCGCGTCCCGACGTACAAGCGCCTCACCCTGATGCTGCGCGACCCGCAGCGGCTCAAGGCCCTGCTGCTGCACCCGACGCGGCCGGTCCAGCTCGTCATCGCGGGCAAGTCGCACCCGGCCGACGAGACCGGCAAGCGCCTCATCCAGGAGATGGTCCGCTTCGCGGACGACCCGGAGGTGCGCCACCGCATCGTCTTCCTGCCCAACTACGACATCGCCATGGCGCAGCACCTCTACCCGGGCTGCGACGTGTGGCTCAACAACCCGCTGCGCCCGTTCGAGGCGTGCGGCACCTCGGGCATGAAGGCCGCCCTCAACGGTGGCCTCAACCTCTCCATCCTCGACGGCTGGTGGGACGAGTGGTTCGACGGGCGCAACGGCTGGGCGATCCCGACCGCCGACGGTGTCGAGGACGCCGACCGGCGTGACGACATCGAGGCCTCGGCGCTCTACGAGCTGATCGAGCACGACGTGGCCGCGAAGTTCTACGACCGCGACGCCGCCGGCCTGCCCCAGGGCTGGATCGCGATGATGACGCACACCCTCAAGACGCTCGGCCCCAAGGTCCTCGCCAGCCGCATGGTCGAGGACTACACCGCGAAGCTCTACAGCCCGGCCGCCGGTGCCGGCCGCGCGGTGGGTGGCACGGACTTCGCCGGCGCCAAGGACCTCGCGGCCTACAAGGCCAAGATCCGCGCCGCGTGGCCGAAGGTCAAGGTGGAGCACGTCGAGCCCTCGGGCCTGTCCGACTCCCCGCAGATCGGCGACGTCCTCGACCTGCGCGCCTACGTCTCGCTCGACGGGCTCACCCCCGACGACGTCGAGGTGCAGCTCGTCCACGGGCACGTCACCGAGGGCGACGAGCTGTGGGGCATGGAGGTCGCGCCGCTGCAGCTCGTGGAGTCCTACGAGGACGGCCGGCACCAGTTCGCCGGCTCGCAGCCGCTGCGCCGCACCGGCTCGTTCGGCTACAGCGTGCGCGTCGTGCCGAAGCACGCGGGCCTCGCCGGCCCCGCCGAGCTGGGCCTGGCCCGCAACGCCTGAGAGCCCGGAAGACGCCGAGAGCCCGGACCCGTGCGGGTCCGGGCTCTTCGCGTACCAAGGCGTTCCGCGGGCGCCTCAGGCCGGCCCGACGGCGCGCCAGACCCGCATCGAGGCACCCACCATGGGCACCTGAGTGCCGGGGTCGAGGACCTCCTGCAGGTCCAGCGGACGCTCGTCCACGCTGTCCCAGAGCAGCCGGTATGCCGTCACGCCCGGCGCCAGGGGGAGCGTGACGTCGGCGGCCCACGCCGACCCGTTCACCACGACGAGCACCGACTCCTGCCCGAGGGCCGTGCCGTTGTAGAGGGCCTGCAGCACGTCGAGCGCGGGATTCTCCCAGCGCTGCCCGACGGGCAGGCCGTCGACGGCGAACCAGGCGAGGTCCGTCGAGCCGTCCGCGTGCACCTGCCGGCCGGAGAAGAACGCCCGCTGGCGCAGCACCGGGTGCTCCCGGCGCAGCCGGACCACGTGGCGCGTCGTCTCGAGGAGGTCGGCCTGCCACGGCTCGAGCTCCCAGCTCGTCCAGCTGGTCTCGTTGTCCTGGCAGTAGGGGTTGTTGTTGCCGCCCTGGCTGCGACCGATCTCGTCACCGGCGGCGAGCATCGGCACGCCGGTGGAGAGCAGCAGCGTGCCGAGCAGGTTGCGCATCGACCGCCGTCGGGCGGCCCTGACGTCCGGGTCGTCCGTGCACCCCTCGACGCCGTGGTTCCACGACCGGTTGTCGTTGGTGCCGTCGGTGCCGTTGTGGCCGTTGGCCAGGTTCTCCTTGGTGTCGTAGGCCGTCAGGTCGGCGAGCGTGAAGCCGTCGTGGGCGGTGACGAAGTTGACCGACGCGATGGTGCCGCGGTCGTGGCTGTGGAAGAGGTCCTGCGACCCCGCGAGCCGCGTGGCGAGCTCGCGGACGCCGTGGCCGACGCCGCCCGAGGCGGAGGCGGCGACGTCGCGCAGCCAGAAGGTGCGCGTCGCGTCGCGGTAGCGGTCGTTCCACTCGGAGAAGGGCGGCGGGAACTGCCCGGTGCGCCACCCGTGGATGCCGAGGTCCCACGGCTCGGCCACGAGCTTCGTGCGCGAGAGCACCGGGTCGGTGCGCAGTGCCATCAGGAAGGGGTGGTCGCGGTCGTAGCCGTCGTCCTTGCCGCGACCCAGGGCGACGGCGAGGTCGAAGCGGAAGCCGTCGACGTGGAACTCCTGGACCCAGTGGCGCAGCGAGTCGAGCACCATGCGGGTCACCGTGGGGTGTGTGAGGTCCAGGGTGTTGCCGCACCCGGTGACGTCCACGTCGCGCCCGCGGTCGTCGAGGCGGTAGTACGCGCGCTGGTCGAGACCACGCCACGACAGGGTCATGTCCTCGCGGGAGTTCTCGGCCGTGTGGTTGTAGACGACGTCGAGCAGCACCTCGATGCCGGCTGCGTGCAGGTCCTTGACCATGGTCTTGAACTCGTCGACCACGCCCTGCGGGTCGGTGACCGACGCGTACGCCGCGTGCGGCGCGAAGAAGCCGAGGGTGTTGTAGCCCCAGTGGTTGGTCAGGCCGCGCCGCACGAGGTCGGGCTCGGAGGTGAAGGTGTGCACGGGCAGCAGCTCGACGGCGGTGACCCCCAGGCCGAGCAGGTGCTCCACGAACACGGGGTGGGCGAGGCCGGCATACGTCCCGCGGAGCTGCTCGGGCACGCCCGGGTGCAGCTTCGTCGCGTTCTTGACATGGACCTCGTAGAGGAGGGACTCGATGAGCGAACGGCGGGGGAGCGCGTCTGCGCCCCAGTCGAAGTCGTCCTCCACGATGACGCAGCGGGGCATGTGCGGGGCGGAGTCGCGCCCGTCGCGCACCCCCAGGTCACCGCGCAGCTCGGGCCCGACGGTGTGGCCGTAGAGCGCGGCGTCCAGGCGCACCTCGCCCTCGACGGCGCGGGCGTAGGGATCGAGGAGCAGCTTGGCGGGGTTGTGCAGCAGGGAGCGGTCGGGGTCCCACTCGCCGTGCACCCGGAAGCCGTAGCGCTGTCCCGGCCCGACCCCGGCAACGGTGTCGAACCACGTGCCGTGCGCGTGCTGCCGCAGGGGGACCCGCCGCTCCGTCTCGGAGCCGTCGGCGTCGACGTCGAAGAGGCAGACCTCGACCCCGGTGGCGTGCCCCGCATAGACCGCGAACTGCGCGCCGTCGCCGGTCAGCCGCGCGCCCGGCTCCGGGGGCAGGTCGGGCATCACGGCGGGGCAGGGGCGCATGGACCGAGCGTAGGGTCTCGGATCCCACCCCGCCCGGATCGACCTCACGGCGCCGGTCTGGTTACGGTTGGCGCATGACCGATCCGACTTCGCTGCCCAACTTCATGCCGAGCACCCCCGACGCCGGGCCCAACGGTGTCCCGGCGAGCGACTCGCCGGTGCGTGACCGCATCCTCGACGTCCTGAAGGGCCTCGGCCTCGAGGCGAACGTCGACGGGGACGGCGACCTCGAGTTCGCCATCGTCGACGAGCAGGGCACGAGCACGACCCTCTTCGCCCGCGTGGCGGAGGGCGACCTGGCCCTCGTGCGCTTCTTCGGCCAGTGGCAGCTCGCCGAGCCCGTCTCGCCGGACCGCAACGAGCGCCTGGCCCGCTGCAACGACCTGACCATGCAGCTCAACCTCGTCAAGCTCTCGCTCGTGCAGGAGAGCCTCGTGGTCTCCGCCGAGCACGTCATCACGCCCAACGCCGACCTCGAGATCCTCGTGCCGCTCTCGGTCAACCACATCCTGCAGAGCGTCGGCTTCTTCTTCCAGTCCTGGCTGCCGATGGACGACGCGCCGGCCGACGCCCCCGGCGACGCCTGATGGGCGAGTTCGTCCGGCTCGAGGTCGAGGACGGCGTCGGCACGATCCGCCTCGATCGGCCGAAGATGAACGCCCTCAACGTCCAGGTGCAGGAGGAGATCCGTGCGGCCGCCGCCGAGGCGAGCGCACGCTCCGACGTCAAGGCGGTCGTCGTCTACGGCGGTGAGCGGGTCTTCGCGGCCGGGGCCGACATCAAGGAGATGCAGGCGATGTCGTACACCGACATGGTCGAGCGCTCCGCCCCGCTGACGAGCTCCATCACCGCCGTCGCCCGCATCCCCAAGCCGGTCATCGCCGCGATCACGGGGTACGCGCTGGGCGGCGGGTGCGAGCTGGCGCTGGCCTGCGACTTCCGCGTCGTCGCCGACGACGCGAAGCTCGGCCAGCCCGAGATCCTCCTCGGCGTCATCCCGGGCGCCGGTGGCACGCAACGGCTTTCGCGGCTCGTCGGTGCCTCGCGTGCCAAGGACATCATCTTCAGCGGCCGCTTCGTCGACGCCCAGGAGGCGCTCGCCATCGGCCTCGCCGACAAGGTCGTCCCCGCGGGTGACGTCTACACGGCGTCCCGCGAGTGGGCCTCCACCTTCGTGGGCGCCGCCTCGTACGCCGTGCGCGCCGCCAAGGAGGCCGTCGACCGTGGTCTCGAGGTCGACCTCGAGACGGGCCTCGAGATCGAGAGGCTGCTCTTCGCCTCGCTCTTCGCGACGAAGGACCGCGAGATCGGGATGACCTCGTTCGTCGAGCAGGGGCCGGGCAAGGCGCAGTTCGAGGGGCGCTGAGCCACCCGTGACCGAGCCCCTGGACGTCCTCGTGTTCTACTCGCCGGTCGAGTCCACCGAGGACGTCCTGGCGGCGGTCTTCGCCGCAGGGGCAGGGGCGATCGGTGACTACACCGAGTGCGCGTGGCGCGTCGAGGGCTCGGGCCAGTTCCGTCCCGGGCCGGGTGCCGACCCGGCGATCGGCTCCGTCGGCGCCCTCGAGCGCCTGCCCGAGCACCGGGTCGAGGTGACCCTCCCGCGCAGCGCCCGCCGTCGTGTCGTGGCGGCGCTCCGGGGGGCCCACCCCTACGAGGAGCCGGCCTTCCACGTCATCGCGACCGCAGACGTCGACACCGGCTGAGCGGACCCAGCCGGTGCGAGTGCGCGATGGCGCGGTTGCGGGCGCCATACGGGCCGTTCCGCCCCTTGCAAGTGCGCCACGGCGCAGCCGTGGCACCGTCCGCGGTGGTTGGTGCCGCCCGAAACCGCGCCACGACGCGGTGGTGGTGTATGCCGTCCCTCGTCCCACGCGGATGGACGGCGTTGTGCCGCAGCCCGGCTGACGGCATACGCCCTGTCTGGTGGTGAGCGTCACGCCACTGCCGTGCCTGCTGAGCGAGCGCTCAGTGAGAGGATGGGCGGCAGTGCCGGGGCGACCTCCGGCAGCTCCAGGAGCACCACCACCAGCAACGGAAGAGGACGTTCACCCATGAACATCGTCGTCTGTGTCAAGTACGTGCCGGACGCCCAGGCCGAGCGCACGTTCAACGCATCTGACAACACGACCGACCGCGAGAACGTGGACGGCCTGCTGTCCGAGCTCGACGAGTACGCCGTCGAGGAGGCCCTGAAGATCGTCGAGGCCGGCGAGGGCGAGGTGACCGTCCTGACGGTCGGCCCCGACGCGGCGGCCGACGCCATCAAGAAGGCGCTGCAGATGGGCGCCGCCAAGGGCGTGCACGTCAACGACGACGCGATCCACGGCTCCGACGCCGTGGCCACCTCGCTCGTGCTCGCCGAGGCGATCAAGAAGCTCGGTGACGTCGACCTCGTCGTCACCGGGATGGCCTCGACCGACGGCACGATGGGCGTCGTCCCCGCGATGCTCGCCGAGCGCCTCGGCCTGCCTGCCGTCACGTACGCCTCCGAGCTGACCGTCGAGGGCTCCACCGCCACGATCCGCCGTGACGGCGACGCCTCGACCCAGACGATCACCGCGACGCTGCCGGCCCTCGTGTCGGTCACCGACCAGATCAACGAGCCGCGCTACCCCTCGTTCAAGGGGATCATGGCCGCGAAGAAGAAGCCGGTCGAGTCGTGGAGCCTGGCCGACCTCGGTGTCGACGCCTCGCAGGTCGGCCTCGACGCGGCGTGGACGAAGGTCGACTCCTTCTCCGCCCGCCCGCCGCGCACCCAGGGCGAGATCGTCGCCGACGAGGGCGACGGCGGAGCCAAGCTCGCCGCGTTCCTCACCGAGCGCAAGTTCGTCTGACTTTCCTTGACCTCCCCAGCCAGCAAAGGAGATCCGCACCATGGCTGAAGTACTCGTGCTCGTCGACCACGTCGACGGCAAGGTCCGCAAGACCACGGCCGAGCTGCTGACGATCGCCCGCCGCCTCGGCGAGCCGTCCGCCGTCTTCGTCGGCACCGGCTTCGACGCCGCCAAGGAGGCCCTCGCCCGCTTCGGCGCCGAGAAGGTCTACCGCGTCGAGTCTCCCGAGGTGCTCGAGCACCTCGTCGTCCCGCAGGCCGAGCTGCTCGCGCAGCTGGTCTCCGAGAAGGCCCCGGCCGCGGTCCTGCTGCCGTCCTCGCCCGAGGGCAAGGAGATCGCCGCCCGCCTCGCCGTCAAGACCGAGTCGGGCCTGATCACCGATGCCGTCGACGTGCAGGCCGCCGACGGTGGCGTCGCCACCACGCAGTCGGTCTTCGCCGGCTCGTACACGGTCTCGGCCACGGTCACGAAGGGCACGCCCATCGTCGCGGTCAAGCCGAACTCGGCCACCCCGGAGGAGGCGACCGGCGCGGCCGCCGACGAGGTGCTCGACTTCACCCCGTCCGACGCGGCCAAGGGCGCTCGGATCACCGAGTCCAAGCCGAAGCAGGCGAGCGGGCGCCCGGAGCTGACCGAGGCCGCGATCGTCGTCTCCGGCGGTCGTGGCACGGCCGGCGACTTCTCCAAGGTCGAGGAGTTCGCCGACAGCCTCGGCGCCGCGGTCGGCGCCTCGCGCGCCGCGGTCGACGCCGGCTGGTACCCGCACACCTCGCAGGTCGGCCAGACCGGCAAGCAGGTGAGCCCGCAGCTCTACGTCGCGTGCGGCATCTCCGGCGCCATCCAGCACCGGGCCGGCATGCAGACGTCCAAGACGATCGTGGCCGTCAACAAGGACAACGAGGCGCCGATCTTCGAGCTCGTGGACTTCGGCGTCGTGGGTGACCTGTTCACGGTGCTGCCGCAGGCGACCGAGGCGATCAGGGCTGCCAAGGACTGAGGTCCGGACCGGTCTGCGGACGGGTCTGCGGATGGCTCCGGCCGGTGCCCGATGCCCGGCCCCGAACCATCGGCACGCTCACGAGA
>NZ_BAAANB010000021.1:808694-813068 GCF_039529575.1 Terrabacter terrae
GGGGCCCGTCTCGCGTGTGCCCCGAGCCCTGTCCATGGTTGGGTGCGCTGCCGGAGCGGCCTAGAATCGCCCGGTGACTGCCTACCTCGACCATGCGGCGACGACGCCGATGCTGCCCGCCGCCCTGGCGGCGATGACGGAGCAGCTCATGGTCGTGGGCAACCCGTCGTCGCTGCACCGAACCGGCCGAGCCGCGCGGCGCGTCGTCGAGGAGTCCCGCGAGAGGATCGCCCGCTGCGTGGGGGCCCGCCCGTCCGAGGTGGTGTTCACCTCCGGGGGCACCGAGTCGGACAACCTCGCCGTCAAGGGCACCTTTCGCGCGCGACGTGACGCCGACCCCGCCCGGGTGCGCCTGCTCGTCGGAGCCACCGAGCACCATGCCGTCCTCGACTCGGTCGAGCACCTCGTGGCCCACGAGGGCGCGAAGGTGACCTGGCTGGAGCCGACTGCCGAGGGGTTCGTCGAGCCGGCCACCCTGCGGGCCGCCATCGACACCGACCCGGAGTCGGTGGCCCTCGTGTCGCTCATGTGGGCCAACAACGAGGTGGGCACCGTGCAGGACGTACGGGCGCTGGCCGAGGTCGCCCACGAGTTCGGCGTGCCCTTCCACACCGACGCCGTGCAGGCGGTCGGTCACGTGCCGGTGGACTTCGCGGCGAGCGGCACCGACCTCATGTCCGTGACGGCCCACAAGCTCGGCGGCCCGATCGGGGTCGGGGCACTCGTGGTCCGCCGCGAGGCCCGGCTGGTGCCCCTCACGCACGGCGGCGGCCAGGAGCGCCAGGTCCGGTCCGGCACGCTCGACACCCCGGCCATCGTCGGCTTCGCCACCGCGCTCGTCGAGGCGACGGAGACGATGGAGTCCGAGACGGCGCGGCTCGTGGCGCTGCGTGACGAGCTCATCGACCGCGCCATGGCCGTCGCGCCCGACATCCGGCCCACGGGGGTGTGGGAGCGCGGCGACGCGACGCGGCGCCTGCCCGGCAACGCCCACCTGCTCGTCCCGGGCTGTGACGGCGACTCTCTGCTCTACCTCCTCGACGCGGCCGGGGTCTCGTGCTCGACGGGCTCGGCCTGCCAGGCGGGCGTGCCCCAGCCGAGCCACGTCCTCCTTGCCATGGGCATCCCGGAGAGCGACGCCCGCGGCGCCCTGCGGCTGACTCTCGGGCACACCTCGACGCACGACGACGTCGACGCGGTCATCACGGCGCTGCCCGCGGCCGTCGAGCGGGCCCGGCGTGCACGAGAGGCGACCGCGTCGTGAGAATCGTCGCGGCGATGAGCGGCGGCGTCGACTCCGCGGTGGCCGCCGCCCGCATGATCGACGCGGGGCACGACGTCGTCGGCGTGCACCTGGCCCTCAGCCAGAGCGCCGCGACCCTGCGCGAGTCGGCGCGCGGCTGCTGCACCATCGAGGACGCCGGCGATGCGCGCCGGGTCGCCGACGTGCTCGGCATCCCCTTCTACGTGTGGGACATGGCGGCTCGCTTCAAGCAGGACGTCGTCGACGACTTCCGGGCCGAGTACGCCGCCGGCCGCACCCCCAACCCGTGCCTGCGCTGCAACGAGAAGATCAAGTTCGCCGCCCTCCTCGACAAGGCCCTGGCCCTCGGCTTCGACGCCGTGGCCACCGGCCACTACGCGCGCGTCGTCGAGACCCCACGGGGTGACGGGGGAGTGCGCCGAGAGCTGCACCGCGCCGTCGACGCCGCCAAGGACCAGAGCTACGTCCTGGGCGTCCTCGATGCCGAGCAGCTGGCCCGCTCGTTCTTCCCGCTCGGCGACACGACGAAGCCCGACATCCGGCGCGAGGCGGCGGAGCGGGGCTTCTACGTGGCCAACAAGCCGGACAGCCACGACATCTGCTTCATCGCAGACGGTGACACCCGCGGCTGGCTGACGCGCGAGCTGGGGTCGGCGCCGGGGGACATCGTCGACACCGACGGCCAGGTGCTGGGGCAGCACGAGGGCGCCTTCGCCTACACCGTGGGGCAGCGTCGCGGTCTCGCCCTCGGGCGGCCCGCGGCCGACGGGCAGCCACGCTACGTCGTCGAGGTGCGCCCCGAGACCAACCAGGTGGTCGTCGGCACGGCCGACCTCCTGGGCGTCAACGCGATCACCGGGGACCATGCGCGGTGGTGCGGCCCCGCACCTGAGGGAGTCGTGCAGGTGGGCGCCCAGGTGCGCGCCCACGGCGAGGAGTATGCCGCCACCGCCTGGGCCGAGGGCGACCGCGTGGAGGTTCGGCTCGAGAGCCGCGTCCGTGGAGTCGCGCCCGGACAGTCGGTCGTGCTCTACGACGGCACGAGAGTCGTCGGCTCGGCGACGATCGCCGCCGCGCGGCTCGAGCGGGAGCCGGTGGCCTGACGGGGTCTTCCGTCCGGCCGGCTCAGTCCATGGAACGGGTCCACGTGAGGACCCGAACCGTCGGCTCGAACCCCAGGGCCTGGTAGACCCGTCGCGGCCCGGGGTAGGCGTCGTCGCCGCGCGGGGTGACCTGTGCGAGCCGGGCACCCGCCTCTCGCAGGGCATGCAGCGCGGCGAGGGTCACTGCGCCGGCCAGCCCGCGCCCGCGGTGCTCCGGGGTGCAGCCCACCGGCTCGACCAGCCCGACACCGGTCGTCGGGTCGAGCCACACGAGCGCCGACGCCACCATGGCGCCGGTAGCGTCGACGGCGACCCAGTCGAGGTCGGCGCGGTAGGGCCAGGCCCGCATGAGCCGGCCGTAGGAGGCGGCGTCGACCTGTGAGGGCGCGAGCTCCGACCAGGCTCGCGTATGCACATCGGCCCGGGCTGCGGCCTCATCGGGCCGGACGGGCCGCAAGGTGTAGCCGGACGGGTCCGGGACCGGGCGCAGGGAGCGCAGGTCGAGCAGGTGGTGCGTGAAGTACGGGAGGTCCAGCCGCGCCGAGAAGCCGCCCTCTGCCAGGGCGCTCTCGACCACCGCGTCGCCCTCGACGGCCATGACGGACTGCTCCTCCGCGTCGCTCCACTCCTCGAACCACTCGAGCACCTCGACGGCCACCGCCGGGTGCAGTGGGTCGACCTGCAGCTCCAGCCAGTCCGGCGCCTCCGCCCATCCGAAACCGACGACCTGCCGGCCCTCCCACCAGAGCCCGATCGCCTCGCCGTCGTCGAGCGCGTGTGGGTCCACGGGACGGAAGTAGCGGCTCCAGGCCAGCTGGCCCGGATGGAACCGGCTCGTGGGCGACCACGTGCGCGAGCAGAGGTCCTGCATGATCCGCAGGTCGTCGGGGCCGGAGAAGTCGCGTCGGGTCACCGGCGCCACGCTAGCCCCCGGCCCGGTCGGCGGCACCGGCACACCCTCGTGGGCCCGGCACGCGGCGGGCCTAGGCTGGCGCGGTGACCCTCGCAACCGGCATCGGCTCCTGGCCCGGCACGTCCGTACGAGATGCCCTCGCGCAGGTGCGTGAGCTGCTCGACGGCCACGTGCCCTACCTCCCCGAGCTGCCCGCTCGCGGACCGGGTGCCGACATGGTCGGCCGGACGGCGGGCCTGCTCGTGGAGCTGCCGGTCGACCTGCAGCCCACCGGCTGGCGCCTCGTCGACCGGCCGGGGAAGGACGCCGCCCGCACCGCGGCCCTGCTGCGCGAGGACCTCGACGAGCTCGCCGAGGCCTTCGACGGGCAGCAGGGGCCCCTCAAGCTCCAGGTCGTCGGCCCGTGGACCCTCGCAGCGAACCTCTGGCTCACCCGCGGGGAGCGCGTCGTGGTCGACCCGGGCGCCTGCCGTGACCTCGTCGAGTCGCTCGCCGAGGGCGTACGCGTGCACGTGGCCGCGGTGCGTCGCCTCGTGCCGGGCGCGCAGGTCGTGCTCCAGGTCGACGAACCGAGCCTTCCCACGGTGCTGGCGGGTCGGCTGCCCACGGCCTCCGGATTCGGTCGGCTGCCCAGCCTCGACCCCCAGGCCGCAGCGGCAGGACTCGAGAAGGTCCTGCGTGCACACGACGGCGACACCGTCGTGCACTGCTGCGCGGCGAACCCGCCGCTCCCGCTCCTGCGAGCGGCGCGCCCCTCCGCCCTGTCGCTCGATACTTCTCTGCTGCGCCCCCGCGAGTGGGAAGGTGTCGCCGTGGCGGTGGAGGACGGCATACGCCTGCACGCGGGTCTGGTGCCGACCGACGGCAGCCGCACGCGGCCGCAGGAGCTCGCGGGCGCGCTGCTGGACGCGTGGGACCGCATCGGGCTGGCCCAGCCGGCACTGGCCGAGGTCGTCGTGACCCCGGCCTGCGGCCTGGCCGGCGTCTCGCCCGACGTGGCCCGGGCGGTTCAGCGGGCGGCCGTCGAGTCGGCTGGGGAGCTTCAGGAGCGCAGCGCTGCCTGAGCCGCAGCTGTGGGGGACGGGAGAGGCCGG
>NZ_BAAANB010000021.1:813115-843781 GCF_039529575.1 Terrabacter terrae
CCTCTCGATGTCCGCGGGCTCGTTCAGAGAGCCGAGCCGGCCGCCCACTGTGCCGGGCTGAGGTTCCAGTCGGCGTAGCCGTTGCCCATGGTCATGGGACGGCTGGTGCCGGTGGTCTCGACGACGTCACCGATCGTGACGTTGTCGTAGAGCCATCCGGCGTTGGGCTCGCTCATGCCGGTGCAGCCGTGGCTGACGTTGCGGTGCCCCTGGTCGGCCACCGACCACGGCGCCGAGTGCAGGAACTCGCCCGAGTTGGTGACGCGCATGGCGTACTTGACCTTGGTGTCGGCGTAGTAGTTCGGGTCGTTCTTCTTCAGGCCGATCGTCTCGGCCTTCATGGTGATGTTCGTCTGCTTGTCCATGATGACCTTGACGCCCGAGCGGGTGATGAAGCCCGGACGACCACCGGTGATCGGGACGCGGCGAGCGAGCTTGCCGTTGATCATGACGTCCATCTGGTCGGTCTTGAGGTTGACCTTGGCGATCACCGAGCGGCCGATCGTGAAGTCGGACGTACGCGACATCTGCCCCCAGCGACCGCCGCCCGCAGGCACTCCGTTGAGGTTCGCGTCGACGTGGACCTTCGTGCCGGGCTTCCAGTACGCCTTGGGGCGCCAGTGCGCCTCCTGCGACCCCAGCCAGTACCAGGAGCCGGCCTGGGCGGGGGTGGAGGTGACCTTCATCCGCTTCTCGAAGGCCGCCTTGTCGACGACCGGCAGGTCGAAGCGCACGACGACCGGCATGCCGATGCCCACGGTGCCGCCGTCGCGGGGCGAGACGGCGACGTAGACCTGCTGGTCGAGCGTGAGGTCGACGGTGCGGAAGGTCTGGGTCGTCTCCGTGGCCTTGCCGTCGGTGTCCTTGGCCTCGAGGGCCAGGGTGTACTTCACGCCGGGCTCGAGCAGGTCGCCTGCGCTCCACGTGCCGCCGTCGAGCTTGCCCTCGACCGGGACGCGGTTGCCCTTCTTGCTGGTGTACGAGAGGGAGGCGCCCGTGAGGGTTCCCTTCTCGGCGGAGGCGGTGACGCGCGTGTCGACGGCCACGTCCCGCGCGTTGTCGCCGGGGGTGGTCTTGAAGACGACCGGGTCGGTGGTCGCAGTGGAGGCGGGCGACTCCGAACCGGAGCCGCTCGCGCCGGCGGTCGCGGGCGTGGCCGGCTTGCCGCTGTCGGAGGGGGTGGAGGAGCTGCAGGCCGTCACGCCCAGCATGGCCAGGACGGCCATCCCCGAGAGTGCGGCGGAACGGATGCTCGACTTCACGCGTGTATACCCTTCGCAGACGTTCGCGCCCGGCGCCCCGGGACGGGACAAGGTGGGGCAGGGCGCGACGCGTCGATAGTGACCCTGCCCCAGTGTCACCGATTCAGGGCAATACTCCAAAACCTACGGCGCGTGCAACGTGCGGCGTGTCGCGACCCTCAGGAGGCCTCGACCGGCCGCACCTCGCGCCGCAGGATCTTGCCCGTCGGTCCCTTCGGCAGCTCGTCGAGCAGCCAGATGCGACGCGGGTACTTGTAGGCGGCGAGCCGGTCCTTGACGTAGGTCTGGACGTCCTCGAGCGTCGAGGTGGCGCCCGGCCGAAGCACGACGGCGGCGCCGACCTCCTCGCCCATGAGGTCGTCCGGCACGCCGACCACGGCGGCCTCGAGCACGTCGGGGTGGGTGTAGAGGACCTCCTCCACCTCGCGGGGGTAGATGTTCATCCCACCACGGATGATCATGTCCTTCTTGCGGTCGACGATCGTGAAGTAGCCCTCGTCGTCGACGGTCGCGAGGTCGCCGGACCGGAACCAGCCGTCGGGGATGGCCTCCTTCGTGGCCTCGGGACGGTTCCAGTAGCCCTTCATGATGTTCTCGCCCCGGATCGCGATCTCACCGATGCCGCCGGGCGGCACGTCGTTGCCGTCGACGTCGACGAGCTTCATCTCGCAGCCCGGGATGGCGCGCCCGATGGTGCCGGGCTTCGTCGGCTTGTCCGGCATGTTGAAGGAGGCCACCGGTGAGGTCTCGGAGAGGCCGTAGCCCTCGAGGATCTGGCACCCGAACTTCTTCTCGAAAGCCGCCATGACGGCCTCGGGCATCGCGGAGCCGCCGGAGACGCAGGTGCGCAGGCTGCTCGTGTCGGCCTGATCGGCGTTCGGGTGGTTGAGGATGGCGGCATACATCGTCGGGACGCCCTGGAAGATCGTCACGCGGTCGCGCCCGAACATCTCGATGGCCTTGGCCGGGTCGAACCGGGGCAGGAGCGTCAGCGTGCAGCCGCGCTGCACCGAGGTGTTGAGCCCGCACGTGAGGCCGAAGACGTGGAAGAGCGGGAGGCAGCCCATGATCACGTCGTCCTCGGCGATCTGCATGATGTCCGAGGCCGACCGCTGGGCGTTGCGATGCAGGTTGACGTGGGTGAGCTCGGCGCCCTTGGGCTTGCCGGTGGTGCCGCTCGTGTACAGGATGACCGCCGTGTCGTCGTCGGCGCGCTCCACCGGTTCCAGCACCGGGGCTCCCGAGCACTCGCTCGCGTCGAACTGGCCCTCGGCCGGGCCCATCGGCCCGCACACCACCAGGCGCGTGCCCGTCTCGGCGGCCGCCTTCGCGGCCTCGTCCGCGAAGTCCGGCCAGACGAAGCTGAAGCAGGCCCCGCTGTCCTCGTAGAAGTACTGGATCTCCCCGGCCTTGAGCAGCGGGTTCATCGGGACGACGATGCCGCCGGCCAGCAGCGTGCCGTAGAACGCGACCGGGTAGGCCGGGACGTTCGGGAGGATCAGCGAGACCCGATCGCCGACCTGCAGACCCGCCGCCTGCAGCTGCGCCGCCACCGTCGCCGCCGCCCGGTGCAGCGCCGCCCAGCTCACCTCGGCCGAGTCGAGCCGGATGCCCACCCTGTCGGGCACGCGAGCCGCGGTGGCGGCGAGGTTGGCGGCGAGGTTGGTCATCTCTGCTCCTTTGCAGCGGCGGGTGCCACAGGTGCGGTGGCCGCGGTGCGTGCACACGTGCGCACGAGGCGCGGCCGGCGGGTTCCGGGCCATTGTTACCACTGGGTCGCCTGGTGAACAGGCCTGCGACACGAGGCCGCCCAGATGTGAGGAGTGGCACGGTCGGGGGTGACTGGCAGGATGAGCCCGTGAGCGAGACGACCGCCCCTGCGCCCGTTCCTGAGCCTGTCACCGACGACGTCCCGACCGAGGTCCACCAGGAGTGGGTGGACCTCGCCGAGCAGGCGTCCGCCGCCCAGTTCGCCTACCACGTCAAGGACGCGCCGACGATCAGCGACGCCGAGTACGACCAGATCATGCGTCGGCTGGGCGCGATCGAGGAGGCGCACCCCTCGCTGCGCACCCCCGAGAGCCCGACCCAGAACGTCGGCGGGGCCTCCTTCGCCACCGGGTTCGACACCTTCGACCACGTCGAGCGCATGCTGAGCCTCGACAACGCCTTCTCCTTCGAGGAGCTGCGCACGTGGGCCGAGCGGGTCGAGCGCGAGGTCGGCACGGGAGCCCACTACCTGACCGAGCTCAAGATCGACGGCCTCGCCATCAACCTGCTCTACGAGAAGGGCCGGCTCGTGCGCGCGCTCACCCGCGGCGACGGGCGCACGGGGGAGGACGTCACGCACAACGTCCGGACCATCGAGGGCATCCCCGGGCGACTGGCGGGAGACGACGTTCCCGACCTCGTCGAGGTCCGTGGCGAGGTCTTCTTCCCGACCGCCGGCTTCGCCGACCTCAACGCCAGCCTCGTCGAGGCGGGCAAGGCGCCGTTCGCCAACCCGCGCAACGCGGCCGCCGGCTCGCTGCGCCAGAAGGATCCCAAGGTGACGGCGAGCCGGCCGCTGCGCATGCTCGTCCACGGGATCGGCGCCCGCCGCGGCTTCGACGTCGAGCGACAGAGCGAGGCGTATGCCGTCCTGCGCGCTTGGGGGCTTCCCACCTCCGACGAGGTGCGCGTGCTCGACGACATCGCCGCCGTCGAGGAGTTCGTCGCCTACCACGGGGAGCACCGCCACGACCGCGCCCACGACATCGACGGCATCGTCGTCAAGGTCGACGAGGTGCCGCTGCAGCGCCAGCTCGGCGCGACCTCGCGGGCACCCCGTTGGGCGATCGCGTTCAAGTACCCGCCCGAGGAGGTCAACACCAGGCTGCTCGACATCCGGGTCAACGTGGGGCGCACGGGGCGCGTGACGCCCTATGGCGTCATGGAGCCCGTCGTCGTCGCGGGGTCGACCGTCGAGCAGGCGACCCTGCACAACGCATACGAAGTGAGCCGCAAGGGGGTGCTCATCGGTGACACGGTCGTGCTGCGCAAGGCCGGTGACGTCATCCCCGAGATCGTCGGCCCCGTCGTCGACCTGCGCGACGGGAGCGAGCGCGCCTTCGTCATGCCGACCGAGTGCCCCGCCTGCGGCACCCCGCTCGCCCCCGAGAAGGAGGGCGACAAGGACATCCGCTGCCCCAACACCCGCTCCTGCCCGAGCCAGCTGCGCGAGCGGGTCTTCGCGCTCGCGTCCCGCGGCGGCCTCGACATCGAGGCGCTCGGCTGGGAGGGGTCCATCGCGCTGCTCGACTCGGGCATCATCACCGACGAAGGGGACCTCTTCGCGCCTGCGGAGGACAGCCCCCACGCGGGTGACTACGGCATCACCCGCGAGAAGCTGGCGCGCGTCCCGCTCTACACGCGCGCGGCCAAGCGCACCGACCCGGTCGCCCAGGTGGTCGACGGCCGGGTCCTGTCCGCCGGCGGCGAGACGCTGCTCGCCGAGCTCGAGAAGGCCAAGACCCAACCGCTGTGGCGGGTGCTCGTGGCCCTCTCGATCCGCCACGTCGGGCCGACGGCGGCGCGCGCGCTCGCCACGCACTTCGGGTCCATGGACGCCATCCGCGGCGCCACCACGGAGAAGCTGGCGCAGGCCGAGGGAGTGGGCGGCGTCATCGCCGAGGCCGTCACCGCCTGGTTCGAGGTGGACTGGCGCCGCGAGATCGTGCGCAAGTGGGCCGACGCCGGCGTGCGCATGGCCGACGAGGTCGACGAGTCGGTCGAGCGCACGCTCGAGGGCAAGACCGTCGTCGTCACCGGGTCGCTCGAGGGCTTCTCCCGCGACGAGACCAAGGAGGCCATCATCAGCCGCGGCGGCAAGGCATCCGGATCGGTGTCCAAGAAGACCGACTACGTCGTCATCGGCGCCAATGCCGGCTCCAAGGCCGCCAAGGCGGAGGAGCTCGGCCTGACGATCCTCGACGAGGACGGCTTCCGCCGGCTGCTCGAGACCGGCTCGCCCGAATGACGGGCCGCCTCTCCCAGGGCTGAGTCAGGGGCCCGCTGGGTGCGGCGGCCCGTTTGTCCGATTTCGCCATGAGCGCCCGTTCCGAGCGGTTACGATCACGCCGCCAACCCACATTCTCGACAGGGGATCCTCCATGTCTCGCACCATCCTCCGGCGCGCCCTCGCGGCGGTGTCCGCCGTCGCCGCCCTGGCCACGACGCTCGCCGTCTCGACCGCCGCACCCGCGTCGGCCGCCGGCACCTGCACCGTCAACACGCCCACGCGCTGGACCATCTCCAGCCCGGTCAAGACGATGAACGTCACGCTCGCCTCCAACTGCGCCGCCGGCACCCACGCGATCTGGGAAGCCGTCGCCAGCAAGGGCACGGTCGACGGCGTCATCTTCGACGGCACCCGTACCGAGCCGTTCGACGTCTACGACGACGACCCGCTGGGTCGCTGGACCTGGCGTCCCAACACCTGCTACAACGCCGACTTCACCGAGACCTGCACGCAGAACACCCGCACGATGGACGTCCGCCTCGGCGGCTGGTCCGGACTGACGGCCACCCGTTCGGGCGCCAAGGTCACCGTGACCACCTCGGCCGCGCGCTACGCGTACTCGCTCGACAAGTTCGTGCCGTGGACCGGCGTCCGTGGCACGGTGCAGTACAAGGCGCCGACCGCCACGACGTGGACGAGCCTCAAGTACGTCTACCCGGCCTCCAACGGTCGCTACACCTTCAGCTACACCATGTCGAGCACGCGCGACTACCGCGTCGTCTTCCCGGACACGACGCTCATCTGGGGCCACACGAGCGCCACGGTCCGACGCTGACTCTGACGCCAGCACCCACACACCACGGCCCGGCGGGGCCCGACCGCGAACGGTCAGGGCAGCGCCGGGCCGTGGTGTGCCCAGCACCCACATCGCCGCAGCAGGTGTGTGAGCCGGCACCGTCACTTCGTGCGAGCGCCTCCCTAGGCTCTGCGTAGTCGATCGACCCAGCCGGTCGACACCGCTCACCGCAGCGCGATGCACGAGGAGGTGCAGGTCTTGACGGGTACCCCGTTGCTCGAGACCAGGGCCCTGGCCAAGGAGTTCCGTGGCTTCCGGGCCGTCTCGGAGGTGGACCTCACCGTCGCCCGTGGCACCGTCCACGCCCTCGTCGGTCCTAACGGGGCCGGCAAGACCACGCTGTTCAATTTGCTCACCGGCTTCCTCACGCCGTCGTCCGGCACGGTGCTCTTCGACGGTCACGACATCACGGGGCGCGCGCCCGAGCAGATCGCGCCGCTCGGCATCGCGCGCTCCTTCCAGATCACCAGCCTCTTCGAGGCGATGACGCTGCGCGAGCACCTCGAGCTCGCCCTCGCCAGCCCGACCGGGATGGGCCGGCAGTGGTGGCGCTCCGTCACCCGGATGTCACGGTTCAAGGACCGGGCCATGGACCTGCTCGAGCAGGTGGGCCTCGCCGACCGCGCCGGCGCACCCGCCTCCTCGCTCGCCTACGGCCAGAAGCGCGCACTCGAGCTCGCCATCGCGATGGCGCTCGACCCGAAGCTGCTGCTCCTCGACGAGCCGACCGCCGGCATGGGCATCGAGGACGTCGACCGCACGATCGCGCTCGTCAAGCAGCTCGCTGCCGGCCGCACCGTCGTCTTCGTCGACCACAACATGCACGTCGTCGGCTCGCTCGCCGACCGCGTCACGGTGCTGCAGTCGGGACAGGTGCTCGCGGAGGGCACCTACGAGCAGGTGCGCGCCGACGACCGCGTCATCACGGCATACCTGGGAGCAGCGCATGAGTGACGACACCCGGACGACGGAGGCCGACGCGAGCGCCGTTGCGACACAGTCGCGCCCGCGCATGCTCGACGTCTCGGGCCTGTCCGCGTGGTACGGCGAGGCTCGCGTCCTGACCGACGTCAGCATCGACGTCGCGCCCGGCGAGGTCGTCACGCTCGTCGGACGCAACGGCGCCGGCAAGACGACCCTGCTCCGCTCCGTCATGGGTTTGCACCGGCAGACCGAGGGGACGATCGCCTTCGACGGGAACGACCTCGCCAGGCGCTCGGCCGACGCCCGCGCCCGAGCCGGCATCGGCTGGGTCCCCGACGACCGCGGCATCTACTCGAGCCTCACCGTCGCCGAGAACCTCCTCCTGCCGCCCGTCGTGCACGCAGACGCCTGGTCCCTCGAGCGGGTCTACGAGTTCTTCCCCGTGCTGCACGAGCGCCGGGACTTCCCCGGCACCAAGCTCTCCGGCGGCGAGCAGCAGATGCTCGCCATGGCCCGCGTCCTGCGGATGGGATCGCGGCTGCTGCTGCTCGACGAGCCGAGCGAGGGCCTGGCCCCCGTCATCGTCTCGCGCATCGGGGAGATCATCCGCGAGATCAAGGGCCAGGGAGTCGGCGTCCTGCTCGTCGAGCAGAACGTCAAGTTCGCCTCCACGGTGGCCGACCGGCACTACCTGCTGGCCCAGGGCAAGGTCGTCGAGCACCTCGCCAACGACGACTTCCGGGCTCGCGAGCGCGAGCTGCTGACCTACCTCGGCATGTAGCCCGTCCGGCAACCACGTCGCCTCGCACCACCGCTTCATCCCGTCACACCCGACACCCGTCTCGCACCGATCCGAGCAACACCCCAGGAGGGGCCATGCGCAGCAGGACAGTCCAGGGCAGCATCGCCATCGCAGCCACCGCATCGCTCGCGCTCGCCGCGTGCGGAGGGGCCGGCGGCCCGCAGTCCGGCGGCTCGAGCAAGCTCACCGACGACAAGATCGTCATCGGCCTGCTCAACGACCAGTCGGGCGTCTACAAGGACCTCTCGGGCCCCAACTCGAAGGTGGCCATCCAGCTGGCCATCGACGACTACAAGGCCAAGTACGGCGACAAGGCCGTCGCCAAGGACATCGAGATCGTCACGGCCGACCACCAGAACAAGGCCGACATCGCCAACTCAAAGGCGCAGGAGATGTACGACCGGCAGAAGGCGGACGTCATCCTCGACGTGCCGAACTCCGCCGCCGGCCTCGCCGTCGCCACGCAGGCCAAGGCCAAGAAGAAGCTCTACATCAACATCGGTGCCGGCACGACGGCCCTGACCGGCGAGAAGTGCAACAAGTACACCTTCCACTGGGCCTACAACACGGCGGCGCTCGCCCGTGGCACGGCTGGCACCATCACCAAGGCCGGCGGCACGTCGTGGAACATCGTCTACCCCGACTACGCCTTCGGCCAGGACATGAACAAGTCCTTCACCAAGGAGATCCAGGCGGCCGGCGGCTCGGTCGGGCAGTCGATCGCCTCGCCGTTCCCCAGCGACAACTTCGCCACCTTCATCACCAAGGCCGGTGAGGGCAACCCCAAGGTCATCGGCTCGATGCACGCCGGCGGCGACCTCATCAACTTCGTCAAGCAGTTCAACCAGAGCCCGCTCAAGGGCAAGGTGCAGCTCGCCGTCGGCCTGATGTTCATCACCGACATCCACTCGCTCGGTCTCGACCAGTTCGCGGGCACCCAGTTCACCGACGCCTGGTACTGGAACTTCGACGCGCAGAACAAGAAGTGGGCCGACCGGTTCAAGGAGAAGACGAACACGCGCCCGTCGTTCGCGCACGCCGCGAACTACTCGGCGGCCCTCAACTACCTCGAGGCGGTCCAGGCAGCCGGCACCGACGACGCCGACGCGGTCGTGGGCCAGCTCGAGGGCAAGAAGATCAACGACGTCTTCCTCCGCAACGGCGAGGTCCGCAAGGCCGACCACGCCGTCATCCACGACATGTACCTGGCGAAGGTCAAGAGCTCGGCCTCCGAGGACTGGGACTACGAGGACATCGTCAAGACGATCCCCGCCGCGGAGGCCTACGGCGAGGCCAACCCCGCCTGCGCGATGAGCTGACCTCCTGGCGTATGCCGTCCGGTGGCGTCCACGAGGACGCACCGGACGGCATCCGGCGCAGAGCGCCCGGCCAGCCAGGGCCCCGGCCCGACCCACCGCGAACCGAACGAGAGACATGAGCGCATTCATCCAGTACACCCTGCAGGGGCTCGCCGCCGGCGGCTTCTACGCGCTGTCCGCGCTGGGGCTCGCCGTGATCTTCGGTGTCCTCGGCGTCGTGAACTTCTCCCACGGTGCCTGCTACATGCTCGGCGCCGTCATCTCCGCCGTCCTGCTCAGCGAGCTGCACGCCGGCTTCTGGGTCGCGCTCGTCGTCGTGCCGATCCTGATGTTCGGCTTCGGCGTGCTCATGGAGCGGCTTCTCGTGCGGTGGTTGCTCGCGCTCGATCCGCTGTACAACTTCCTGCTGACCTTCGGGCTGACCCTCATCCTCGTCGAGGCGGTCAAGCAGCGCTACGGCGTCTCCGGGCTGCCCTACGAGGTGCCTGACGGCCTCGGCGGCCAGGTGAGCGTCGGCAGCGTCAACCTCTCGACGTACTCCATCTTCGCCTGCCTCTTCTCGGTCGTCGTCTGCGTCGGGGTCGGCCTGCTGTTGACGAAGACGCGCATCGGCATGATCGTGCGCGCGTCGACCGAGGCGCCCGAGCGCACTCGTGCTCTCGGCATCAACGTCGGCCGGTGGGTCACGCCCGTCTTCGGCTTCGGCATCGCCCTCGCGGGTCTCGCCGGCGTCCTCGCCGCCCCCACGCGGGCCATCACGGCCGAGATGGGCAGCAACTTCATCATCATCCTCTTCGCCGTCGTCGTCATCGGCGGCCTCGGCTCCATCCTCGGAGGGGTGGTCGCAGGGTTCCTCGTCGGACTCGTCGAGGCCTACGGCATCGCGTACCAGCCCAGGTACGCCCAGATCGTCATCTTCGTGCTGATGGCGGTCGTCGTCCTCGTCCGGCCCTCGGGGCTCTTCGGACGGGAGGAGGTCGCATGAGCGAGCAGATGACCGCCAAGGTCGACGTCGACCTGGCCCAGCCCTCGATCCTGTCACGGCGCAACCCGCTGCGCTATCTCCTGCTGCTCGGAGGCTTCGCGGTCCTCGTGATGCTGCCGTACTGGATCTACCCGCCGGTCGCGATGGACATCCTCTGCTGGGGGCTCTTCGCGATCAGTGTCGACCTGCTGCTCGGGTTCACCGGGCTGCTCAGCTTCGGCCACGCGGCGTTCTGGGGCGGGTCGGCCTACTGCACCGGGCTCATCGCGACCCACTGGGGCGTGCCGTTCCCCGTAGCCGTGCTGGGCGGCGCGATCTTCTCGATGCTCATCGCGTGGCCGATCGGCTACCTGTCGGTGCGGCGCACCGGCATCTACTTCGCGATGGTCACCCTCGCCTTCGCCCAGATGCTCTACTTCATCGCCAACCTGGCGCGCGACCTGACCGGCGGCGACAACGGCCTTCAGGGCATCCCACGCAACTTCTTCGGGATCGAGCCGGTCGAGACCGACCCGTTCTACTTCTACTACGTCGGCGCCGTGCTCATCGTGCTCGGCATCCTGCTCGCCTGGCGGGTCGTCAACTCGCCCTTCGGGCGGGTCCTGACGGCCGTACGCGACAACCCGGCACGGGCGCGCGGCCTCGGCTACGACGTGGAGCGCTACAAGATCACGGCGTTCGTGATCTCGGCCGGCCTCGCCGGCCTGGCTGGTGGCGTCTTCGCCGTCAGCCACCAGTTCGCCTCGCTGCAGGAGCTGATGTGGACGACGTCCGGCAAGGCCGTGCTCGTCACGGTGCTCGGCGGGATCGGGACCCTGTGGGGCGGCCTCGTCGGAGCGGGCATCGTGGTGACGCTCGAGGACTACCTCGCAGGCTCCGGCTTCGAGGGCATCGGTCTGATCACCGGCACGATCTTCGTGGTCATCGTCCTGCTGTTCCGGCACGGGATCTGGGGCACGGGCCGCAACGTCCTGCGCCGCTACGTCGTCCAGCGCCGCAGCAGGCCGCGCGACTGAGGGGACACGGCGTCAGGGCGTCAGGGCGTCAGGACGCGGCGCGCGACGCGGCCGACGACCAGCCACGCCACCGCGCCGAGGCCCCAGTTGGTCAGGGCGTTCTTGACGGCCGCGCCGTCACCGGTGAACTGCTTGATCCCGGCCGTGCGGCTGAAGACCCCGAGGTCGGCCCAGTCGGCGGCTCGCAGGACGTACTGGACCAGTGCGTTGTGGGTGTTGGCCCCGACGACGACGAGCGCCGTGCCGAGGAGGAGGGCGGCCGCGGCCAGCAGGCAGACGATCCACACGCCCTCGCCCAGCAGGGTGCGCAGCCGCCGGACGCCTGCGCCGGTCAGGGTGGCGGCGCGTCGGGCGCCGGCCCGGAGGTCGGGGGAGCGCCGCGCGGCGACGGCTGCGTCGGCCTTGACCGAGGCCCGGTCTCCGGGCGTCGCGGCGGGCGTCCCTGAGCTCGTGGGACGCGCGGTGGCGGAGGTGGCGGAGGTGGCGGGGTTGCTGGCGGGCGCGGTCGTCGAGGCGGCGGGCGTGGAAGAAGCCGCGGCCTTCGGATCGGGGGTGGTTGTGGTGGAGCTGGCAGGGCTCGTCATCGAGGGGTCTCCTTGCGCGGTTCGTGGATCGGTGTGCTCAACGAGCCACCCCCGCCGCAGGACACGGGCGGAGGCGCACGAGTTGTCCCCGCCGCCCGGATGCCCGGTCCGGGGCGCACGGGCAGCCCCATAGACTGACTCGCATGTCATCCCTGTCCCGTGACGACGTGGCCCACCTGGCCGGCCTCGCCCGCATCGACCTGTCCGAGGCCGAGCTCGACCGCATGGTGGGCGAGCTCTCGGTCATTCTCGAGTCCGTCGCGAAGGTGCAGCAGGCGGCGACCGACGGCGTGGCCCCGATGTCGCACCCGATGCCGCTGACCAACGTGACCCGCCCGGACACCGTCCGGCCCAGCCTCGGCGCCGAGGCGGTCCTCGCCGGCGCGCCGGAGGCCGAGCAGCAGCGCTTCTCCGTCCCGCGCATCCTCGACGAGGACTGAGCCGCCCACGACGCCCGCGTATGCCGTGTCGCCGAGCACCCGGCATACGCCTCCGCCCGTGACGGGCACCGACGAAACCTCCTGTCGCCGCTACGAACCGAAGGCACCGACGTGACCGATCTGCCCACCGACCTGACGAGGGCCACCGCCGCCGAGCTGGCCGATGCCCTCGCGACCAAGACGATCAGCGCCGTCGAGGTGACGCAGGCGCACCTCGACCGGATCGCCGAGGTGGACGGCCAGGTGCACTCCTACCTCCACGTCGACACCGACGGCGCGCTCGCGCAGGCCCGCGCCGTCGACGAGCGCCGTCAGGCCGGTGAGAGCCTCGGTGCGCTGGCCGGCGTCCCGATCGCGGTCAAGGACGTCATGACGACCAAGGGCGTGCCCACGACGTGCGGCAGCCGCATCCTCGAGGGCTGGATCCCGCCCTACGACGCGACCGTCGTGACGAAGCTGCGCGAGGCCGGCCTGCCGATCCTCGGCAAGACGAACATGGACGAGTTCGCGATGGGCTCCTCGACCGAGCACTCGGCGTACGGCCCGTCGCGCAACCCGTGGGACCTCGACCGGATCCCCGGTGGCTCCGGTGGCGGCTCGAGCTCGGTGCTCGCCTCGTTCCAGGCGCCGCTCGCCACCGGCACCGACACGGGCGGCTCGATCCGCCAGCCCGCGGCCGTCACGGCGACCGTCGGCACCAAGCCGACCTACGGCGGCGTCTCGCGCTACGGCCTCGTGGCGCTCGCCAGCTCGCTCGACCAGGCCGGCCCCTGCGGTCGCACGGTGCTCGACACCGCCCTGCTGCACGCCGTCATGGGCGGCCACGACCCGATGGACTCCACATCGATCGACGCGCCGGTGCCGGCCGTCGTGGAGGCTGCCCGGTCGGCCGACGTGCGGGGGATGCGGATCGGCGTCGTCAAGGAGCTCGGCGGCGAGGGCTACCAGCCCGGCGTGCGTGCCCGCTTCGACGAGTCCGTCGCCGTGCTCGAGGAGCTCGGCGCCGAGGTGGTCGAGGTCAGCTGCCCCAACTTCGACTACGCACTCGCTGCCTACTACCTCATCCTCCCGAGCGAGGCCTCGAGCAACCTCGCCAAGTTCGACGCCATGCGCTACGGACTGCGGGTGCTGCCCGAGGGGGTCGACGCCCCGAGCGCCGAGCAGGTCATGGCGGCCACGCGTGACGCCGGCTTCGGCGACGAGGTCAAGCGCCGCATCATCCTCGGCACGTATGCGCTGAGCTCGGGCTACTACGACGCGTACTACGGCTCGGCGCAGAAGGTGCGCACGCTCATCGCGCAGGACTTCGCCAACGCGTACGAGAAGGTCGACGTGCTCGTCAGCCCGACCGCGCCCACGACGGCGTTCAAGCTCGGCGACAAGCTCGAGGACCCGATGGCCATGTACCTCAACGACATCGCCACGATCCCGGCCAACCTCGCGGGGGTGCCCGGCATGTCGATCCCCTCGGGTCTGGCCGACGAGGACGGTTTGCCGGCCGGCATCCAGATCCTCGCACCGGCCATGAAGGACGAGCGGCTGTATGCCGTCGGCGCCGCTCTCGAGGCCGCGCTCGTCGACCGCTGGGGCGGTCCGATCCTCGACCGCGCGCCCGCTCTGGGCGGCGCTGCTGCGATGAAGGGAGCCTGAGATGACCACCGTCACGACCGACGCGGTCATGGACTACGACGAGGCCATGGCCAGGTTCGACCCGGTCATGGGCCTGGAGGTCCACGTCGAGCTGCACACCGCGACGAAGATGTTCTGCGGCTGCCCGACCGAGTTCGGCGCCGAGCCAAACTCGCAGGTCTGTCCGGTGTGCCTGGGGTTGCCCGGCGCGCTGCCGGTCGTCAACGAGAAGGCCGTCGAGTCGGCCATCCGGATCGGCCTGGCACTCAACTGCGAGATCGCCGAGTGGTGCCGCTTCGCCCGGAAGAACTACTTCTACCCGGACATGCCGAAGAACTTCCAGACCTCGCAGTACGACGAGCCGATCGCCTACGAGGGCTACCTCGACGTCGAGCTCGAGGACGGCAGCACCTACCGAGTCGAGATCGAGCGGGCCCACATGGAGGAGGACACCGGCAAGTCGCTGCACATCGGCGGCGCGACCGGGCGCATCCACGGCGCCGACCACTCGCTCGTCGACTACAACCGCGCCGGCATCCCGCTCATCGAGATCGTCACCAAGCCGATGGTCGGGGCGGGGGAGCGCGCGCCCGAGGTCGCCAAGGCCTACGTGTCCGCGCTGCGCGACCTGCTGCGCGCCCTCGACGTCAGCGACGTGCGCATGGAGCAGGGCTCCATGCGCTGCGACGCGAACGTGTCGCTGCGCCCGCGTGTCGGCGAGCCCACCAGCGAGGAGCAGCTCGCCGTGCGTCTCGGCACCCGTACCGAGACGAAGAACGTCAACTCGCTCCGTTCGGTCGAGCGTGCGGTGCGCTACGAGATCTCGCGCCACGCGGCGATCCTCGACGGCGGCGGCTCGATCCTGCAGGAGACGCGCCACTGGCACGAGGACACCGGCATCACGACGTCCGGCCGGGTCAAGTCCGACGCCGAGGACTACCGCTACTTCCCCGAGCCGGACCTCGTGCCGGTTGCGCCGACGCGTGAGACGGTCGAGGCGCTGCGCCAGACGCTGCCCGAGCCGCCCGCGCAGCGACGTCGGCGGCTGCAGTCCGACTGGGGCTACAGCGATCTCGAGATGCGCGACGTCGTCAACGCGGGCGCCGTCGAGCTGATCGAGGAGACCGTCGCCGCCGGCGCCACCCCTGCCGCCGCGCGGAAGTGGTGGCTCGGCGAGCCGTCGCGCCGCGCCAACGCCGAGGGCCAGGACATCGTCACGTATGCCGCCGGGCTCGGCCTGACGCCCGCGCACATCGCCGAGCTCGACGGGATGGTCGTGGCCGGCCGGCTCAACGACTCGCTGGCGCGCCAGGTGCTCGAGGGCGTGCTCGCCGGAGAAGGCACGCCGACGGCCGTCGCCGACGCCCGCGGGCTGGAGCTCGTCCAGGACGACGGGGCTCTCGAGGCCGCCGTCGACACGGTGATCGAGGCCAACCCCGACGTCGCAGCGAAGATCCGCGACGGCAAGGTGCAGGCCGCGGGTGCGCTCATCGGCCAGGTGATGAAGCAGATGAAGGGCCAGGCCGACGCCGGCAAGGCCCGCGAGCTCATCCTCGCCAAGCTCCAGTAGCCGTCGAGAGGCCACCTCTGGCCGTGCAACCGACGTCGAAAGGCCACTTCTCGTCCGCGAGAAGTGGCCTTTCGCCTTGCCGTGACCCGCAGACTTCGCCCTCTCGACGTGTGGTGACCGGCAGGCTTTGGCCTCGACGGTTGAGAGCGTGGGCTGGGGCGGTGGGCCAGGTCGCTGGGGTCAGCGGCGGGTTGCTCCGACGTCGGCGAGGGGGAGGGAGATGAGTCGGTCCTTGCGGTCGTTGTTGCTCGTCGTGATCCAGACCCGGTCGCCGACGAAGTGGATGTCGCGGATGCGGCCGTACTTGCCCTGCAGGTAGCGCGCCGGCGGGCCCGCGGTGCCGTCCGCTGCGACCGGGACCCGCCACACCGACTCTCCGCGCAACGCAGCCAGGTAGACGGCCCCGTCCGGGCCGACGGCGATGCCGCTGGGTGACATCTCCGACGTGGGCCACTGCGCGACCGGGTCGACGTAGTCGGGTTTGCCGGCCCGGCCCTCGACGAGCGGCCAGCCGTAGTCGCGGCCTGGCTCGATGAGGTTGAGCTCGTCGTAGGTGTTCTGGCCGAACTCGCTGGCCCACATGCGCCCCCGGCTGTCCCAGGCCAGACCCTGGACGTTGCGGTGGCCGTAGGACCAGATGGGTGAGCCGCCGAAGGGGTTGCCGGGGGCGGGCTCGCCGTCGGTGGTGACGCGCAGGATCTTGCCGCCGAGCGAGCTGAGGTTCTGCGACAGGGAGGTGTCGCCGGCCTCGCCCGTGCCGACGTAGAGATAGCCGTCGGGACCGAACGCGATGCGCCCGCCGTTGTGGAAGCGCCCGCGCGGGATGCCGGTGAAGATCACGTCGGGCTCGCCGATGCTGCCGTCGCGCCAGGGCACTGCGGCGATGCGGTTGTCGCTGTCGGTGGAGTAGTACGCGTAGAAGACGGGGTCCTCGGCGAAGTCGCCGGGAACGGCGAGTCCGAGCAGGCCGCCCTCGCCCTCGGTGCGCGAGATGGGCAGGTGTCCCGCGACCGTCGCACGGCCGCCCGTGCCCGGCTTGGGCACGTGGTACACCCGACCGGTGTTGCGCTCGCTGACGAGGGCGCTGCCGTCCGGGAGGAGTGCCACCGACCAGGCGATGTCCAGGCCGCTGAGCAGGGTGACCGGCCCCGTCGGCTGAGGCGCCGGTGGGCGGGTCGTGGTCGGGCTCGGCCGTGTCGCCGGGGTGCTTCGTCGCGGCTCGGCAGTCGTGCTCGGGGTGGCAGAGCCGGTCGACGGGCCCGGCGCGGTGCTCGTCGGCATGCCCGTGTCGCTCCCGGTTGGGGCGGAGGTGGCCGCACTGGAAGCGATCGCCGTGCTGCCGGTCGTCGACGACCCCGTGGGCGTGGCGGACGAGCACGCCGACGCGAGCACGGTGACAACGGCCGCGCCCACGAGGGCGCGGCTCGTCGATCGGGAGGTGTGCGGCATACCCCATTGTGGCCCACACGGGGCCCGGGAGCGCTGGTGCGTCAGGCGCCGCGTCGCTGCAGGGTCTCCGCGAACTCGGCCCGGGTCTCCGGATGGACGGCGTCGGCCTCGACGACGTGCCGGGCCGCGGCGAGGTCACCGCAGAACGCACGGAAGACGAGCAGCACGTCGACGTCGTGGTCGGGTCGCTCGACGACGACCTCCGAGCCGACCCGCACGACCCCGGGTGTCACGACCGAGAGGTAGGCGCCGGTGCGGCCCTCCTCGGTGAAACGCCGCACCCAGCGCGGCTCGCCCATGTGGGCAGCGAACGTCCGGCACGGGATCCGGGGACCCTCGACCCGCAGCACGACCTCACCGATGCGCCACAGCTCACCCACGAGCGCGTGCGTCATCTCGACGCCCACCGTGGTGATGTTCTCGCCGAAGCCGCCCGGGCGGATCGACCGACCGATGCGCTTCGCCCAGAACTCCTGGTCCTCACGGGGGTAGGCGTAGACCGCCTGCAGCGAGCCTCCGTGGTGCTTGGGGTTGCCGATCTCGTCCCCGACGACGCCGCTCCCGAGGCCCCCGTGCTTCGGTCCCGGTTCGCGCACCTCGAAGGCGTCGACGGGCTGCTTGTCGATGGCCGTCGAGCGGCCGCCTCCGGTCGCGGCGGTGCGCCGCCCGGAGGCGAGCGAGAGGACGTGGGGGTGGCTGGTCACGGCGGCGAGCCTAGCTGCGTCTCGAGCGAGCCGCGCCGGCCTTTTCCGGCGGCGTCGTTAGCGTGGGGGCCATGAGTGCCACTCCTCTCGTCGTCTCCGTGCCCGAAGCCGAGTACGCGCAGGCGCTCGCCGACCTCGACGGCCTGGACGTCGTCGTGTGGGACATGGAGCAGCCGCACCCCCGCGGCCGCGATCTCCGCTTGGCGGTGATGCCGTACATGACGAAGCTGCGCCTCACCGAGATCGTGCAGGGGCTCGACTCGCTCGAGGTCGTCCAGCTCCAGAGCGCGGGCTACGAGCAGTTCGTGGACGAGCTGCCGGACGGCGTCACGCTCTGCAACGCGGCAGGCGTGCACGACGCCTCGACGGCCGAGCTCGCATTGACCCTGACCTTGGCCTCCGTCCGCGACATCCCGGAGTTCCTTGCCGCACAGGAGCGCTCACACTGGGAGCCGCTGCGTCTGCGCACGGCGCTCGCGGACAAGCGGGTGCTCATCCTGGGGTACGGCCAGATCGGCCGGGCGATCGCCCGCCGCTTCGCGCCCTTCGAGGTCACCCTCACGGCGGTGGCCTCGCAGGCGCGCGCGGGCGACGAGCTCGTGCCGCACGTCCACGGGATCGGCGAGCTGGGCCAACTCTTGCCACACCACGACGTCGTCGTGGTCATCGTGCCGCTCACCGACGCGACGCGGGGGCTCATGGACGCCGAGATGCTGGGCCGTATGCCGGACGGGGCCCTCCTCGTCAACGTGGCCCGAGGTTCCGTGGTCGACACCGGGGCCCTCGTCGCGGAATGCGCGTCGGGGCGACTGCGGGCCGCGCTCGACGTCACCGACCCCGAGCCGCTGCCGCCCGAGCACCCGCTGTGGTCCACGCCCGGTGTGATCGTCACGCCGCACGTCGGGGGAGCGACCGACGCCATGCGCCCCCGGGCCATGTCGCTGGTCCGGCGGCAGGTCGAGGCGTTGCTCGCCGGAGAGCCGGTCGACAACGTCGTCGCCGGACCCTTGTCGCACCCAGTGCGATAGTGGACACTGTCAACATGACCGAGACCATCGTCGCGATCGGCACCCGGAAAGGGCTCTGGATCGCTCGCAGCGCGGACCGTCGGAAGTGGGCTCTGGAGGGCCCGCACTTCCTCATGAGCGAGGTCGCCTCGGTGGCGGTCGACACCCGTGAGGGCCGCTCCACCGTCCTCGCCGGCGTCAAGTCCTGGCACTGGGGTCCCACCGTCCAGGTCTCCACCGACGGGGGCCGCAGCTGGACCGAGAGCGCCGAGCGCGCCCTGTCGTTCCCCACCGACACCGACACCGCACTCGAGCGGGTGTGGCAGCTGACGCCCGATCCCAACGACGCCGACGTCGTCTGGGCCGGCGTCGAGCCGCACGCGCTCTTCCGCAGCACCGACCGTGGTGACAGCTACGAGCTCGTGCGCGGCCTGTGGGAGCACCCGCACCGGCCGAAGTGGGAGCCGGGGTTCGGCGGGGGCGCGGTGCACACCATCGTCCCCGAGCCGGGTCACGCCGAGAACCTTCTCGTCGCCATGAGCGCCGGCGGCGTCTACCGCTCGGGCGACGGCGGGCAGAGCTGGGCGCCGAGCAACCCCGGCATCCGGGCCTACTTCATGCCCGACAACGAGTACCCCGAGTTCGGGCAGTGCGTGCACAAGGTGGCCCGCAGCCAGGCCGACGGGGCGCTGTACGCCCAGAACCACAAGGGCGTCTACCGCTCCGACGACAACGGCAGCACGTGGGAGTCGATCGCCGAGGGCCTGCCCACCGACTTCGGCTTCGCCATCCTCGCCCACCCGCGTCGCCCCGGCGTGGTGTGGAACATCCCGGTGCAGGACGACGGGGAGCGCATCCCGCCGGGCGCCCAGCTGCAGGTGCAGCGCTCCGACGACGGCGGAGCCCACTGGCGCATGCAGGCGCAGGGCCTGCCGGGCGAGAGCTTCACGTGCGTCCTGCGCGACGCGGCCTCCCTCGACGACGCCGACCCCGTCGGCGTCTACCTGGGCACCCGCAACGGCGACGTCTTCGCGTCGGCCGACGAGGGGGAGACCTTCACCCGCATCGCCACCCAGCTGCCCGACGTGCTCGTCGTCCGCGCCGCCCAGCTGGACTGAGAGACAGAGGATTCCGTATGCCGTCCGCTCCCGTCCGCGTCATCCTGCCGGGCATGCTGCGCGACCTCGTCGGCGGGTTGTCGGAGATCGAGGTCGAGTCTCCGGCCGAGTCCCAGACGGTGGCCGAGCTCCTCGACCGCGCCTTCTCGGGGCATCGCATCCTCGACGGCAAGGTCCGTGACGAGCGGGGTCAGATCCGTCGCCACGTCAAGGTCTTCGTCAACGGCGAGGACGCCACGCGCGGCGCCGGCGTGGGCGCGTCGGTGCCCGCCGGCGCGCGTGTCCACATCATCAACGCCGTCTCCGGCGGTTGAGAGGTCGGTCACTGCACGGACGAGGCCGTCGCTCGGCCGCCGAGGCCGAGCAGGATCGGCAGCACGGTCCGCTCGAGCTCGCCGACCCTGAGTGACCGCGGCTCGATGAGCCGCTGGGCCATCGAACCCTGTGCGAGGGCGATGGCGGCGCGGACGAACAGCTCGGTCGGCATGGGCAGCGCGAGTCCCTGACGGGCGACCGCCTCGTCGACGACGGCGACGAGCTCGTCACGGACCCGGTGCTGCTGGGTGGCCCAGGCGCGGCGGGCGTCGGCATCGCGGATGGCGTGCAGAGTGAACTCGGTCGTGAGCACCAGCCAGCGCTCCTGACTGCGGCTGTCGTCGGCGAGGGCGGCGAAGACGTCTCGGAGCAGGTCGTCGGCGGTGGTGTGCGCGCCCTTGCTGGCGCGACGGATGCGGTCCACCAGGGCCTCGGAGTGGCGACGGGAGAGCTCGACGACGAGGTCGTCCTTGGAGCTGAAGTTGGAGTAGAACGCGCCTCGGGTGAAACCGGCCCGCTCGCAGATCTCCTCGACCGTCGCGCCGTGGAAGCCCCGCTCGGCGAAGACCTCGCTGGCTGCCTCGAGCACGCGGTCACGCGTGGCCTGACGGCGCGCGGTGACACGAGGTGGCGCTGAAGCGGCGACTCTGCTGGACGGCATACGCCAAGGATACGCTCGCGAATTGAATACATAGTTGTATCCGATGCATACTCGTATCGTGACTGTTCCCCAGGTGGCCCCCTCCGACTCGCCCGACGTGTGGAGCGTCGTCGTCGACGACGTCAGCGTGGCCGGGACCGCCGGCAAGCACGAGCCCTTCGTCGAGGGAGTGGCCTTCACGGCCCCAGCCGGTGAGGTCACGCTCGTCGCGACCGACCCCGGCATCCCGCAGGTCGCCCTCGCCCTGGCCATCGGCGGTCGTGTCGAGCTGCTGCGCGGGCACGTGTCCGCCGGCGGTGCGAGCGACACGGCCGAGCTGCAACGGCGCTCCCGTCTCGTCGACGTCGCCGACGTCACGTCACCGGAGGAGGCCGTCGCCGTCCGAGCCGTCGTGCAGGAGGAGCTCGCCCTGGCTGAGCAGCCCGCCTCGCGTGCTGCGGTTGCGGCCTTCCTCGACGACCACGACCTCGCCGACGCCGGCGCGCGACCGTGGGGTCGGCTCCCGGCCGCACGTCGCACCAGCCTGCTGCTCGAGCTCGGCGCCCTGCACCGGCACGTACGCGTCCTCGTCCTCGCCGGGCCAGAGCGCCACGGTGGCGACCCGTTGCCCTGGCTCGAGACGTGTCACCGCCTGGCCGCAACGGGCCTGGCCGTCATCGTCCTCACCACTGCTGCGACCGTCGCGGCCCTCTCGACCCTCACGGTCACCCCGGCGGCCTCGAAGGAGCCCCTGGCATGAACCCCCTCCGTATCGCCGTGGCCGAGCTGCGCCGCCTCACCAGCTCGCGGCTCGCCTGCCTCGCCCTCGCTGCCCTCGTCCTCATCCCGACGCTCTACGGCGGGCTCTACCTCTACGCCAACCACGACCCCTACGGCGCCTTCCCGCAGGTCCCCGCCGCGGTCGTCAGTGACGACACCGGTACGACGCTCGGCACGGGGGAGAAGCTGCAGGTCGGGGACGGGGTCGCCGACCACCTCGTCGAGTCGAGGTCGTTCGACTGGCACCGCGTGTCGCACGCCGAGGCGATGCGTGGCGTGGACGACGGGACCTACTCGTTCGCCGTCATCCTCCCGCGCAGCTTCTCCTCCGACCTGGCCTCGACCGCAGACTTCAAGCCCCGTCAGGCCACCGTCGAGCTCGAGACCAACGACGCCAACAACTACATGACCTCCATGATCGGCAACCAGGTGATCAAGCAGGTCTCGGCCTCGGTGGCGAGCCAGGTGAGTGAGACGGCCGCCAGCAAGCTGCTGCTCGGCTTCAGCCAGGTGCACGACCAGCTGGTCAAAGCCGTCGACGGGTCGGAGAAGCTCAGGGCCGGGGCCGCCACGGCGGACCACGGAGCCCACCAGCTGGCGAGCGGAGCCTCGAGCCTCGCCGGCGGCCTGCACGACCTCGCCTCGGGCGCCGAGCGGCTCGACGCCGGGATCGCCCGGGCGGCTGCCGGCGCCGACGACCTGCAGGCCGGCGCCGGCCGGCTCGCGAGCGGGCTCGGGGCCCTCCAGTCGCGCACGGCCGGTCTGCCTGCCCAGACCGCCGAGCTGGCCGACGGCGCCGAGCGGGTCGCGGCGGGCAACCGGACCGTCGCCGGCTACGGGGCGAAGGCCGCCTCGGCCTCCACGGAGCTCAAGAAGCGCATCACCACCGAGCGCAGCGCCCTCGTCACCGCCCTGCAGGCGCAAGGCGTCACCGACGCGCAGATCGCCACCGTGCAGTCCCGCCTCGACGCCATCGACGGCTACGTGTCGCAGGCCGACACGACGATCCAGTCGGCCTCCGGGGACCTCACGCGACTGTCGCAGGGCGCCGACCAGGTGGCGACCGGAGCGCGGGCCCTCGCGAACGCCACCCCCGCGCTGACCCGGGGGATCGCCTCGGCCCACTCGGGCGCAGTCAAGCTTGGCGACGGCGCCGGCACCCTCGCCGGCGGTCTCGACACGCTGCAGGGCGGGGCCGCGCAGCTCTCGAGCGGCGCCGACAAGGCCGCCGCCGGCGGTGACTCCTTGGCCAAGGGCGCCGGCTCGCTCGCCACGGGGCTCGACACCCTCACCACGGGTGCCGGTGACCTGCACACCGGCCTGGTCAGAGGCCGTGACTCGGTGCCCGACCCCAGCGACGCCCAGCGCAAGGCGATGGCCCAGACCATCGGCAACCCGGTCGGCGTGTCCACCGGCTCGCTCTCCTCGGCCGGCTCCTACGGCGCAGGACTGGCGCCGCTCTTCCTGAGCCTCGCCCTCTGGATCGGCGCCTACGTGCTCTTCCTCTTCGTCCGGCCGCTGTCGACCCGGGCGCTCGCGACGAGCCAGCGCTCGCTCCGGACCGCCCTCGGCGGCTGGCTCGCGCCTGCCCTCGTCGGCCTGGTCCAGGTGGCCGCCCTCGTGCTCGTCGTCGGCCGCGGCCTCGACATCCGCATCGCGCACCCGGTGCTCGCCTTCCTCTTCCTGTGCTTCACCTCGATGACGTTCGTGGCGATCCTGCACGCGCTCGCCTCGCGCTTCGGGGCAGTGGGCAAGTTCCTCGGACTCGTCTTCATGGTCGTCCAGCTCGTCAGTGCCGGAGGCACCTTCCCGTGGCAGACGCTCCCCGGGCCGCTGCAGGCCGTGCACCACGTGGTGCCGATGAGCTACGCCGTCGACGGGCTGCGCCGGCTGCTCTACGGGGCCGACCTCGGACCGGTCACGGGCTCGCTGGGGGTGCTCACGGCATACCTCCTCGGTGCCCTCGCGCTCTCGACGGTCGCCGCGCGGCGGTCGCGGACGTGGACCGCGAAGCGCATCAAGCCCGAGCTCAGCCTCTGAACCCTCCCCGCCCTCCGAGCCGGCCCGTCCGGCACCCGCCGGCTGACAAGCCGGCGCCGGCGGAGCATGCTCGGACCATGAGCAGCGCGTCCAAGGAGAAGACCCTCATCCTCATGCGGCACGCCAAGGCGGAGGAGGGACGCGGTCTGCCGGACCACGACCGCGAGCTCGCTCCGCGTGGGCGCCGGGACGCCAGGGCGGCCGGCAAGTGGCTGCACCAAGAGGGACTGGTGCCCGACCTCGTCATCTGCTCCACGGCCGAGCGCACCAGGCAGACGTGGGAGGAGGCCTGCCACGGTGGTGCGCAGACCGAGTTCGTGGAGTTCCGTCGCAGCGTCTACGTCGGTGGCTCCGAGCACACCCTCGAGACGCTGCGGGAGGACGCCGGCGACACCACCACGGTGCTCGTCGTCGGCCACAACCCGACGATGGCGCAGCTGACCAGCCTGCTGGCCGACGGAGAGGGTTCCCGCGAGGCGCACGAGGCTCTGAGCCAGGGCTTCGTCACGAGCGGGCTGGCCGTCCTGCGCTACGCGGGGGAGTGGGCCGACATCGACCTCGGGACCTGTGAGCTGGCCCGGTTCCACGTCAGCCGCGGACACGAGGACTGACCGGGAGAGGCGGGGGTCGGAGGAACGTCGGACCAGGACGTGAGATGCCGTGTCCAGCCAGCGGACACCCGGTCCTATGCTGCAGGCATGACGCAGACGCCTGACATCAAGCCCCGCAGCCGCGACGTCACCGACGGTCTGGAGAAGACCGCCGCACGGGGGATGCTCCGGGCCGTGGGCCTCGGCGACGACGACTTCGCCAAGCCGCAGATCGGCGTCGCGAGCTCGTGGAACGAGATCACGCCGTGCAACCTCTCCCTCGACCGGCTCGCCAAGGCGGTCAAGGACGGCGTCCACGCCGGCGGCGGCTACCCCCTCGAGTTCGGCACCATCTCGGTGTCCGACGGCATCTCGATGGGCCACGAGGGCATGCACTTCAGCCTCGTCTCGCGCGAGATCATCGCCGACTCCGTCGAGACCGTCATGAACGCCGAGCGCCTCGACGGCTCGGTCCTGCTCGCCGGCTGCGACAAGTCGCTGCCGGGCATGCTCATGGCGGCCGCGCGCCTCGACCTCGCGTCCGTCTTCCTGTATGCCGGCACGATCCTCCCAGGCGTCGCCAAGCTCTCCGACGGCACCGAGAAGGAGGTCACGATCATCGACGCCTTCGAGGCCGTCGGTGCGTGCAACGCCGGACTGATGTCGCGCGAGGACGTCGACGCCATCGAGCGCGCCATCTGCCCGGGCGAGGGCGCCTGCGGCGGCTTCTACACCGCCAACACGATGGCCGCCGTCGCCGAGGCGATCGGCATGTCGATCCCGGGCTCGGCCGCGCCGCCGGCCACCGACCGGCGCCGCGACATGTACGCCCGCAAATCCGGCGAGGCCGTCGTCGAGCTGCTCCGCCGCGGCATCACCGCGCGCGACATCATGACCAAGCCGGCCTTCGAGAACGCCATCGCCGTCGTCATGGCCTTCGGCGGCTCGACCAATGCGGTGCTGCACCTGCTCGCGATCGCCCACGAGGCCGACGTCGACCTGACCATCGACGACTTCCGCCGCATCGGCGCCAAGGTGCCGCACCTGGCCGACGTCAAGCCCTTCGGCAGCTTCGTCATGAAGGACATCGACCACATCGGCGGAATCCCGGTCGTCATGAAGACGCTGCTCGAGGCCGGCCTGCTCGACGGCGACTGCCTCACGGTGACGGGCAGGACGATGGCCGAGAACCTCGACGAGATCAGCCCGCCGCACATCGACGGTCGCGTGATCCGCGAGATGGCCCGGCCGATCCACAAGACGGGCGGCCTCACCATCCTCAAGGGCTCGCTCGCGCCCGAGGGTGCGGTCGTGAAGTCGGCCGGCTTCGACGAGTCGGTCTTCGAGGGCACGGCCCGCGTCTTCGACGGCGAGCGCGCCGCCATGGACGCCGTCGAGGACGGCTCCCTGAAGAAGAACGACGTCGTCGTCATCCGCTACGAGGGCCCCAAGGGCGGTCCGGGCATGCGCGAGATGCTCGCCGTCACCGGCGCCATCAAGGGCGCCGGGCTCGGCAAGGACGTCCTGCTCCTGACCGACGGCCGATTCTCCGGCGGCACCACCGGCCTGTGCGTGGGCCACGTCGCCCCGGAGGCCGTCGACGAGGGCCCGATCGCCTTCGTCCGCGACGGCGACGTCATCCGCCTCGACGTCGCGGGCGGCACGCTCGACGTGCTCGTCGACGAGGACGAGATGCAGCGCCGCCGCACAGAGGGCGTCACGCACCCCGAGCCGAAGTACACCCGGGGCGTCCTCGCCAAGTACCGCAAGCTCGTCGGCAGCGCGAGCGGCGGCGCCGTCTGCGGCTGAGGACCTCCGCCTCTCCGTGCTCGCGGTTCGAGATGATGCCGGCACCCACAGGCGGCGGCATCACCTCGAGTCAGGGCCTCGACGCCAGCATGACGTCGGCGGCCCAGTGCCGCCACACCGAGGTCACCTGCATGCCCACCTTCTCGTAGAGACCGAGGGCGCCGGTGCGAGAGTCCGTGGACAGCTCCGACCGCTCGCCCCCGTGCGCGCGACCCACCTCGAAGGCGTCGACGAGCAGCGCCCGTGCCAGACCCTTGTGGCGTTCGTCGCGACGCACGGCGAGCTTGTCGACGTAGGCGCACCCGCTCGACACGATGACGAACGCCATGCCGACGACCTCGTCGTCGCGGTCGACCATGAGCCGCAGCTGCCACCCTTCGTAGCCCGGCCGCATCGACACGGTGGCCGCCCACTCCTCGAAGCTCGCGCGCTCCCGGTCGGACCACTCGAGGAAGGCGTCCTCGTTGACGGCCCAGGCCGCGCGGAGGTCGGCCTCGTCGCGAGGCTCGCGGACGATATACCCCTGCGGGATCGGCTGTGGCTCGATGGCGCTCCCGGCCGGCACCTCCAGCACCCACGAGGTCCACAGGCAGCGGTAGCCGAGGGAGTCGAGCAGCCGCTCGCCGGGGGAGTCGCCGGGGACAGGCTGGCCCACCACGACCCCACCGTCGCGAGCCGCGACGCGGCGGGTCCAGCGCGACAACGCGGTCCCGATGCCGCGCCCGCGGTGGTCCGGGTCGACTGCTGCGTCGGCCCAGCGGCCCCGGTAGACCTCGGCGTACGCCACCAGCCGCTCCCCGTCGAGGACGCCCACCGACTGGGTTGCGAGGTCGCAGGCCGGTCGCTGCCAGTCACCGACGATGTCGGCCTCCTCGATGAGCACCGTGCCGACGTCGTGCTGCTCGCACCTCGCTACCAGGGCGGTGACCGCCGCGGCATCGCCGACGGTGAGCGGCCGGGTCGTCAGGCTGCCGACGCCGGCCGGGAGGGCGAGCGCCACGGGGGCGGGGGTTCGTGAGGGCGTGCCCGTCGCAGTCATGTCGGCAGTGTCCCGAGACGCTCGGCCCACGGACAAGCGACTTTCGGGCGACGTGACCCAGGCGACAGTAGGTGAGACGTCGAGGCCACATGTTGAGACGGCTGGGACGGCCGATTGACACCGCTGTGGGTTCGGAGCACGGTTGTCCCGTGGCCCGAATCCTCGTACTTCCCTAGCGCGCCGACCAGCTCGAACGGTCAGCGCGCTCCCTTCCGTCCCCCGCGGGACAGAAGGGTTTTTTTGTGGGTGGATTCGGCCCGGCCGGCAGGACAACGAAGTGCTCGAGACAAGGAAGACATCGTGAGCGACACGACGAAGCAGGCGCCCTCGCCCGCCGACGTGGCCTCCCTGGCCCGTCCCCGACCCTCGGCGGAGGGCAAGCCGGTTCAGCCGGCCGTCGCCGTCACGCCGGCCCGCGAGGTCACCGGGGCGCAGGCGCTCGTCCTCTCCCTCGAGGCCATCGGCTGCGACACCGTCTTCGGCATCCCGGGCGGGGCGATCCTGCCGGCCTACGACCCGATGCTCGACTCGAAGAAGGTGCGCCACATCCTCGTGCGCCACGAGCAGGGCGCCGGCCACGCCGCGGAGGGGTACGCCTCGGCGACCGGCAGGGTCGGCGTCTGCATGGCCACCTCCGGACCGGGCGCGACCAACCTCGTGACGCCGCTCGCCGACGCCCACATGGACTCGGTCCCGGTCGTCGCCATCACCGGACAGGTGGCGAGTGCTGCCATCGGCACGGACGCCTTCCAGGAGGCCGACATCCGCGGCATCACGATGCCGATCACGAAGCACAACTACCTCGTGACCGATCCGGGCAAGATCCCGCAGGCCATCGCCGAGGCGTTCCACGTCGCCAGCACCGGGCGGCCCGGCCCGGTGCTCGTCGACATCAGCAAGGACGCGCTGCAGGCCACCACGACGTTCAGCTGGCCCCCGCCGATCGACCTGCCCGGCTACCGCCCGGTGACCAGGCCGCACGGCAAGCAGATCCGCGAGGCCTCGCGCCTCATGGCAGCGGCCAGGCGGCCGGTGCTCTACGTCGGTGGCGGCGTGGTGCGCGCCCGCGCGAGCGAGGCGCTGCGCCGCCTCGTCGAGCTGACCGGCATACCCGTCGTCACGACCCTCATGGCGCGCGGCACGGTGCCCGACAGCGAGCCGCTCAACCTCGGCATGCCGGGCATGCACGGCACGGTCGCCGCGGTCACCGGGCTGCAGAAGTCCGACCTCATCATCGCGCTCGGTGCCCGCTTCGACGACCGCGTGACCGGTCAGCTGTCGACGTTCGCCCCGGATGCCAAGGTGATCCACGCCGACATCGACCCGGCCGAGATCTCCAAGAACCGCATCGCCGACGTGCCGATCGTCGGCGACGCGGGCGAGGTCATCCGCGACCTCATCGAACAGGTCACGCTCGACCGGGCCGCCGACGACAAGCCCGGTGCCTGGGACTACGAGCAGTGGCGGGCCCGGGTGGCCGAGTGGAAGCAGACCTTCCCGCTGGGCTACACCGACAGCGAGGACGGCACCCTGTCTCCCCAGTACGTCATCGAGCGCATCGGGGCGCTGTCGGGACCGGAGGCGACCTACGTCGCCGGCGTCGGCCAGCACCAGATGTGGGCGGCGCAGTTCGTGCAGTACGAACGCCCGAACGCCTGGCTCAACTCCGGTGGCCTCGGCACCATGGGCTACTCCGTCCCGGCGGCCATGGGCGCCAAGGTCGCCGAGCCGGAGCGCACCGTCTGGGCCATCGACGGCGACGGCTGCTTCCAGATGACCAACCAGGAGCTGGCGACCTGCGTCATCAACCACATCCCGATCAAGGTCGCCGTCATCAACAACAGCTCGCTCGGCATGGTCCGGCAGTGGCAGACGCTCTTCTACGACGAGCGCTACTCCAACACCAACCTGCAGCCCCTCGAGCAGCGGGTGCCGGACTTCGTCAAGCTCGCCGACGCCTACGGCTGCCTGGGCCTGCGCGCAGAGACGCCCGAGGAGGTCGACGCGGCGATCAAGCTGGCCCTCGAGACCAACGACCGCCCGGTCGTCATCGACTTCATCGTCCACCGGGACGCGATGGTCTGGCCGATGGTGCCGGCCGGCGTCAGCAACGACATGATCCAGGCCGCTCGCCACGAGGCGCCGGTCTGGGAGCGGGAGGACTGAGCATGAGCAAGCACACCCTGTCGGTGCTCGTCGAGGACAAGCCGGGCGTCCTGACCCGCGTCGCGGCCCTCTTCTCGCGCCGGGGCTTCAACATCGACTCGCTCGCCGTCGGCCCGACGGAGCTGGCGGACATCTCGCGCATCACGGTCGTCGTCGAGGTCGAGGGCGCGGCTCTCGAGCAGGTGACCAAGCAGCTCAACAAGCTGATCGAGGTGCTCAAGGTCGTCGAGCTCGACCCGCACGCCTCGGTGCAGCGCGAGATCCTGCTCGTCAAGGTCCGCGCCGACCCGGCCACCCGCAGCCAGGTGGTCGACACCATCTCGCTCTTCAAGGCCAAGGTGGTCGACGTGACCACCGACGCCGTGGTCATCGAGGCCACCGGCACGTCCGAGAAGCTGCGCGCGCTCCTCGACGTCCTCGGGCCGTTCGGGATCAGGGAGCTCGTCCAGTCGGGCATGGTCGCGCTCGGCCGGGGCTCCCGCTCGATCACCGACCGCAGCCTCCGCAGCGCCTGACCCCTCACGAACCACACAGACCCACCGCACACCGCAACCGAAGGAGAAGGCCACCATGGCCGAGATGTTCTACGACGACGACGCCGACCTGTCCGTGATCCAGGGCAAGAAGGTCGCCGTCATCGGCTACGGCAGCCAGGGCCACGCCCACGCGCTCAACCTGCGCGACTCCGGCGTCGACGTGCGCGTCGGCCTCGCCGAGGGCAGCAAGAGCCGCGCCAAGGCCGAGGCTGAGGGCCTGACGGTCACCTCCGTCGCCGACGCCGTGAAGGAGGCCGACCTCGTCGTCATCCTCACGCCCGACCAGGTGCAGAGGAGCGTCTACGCGAACGACATCCAGCCCAACCTGCGTGAGGGCGCCGCCCTCCTCTTCGGTCACGGCTTCAACATCCGCTACGGCTACATCAAGCCCGAGCCCGACGCCGACGTCATCATGGTCGCCCCGAAGGGGCCCGGCCACATCGTACGCCGCGAGTTCGCCGACGGCCGTGGGGTGCCCGTCCTCCTCGCCGTCGAGCAGGACGCGTCAGGCAGGGCCTGGGACCTCGCCAAGGCCTACGGCAAGGCGATCGGCGGCCTGCGCGCCGGCGGCATCAAGACCACGTTCACCGAGGAGACCGAGACCGACCTCTTCGGCGAGCAGGCGGTCCTGTGCGGCGGCGCCAGCCAGCTCGTCATGTACGGCTTCGAGACGCTCGTCGAGGCCGGCTACCAGCCCGAGGTGGCCTACTTCGAGTGCCTGCACGAGCTCAAGCTCATCGTCGACCTCATGATCGAGGGCGGCATCGCCAAGCAGCGCTGGTCCATCTCCGACACGGCCGAGTACGGCGACTACGTCTCCGGTCCGCGCGTCATCGACCCGCACGTCAAGGAGAACATGAAGGCGGTCCTGGGCGACATCCAGAACGGCACCTTCGCCAAGCGCTTCATCGACGACCAGGACGCCGGTGCGCCGGAGTTCACGTCCCTGCGCGAGAAGGGCGCCCAGCACCCGATCGAGGCCACCGGACGCGAGCTGCGGGGGCTCATGGCCTGGGTCAAGCAGACCGACTCCGACTACGTCGAGGGCTCGGCGGCGCGCTGACCCCTTCGCACGGCCGAGCGGCC
>NZ_BAAANB010000021.1:843833-1342580 GCF_039529575.1 Terrabacter terrae
GGCCGCTCGGCGTATGCGCTCCCGTCAGTGTCCGGTGAGCCGGGCCGGCTGGGTGGCCAGCCACTCCGCGAACGTCCGCCCGCCCACGTGGGCGGCGCCGGGCACCGGCACGTTGCGGCTCTCGGCGAAGGCGTGAAGGAGCCGGCCGACGGGCGGCACGTGGACGGCGTGCGGAGCCGAAGCACCCCGGTGGGCGCGCACGAGTCGCGCGAGCTCGACGAGGGGGAGGACGTCGGGACCCGCGAGGTCGCGGGCGCGCACGTATGCCGCCGGGCGGGGACCGGTTGCCACCTCGGCCAAGCGGGTGGCCACGAAGTCGGTGTCGACCGGCTGGAACGCCATGTCACCGATCGTGAAGGTGACTGGTCCCTTCGTCAGGGTCCGCCCGAAGAAGGCTGCGAGGGAGTGGAACTGGGTGGCTCGCAGCACGGTGGCCGGGCCACCGGCCGCCGCCACGGCCTGCTCGGCGCGCAGCTTGCGGCGGTAGTAGGCCATCGGGTGGTCGTCGATGCCGACGATGGAGACGTGGACGAGGTGCACGCCCCGGGCGGCTGCCGCATCGGCCAGTCGCCGCGTCCCGTAGACGGTCACGAAGTCGCCCCGGGACGGGTCGTCGGCGCAGTGGACGACCGCGTCGGCGCCTGCCACGACCGGCTCCAGGCCGGCGCCCGTCGTGAGGTCGAGTCCGGTCCGGCGGCTGGCCGCCACGGCCTCGTGGCCCTGTGCCACGAGCAGTCGCACGACTCGCGACCCCAGGTCGCCCATACCGCCGGTCACCACGATGCGCATGGCCACAGACTGGCTCCTGCATCGTCTCCGCGCAACGGCCTGCCTGCGCAGGGCCAGCGCCTAGACTCACCGGCGGCACAGCGCGGTGTCGGAAAGGGCCGGCGCTCGACGCGCGAGCGGCCGGCACCCGCCCGGAAGGGAGCATCCCGTGAGCAAGCCCGTCGTCCTCGTCGCAGAGGAGCTCTCGCCTGCCACGGTCGAGGCACTGGGACCCGACTTCGAGGTGCGTCACGTCGACGGCACGAACCGCGAGGAGCTTCTGGCCGCCCTCGCCGACGTCGACGCGGTGCTCGTCCGCTCCGCGACGAAGATGGACGCAGACGCCATCGCGGCCGCCAGGAGGCTCAAGGTCATCGCCCGCGCCGGAGTGGGTCTCGACAACGTCGACGTTCAGTCGGCCACGCGCGCCGGCGTGATGGTGGTCAACGCCCCCACCGCCAACATCACCTCGGCTGCCGAGCTGACCGTGGGCCTGCTCCTTGCCGCGGCGCGCAACATCGCCGCCGCCGACCAGGCGCTCAAGGGCGGGGAGTGGGAGCGGAGCAGGTACGCCGGCGTGGAGCTGCTCGACAAGACGGTGGGCATCCTCGGGCTCGGCCGCATCGGCGCCCTCGTCGCCGAGCGGCTCAAGGGTTTCGGGATGAGGATCGTCGCCCACGACCCCTACGCCTCGCCGGCCAGGGCGGGGCAGCTCGGCGTCCGGCTCGTCACCCTCGACGAGCTGCTCTCGGAGTCCGACTTCATCACCGTCCACCTGCCGAAGACCCCGGAGACCCTGGGGCTCGTCGGGGAGGAGGCCCTCTCGAAGGTCAAGCCGACCGTGCGGATCGTCAACACCGCCCGCGGCGGCATCGTCGACGAGGCCGCCCTCGCCCGTGCCGTCGCCGAGGGCCGGGTCGCCGGCGCCGGCCTCGACGTCTTCGCCAGGGAGCCGACCACGGCCTCGCCGCTGTTCGCCCTGAACTCCGTCGTCGTCACCCCGCACCTCGGCGCCTCGACGCACGAGGCCCAGGAGAAGGCCGGCATCGCGGTCGCCAGGTCGGTCCGTCAGGCGCTCGGCGGGGAGCTCGTCCCCGACGCGGTCAACGTCGCCAGCGGCCTCATCGCCGAGGAGGTGCGCCCGGGCATCCCGCTCGTGGAGAAGCTCGGCCGCATCTTCACGGCCGTCGCCGGCGCCGTCCCGGCCCTGCTCGACGTCGAGGTGCGGGGCGAGATCACGGCGCACGGCGTGGACGTCTGGAAGCTCGCGGCGCTGAAGGGACTGTTCACCGACGTCGTCGAGGACCCGGTCACGTACGTCAACGCCCCGGTGTTCGCCGAGCAGCGGGGGTGCGTCGTCCGGCTCGTCACGGACCCGCACTCGGGCGACTTCCGCAGCGTCACGACGTTGCGGGGCACGCTCACGGACGGCACGGTCGTGTCGGTGTCGGGCACCCTCACGGGACCGCGGAGGGTCGAGAAGCTCGTCGGTGTCGGCGGCTACGACCTCGAGGTCCCGCTCTCGGACCACATGCTCGTCTTCGAGTACTCCGACCGGCCGGGCATCATCGGCACCGTCGGTCGCATCCTCGGCGACGCAGACGTCAACATCGGCGGCATGCAGGTCTCGCGGCAGGACGACCGCGCCATCGGGGTGCTCAGCGTCGACAGCGCCGTTCCCGCTGCCCTCGCCGTCGAGCTGTCCCAGGCCATCGAGGCCAAGAGCTTCTCCGTCGTCGACCTGCAGGACTGACCCGGGCGGGGCGCGCGCGGCCCAGGCACACGGCATACGCCCCCATGCGGGTCGTCGGGTCTTCGGACCCTGCCGGTGGCACGGGCGTCCGTGCGGCGGTCGAGGGGTGAGCGCCAGTGTCATCCGGTGCGAGCGCGTGACCAAGCGGTTCGGCGCCACCGAGGCCCTGCGCGGCGTCGACCCCGTCGTCGAGCAGGGTGAGGTCTTCGGCCACCTCGGCCCCCAACGGGGCCGGCAAGACCAGGACGCTGCGCCCGCTCGTGGGCCTGACCCGAGCCACGTCGGGCAGTGCCGAGCTGTTCGAGCTCCACGCCTGGCGGCATCGCGACGAGCTGCACCGCAGGGTGGGCTACGTCCCCGGCGACGTCTCGCTCTACCCACGGCTCACGGGGCAGGACCATGTCGACTACCTCGGTCACCTCCACCGGCTCGGCAGACCACCTGACGCCGCCGCGCTCGCGAGGCAGCTCGATCTCGACCTGGGCGGGCCCGTCGACTGGCTGTCCCCGGCCCAGAAGCTGTCGCCGTTCTACCAGTCCGCCGCCCACGACCCGCTGCGCAGCGGCGTCTCCTGGCCGGCGGTCGAGGTTGCCGCGGGCACGGTCGTGGTGTTCGCCCTGCTGGGAGTCGTCACGTTCGGCGGCCGGGACGTCTCGTCCTGACCTCTGTCGTGAGTCAGCTCGTGAGGGCCCGACTTGCCTTCAAGGGGTGCGGCCTCAACCGGCCGGGCGTGCGTCGGCCGAGCCGGTGGGGTCGTCCTCGGTGCGTTCGGTGAGGTGCTCGGTGCCGCTGGCAGGCTCCTGGCCGTCGGGGGTCTCGAGTTCCGCCAGCTCCGGCACGAGCTCGTGACGCTTGCTGAAGGTGTCGACGATCGCCAGGGCCACGGCCGCGATGGGGATGCCGATCAGCGCGCCGATCGGGCCGAAGAGTGCCGCTCCGGCGATGACCGACCCCAGGGCCACGGCAGGGTGCACGTCCATGGTCCGGCGGCTGATGCGGGGGGTGAAGACATAGTTCTCGACCTGCTGGTACACCGTGGCGAAGATCGCGATCCAGAGCGCGTTGACGGGCCGGTCGAGAAGCGCGAAGAGCGCCGGCAGTGCCACGCCGATGTAGGTGCCGATCGTCGGGATGAACTGGCCGACGATGCCGGCGAAGACACCGAGCGGGAGCCAGAACGGCACGTCGATGAACCAGAAGAAGGCGGCGTGGAAGACGGAGGAGAGCGTGGCGAGCACGACCTTGGAGACGACGTAGCCACCGGTCTTCTCGACGGAGATGGTCCAGACCGTGATGAAGACCCGCTGGTAGCGCTGGGGGAGCCACGAGCCGATGGTCTGGCGGAGCTTTGGGCTGTCGGCCGAGAAGTAGTACGTGAAGACGAGGATCGTCAGGGCGTCGAACAGGAAGGCGAGCACCGAGCCGAAGATGCCGATGATGCCGCCGCCGTACTTCCCGGCGAGCTCGCCCAGCTTGTCCGGGGTCAGGACGAGCGCCTTCTGGATCTGGGACAGGTCGAACGACGTGCCGAAGGTCGAGTTCACCCAGGTGATGGCCGAGGTGATCGCCGTCGGCAGCTGGCTCCCCAGCTCGGAGAGCTGCGAGACGAACACCTGGCCGAACATCTCGGCGACGGCGACGAAGAGCAGCACCATCGCCAGCATGGCGAGGCCGGTCGCAAGACCCCGCTTCATCCCTCGCCTGCCGAGCCACAGCACGACCGGCTCGAGGGCGATGGACAGCAGCCACGCGAGCAGCAGCAGGAACAGGAAGCTGCCCATCGCGTCGAAGGCCCAGGTGGCCACCGCGAGCAGGACGAGGCCCCCGATGACGGTCGCAGTGACCCGGCGGGCGTTGGCCGGCGTGATGGCGATCCAGCGCGCCTGCTCGTCGAACGGCACGCCGGGCACGGCATGGCCCGTCCTCCCGTGCCCGCGGTGCGCCGTGTCGGCCGGGGGGCCAGTCGGGGGGGCGGCGGTCTCATCGACGTGATCGGCGCTCACCCACCGAGCCTACGAGCCCGCGCCCGCGCATCGGGGGATGCCGCGAACGCGCCGCGCGTGATCCGGCGCGTCATGAGTTCGCTCGCCCGTTCGTGGACATCGCGTCTCAGTTGTTGGAAACCCCCTGTACCAGCACGTGGGCCCGCGTACCGTGAAACGCATGGCGCGGCAGGTCGTACTCATTCTCCGCCGCGGCGAGTCCAGGTAGTCAGCACCCTCGCCGCGGAGATCCCGCGCACCCCTCGTGCTGACCGGTTCGCCCACCCGGGCTGGAGCCACCTGAGACCGACACCCGAACGCAACCGAAAGACGTGATTCCCAATGAGCGAAGACGCCAAGGCCGCCCGTCAGGCACTGCAGGAGTCGATGGACCTGCGCGACCAGGGCCACACCGACAACTGACTCCGAGTCGGAGCGCTGGAACGCCCGAAGCCCCCGCCCCCACGGCGGGGGCTTCGCTTTTCACTTCCTGAGACACGGATCCCACATCACAAGACGGCTCCTAGGCTGGCGGGCATGGCACAGACGCAGCTGCAGGACGCCTACTCGATCGCGGTCATCGGCGGTGACGGCATCGGTCCCGAGGTGGTTGCGGAGGGCCTCAAGGTCCTCGACGCCGTCACGGGGCAGGGTGGCCCGAAGTTCTCGACCACCGACTACGACCTGGGCGCACGGCGCTGGCACGCCACGGGGGAGACGCTGCCCGGCTCCGTGCTCGACGAGCTGCGCGGCCATGACGCGATCCTCCTCGGCGCCATCGGTGACCCCAGCGTCCCGAGCGGCGTGCTCGAGCGCGGCGTGCTCCTGCCCCTTCGCTTCGCCCTCGACCACTACGTGAACCTGCGTCCCGCCAAGCTCTTCCCAGGAGTCTCGAGCCCGCTCGACGTCGCCCGCGTCGCCCCCGACGGGATCGACTTCGTCGTCGTCCGGGAGGGTACCGAGGGCCCCTACACCGGCAACGGCGGCGCGCTGCGTGTCGGCACTCCCGCCGAGATCGCGACGGAGGTCAGCGTCAACACGCGCTACGGCGTCGAGCGGGTCGTGCGTGACGCGTTCGCACGCGCGCAGGCCCGACCGCGCAAGCACCTGACCCTCGTGCACAAGCACAACGTGCTGACGTATGCCGGCCACCTCTGGCGTCGCACCGTCGAGGAGGTCGGCGCCGAGTTCCCCGACGTCGAGACGGCCTACCAGCACGTCGACGCCGCGACGATCTTCCTCGCCACCGACCCGGGTCGCTTCGACGTCATCGTCACCGACAACCTCTTCGGCGACATCGTCACCGACATCGCCGCAGCCATCGCCGGCGGCATCGGGCTGGCAGCCTCGGGCAACATCAACCCGGCACGCACGACGCCGAGCATGTTCGAGCCGGTCCACGGCTCCGCCCCCGACATCGCGGGACAGTCGAAGGCGGACCCGACCGCGGCGATCCTCTCGGTCGGGATGCTCCTGGCCCACCTCGGGCTCGACGCCGAGGCGGCACGCGTCGAGGCTGCCGTCGCAGCCGACCTGGCCGAGCGCAGCGACGCCACGCGCAGCACGACGACGGTCGGCGACGCCGTGGCCGCCCGCCTCTGAGACCGCGCCACACGGCATACGCACGCCCGTGTCCCCATAGGCGTTGCGGGTTCGTACGCGCGAGCGCACCACGCGTACGGACCCGCCCGTCGCCAACGGCGCCCGGCTACGTCGTCTCACCATGTGGGCGATAGCCTGACGTCGGATCACCGCTGATTTTGCTCCTGGAGGTTTGTCATGACCCAGCTGTCCTTCGAGGTCACCCGCCGCGACGACCTCACCCCGCCCGAGCGCATCGCCGAGATCCTCGAGAACCCCGGCTTCGGCAAGACCTTCACCGACCACATGGTCGTCGCGACGTGGACCGCCGACGGCGGCTGGGGCGGGGCGCGGGTCTTGCCCTACGGACCCTTCCAGCTCGACCCGGCCGCGGCCGTCCTGCACTACGCCCAGGAGATCTTCGAGGGCATGAAGGCCTACCGCCACGCGGACGGCTCGATCTGGACGTTCCGCCCCGAGGCCAACGCCGCGCGCTTCGCCCGGTCGGCCCGGCGCCTGGCCCTGCCGGTGCTGCCCGAGGAGGACTTCATCGAGTCGCTGCGCCAGCTCGTCGCCGTCGACCAGGAGTGGGTGCCCGCGGGTGACGCCGGCGAGAAGAGCCTCTACCTGCGTCCGTTCATGTTCGCCTCCGAGGCCTTCCTCGGGGTGCGTCCCGCGCAGCAGGTGACCTACTCCGTCATCGCATCCCCGGCCGGCGCGTACTTCTCCGGCGGCCTCAAGCCCGTCACGCTCTGGATCTCCACCGACTACGCGCGTGCGGGGGAGGGCGGCACCGGCGCCGCGAAGTGCGGCGGCAACTACGCGAGCTCGCTCGCCGGCCAGCTCGAGGGCATCGAGCACGGCTGCGACCAGGCGGTGTTCCTCGACTCCTCGACGCACACGTACATCGAGGAGCTGGGCGGCATGAACCTCTTCCTCGTCACCAAGGACGGGCGCATCATCACGCCCGAGCTCACCGGCACCATCCTCGAGGGCGTCACCCGCAGCTCGATCCTGGCGATCGCCAAGGAGCTCGACCTCGAGCCCGAGGAGCGCCGGATCCCCATCGAGGAGTGGAAGCAGGGGGCGGCCAACGGCGACATCGTCGAGATCTTCGCCTGCGGCACCGCCGCCGTCGTCACCCCGGTGGGCGAGCTGCGCTGGGACGGCGGCTCCGTCGACCACCGTCGTGATGGCCACGAGGACCGCTACGCGGAGGCGATCCGCACGCGGCTGCTCGACATCCAGTACGGCCGCGCGGAGGACAGCCACGGCTGGCTGACCCGGCTGGTCTGAGTAGGCGGCCGGTGGGCGTCGGCCCGGCGTCCGGCGAGGCGTCCGGCGAGGCGTCCGGCGAGGCGTCCGGCGAGGCCCGGTGGGGTCTCGTCGATGGCCCGCGCCCTCGCCTCGTCGCCTCCGACCTGGACGGGACGCTGCTGCGCACCGACGGCTCGCTCTCGTCTCGCACGGTCGCCGCCTGGACCGCGGCAGCCGAGGCGGGCATCGAGACGGTGCTCGTCACGGCTCGACCGCCGCGCTGGCTGCACGACCTCGAGCCCGTCGTCGGTCCGCGAGGCACCGCCATCTGCGGCAACGGCGCCTTCGTCTACGAGGTGGCGACCCGCCGCCTGGTCGAGACGCACTGCTTCGAGGGCTCCGTGGTCGACGAGCTCGTGGCAGACCTGCGCCGCGCCGTGCCGTCGGTGACGTTCGCCGCCGAGCGCGCCACGGGTCCGTTCGTCGCCGACGACTACCCCGACCCGCATCGCGACCGGGGCGCTGCCAGTTCGGTCCGAGGGTCCTGGCGGCAGGTGGCTTCCGAGCCGGTCGGCAAGCTACTTGCCCTCGCGCCGGAGCTGCCCGTCGACGAGTTCCTCGCGACGGTCGAGGACGTGCTGGGCGACCGGGGGCACCTGCACTTCTCGGGGGCGCACGGCCTGGCGGAGATCAACGCTCCCGGCGTGACGAAGGCCGCGGGGCTGGAGCGCTGGGCCGCCCGGCTGGGCCTCGAGGCCTCACAGGTCTGGGCCTTCGGCGACATGCCCAACGACCTGCCCATGCTCTCGTGGGCGGGGGTCGGCTGGGCCGTGGCGAACGGCCACGAGCAGGTGCGGCGGGCGGCCGACCGGGAGTGCCCGGCCAACGACGAGGACGGCGTCGCGCAGGTGCTCGAGGCTGTTCTGGGCAGAGCCGAACAAAAGGTTTTAGACAGAACCATTGACGCGTCGTGGCGTGCGGGTATTTGATGCCTCGCATCACATGACGCGGTGGGCAAAGGTCTGCCGCCTGATGTTTGCGAGGTAGTGCAGTGAGCGTTCCTCCGTCCCCTCCCGCCGACCCGCCCCTCGACGCCAGCGCCCGCGCCGTCCAGCCGGACGCGGACCCGGCCCTTGCCGGCTCGTCCGGCTCCTCCGACGACGACGAGGGGATGCTCGCGTCGCTCGGCTACAAGCAGGAGCTGCACCGCGGCATGTCCGGCTTCTCCAACTTCGCCGTGTCCTTCTCGATCATCTCGATCCTCGCGGGCTGCATCACCAGCTACGCGATCGCCATGAACGCCGGCGGTCCGATCGCCATCTCGATCGGCTGGCCGCTCGTCGGCGCCTTCGTCCTGTGTGTCGCCATGGCGATGGCGGAGGTGTGCTCGGTCTATCCGACCGCGGGTGGCCTCTACTTCTGGGCCGGCCGCCTGGCCCGCCGCAACCAGCGCGTGTGGGCATGGTACGTCGGCTGGTTCAACTTCCTCGGGGAGGTCGCCGTCACGGCGGCCATCGACTACGGCGCCGCGGTGACGTGGATGGCCCTGCTCAGCCTGGTCTTCGGCCTGCAGGTCACGGCCGGCACGACGTTCGTCGCCTTCCTGGTCATCATCGCGCTGCACGGTCTGCTCAACACCTTCGGGGTGAACCTCGTCAAGCTCCTCTCCAACGTGAGCGCGTGGTGGCACCTCGTCGGCGTCGCCGTGATCGTCGGCATCCTCGTGGTCGTCCCGGACAAGCACCAGGACCTCTCGTGGACGTTCACCCACTTCGAGAACCGGACCGGCTGGGGCACGCCGTTCTACGCGTTCCTGCTCGGGCTGCTCATGGCGCAGTACACCTACACCGGCTTCGACGCGTCGGCGCACGTCGCGGAGGAGACGAAGAACGCGTCGACGGAGGCGCCCAAGGGCATCGTCCGCAGCGTCTGGGTCTCGATCCTCGCCGGCTGGGTCCTGCTCGTGGCCGTCACCGCGGCGATCCAGAGCTACGACGGCGCCCTCGGGACCGACATCGGGCTGCCGCCGGCGCAGATCTTCATCGATGCCGCCGGCCGCTCGCTCGGGATCTTCCTGCTCTTCATCTGTGCCGTCGCCCAGTTCTTCTGCGGCATGGCCTCCGTGACCGCGAACTCCCGCATGTCGTATGCGTTCTCGCGCGACAACGCGCTCCCCGGCTCGCGCTGGTGGTCCCAGGTCAACCCCCGCACCGGCACGCCCACCAACTCGATCTGGCTGTGCGTCGCGTGCTCGGTGGTCCTGACGACGCCGGCGCTCGTGTCGACCACCGCGTACCTCGCGGTCACCTCGATCGCGGTCATCGGCCTCTACATCGCGTACGTCGTGCCGGTCTTCCTGCGCCGCACGAACCCGGACTTCCGTCCCGGCCGGTGGAACCTCGGCCGCTGGAGCGCGCCGATCGGCTGGGTCTCGGTCGCGTGGGTGGCCTTCATCGTCGTGCTCTTCATGCTCCCGCCCGCCAACCCGATCACGGTCGAGACGTTCAACTATGCCCCGATCGCCGTCGGTGTCGTCCTGGTCTTCTCGACGGTGACGTGGTTCGTCGGCGGCCGCAGGCACTTCATGCGAGACGTCCCGCGAGGCCACGATACGCTGCCGGCGGCGGAGATCCTCGGCTGACATGGTGCCTGACAGGGGAGCCCAGCCGCCCCAGCCCCTAGGCCTGACGGCGTTGCCGGACGCGGTGCTGCGTCCCGCGTCCGGCAACGCCTTCGAGCACGCGGTGGCGCAGCTGGCGCGGGCGATCCGACTCGGGGTGCTCCCCGACGGGGAGCAGCTGCCGCCGGAGCGCGAGCTCGCCGAGCGGCTCGGCATCGGACGCAACACCCTGCGCGAGGCGATCGCGGCGCTGCGGGAGTCCGGCATGGTCACCACCCGACGGGGCCGCGGCGGCGGCACCTGGGTGACCTACGACGGCGCCGTCAGGGCTGCGTCGTGGGAGCCCAAGGACGTCCCGGTGCGCAGCGGCGCCGCCATGGACGACGCGCTGGCGTTCCGCCGCGTCGTCGAGCCCGGTGCGGCGTGGTTCGCCGCCTCGCAGCCGCTCGCCGGGGACCAGCGGGCCTGGCTGGCCGACAGCCTGCGCGACGTCGACGAGGCGGCCGACGCCGCGGCCCACCGTGTCGCCGACTCCCGGCTGCACCTGGCCGTGGCGACGCTGGCGGGCTCGCCGATGCTCGTGGACGCAGTGACCCGGGCCCAGTCCGCACTGCACGACATGCTGACCGCGATCCCCGTCCTGACCCGCAACATCGAGCACTCGAACGCCCAGCACCACGAGGTCGTCGAGGCGATCCTGCGTGGCGACCCGCACCGCGCGCGGGCCGCCATGGAGGAGCACTGCGACGCCACCTCCGCGCTCCTGCGCGGACTTCTCGGATAGGACATGTGCACATGGCACCAGCACCGAACCTGACCCTCGAGCGGCTGCGCGCCGAGATCGAGTCGGGCGACATCGACACGGTGGTCGTCGCGTTCACCGACATGCAGGGACGCCTGCAGGGCAAGCGCCTGCACGGCCACTACTTCCTCGACCACGTGCTCGAGGACGGCACCGAGGGCTGCAACTACCTGCTCGCCGTCGACGTCGACATGAACACCGTCGACGGCTACGCGATCTCGTCGTGGGAGCGCGGCTACGGGGACATGTTCTTCGACCTCGACCTGTCGACCCTGCGTCGGACTCCGGGGAGCCGCCACTCCGCCACCGTCCAGTGCGACCTGACCTGGCTCGACGGCAGCGGCCCCGTCCTCCAGTCCCCGCGGTCGGTGCTGAAGAAGCAGGTGGAGCGGGCCGCCGCCCTGGGGCTGGGCGCGCACTGCGGCACGGAGCTCGAGTTCATGGTGTTCCAGGAGTCGTACGAGCAGGCCTGGGACGCGGGGTACACGGGGCTGACGCCCGCCAACCGCTACAACGTCGACTACTCCATCCTCGGCGGCGACCGCGTCGAGCCGCTGCTGCGGGAGATCCGCAACGAGATGTATGCCGCGGGCGCCGTCGTCGAGAGCGCCAAGGGGGAGTGCAACCTCGGCCAGCACGAGATCGGTTTCCTCTTCGACGAGGCGGTGCGCACGTGTGACAACCACGTCGTCTACCGCAACGCGGCCAAGGAGATCGCCGCCCACCACGGGCAGTCGATCACCTTCATGGCCAAGTTCGACCAGCGCGAGGGCAGCTCGTGCCACATCCACCTCTCGCTTCGGGGGCTGGACGGCGAGACCGTCTTCGCCGACGAGGAGCGCGAGCACGGGCACAGCGTCCTCTTCGAACACTTCCTCGCCGGGATACTGTCGACCCAGCGGGAGCTGACGTACTTCTACGCGCCGAACATCAACTCCTACAAGCGGTTCGCGTCCGCGAGCTTCGCACCGACGACGGTCGCCTGGGGGCGGGACAACCGCACCTGCGCCCTGCGCGTCGTCGGTCGCGGCGCCCGGCCCTGCGCGTCGAGAACCGCGTCGGTGGCGGCGACCTCAACCCCTACCTCGCGGTGGCCGCGATGCTCGCCGGCGGGCTCCACGGCATCGAGAACGAGCTGCCTCTCGAGCCGGCCCTCGAGGGCAACGCCTACACGTGCGACAAGCCGCGCGTGCCCTCGACGCTCCAAGAGGCCCGCGACCTGCTCGCCGCGTCCGCCGTGGCCCGCACGGCCTTCGGCGACGAGGTCGTCGACCACTACGTCAACGCCGCCGACGTCGAGATCACGGCCTTCAACGCCGCGGTCACCGACTGGGAGCGCCGGAGAGGATTCGAGCGACTGTGACCACCACGAGCCAGACCCACGACGTCGTCAACCCTGCGACCGAGGAGGTCGTCCGCACCGTCGAGCTCGCCTCCCTCGAGCAGGCCGACGCGGCGATCGCTCGTGCCGCCCAGGCGAGCCCCGCCTGGCGGGCGGTGAGCCCGGCCGACCGGGCCATGCTGCTGCGCCGCTTCTCCGACCTCGTCGGAGAGCACCAGGAGGAGCTGGCGCTGCTCGAGGTGGAGAACGCCGGCCACACCATCGGCAACGCCCGGTGGGAGGCCGGGAACGTCCGTGACGTGCTCGCCTACTACGCCGGCGCGCCCGAGCGGAACTTCGGGCGCCAGATCCCGGTCGCCGGCGGCGTCGACGTGACCTTCCGCGAGCCGCTCGGCGTCGTCGGCATCATCGTGCCGTGGAACTTCCCCATGCCGATCGCCGGCTGGGGTTTCGCACCGGCTCTCGCGGCGGGCAACACGGTCGTGCTCAAGCCGGCCGAGCTCACGCCGCTGACGGCCGTACGGCTGGGGCAGCTCGCGCTGGAGGCGGGCATCCCCGAGGGTGTCCTCACGGTCGTCCCGGGTCGGGGCGACGTGGTCGGGGAGCGTTTCGTCACGCATCCCGACGTGCGCAAGGTCTGCTTCACCGGCTCGACGGCAGTCGGCCAGCGGATCATGCGCGGGGCCGCCGACCAGGTCAAGCGGGTCACCCTCGAGCTCGGTGGGAAGAGCGCGAACATCGTCTTCGCAGACTCCGACCTCGAGCTCGCCGCGGCGCGGGCCCCCTACGGCGTCTTCGACAACGCGGGCCAGGACTGCTGTGCCCGCAGCCGGATCCTCGTGGAGTGCAGCGTCTTCGACACCTTCATGGAACACTTCGAGACGGCGGTCCGCGGCGTCGTCGTCACAGACCCGCGCGACGAGACGGCCGAGATGGGGCCGCTCATCAGCGCCGGTCAGCGCGAGCGGGTGCGCTCCTACGTCGAGGACGCCGGAGACGAGGTGGAGGTCGCCTTCCGCGGGGACGCTCCTGACGGCGCCGGCTACTGGTACCCCGCGACCGTCGTCCTGCCGAGATCGACGAGCGACCGCGTCTGGCAGGAGGAGGTCTTCGGCCCTGTCGTGGCGGTGATGCCGTTCGATGACGAGGCCGACGCGGTCGCCAAGGCGAACGACACGGCATACGGCCTCTCGGGGTCGATTTGGACGCGCGACCTGGCGCGCGGGCTGCGCGTGGCCCGCGCCGTCGAGGCCGGCAACCTCTCGGTGAACTCGCACAGCAGCGTGCGCTACTCGACCCCGTTCGGGGGCTTCAAGCAGAGCGGGATCGGGCGCGAGCTCGGTCCTGACGCGCTCGAGGCGTTCACCGAGGTCAAGAACGTCTTCATCGCGACCGACTGACCCGTCGGCCCCCACACCTACACGCAGAACCACTGGGCTACAAGGAGATCCACATGACAGGCAGGCTCGACGGCAAGGTCGCGGTCATCACCGGCGGATGCTCGGGCATCGGGCTTGCGACCGTGCGGCGGTTTGCCGAGGAGGGCGCCAAGGTCGTCATCGGCGACCTCGACGAGACCAACGGTCCCCGCATCGCGGACGAGGTGGGCGGCACCTTCGTGCGGGCCGACGTCGTGAGCAAGGAGGACGTCGACGCGCTCTTCCGCACCGCGAAGGAGACGTACGGCTCGGTCGACATCGCCTTCAACAACGCCGGCATCAGCCCGCCCGAGGACGACTCGATCCTCGACACCGACCTCGACGCCTGGCGCAAGGTGCAGGAGGTCAACCTGACGTCGGTCTACCTCTGCTGCAAGGCGGCCCTGCCCCACATGCTCGAGCAGGGCAGGGGCTCGATCATCAACACTGCCTCGTTCGTGGCCGTCATGGGTGCCGCCACGTCGCAGATCTCCTACAGCGCGAGCAAGGGTGGCGTGCTGTCGATGTCGCGCGAGCTCGGGGTGCAGTTCGCCCGCCAGGGGGTGCGCGTCAACGCGCTGTGCCCGGGCCCCGTCAACACCCCGCTCCTGCAGGAGCTGTTCGCCAAGGACGAGGAGCGGGCCGCGCGCCGGCTCGTCCACGTGCCGATGGGCCGCTTCGGCGAGCCCGAGGAGATGGCCAACGCGGTGCTGTTCCTCGCCTCGGACGAGTCGAGCTTCATCACCGCGTCGACCTTCCTCGTCGACGGCGGCATCTCAGGCGCCTACGTGACCCCGCTCTGAGGTGGGTAGGGGGTGGTCATGGGTCGTCCGGTCATCGGCATCACCGCGTACGTCGAGCGCGCCTCGTGGGGCCACTGGGTCGACGTGCCCGGTGCCCTGGTGCCCCACCGCTACGTGCGGCAGGTGGAGGACGCCGGCGCGATAGCCGTGGTGGTGCCGCCGCGCCCCGATGCCGACGACGACACGGCCCTGGAGATCGTCGAGCGGCTCGACGGGGTGGTCCTGGCCGGGGGCGTGGACGTGGCGCCCGAGCTCTACGCCGACGAGCGGCACGCGTCGGTGCAGGCCTCGCGTCCCGACCGCGACTCCACCGAGATGGCGATCGCCCGCGCGACGGCGGAGGCCGACCTGCCCGTCCTCGGCATCTGCCGCGGCATGCAGGTGATGGCCGTCGCCGCTGGCGGTCTGCTCGAGCAGCACCTGCCCGACCGGGTGGGCCACCACGACCACTCGCCGGCCCCGGCGACCTACGGCAGCCACCCGGTACGCACGGTCGCCGGCACGCGCCTCGCCGCGATCCTGGGCGAGGAGGTGGACGTGCCCAGCTACCACCACCAGTCGGTGCTGACGCACCCCGGCTACGAGCCATCGGCGTGGGCCGCGGACAGCACCCTCGAGGCGATGGAGGACCCCACCGCCTTCTTCCGGCTGGCCGTGCAGTGGCATCCCGAGGTCGGTACCGACCCGCGGCTGTTCCGTGCCCTCGTCGAGGCGGCCTCCAGCCGTCGGTAGCCCCGGCCGCGCGGGTCCACGATCCGGACCTGCGGTTCCGCCCGCGCCGCGGCAGCCCTACGGTGAGCGGGTGATGAAGCGACCCGTGCCCACCGGCACCCTCATTATCGACTAGCGCGACGAGCACCCCTCGTCGCGCAGACCTCCCAACCCTTGGGGGGTCTTTTTGTTTCCCGAGACACCCCGAGGGAGACCCGCGAAGGCCACCACCCCCGGCCGCCGCGACACGAGAAGAGACCGGGACGCGAGATCACGCCTCCGCGCCGGCCGCCCCGACGGCGGCCGGCCGCATCCCCGAGATCGAGGACAATGAAGGTCATGGAAGCGCTGCACGTCTACGACACCACCCTGCGCGACGGCGCCCAGCAGGAGGGGCTCAACCTCTCGGTGTCGGACAAGCTGGCCATCGCCGGGCTGCTCGACGATCTCGGGGTCGACTTCATCGAGGGCGGCTGGCCCGGCGCCAACCCCAAGGACACCGAGTTCTTCGAGCGGGCACAGACCGAGCTGACCCTGCGGCAGGCGACGCTCGCGGCCTTCGGCGCCACCCGGCGGGCCGGGGGTGACGCGGCGCAGGATCCCCTCGTACGCGCGCTGCTCGACTCCGGGGCCTCCGTCGTCTGCCTCGTGGCCAAGTCGCACACCGGCCACGTGGAGCGGGCCCTGCGCACCACCCTCGCGGAGAACCTCGAGATGGTCCGCGACACGGTGAGCCACCTCGTCGGTGAGGGCCGGCGCGTCTTCGTGGACTGCGAGCACTTCTTCGACGGCTGGCGTCTCGACCGCCACTACGCGTTGTCCGTCGTGCGCACCGCGCACGAGGCCGGGGCCGAGGTCGTGGTGCTCTGCGACACCAACGGCGGCATGCTCCCGCACCAGGTCGAGGAGGTCGTCGCCGACGTCATCGCCTCCACGGGGGCGCGGATCGGTGCGCACTGCCACAACGACACCGGTTGCGCCGCAGCGAACTCCGTGGCCGCCGTGCGCGCCGGCGCCAGCCACGTGCAGGGCACGGTCAACGGCTACGGCGAGCGCACCGGCAACGCGGACCTGGTCACCGTCGCGGCCAACCTCCAGCTCAAGCTCGGCCTCGCCGCGCTCGATCCCGACGCCCTGCGGCGGGCCACGCACATCGCCCACGCGATCAGCGAGGTGACCAACGTCCCCGCCTACAGCCGCCAGCCGTACGTCGGCGCGAGCGCCTTCGCACACAAGGCCGGCCTGCACGCGAGCGCCCTCAAGGTCGACCCGGACCTCTACCAGCACATGGACCCTGCCCTCGTCGGCAACGGGATGCGCACCCTGGTCTCCGACATGGCCGGCCGGGCCAGCATCGAGCTCAAGGCCCGGGAGGCGGGGCTCGACGTGTCCGACCGGCCCGACGTCGTCGCCTCGGTGCTCGCCGAGGTCAAGGAGCTCGAGCTGCGCGGCTGGACCTTCGACGCGGCCGACGCCACGGTCGAGCTCATGCTGCGCGAGGCGCTCGAGCCCGGCTGCACCGACTACTTCGAGGTCGAGTCCTGGCGGGTCATCACCGACTCGTCCGGCGAGGGCGACGCCACCTCCGAGGCGACCGTCAAGCTCCGCGCCGGCGGCGCCCGTCTCATCGCCACCGGAGAGGGCAACGGTCCCGTCAACGCGCTCGACCACGCCCTCCGCGAGGCGCTCACCCGCGCGTACCCGGAGATCGAGAAGATCGAGCTGATCGACTTCAAGGTGCGCATCCTCGACGCCTCCCACGGCACCGACGCGGTGACGCGGGTGCTCATCGAGACCTCCGACGGCGAGACGTCGTGGGACACCATCGGGGTGGCCGGGTCGATCCTGGCCGCGTCCTGGCGGGCGCTCACCGACGGCATCGTGCACGGGCTGCTGCGTCAGGACGTCGCCAGGCGCTGAGCCAGTCCGGGCAGCCAGGTGGGCGCGGCCGCGCGGAAGGCCGGCGGATCCACACGTGGCGCGCCGAGCGGAACGGCCCCCAGGAGCCCTTCCGGCAGGTCGTCGAGGTAGTCGCGGTTGGTCGTCTCGACGACACCGGGTTCGTCCGGCCACGCACCGAAGACGACTCCGAGCTGGGGGATCATCCTGTGCGACAGCGCCTCCCGGGTCAGCATCGTGTGGTTGAGCGTCCCCAGGGCACTGCGCGCCACTACCAGTGCACCCGCGTCGCGCAGTCCTCCCGCCAAGTCGGCGAGAGTCTCGCCCGCCTCCGTGAGCTCGACGAGCAGACCACCCGCGCCCTCGACGACGACGACGTCGTGGTGCCCAGAGAGGTCGGTGACGGACTCCAGGTGCTCGGCCATCGTCGGCAGCCGCGCACCCTCGAGCGCCGCGGCCGGTCTGGGCGCCATCGGCGCGCGCAGCCGCACCCCCTCCGACGTCGCCACGCCGGTGAGCCGCTCGACCTCGGCCATGTCGCCCGGCTCCCCGGGTGCCACGCCCGTCTGCGTGGGCTTGTATGCCGCGACGCGCAGTCCCGCCGCCAGCACCGTCGCGGCGACCGCAGCCGTGACGACTGTCTTGCCCACGTCGGTGTCCGTCCCGGTGACGAGGAGGACCCGGGGCAGCGGGCCGCTAGTCATCGACCGAACCGGGCGGGGTGGCGGCGACCGTCAGGAGGCCACGGGCAGGGGAGGGAGCATCCCCTGCCCGTGGCCACCCGACGGTACCTGCCGACCCGCGCTCGCCCGGCGTCGCCGCGCGCCGGGCCACGAGCTGCGCCGCCTCGCGCAGGTCTGGTCCCGAGAGGTCGGCGCGGGCGGTGACGCGCAGCCGGGAGACGCCGTCGGGGACGCTGGGCGGCCTGAAGCAGCCGACGAGCACGCCTTCGGCCCGCAGGTCCAGGGCGGCGGCGACCGCAGCCTCCGGGGACGGCATCGGCAGCGACTGCACCGCGCCGGCGGCCTGCTCGATGCCGCAGATCGCCGCGATGGTGGCGGCGTTGGCCCGGACGGCTGCTGCCAGCGACGGCTCGACGGCGATGACGTCGGCGGCCGCCCACGCGGCGGCGGCGGACGCGGGAGCGAGGCCGGTGTCGAAGATGAAGCTGCGCGCGCTGTTGACGAGGTGGTGCCGGATGGCGGTGGGGCCGAGGACGGCTCCGCCCTGCGAGCCCAGGGCCTTCGAGAGCGTCAGCGTGATGATGACGTCGCGGGCGCCCACGAGGCCCAGCTCGTGGACGAGGCCGCGACCGCCGCCGGCGACCCCGATGCCGTGGGCCTCGTCGACGACGAGCAGTGCGCCGTGGCGGTGGCAGACCTCGACGAGCGCGCGCAGGGGGGCGGCGTCACCGAGCACCGAGTAGATCGACTCGACGGCGACGACCACCCTGCGTCCGGCACGCGCAGCGAGCTCCCGGTCGAGCGCCGAGGGGTCGCTGTGGGCGAAGGACCCGTACGGGACGCGCGACATGCGGGCGGCGTCGTGGAGCGAGGCGTGGGCGTGGGCGTCGAGCAGGATCTCGGCCCCGCGTCCGCTGAGCGCGGTGAGCACGCCGAGGTTGGCGGCATACCCGGTCGAAAAGGCGAGGGCGGCCGGCTGGCCGGTGAGCCGGCACAGGGCGGCCTCGAGGTCCCGGTGGACCGGGAGGGTCCCGCTGACGAGGCGGCTCGCGGTCGCCGACGCGCCGTAGCGGGTGAGCGCCTCGTGGGCGGCGGCCACGACGCGGGCGTCACGTGCCAGGCCCAGGTAGTCGTTCGACGCGAGGTCCAGGGGGTCGCGGGTCTCCGCCTTCGAACCACCCTCGCGCAGCACGGCGTCGAACCGGTCGACGCCCCGCTGTCTCCGCAGCTCGTCACGCTGCCTCAGCCAGGCGTCCCAGCCGCTCATCCGTGCACCTCCGAGACGGCACCGACGATGCCGTCGGCGATGAGCCGCACGTCGTCGTCGGTGCACACGTAGGGGGGCATCGTGTAGACGAGGTCGCGGAACGGACGCACCCACACACCTCGCCGCAGGGCCGCCCGGGTGACCCGGCCGACGTCGACGGGGCAGGCCAGCTGCACGACGCCCACGGCTCCGAGGACCCGGATGTCGGTGACGCAGGCGAGGCCGCCGGCGGGCGCCAGGTGCTCGGTCAGGAGGCGGCCGACGCGCGGGGCGTCCCCCTTCCAGCTGCCCTCGACGAGCTCCAGCGACGCATTCGCGACCGCACAGGCGAGCGGGTTGGCCATGAAGGTGGGCCCGTGCAGCAAGGCGCGGAACTGCGACCGCGTGATCGCGTCACCGACGTGTCGGGTCGTGAGCACCGCGGCGAGAGAGAGGTACCCGCCCGTCAGCGCCTTGCCGATGCACATGACGTCGGGAGCGACGTCGGCCCACTCGGAGGCGAAGAGGCGGCCCGTGCGGCCGAAGCCGGTGGCGATCTCGTCGACGACGAGGAGCAGCTCGTGCTCGTCGGCGACGTCGCGCAGCACGCGCAGGCACTCCGGGGGGTAGACGTGCATGCCGCCGGCACCCTGCAGCACCGGTTCGACGACGACGGCGGCGAGCTCGTCCCGGTGGGTCTCGGCGAGGGACCGGACCTCCGCCGCCCAGGGCTGGAGCTCGAGAACGTCTGTCTCCCAGCGCTGCTCGCAGTCGGGGGTGGTGATCAGCCGTGCGGCGGGTGGTCGTGGGGCGAAGACCTGTCGAGCCAGCGCGCCGGGGAAGGCCGAGTGCATCCCGTCGACCGGGTCGCACACGCTCATCGCGGCGAAGGTGTCGCCGTGGTAGCCGCCGCGGACCGTCAGGAACCGCTGCCGACCCGGACGGCCGCGCGCCGCCTGGTACTGCAGGGACAGCTTGAGGGCCACCTCCACCGACACCGACCCCGAGTCGGCGAAGAAGACGTGTGTCATCGGGCCGGGGGCGATGGCGGTCAGGCGCTCGGCGAGGCTGACCGCCGGCTCGTGCGTCAGTCCTCCGAACATGACGTGGCTGAAGCGGTCGAGCTGCTCGTGCGCGGCGGAGTCGAGGGCCGGGTTGCGGTAGCCGTGCACTGCGCACCACCAGGACGCCATGGCGTCCACGGCCTCGTGGCGGGTGCCGTCCGGGGCTCGCAGGCTCAGCCGGACACCCGAGGCGCCCTCGACGGCATACGGCTCCGGGCCGTCCAGGGGGGCGTAGGGGTGCCAGACCAGCCCGCGGTCGCGCGCCGCGAGGGGGGACCCCGGGGGCTCAGGCATTGGCGGGGACGTCCGTGCCGGCCCCGCGACGACGCTTGGCCGGGTCGTGGGGCCGCTGGGAGGAGGGCCTCGCCCCTGCCGCGACGGCGTCGGCGCCGAGCACGACGAAGCCGTTGTCCCGGATGAGCTCGAGGTCGGCCTCGGCGGCCTGGCCCTCGGACGTCAGGTAGTCGCCGAGGAAGATCGAGTTCGCCACCTGCAGGGCGAGCCCCTGCAGCGAGCGCAAGTGCATCTCCCGGCCGCCTGCGATGCGGATCTCCCTGTCAGGACAAACCATTCGTGCCATGGCGAGGATGCGCAGGCAGCGACCGGGGGTCAGCTCCCACGTGCCCTCGAGGGGTGTGCCGTCGAAGGGCATGAGGAAGTTGACGGGGATCGAGTCCGAGCCGAGGTCGCGCAGGGCGAAGAGCGCCTCGACGAGCTGCTCGTCGCTCTCGCCGAGTCCCGCTATGAGGCCCGAGCACGGTGACAGCCCGGCGTCCTTGGCGCGGTTCACCGTGTCGACGCGGTCGGCGTAGGTGTGGGTCGTCACGATGTGGTCGTGGTGCGACTGCGCCGTGTTGAGGTTGTGGTTGTACGCGTCGACGCCGGCCTCGCGCAACCGCTGGGCCTGTCCGTCCTTGAGCAGGCCCAGGCAGGCGCACACCTCGACCTCCGGGTGCTCCTGCTTGAGGGCGCCCACCATGCCGGCCACCCGGTCGATGTCGCGGTCGGTCGGGCCCCGTCCGCTCGAGACCATGCAGATCCGGGTGGCGCCGCCGCGCAGACCCGCAGCCGCCTGCTCGACCGCCTCGTCGGGGCGCAGCCACGTGTACTTCAGGATGTCGGCCTGCGAGCCGAGCCGCTGGGAGCAGTAGTGGCAGTCCTCCGGGCAGAGGCCGGACTTGAGGTTGACGAGGTAGTTGACCTTGACCGCGTTGCCGAAGTGTCTGCGGCGCAGGCGTGCCGCCGCTGCGACGACCTCGAGGAGCTCGTCGTCGTCAGACTGCAGCACGGCGAGCGCATCCTGCTCGGTGGCCGGGGTCCCCGCCAGGACGGCGTCGGCGATGGCGTCGTGTCGGCTGGGCATCGGGTCTCCTTGCGGGCGGCGCTGAACGGTGTTCAACTGAACGGCGTTCAGTATGCCGAGCCGCTACGCTCGGCTGTCAACAGGGGGTCTAAAGCGGACCGTCAGGGGTTGGAGACCGCGTGGCACTCAGCAGGGAGCAGGTCGTGGCGACCGCCGTGGACCTGTTGCGCCGCTACGGCCTCGGCGACCTGACGATGCGCCGCCTCGCGCGTGAGCTGGGCGTCGCGCCGGGTGCGCTCTACTGGCACGTCGCCAACAAGCAGGAGCTCCTCGTCGAGGTGGCGGACGCCCTGCTGGCCGAGATCGCCGTCCCTCCGCCGGGACAGCCGCCCGAGGAGGCCCTCGCCGGGCTCGCCGTGTCCCTGCGCGAGGCCCTCGTCCAGGTTCCCGACGCCGCCGACGTCGTCGGGCTCGCGTATGCCGTCGAGCCGGGTGCCACCCGCGCGCTGCGTGAGCTGGCCCGCCTCGTCCACGACACCGGCGTGCCGGCGTCCGAGCGCGACAAGGTGGCCGCCCTCGTCGTGCACCACGTCCTGGGCTCCGTTGCCGGAGAGCAGAACCGGGGACTGGCAGCGCGCGCCGACCCAGAGCTGTCGCCGCCCGATCCGGCTGGGGAGGCCAAGGCCTTCGAGGTGGGACTGGCGGTCATCCTCCGCGGGGTCACCCGCTAGCGCCGACCCACGACGGACGCGTGTGCCCCATCGCGGCCCTCCGGTGCCGCAGACTGGCCGCATGCCCCTGCGAACGACGAAGCACTGGTTCGGCGTCGTGCTGGACGCGCCGGATGCATCAGCCCTGGCGCACTTCTACCAGCGACTGCTCGGGTGGACCTTCTACAAGGACACGCCCGACTGGGCCACCCGTCGCTCCGTCCGAGACGGCCGGCCACAACCTCTCCTTCCAGACCGAGCCCAACTACGTGCGCCCGGTGTGGCCCAGCGAGCCGGGGGAGCCGCTGATGATGCTTCACCTCGACCTCGAGGTCGACGACCTCGAGGAGGCGGTCGCGTATGCCGTCGAGGTCGGTGCGCAGGTCGCCTCCTTCCAGCCGCAGGAGGATGTGCGGGTGATGCTGGACCCGGCCGGGCACCCGTTCTGCCTCTACGTGGACACGGAGGACTGAGCCCTGGCGTCCCGCCGGGGCACTGACGGAGCGCAGGCAGCTGCCGCGACGAGCGACCACGTGGCCGGTTGTTGCGCCCGCACGATCCGCTCGACCGCGACAAGCCACCAGATGGCGCCGTGCCGTGGCGCGGCTCGGCCCCTCGACGAGCCCTCAGTCGGTGCGGTCCGACGAGACGAGCAGCACGCGGTCGATGGCCTCGACCAGCCGCTCGCGCAGCACCTGCCCGCGAGCAGAGAAGCCGCGCTGCTCGGCGGCGTACTGCGCCTTGCCTTCCGGCGTCTCGATCCGCACCGGCTCGTAGCCGAGCTCGCGCAGGTCGTACGGCGCGGCTCGCATGTCCAGCGAACGGATGTCCCGCGCCAGCGCGAAGCAGTCCATCACGAGGTCGCTCGGCACTGCGGGAACCAGCTTGTGCGCCCACTTGTAGAGGTCCATCCCGGCGTGCAGGCAGCCCGGCTGCTCGAGGTCCGGCTGCGTCTCGCGGGTCGGCCGGAAAGCATTGCGCGGCGCCGCCTCGGGAGTGAAGAAGCGGTAGGCGTCGAAGTGCGAGCAGGCGACCTGGTGGCTCTCGACGACAGCGTCCGTCCCCGAGGCGCCCAGCCGGAGCGGCCACCCGGAGTGCCGCACGTCCGAGGGATCCAACCGGTAGACCATGGCCCACTCGTGGAGTCCGAAGCAGCCGAACCGTGCCGGCCGCCCAGCGGTGCGTAGGAGAAGCTCGCGGACGAACCGCAGCGTGTCGCCGCGCGCCGTCACGAACGCGTCCACGTCGACGGCGACCCGGTCACCGTCGACCGCATAGAAACGCCAGTCCCGGTGCGGCGCCCGACTCGCGGCCGTCAACGCCGTTCCGGCGCCCGGGTGCCAGCGACGAAGCTGCGCCGGCTTGAACGAGTAGTAGGTGAACAGAAAGTCCTCGACCGGGTGCTTGCGGTGGTCGCGGCGACGGCCGAGGTGTGCGGCCGTGGCGGCATCGACCCGCGCCTCGTGCGCGGCCGTCCGCTCCCGCCACACCCGCTCGTCCACGACCTGCACCCCACGAGGGTAGGGGAGCGGCGCCTGCCTGCCACAACCGTCGGCAGCCCGACGACGCACGCCGCGACGACCGCAGACCCGCCCCACGGCATACGCTCGGTCCCGTGCTCGCCGCCGAGTGGTACCTCACCGCCCACGAACGGGGCAACCCGTCGACCCGCCTCGACCGCCGCCACCCCGACGGGCGCGCGTGGACGGAGGGCAACCTCGTCACGCCGCTCGTCCACGGCGAGGCCTACTTCGCGGCCCTCGCCGAGCGGGTCTCGCGGATGGAGCGGGGCGACCTGCTGCTCTTCGTCGACTGGCGTGGCGACCCCGACGAGCGGCTGACGGGCGAGCCCGGCAGCGAGGTCGCCTCCCTCTTCGCCCAGGCAGCCCGCCGGGGCGTCGACGTCCGAGGTCTCGTCTGGCGCTCCCACTGGGACAAGCTCACGTTCTCGGCCGGCGAGAACCGCCACCTCGGCGAGGACATCAACGCGGCGGGCGGTGATTGCGTGCTCGACATGCGAGTGCGCCTCGGGGGCTCCCACCACCAGAAGTTCGTCGTGCTGCGACACCCCGGGCGGCCGGAGCTCGACATCGCCTTCCTCGGCGGGATCGACCTGTGCCACAGCCGCCGTGACGACTCCACCCACGCCGGGGACCCGCAGTCCCAGACCATGGCCAAGGTCTACGGCCCCCGCCCGCCCTGGCACGACGTCCAGCTCGCGCTCACCGGCCCCGTCGTGGGGGACGTCGAGACGGTCTTCCGCGAGCGCTGGGACGACCCACAGGCGTTGAGCCGCTCGCCGATCCGCCGCACCATGGACGCCGTCCGTGGCGACCGTCCGCACCGGCGCGCCCTGCCCGCCCAGCTGCCGGACCCGGCGCCCACCGGCCCGCATCCCGTCCAGCTGCTGCGCACCTACGGCCACCGCCTCGGTGGCTACCCCTTCGCCCCGCGCGGCGAGAGGAGCGTCGCGCGTGCCTACGCCAAGGCGTTCTCGAACGCCCGGCACCTGATCTACCTCGAGGACCAGTACCTCTGGTCCGCGGAGGTGTGCGCGCTCCTGCTCGCGGCGCTGAGGCGAGCGCCCGAGCTGCGCTTCGTCGCCGTCGTCCCTCACCAGCCGGACCAGGACGGAACCCTGAGCTACGCCCCGAACCTCGTCAGCCGGGCCAGGCTGCTCGAGGAGCTGCACGCCGCGGCCCCGGGACGCGTCGCGGTCTACGGCATCGAGAACGCCGACGGCACGCCGGTCTACGTCCACGCCAAGGTCTGCGTCGTCGACGACGAGTGGGTCACGGTGGGCTCCGACAACTTCAACCGGCGGTCGTGGACGCACGACTCCGAGCTGTCCGCCGCGGTCGCGCACCCGGAGTTCGCCCGCGACCTGCGCCAAGAGCTCGCCCGCGAGCACCTCGACACCGACGCGGAGCTCCCGCTCGAGGACCACTTCGAGGCGTATGCCGCCAGCGCCCGGGCGCTCGCCTGCTGGCACCGCGCCCCGGCCGGCTCACCACGGCCGCCGGGGCGGTTGCGCCCCCTCGACAACCCGGAGCAGGGCCGGCTCACCCGGCTGTGGGCCGACGCGTTCTACCGCCTCGTCTACGACCCCGACGGCCGACCGCTGGACCTGCGCCTGCGCCGCACCTTCTGACAGGCGACCGCGCGCCCGACGCCTCGCCGCCGCGTCGTAGGGTGGGGCGCGTGCGCATCGCGAGGTACACGACCGGGGACGACCCGGCATACGGCATCGTCCAGGGCGACCCCGGGGGCGAGGTGATCACGCCGCTCGCCGGTGACCCCCTCTACGTCGGGCTCCAGCCCAGCGGGCAGCCCCCTGTCATGCTGGAGGACGTGCGCCTGCTCGCGCCGGTGATCCCGCGCTCCAAGATCGTGGCGATCGGCAAGAACTACGCCGACCACGCCAAGGAGATGGGAGGCGAGGCGCCGGCCGAGCCGATGATGTTCTTCAAGCCCAACACCTCCGTCGTGGGCCCGTTCGACCCGGTCGTGCTGCCCGCCGGCAGCGGCGAGGTCTCCTACGAGGGCGAGCTCGCGGTCGTCATCAAGACGATCACCAAGGGGGTCAAGGCCGAGAACGTCGCCGAGTGCATCTACGGCTACACGATCGCCAACGACGTCACGGCGCGCGACTGGCAGCGCACCGACGGCCAGTGGGCCCGTGCCAAGGGCTTCGACACGAGCTGCCCGCTCGGCCCGTGGGTCGAGACCGAGCTCGACCCGTCGGACCTCAAGATCGTCACGACGCTCGACGGGGACGTGAAGCAGGACGGCACGACGGCCGACATGGTCCACGGCATCGCGAAGATCATCGAGTACGCGTCCGCCGCCTTCACGCTGCTGCCCGGCGACATCGTCCTCACCGGCACCCCCGCCGGCGTCGGCCTCGTCGAGGCCGGCCAGCAGGTCACCGTGGAGATCGCCGGCATCGGCTCGCTGACCAACACCTTCGTCCGCCGCTGAGCCCGCGCGCCGCTAGGGTCGAGCCATGAGCCACGACGACATCACTGCCGCCGCCGACCCCCGCGACCCGTCCCGGGACGAGGGCTACGTCGGTCGCCACGCCCGCCCGGGGGCGCCCGACCAGGGCCCCGACGAGGACACGACCTACGACGCGAGGCACGACGACATCGAGGGCACTCCCGGCGCCGTGCAGCGCTGACCGGCTCGCGCCCAGCGGACCACCGACGCCGCCCAGCCACCAGGCTGGGCGGCGTCTCCGCGTCCGGGCCCTCGCGGGCCGCCCACTAGGCTGGGTGGCACCATGAGCGACAACAGCAGCAGCACCGGTATGCCGTCTTCTCCCGCCAGCGCGACCGTCCCCGACGCGCTCGACCCGACGCAGGTCGAGGTCCGCCTCGAGCAGGCGCAGCGCGTCTCCACCTCCGACGGCTCCGGCCCGGTCCGCACCCGTGTGGCCCCCTCGCCGACCGGCGACCCGCACGTCGGCACCGCCTACATGTCGCTCTTCAACCTCGCCTTCACCCGACAGCAGGGCGGCCAGTTCGTCCTGCGCGTCGAGGACACCGACCGCGTGCGCTTCCGCGAGGACTCCGAGGCGCAGCTCTACGACACCCTGGCCTGGCTCGGCCTGCACTGGGACGAGGGCCCGGACATCGGGGGCCCCTTCTCGCCGTACCGCCAGTCCGAGCGGCTCGACACCTACCGCCCGTACGTCGAGCGGCTCATCGAGTCCGGCCACGCCTACTACTGCTGGTGCTCGCGCGAGCGCCTCGACCAGATGCGCGAGGTGCAGCAGAAGACGAAGCAGCCCACCGGCTACGACCGCATGTGCGTGGGCAGGACCCGCGAGGAGCGCGCGGCGCTGCCGGGCTTCACCGAGACTCCCGTCGTGCGGATGCTCATCCCCGACGACGCGCCGCTCGTCTTCGACGACGTCATCCGCGGCAAGGTCTCGGCTCCGCGCCCCGACGACCAGGTGATCCTCAAGGCCGACGGCTTTCCCACCTACCACCTCGCCGTCGTCGTCGACGACCACCTCATGGGCATCACGCACGTGGTGCGCGGTGAGGAGTGGATCAGCTCGACGCCGAAGCACATCCTGCTCTACCGCTGGCTGGGGCTCGAGCCGCCGAAGTTCGCGCACATGCCGCTGCTACGCAACACCGACAAGTCGAAGATCTCCAAGCGCAAGAACCCCGCCGCACGCCTCACGTGGTTCCGGGAGCAGGGCTACCTGCCCGAGGCGCTCGTGAACTTCCTTGCGCTGCTTGCCTACCCGCCGCAGCAGGACGCCGAGGGCGCCGACGTCGAGGTCTTCACCTTCGAGGACTTCAGCCGCACCTTCGACTGGGCCAAGGTCAACCCGATCGGGCCGATCTTCGACCTCAAGAAGCTCGACTGGCTCAACGGCGTCTACATCCGCTCGCTCGGGCTCGGTGACTTCGCCGGCCGCCTGCTGCCCTACCTCGTGGCCGAGGGCGTGCTGGGCGAGACCCAGTCGCTGGGTGAGCTCGCCCGGCTCAAGTCCGTCGCGGAGCTCATCCAGACGCGCATCGCGCTGCTCACCGAGGCGCCCGCGCTGGTCCGGCCCTTCTTCGTCGCCGACGACGCGCTCCTCATCGACGACGACGCCCGGGCCCAGCTCAAGGACGACGCCCCCGCCGTGCTCGACGCCGCCCTCAAGGTGCTCGGCGACATCGACGACCAGGGCACCGGCCTGCTCGGCAGCGACAGCCCGTGGAACGCCGCCCGCATCGAGGAGTCGCTGCGCGCTGCGATCGTCGAGGGGCTCGGTATCAAGCCACGCTTCGCGTTCGGTCCGCTGCGCACGGCGGTGTCGGGCGCCCGCATCTCCCCGCCGCTCTTCGAGTCGATGGAGATCCTCGGCAAGACCTCCACGCTCGCCCGCCTCCGCTCGCTGCGCGACTCCCTCTGAGGGGCCTCGCATGGGGGAGCGCGCCGTCTGGCCGCTGCACGGCATACGCCTGCGCACGGCAGAGCTCGACCTGCGAGTGATGACCGAGGCGGACCTGCCGACGCTCTGCGAGCTGCTGCCCGACGACCTGCAGATGAACCCGCACGCCACGACGTATGCCGGTCTCGACAACCGCGCGAACCGCCGGGCCGTCCTCATGCAGGGCTACTGGCGCGCCCTCGGCATGTGGTCCCCGGACGACTGGGCGCTGCCCTTCGTCGTGCGGTCCGGTGACCACGTTCTCGGCGTCCAGTGGCTCGAGGGCCCCGACTGGCGGGCCGACCGCACCGTCGACTCGTCCTCGTGGCTCCTCCCGGGCGCCCGGGGCAAGGGCCTGGGCACCCAGATGCGCTCGGCCGTGCTGGCCCTGGCGTTCGACCGGCTCGGGGCGTCGGCCGCCATCAGCTCGGCGGTCGTCGACAACGGGGCGTCGCTGGGGGTCTCACGCGCGCTCGGCTACCGGGAGACCCACCGCTCCGTGCTCGAGCACTCCGGCGAGGCGCTCCAGCACGTGCGGCTCGAGCGTGCGTCCTGGGACGAGTCCCGACGGTCGAGCGGCATCCGGGTCGACGGGGTGCGCCCCGCGTTGCCCTACTTCGGCCTCGAGGACCAGGAGTGAGCCACGTGTCCCTGCAACACCTCTTCGCGGACGCCGAGGCCCTGCTCCTCGACGTCGACGACACCATCGTCGACACCCGAGGGGCGATGGTGGCGGCGGGCACCCACGCGGCCGCGACGCTGTGGCCGCACCGGCCCGGTGCGCACCGGGCGATGGCGCAGCGCTACTACGACGACCCCGAGCGGTGGTTTCCCCGCTATGCCGCAGGAGAGGTGGCGTTCGAGCACATGCGAGCCGCCCGCCTCGACGAGGTCGCGGCGGCCTTCGGCCTGGACGTCCCGGACGACGGACACCACGCGTACGAGGAGGTGTATGCGCCGGCCTTCCGCGCCGCCCAGCGGCTCTTTCCCGACGTCCCGGAGCTGCTCTCCACGGCGGAGCGGCGGGGGATGCCCATCGCCCTGCTCACCAACTCGGCGCACGCGCCGACCACGGTCAAGCTCGAGGCGCTCGGCCTCGTCGACCGGTTCGACGTGGTCGTCACCACCGACACCCTCGGCTTCGGCAAGCCCGACCCGCGCGTCTACCGCGAGGCGTGCCGGCTCCTGGGCGCAGGGCCGGCCGGGGTGGTGTGCATCGGCGACAGCCTGCCGTGGGACGTGCTCGGCGCGCAGGCCGCCGGGCTGCGCGCGGTGTGGCTCGACCGTGAGGGCCGGGGGACCGCGGAGCCGGTGGCATCGGTGCGCGGGCTGGACGAGGTGACGGCGGCCCTCGGCGGCCGATTTGGGCCACCGCGCAGGGACCGGTAGTATTCCCATTCGGTTCACCCCGTAGGGGCCGCAAGGCGCCGCTCGGAGTGAAACCCCTTGGGGTATGGTGTAATTGGCAACACTACGGTTTCTGGTTCCGTCATTCTAGGTTCGAGTCCTGGTACCCCAGCTCTGGTCCACGGCAACGTGGTCCGATTCGGAGAAATCCCGCCTTCACGGTAAGGTTTCTTCTCGTGCCGAGTCCGCTCGGCACCGCTCACGGCCCCGTTGTGTAGCGGCCTAGCACGCCGCCCTCTCAAGGCGGTAGCGCGGGTTCGAATCCCGTCGGGGCTACGTGATGCTCGCAGGAGCAGCAGGAAGACCCCGGTCCACCACGGACCGGGGTCTTCCTGCATGTGGGGCGCACCCGCCCGGACGGCGACCTATGCTGGCCCTCGCAGGGGCCGAAGCCACGAGGAGCAGTCGCCATGACCGCACCGGGCGCCGCCGTCACTGCCGCGGACAGTCGCCGGCACCGAGCCCTGCGCGTCGGGCTGGGCACACCCCACCGGGTCCTCGAGACGACCTTCTCGGGCGTGGGGCTGACGGTCGCCGCCTGGTTCTTCGCCCTGTCGCTGCTGCCCTCGCTGTTGCCCCGGGCAGCGGTCGTGCAGGGCATCGTCTCCGGCGTCACGGTGATGATCGGCTACGGCCTTGGAGCGGCGGCACAGGCCGTCTGGCACTACCTCGGCATCCCCTCCGTGCCGGGGCGGGCGCACGGGGTCCTCGTCACGGTGTTCGTGGGGCTCGGCCTCTGGGCCGCCGTCTTCACGGGGTGGCGCCAGCTCGGCTGGCAGAACGAGATCCGGACCCTCTACGGCATGCAGCCGGCCTCGCCGACGGTGTGGCCCGTCATCATCGGCGTCACCGTCGTGCTCGCGGTGCTCGTCCTCGTCGTCGCCCGGAGCCTTCGGCTGCTCTTCGACTCGGTCTTCCGCTGGCTCGGACGGCGGATGCCGCGGCGGGTCGCCGTCGTCGTCGGGCTGGTCCTGCTCCTGACCCTCATCTGGTCGCTGCTGACCGGTGTCCTCGTCAACGGGTTCTTCGCCGTCGCCAACAACATCTTCGCGCCCCGGGACACCCTCGTGGCCGCCGACATGCACCGCCCGCTCTCCCCGGAGCGGTCCGGGGCGCCGCAGTCCCTCTCGCGCTGGGAGCTGCTCGGCCGGCAGGGCCGCTACTTCGTCGGCGGAGGTCCCACCGTGGCCCAGCTGAACGCGGTCGACGGCGGGGGAGCCAAGGAGCCGATCCGGGTCTACGCCGGCCTCCAGTCGGCCGACACGGTGCAGGGCCGCGCCGACCTGGTCCTCGAGGAGCTGAAGCGCACCGGCGCCTTTCAGCGCAGGGTCCTCGTCGTCGCCACCACCACCGGCACCGGCTTCCTCGACCAGAACGGCACCGACCCGATCGAGTTCCTCTGGAACGGCGACACCGCCATCGCCGGCGTGCAGTACTCCTACCTCCCGTCGTGGATCTCGCTGCTCGCCGACCAGGATGCGGTGCGCGAGACCTCCCGCGTCGTCTTCGACACGGTGCACCAGTACTGGGCGACCCTGCCGGCGGGTGCCCGCCCCCGGTTCTACCTGTACGGCCTGTCACTCGGCTCGCTCGGGGTCGAGAGCATCCTCAGCTCGGTCAACGTCATCAACGAGCCCATCGACGGCGCCCTGATGTCCGGCCCGACGTTCGTCAACGAGCTCCACGCGCGGCTGACGGCCCAGCGCCAGCCCGGCAGCCCGGCATACCTGCCCATCTACGAGCAGGGGCGCACGGTGCGCTTCACCGCCGAGCAGGACGGCCTCGACCGGGGCTCTGCCCCGTGGGGCCCCACCCGCGTGGTCTACCTGCAGCACGCGAGCGACCCCATCGTCTTCTTCTCGCCGAGACTGGCCTTCTCGTCACCCGAGTGGCTGGCGAACGGGGAGCGTGGTCCGGACGTGTCGCCCCGGATGGGGTGGTTCCCCCTCGTCACGATGTGGCAGGTCCTCCTCGACCTGCCGGGCGCCGGCAGCATCCCGTGGGGCTACGGGCACCTCTACTCCGTCACGGCCAACCTGGAGTCGTGGGTCGGCGTGACCAATCCTCCGGGGTGGACCGCCGCCAGGACCGCGAAGCTGGCAGCGGTGCTGGAGAAGCGGCCCTACCGCAGCGACTGACGAGGTTCGGCGACGCCTTCGAGTCGTTCGGCGCTCACGGCCACCTGGGCCACCCGGCGCAGCGCCAGCAGGACCGGATCGGTCAGCACCGTGCCGAGCACCACGTGGCGCATCGCGTCGGCCGGTGGCATGTCGGCCAGCTCGGGCGCCACGTCGGTGCGCGCGACCGCCCACATCGCCGTGAACCACGTCGCCAGCTGCTCGTCCGTGACGACCCATCCCGCGGCCTCGGCTGCCTCGAGGGCCGTGGCCAGCTGCTGGCTCGCTGGGGAGAGGCCGCAGTCCGGGGCGCCGAGCGCGACGACGCGGCGGCTGGCCGGGGTGTCGAGCGCGGATGAGGCGCAGTGGCCGGGGGCACCTGCGGGCCGCAGCGCGTCCTGGGCCACGCCCAGCAGCTCGTGCCGCGTCGGCGGGGGCGAGTCGAGCGCGTCGACCACCTCGCGGACGCGCTCGAGCGGCAGGCGGCCCACGTCAGCGAGGGTGCGCACGAGGCGGACCCGCTCGAGGTGGGTCTCGTCGTAGCTCGCGCGAGTCGCGCCCTCGATGGTGCCCGGGTGCAGCAGTCCCTCGCGCAGGTAGTACTTGAGCGTCGCGATGCTGACGCCGCTGCGCTCGGACAGCTCCGAGATCCTCATGGGTCCTCCCTCTTGACGTTGGATAGTTCTACTCTCCAAACTGTGGATAGTCCAACTATCCAAGGAGTCGGCATGGCCACGTTCCAGCACACCAGCCATATCCACGACGGCGAGCTCGCCGTCTTCCTCATCGGGATGCGGGTGAACCAGCCGTGGCGTCCCGACCTCTGGATGCCCGTCGCCGCAGCCATGCCCCGCATGCTCCGCGAGCTCTACACGGCCAAGGTCGCCGCCGCGCGCGGCGACGGCCCCGACCTCGGTTTCCTCGAGGCACGCACCCTCGTCGGCGCAGGCGGCCCCACCGTCGTGCAGTACTGGCGCAGCGCAGACGACATCTACGCGTACGCCAACGCCGCCGAGCACGCGCACCGCCCCGCCTGGACGGAGTTCTACCGGCGCAGCCGCCGTGCCACCGGCGCCGTCGGCATCTGGCACGAGACGTATGCCGTTCCCGCCGGGGGGCACGAGAGCCTCTACCTCGCGATGCCCCCGACCGGGCTGTCCAAGGCCTTCCCGACGACCGGCGACCGGAGCCGTCGCCGGCACGCCCGCCTGCCTTCCACCGAGGCTGCCACGACCGACGCCCCCGCTGCCTGAGCAGCCGGGGACGGCGTGCGGGCGTAGCGTCAGCCGAGCTCGCGCAGGCCGGGGAGGATGTCGGCGGAGAACTGCTCGAGGAAGCGGCCCTGGTCGTGGCCCGGCGCGTGGAAGACGACGTGGTCGAAGCCCCAGTCGACGTACTGGCGCACCGCGTCCACCGCCTCGGCCGGGTCGCTCGTGACGATCCAGCGCTTGGCGATCTCCTCGTCGGACAGCTCGTCGGCGAGGCGCTCCATCTCCACCGGGTCGTCGACGCCGTGCTTCTGCTCGGCGGTCAGTGACAGCGGGGCCCAGAAGCGCACGTTGTGCAGCGCCTGCGCGGGGTCGCGGTCGTAGGACAGCTTGATCTCGATCATCCGGTCGATGTCGGCGCGCGTGCGGCCCGACTTCTCGAGCCCCTCGTCGACCGCAGGAAGCAGCTTGTCCTCGTAGAGCTCCCGGCCCTTGCCGGAGGTGCAGATGAAGCCGTCGCCCGACCGGCCGGCATACCGCGCGACGAGCGGCCCGCCTGCTGCGACGTACACCGGGATCGGCTGCTCGGGGCGGTCGTAGACCGTCGCCGCCTGCGTGCGGTAGTAGTCGCCCTCGAAGTCGACGCGCTCCTCGGTCCACAGCCGGCGCATCAGCGTGACCGCCTCGCGCAGCCGCGCGAAGCGCTCCTTGAACTCGGGCCACGGCGAGCCTGAGGCGCCGACGGCCACCTCGTTGAGGGCCTCGCCGGTCCCGATGCCCAGCACGATGCGGCCCGGGTTGAGCGCGCCCAGCGTGCCGAAGGCCTGGGCCACGACCGCGGGGTTGTAACGGAAGGTCGGCGTCATGACGGAGGTGCCGAGCTGGATGCGCTCGGTGCGCTCGCCGGCGGCGGCGAGCCAGCTCATGGCGAAGGGAGCGTGCCCCTGCTGGTGGCGCCACGGCTGGAAGTGGTCGGAGATGAACGCGGAGTCGAGCCCGACCTCCTCGGCCCGGGCGGCATACGTGACGAGGTCGCGTGGACCGAACTGCTCCGCGGACGCCTTCCAACCAACCTTGAGCACACCGACTCCTTCGGGACTGGGGGAGTGAACCCCGCCAGCCTACGTCCGGGTGCCGAGAGGCCCGCGGCGGCGGACGACGTCACCAGTGGACGACGACCTTGTCGCCGATCCGCACCTCGTCGTAGAGCCGGATCAGCAGCGCCTTGTCGCGCACGTTGACGCAGCCGTGCGACGCGCCGGCGTAGCCGAGGCGGGCGAAGTTCGAGGAGTAGTGCACGGCCTGGCCGCCGGAGAAGAACATCGAGTACGGCATGGGCGTGTGGTAGAGGTTCGAGATGACATCGACCTGCTTCTTGTAGACAGGGAACACGCCCTCGCGGGTGGGCAGCTCGTCGCTGCCGAACCGGACGTCGAAGCCGTACTGGGGCACGCCGTCGACGACCCACGTGAGCATCCGCGTCGTCTTGCTGACGCACATGACGCGTCCGGTCAGGCACCGCGGGTCCACGTCCCACGCGGCGTTCTGCGGCTTCGCCTCGACGGGCTTCGGCTTGACGTTGGCGAGCTCGTCGGTGGTGGGGACGCGCGTCATCGAGACGAGCCGGTCCCAGGTGACCTGGTCGAGGCTTCCGGTGGCGTCGAGCCCGCGCTTGGCCTGGAAGCCCTGGACGGCAGTGCTCGTCACCGAGCCGTAGCGGTCACCGACGTCGCCCGAGAACCAGCCGATCTGTCGCAGCCGCGCCTGCAGCGCTCGCACCCGCGGACCCGTGTCGCCGGCCTGCAGCAGGACGACGGGTGCCGGTTTCGGCTTCGTCTCCGTCGGCGTGGGTGCCGGCGAGCTCGGAGGAGTCACCGTCGGCGTCGCGGCCGTGGGCGTATGCGTGGTGCTCGGCGACGCCGTCGGGCTCGCCTCCGGCGTCTCCTCGGTCACAGGCGCCGTCGACGTCGTCGTCGGCGCTGCCATCGAGGGGCTCGAGGCGCCCGGCGCCTGGGCGAGCCGCGTGGCGGCGACACCCGGTCCCCGGTCCGGGCCGCAGGCAGTCGTGGTGGCGACGAGAGCGACCGAGCTCGTCAGGAGGCTACCGAGGAGCAGGGCGCGGCGCAGGCCGCCCGCCGTCCGAAGCGGTGAGGTGGCTGTCTGCATCGTGACCCCTTGTCTGAGACGAGACGGTGCCGTGCGTCGGTGCACTGCAACGAGGGTGACGCGGGGACGACCCGAAAGGTTGTCAGCGTGCGGCGCCGGGGGCAGATCGTGACCGATCCGTTGTGCTCCGCCGCGAGTGAGACCGCCCCCCGACGCCGTTGTCGGAAGGCGGTGGACCAGGGGGAGGGAGGGTCAGGCGTTCTGCTGCTGCTGTTGCTGCTGCTGCATCGCGTGGTGGCGGCGCAGCACCTCGGTCAGCTTGTTGGCGCCGGCGACGACCGTCGCGGCGTGCAGCCGGCCGGGCTGGCGCGACAGGCGCTCGATCGGCCCGGAGATCGACACGGCGGCGACGACGCGACCGGACGGGCCGCGTACGGGGGCGGACACGGAGGCGACGCCCGGCTCGCGCTCGGCCACGCTCTGGGCCCACCCGCGGCGGCGGACGCCGGAGAGCGCCGTGGCGGTGAAGGCCGCGCCCTGCAGGCCGCGGTGGAGGCGGTCCGGCTCCTCCCACGCGAGCAGGACCTGGGCCGCGGACCCGGCGAGCATCGAGAGGGTGGCGCCGACGGGGATCGAGTCGCGCAGGCCGACCGGTCGCTCGGCGGCCGCCACGCAGATGCGCTGGTCGCCCTGGCGTCGGAAGAGCTGCGCGCTCTCGTTGGTGTGGTCGCGCAGGGCGCCGAGCACCGGGCCGGCTGCCGCGAGCAGCCGGTCCTCGCCTGCGGCCGAGGCGAGCTCGCCGAGACGGGGCCCCAGCACGAAGCGACCCTGCATGTCGCGGGAGACGAGCCGGTGGTGCTCGAGGGCCACCGCCAGGCGGTGGGCCGTCGGACGGGCGAGGCCGGTCGCCCCGACGAGCTGCGCGAGGGTGGCGGGTCCGGCCTCGAGGGCGCCGAGCACGGTGGCGGCCTTGTCGAGGACCCCGACCCCAGAAGAGTTGTCCATGCACTGATATTGACGTCTCAATGTCTGAGACGTCAAGCCACCTGACCTGCAAAAGGTCCACGCTGGCGGAAGAGCGATGTCGCGACCCCGTCCCCGATGGCGCGCGCGCTCGAGCAGGAAACGCCGCCGAGTGGAAGTGGAGTCATGGCAGGGACACTGGCCGAGAAGGTCTGGGACGCACACGTCGTCCGTCGCGCCGAGGGAGAGCCGGACCTGCTCTACATCGACCTCCACCTCCTGCACGAGGTCACCAGCCCCCAGGCATTCGACGGGCTGCGCCTCGCCGGGCGCACCGTGCGACGCCCGGACCTGACGCTCGCCACCGAGGACCACAACGTCCCCACGACGCCCGGTCCGATCACCGACCCCGTGTCCAAGGTGCAGGTCGAGACGCTGCGCCGCAACTGCGACGAGTTCGGTGTCCGGCTCTATCCCATGGGTGACGCCGACCAGGGCATCGTCCACGTCGTCGGCCCCCAGCTGGGCCTCACGCAGCCCGGGATGACCGTCGTCTGCGGCGACAGCCACACCTCGACGCACGGCGCCTTCGGGGCGCTCGCCTTCGGCATCGGCACCTCGGAGGTCGAGCACGTCCTCGCCACGCAGACCCTGCCGCTCAAGCCCTTCCGGACCCTCGCCGTCAACGTGCGCGGAGCGCTTCCGGACGGCGTCACGGCCAAGGACGTCGTCCTCGCCGTCATCGCGAAGATCGGCACGGGCGGCGGCCAGGGCTACGTCATCGAGTACCGCGGCGAGGCCATCGAGGCCCTCTCGATGGAGGCCCGGATGACGGTCTGCAACATGTCGATCGAGGCGGGCGCCCGCGCGGGCATGATCGCCCCGGACCAGACCACCTTCGACTACCTCCAGGGGCGGCCGCACGCGCCCACCGGAGCCGTCTGGGACGCCGCCGTGGCCGAGTGGACCGCCCTGCGCACCGACGACGACGCCGTGTTCGACGCCGAGGTCGACATCGACGCCTCGTCGCTGACGCCCTTCGTCACGTGGGGCACCAACCCCGGCCAGGGCCTCCCGCTCTCGGCGTCGGTGCCCGACCCGGAGGAGTTCGCCGACGAGAGCGAGCGCCTCGCCGCCGCCAACGCGCTCGCCTACATGGGCCTCGAGCCGGGCACCCCGCTGCGCGAGATCAAGGTCGACACCGTCTTCGTCGGCTCATGCACCAACGGCCGCATCGAGGACCTGCGCGCGGCTGCCGCGGTCGTCCAGGGCCACCGGGTCGCCGACGGCGTACGCATGCTCGTCGTCCCCGGGTCCGCGAAGGTGCGCCTGCAGGCCGAGTCCGAGGGCCTCGACAGGGTCTTCACCGACGCGGGAGCCGAGTGGCGCCTGCCCGGCTGCTCGATGTGCCTGGGCATGAACCCCGACACCCTCGCGCCGGGGGAGCGCAGCGCGTCGACCTCCAACCGCAACTTCGAGGGCCGCCAGGGCAAGGGTGGTCGCACGCACCTCGTCAGCCCGCTCGTCGCTGCGGCGACCGCCGTCCGCGGCACCCTGTCGAGCCCGGCCGACCTCGACACTGTCGCCCAGCCCCTCGACCAGCCGGCCGAGCTGGCGTCCGCCACCACCGGAGAGGCCTGAGCCATGGAGAAGTTCGAGACCCACACCGGGGTCGGCGTGCCGCTGCGCCGCAGCAACGTCGACACCGACCAGATCATCCCCGCCGAGTACCTCAAGCGCGTCACCCGCACGGGCTTCGAGGACGGGCTCTTCGCCGCCTGGCGCAAGGACGAGTCGTTCGTCCTCAACAACCCCGTGTACGCCCGTGGCTCCGTCCTCGTCGCCGGCCCGGACTTCGGCACCGGCTCGAGCCGAGAGCACGCCGTGTGGGCGCTGATGAACTGGGGCTTCCGGGTGGTCATCAGCTCCCGCTTCGCCGACATCTTCCGGGGCAACAGCGGCAAGCAGGGCCTGCTGACGGCGATCGTCGCCCAGGACGACGTCGAGCTGATCTGGAAGTACCTCGAGAACAACCCGGGGGCCGAGATCACCGTCGACCTCGTGGGCCGCACGGTCCGGGCCGGAGAGATCGTCGCCCCCTTCGAGATCGACGACTACACCCGCTGGCGCCTGCTGGAGGGGCTCGACGACATCGGCCTCACCCTGCGACACGAGGACCTCGTCGCCGAATTCGAGTCCCACCGTCCCAGCCACAAGCCGGTGACCAGTCCCGCCTGACCCGGCGGCCAGGAGCGGCCCTCCCAAGCCTTGTCAGAGCGGATCCCCTTGATGGTCAAGGGGATCCGCTCTTTCGTGCGCCGGGCCGGCGCCACCTGGGCTGTCGTGTGCGAGCCGCCCGGGGGTGACGCAGACCCGTCAAACACCTTGCGACACAACGAAAGACCCGGAAAGTGGTGATGGACGTGCTTCCAGAGTCGGCCTAACGTCAGGAGGTAGCCGGACCTGTTCCGGACGCACATCGTCGGGTCGCCTGACGCCGACAGTCCTCTGGAGGGGAAAAGACGTGAACAAGGCAGAACTGATCGACGCGCTGGAGACCCGGCTCGGCAACAAGAAGGTCGCCTCCGAGGCCCTGGAGGCCTTCCTGGACGTCGTGATCCGAGAGGTCGCCAAGGGCGGCAAGGTGGGCATCACCGGCTTCGGCACCTTCGAGCGCGCCGACCGCGCCGCGCGCACCGGCCGCAACCCCAAGACGGGAGCGACGGTCAAGATCAAGAAGACCCGCGTCCCCAAGTTCCGCTCGGGCACGAACTTCAAGGAGATCGTGTCGGGCTCCAAGAAGCTCTCGAAGACGGAGTCGGCTGCCTCCCGCGCGTCCGCCGGGTCGGCGGCGGCGGCCGCGACGAAGTCGGCCGCCAAGAAGACGGCGACGAGGAGCACCGCCAAGACCGCTCCTGCCAAGACCGCTGCCAAGACGGCCACAAAGTCGGCGGCCACCAAGTCGGCGGCCACCAAGTCGGCGGCCACCAAGTCGGCGGCCCGGACGACGACGAAGGCCGCCGCCACCAAGGCGGCTCCGGCCACGCGGGCAACCGGCCGTGCCGCCGCCACGAAGTCGACGGCGACCAAGGCGACCCCCGCCAAGCGAGGGAGTGCGACGAAGGCCGCGGCCACGAAGGCCACGACCAGGTCCGCCGCGACGAAGTCCGCTCCCGCCAAGACCGCCGCCTCGAGGTCGACGGCAGCCAGGTCGACCGCAGCCAAGTCGACCGTTGGCACGACGACCGCTGCGAAGCGGGCGGGCACGACCAAGGCGGCCCCGGCGAGCAAGAGCACGGCCAGGACCACCGCCGCGAAGACCACGGCAAAGGCTGCCTCGGCGGGCTCCGCAGCCGCCAGGAAGACGACGGCCAGGAAGACGGCGAAGAAGACCGCCACTCGCTGACGCCCGACAGGCACCCGCTCAGGTGGGCCCGGCCGACGGCGGCCGGGCCCACCTCGTGTCCGGGGCGGCTCAGCCGATGGTGGGCTCAGCGGATGGTCTGGCCGGGGCCGATGCCGACGATGTGCAGGGCCACGACGAGGTCGTCGACGACCTCGACCGTCAGGCGCTGGCCGCTGCGCAGCAGGCGCAGGCCACTGGCGTCCAGTGCCGCGGCCTCGAAGCGCAGCTCGACCCCGTCGTCGCGCAGCACGCTCCCGGTGCGCGTCTCGGGGTCGAAGCGGTGGACGGTCGCCTGCATGCTCCTGATCCAACCAGACGCGCGGCGCTCGAGGACCGCTCGAGTGGCAGGGCCGAGGCCAACTCGTCGCGCCTGGGACAGGCTGCGCGCGTCGTCGACGTCGGTGCGCAGCCGGGGGAGGGGCAGCTCGAGGCGCACGGCCCCGTCGGCCTCGTGGCGCGCTGCGCTGTCGGAGCCGAAGCGCGGCCTGAAGTCCCGTCCGCAGCGCAGCACCGTCCCCGTGCCGTCGGCGTCGGGGACGAAGGACTGCGCGAGCCCGGAGGCCGTCTGCAGCGCACTGCACAGGGAGCCGGCGTCGAGCGCGGGCAGGTCGCCCAGCAGGGCCGCCACGCGGGCACCCGCGCCGGCATGCCGCATACCCAGCGACACGGCGTCGTTGAGCCCGCTGCCCGGGTCGGGCAGCACGTGCGCCCCCCGCGCGCGCCACGTCGAGCCGAGCCCCGTGTCGCCGGTGACGAGGACCAGGTGCCCGGGGCCGACCGCCTCCAGCGCGGCCGTGAGGGTGTCGGTCGCGATCGCGGTGCTGAGGTGGGCCCGGTCCGAGCCGACGGCCCGCGCCAGCCGGGACTTGCCGTGCGCCGTGTCCTTGACCGGGACGACGACGTGCCAGTCGGAGGCTGCGCGTGGGCGGGAGGAGGTCGACATGCTGGCGATATCGTCGCACTCGCCGCCCCGCTGCTCGACACCGCGCCATGAGGTGGACAAGATGAAGCCCCAGCCACGTCGACCGGCGTGCCCACGACGAGGAGGACGCGACACGTGACTGTCGGCGCACGCAAGAGGAAGCTGCCACTGGCCTACCGGTTGGTGGCGCTGGTGCTCCGGCCGGTGCTGATGCGGGTCACCAGGCGCGAGTGGCGCGGCCTCGAGAACATCCCGGCCGAGGGTGGCTTCGTCGTCTCGCCCAACCACATCTCCTACGCCGACCCGCTCGTCTTCGCGCACTTCATGTTCGACAGCGGCCGGGAGGCCTACTTCCTGGGCAAGGAGAGCCTCTTCACGATCCCCGTCGTCGGCTGGGTGCTGCGCAAGTGCGGCCAGATCCCCGTCTACCGCAACTCGCTCGCCGCGGCCGATGCCTACCGCGCTGCGGTGGAGGGTGTCCGGCAGGGCAAGGCGCTCGGCATCTTCCCGGAGGGGACGATCACCCGCGACCCCGACCTGTGGCCGATGCGCGGCAAGACGGGTGCGGCTCGCGTCGCCCTCGAGACCCGGTGCCCGCTCATCCCGGTGGCCCAGTGGGGTGCTCAGGAGATCCTCTCGCCGTACGGCCACCGGCCCTCCCTCTTCCCCCGCAAGACGATGAAGATGTATGCGGGGCCGCCCGTCGACCTGTCCGACCTCTACGGCCGTCCGATCGACACGAAGGTGCTGCGCGAGGCGACCGACCGGCTGATGGACCACATCACCCGGCTGCTCGAGGTCCTGCGCGAGGAGAAGCGACCCAGCGAGCGCTTCGACCCGCGCCGGCACGGCGTGCCGGAGGTCGGCAACCCCGTGCGCCACGACGACATCGGACCGTCCCGGCCTCTCGAGCCGGGCGAGGGGGACACCGCGTGACGACCCGCGTGGCGGTCATGGGCAGCGGCAACTGGGGCACCGCCTTCGCGATGATCCTGGCCGACGCCGGGTCGGACGTGACGATGTGGGCGCGGCGGCAGGAGGTCGCCGACGCCGTCAACGCGGGCTGCAACGACGCGTACCTCCCCGAGCTGCGTCTGTCGCCGTCGGTGCGCGCGACGGTCGACCCTGCCGAGGCGCTCGCCCGGGCCGACCTCGTGGTGCTCGCCGTTCCCTCGCAGACCCTGCGCGACAACCTCACCCGGTGGGGTGGGGCGATCCCGCACCAGGCGCCGGTGGTCTCCCTGCTCAAGGGCGTGGAGCTCGGCACCACCATGCGGATGAGCCAGGTCATCGCCGAGGCGGCAGACGTCGACGACGACCGCATCGTCGTGGTGTCGGGGCCCAACCTGGCGCACGAGATCGCCCTGCGCCAGCCTGCCGCCGGCGTGGTGGCCTGCCGCGACATGGGCACCGCCGAGCGCGTCGCGGGCGCCTGCGCGACGCCGTGGTTCCGTCCCTACACCGACACCGACGTCATCGGTGCGGAGGTGGGCGGGGCCGCCAAGAACGTCGTGGCCCTGGCCTCCGGCATGGCCGAGGGCATGGGTTTCGGCGACAACACCAAGGCCACGATCATCACCCGCGGGCTCGCCGAGACGACCCGCCTCGGGCTGGCCCTGGGGGCCCACCCCCAGACGTTCATGGGCCTCGCCGGCGTCGGTGACCTCATCGCCACCTGCATGTCCCCGCTGTCGCGCAACCACAGCTTCGGTGTCCGTCTGGGCCGTGGCCTCTCCGTCGCGCAGGCCACCGCGGAGCTGCGCACCACGACCGAGGGGGTCAAGTCGTGCGAGTCGATCCTCACGCTGGCCCAGCAGCACGACGTCGACATGCCGATCTGCGAGCAGGTCGTGGCTGTGATCCGCGACGGGCACCCGGTCGGCGAGATCGGGCCACGGTTGATGTCACGGGACCTCAAGGCCGAGAAGCACTGAGGGCGTATGCCGTCCGCTCCCTAGGGGTGAGCGGGGTAGGCGTGCACCACGGCCCTCGTGAGCTTGGGCGTCGTGCGGACGAGGTCCGCCTCGGCCCGGTGCGCGAGCGCGTGGGCGTCGACGAGGGACGTGGCGGGGTGGACGTCGAGCTCGGCCTCGGCATGGATCTCGTGGCCGATCCAGCGCATGCGCACGCCACGGACCGCCGTGACGCCGGGGACGTCGGCGAGCGTCGACTCGGCGGCCTCGACGAGTCCCGGCTCGACCCCGTCCATGAGTCGGCGCAGGACGTCACGGGCCGCGGTGCGCAGCACCATGGCGATCGCGACCGTGATGGCCAGACCCACCACCGGGTCGGCCCAGCCCCAGCCGAGAGCGACGCCACCGGCGCCCACCAGGACCGCGAGGGACGTGAACCCGTCGGCGCGCGCGTGGTGACCGTCCGCGACGAGGGCGGCGGAGCCGATGGCCCGGCCCTCCCGGATGCGGAGGACGGCAACGGTCTCGTTGCCGAGGAAGCCCACCAGACCGGCCACGGCCACCCAGCCGAGATCGCTCACAGGTGCCGGGTGCAGGAGCCGGTCGACGGCCTCCCAGCCGGCCAGCACGGCTGACAGGGCGATCATCGCGATGACGAAGAGCCCGGCGAGGTCCTCGGCCCGTCCGTAGCCGTACGTGTAGCGCCGGGTGGCGGTGCGGCGACCGAGCGCGAAGGCGATCCAGAGCGGGACCGCCGTGAGGGCGTCGGAGAAGTTGTGGATGGTGTCGGCCAGGAGGGCCACCGAGCCGGAGACGTAGACGACGGCGAGCTGCGCCACGGCGGTGATTGCCAGGACGACCAGGCTGGTCTTCACGGCCCGGATGCCGCGTGCGCTCGACTCGAGCGCCGCGTCGATCGAGTCGGCGGCGTCGTGGGAGTGTGGCGTCACGACGTGCCGCAGCCGCCCCCTGAGGCCGTGCCCGTGCCCGTGCTCGTGCCCGTGCTCGTGGCCGTGGTCGTGGTCGTGGTCGTGGTCGTGGTCGTGGTCGTGGTCGTGGTCGTGGTCCAGACCGTGGTCGTGGGCCCTCATCGGGCCACGTCATCACTCCGCAGCCGGACGGGAGTCGCGACGGTCTCCGCCGGGGACCGGTGGTGCGCGGGGATGCCGTCGGTGGCGTGCTCGGCGTTGTGGACGGCGTCGCGGACGAGACTGGCGATGTGGTCGTTGTCCATCCGGTAGTAGACGTGCGTGCCCTCGCGCCGGGTCCGGACGATGCGCGCCATCCGCAGCTTGGCCAGGTGCTGTGAGACCGCAGGAGCGGGCTTGCCGACGGCGTCCGCCAGCTCGCCCACCGCCAGCTCTCCATCCTGCAGCGCCCACAGCAGACGGACGCGCGTGCCGTCCGCCAGCATGCGGAAGGTCTCGACGGCGAGCTCGACCAGCTCGTCGGGCAGCCTCCGATTCTGCATGTCTGCGTTCATGCGCAGATAGTAGTACTCCTGCCATCGATGCCCGGTGTCAGCCGCCGGGGCGCGCTCAGGCGGTCGGGGCGAGCACCCGGTCGACGACCGGCAGGGTGCGCCCGTGGTGCACGAGCCAGGTGAGCGGACGACGGACGAGCAGCCAGCCGAGGCCGGCCACCACGGCGCCGAGCACCAGGCCGGCGACGACGTCGACGGGGTAGTGCGCACCGACGTAGACGCGGACGGCAGCCATGAGCACCGCCGCCACGGCAGCGACGGCTCCGAGACGCTTCGAGACGAGGAACAGCCCCACGGCGGCGGCACCGGCCATCACCGAGTGGTCCGACGGGAAGGACCAGTCGGTCGACCGGTCCACGAGCACGAGCACGGCCGGGTGGGCGGCATACGGCCTCGGTTCGGCGACGAGGGAGGCGACCGGCTGGTTCACCCCGACGGCGAGCAGCGTCCCGAGCCCGGCCCACAGCGCGGCCGCGAGCTGTCCGTCACCACCACGACGGCGCTGCCACACGCCGAGGAGGAGCAGCGCCGCGAAGACGACGACGCCGTACTTCGCGTAGGCCACGGCGGGGGCGTGCAGCCACGTCGACGTGCGGGCGAAGTCGTTGACGTGCAGGAACAGGGTGGTGCTGAGGTCGAGCAGGCTGCTCACGAAGGTCCTTCGGGTGGGATGCGGCGGTACCGCAGGGTCGTGCGGCCGGGTCAGCCTCCCGAAGGAATCTGAGGGAAATCTCAGAGAGCCGGTCTCACGCGGCGCGCAGGGCCTGGTCGAGGTCGGCCCACAGGTCCTCGACGTGTTCGATGCCGACCGAGAGCCGCAGGAGGTTGACCGGCACCTCGCAGGACTCGGAGGGATGGCGGCGGCGACGCTCGACCTGCGACTCCACGCCGCCGAGGCTGGTCGAGTGCAGCCAGACCCGCGTGGCGGCACAGGCGCGCTCGGCGGCGGCCTCCCCGCCCGCGACGTCGATCGAGAGGATGGCGCCGGCGCCGGCGTAGCGGACCCGCTCGACCGACGGGTGGTCGGCGAGGCGCCGGGCGAGCTCTGCGGCGCTGGCACTCGCCCGCTCGAAGCGCACCGAGAGCGTGCGGAGCCCGCGGAGCGCGAGGTAAACCTCCATCGGTCCGGCGATCGCACCGTGCAGGGTGCGGTGGCGACGCAGGCGCTCGCCGATGCCACGCCCTCGCTCGGAGTCCGCGACGACCGTCGCGCCGAGCACGACGTCGCTGTGGCCGGAGAGGTACTTGGTCACCGAGTGCACGACGACGTCGGCGCCCAGCGAGAGGGGGCGGCAGAGCAGGGGCGTCGAGAGCGTGTTGTCCACGACGCTCGTCACGCCCAGCTCGCGCGAGCGGGCCAGGACGACGTCGAGCTCGGTGACGTCCATGAGCGGGTTGGTCGGCGACTCGAGCCACAGCAGGTCGGCCGACTCGAGGGCGGCGAGGAAGCCGGGCGTGTCGGTGGCGTGCACGCGTACGACCGTGCCGCCGGCCTCCTCGTGGGCGGCGAGCAGGTCACCGGTGCCGTTGTAGGTCGTGTCCGGCGCCACCACCGTCCCGCCGGGCGGGACGAGCGACAGGGCCGCCGAGATGGCGCCCATGCCCGAGGCGTGCACGAGCGCGAGGCCACCCTCGAGGCCACCGAGGGCCTCCTCGAAGGCGTTCCACGTCGGGTTGCCGACCCGTGCGTAGTTGACGGCGCCGTCGGCGGCATACGTGGAGGTCAGCTCCACCGCGACGTTGACCGACGCGCCGGGGGAGCGCTCGGGGCGACCGGACCCCACGAGGAACGTGTCGACGTGCAGCGGCTGCGAACTCTCTTCCCTGACCACGCCGTCAGCGTACGAGGGCCTCACGAGAGCCTTCGATAGAGTCTCGACTGATGACCACGGACCAGCCCCAGCCCGACCAGCGCAGCCGCCGCCCGCGCGTCGCCATCGTCTTCGGAGGACGCTCCTCCGAGCACGCGGTCTCGTGCTCCACGGCCGCGAGCGTGCTGCGCTCCATCGACCGGGAGAAGTACGACGTCGTGCCGGTCGGCATCGCCAAGGACGGGCACTGGGTCCTCGTGGCCGACGACCCCGAGCCGCTGCGCCTGCGGCCCGGCCAGACCCCCGAGGTCGACGGCGCCGGCGCGTCCGTCGTCGTCCCGCTCAGCACCGGCGACCGCTCCCTGACGGTGCTCGAGCCCGGTCAGCCGCCGCGAGCCCTCGGCGAGGTCGACGTCGTCTTCCCCCTCCTTCACGGCCCGTTCGGTGAGGACGGCACGCTCCAGGGGCTGCTCGACCTCGCCGACGTGCGCTACGTCGGGTCCGGCGTGACCGCCTCGGCCGTGATGATGGACAAGGCGATGATGAAGGTCGTCTTCGAGGCCGCGGGCCTGAAGGTCGGCCCCCACGTCGTCGTCACGGACCGCGAGTGGAACCGCGACCCCGAGGCCGCCCTCGCGCGTGTCGAGCCGCTCGGCTGGCCGGTCTTCGTCAAGCCCGCCCGCGCCGGCTCCAGCATGGGGATCTCCAAGGTCGACGACGCCTCCGGCCTGCGCGCCGCCGTCGAGGCGGCCCGCGAGCACGACCCCAAGGTCGTCATCGAGGCCGCCGTCGAGGGGCGGGAGATCGAGTGCGGTGTGCTCGACGGGCACGGCACCGATGCACCGCGCACCAGCGAGCTCGGCGAGGCCGTCGTCGTCTCGAACCACGCGTTCTACGACTTCGAGGCCAAGTACCTCGCGGAGAACGACGTGCGGCTCGACTGCCCGGCCGACGTGCCGGCGGCGGTCGCCGACCGGATCCGCGAGATGTCGGTGCTCGCCTTCGAGGCCGCCGGGTGCGAGGGACTGGCCCGGGTCGACTTCTTCTACACCCCCTCGGGCGACGTCGTCATCAACGAGATCAACACGATGCCGGGGTTCACACCGCACTCGATGTACCCACGGATGTGGGCCGCGTCTGGGCTCGACTACCCCGACCTCATGGACGAGCTGATCTCGCTGGCCCTCGGGCGGCGGACCGGGCTGCGCTGACGCGGTGCGTCGGACTGGCACGCGTCACGAGCGGCCGTCAGGAGCAGTGGCGGCCGTTCGTCGGGAGGGACTTCGCCGCGGCGGTGAAGGCCGGCAGCAGCAGCGGCACCGGGCCGTAGCCGCCCGGCGCGAGGACCTCGATCGCCGGGTCGCGCCCGAAGGTCGTCGCCTTGGAGCCGTCGCTGAGGGGACGCACCACCCAGTCGACGCCGTCGACCGTGACGCAGCTGTCCGTCGTGGGGCCGAGCGGGTCGAGCCCGCAACGGGCGAAGATCGCGGGGTCGCCCCACGCGGCGACGGACCGGTCGTCCGGCTGGGTCACGACGCGGGCGTGCCCGCTCACGGCGCCCGGCCACGCCACCGAACGGCATGCAGCAGCCGATGACTGCGGGGCCAGGGCCACCTCGGGCGCCCGGTTGCAGGCGGACAGCACGACGGCGGCGCAGAGGAGCGCCGCCGTCGTGGGGAACGAGCGTTGGTTCAGGTCGACCTCAGACGTGGACCACGGTGCAGGTCAGGGTGCGGGTGATGCCCGGGACCTCCTGGAGCTTGGCGATGACGAGGCGGCCGAGGTCGTCGACGTTGGAGGCCTCGACGCGCGCGATGACGTCGTAGGGGCCGGTCACGTCCTCGGCGAGGGTCACGCCGGTGATCCCCGCGATCTGCTCCGCCACGCTGGCGGCCTTGCCGACTTCGGTCTGGATCAGGATGTAGGCCTGGACCACGTGTCACCTCACTGTGTGTCGATCGTTGGTCGGTCTGCTGGCACAGCCTGCAGGGGCGCTGCGGCAGCGGGACCGGTCGGAACGGCAGGCCTCAGTGTGACTGCGACCGTGCCCTGACGCTACCTTGCCATGGGGCTCCACGTCCCGCCGGATACCAGGCCCTGAGCCGGCCGCCGACCGAGAGGGTGTGACCCGTGCCGAACGCGCGGCGGTCCGAGCGCGGGCCGATGATGACGGGTGGCACGCCGCTGCGCTCCCTCGACGAGGAGGAGCTGCTCGGACACATCATCCCGGCGTTCCCACCGAGCGACGACCTCGTCGTCGCACCCGGTGACGACGCCGCGGTGCTGCGCACGTCCGATCGCACGATCGCCACGACCGACACGGTCGTGCTCGGCCGCGACTGGCTGGACGCGTGGTCCTCGGGCGCGGACATCGGGCACAAGGTGGTGGCGCAGAACCTCGCCGACGTCGCCGCGATGGGCGGCGTCCCGACGGGCGTGCTCGTCACCCTCGTGGCCGACCCGGAGCTCTCCCTCGAGTGGGTCATCGACCACACGAGGGGTCTGGCCGAGGCGTGCGCGGCAGCCGGGGTGGCCGTGCTCGGCGGCGACCTCTCGTCGGCGCCGGCCGGTGTGGTCATGGTCTCGGTGACGGCCCTGGGCCGGCTCGACGGGGCGCCCGTGCTCCGCTCGGGCGCGCGCCCCGGCGACGTCCTCGCCGTGAAGGGCTCCCTCGGCCTTTCCGACGCGGGCCTGCGGCTGCTCCAAGCCGATGCGGTCGAGCGGCTGCCCGAGGCGGTGCAGACGCACCGGCGCCCCCGGCCGCCGCTGGCAGCCGGACCCGGGGCCGCAGCTGCCGGCGCGACGGCCATGCTCGACGTCAGCGACGGGCTGCTCCGGGACGGAGGTCGGATCGCGCGGGCGAGCCACGTCGTCATCGACCTGGACCTGGAGGCGCTCGTGCCCTACGTCGACGTCCTCGCCGACGTGCTGGGGGCCGAGCAGGCGCTCGACTGCGTCCTGGCCGGGGGAGAGGAGCACTCGCTCCTCGCCACCTTCCCGCCCGGAGACCTGCCGGAGGGGTGGCGGGTGATCGGCAGGGTCCGTGCCCCGGGCGACGGGGAGGCGGCCGGCATCCTCGTCGACGGACGCGTCGTCACGCACACCGGCTGGGACCACTTCCGGACGACCTGAGCGCCGTCGACCCCCGCGATGGAGGTATGCCGTCGCGCCCGGGTCGCGGGGGATCACCTCGACGCACCTGGCGCCGGGGCACGAAGAAGGCCGGCCCCGACGGGACCGGCCTTCTTGCGTGTGGTGAGGGGCGTTCAGCGAACGACCTTGCCCGCCTTGAGGCAGGAGGTGCAGACGTTGACTCGCTTCGGCGTCACACCGTTCACCAGCGTCCGAACGCGCTGGATGTTGGGGTTCCAGCGGCGCTTGGTGCGGCGGTGCGAGTGCGAGATGTTGTGACCGAAGCTCGGTCCCTTGCCGCAGACGTCGCAGTTGGCAGCCACGGGTATCTCCTGAAGTTCGATGTTGATGAAGTGCGAAGCTCCACCACCGGCTCGGGGCAGACGCACGAAGGCGCGCGTCACCCCGCAGTGCACGGGGGGAACCGGTAAAGAGTAGCCGACGACTCGCTCCGACGACAAAACGACGAGAGCGGTCCGGGAGGGCACCTCATGCGAAGGCGCGGGCCGCGTCGACGAGCGGGGCGGCATACGAGGAGCCGTGCGACGCCGCGTGCACGGCGAGCGGGTGCAGCTGGTGCAGGGGCACGAGCTCGCGCCATCCGACCGCGAGGCGGGCGGCCTCCTCGTAGGCGGCCGTGACCCGGGCGAGCCCCGGGCAGCCGAAGAGGGCCAGCATGGCCAGGTCGGTGAGGCCGTGGCCCCCGTGCGCCGCCGGGTCGATGAGGACGGCGCCCTCGCCGGTGAAGACGACGTTGCCCGACCACAGGTCGCCGTGGATCCGGGCGGGCGGGCGGTCGTCGTCGAAGTCGCCGGCGGCCAGTCGGTCGCAGACGCGGTCGACGATCTGGGCCCCGGCCCGGGCGAGGTGCCCCCGGTCGAGCGCGCGACGCACGAAGGGCCGCACCCGCTGCTCGGCGTAGAAGGCGCCCCATGTCGGGCTCGGGTCGTTGCTCTGCGGCTGGCGCCCGATCCACGCGTCACCCACCCAGCCGGCCGGGGGAGCGCCGAAGGCGGCCGAACCCACGGCGTGGGTCAGGGCGAGACCTCGTCCGAGCGCCTCCGCGTGCTGGTCGGTCGGGCGGGAGGGGTGCAGCCGCTCCAGGTCGATGTGGTGGGTCCCGACGTCGAGAACCGGGACCACCCGGGCGCCGCCGCGGGACTCCGCCTCCGCGAGCCAGCGCAGTCCGGCGGCCTCCGCCTCAAAGAAGCCGGAGGGGGCGTCGTCCTGCGTCTTCCGGTGCCGGTCCCTGGTGGTGGTCACGCTCCCAACGTAACCGTGGAGGACCGGTGCCCGCCCGGTGGCCGCCCGGCGGCCGGAGGGTTGCATGCGACCGTCCGGGGGAGGCGCTAGCCTGCCCAGCATCGGCGAGCCCGATGTCCAGCACGACGAGCAGGAGGTCCGATGCCCGGCGCAGCGCCGTCGCCCGACGGACCCCTCGCCGTGCTCGACCTGGCGGCCATCCGCCGCTGGGCAGCGCTGACGCGGTCGCTCCTGGCGGCCCGTCGCACGGAGATCGACGCGCTCAACGTCTTCCCGGTCCCCGACGGCGACACGGGCACCAACCTCTACCTCACCTTCGACGGCGCGGTGGAGCGCACGCTCGCGGCCACCGACATCACGACGGCCGACCGGCTGCTCTCGGTCTTCGCCCGGCACCTGCTGTGGACGGCCCGGGGCAACTCCGGCGTCATCCTCAGCCAGCTCTCCCGGGGCCTCGCCGAGGGGTGCGCAGGCGCGGTCGAGATCGACGGCCGGGTGCTGGCCGAGGGGCTGCGGCGTGCAGAGGAGCGTGCGCGCCAGGCGGTGGCGGACCCACAGGAGGGGACCATCCTCACCGTGGCCACCGCGATGGCGCAGGCGGCCGCCCGCGTCGTGGGGGATGCCGCTGGGGATGTCGCTGGGGATGTCGCTGGGGATGTCGCCGGGGATGTCGCCGGGGATGTCGCTGGGGATGTCGCCGGCGGGGTCCACGCGGTGGCGCGCGCGGCGCTGGCGGCCGCTCGGCAGGCCCTCGAGCACACCCCCGAGCAGCTGGAGGTGCTGGCCCGCGCGGGCGTCGTCGACGCCGGCGGCGCGGGCCTCGTCGTGCTCCTCGAGTGCCTCGAACAGGTCTGCTCCGGCCACCGCGGGCAGCCCTCCGACGACGCCTCCCGGCACCGGCTGCGGCGCCGTCCGGAGGTCGGCCTCCCTGCCCTGCCTCCCGCTCCCTCCACCGAGGCGGACGACGCGGGAGTGGCCGCGACACCGCAGTTCGAGGTCATGTACCTGCTGCGCGACTCCGACGACGCCGCGGTCGACGTCCTCCGTGGCCGGCTCGTGCAGCTCGGTGACTCGGTGCTCGTGGTGGGGAGCGACGGTGAGTGGACCGTCCACGCCCATGTCGACGACGCGGGTGCAGCCGTCGAAGCCGGTATCGAGGCCGGTCGTCCCCACCGCGTGCGCATCACGGCTCTGACGCAGGGGTCTCACCCGCACCCCGGGCGCGAGGGCGCGGCGGGGATGCAACGGCTCGGCTCCGTGGAGCGGCGGCCCGCGGGGGTCGTGGCCTGCGCTGCCGGCGGTGGGCTCACGGCTCTCTTCGAGGAGGCCGGCGCTGTCGTCGTCGCCTCCGGCTCGGGACGACGGGCCTCCACGGGCAGTCTCATCGACGCCATCCGGGAGCAGCACGCCCGCGGAGCCTCTGGCGTCGTCGTCCTCCCCGACGACGGCGACACGCTGCTCGCGGCGGCAGCGGCGGTCCGTGCGGCGGACGACGAGGGCATCGAGGCCCATCTCGTCCACGTGCGCACGGCGGTGCAGGGCCTCGCCGCCCTCGCCGTCTTCGAGCCCACGGCGAGCGCAGCCGCCAACGTCCTGGCGATGCAGGCGGCGGCTTCGGCGACCCGGCACGGGGCCGTGGCGGTCGCCGATCGGGCGGCGCTCACCAGCGGGGGCCCGTGCGAGGAGGGGGACGTGCTCGGCGTGGTCGACGGCGACGTCGTCGTCATCGGCGCCGACCAGCTGTCCGTCACACGGGAGGTCGTCCGCCGGCTGCTCTCCAGTGGCGGCGAGCTCGTCACCGTGGTGGCCGGGACCGACGCCCCGGACGGGCTCGTCGAGGCCGTCAAGGAGGAGGCGCGGCGCGCGCACCACGGCATCGAGGTGTCGCTCGTCAAGGGTGGGCAGGCGGTCTACCCGGTGCTGCTGGGGGTGGAGTGAGATGCCGGTGCTGACCGAGGACTCGCCCCTGACCAAGCTCGTCAAGAAGGCCGAGGCCGAGCAGCTGGCCCGCAACAAGGGCCTGCTCAGCGTGGCCGACCTCTTCGAGTTCGTGCCCCGCCGCTACGTGCGCCCCGGACAGCTGACCGACCTGTCCTCGCTCCACGTCGGCGATGACGTCCTCGTCGTGGCCGAGGTCAAGACGGCGACGACCCGCCCCATGCGCAACCGCCGCGGCCGGATGCTGACGGTCGTCATCGGCGACGACCTCGGCAACGAGCTCGACGTCACGTTCTTCAGCGCCTACGGCCACGAGGGCAAGCTGCACCCCGGCGTCCGTGGCTTCTTCGTCGGGCAGATCGGCGCCTACGGCCGCCGGCTGCAGCTGACGCACCCCGAGTACGAGCTCTTCGACGACGAGGCGCAGGGCGACGCGGCCGTCGAGTGGTACCGCACGCACCGCGTCCCGGTCTACTCGACGACCGGCAAGCTCAACTCCCTCAAGCTGCGGCGGCTCGTCTACCAGGCGCTCGACTCCGTCGACCGCATCCGCGAGCCCGTTCCCGACGACGTACGCGCCGCGCGCGGTCTGCTCGACCGCGCGGTGGCGCTCGAGCTCGTCCACCGCCCGGCCGTCGAGGACCAGCCGGCGCGGGGCCTCGAGCGCCTGAAGTACGACGAGGCGTTCGTCCTGCAGACCATCCTCGCCCAGCGCCGCAAGGCCGCGGAGTCCGAGCTGGCGACGCCTCGGCCCCCACGCCCCGGCGGACTGCTGGCCGCCTTCGACGCCCGCCTGCCCTTCGAGCTCACCGCGGGCCAGCGCGAGGTCGGCGAGGTGCTCTCCGCCGAGCTGGCGTCGGACCGCCCGATGCACCGGCTGCTCCAGGGTGAGGTCGGCTCGGGCAAGACGATGGTCGCGCTGCGGGCGATGCTGGCCGCCATCGACGCCGGAGGCCAGGCCGCCCTGCTCGCGCCCACCGAGGTGCTCGCCGCCCAGCACCACCGGTCCATCACCACGATGCTCGGCGACCTCGCCCAGGGCGGGATGCTCGGCGGCGCGGAGTTCGGCACCACGGTCGCCCTGCTGACCGGCAGCCAGAGTGCTGCGGCGCGCCGTCGCTCGCTGCTCGACGCCGCGTCCGGCGAGGCCGGCATCGTCGTCGGCACGCACGCGCTGATCCAGAAGCACGTCCAGTTCGCCGACCTCGCGCTCGTGGTCGTCGACGAGCAGCACCGCTTCGGCGTCGAGCAGCGCGACGCCCTGCGCGAGAAGGGCAGCCGGCCACCCCACGTCCTCGTCATGACGGCGACCCCCATCCCGCGCACCGTGGCCATGACGGTCTTCGGCGACATGGAGACCTCGACCCTTCGCGAGCTGCCCCGCGGGCGCTCGCCGATCGCGACCCACGTCGTCGACGCCGACCGGCAGGGCTGGGTGGAGCGCACGTGGGCACGGGTGGCCGAGGAGGTCGCCGCGGGACACCAGGCATACGTCGTCTGCCCCCGCATCGGCGACGTCGACGACGAGCCGGGCGCCGGCTCGTCGAGCACCCGCGACAGCTCCGACGAGGACGCCGGCTGGGACGCGCACTGGGACGGCGAGGACGGCGAGGACGGCGACGCCGGGGCCGATGCGCCGGAGGGGCCGGCGCGCGAGCTCACCGGTGTCTACGCCATGCTCAGCACGCTGCAGGCCACCCCCGCGCTCGCGGGCGTCCGCATCGCGGTCCTGCACGGTCGGCTGGACCCCGACGCCAAGGACGCCACCATGCGCGCCTTCTCGGCCGGTGAGATCGACGTGCTCGTGGCCACGACCGTCATCGAGGTCGGGGTCGACGTGCCCAACGCCTCCGTCATGGTCGTCGTCGACGCCGACCGCTTCGGCATCTCCCAGCTGCACCAGCTCCGTGGTCGCGTCGGGCGTGGAGCCGTTCCGGGGCTCTGCCTGCTCATGACACGGGACCCGGGCGAGCGGGCGATGGAGCGGCTCCACCAGGTGGCCGCGACGACCGACGGCTTCGAGCTCGCCCGCGCCGACCTCCTGCTGCGCCGCGAGGGCGACGTCCTCGGGGCGCGCCAGAGCGGACGGGCCAACTCGGTGCGCCACCTGCGCCTCGGCCGCGTCGAGGACGAGCAGATCATCGCCGACGCCCGTGAGGACGCCTTCGCGCTCGTCGAGCGCGACCCGGAGCTGCGGGCGCACCCCGCGCTCGCCGCGGCCGTGGCGATGCGGCTGGACGAGGAGCAGGCGGCATGGCTGGAGCGAGGCTGACGTGACTCGGATCATCAGTGGCAGCGCGGGCGGTCGTCGGCTGCAGACACCCTCCGGGTCCTCGACCCGACCCACCTCCGACCGGGTCAGGGAGGCGCTCTTCAGCCGCCTGGAGCACCGGGGGCTCCTGGACGGCACCAACGTCCTCGACCTCTACGCCGGGTCGGGGGCCCTGGGTCTCGAGGCCGCGAGCCGGGGGGCGTCGCTCGTGCTGCTCGTCGAGTCGCACAAGGCGGCCGCGAAGGTCATCCGCGCCAACGCCGCCGTCGTCGGCCACCGGGCCGTACGCGTGGTGGCCGACACCGTCGAGCGTGCCGTCGCCGCGGGGCCGCCGGCGGACGTGCGCATGCACCTCGTGCTCCTCGACCCGCCCTACGACGTCACGGAGGAGGCCCTCGCCGCCGTCCTGGCCGGCCTCGTCGAGCACCGGTGGCTCGCTTCCGACGCGCTCGTCGTCGTCGAGCGGTCCAGCCGCTCGCCGCAGCCCAGCTGGCCCGAGGGGCTGGAGCTGTCGGGGGAGAAGCGCTACGGCGAGACGGCCGTGTGGTTCGCCGAGCCGCCGCCCAGCGACGTCGTCGCGTGAGCCTGCGTCGCGCGGTTCGGCCCGGACGGTAGGTTGGCGGCGTGACGAGCCCCGCGCGCCGGTGTGTCTGCCCCGGCTCCTACGACCCGCTCACCAACGGCCACGTCGACGTGGTGACGCGTGCCAGCCGGCTCTTCGACGAGGTCGTCGTCGCCATCCTGCACAACCCCTCGAAGCAGGGCACGTTCTCGGTCGACGAGCGCGTCGCCCTTCTCGAGCAGTCGGTGGGCCACCTGCCGAACGTCCGCATCGGGGCGTGGGCCGGCACGCTGGTCGTCGACGTGTGCCGTGAGGTGGGCGCGAGCAGCATGGTCAAGGGGCTGCGCGGCGGCACCGACTTCGCCTACGAGCTGCCGATGGCCACGATGAACCACCACCTCAGCGGTGTCGAGACCCTCTTCATCCCCGCCGACCCGGCCCTGCAGCACGTGTCGAGCTCGCTCATCAAGGAGGTCGTGCGCTACGGCGGCGACGTCAGCGGCCTGGTCCCGGACGCCGTCCTGGCGGCGCTGCGCGAGCGTCTGGGCTGATTTGGGCGCACGCCGTGCCTCTAGTAGCCTTGGACGTCGGTCCACGTCCGTCTTGGCGCGGGCCGAATCCTCTACTGTGCGCAGGAGTCATGGACCGTCCCGATCCCCGTTCCCCCCTGGTGCTCGACACCCGGGAGCTCGTTCGGCGACCGGGCACGATGCAGGAGCTCTCGCGCACGGTGACGTTGCCCGACGACCTCGGCACCGACGTCATCTCGATCAAGGCCGGCGAGCCGGTCCAGGTCGAGGTGCGCCTCGAGTCCGTCGTCGAAGGTGTCCTCGTCACGGGTTCGGTCAGTGGCACGGCGACCGGCGCCTGCGTGCGGTGCCTGGACCCCCTCGAGCTCGAAGTCGAGGGGACCTTCCAGGAGCTGTTCGCCTACGCCGACCGGGCGGCGCACCACCACGAGGTGGGAGCCGACTCGGACGAGGACGAGGTGCACGAGCTGGTCGGTGACCTCATCGACCTCGAGCCCGTGCTCCGGGACGCTGTCGTGCCGACGCTGCCGTTCCAACCGGTGTGCCGGCCGGACTGCCCGGGGTTGTGTTCCGAGTGTGGGATGCACCTCGCGGAGGACCCGGACCATCATCATGAAGTGATCGACCCGAGGTGGTCGTCCCTCAGCGGACTGCTGGGGAACGACCCGCAAGAGAAGAGGAACTGACGTGGCTGTCCCGAAGCGGAAGATGTCGCGCTCCAACACCCGTTCGCGTCGTGCGAACTGGAAGGCAACGCCGACGACGCTCTCCACGTGCCCCCAGTGCGGTGCGGCGAACCAGCCGCACATCGCGTGCCCGTCGTGCGGCACGTACAAGGGCCGTCACTACGCCGCTGCCGAGCGCACCGAGCACCAGGCCTGATCACCCCGTGAGCAGCCCCGTGAGCTCAATCGGCGCTGGGGGTGTTCCGGCGGTGCCGCAGCGGCCCGTCGATGCTCTGATCGCCCACCTCCGCGAGGTGGTCGGGCAGGACATCGACGAGCCGCTGCTCCTGCGTGCCCTGACGCACCGGTCCTACGCCTACGAGAACGGCGGACTGCCCAACAACGAGCGCCTCGAGTTCCTGGGCGACTCCGTCCTCGGGCTCGTCGTGACCGAGTCGCTCTACCGCGAGCACCCCGACCTCGCCGAGGGCCAGCTGGCCAAGCTGCGCGCCGCCGTCGTCAACATGCGGGCCCTGGCCGACGTCGCCCGCACCTTCGACCTCGGCCGCTACGTCATGCTCGGCAAGGGCGAGGAGGCCACCGGTGGCCGCGACAAGGCCTCGATCCTGGCCGACACGCTCGAGGCCCTGATCGGCACGGTGTTCCTCTCGACGGACATCGATCTCGCCGCCCGCTTCGTGCACCACCACTTCGACCCCATCATCGAGGAGGCGGCCACGCTCGGCGCCGGCCTCGACTGGAAGACGAGCCTGCAGGAGATGGCGGCCGGCTTCGCACTCGGCTCGCCGGAGTACCGGGTGGGCGAGCAGGGGCCCGACCACGAGAAGGAGTTCCACGCCCGCGTCGTCGTCGGCGAGGAGGTCCTCGGCGAGGGCCACGGACGCTCCAAGAAGGAAGCCGAGCAGAAGGCGGCCAAGGAGGCGTGGCACACCCTCGACGGTCGTCGCACCGCCGGCCGAAGCTCGGATGCCGACGGCTCGGAGACCGATGCGTCCCGCCCGTCCAACGGGTCGGTCGCCGGGACCTGACCCGGTGCCTGAGCTGCCCGAGGTCGAGGTCGTCCGCCGTGGCCTCGAGGAGCACGTCGTGGGCCGGCACGTGTCGCGCGCCCGCGTCACCGGCGTACGCGTCGCCCGCCGTCATGACGCCGGACCCGAGGACCTGGCCCAGCGCCTCCACGACGTCACCGTCACCGCGGCCTCGCGGCGCGGCAAGTACCTCTGGCTCGCCCTCGACGGCGAGGACGCCCTCATCGTCCACCTCGGGATGAGCGGGCAGATGCTCGTCGAGCCGGCCGACGCGCCGCTCGAGAAGCACTGCCACGCCCGCTTCGACTTCGATGACGCGGGACCGCAGCTGCGCTTCGTGGACCAGCGAACCTTCGGCGGCCTGGCGCTGTCACCGCTGCGGCCCGACGGCATCCCCGAGTCGGTGGCCCACATCGCTCCCGACCCGTTCGAGCCCGCCTACGACCAGGCTGCTGTCGTCCGCCGGATGAAGCAGCGCGACAGCGCCGTCAAGCGTGCCCTGCTCGACCAGACGCTCGTGTCGGGCATCGGCAACATCTACGCCGACGAGGCGCTCTGGCGCGCGAAGGTCCACGGGGAGCGGCTCTGCTCCTCGCTCACCAAGCCGACGCTCGCGCGCATCCTCGATCACGCGCGAGAGGTCATGGCCGAGGCGCTCGGCCAGGGTGGCACGAGCTTCGACGCGCTCTACGTCAACGTCAACGGCGCCAGCGGCTACTTCGACCGCTCGCTCCACGCGTACGGCCGGGCCGGCACGCCGTGCGACCGGTGCGGCGCCGTGATGCGGCGCGAGCAGTTCATGAACCGCTCGTCGTTCTCGTGCCCGGTGTGCCAGCCCCGGCCAAGACGCCGCAGCCCGTCCTGACCGTCGCGACGGTCAGGGGACGGGCCGCGGGGCTGCGCGGGGAGGCGGTGGCCGTCAGTGCCGGGTCTGCCGGCGCTTGGGCGCCGGGCGCGTCGGGTCCTGCTCGACGGGCTCGACGTGCTCCGGGACGAGGATGGGCTTGAGCCTTGCCCAGGCGATGAAGATCGCGCTGATGACGAGCAGGACGATGCCGGCGTACAGGTTGGCGTTGACGTTGCCCGTCTTGTCGTAGGCCTTGTCCCCGAAGATTCCGAGCAGCGTGAGGATCACGCCGTAGAGGCCGAGCAGGGCGCCGATGAAGTTGCGGATGTCGAAGGCGCCGGCGGTGTGCCGCCGGACCCGAGTGTCGTCCGGATCGGGCGCGTCGGTCCCGTTCGTCAGGTCAGGGGCGTCGTGGTGGTCACTCATGTCGATGCTCCTGTCAGAACAAGAAGTTGAGGATGATGACGAGGACGAGCGAGATGCCGGCGAGCGGCAGCGTGCGCCGGAACCACGGCAGCCGGTGCTCCTCCGGGTCGACGAGGTCCTCGCGGGGCGTCTCGGAGTAGACGAGGCCGCGCAGCTCCTTCGCCGGCTTGGGCTCCGTCACGAGCGAGACGACGACACTGAGCACGATGTCGACGACGAAGGCGGCCGAGGCAGCGACGAAGGCAGCACCCTGTCCGCTGATCGGGATGACCCCGAGGCTGAGCGAGCCGAACGCGTCCTCGCTGAGCAGCGCGACGACGACGGCCGACAGTGTGCCCGCTGACAGGCCCACCCAGCCGGCGGTGGCCGTCATCCGCTTCCAGAACATGCCGAGGATGAACGTGGCGAAGAGCGGCGCGTTGAAGAAGCCGAAGAGCGTCTGGAGGTAGTCCATGACGTTGCTGAACGAGCTGGCGACGATGGCCGTGAAGATCGCGATGACGGTCGCGCCGACGGTCGCGAGCCGACCGATGCGCAGGTAGTAGTCGTCGCTGTGGTTCTTGCGGATGTAGCGCTGCCACAGGTCGTAGCTGAAGACGGTGTTGAACGCCGAGATGTTGGCGGCCATGCCGGCCATGAAGGCAGCGAGCAGACCGGCGATCGCGACGCCGAGCAGGCCGTTGGGCAGGATGTCGCGCATCAGGAGCAGCAGCGAGTCGTTGTACTTGACGCCCTGGCCGGAGGCGCCGCCGGGCGGCGAGCCGCCGGCCTTGAGCTGGCCGATCTCCTTGACGAGGACCGCGGCGATCATGCCGGGCACGATGACGATGAACGGCACGAACATCTTCGGGAAGGACCCGATGATCGGGGTCTTGCGCGCGGCCGAGATCGAGTTGGAGGCCATCGCCCGCTGGACCTCGACGAAGTTCGTCGTCCAGTAGCCGAAGGAGAGCACGAAGCCGAGGCCGAAGACGATGCCGATCACCGACCAGATCGGAGAGCTGAAGCCGGATAGCGCCTCACCGGGCCAGGAGTGCAGCTGCTGCTCGGCAGGGGCGACTCCCGCCTTGGTGGCAGCCGGGCTCGAGGCGAACTGGGTGATCTTGTCCTGCAGCCCCGACCAGCCGCCCACCCGGTGCAGGCCGATCAGGGTCAGCGGCAGCAGGGCAGCGACGATGACGAAGAACTGCAGCACCTCGTTGTAGATCGCCGCCGAGAGCCCGCCGAGGGTGATGTAGGACAGCACGATGGCGGCGGCCACGATCAGCGTGAGCCACAGCGGCCAGCCGAGCAGCGCGTGCACGATCGAGCCGAGCAGGTAGAGGTTGACGCCGGCGATGAGCAGCTGGGCGAGCGCGAAGCTGAGGGCGTTGACGAGGTGGGCGCCCGTGCCGAAGCGGCGGAACATGAACTCCGGGACGGAGCGCACGCGCGAGCCGTAGTAGAAGGGCATCATCACGACGCCGAGGAAGAGCATGGCGGGGATGGCGCCGACCCAGAAGTAGTGCACGGTCGAGATGCCGAGCTCGGCGCCGTTGGCCGACATGCCCATGATCTCGACGGCGCCGAGGTTCGCCGAGATGAAGGCGAGGCCGGTGACCCAGGCCGGGAGCGACCGGCCGGAGAGGAAGAAGTCGATGGAGTCGGAGACGGCGCGCCTGGCCATGACCCCGATGCCGAGGACGAAGACGAAGTAGAGCGCGATGATGACGTAGTCGACGGGATTCGCGCTGATCAGGGTGTCCGCGGTGGGCAGACCCGCCAGAGCATGCATTGGAAACGTCCCTTCGTTGGGCAACGACTCACGCTAACGCAGCGTGCGGTGCCGGGCGCGTCAGGACGGGCCGGGGGCCGGAGCCTCGGTGATGAGCCGCTTGAGGGGGACCGCGGTGTCGGCAGCCGCGTCGGCTTCGATGGTCATACCCTTCTCGAGCGCTCGCTTCACCGCCAGGTAGTCGGCGGGGCTGCCGACCGACTCCACCGCGATGAGCAGGCCGTCGCGGTAGCTGAGCAGCGAGAACCGTTCCGCCGCAGCGTCACCGCGCAGGACGGTGCGGTCCGCGCCGTGGGGGAGCCCGGCCATCTGCAGGCGCAGGTCGCCCTGGTCGCTCCAGAACCACGGCACGCGGTCGTATGCCGAGGGGTGGCCGGCCAGGGCCGAGGCCGCCGCATGCGCCTGGTCCGTCGCGTGCGCCACGCTCTCGAGCCGGGTAGGACCGCCCAGCCCGCGGCCGAAGGGGTTGGGCCCGACGGCGCAGTCACCGGCGGCGACGGTCAGGCCGTCGGACGCGACGGCGTTCTGGTCGACGACGATGCCGCGCGGCTCGACGAGGAGGCCGAGCTGTGCCGCGAGCTCGGTGCGCGGGACCACCCCGATGCCGACCACGACGACGTCGGCCGGCAGCGTCGTGCCGTCGGTCAGCTCGACACCTCTGGCGCGGCCGTCCTCGACCACGACGCGGACGGCACCGGTGCGCAGCAGCACCCGCGTGCCGCGGCGTTCGTGGGCCTGCCGCACTGCATCAGCCAGCCCAGGGCTGACGGCGCGGTCGAGCAGGCGAGGAGCGACTTCGACGACCGTCGCGTCGGCGCCGAGCAGCCGCGCCCCGGCGGCTATCTCGAGGCCGATGAAGCCGCCGCCCACGACGACGACCTGGCGGGCCCGCCGCAGCTCCGGGGCCAGGCGGTCGGCGTCGGCCAGCGTGCGGATCGAGTGCAGTCCCGTGGTGGCGACAGGGCAGCCGGGCTCCTCGTGGCGCGCGTCGGCCACGGGAAGCGTCCGGTTGGCGGCGCCGGTCGTGAGCGCGAGGCGGTCGAACTCGAGTGTCCGCCCCGAGGTCGTCGTGGCCCGGCCGCCCGCGAGGTCGCGCTCGATGCCGACGACGGCGTCACCGGTCACCAGCTCGACGCCCCGGTCGGCGAACCAGCCCGTGTCGTGGAAGACGAGCGAGGCGCGGTCGTGCTCGCCCCGCAGGTAGCTCTTCGACAGCGGCGGCCGTTCGTAGGGCGGCTCCGGCTCGTCGCCGACGAGGACGACGGGGCCGGTGTCGCCGAGCTCCCGAAGGGCCGTCACGAGCGAGATGCCGGCCTGCCCCGCGCCGACGACCAAGGTCCGGGCAGGGCGTTGGTCCGTCATGCCCCACACCTTAGGTGGCGGGGCCGCGAGGGGTCGGAGCGATCAGCGCAGCACGTCGACCAGGTGCAGGCTCTCGGTGCCGCCCTTGACCGTCAGCTCCTCGACCACCCCGATGCCGCGCACGTAGTACTTGTTGTCCACGACGCCCGGTTCGAGGTCGGTCCGCTCCTCGGTGCGCAGGGCATTGCGGAAGTCGCCGTAGGGCACGGTGACCGACGCCGCGGTCGTGAGCGCGCGGTAGCGGTCCTCGGCCTGCCCCTTGAACCACTCCTGGCGGAACAGCCGACCGATCTCGGGCCCGCGCTGCTGGTACACGCCCGGCTGTGCGCCGCCCACTCCGGCGTGGAAGGACCCGGACCGGTCCGTCACGTGGCCGTGCGCGTCCAGGACCGCGGTGTCCTCGCCGAAGTACCAGACGTTGCCGCAGCGGTCCTGCGCGTAGTAGTCGGCGGTCCGCTCCTCGAGGACCCCGTCCAGGAACAGCCGGTCCTGGACCACCCTCGTCCTGACGCCGTCGATCGCCTTCGTCTGCCGGGAGACCGTGACGACGTCCAGCGCGTGCTTGCCGTCCTTCGTCCCCGTGTAGACGTACGTGGTGCCAGGGCGGAGCGGGAACCACGGGTTGGTGACGTGGGCGGAGAAGTCGGACGGCCCGATGGTGGGACGGTACGAGCTGCCCGGGCCGTAGGTCGGCAGCGGACACGATCGGTCGCCGCTCGCGTGGCTTGCCGTCGGGATCGTCATGGTTGCGGTCACGAGCGCGGCAGCGCAAGCGGCTCTGGTCGGGTTGGTCATGCGCATGGAGTCCTCCACGGCGGTCGGAAGAATCCCCTGACCGTTCGACGCGAGCACCAAGGCTACGCCCACCGTCCGAGCGACACACCCCTGCCGGCCCGTGGCAGGGTGACCCCATGACGTGGTCGCCAGCGAACCCTGAGTCCGTCTTCACCTACGGCGCGCCCTCGCTGAAGTTCGGAGCCGGAGCCGCCGACGAGATCGGGCACGACCTGCTGGGGCTCGGCGCCGGCCGCGTGCTCGTCGTCACCGATCCGGGGGTGCTCGAGACCGGGTGGCCCGACAGGGTCGCCGAGCGGATACGAGGCTTCGGGCTCGAGGCCGTCGTGCACGACTCGGCCCACGTGGAGCCGACCGACGCCAGCCTCGTCGCCGCGGCGGAGCGGGCCCGTGCCGACGGCCCGTTCGACGGCTACGTCGCCGTCGGGGGCGGGTCCTCCATCGACACCGCCAAGGCCGTCGACCTGCTGCTGAGCGACGGCGGCGACCTCATGGACTACGTCAATGCGCCCGTGGGGGCGGCCCGCGCGCCGAGCCGGCCGCTCGCCCCGCTCGTCGCGGTGCCGACGACGACGGGCACCGGGGCGGAGAGCACGACCATCTGCGTCCTGGACGTCCTGTCGCTCCGGGTCAAGACCGGCATCAGCCACGTCCGGCTCCGGCCGAGCCTGGCGGTCGTCGACCCCCGGCTCACCGCCAGCCAGCCGGCCGGGGTCACCGCGAGCGCCGGCATGGACATCCTGTGCCACGCGCTCGAGAGCTGGACCGCTCGACCGTTCACGACCTACGAGCGCAAGCAGCCGGGGGAGCGGGTGCCGTACTGCGGCAGCAACCCGATCGCCGACATGTGGTCGGAGCGTGCGATGTCGTTGCTGGCCAAGGCCTTCCGCACCGCGGTGCGCGACGGCTCCGACGAGGGAGCACGCGGCGACATGGCTCTCGCGGCGACGTTCGCGGGTTTGGGCTTCGGCAACGCAGGGGTCCACGTGCCGCACGCCAACGCGTACCCCGTCGCGGGGCGGGTCCGGGACTTCCACCCGGACGACTACCCCCGTGACGAGCCGATGGTGCCCCATGGCATGGCCGTCGCACTGACGGCGCCCGAGGCCTTCCGGTGGACCTTCGAGGCCGACCCCGAGCGTCACCTGGCGGCCGCCCGGCTGCTCGACCCCGGCCACGGTGCACGGTGGGCGGGGGAGCCGCGCGACGTGCTCCCCGGCGTGCTCGTCGACCTCATGCGCGACATCGGGATGCCGAACGGCCTGCGGGCCGTCGGCTACGGCGAGGCCGACGTCGACGACCTCGTCGAGGGCGCCCTCAAGCAGCAGCGCCTGCTCGCCACCAGCCCGCGTGAGGTGGGGGCCGAGGACCTCGCCGCCATCGTCAAGCGCTCGCTGCAGCTCTGGGACTAGCCGTTCGGCACGCAGGGGAGGAACGCGGCATACAGTGCCGTCTGTGACGACCGAGCCGACCCACCTGCCACTGCCCCTGTCGAGCGACTGGCTCGAGTGGGTCGGCGAACGAGGCGAGCAGCAGCTCGCCCTCACGCGCTCGCTGGTCGAGGGCCTGCGCAACGACCCGCCGAGCGAGCCCCTCGAGGTGCTTCGCGTCTGGAACGACGCCCAGACGGCGCTGTCCAACGCCGCGTCGGTGGGCTCCCTCTTCTCCGAGGTGCACCCGGACCCCGCCGTGCGCGAACGCGCGGAGTCGGTGGCCCAGCAGGTCCAGAAGCTCGACACCGACCTGGGCCTCGACACCGGCCTGTACGCAGTCCTCGCCGGCATCGACGCCAGCGGGCTCGACGCCGACGCCGCGCGCGTGCTGGAGCGCACCCTGCGCGACTTCCACCGCTCCGGCGTGGACCGCGACGAGGCGGCGCGGGACCGGCTGCGCGAGCTGAGCGAACGCGAGATCCTGCTCAGCCAGGAGTTCAGCAAGAACATCCGCGAGGACGTCCGCAGCATCCGGGTCACCCCCGACCAGCTCGCGGGACTGCCGCAGGACTGGGTCGACGCGCACCCCGTCGACGAGGACGGGATGGTGACGGTGACCACGGACTACCCGGACGTCGTCCCCTTCCGCACCTTCGCGCACGACGCCCAGGCCCGGCGCGACCTGGTGACCCAGTTCCTCAGCATCGCGTGGCCCGCCAACGACCGGGTGCTGCAGGACCTCTTCGCGGCCCGGCGCGAGCACGCCGCGCTGCTCGGCTACGCCTCGTGGGCCGACTTCGACGCCGAGGTGAAGATGATCGGCACCGGCGCGGCGATCGACGAGTTCATCGACCGCATCACCGAGCTCTCCACGGCGAGTGCCGAGCGGGACAAGGACGTGCTGCTGGCGCGCCTGCGTCGGGACCGCCCGGAGGCCATCGACATCGACGGCGCCGACGTGGCGTACTACTCCGAGCTGGTGCGCAAGGAGGACCTCGCGGTCGACGCCCAGAAGGTGCGCACCTACTTCCCGTTCGAGGCGGTCCGCCAGGGGCTGCTCGACGTCACCGGCCGGCTCTTCGGCCTGGAGTGGACCCCCGTGCCGGCCGAGGACGCCCGGACCTGGCACGAGGAGGTCGCCACCTTCGACGTCTCCTTCGGCGGCGAGCGCATCGGCCGGATCCACCTCGACCTTCACCCGCGGGACGGCAAGTACAAGCACGCGGCGCAGTTCGACCTGGTCCGGGGGGTGGCCGGCACGCAGCTGCCCGAGGGCGTGCTCGTCTGCAACTTCAACCGGGGCCTGATGGAGCACGACGAGGTCGTGACGCTCTTCCACGAGTTCGGCCACCTCGTGCACCACGTCCTCGCCGGTGGCACCGAGTGGGTGCGCTTCTCGGGCGTCGCCACCGAGTGGGACTTCGTCGAGGCCCCCAGCCAGATGCTCGAGGAGTGGGCGTGGGACCCCGAGGTCCTCGCCACCTTCGCGCGCGACGCCGAGGGCGAGACGATCCCCGCCGAGCTCGTGCGCGCCATGCGCCGGGCCGACGACTTCGGCAAGGGCTACGACGCCCGCACGCAGATGTTCTATGCCGCGCTCTCCTACGACTTCCACGTGCGCAAGACCGACGACCTCACGGCCCGCCTCCGCGAGCTGATGGGCCGCTACTCGGTCTTCCCGTACCTCGAGGGCACGCACATGCAGTGCCACTTCGGGCACCTCGACGGCTACAGCTCCGGCTACTACACCTACATGTGGTCGCTCGTCATCGCCAAGGACATGTTCTCCGCCTTCGACCGCGGCGACCTCTTCGACCCCGAGGTCGCCGGGGCCTACCGCGACAAGGTGCTCGCGCAGGGTGGCCGGCGCGACGCCGCCGACCTCGTCGAGGACTTCCTCGGCCGTCCCTACACCTTCAACGCGTATGCCGCCTGGCTGGCCGAGTGAGCGGGGCAGCGAGCGCCCGGGGTGACCTGGTCGTCACCGCGCTGGCCACCTATCCCGTCAAGTCGCTGGCGGGCGTGGCGGTGCAGGAGGCGGTCGTCGAGGCGCAGGGGCTTCGCGGCGACCGTCGGTGGGCGGTCGTGGACGAGGGGGGCACCAAGGTCACGGCCCGCGAGGAGCACGCGCTCCTCGGCCTGCGCGCGGAACCGCGGCCGGACGGCGCGATCCTGCTGTCGGCGCCCGGCGCGGACCCCTTGCTCGTCGCCGCGCCGTCCGGTGCCACACCGGTGACGGTCCGCTTCTCCGGCCAGGACGAGGCGAGGCCCGCCGGCTCCGACGCGGACGCCTGGTTGTCCGCGCGGGTCGGACGACCCCTGCGGCTGGTCTGGCAGGACGATGACACCGTCCGGCCCATCCGGCCCGAGATGGGCGGGCGGACGGGAGACCGCAACTCGCTCTCGGACGCCGCGCCGCTGCACGTCACGTCGGAGGCGTCGCTGCGCCGGCTGGGCGGCTGGCTGCTCGAGACGGCTGCCGAGCGGGGTGAGCAGCCGGGGGATCCCGTGGGCCACGACCGGTTCCGGCCCAACGTCGTCGTCGCCGGTGGCGAGCCGTTCGCCGAGGACTCGTGGTCGTCGGTGCACATCGGCGACGTGGCCTTCCGCACCACCATGGTGTGCGACCGGTGCGTCATGACCACGATCGACCGCGACGACCTGCGCACCCGAAAGGAGCCGATCCGCACGCTGGCCCGCCACCGGAAGTGGGAGGGGGCGACATGGTTCGGCATCCGCCTGGCCCCGGTGCTGCCGCTGGCACCCGGCGCCACTCTCCGCGTCGGCGACCCAGTCGTGGCGGTCTGAACGGCGACGCCGGATCCATCTGTGGCCCTCCTCAGGCGGGCAGCGGCCTCAGGGAATCGGGAGCTCCTTGAGCAGGACCTTCGTGCCGGTGTGGCGTTCGGAGAGGTCGGCAAGGGCCTGACGCACCGTCTTGGAGAACAGGTGCGCGCCCGTGATCGTCGGGTGGATCCGGTCGGACTGCACCTGCTCGGGGTGGGCCCGGATCGCGTCGGCCCAGTCGGCGACCACGACGTTGGACCGGCCACGAGCCACGAGCTCGAGCGTCGCGTTGTCGGAGTCGACGCGGGAGAAGGGAGCCATGATGTTGACGAGGACGACCATGCGCTCGGGGCCCAGGGTGGCCAGGACCTGCTTGACGGCGTCCTCGTCGACGCCGGCGTTGGTGCCGAACGCCAGGATGACCGCGCGCCGGTTGTCCGAGCCGCGTGCCCGGACCTGCGCGAGACCGTCGGACCACCGGCGGTTGGACTTGGCGTCGATGCGGATGCCCGGGAAGTAGTAGCGCAGCGCCTGCAGGCTGCCGACCATGATGGAGTCGCCGTAGGCGTCGAGCTCGGGGCCGCTCGGCATGGCGAAGGACGCCTTCGTGGCCGAGGGACCGCCCGGGGTGGCTGAGGCCGACGGCGCCGTCGCGCCCGGCGTGGACGGCATGCTCGGTACGCCGGGCGGGGCGGTGGAGGGGGCGCCCGACGGCGAGACAGCCGGCGCCTGCTGGTCTGCGGCCGCCTCGTTCTGCGCGAGCATCTGTGCGGTCTGGCTCTGGTCGGGCGCCGTGAGCACGATGACGCCGGTCGCCACCGCGAGGACGGCGACGACGGTGGCCACGACGCGCCGGCCGCGCAGGGTCAGCTCGGACACGCCACGGCCGAGGGCGACCGCGACGCCGCGGAAGCCGAGCGTGCGGAACGGCGTCTCGACGAAGCGGAAGCTCAGGTCGGCGAGCGCGACCGTCACGAGCACGCACCACAGGCGCGTCAGCAGGTGCGACACCGTGCCCGGCGCGGACGGGTTGTCCAGGGCGACGAGCAGGATGACCGGCCAGTGCCAGAGGTAGATGGAGTAGGACCGTGCGCCCACCCAGCCCAGGACCGGGTGACGCATCACCCGTGCCACCGGGCACGGCCCGCCGGGGCGCCGCTCGACGACGCCCATGACGAGCACCGCGGTGGCCAGCGAGGCCAGCAGGATGCCGCCTCGGAAGGTCCACGTCGACTGCTCGTCGAGGAGGGCCATCTCGGCCAGGAGGACCAGGAGAGCCAGCGGGACGGCATACGGCCCGAAGCGGCCCCAGCGTGAGGGGGCCACCCGCGGCGCCAGGCGCGGGCTGGCCCACGCGAAGGCGAGAGCTGCGCCGGCCATCAGGCCCATGACGTGCGTGTCGGTGCCGTAGTAGACGCGCGTGCCGTCGGTGCCGGGGGAGAAGAGCGCCGCCATCAGCAGCGACGAGCCGAGCCCGACCGCGACGGCGGCACCGACCCGGACCCGGCTCGACACGGCCAGCAGGGCCAGCGTCAGCAGCGGCCACACGAGGTAGAACTGCTCCTCGACGGCGAGGGACCAGAAGTTCATGAACAGCTGCGGCGCGGTCTGGTCGAAGTAGCTCGTGCCGGCGGTGATCTCGACCCAGTTGGTCGAGAAGGTGAGCGCGCCGAGGATCTCGCGGCCGATGTCGACGAGCAGGTCCTGGCTGACGGCTCGGGCGATGAGCACGCTCGTGAGGACACAGAGCACGAGGGCCGGCAGCAGCCGACGGGCCCGGCGGACCCAGAACTGGGAGAGGCGGACGCGTCCGGTGCTCTCGTGCTCGCGAACGAGCAGGGTCGTGATGAGGAAGCCCGAGACGACGAAGAACACGTCGACGCCGAGGAACCCGCCGGGCAGCCACGAGGCGTTGAGGTGGTAGACGAGGACCGCGACGATGGCGAGTGCGCGCAGGCCGTCGAGCCCCTCGATGCGGCCGGGCCGCCCGGGAGAGCCGGAGGAGCCCGGCGAACCCTCGCGCGCGCGCCCGGATCGGGGACTGGCCCCCGTGGCCGTGTCGGCGGTCTGACCCGTGCCAGCCGCCCGTGAAATCGCCGACGTCGACACGTCGCTCCTTCCGTGGGCCTCGGTGCGTGGAGTCACCGCTCTGCCTGCGGCGAGCATAGTTACGGCCGGTGACGGCGTTGCGACGCCACGCGGCATACCGTGTGGGGATGGAGCAGGCGGCGCAGGGCAGTGACGGAGGGGCCGTGCGCGCGACCATGTTCGTCCGGGGATCCGTGCAGGGCGTCGGCTTCCGTTGGTGGACCCGCGCCCGGGCCCTCGAGCTCGGGCTCGTCGGACACGCACGCAACACCTCCGACGGCCGCGTCGAGGTGGTGGCGCAGGGCAGTGCCGAGGCCGTGGCCGCGCTCGAGGCGCTGCTGAGGGAGTCGCCCTCCACCAGCCGGCGACCCGGACGGGTCGAGAGCGTCGTCGTGCAGCAGGGCGTTCCGAAGGACGGAACCCACGGGTTCGTCGAACGCTGAGCGACCTACTCTGGCGCGGTGAGCGACGATCCGGTGGGCGACGTGCCCGAGGTCCCTGAGGAGCTGGCCCGGCTGCGCAGCAGCATCGACAACATCGACGCGGCGCTCGTGCACCTGCTCGCAGAGCGCTTCAAGTGCACGCAGCAGGTCGGTCGGCTCAAGGCCGAGCAGCACCTTCCCCCGGCCGACCCGCGGCGCGAGGAGCAGCAGATCGCGCGGCTGCGGGCGCTCGCCGACAGCGCGGGTCTCGACCCCGTCTTCGCCGAGGCCTTCCTGAACTTCATCATCGCCGAGGTGATCCACCACCACGAGCGCATCGCCAACGGCAGCTCGTAGCGGGGCACCCGCCCAGGGCCACCTGCCTCCCCGGGCCTCCCGGGGCTCAGTAGAGCGTGGCGTCCTGACGCTCGTCGAGCGCTGCGTCGTAGGCGGCGGCCTCGGCGTCGGACGCGAACCCGCCGGCCTCTCGTGTCATGTCGCCGGCGGTGGGCAGGGTCCGGGGGTCCACGTGCGACCCGGAGTCCCAGAGCCGGCTGCGCTTGACCGCGCGGGCGCACTGGAAGTAGACGCGCTCGACGGTGACCACGACGACCGATGCCGGCCTGGTGCCCCTGACCGCGTGGCGCCCGAGCTCCTCCGGGTCGGTGGAGACGACGGCCGTACCGCGCACCCGCAGCTCCTCACCGAGACCGGGCACGAGGAAGAGGAGCCCGACACGGGGGTCGGCGACGAGGTTGCGCAGCGTGTCGAGGCGGTTGTTGCCGCGCCGGTCGGGGATCACGAGGGTGCGGTCGTCCCGGACCAGGACAAAGCCGGGCCGGTCGCCACGGGGCGACTGGTCGAGACCTCCGTCTCCCACGGTGGCGACCACGACGAACGGGGCGGCCTCGATGATCCGTCGGTGGCTGCGTGTGAGCACCGGCGACTCCTTCGCAAGCGAGTTCGGGACCGGCGACGTGGGGTAGACCTCGAGCAGCCGCTCGAGGGAGGTGACGAGGTGCTCGTCCGCTACGAGGGCCTGCCGGGGCGCGTGGTCGTCCACCAGGCCACCGTATGCGGTCGGCGCCCGGCGGGTGCGTGCGCTCGCCTCCCCGAGCCGGACCTTTCCGGCTAGTACGCTGACCGGGATCGCCGCAGGCTGGACAAAGGATTTCTCGGGTCGTGTACGTCAAGAGCCTCACGCTGAAGGGCTTCAAGTCCTTCGCCTCCGCGACCCACATGCGCCTCGAGCCCGGCATCACGTGCATCGTGGGCCCCAACGGCTCGGGCAAGAGCAACGTCGTCGACGCCCTCGCCTGGGTGATGGGCGAGCAGGGTGCGAAGTCGCTGCGTGGCGGCAAGATGGAGGACGTCATCTTCGCCGGCACGGCGGGCCGCGCGCCGCTGGGCCGCGCCGAGGTGGCCCTGACGATCGACAACACCGACGGCGCGCTGCCGATCGACTACACCGAGGTGACGATCGCCCGGACGATGTTCCGCAACGGCGGGTCGGAGTACGCGATCAACGGCACCCCGTGCCGCCTGCTCGACGTGCAGGAGCTGCTCTCCGACAGCGGCATCGGCCGCGAGATGCACGTCATCGTCGGGCAGGGCCAGCTCGACACCGTGCTGCGGGCCACACCGGAGGAGCGTCGCGGCTTCATCGAGGAGGCGGCCGGCGTCCTCAAGCACCGCAAGCGCAAGGAGCGCGCGCTGCGCAAGCTCGACACGATGGAGGCCAACCTCACCCGGGTCCAGGACCTCACCGGCGAGATCCGCCGCCAGCTCGGGCCGCTGGGGCGCCAGGCGGAGACGGCGCGCAAGGCCGCCGTCATCCAGACCGACGCCCGCGACGCGCGGCTGCGGCTGCTCGCGGACGACCTCGTGCAGCTGACGTCGACCCTCGAGCAGGAGGTCGCCGACGAGTCGGCCCTCATCGAGCGCCGCGCCGAGGTCGAGGAGTCGATCGCCGGCCTGGCGGAACGGCTCGCGAGCCTCGAGGCCGCCGCCGAGGCGGCCCGCCCGGCGCTCACCCGGGCGCAGGACGAGTACGTCTCGCTCGGCCGGCTCGTGGAGCGGATGGCCTCCACGCGCTCGCTCGCCGCCGAACGCGTGCGCCTGCTCAGCGAGGACGACGAGCCCGAGGCCCCCGGCCAGGGCCGCGACCCCGAGCAGCTGCGTGCGCAGGCTGCCGAGGTGCGCGAGCAGGAGGCGTTCCTCCTCGAGGAGATCGCCGAGGCCAAGGCCGCCCTCGAGGAGGCGGTGCTGTCCCGCACCGATGCCGAACGCAGCCATGCCGAGGAGATCGCCCGCCTGCAGCGAGAGGTGCGGGCCGCCGCCGACCGTCGTGAGGGTCTGGCCAAGCTGGGCGGCCAGGTCGGCGCCCGGGCCTCGCGCATCGAGGCCCGCGAGGCCGAGGTCGGACGCCTGCGCGGCACCATCGAGGCCGCGCAGGCACGCGCCGCCGAGGCCGAGCGCGAGTTCTCCCGACTGGAGGCGAGCGTCGCCCAGGACGAGGAGGGCGAGGAGGGCCTCGACACCGCCTACGAGGAGGCCGCCGCGCGGCTCGAGGCGGCCGAGGCCGAGCTGGCGCGCTGGAAGGAGGCCGAGGCCACCGCCGAGCGGGGCCGCACCACGGCAGCAGCGCGCGTGGAGGCGCTCGGGCTCAGCCTCAGCCGCAAGGACGGGGCCGCGGCCCTGCTCGCCGCCGCGGACGAGGGGCACGAGATCCTCGGCTCGGTGGCCTCGCTCGTGACCGTGGAGCCCGGCCTCGAGAACGCCGTCGCCGCTGCCCTCGGATCGGCCGCCGAGGCGCTCGCCGTCGGCTCGCTCGACGCCGCGGCCGCGGCACTGGACGCCCTGCGCGACGGTGACCACGGGCGCGCCAGCCTGCTGGTCGCCGAGTCCGCGACGTCCGTGGACCCCGCGGCGTGGCCGGCGCTCGACGACGGAGCCCGGTGGGCCCGCGACGTCGTCTCGTGTCCCGAGAGCGTGCGCCCGGCGGTCGACCAGGTGCTCGACCGCGTCGCGCTGGTCGCGGACGTGCAGCAGGCCAAGGCGCTGCTTCGCACCAACGCTGGAGTGACCGCGGTGACCCGCGGGGGCGACGTGTACGCCCCTGGCACCGTCCGCGGTGGCAGCACCACCGCGCCGAGCCTGCTCGAGCTGCAGGCGGCCCTCGACGACGCGCAGGACGCCATGGCGCGCGCCACGCGTGAGGGGGAGGAGGCGCGCTTCCGGGTCGCAGGGGCCGAGGCCACCCGCGCAGAGCTCTCCGACTCCGTGGAGGCAGCCCTCGAGCGCCTCAACGAGAGCGACGCCCGGATGGCGGCGATCGCCGAGAAGCTCGGCTCGCTCGGTCAGACCCTGCGGGCGGCGCGCGCCGAGGTCGAGCGCACCGAGAAGGCCATCGCCGACGCGACCGAGGCGCTCGAGACCGACCGGGCCGAGCACGCCGCCCTGCTCGAGCGGCTCGAGGCCGCGAGCGGCGAGGGCGACTTCGCCGAGGAGCCGTCCACCGAGGAGCGCGACCGCCTCGAGGCCCTGGCCCGCGAGGCCCGGGCCGCCGAGACCGACCTGCGCCTCGGACTGCGCACCCGTGAGGAGCGCGCCCGCGCCCTCAAGGACCGCGCCGACGCCCTCGAGCGTGGGGCCCGCCACGGGGAGGAGACGCGTCAGCGCCTCGCCGAGAAGCGCGCGCGCCGCCGCCGCGAGGCCGCCGTGGCCGAGGCCGTGCGAACCGCCGCGGCATGGGCCCACGACCTGCTCGCCGAGTCGGCCGACCAGGCCGGACGCGCTCGCGCCGCGGGGGAGGCGGAGCGCACCGAGCGCGACGCCGAGCTCGCCGTCGTGCGACGCGACGTCGCGACGCTGCAGGCCGAGCTGCGCGAGCTGACCGACACCGTGCACCGCGACGAGGTCGCCCGCACCCAGCAGCGCCTGCGCATCGAGCAGCTCGAGACCAAGGCGGTCGAGGAGCTCGGCGTCGCACCGGCCGACCTCGTCGAGGAGTACGGCCCGCACCGGCCGGTCCCCGCCGTGCCCGACCCCGACGCCGACCCGGACGCGGCGCAGCCCGAGCCGGTCCCCTTCGTGCGTGAGGCGCAGGAGAAGCGGCTGCGCCAGGCCGAGCGCAAGCTGAACGCGCTGGGCCGGATCAACCCGCTCGCCCTCGAGGAGTTCAGTGCCCTCGAGGAGCGGCACAAGTTCCTCACCGAGCAGCTCGAGGACCTCAAGAACAGCAAGCGCGACCTGCTCGACATCGTCAAGGAGGTCGACGAGCGGGTCGAGCGTGTCTTCGCCGAGGCGTTCGAGGACACCGCCGTGCAGTTCGAGCGCGTCTTCCAGCGCCTCTTCCCGGGTGGCGAGGGGCGGCTGGTCCTCACCGACCCGTCGAACATGCTGACCACCGGCCTCGAGGTCGAGGCCCGCCCGCCCGGAAAGAAGATCAAGCGGCTGTCGCTGCTCTCCGGTGGCGAGCGCTCGCTGGTGGCCGTGGCGCTGCTCGTCGCGATCTTCAAGGCCCGGCCCTCGCCCTTCTACATCATGGACGAGGTCGAGGCGGCGCTGGACGACGCCAACCTCGGCCGCCTGATCACGCTCTTCGAGGAGCTGCGCGACAGCTCGCAGCTCATCGTCATCACGCACCAGAAGAAGACGATGGAGATCGCGGACGCCCTCTACGGCGTCAGCATGCGTGGCGACGGGGTGACGACGGTCGTGTCCCAGCGCATCCGCGACGTCGCCGACCGCTCCGCCTGAGCACCCGGCATACCCCCCTGACTGGTTTCCCCGGACGCCGGTGACGCCGGGGAGTCGCGTCATGTCGCCGTTGCCAAATCTTCACTTGACGCTGTTTGCGTCACAGCAGTCACATCCGTCACTCTTTCCCCATGGTGTTCCTTGTCATCTCGATGCTCGTCGTCACCGTGCTCGGTGTCGCGGTCGTCGGCGTGGTCGCGGTGCCGGCGCACCGTGGGGGCCGGGACCTGCTCACCCCCAAGGGGGAGGGGGTTGCGCGCTCGGCACGTCGCCGTGCGAGCACCTGGAACCGTCGCACCACCGCACGGCTGCCCTGAGCGGCACAACCGCCGGCTCCCCGGGGCGACCACCTCTGGAGCCGCTCACCTCTGTGGCAGATCTTCGTTGCCTATGCTCTTGCAGGAGCGCAACGACCACATGACACGGAGGTGTCATGACTGTCACCGGGTGTCCGCGACCGTCGAGAGCCTGGATCCGCGCCAGCCGCCTGAGCGGGATGCTGGCGCTCGGACTGGTGGCCATGACCATGGTGGCGCCCCGGTTCTCGGCCATCCCGTACTCCCGGCCGGCTGCGCTGGTGACGTTCGCCGTCCTCGTCCTGGCCACCTGGCTCCTGCTGCGGCGCCGGGCCCTGGTATCTGACCGCCTCGCCCGCAGGCTCGCGTTCCCGGTCGGGCTCCTGTGCACGGCGATCGCCGGGTTCGTGGGCTATGCCAGCTACTACGTCAACACCTGGGACCCGAAGCTGATCCAGAACGTCGCGACGAGGGCGCCCAGTGAGGTGACCGCCCTCCAGGTCGCCTACCTCTCGCGGTACCCCAACAACGACCTCCTCCTCGCTCTCGCCCGACAGGCGCATCGGCTCGCGGAGGCACTCGGCGTGGACTACGGCACAGCGTTCCTGGCCTTCCAGGTCGTGTTCTTCGCGCTGGCACTGGTCGCAACCCACCGGCTGTGCACGCTGGTGTCCGACCACGCCACGGCCCTGGCGGCCATGGTTCTCGTCACCGTGCTGGTCGGGCTCAGCCCGTGGATGGCCGTCCCCTACACCGACGTCGCCTCGATGTGGACGCCGGTGTGGGGGATCTACTGCGTGGTCCGCGCACTACGAGCGGGGACACGGCTGACCACGGGTGCCTGGGCGCTCGCAGCCGGAGCGATCCTGGCGATCGGCGTCGACCTCAAGACGACGCCTCTCGTGGTGATCGTCGCCGCGGCCGTGTCCTTCCTGGCGGCCGCCCTGGGGCAGCGCGACCGCAGGAGGTGGGTCGCCTGCGCTGCGCAGGCAGGGTGCCTGGCTGCTGGCGTCGCGCTCGGCATGATGGTGAGCGGACCCGCCGTCGCCCGCTGGGCCCGGACACCTGCCACCACGCCCGGAGTGACGGCCTCCGTCTGGCAGTACGTGGCCGACGGGATTCGTGTCCAGGTGGGGCCCAACCACAACCGCGTCTACGGCGGGTACGACCGACCCACCAACAGCGCGACGTTCGGCAAGCCGACCGCCCTCCAGGACAGCATCTCCAAGCGCATGATCAGCGCCCAGCTCGAGCGTCGCGGGCCGCTGGGCACGCTGTGGTTCGAGGCCAACAAGCTCGACTTCACCTGGGGCGACGGCATGCTGTGGGCCTACGGCGAAGGCATCGACCTGTCACGCCGACCCGTGCACCACGGCCGGCCTTTCGAGATGGTCCAGTCGTGGAACTCACCGGTCGGGCACCTCTTCGGCGCGAGGGTGGCACTGACCCAAGGACTCTGGTGGCTCGTCCTGGCGCTGGCCGCGGTGGGATGGCTGCGGGCAAGGGTGACGGCCGAGTCCCTGCTACTGCTGCTCACCCTCGTCGGCGTGGCCGCCTTCACCCTGCTGTTCCAGGGACGGTCGCGCTACCTGCTCACGTTCGTGCCCGTGCTCGCGGTCGCCGCGCTGTGGTGGACGGCAGACGTGCGCGCCCGCATGGCAGCCGGTTGGAAGCCCGCGGCGGCCGGCGGGAGGGCCGCCCGGCGGGCTGCGGCGCGCGGTCGGCACCGTCGCCGACCGTGGTTGGATGGCTGACGTGGACACAGTCTTGATCTACGTCATCGTCGGCGTCATCGTCCTGCTCGGAGCGATCGCCTACGGCGTGAGCCTCATCACCGGGCGGCGCCGCACGCTCGAGCGCGAGGCCCCGCCCGCTCGGCCCGGGCTGCCCGCCGAGGACCTCGACCGTCAGCCACCGGGGGACACCACCGACACCGTGGCGCCGCCGGAGCACCCGGGTGCCCGGGCCACCGTCGAGGTCGAGCCCGAGCCGGAGGTCGCGCCCGCACCGCCGCAGCCGACCGTCGAGCGTCCCGCCTCGGCCCGCGGCCGCCTCCAGCGCCTGCGCGCCCGCCTCGCGCGCTCCAACTCCTCCATCGGCCAGGGCCTGCTCGCCCTGCTGTCGCGCGGAAAGCTCGACGAGGAGACGTGGGAGGAGGTCGAGGACACGCTCATCTCCTCCGACCTCGGCGTCGAGGCCACCATGGAGCTCGTCGAGTCGCTGCGCACCCGCGTCAAGGTCGACGGGGCCACCGACGAGGCCACGGTGCGCGGCTGGCTCCGCGAGGACCTCCTGGCCCTCGTCCAGCCCGACATGGACCGTCGCATCACGAGCACCCGGGTCGGCGACCGCCCCGCCGTGATCCTCGTCGTCGGCGTCAACGGCACCGGCAAGACGACGACCGTCGGCAAGCTCGCCCGGGTCCTGGTCGCCGAGGACCGCGAGGTGCTCCTCGGCGCGGCCGACACCTTCCGTGCCGCCGCTGCCGACCAGCTCGAGACCTGGGGCGCCCGCGTCGGCGTGCCCACCGTGCGCTCGGAGAAGGATGGCGCCGACCCCGCGGCCGTGGCCTTCGACGCGGTCAAGGCCGGCATCGAGGAGGAGGTCGACGTCGTCATCATCGACACCGCCGGCCGCCTGCACAACAAGGTCGGCCTCATGGACGAGCTCGGCAAGGTCAAGCGCGTCATCGAGAAGCAGAGCGAGATCGACGAGGTGCTCCTCGTCCTCGACGCGACCACCGGGCAGAACGGCCTCCAGCAGGCCAAGGTCTTCTCCGAGGCCGTGGACGTGACCGGCATCGTGCTGACCAAGCTCGACGGCACGGCCAAGGGCGGCATCGTCGTGGCCGTCCAGCGTCAGCTCGGCGTTCCGGTCAAGCTCGTCGGCCTGGGGGAGGGACCCGACGACCTGGCCCCCTTCGACCCCGAGGCCTTCGTCGACGCCATCGTCATGTAGTCGTCGACCCGCAACAGCTCACGTATGCCGCCCGGCTGGCCGGGCGGCATACGTCGTCTCCGGCGTCCGGCGGGGAGTCCACGATCCGGACCGCCCCGCTGGGCGAAACCATCCGCTAACACCACCCCGCCGGAGTTGACACGGCCGTAACACGCCGCGGCGCCCGGTGAAACGGCGCGTCTCCAGACTCCCGTGCATGACACCAGCACTGACGCCCCTCGCGGCAGCAGCACCGCAGATCAACGAGGCCGCGACAGCCTTCATGCTGATCGCCTCCTCGATGGTCCTCCTGATGACGCCCGGGCTGGCCCTGTTCTACGGAGGCATGACCCGGAGCAAGTCGGTCCTCAACATGATGATGATGAGCTTCGGCGCCCTGGCCGTCGTCGGCATCGTCTACGTGCTGTGGGGCTACTCGATGTCGTTCGGCAACCTGCAGGACGGCGGCGGCGACATCGCCGGCATCTTCGCCAACCCCTTCCACCTCTTCGGACTCAGCCAGCTGACCGGCCCCGACGGCCCAAGGCTCGTCGACCCGTTCGGGGTGGGCGTGTTCATCCCCGAGTACATCTACGCCGGCTTCCAGCTGACCTTCGCCGTCATCACGGTGGCGCTCATCAGCGGCGCCATCGCCGACCGCGTCAAGTTCGGCACCTGGATCGTCTTCTCCATCATCTGGGTGACCATCGTCTACTTCCCGATCGCCCACATGGTCTGGGGCGGCGGCCTGCTCAGCAACAGTGCCGGCGGCCTCTCCGCGGCCCTCTTCGGGGTCACCGACGGCAAGGCGACCGTCGCACCCATCGACTTCGCCGGCGGCACGGTCGTGCACATCAACGCCGGTGCGGCGGGCCTGGCCCTCGCCCTCGTGGTGGGCAAGCGCCTCGGCTTCGCCAAGGTCGCGATGCGCCCGCACAACCTGCCGCTCGTCATGATCGGTGCCGGCCTGCTGTGGTTCGGCTGGTTCGGCTTCAACGCCGGCTCCGAGCTCGCTGCCGACGGCGTCGCCTCGTCGGTGTGGCTCAACACCACCGTCGCCACGTGTGCCGCAGCCATCGGCTGGCTCGTCGTGGAGAAGCTCCGGGACGGGCACGCCACCTCGCTCGGCGCGGCGTCGGGTGTCGTGGCCGGCCTCGTCGCCATCACCCCCGCCTGCGGCGCCCTCTCGCCGGTCGGCTCGATCATCCTCGGCGTCGTCGCGGGCGGCCTGTCGGCCCTCGCCGTCGGGCTGAAGTACAGGTTCGGCTACGACGACTCGCTCGACGTCGTCGGCGTCCACCTGGTCGCCGGGCTCTGGGGCACCGTCGGCGCAGGCCTGCTCGCCACCTCCACCGGCCTCCTCTACGGCGGCGGCTGGGAGCAGACCGTGCTGCAGGTGCTCATCGCCGCCATCTCGCTCGTGCTGTCGTTCGTCCTGACCTGCGTCATCGCCGTGGCCCTCAAGGCCACGCTCGGCTGGCGGGTCTCGGAGGACGCGGAGTCCGAGGGCATCGACCAGGCCGTCCACGCGGAGTCCGGGTACGAGCTCGGCGGCTTCCCCGCCTCGGGCAGCCGCACCAGCACCCGTCCCGTCGTCACCGCATCGCAGGTCGAAGGAGCCAACGCATGAAGCTCATCACCGCCATCATCAAGCCCCACCAGCTCGACGAGGTGAAGGAGGCCCTCGAGGCCTTCGGGGTCGCCGGCATGACCATCAGCGAGGCCAGCGGCTACGGCCGCCAGCGGGGCCACAGCGAGGTCTACCGCGGAGCCGAGTACACCGTCGACTTCGTCCCCAAGGTCCGCCTCGAGGTCCTCGTCGACGACATCGACGCTCCCGACGTCCTCGAGGTCATCCTCAAGGCGGCCCAGACCGGTCGCATCGGCGACGGCAAGATCTGGTCCGTCCCCGTCGACGAGGTCGTCCGGGTCCGCACCGGCGAGCGCGGCGTCTCCGCCCTCTGAGGTCGGACACGCCGACGCACACCCGGAGCACGGCCCGCCAGCGTCCAGGGCCAGCACGAAGAGATGACGACGAGGGGACGGCGAGACCTGACATGACGGACGTGACCACCAGGCGTCTGGACCTCGCCGGCACCCGCAGCTTCGCGACGCCCGGCGCCGGCCCGAACCGGCGCCGGGCACTCGCGGAGTTCGGGTCCGGCTGGCTGCAGGAGCTGTGGCGCGAGGCCTGCGCGGGCCGTCGCCACGAGGGTGTCGCCCTCGCCGCCGTCGGTTCCCTCGCCCGCGGCGACGGCGGCCCGCTCAGCGACTACGACCTCGTCCTCGTGCACCACCCGCGGGGACTGTCGGGCAAGGAGGTCGGCACCTTCGCCGACAAGCTGTGGTACCCGATCTGGGACGCGGGGGTGCGCCTCGACCACAGCGTGCGCACCGTGGCCGAGTGCAGGACCGTGGCGTCCGAGGACCTCTCCGCGGCCGTCGGGTTGCTCGACCTCACGCACGTGGCCGGGGACGCCGACGTCGTCAACGCCGCCCGCTCGACCGTGGCCCACGACTGGCGGGCCAACGCGCGCACGCGGCTCGGCGAGATGCAGGAGTCGGTCGTGCAGCGCCACGCCCGGCAGGGCGACCTCGCCCACCTCGTCGAGCCCGACCTCAAGGAGGCCCACGGGGGTCTGCGGGACATGTCGGTCCTGCGTGCCCTGACGGCGGCGTGGCTGACCGACAGGCCCCACGGCGAGGTCGACGAGGCGTACGAGCGCATCCTCGACGTGCGTGACGCGATCCACGTCGTGACCGGGCGGGGGCGCGACCGGCTCACCCGGGACGACCAGGACGCGTGCGCGGCGCTGCTCGGCCACTCCGACGCCGACGACCTGCTCACCGACCTCTCCACCTCCGCCAGGACGATCGCGTATGCCGTCGACGGCACCCTGCGCCGCGCCATGCAGTCCCAGCGCGCCCGCACCCTGCGCGTCGGCCCCCGCCGCCCGCAGCTCGCCCCGCTCGGCTACGGCCTCTACCGCCACGACGGGGAGGCGGTCCTCGGACCGTCGGCGGACCTGTCGTCCGACCCCATCGTCCCGCTGCGCGCGGCCGTCGTGGCCGCTCGCGGCGGCATACCCCTCTCGCCCGCGACCCTGCGCAACCTCGCGGCGAGCGCGCCGGCCCTGCCCGAACCGTGGCCGGAGGTCGCCCGCAACCTCTTCGCCGACCTGCTCGCGACCGGTCCCGGTCTGGTGACGGTGTGGGAGGGCCTGGACCTGGCCGGCGTCGTCGAGCGGTGGATCCCCGAGTGGCGAGCGGTGCGCAGCCGCCCGCAGCGCAACGCCGTCCACCGCCACACCGTCGACCGGCACCTGGTCGAGACCGTCGTCGCCGCAAGCGGGATGGTGCGCGACGTCGCGCGTCCCGACCTGCTGATGCTCGCAGCCGCGCTGCACGACATCGGCAAGGTGGCCGGCTCGCGCGACCACTCCGCGACCGGTGGAGAGCTCGCCGACACCGTGCTGCAACGGATGGGCGTCCCGCACGGGGACCGGCACACGGTCGTCCGACTCGTGCGCGAGCACCTGACCCTGGTCGACCTCGCCACGCGCCGCGACCCCGAGGACCCGGCGACGATCGCCGCCCTCTCAGATGCCGTCGACGGCTCGGTGACGACGCTCGACCTGCTGCGGGCCCTGACCGAGGCCGATGCGTCGGCAGCCGGTCCCAAGGCGTGGAGCGACTGGCGCGCCGGCCTCGTGCAGCGGCTCTACGAGACCTGCCGCGCGGCCCTGACCGCCCGGACCCCGGAGGAGAGGGACCTCGTGGTGGAACCCACCGACGCGCTGGCACTGTCCCGCGACGCCCTCGAGCGGGTGGCGACGGGGGACGCGTACGTCACGGTGACCTCCCTCGGCGGGGCGCACCGGCTCGACATCGTCGATCGCGACCGCGCCGGCCTCTTCGCCGACACCGCGGGCCTGCTCGCCGCGCACGGTTTCGTCGTGCGCTCGGCCATCGTGCGCACCCTCGACGGCCTCGCGGTCAACGAGTGGTGGGTCGACTCACCGGGTGGGGAGACGCCCCTTCCCGACGTCATCGCCCGTGACCTCAGGCGCGTGGGCGCCGGCGACCGCGCGCCGCTGGGCCGGTTGCAGCGCCGCAGGTCCGCGGCCGTGCGCAGCCCCGGCTCCGGCTCGGTCGACTCGACTCGCGCCATGGTCATCACGAGCGCCTCGGACACCGCCACGGTCATCGAGGTGCGCGCCACCGACCGTCCGGGGCTGCTGCAGGACATCGGCATCACGCTCGCCCGTGCGTCCCTGTCGGTGCGCTCGGCACACATCGCCACGTATGCCGGCCAGACCCTCGACACCTTCTACGTGACCGAGTTCGGTGGCGGGCAGCTCGCGCCGGCCCGCGCCGCCCAGGCCGTGGCGATGATCATCGACACCTGCGACACCTGCGACGCCGACTGACCGCCGGCCTCAGTCGATGAGGCCGGTGTGGTGCAGGTGCTCCAGGACGAGCCGGTTCGCGGCGGACACGCGCTCGCCGTCACCGGACGTCAGCCAGGCGATCTCTGCGATCTCCCGCGAGGGCGCCGGCTCGCCACGGTGGTCTGCCGTGTAGCAGGTGAGGCGCACGACGCGGCCGTCGGCGCGAGCGTCGGCGGGCGCCTCGAAGGTCCCGATGTGGACGGCGGTCGAGGGCTCGACCGTGACGGACAGCTCCTCCTCGACCTCTCGCGCCAGGGTCTGCACGTCGCTCTCGCCCGGCTCTCGCTTGCCACCGGGCAGGTAGAAGAGCTCGCGCCCGGCGCTGCGGGCCGCGAGGAGGCGCCGGTCCACCACCTGCACCCAGGCGACCTTGTCGACGAAGGGCGGCGGGGTCGTGGACGGGTCGGCGCTCAGGTCACTCACGCACGCGACCCTACGCGCCGGCATACGGGCTCGGGGAACGGCGAGTGCGGAAGTGTCCTCGACGAACGGATAACCTTGCCGGGTGTTTGCATCCCTGTCTGACCGCCTGACCGCGACGTTCAAGAACCTCCGCGGGAAGGGCCGGCTCTCGGAGTCCGACGTCAACTCGACGATCCGCGACATCCGGCTCGCCCTGCTCGACGCCGACGTGGCCCTGCCCGTCGTCAAGCGGTTCACCTCCTCCGTGCGCGAGCGCGCCCTCGGGGCCGAGGTCAGCCAGGCGCTCAACCCCGCCCAGCAGGTCGTCAAGATCGTGCAGGAGGAGCTCGTCGCGATCCTCGGCGGGCAGACGCGCACCATCCGCTTCGCCAAGCAGCCGCCGACCGTCATCATGCTCGCGGGCCTCCAGGGCTCGGGCAAGACGACCTTCGCCGGCAAGCTCGGCAAGTGGCTCAAGGACCAGGGCCACACTCCGCTGCTCGTCGCGGCCGACCTGCAGCGCCCCAACGCCGTCACCCAGCTCGAGGTCGTCGGCGAGCGCGCCGGCATCCCGGTCTTCGCCCCCGAACGCGGCAACATGGGCGGCCACGACGCCGTGCTCGGCTCCGGCGAGGGCACCCGCTCCTTCGGCGACCCCGTCGCCGTGTCGCAGATGGGCATCGAGCAGGCCCGCGCCAAGCAGTACGACGTCGTCATCGTCGACACCGCCGGCCGTCTCGCGGTCGATGCCAACCTCATGCAGCAGGCGTCCGACATCCGCACGGCCATCTCGCCCGACGAGGTGCTGTTCGTCCTCGACGCGATGATCGGCCAGGCGGCGGTCGAGACGGCCCAGGCCTTCCACGAGGGTGTCGCCTTCACCGGTGTCGTCCTGTCGAAGCTCGACGGTGACGCCCGCGGTGGCGCCGCCCTGTCGGTCGCCGAGCTCACCGGTGAGCCGATCATGTTCGCCTCCACCGGTGAGAAGGTCACCGACGTCGAGGTGTTCCACCCCGACCGCATGGCCAGTCGCATCCTCGACATGGGCGACGTGCTGACGCTCATCGAGCAGGCCGAGAAGGCATTCGACAAGCGCCAGGCCGACGAGATGGCGCGCAAGTTCCTCGCGGAGGAGGACTTCACCTTCGAGGACTTCCTCCAGCAGATGAACGCCATCAAGAAGATGGGCTCGCTCAAGTCGATGCTCAAGATGATGCCGGGCATGCAGGGGATGCGGGACCAGCTCGACGCCTTCGACGACCGCGAGTTCGACCGGGTCGAGGCCATGGTCCGCTCGATGACCCCGTTCGAGCGCACCCACCCCAAGCAGATCAACGGCTCGCGCCGCGCCCGCATCGCCAAGGGCTCCGGTGTCACCGTCACCGAGGTCAACCAGCTGCTCGAGCGGTTCGGCCAGGCGCAGAAGATGATGAAGTCCATGGCGCGCGGCGGTGGCGGCGGGATCCCCGGCATGCCGGGAATCCCCGGGGCCGGCAAGCGCGGCAAGCAGCAGCCCCAGCGCAAGAAGAGCAAGAGCGGCAACCCGGCCAAGCGCGCCGCCGAGGAGCGGGCCGCCGCGGAGAAGGCGGCAGCCGGTCGGGCGTCCTCGGCTGCGAGCGCGTTCGGGGCCCCCGGCACGGGCGCGGGGCCGGAGGGTGACGCCGACCCGCTGGCCGGCTTCGACCCCTCGAACCTGCCCAAGGGCTTCGAGAAGTTCCTCGGTCGCTGAGCCGGGCCCGTCGCGAAGGTATGCCGCCGTGCCCCACCGGGCGCGGCGGCAACGTCCTCTTGGGGCCCGCTGTGTGCAGGCGCCGGGCTCCTGACCCCGACGGCTGCACACGGGAGGAGCCGGAGGGATCCGAGGCGCATTCGTGACGTCGTAGGCCCGTCGCGACGACGGTCGTGACCAGCACGCCCCCGAGGAGACCCCACCCCCCGGGCGCCTGGCTCGCACATCTGGATCGAGCGCTCGGTCAACGCCGCGATCGTGCTCGCCTCCGGGTTCCTCGGGCTCGGGGGCATCGTCTTCACGGCGATCTGGGTCAACGGCTCCGGCGCGGTCGGTGAGGCCCTCGGATCGACCGTCGTGTTCGGCCTCCTCGGCGTCGTGCTGCAGGCGCTCGCCTTCCGGCTGCTCGACCTCGTGACGCCGGGAGACATGGCCGAGCTCGTGACCCAGCGGGAGTCCCACCCGGCCGCGCTCGTCGCCGCGGCGGCGCAGGCGGCCGTGTCGCTCGTGGTCGTCGCCTCCATCGCCTGAGCCGCGCGGCGACGCTCCCGCACGTCGTTTCGAACGCCCACGGGGCGGAGGCTAGGGTCTGGTCCATGAGTGCACCGGTGCTCCACGTCCGCGGTCGGGTGCTGGTCGGTCCGGACGAGGTGGTCGACGAGCTCTGGGTCATCGGGGGCAAGGTCTCCCTCACCCCGCCGACCGACCGAAGCGACGTGCAGACGCTCGAGGGCTGGGTGCTGCCCGGCCTCGTGGACGCGCACTGCCACGTGGGCCTGGGACCGCACGGGGAGGTGCCGCGCGAGGAGGCCGAGCAGCAGGCCCTCACGAACCGCGACCACGGCACGCTCCTGATCCGCGACGCCGGGCAGCCCGGCGACACGCGCTGGGTCGACGAGCGCGAAGACCTGCCGAAGATCATCCGTGCCGGGCGCCACATCGCCCGCACACGTCGATACATCCGCAACTTCGCCCATGAGGTCGAGGAGGACGAGCTCGAGCGCCACGTTCGGCTCGAGGCCCACCGCGGCGACGGCTGGGTCAAGCTCGTCGGCGACTGGATCGACCGTGAGGTGGGCGACCTCGCGCCGAGCTGGTCCCAGGACGCCGTCAAGGCGGCGGTCGCCGCGGCGCACGAGGAGGGCGTCCGGGTGACGGCACACTGCTTCGGGGAGCAGTCGCTGCGGGACCTCGCGGCCGCGGGCATCGACTGCATCGAGCACGCGACCGGGCTGCAGGAGGACTCCATCGACACCTTCGCCGCGCAGGGCATCGCGATCGTGCCGACCCTGGTCAACATCGCGCAGTTCCCCGACCTCGCGGCCCCGGCCAGGGAGAAGTTCCCCGACTACCACCGCCACATGCTCGACCTGCACGAGCGCCGTCATGCCACCGTCGGCGCGGCGCACGAGGCGGGCGTGTCGATCTTCGTCGGCACCGACGCCGGGGGCAGCCTCCCGCACGGTCTCGTCGCCCAGGAGATGGTCGAGCTGACCAAGGCCGGGCTGACGGCCACCGAGGTGGTCTCCGCCGCGACGTGGGGGGCGCGCGAGTGGCTCGGGCGCCCGGGCATCGCCGAAGGTGAGGACGCCGACCTCGTCGTGTGCGCGTCGGACCCCCGGGTCGACGTCACGACGGTCGGTGACCCTCTGGGCGTCGTCCTGCGAGGTCGCGTTGTCGCCTGACGCCCTGCCCCCGTCCGTGCGACCGGAGCACCCGCTGACCGCGCTGGGGGAGCGCGTCGAGGTGCGCCCACCGTCCCCCGCCGACATCAGCGCGTATGCCGCTGCCGTCACCCTCTCGGAGCGGCGCCTCGCCGACTTCGCGATCCCCAACCCGCACAACCTGCCGGCGGTCCTGGAGAACCAGTCGCGGACCTACCGGACCTTCATGGTCATCGCGCTCGAGCCCGAGGGCTCGCACGGCCTCGTGGGCCGCATCAACGTCGCCAACGTCGTGGAGGGTGCCTTCCGCAGCGCCACCGTGGGCTATGACTCCTACGACCCGTATGCCGGACGGGGCCTCTTCGCGGAGGGCCTGCGGCTCGTGCTCGACCTCGTCTTCGAGGACCCGCCGCACGGCATGGGCCTGCACCGCCTGGAGGCCAACATCCAGCCCGCCAACCACCGTTCCGCGGGACTGGTCAGGTCGCTGGGGTTCGTGCACGAGGGCTTCTCCCGCGACTTCCTGCACCTGCCTGGCCCTGATGGGCGCCGCGACTGGCGCGACCATGACCGCTACACCGTGCTGGCGAGCGACTGGCCCGCCGCGCCCTACTCCCAGCACGCCCACCGGCGCACGGCCTGCGTCGTCCACCGCACCGGGGGCTACGACGCCGGGACCAGCCTCGCCGCGGCTGTCGCGACCGAGCTGGGCATCCCGCTCTTCTCCTCCACGGTGGTCGGGAACACCGACAGCCTGTTCGAGCTGCTCCGCTCCTCACCCGTCGGAGGCGTGCTCGAGTGCGGGGTGACGGGCCCGGCGCTGCGGATGGGCCTGGCCCGGGCCGGCTTCGACCCCTCGGTGGTGCCGGTGTTCGACGCGGCTTTCGACGTGCCGAAGCGTGACGTCGTGCGCCACGCCCTCGCGGTCCGCGCGGCGTTCGCCTGACGCGAGCGGACGGCATACGGCGAGGGCACAGGGCGACGGGCGGCAACACGCGCCGGATGCGGGACGGGCCCGGGCCGGCACCGGTGTGCCGACCCGGGCCCTCCCGGGGGTGCCGGGTCAGCCGGTGCAGTGGAGCAGCTGCGCGTCGACCCAGTCGGCGTTGTCGTGACCGTTGCCGTCGCCTCCGTCGCCGACGGTGAGCGTCAGGGTCTGGCTGCCCGTGACGTCGACCGTCAGGGTCCGGGCGACAGTTCCCTGGCGCAGCACGCCGGTCGTCGCCTTGGCGACGCCGTCGACGAGCACCGAGAAGACGACCGAGCCACGTCCCGCGCCGGCGGCGTCGTCGACGCCCACGCCCGTCGTGAACGACGTGCAGCCCGCGGGCACGGCGAGCGTCACGCTGCTGACCGCGTTGGTGCCGAGCCCCTTGGCGTAGGCGACGCCGGCCACGGTGAGCGGCCCGCCGTCGCCGGCGGACGAACCACCGACGTTGCTGTCCCGCTCGACGGGGCCGTAGCCGTTGGTGGCCGAGAGGAACGGCAGGTCGCTGACGAACTGGTCTCCGGAGCTGCGGACGGTCACGGGCACGGTGCTGCCGGTGCGCCCGGGACGTCCGTCCTGGGCGTACGTGGCCCACGCCGTCAGCTCGGCAGAGCCGGTGCGGGCGTCGGGAGGGACCGTCACGGTCCAGCGCAGCGTGCGGGTGGCGCCGGGCTCGAGCGGGTCGCCCGGCGTGTCGCCGGCGGGCGTGATGACCCATCCCGCCGGTGCCTGCAGGCCCGTCACCACCGACGTGGCCGGGCCCCCCGAGCGGTTGGCCAGCGTGCCCTGGACGTGGATGACGTCACCGGGGCGCGTCGGAGTGCCGGCGTCGCTCGTGAGCGAGCCCATCGAGACCTGGGCCGGCACGGCCGGGTCGCCGTATGCCGTCGCGTCCCACCGAGGGGCTGCGACCTGCTCGACGGGGACGCCGCCCCGGACGGTCCCGAGGTCGGTCAGGGACACCTTCTCGAGTCCGTCACCCGGACCGCCGTCGCTCGTGACGGCGAGGGCCAGCGTGTTGCTGCCGTGCGGGTCGAGGATGCCGTTGGGCACCACAAAGGTGTGCTGCGGACCGACATCGGCGACGTACTGGCCGACGTTCCAGCCGTTGACGAACACGAGCGCGCGGTAGTGGCCGCCCGAGCGCGGCACAGAGGGGTCGCCGATCGTGATGCCGAGCGACGCGTCGTCCGCCTCCGGGACGGCCAGCGGGAACGAGGTGCGGTACCACGTGGTACCGGGGGCGGCGGCGCCGGTCGCGGGGACGGAGGCCGCTGCCCACGTCGAGTCGTCGTAGCCCGGCAGTGCCCAGCCGTGGCGCTCGCCGAACTGGCCGCCCGCGTTGGCGACGCCCCGGACCGGGTCGACGAGGTCCTCCCCGCCGAGGTTGCCCTGGATGCGCCACGTCGGGGTCAGGGGGACCGCGGCGCTGGCTGCGCCGGTGAAGGTGGCCGAGATGAGACCACGGCCCTCCTTGTGCGCGTCGTTGACGCCGCCGTCCTCGTTGTGGCCGTTGTTGCGGACCATGACCGAGAGCACGTGCGGACCGTCCGTCCGCAGCTCCGCCGGGACGGGGAAGGACGCGGTCCCGGTCGTCGCGGGGGAGGAGACGCCGGAGGGGAGCACGTGCTCGCCGAGGTAGGTGCCGTCGAGCCAGGCCTGGAGCATGCCGGCGCCGCCTCCGCCGTAGCGCAGGTTCACCGAGGCAGCAGCGGAGCCCTGGGTGTAGCGGCCGCGGTACCAGACGTCGCCCTGGTGGAAGCCGTAGTCGTCGGCGGTGAGGACCGGCGCACCGGCCGGGGGCTTGGTCGTGCTGTTGGTCGAGGTGTGGTCGGCCACGGCCCACCCGGAGTCGTCGAAGCCTGCCTCCGATTCGGGTGAGCCCGGTGCTGCCTTCCAGTCGCGCAGGACGGGCAGCGAGACCCGTAGGGCCCCGGCGAGCCGGGCGTCGGCGGTGACCGACGCCGAGGACGTCGGCGACACGGTGACCGCGGCGCCGTTCCAGGTCACCCGGTGGATCTGGGAGGGGCCCCAGACCTCCAGGTCGGTGGCGTCCTTGGTGTCTCCGGTGAGTGTGAGCGTCGAGCCGTCCACGGCGGCGGTGCGGACGAGCTCGGGACCGCGCTCGAGCACGGGCCCGGCGGCGGTGTCCTGTCGCCAGAAGGTCCCGGCCGTCGCCTCGTCGGCGAGCAGCAGGGTCAGCTGCGGCCGCTCGCCCCCGCTGACCTGGACGCGAGTGAGGCCGTCGTGCTGGTAGTCGAGCCGGAGGTCTCCCGTCGCCGGGTCCCACGTGCTCGACACGGCGCCGCCGGTCGAGGTGACGTGCGGGCGGGAGGAGTAGCGAAGGACCGTCTCGCCGTCCTCACCGTGGCGTCCGTAGAGCAGGGCCAGGTCCTTGCCACCCTGGGCCAGCTCGGTCATGACCTCTGACGTCGAGTAGACGAGGTGCTGGCCGCCGAGGTCGTAGTTCGCGACGAGGATCTTGGCGTCCTGTCCGTCGACGTGCAGCGACCCCTGCTGCGGCACCGTGTAGTGGCCGTCAGGGGTGTCCACCGGGAAGGTGAAGGTCTCGTCGGTCGTCGAGCTCGACGGGTTGTGCACGGCGACGTAGAAGTGGGTCGCCGTGTCGGGGTTGACGTCGTGGTAGACGCGGATCCGGGGGTTCGACGGGCTGACGGGGTCGCCCTTGTCGACCTTGGTGATCGGATCGACGCTCTGCAGGAAGAGCCCGAGCTCCTTCATGGTCGTGGCCTTGGGCCGGATCTGGCGCGCTTCGTCGAAGGCCGCGCCGTAGTCGTAGGAGCTGTAGACGACCGGTGCCGGCAGCCAGCCCCACGACGTGCCGCCGAACGTCATGTAGAAGTTCTGCAGCGTGAGCCGGTTGGCGATGTTCGTGCCGTAGAAGACGCGCTCGTAGCCGGGACCCTGTCGGACCGCGGTGCAGTCGTAGGTGCCGTTGCTGCCCCAGTAGTCGAACCAGCCGCCGCCGAACTCGGCGACGAAGCCCGGCGTCTCGGGGGAGGCGGCCGAGCCGCCCTTGGCCCCGCCCGTGCCCCAGATGCCCCAGTCCGGCGCGGCCGACGGAGCGCCCGGGGTCGCATCGGTCCGGCAGGTGCCACCGGGGTAGCCGTCGAACGCGTACAGGTCGGCCGGGCCCTCGACGGTGCCGCTGACGGACGAGGGCTTGGGCACCCAGATGCCGTTGCGGCCCTTGTCGTTGTGGAAGATCGGGACGGTGATGCCGTCGGCGCGCACCTTCCCGTAGAGGTGGCTCATGTACGCCTTCTGCGAGGTGCCGGCCGTCGCCAGCTCGTTCTCGATCTGGTAGAGGATGACCGTCCCGGTGCCGTTGGTCAGCTGGTGCCGGGCCAGGATCTCGTCGATCCTGCCGAGCCACTCGTCGGAGGCCGCGAGGTAGTCAGGTGCGTCGCTGCGCGCCTTGCCCGCCTGGTTGGTCAGCCATCCGGGGAAGCCGCCGCTGCTGGTCTCGGCGTTGATGTACGGCCCGGGGCGGGCGATGACGTAGACACCGACCTCTTGGGCGATGTCGAGCAGCTTGTCCACGTCCCGGATGCCGCTGAAGTCGTAGACCCCCTGCTTCGGCGAGTGGTAGGCCCAGTCGAAGTAGATCGAGGTGGCGTTGTAGCCCTCGGCCTTCATCTTCTGGAGCATGTCGCGCCACAGGCTGGGGCTGGGCAGCCGCCAGTAGTGGAACTCCCCAGACCAGACGAAGGTGCGCTTTCCGTCGATCATGAGGGAGTACTTGTCGTAGGTCACCGTGTGGGTGCCGGATGCGGCGGTGGGGGCGCTGGCAGCCGGGGCCGTCGACCCGGCCGGGCCCGGACTCTCCGCCGCGACGCCGGCGGCCGGCGCGACCGCGGTCGTCACCGCGCTCGCGGACAGCGGCGCGCAAAGCATGGCGAGCAGGCCGGCAGCCGCCACCGCGGCGGTGGCTCGCCATCGCCGGCCGCCGGCCCGACCCCCACGTCGGTTGGACCCCTGCCTGCGCCGTGCCGCGGTGCTCATGCCGTCTACCTCCCTGGATCACCGTCATCGGTGGATGTCCGATGTTGGTCGATCGTGTGAAGTTCTGTCGGGCCATGTCAACGCTCTTTGCCATGATTTGACCGGACAAGAGCAGGACAGGTTCAGGACGGGAACACCCGGGCCGCCGCCCCTGCCACCCTGGTCGGAGCAGTGCTCGACGTCTGGCAGAATGGAGGGCTGTACCCGTCCGGCCCCCTCTCGGCTGGACCGGACGCCTACACACGGAGCGTCGGCACCCCGGCTGAACCCAGCCGGTCTCGCCGCGCTCACTACCGAATGAGGAGACCGCCACAGTGGCTGTCAAGATCCGCCTGAAGCGCATGGGCAAGATCCGTGCACCGTTCTACCGCGTCGTCGTCATGGACTCGCGCACCAAGCGCGACGGCCGTGCCATCGAGGAGATCGGCAAGTACCACCCCACCGAGCAGCCGTCGCTCATCGACATCGACATCGAGCGCGCGCACTACTGGCTGAGCCAGGGCGCCCAGCCCACCGAGGCCGTCGCGGCCCTCATCAAGGTCGTCGACGAGGGCAAGCTCCAGACCAAGGAGCCCAAGACCTCGAAGAGGGACCTCTACGAGGCTGCCGTCGCCGCCGCCGGTGGCAAGAACGACGCCGGCACGGACGGCCCGACGGCGCGCCGCAAGAGCGCCAAGAAGGTTGCCGAGGCCAAGTCCGAGACGGCCGACGTCGCCGCTCTCGAGGACGCCGTCGAGACGCAGGTCACCCAGGAAGCCGAGGCCGAGCGCAGCCTGACCTCTGAGAAGAGCGAGTCCTGAGCATGCTCGAGGAGGCGCTCGAGCACCTCGTCAAGGGCATCGTCGACCACGACGAGGACGTCGTCGTGCGCCGCAAGGAGCTGCGCCGCGGTGAGCTGCTCGAGGTCCGGGTCCACCCTGACGACCTCGGCCGCGTCATCGGCCGTTCCGGCCGCACGGCGAGCGCCCTGCGCACCGTCGTCGGCGCCCTCGCGGGCAACAACAACGTACGCGTCGACATCGTCGACACCGACCGCGTGCGCTGAGCGTCGACCGAGCTCGACCCGCGTCGCACCCGACTCCTTCCGAGTCGCGACCGCGCCACCGACAGGGGCGTCCCGGATCTCCGGGGCGCCCCTGTCGCGTCTGCTCACGCCCGTCCGGCACCGGTCTCGGGCCGCTGCCAAACCTGAGAGGATTCGGCCCATGAACGTCGTCCTCGCCCGCATCGGCAAGCCCCACGGTCTGCGGGGAGAGGTGACCGTCCAGCTGCACACCGACGACCCCGAGACGCGGTTCGCCGTCGGCTCCGTCATCGCCACCGAGGCCGAGCCGGGCTCCGGTGTGCCCACCTCGCTGACCATCGCCTCGACGAGGGTCCACCGCGGCATCTGGCTGCTCACCTTCGAGGAGATCCCCGACCGGACCGGGGCCGAGAGCCTGCGCGGCACGCGCCTCGTGCTGCCCGAGTCGACGCCCACGACGGAGGACGAGGCGTTCTACGAGGAGGACCTCGTCGGGCTCGAGGTGCGCGACACCAGCGGGCAGCGGGTCGGGACGGTGAGCGGCCTCGAGATCGGCCCGGCCCAGGACCGGCTGGTGCTCATGCTCGACGACGGCACCACTGCATACGTCCCGTTCGTCAAGCGGATCGTGCCCACGGTCGCCGACGACCACGTGGTCGTGGACCCCCCGCCCGGGCTCTTCGACCTCTACCGCGAGGGCACCGAGTGACCGCGGCCGACGCCCACGCCGCGCGCCCGGCGATGCGCCTCGACGTCGTCTCGATCTTCCCCGACTACCTCGCGCCGCTCGAGCTCTCGCTCATCGGCAAGGCCCGCGAGGACGGCCTGCTCGACGTCCGCGTGCACGACCTGCGCGACTTCACCCACGACCGCCACCGCACCGTCGACGACACCCCGTACGGCGGGGGAGCCGGCATGGTCATGAAGCCGCAGCCGTGGTCCGAGGCGCTCGACCACGTGCTGGCGCTGGACAACCCCTCCGGAGCCCGGCCGCACCTGGTCGTCCCCGGTCCCGGCGGACAGCCCTTCACGCAGGCGCTGGCCCGGCAGCTCGCGCTGGAGCCGTGGCTCGCGTTCGCTTGCGGCCGCTACGAGGGCATCGACGAGCGCGTCTACGACCACGCCCGTGAGGACCTCGGCCTCGAGGTCTCGGTCGTCAGCCTCGGCGACTACGTCCTCAACGGGGGCGAGGTGGCGGTGCTGGCGATGGTGGAGGCCATCGGGCGCCTCGTTCCCGGCGTCATCGGCAACGCCGAGTCCCTCGTCGAGGAGTCGCACGAGGACGGCCTGCTCGAGTACCCGATCTACACCAAGCCCAGCTCGTGGAACGGGCGCGAGGTGCCCCCGGTGCTGCTCTCGGGCAACCACGGCGCCATCGCGGCCTGGCGTCACGAGCAGCGCCTGGCCCGCACGGCCGCGCGCCGGCCCGACCTGCTCCACGCCTCGCACGCCGGCCCGCACGGCGACCTGGAGATCTCGGCAGCCACCCCGGGCGACGTCCCCGAGCTCGCCGTCCTCCGACGCGCCTGCGCGGCGAACGAGGTCGTCGAGACGGGGGCACTCGACACCCCGGCGCTGCGCGAGAGCCTCGACGACGTGCGGGCCGGTCTCGAGACGGGGCAGACCTGGGTCGCCCGCATCGCCGGCCGGCTCGTCGGCGCCGTCCGCACCACGCGCGCGTCGGGCTCGTCGGGGACGGGCGACAGCTGGGTCGCCGAGCGACTCTGCGTGGCCCCCGACCTGCAGGGGGGTGACGTCGGCCCGCGCCTCCTCGAGCACGCGGAGTCGACGGCGCCGGACGGCATACGCACCCTCGTGCTGCGCACGGTGGCACCGGACGCCGACGAGCTGAAGCGGTACAAGAAGGCGGGCTACCGTCTTGTCGACGCGCCGTCGGACGTCCCCGGCACGATCACGCTGGCCCGGCGTCGCCGCTGACCGCGGGGCCGCTCGGGTTGCTCCGGTTGCTCGGGACGCTCAGGAGACGAGCGCCACGCCGAGGTCGGCGGGCAGCAGGAGGCGACGGCGGATGAGCCGGGCCTGCACCCCCGCGGTGATCGACTGGGTGGCCATGATGGCGAAGAGCACGAGGACCTGCGCCGTGGCCGCCTGGATCGCGCTGCCGCCCCCGAGCATGACGCCGATGAAGGCCCCGGGCAGCGTCACCACTCCCGAGGTGCGGACCTGGTCGAGGCTCGGGAGGATGCCCTCCGGCACCCGCCTGGCGATGATCTCGTCGATGGCCTGGCCCGAGGTGAGGCCGAGCGACAGGCACGCCTCGTACTGACCGTGCTCCTCGCGCAGGGCCGCGAAGGTGCGCCGCCCCACCAGGGTGTGCACGGTCATCGTGTTGCCGATGACGATGCCCGCGATCGGGATGAGCGCGATCCCGGTCAGCGGGACCGCGCGCGTGGCGAGGATGACAGCGACGACGGGCACCACGCCGCACGCCATCGCCGCCGCGGCCCACGGCCAGGTCCTCGGCGCGCCGACCCGCTTGGAGGTCGTGGCCACCGCCATCGTGAACATGGCGAGCACCGCCACGAACGACAGCCAGAGGGAACCCACCACGGCCGTGATCACCAGCGCGACGAGCGTCAGCTGCACGACGGCCCGTCCTCCGGCGAGCACCGACTGCCGGCCGAGGCCGAGTCCCCCGACGCGGTTGGCCACGACCGTGACCGCGAGCAGGATGAGGAGGCAGACAACGACGGGCCAGCCGGGGGAGACGTCCACGGGGCCACGCTAGGGCACGCTCGCGGGTCCTTCGAACGTGCGGCGGCCGCGGCGAATTTCCCCGGACGCGGCGTGCTCTGGCAGACTGGCTCCTTGCGTCCGGCACACGACGGCCCCTGCCACAGGGGGAGTCGGGTCACCAGGGTCTCGACCAGCTCGAGTGGTGGCTCGACGCGGCCAGGCGGACGCGTCCATCTTTCGGCGACAAGGTGGCCTGTGGCACCCAGGAAAGTGAATCATCATGCACACGTTCGACGACATCAACGCGGCATCGCTGCGCACGGACGTCCCCGAGTTCCGCGCCGGTGACACCCTCAAGGTCCACGTCAAGGTCATCGAGGGCACGCGCTCGCGCGTCCAGGTCTTCCAGGGCGTCGTGATCCGTCGCCACGGTGGCGGCATCGGCGAGACCTTCACGGTCCGCAAGATCTCCTTCGGCGTCGGCGTCGAGCGCACCTTCCCGGTGCACACGCCGGTCATCGACAAGATCGAGCTCGTGACCCGTGGTGACGTCCGCCGCGCGAAGCTCTACTACCTGCGCGGCCTGCGGGGCAAGGCGGCCAAGATCCGCGAGAAGCGCGACAACGTCCCCGCCAAGGGCGCGGCCAAGGCCGGCGCCAAGAGCTGACGTCCTGCTGACGCAGACGTCCGTCTGACGACGCGAGGCGCGGTGGACCCCGAGCCGGCCGTCCCGGAGAGCTCCGGCACGGCCCCCGACCCGGGGACCGCCGCGCCTTCGTCGCGTCCCGGTCCGGGACTGGGAGAAGGTGCAGAAGAAGCCGGAGACGCCGGAAGCGCAGGCGGTGCGCGCGGGTATGCCGTACGCCGCAACCGCTGGCTCCTCGGCCCCGCGCTGCTCCTGCTCGCGATCGTCGTCGTGCGCGCCTTCTTGCTGACGCCCTTCGGGATCCCCAGCGGCTCCATGCAGGACACGCTGCTGGTGGGCGACCGCATCCTGGTCAGCCGGCTGACCGCACCACGCGACCTGCACCGCGGCGACATCATCGTCTTCGATGCGTCCGACGCGTTCCACCTGAGGGCGCCCGACCGCGGTGTCCTGCAGACGCTCGCCGCGGCGGTGCAGAGCCTGACCGGCAGGGGCCAGCCCACCGACTACGTCAAGCGCCTCATCGGGCTACCCGGCGACCACGTGCGGTGCTGCGCGAGCGACGGACGCCTGGAGGTCAACGGTGTCCCGCTGACCGAGCCTTACATCGCCCCGGGCCAGCGGCCCAGCGCCATGACGTTCGACGTGACCCTGCCTCCCGACCGGTTCTGGGTGATGGGTGACAACCGCGGTTCGTCGGCAGACTCGCGCGCGCACCTCGGCGAGCCGGGGGGCGGCACGGTGCCCGGGGACGACATCATCGGCAAGGTATGGGTGCGATACTGGCCGCTCGATCGGCTCGGGCCGGTCGCCGCAGGCCCAGCTGTCCCCGTTCCACGAAATGGTGAGTGATGTCGCAGTACACCGGACGCCCCGAAGACCCCACGCGCGGGCGTACCGCTGACGACATCGACGACCCGGACGACGACGTCGACGAGGACTACGACGACGACAGGCGCGGTTTCGGCGCCACGCTCCTGGCCGGCATCAAGGAGCTGGTCATCGTCATCGTGCTGGCGATGGCGCTGTCGTTCGTCGTCAAGACCTGGCTCTTCCAGGCCTTCTACATCCCCTCCGGCTCGATGGAGAACACGCTCGTCAAGGACGACCGCGTCATCGTCAGCAAGCTGACCCCGGGACCGTTCGACCTCAAGCGCGGCGACGTGGTCGTCTTCGAGGACCCCGGCGTGCCCACCCCCTGGCTCAACAACCTCGGCGAGACGCACAGCACCGTGGGCGGGCCCTTCCACGACGCGCTGGTCTTCGTCGGCCTGCTGCCGGAGGACTCCGAGAACCACCTCATCAAGCGCGTGATCGGGCTGCCCGGAGACCACGTCCAGGCAGACGGTGACACCGGCAAGATCAAGGTCAACGGCGTCGAGATCACCGAGCCCTACATCAAGCCGGGCGACTTCCCGAGTGAGGGCAAGAAGTTCAACATCACCGTCCCGGCCGGCCGCGTCTGGGTCATGGGCGACCATCGGTCCGACTCCTCCGACAGCCGTTGGCACGACGACGGCACGGGAGCCACCGGCTCGGTCCCCATGGACAAGATCGTGGGCCGCGCCCTGTTCATCGTCTGGCCGATCGACCACGTGACCTGGCTGGGCGTCCCCGAGCGCACCTTCGGGCAGGTGCCGGCCCCGAGCTCGACGCCGGCCAAGAAGGCCGCGGTCCACCCGGCCCCGAGCGGCAAGCCCAGCGCCTCGGCGACCAAGGTCGCGGCGGGCTGATCGGCGCCCCGGCTCCATGGCACCTCCGGCACCACCCTCGAAGAAGCCCTCGCTGCGCGTCGAGCGAGCGCTGCAGCGATCCGGCCATCGCCTGCTGGCGGGCATGGACGAGGTCGGTCGCGGCGCGCTCGCCGGGCCGGTCAGCGTGGGAGTCGTGGTCATCGACGAGACCGTGCGGTCGGCGCCCGTCGGCGTCAAGGACTCGAAGCTGCTCACCGAGAAGGCGCGCACCGCGCTCGTGCCCCGGATCCAGCGCTGGGCGGTCGCCCACGCCGTGGGCCACGCCGGCGCCGACGAGATCGACGAGATCGGCATCATGGCGGCCCTGCGCCTGGCCGGCACCCGGGCGCTGGCAGCGCTCGGCGTCGTGCCCGACCTCGTGATCCTCGACGGCAACCACGACTGGCTGACGGCACCCGACGGGATCGGGCTGTTCGCCTTCGCCGAGGAGACCGGGCCGGCCACGCCGCCGGTGACCACCATGGTCAAGGCCGACCTGAAGTGCTCCTCGGTGGCCGCGGCGAGCGTGCTGGCGAAGGTCGAGCGCGACGAGCTGATGGTGGCGCTCGGGGGCGAGCACCCGGCATACGGCTGGGCCCTCAACAAGGGCTACTCCGCCCCCGAGCACATGGACGCGCTGGCACGCCTGGGGCCGTGCGAGCTGCACCGACGGTCGTGGCGCCTGCCCGGCGTGTACACCGGCGAGCAGGTCGAGGTGTTCAATGAGGTGACGGAGACCATCGCTCCGACGCCCATGACGGCAGAGCAGACAGGAACGGCGATCAGGTGAGTTCGGAAGATCTCGAGAAGTACGAGACCGAGATGGAGCTCCAGCTCTACAAGGAGTACCGCGACGTCGTCGGTCTCTTCACCCACGTCGTCGAGACGGAGCGCCGCTTCTACCTGGCCAACTCGGTCGACCTCAAGGTGCGCAGCGACGGCGGCGAGGTCTTCTTCGACGTGACGATGGCCGACGCGTGGGTCTGGGACATCTACCGCCCGGCCCGTTTCGTGAAGAACGTCCGGGTCGTGACCTTCAAGGACGTCAACGTCGAAGAGCTGCCCAAGCCCGACATCAAGCTGCCCGAGAACGGCGACTTCTCCTGACGCGGTGACCGCGGTGACGCCGTGAGGCGGGTGTTGTCCACACCCCCTTCCCGAGGACGTATGCCGTCCACAGCCTCGGGCTGACGGGTGTCCCTGCCGGCGGCGCCCCGGGAGGGTGGTCGGCATGGACCTCTCGACCCGCGCCCTCGGCGACTACGGCGAACGCCTGGCGTGCCGCTACCTGCTCGCCCAGGGTGTGACGATCCTCGACCGCAACTGGCGCTGCGTCCGCGGTGAGATCGACGTCGTGGCCGTGGACGGTCGAGAGCTCGTCGTCTGCGAGGTCAAGACCCGCACGACCGAGGCCTACGGTGCCCCCTTCGAGGCGGTGACCTGGTCGAAGCAACGGCGCCTGCGACGCCTGGCCGGGCTGTGGCGTGACGAGCACGACCAGCTCGTTCGAGGGCTGGCCCTGCGCATCGACGTCGTCTCGATCCTGCGCCCGCGATCGGGCCCGGCCCGCCTCGAGCACCTGCGCGGGGTCTGCTGATGGGCACCGGGCTGGGCCGCACGCGCTCAGTCGGTCTCCGTGGGGTCCTGGGCTTCGTGGTGGAGGTGGAGGCGCACGTGACGCCGGGGCTGCCCGGGTTCGCCATCAGCGGTCTCGGGGACTCCGCCGTGAAGCAGTCGTCGGACCGGATCAAGGCAGCGGCCGCCCTCATCGACAAGATGCCGGTCAGCCAGCGGCGCGTCACCGTCAACCTCTCGCCGGCCGGCGAGCGCAAGGTCGGCACCGGCTTCGACCTCGGCATCTTCGTCGCCGTCGCCGCCGCCATGGAGCTCGTGCAGGTCGGCGTCGTGCGCGACGTCGTCCACATCGGTGAGGTCGGGCTCGACGGCACGGTGCGCCCGGTGCCCGGGGTGCTTCCCCTCGTCCGCGCAGCAGCGCTCACGGGGGTGCGGCACGTGGTCGTCCCGGTGGGCAACGCGGGTGAGGCGCGCCTGGTTTCCGGGGTCCAGGTGCACCCGGTGGCCGACGTCATGGAGCTCGTGCACCGTTACGACGCGCTCGGTCGTGGCCGCGCCGTCGACGAGGTCGCGGTGCCGCTCGTGGTGCCACCCGAGCCACCGCCCGTGCGAGACCTCAGCGAGGTCGTGGGCCAGGCCGACGCGAAGCTTGCCCTCGAGATCGCCGCAGCCGGCGGGCACCACCTGCTCCTGGCCGGGCCGCCCGGGGCCGGCAAGACGATGCTCGCCGAGCGGCTGCCCGGGCTGCTGCCGGCACTCGACGAGGCCGAGTCGATGGAGGTCACGGCGATCCACTCGGTGCTCGGCGCGCTCGGGGACGGCGAGGACGTGCGGCTCATCTCGCGTCCCCCGTTCGTGGCACCGCACCACGGCGCCTCTCAGGCGGCCGTCATCGGAGGCGGCAGCGGCCGCATCCGCCCCGGTGCCATCACGCAGGCCCACCGCGGTGTGCTCTTCCTCGACGAGACCCCCGAGTTCGACAAGAGCGTGCTGCAGTCGCTGCGCACGCCGCTCGAACGGGGGTCGGTCTCCATCGCTCGCGCTCAGGAGACCGTCACGTTCCCCGCGCGCTTCCAGCTCGTCCTGGCGGCGAACCCGTGTCCGTGCGGCAACGGATGGGGCAAGGGCCTCGACTGCACGTGCACGCCGATGATGCGCCGGTCCTACTTCGGCAAGCTGAGCGGCCCGCTGCTCGACCGCGTCGACCTGCAGGTGCACGTCCAGCCGCCCGGCCTGTCCATGGCCGGTGCTGCCGCCGGCGAGTCGAGCGCCTCCGTCGCAGCCCGGGTGGCTGGTGCCCGCAGTGCGCAGGGGGAGCGCTGGCGAGAGGTGCTCGAGACGCGCCGCGGCGTCAACGCCGATGTGCCCGGCTCGGTGCTGCGCGGACGCCCGTGGCGGTTGCCGACCTCGGCCACGGCGACGCTCGACCGGTCGCTCGAGAGCGGAGCGCTGAGCCTTCGGGGCTATGACCGGACGCTGCGTTGCGCGTGGACGATCGCCGACGTGACCAGGCTGCAGCGGCCGGGGCGCGACGAGGTCGACCTCGCCCTGTCGCTGCGCCACCGGTCCGGGGTGGCGGCATGAGGGCGCCACGCACCCGGGGCACCCAGGCCGCCGGCTACGGCGGCGACATCGGCGGCGAGCCCGTCGACGCGGAGCCCATCGACGCGGAGCCCATCGACGACGACAGCTTGGAGGCGCGCGGTGGACGCTGACCGGTTCGCCCGAGCGGCGTTGTCGCGGCTCGCGGAGCCCTGCGACCAGGAGGTTCGCACCCTCCTCGACGAGGTGGGCCCGGTCGAGGCGGTGGTGAGGATCCGTGCCGGCAGCGGGACCCTCGCCAGGTTCCGGCCGAGAGTCGCGTCCCTCGACACGGAGCGCGACCTCGACATCGCCGCCAAGGTGGGCGCGCGGGTGGTGGTCCCCGGAGACGACGAGTGGCCCGAGCGACTCGGCGGCATTCCCATCCCTCCGTACTGCGTGTGGGTGCGCGGTCCGCTCGACCTCGCAGAGACGGTCGAGCGATCGGTGGCCGTCGTCGGCTCGCGCACGGCGACCGCCTACGGGGAGCAGGTGGCGGCAGACCTCGCCGCGGGGCTGGCCCGACGCGGCTGGTCGGTGGTCTCGGGTGCCGCGTTCGGGATCGACGGCAGTGCCCACCGTGGCGCGCTCGCGGTCGACGGGGCCACCGTGGCCGTCCTCGCCGGCGGCGTCGAACGGCCCTACCCGTCGGGCCACGCCACCCTCATCTCGCGGATCGCCCGCGACGGGCTCGTGGTCTCCGAGGTGGCGCCCGGGTCGGCACCGATGAAGTCGCGGTTCCTGGCCCGCAACCGGCTGATCGCCGGCATGACGCGCGGCACGGTCGTGGTCGAGGCAGACCTGAGGTCGGGGTCGCGCAACACCGTCAAGCACGCAATCGAGGCCGGGCGCCACGTCGGGGCCGTCCCCGGACCGATCACCTCGATGACCTCCTCGGGCTGTCACCAGGAGATCCGCGACGGCCGGGCCGTGCTCGTGACGAGCACAGAGGAGGTCATCGACCTCGTCGGTGACCTCGGTGCCGACGCCTGTGAGCCGGCGCGCGGGCTGGTTCGGCCCGAGGACGGTCTCCCGCCCCTCGACGCGTCCGTCCTCGAGGCGGTGCCGTTCCGCTCCGCGCTGCCTCTGGACGCCGTCGTCCGCTCCGTGGCCCAGCCGCCGCTCGTGGTCCGCGCCGCACTGGGCCGGCTGGAACGACTGGGCCTCGTGACAGAGTCCGCCGGCACGTGGCGCAAGCGTCCGCAGCGCCGCCTCACGACGGCGGGCTGACTGCCCCGCCGGCGCGGGCCTCGGGGTGAGAAGTGCGCTTGCCAAGGCAGCCGCGGTTTGCGATGGTGCCCAAGTGACGGATGTGACGAAGGCGGGTGCCGCGAGGACGGACGTGTTGGAGGAGCACGCCGAACTGCTCCACGCCTACGCCCGGCACCTGGGCGCTGAGCGCGGGCGATCGGCGCACACCAGCCGGGCCTACCTCGGCGACATCCGTCACCTGCTCGCGTTCGCGGCAGCACAGGGCATCGACACGATCGGGGACCTGCGCATCGGCGACCTGCGGTCCTGGCTCGGCGCCCAGGCGGATGCGGGCGCGGCCCGCGCCACCATCGCCCGACGGGCCGCCAGCGCTCGCACCTTCCTGCGCTGGGCCGAGCACACCGGGCGCATCGCCGCAGACCCGTCCCTGCGGCTGGTCGCCCCCAAGCGGCAGGCCCACCTGCCCGAGGTGCTACGCCAGGGGGAGGCCTCCCAGCTGCTGGATTTGGCCGCCACCCGTGCGGACGACGACGACCCCATCCACGTCCGGGACCGCGCGATACTCGAGCTGCTCTACGCCAGCGGCATCCGCGTCGGTGAGCTGGCCGGGCTGGACGTCGACGACGTGGACCTCGCCCAGGACGTCGTCCGCGTCCTGGGCAAGGGCGCCAAGGAGCGCATCGTCCCCTTCGGCGCACCCGCGCGCCGGGCGCTCGAGTCCTGGCTCGCGGTCCGCTCTCGCCTGGTGCGCGACCACTCGGGTCCCGCGCTCTTCCTGGGCAGGCGTGGACGACGCGTCGACACGCGGCAGGTGCGCTCGGCGGTCCACGAGCTGCTCTCCCACCTGCCCGACGCGCCGGACCTGGGGCCCCACGGCCTGAGGCACAGCGCCGCCACCCACCTGCTCGAGGGCGGGGCCGACCTGCGCATGGTGCAGGAGATCCTGGGTCATGCCAGCCTCGCCACCACCCAGATCTACACCCACGTCTCGGTCGACCGGCTGCGACGCAGCTACGAGCAGGCCCACCCACGCGCCTGAGGCGACGCCAACCGCTCAGGGGACCGGGAGCAGGACCACTCTCGCCCGACCGACGAGGGAGAGCGGGTCCAGGTAGGACTCCCCACGCACCACGCCCCAGTGGAGGCACGTTCGTGGGGCGCAGTGACCCGGCGTCGCCGTCACCACGCCGACGCCTTCTCCACGCCTGACCGGCGTGCCCAACGACACCGCGGCGGCCACCGGCTCGAACGTGCTGCGCAGGCCGCCCTCGTGCGAGACGACGACCACCGACCTGCCGGCGACCACGCCGGACCACGTGACCTGGCCCTCGGTCGGGGCGAGCACCGGCTGGCCCACCGATGCGGCGAGGTCGACGCCGCGATGTCCCGGCAGCCACGGCTGGTCCGGCCGGTCGAAGCGTCGCACCACCTCGGGCCGAGGATCCAACGGCCACACCCAGCGGCCTGACGTCGTCACGGGACCGACCGCCCGTCCGGCGGGCGGGACGGACAACGGATCGCCTGCAGGGATGACGCCGGCCGTGGTCACCGACGCGGTGGCGAGCACTGCCGCGAGGAGCCCTGAGCCGATCGACATGTCCCCATCGTCGGTCCGGTCCGCCGCACCCGGGCCGGCGCCGCCGCGGGTGTGGACAACCGCCGAGCCGGCCCAGCAGGTGTGGACCGGCGCGCCCTCACTCGACGGGCCGGAGGCCGCCGGCCCGACCGGCGGAGGCCAGGCGGCGGCTCGCCTCGACGAGGACGTGGTCCTGCTTGCAGAAGGCGAAGCGGACCAGGGTGCGCGCCGCCTCCTGGTCGTCGTGGAAGACCGACACGGGCACGCCCACGACGCCGGCGAGCTCCGGCAACCGGCGCGCGAACTCCAGCCCGTCCACCGCCCCGAGCGGCGCGGCATCGGCGATGACGAAGTACGTGCCCGCCGGTTGCGACACCTGCAGCCCGGAGGCCGCCAGGGCCGAGCACAGCAGGTCCCGCTTGGCCTGCAGCGAGTTGCGCAGGCCGGCATACACGTCGTCACCCAGCCCGAGGGCCGCCGCGACGGCCGGCTGGAAGGGCCCGGACGCGACATAGGTCAGGAACTGCTTGACCGTCCGCGCCGCCGCGACGGCCTCGGCCGGACCCGAGAGCCAGCCGACCTTCCACCCGGTCGCGGAGAAGGTCTTGCCGGCGGAGCTGATGGTGATGGTGCGCTCGAACATCCCGGGCAGCGTCGCCACCGGCACGTGCTCCGCGCCGTCGAAGACGAGGTGCTCGTAGACCTCGTCCGTCACGACCCACGCGTCGTACTCCCGCGCGAGCTCCGCGACGAGCTCGAGCTCCGCGCGGCTGAAGACCTTGCCCGTGGGGTTGTGCGGTGTGTTGAGCAGCACGAGCCGGGTCCGGGACGAGAAGGCAGCCCGCAGGGACGCCTCGTCGACCGCGAAGTCGGGGAACCGCAGCACCGAGGTGCGACGGGCGGCGCCGGCGAGGGCGATGGTGGCGGCATACGAGTCGTAGTAGGGCTCGAAGGTGACCACCTCGTCACCGGGCTCGCACAGCGCGAGGACGACCGAGGCGATCGCCTCGGTGGCCCCCGCGGTGACGAGGACCTGCGACGCAGGGTCCAGGGTGAGGCCGTAGAAGCGCTGCTGGTGCCCGGCCACCGCCTCGAGCAGCTCGGGAACCCCGGCGCCGGGCGGGTACTGGTTGCGCCCGCCGTCGATGGCGGCCTTCGCCGCCTCGAGCATCACGCGCGGCCCATCCGTGTCGGGGAAGCCCTGCCCCAGGTTGATGCTGCCGGTCCGCTGCGCGAGGGCCGACATCTCGGCGAAGATCGTGGTGCCGAAGGGCTGCATCCGGGAGATCAGCGGCGTGCTCATGGGCCCGAGCGTAGCCACGCCCCTCGTGCACGGCAGGAGCGGACATGGACGACCCCACCCGGTCAGGGGTCCGGGTGGGATCGCCACCTGCTCCATCGACGGCAGCCCCGCGAGCGTTACACCCGTGCTGCGACCTATTCGAAAGGTCCTCTCCGGCGTCTGCCGGCCCGCCTCAGGACGCCCCCGCGCCCGCCGCCCCGGCGCCGGCCACGGCACCCCCGAGACCGCAGCCGATGATGCGGTAGAGGGTGTACTCGCCGTCGGTCCGCACGGCGACGACGCCGCCGACCTTGCCGAGGTCCTTCAGCCCCGAGGACCGTTCGGGCTTGTCGAGCCAGTAGACGTGCGGCGAGTCGATGGCCCACCGCACGTTGTTGCGGGCCAGCGCCTCGCACACGTCGGGCCGGTGCGCCATGTCGTTGAACCCGGTGCCGATGACGATCTGGTCACCGGTCGTGGGGATGGGGATGGAGCGGTAGAGGGTGTTCGTCCCGAAGAGCGGCCACATGAGCGGGGACCCGTTCTCGGGGCGACCCACCACCCCCTGGCCGGCGGGAATGAGCGCGGCCAGCCGGCCCAGCGACGCCTGCTCGGTCTTGCTGAGGATGACCTTCTGCGGCTGGTTCGGCCGGAAGAAGCCGGTGAGCATGTCGTCCCTGGTGCCTCCGTTGAGCCCCAGGGTCAGCGCCGGGATGACGAGGGCGCCCACGACCGCGGGCACCACCGGTCGTCGGCCGAGCGCCGGAACGCGGCTCAGCAGCTCGCGTACGGCCGGCGCGGAGGCGGCGACGAGCACGACGCCGGGCACTGCGGCCAGCGAGGCCAGCCGCACCTTGTCGTTGTACCAGTAGCCCGTCACGAGGGCGGTCCACGACATCGTCGACCACGCCGCCAGCACGTAGAGCGCCACGCAGGCCAGCCACATCGCCACGACCGGGAGGGCGGCGCGCGCGCGCAGCACGATCCAGCCGATCCCCAGTGCGAGAAGGACGAGCAGCCCCCAGAGCACGTCGAAGATCAGCACGCGGCCACCGACGACCTCCACGAGCGCCGTCCAGATGGAGACCTTGTCCTTCCACTGGTAGGACTGCGTCGAGGCGAGCTGGGCCGAGACGGCCGGGGCGGCGACGAGGCCGGCGGCCACGAGCACGGCCACGACCGCGAGGTCCCTCGCCACCTTGGGCCAGGTGATGTGGTGCAGCAGCCCGGCGCGCAGCCGGGCGGTGACGAACCACACCAGGGCGAAGGCGACGAGGGCCACGAGCGCGTTGGGCTGGATGAGGGCGAGGCCCGGCATGGCGGCAGCGAAGGCCAGCCACTGGCCGACCCGCCCCGACCGCGCCGCCTGCAGCATGAGCGCCAGCGCTCCGGGGGTCAGGGCGGTCGCCATGAGGTTGGGCCACAGCACGCCCCAGCCGAGGAGGGTCGTCGGGAAGGCGATGAACGCCGCGGAGGCGAGGCCGGCCGCATACGTCACGAGTCGCGAGGTGCCGAGCGCGTGCCGGACGAGGGCCACGCAGCCGACCGGCCACGCCACGGCGGCGAGCACGATGGTCGCGATGTTGGTGCCCGGCAGCACGCCGGCGGTGCCCGGCAGCAGGCCCGTCGCCACCCAGGAGTGGAAGCCGTTGGGGTAGAAGGTGGGGTTGGCGATGGAGAAGTTGCCGGTCTCGAGGAACGTCTTGATCCGGCCCAGGTGGTAGACGGCGTCGGGGGAGTCGACGAGCTCGTCGGGCCGTCCCATCGCCGGCAGGATCGTCGCGAGCGCGAGCACCGCGCCGATGGCGATCGCGGCGACGGCATCGGGTCGCGGGCGCCCGAGGAGGCGGCGGGCGGGATGCAGGTCGGCGTCGTGCCGTCCGAAGAGCCGTCTCGCCAGCCAGGCGACGACGACCGCCAGGAGGGTGGCGACGACGAGGGGCAGCAGACCCCAGCGCACCCCCAGGCGCTGGGCCACGGTCGCGAAGGCGGCGATGAGACCCGTCGAGACGGCGGGCGAGACCGCCAGGGCCTCGAGCCCGCGGGCGCCGAGGGCGCGCACGACGAGCCAGCCGGGCAGGAAGAGCACCACCGTGAGGACGACGAAGGTGGGGATCGTGTCCTGCCAGTACGCCATGCGGGCCATTGTGGCTGGTCACCGCGATTTCACCACGACCCGGGTCACCCCGTACCATGGGCTGCGGTCTCGTGTGCTCACGCGCACGCGGCCGTAATTCGCGCGTCTTCTGCCGGTCCGCCGGACCGGGTCGCACCACGGCAGTCCCCACCTCGCGGTGGGGCGGGGTGCGTCAGGCGCCAGGAGTGAGGTCGTATGCCGTCCGCCGCGTCACGTGCTCCGCGTGTCCGCCGGGTGCCAGCGCCCACACACAACTGACAACAACGACACAAGGGAGAACACGGCAATGGCCGTCGTCACCATGCGCCAGCTCCTCGAGAGCGGCGTCCACTTCGGGCACCAGACCCGTCGCTGGAACCCGAAGATGAAGCGCTTCATCATGACCGAGCGCAACGGCATCTACATCATCGACCTGCAGCAGTCGCTGACGTACATCAACAACGCGTACGACTTCGTCAAGGAGACCGTGGCCCACGGCGGCACGATCCTCTTCGTCGGCACCAAGAAGCAGGCCCAGGAGCCCGTCGCCGAGCAGGCGACCCGCGTCGGCATGCCGTACGTCAACCACCGCTGGCTCGGTGGCATGCTCACCAACTTCCAGACGATCTCCAAGCGCCTCACGCGCCTCAAGGAGCTCGAGGAGCTCAACTTCGACGACGTGGCCGGCTCGGGCTACACGAAGAAGGAGCTGCTCATCCTCAAGCGCGAGAAGGACAAGCTCGAGAAGACCCTGGGCGGCATCCGCACGATGGCCAAGGTCCCCTCGGCCGTCTGGATCGTCGACACCAAGAAGGAGCACCTCGCCGTCGACGAGGCCCGCAAGCTCGGCCTGCCGGTCATCGCGATCCTCGACACGAACTGCGACCCCGACGAGGTCGACTACAAGATCCCCGGCAACGACGACGCGATCCGCTCCGTCACGCTGCTGACGCGGGTCATCGCCGACGCCGTCGCCGACGGCCTGGTGCAGCGCTCGTCCGGCAAGTCCGGCGCCGACACGCAGGCCGAGGAGCCGCTGGCCGAGTGGGAGCGCGAGCTCTACGCCGAGGCCGCCGCCACGACCGAGACGCCCGTCGAGACCCCCGTCGAGACGCCGTCCCCCGAGGTCGCCGCCGAGACCGCGGTCGACGCCCCGGCAGAGGCCCCCGCCGAAGTTCCGGCCGAGGCCCCGGCTGCTGACGCGACGGCCGGTGCCGAGCAGGCCTGAGCCTGCCGGTCCGACACCGAGCACCCACAGTCAATCTCCACTGACGAAAAGAGCGATACAGAGCATGGCGAACTACACCGCCGCTGACATCAAGGCGCTGCGTGAGCAGACCGGCGCCGGCATGATGGACGTCAAGAAGGCCCTCGACGAGGCCGACGGCGATCGCGCCAAGGCCATCGAGATCCTGCGTGTCAAGGGCCTCAAGGGCGTCACGAAGCGTGAGGGGCGCTCGGCCTCCAACGGTCTCGTGGCGGCCTCGGCCACCGACGGCGTCGGCACCCTCGTCGAGGTCAACTGCGAGACGGACTTCGTCGCCAAGGGCGAGAAGTTCATCGCCCTCGCCGACCAGGTCCTCACGCAGGCCGTCGCCGCCGGCGCGACCGACGCAGACTCCCTCCTCGCGAGCACGCTCGAGGACGGCAAGACCGTCAAGGAGCTGCTCGACGAGGCGAACGCGACCATCGGCGAGAAGATCGAGGTCCGCCGCGTGGCCCGCCTCGAGGGCGAGAAGGTCGTCTCCTACCTCCACAAGACGAGCCCCGACCTGCCCGCGCAGATCGGTGTCCTCGTCGCCCTGGAGGGCGGCGACGAGACCGTCGGTCGCGACGTCGCGATGCACATCGCGGCGTTCAGCCCCACCGTCCTGACGCGTGACGAGGTCCCGGCCGACACGGTCGAGAACGAGCGTCGCGTCGCCGAGGCCACGGCCAAGGAGGAGGGCAAGCCCGAGGCTGCCCTTCCCCGCATCATCGAGGGTCGCGTCAACGGCTTCTTCAAGGAGAACGTCCTGCTCGAGCAGGCCTTCGCCAAGGACGCCAAGAAGACCGTCGGCAAGGTGCTCGAGGAGGGCGGCGCCTCGGCGAAGTCCTTCGCGCGCTTCCGCGTCGGCCAGTGAGGTCCTGACCTCCAGCACGACCACGTATGCCGGTCGCCCCAGTCGGGGCGGCCGGCATCGTCGCGTCTCGGCGACATCGCAGCCATCGATTGAGCGGGGCAGGGCGCGGAGGCCGCCGGCGCCGTGAACAGCGCCGGCTGCGGGGTAGGGGACTCGCACATCCGAACCCGAGCGAGAGGAATCCCCATGGGTGAGCAGCCGCGGAACGAGAGCCCCCAGGTCTTCGAGGTCCACGAGGTCGAGGAGCGCGACAGGCCGGTGGACGAGCCGCGACCGGCCGATGAGGCCGTCGAGGTGCCGGCGCGTGAGGTGATCACGATGGCCGACGAGCCCCGCCCCGGCGAGGAAGAGGGGGTGGGCGCAGGTGCAGCGCAGACGGGTGGCGGGGAGACCATCCCGTCGCCGGACGAGGCGCCCCGCGCCGATGCGACTGCCGATGCGAACGTGGACGAGCTGGGCGAGGGCTTCTCGGACGCGGGCGCCGCTGCAGGCGGCGACGTCGACGGAGGCTACGGCCGGGCGGACACCACCGCCGGTGTGCCGGACGTGCCCGACGTCGGGGCCGCAGGCAGCCTGCGCGATCGAGGCGAGCTGAGCGATCAAGGCGACCTGCGCGACCAGGGCGACCAGGGCGACGGGCGCGACGAAGCCCAGGGCGAGGTGGGCGCAGGCCCCGACGGCGGGCACGTCCGCGTGGGTGAGGAGACGTCGAGCGGGGTGAAGTACTCCCAGGAGATCACCTCGCCGGACGAGGAGCCGGAGCGCGAGGGCCGCAGCCTGGCCACCACGCACCACGAGGTCATCAAGGAGTGGGCCGAGGAACGCGGCGCCACGCCTGCCACGGTGGACGGCACCGAGCACGGTGACCACCTCGGGGTGCTGCGGCTCGATTTCGGCGGCAACAACCAGAACCTGCGCCACGTCAGCTGGGACGAGTGGTTCCACACCTTCGACGTCCGACGGCTGAACTTCATCTACCAGGAGAACCGGCGTGACGGCCGGCAGTCGAACTTCTTCCGGGTGGAGAGTCCCGACCGCGAGGACGGCTGAGCCCGCATCACCGTCGTGGACATGGACGACGTCGGGACCACCAGCTCGGCTACCTCTTCCTGCCGTTCGGGCTCATCGAGCCGGAGCAGGTCAGGCGCAGCCGGCACGCCCTGATCGCTGACGGCGTCGACTTCGTCGTGGGCGACATCGACCGGATCGAGCCGGAGGCCCGTGAGGTCTCCCTCGTGGACGGGCGCACCCTCGGCTACGCGCGTTCCTGGCCGATGACCACCTCCGTCGCCGCGGCCTGCGGGACCGGACCGAGATCGTCTACGTCACCCCGCTGGGCCGAGCCTTCACCGAGCCGGTAGCGAGCCGCGAGCTCGGGCACCTGCTCGCCGACAAGGGCATCGCTTTCGAGACCGACGTCCTGGTCGAGCACGAGCTCGACATCCCTGAGGTGCCCGAGCTCCTCGACCAGGTCGTCGCCTCCGGCGGCCACCTGTGGGCGTGCCGGATGTCGGCGGACATGCAGCACCTGACGGAGGCGGACCTGCGCGACGACGTCGAGGGCATGATCTCCGCGTCGGACTTCATCGAGCTGACCGAGGGCGCACAGCTGCTCTTCGTCTGACTCCGCCTTCACACGATCTCCACACGTCGCACCCTCGTCCGACCCGGGGCCGCTCCTAGGCTCGGGGTCATGGAACAGGGGTATGCCGCACGGTCGCCGCGCGGGGGCGAGCCGACGTTGCTCGTCGTCGAGGACGACCAGACCATCAACCAGGCCGTCACGGATCGCCTTGTGGCAGAGGGGTTCCGCGTCATCCAGGCGTTCGACGGCCCCAGTGCCGTAACGGCCCACGCAGAGCACGCGCCCGACCTCGTGGTGCTCGACGTCATGCTCCCCGGCTTCGACGGGCTCGAGGTGTGCCGGCGAATCCAGGCGACCCGGCCGGTCCCGGTGCTCATGCTCACCGCCCGGACGGACGAGACGGACCTGCTCGTCGGGCTCGGGGTCGGTGCCGACGACTACGTGACGAAGCCCTTCCGCATGCGCGAGGTGGTCGCTCGTATCCGGGCCCTGCTCCGCCGCGTCGACCGGGCGCGTGAGCTGGCCACGGAACAGCCACCGGTCCTCGTGGTCGGCGACCTCAGTGTCGACCGGGGGGCCCGTCGGGTCGCCGTCCGGGGGAGCGAGGTCCACCTGACGCCACTCGAGTTCGACCTGCTGCTGGCGCTCGCCGGTGAGCCGGGCGCCGTGCGGCTGCGTGACGAGCTGATGCGTGAGGTCTGGGGCTGGGCGGACGCCAGCGGCACGCGCACCCTCGACAGCCACGTGAAGTCCCTGCGCGCCAAGATCGGCTCGGGCCGGGTGCGCACGGTCCACGGCGTCGGCTACGCGCTGGAGAGCGGTGACCTCCTGTACGACGTCGCGGGCCGGGACCCCCTCGAGCGACAGCCGGCCGGCGAGGAGGCGAGGTGAACCCCGACCGGCCCCTCGACGGGGTCCGCTCGGTCAAGGTGAAGCTCGGGCTGCTCGTGGCGGCGAGCATCGTCGCAGCCTCCCTCGTGTCGACCATCGGTGACCGGGCCGGGGTGCCCGGGTGGTTCACCCTGCCCGTCACCATCGCGGCGGCCCTCGGGGTCACGCAGTGGCTCGCGCGCGGGATGACCTCGCCGTTGCGGGAGATGACCGCCGCGGCGGCGCGGATGGCCACCGGCGACTACTCCCGGCGCGTCACGGCCACGTCGGCCGACGAGGTCGGCATCCTCGCCCAGGCCTTCAACACGATGGCCGCGGACCTTGCCGGGGCCGACTCGCAGCGCCGCCAGCTCGTGGCGACCGTGTCCCACGAGCTGCGCACACCCCTCGCGGCCCAACAGGCACTGCTCGAGAACCTCGTCGACGGGGTCGTGCGGCCGGACGACGCCGTGCTGCGCACGGCGCTGGCGCAGGCCGAGCGCCTCGGCGGTCTCGTCGGGGACCTGCTCGACCTCAGCAGGGTCGACGGCGGGCGCACGCCCCTCGCACTGGCGCTGGTGGACGTCCGCGAGCTCGTCGAGGCCGCCGTGGCCGAGGCGGGAGTGTCCCGGCGCGGCACGGTGCACGTCGTGGACGTTCCGGCGGCCCTGCACGTCACCGCCGACGCCGCCCGGCTGCGGCAGCTGCTGGCCAACCTTCTCGACAACGCCGACCGGCACAGCCCGCCCGGGGGCCGGGTCACCGTGAGCGCCGGGACCGACGGCTCCGAGCGCTGGTGGCTCGTGGTCGCCGACGAGGGGAAGGGCATCCCCGTCGAGCACGCCGGTCGCATCTTCGACCGGTTCGGCTCGGGGGACGACTCCGGCGGCGGCACGGGAATCGGGCTCGCCATCGCCAGCTGGGTCTGCGAGCTCCACGGCGGCTCGATCGCCTCCGTCCCACCGGCGCCGGGTGAGCACGGGGCCCGCCTCCGTGCCGTGTTGCCCCGCTCGCCGCGCCCGACCTCGCCGGAGGCCGATCCACCACAGCGTCTTGAGACCGTCGTGCCGGCACAGCCCACGACCCGCACCGGCGTCCCGGAGGCGAGCTCGGCCCCCGCGGCGGGCGACCTGCCTCGCGTCGAGGCCGGCGGCCGCCCCACACCCCGCCCGGCGGCATCCGCGGCCGTTCCGGCGGCGACTCCGGGGCCGGTGGTCGACTCGCTCTTCGGCGACCTGTGGCCCGAGGCGGGACTGGCGCCCCAGGTGCGGCTGCTGCTGCTCTGCCTGGGTGTCGGCGTCCTCTCGGCGATCGTGCTGCCGTACCGCGGCCTCGGCGTCGCACTCTTCGCGGTGCTCGTGCTCGGAGGGGCGGTGCTGTGGCACACGAAGCGCGCCCGCTCGCCATGGACGCGCCTGACGGCCGTCCTCTGTGTGGCGCTCGCCTCGCTCTCGGTGCTGCGTGCTGCCGAGTGGCTGACCGTCCTCGCGGTCCTGCTCGGCATCGTGCTCCTGACCACGGCGCTGACCGACGCGAAGCGGCTGCTCCCGCTCCTCGCCGGCGTCGCCTCCTGGCCCCTGGCCGCCGTGCGCGGCCTGCCCCTGCTCGGGCGCACCGTCGCGGTCACCAGCCGGATCCACGTCCTGTGGCCGGTCGTGCGCACCGCGGTCGTCTCGGTCGTCGCGCTCGTCGTCTTCGGCGGGCTCTTCGCCTCGGGCGACGCCGTTTTCGGCTCGTGGGCCGGCGCCCTCGTGCCGCACCTGGGGTGGGACAGCCTCACCTTCCGCACGTTCGTCGGCTTCGTGATGGGCGGAGCCCTGCTCGCCGCCGCCTACGTCGCCCTCAACCCGCCGAAGGTCGAGCGCGTCGCGCTGCCCGGGGCCCGACCGGTAGCCCACCCGTGGGAGTGGCTGGTCCCGGTCGGCCTCGTCGTCGCCCTCTCCCTCGCGTTCGTCGTGGCGCAGGCCGCGGCACTCTTCGGCGGGCACGCATACGTGCAGCGCACCACCGGGCTCACGTACGCCGACTACGTGCACCAGGGCTTCGGCCAACTCACGGTCGCCACGCTCCTCACCCTGCTCACGGTGGCGCTCGCCGCCCGGAAGGCGCCACGGTCGACGTCGCACGACCGATTCCTGCTGCGGGTCGCCCTCGGTTCGCTCTGCGCCCTCACGCTCCTCGTCGTCGCATCCGCGCTGCACCGGATGGACCTCTACCAGCAGGCGTACGGCTTCACCGTGCTCCGGGTGGTCGTCGATGCCTTCGAGCTGTGGCTGGGGCTGCTGGTCGTGCTCGTCCTCGTGGCCGGCGTGCGGCTCTCGGGCTGGTGGCTGCCCCGGGCGGCCCTCGTGTCGGCGGCGGCGTTCGTGCTGGTGGGAGGGCTCGTGAGCCCGGAGGCCTGGGTGGCCGAGCGCAACATCGACCGCCTGGCCGCCTCCGGCAAGCTCGACGTGGACTACCTCCGCTCCCTCGGACCGGATGCCACGCCCTCGATCGCCACGGGACTTCCGGGCCCGCTCGCATCGTGCCTGCTGCGTGACAGAACCCCTCTGGAGCCGGACGACCTGCTCGGCTGGAACCTCGGTCGTGCACGCGCAGGACAGGTGGCGGCCACGGTGGCCGCGGTCCCGGACCCGGTCACCTGCACGACGTGGCTCCACACCGGGTACCAGCGCTGACCGCGACCAGGCGCTGCGGCAGGATGGCCGCGTGCGTCGCGACATCGCAGAGCTCTTCGAGCTCGACCCGACACTGACCCACCTCAACCACGGAGCCTTCGGGGCCGTGCCCCGCTCGGTCCGCGAGGCCCAGGACCGGGCCCGCGCCCGCATCGAGCGCGCGCCCATGCGCGCCTTCCGCGACGACCTGCCGGTCGAGATCTCCGAGGCACGACAGTCAGCAGCCTGCTTCCTCGGGCTGCCGTCCGAGTCGACCGCCCTCGTGCGCAACGTCACCGAGGCGGTCGGGGTGGTGGCGCAGGGACTCGGCATCGGCCCCGGCGACGACGTCGTCGTCAGCACCCACGGCTACCTGACCGCCGGCTGGACCCTCGAGGTGCGCGGCGCCCGGCTGCGCACCGCGGCGTTCGACGTCGACGCAGGCCCCGACGACGTCGTGGCAGCCTTCGCCGCCGCGGTCACCGACCGGACTCGCCTGGTCGTCATCGACCAGATCACCTCACCGACCGCGCTCGTGCTTCCCGTCGCAGCCGTGGCGGCGGCCGTGGCGCCCGTGCCCGTCCTCGTGGACGCGGCCCACGTGCCCGGCTCGTTGCCCGGGCTCGACGTCGAGTCCCTCGGCGTCGCCTTCTGGTCCGGCAACCTGCACAAGTGGGCGTACGCGCCGCGGGCCGCGGCTGCGTTGTGGGCGACGCCCGAGCACCGCGAGTCGCTCCGGCCGCTCGTCACGTCGTGGAGCCACGGGCTGGCCTACCCGGAGCGCTTCGACCTGCAGGGCACCGTCGACCACTCGGCGTGGCTCGCCGTCCCGGAGGGGATCGCCGCCTGGGAGGCGCTGGGCGGGTGGGAGCAGGTCGAGCGCAACGCCGAGCTCCTCGTCCACGGGGCGGAGGTGGTGCGGTCCGCGCTGGGCACACCCGACCCGCTCGGCGGCATACCCTCGGCTCCCTGCCTGCGGCTGGTGGCGCTCCCGGCGGGCGTGGCCACCACCACTGAGTCGGCCGATGCGCTGTGGCAGCAGCTCTACGGGGCAGGTTTCGTCGTCCCGCCCGTCGCGTTCGGCGGCCGGGGGTACCTGCGGCTGGCGGCGGCTCCCTACAACGACGAGGACGACTACCGTCGACTCGCCGAGGCGCTGCCGGCCGTCCTGGCCCGCTGAGCTCGCAGACCATCCCACCGGCACCTCGATGCGGCCGATGCCCGGGTGATGTGGAAAGATCGACCGACCGCCGGAACGCTGCCCATGAGGAGGCCCTGCGCCATGACCGATGCCCAAGCGACCCCCTTCCGCCGGGTCCTTCTCAAGCTCTCCGGCGAGGTGTTCGGCGGCGGCCGCATCGGCCTCGACCCGGCCGTCGTGTCCGGCATCGCCAAGCAGATCGCCGAGGCCGTGCACCAGGGCGTCGAGGTCGCCGTCGTCATCGGCGGCGGCAACTTCTTCCGCGGCGCCGAGCTGCAGCAGCGGGGGATGGACCGGACCCGCGCCGACTACATGGGCATGCTGGGCACCGTCATGAACTGCCTCGCGCTGCAGGACTTCCTCGAGAAGGAGGACGTCGAGACCCGCGTCCAGTCCGCGATCGCGATGCAGCAGGTGGCCGAGCCCTACATCCCGCGTCGCGCGATCCGCCACCTCGAGAAGCACCGCGTCGTCATCTTCGGCGCCGGCGCGGGCATGCCCTTCTTCTCGACCGACACGGTGAGCGCCCAGCGGGCCCTCGAGATCAAGTGCGACGCGGTGCTCATCGCCAAGAACGGTGTCGACGGCGTCTACGACTCCGACCCGCGCACCAACCCCGACGCGAAGAAGCTCGACACCCTCACCTTCAACGACGCCCTCGCCGAGGGGCTCAAGGTCGTCGACGCGGCCGCGTTCAGCCTCTGCATGGAGAACAAGCTGCCGATGGTGGTCTTCGGCATGGAGGGCGCGGGAAACATCACGCGCGCCCTGCTCGGTGAGAAGATCGGCACGCTGGTCACCAACGCCTGAGCCCGGCCATCGCGCCGGGTCACGAGACCCGCGCGAACGGCGCCGCATCGCACACCAGCACGCGCACCCGCACGAGCACTAGCACGAACGAGGGACGAGGAAACCGAAGAGACATGATCGAAGAGACGATGTTCGAGGCCGAGGAGAAGATGGACAAGGCCGTCGAGGTCCTCAAGGAGGACTTCGCGGGCATCCGCACCGGCCGCGCCAACCCCGGGCTGTTCAACAAGCTCACCGTCGAGTACTACGGCGCGCCGACCCCGCTGCAGCAGCTGGCCTCGTTCCAGAACCCCGAGCCGCGCACGATCCTCGTCATCCCCTTCGACAAGTCGGCGATCCATGCCATCGAGCGCGCGATCCGCGACTCCGACCTCGGGGTCAACCCGAGCAGCGACGGCAACCAGATCCGGTGCGTCATGCCCGAGCTGACCGAGGAGCGCCGCCGCGAGTACATCAAGCTGGCGAACCACAAGGCCGAGGAGGCGCGCGTCTCGGTGCGCAACATCCGTCGCAAGGCCAAGACCGACCTCGACAAGCTCGTCAAGGACGGCGAGGTCGGCGAGGACGACGGCACGCGCGCGGAGAAGGAGCTCGACGGCCTGACCAAGAAGCACACCGACCTCGTCGACGCCCTCGTCAAGGCCAAGGAGACCGAGCTGCTCGAGGTGTGACCTCGGTGCTCGATCCCACAATGACGACCGACCAGCCGTCGGAACCCGTGGATCCGACGCGCGCGCCGGCCCCGTCCGCCGGGCGCGGTGACGGCGGCGGTGAGCTGCCGAGCGAGCGCGACGACGACTCCGCCGGCGCGCCCGGGCCGCTCGAGCCGGTGCCCTACGACCCCAGGCTCGACGAGCTGGCGGGTCTGCCGCCCGAGGTCGTCCTCGAGAAGAAGCAGAGCCGTGCCGGGCGCAACCTCCCGGCGGCCATCGCCGTCGGGATGGGCCTCGGCGTCGTCATCGTGGCGAGCCTGCTCATCCGCAAGGAGTCGTTCCTCCCCGTGGTCGCGGTCGCGGTCGGCATCGGCATCTGGGAGCTGCGCGCCGCCCTGCGGCACGCCGCTGTCGAGGCCCCGCTGGTGCCGCCCCTCGTCGGGATGGTCGGGGTGCTGTGGGCGGCCTACGTCCACGGCCCCGCCGGCCTCGTCGTCGCCTGGGCCCTGACCGGCCTCGCCGTCGTGCTGTGGCGCGGCACGGGCCGCCCCGAGGGCGCCGGCCGCGACGCGCTCGGCGGGATCTTCATCTCGACCTACCCCACCTTCCTCGTCGGGTTCGCCGCGCTGCTGCTGGCGCCCCCGGACGGGGTGGGGCGGATGTTCGTCTTCCTCATCACCACCGTGTGCAGCGACGTCGGGGGGTATGCGGCGGGCGTCCTCCTCGGGAAGCACCCGATGGCGCCCTCCATCAGTCCCAAGAAATCCTGGGAGGGCTTCGGCGGCTCCGTGGTCCTGTGCGTCGTGGCCGGTTCGCTGACCGTCCACCTGCTGCTCGACCGCTCCTGGGTCATCGGCCTGGCGCTCGGGGTGGGCGTCGCCGTCGCCGCCACCGTGGGCGACCTGATGGAGTCGCTCATCAAGCGCGACCTCGGCATCAAGGACATGTCCAACGTGCTGCCCGGGCACGGCGGCATCATGGACCGCCTCGACTCGCTCGTCGTCGTGGCGCCGATCGTCTGGGCGGTGCTGACGCTGCTCGCCGCCAAGCCGGCCTGAGGACCCGCGAGGTGACGACGCCTCCGTTCGGGCAGGCCGGCCGCGTGGCTCTCGTCACCGGCGCCGGCAGCCCCGAGGGCATCGGCTTCGCCACGGCGCGGCTGCTGGGGCGGATGGGCGCGACGGTCGTGCTCGGCGCGACGACCCACCGGGTCGAGGAGCGAGCCGCCGAGCTCCGGGACGAGGGCATCACGGCCGGCTGCCACGTCGGCGACCTCACCGACGAGTCGACGGCCCGGGCGCTCGTCGACGCCTGCCTGCTGCGGCACGGCCGGCTCGACGTCGTCGTCAACAACGCCGGCATGACCAGCGCGGCCGACCCCGACCCGCTCGGCGGCGACCTCGAGGCCACCGACCCCGACCGCTGGCACCGCTCGCTGGCACGCAACCTCGACACGGCATACCTCGTCAGCCGGGCGGCGCTGCCGCACCTGCGCGCCTCAGGGGCCGGCCGGCTCGTGCTCGTCAGCAGCGTGACGGGCGCCGTGATGGCCATGCGGGGCGAGGTCGCCTACGCCACCGCCAAGGCCGGCCTGCTCGGCCTGACCCGGGCGCTCGCCGTCGACGAGGGGCCGCACGGGACCACGGTCAACGCCGTCGCTCCCGGCTGGGTCGCGACGGCCTCCCAGACCCCGGACGAGGCGCAGGAGGGGCGTTCGACGCCGGTCGGCCGCTCCGGCACGGCGGACGAGGTCGCGGCAGGCGTCGCCTTCCTCGCCAGCCGGGAGGCGTCCTACGTCACGGGCCAGGTCCTCGTCGTCGACGGGGGCAACGCGGTGGCCGAGCAGCGCGCGCCTCGGTGACAGCGCCGTTTTGACTCCGCCTGAGACACTGGAGGGGAGATGACTGACACTCCCGCCCCCGCACCCGAGTCGGCACCAGAGCCGGCACCCGTCGCGCTGCCCGAGCCGACGACCACCCGCCCCCAGCCGGGCCAGCTGACCTTCACGGCCCCCCGGCGCGGCAAACCGCCGCGCCACCTCGCCGACTTCACGCCGGCCGAGCGCAAGGAGGCGGTGGAGTCGCTGGGCCACAAGGGCTTCCGGGCCAAGCAGCTCTCGACGCACTACTTCGAGCGGCTCGAGGACGACCCGGAGCAGATGACCGACCTTCCCAAGGGGGTCCGCTCCGACCTCGTCGCCGACCTGCTCCCGACGCTGCTCACGCCCGTCGTCGAGCGCGTCGCCGACGACGGCCAGACGATGAAGTACGCGTGGCGCCTGCACGACGGTGCCATCGTCGAGTCGGTGCTCATGCGCTACCCGAACCGGGTGACGATCTGCATCTCCAGCCAGGCCGGCTGCGGCATGAACTGCCCGTTCTGCGCGACCGGCCAGGCGGGCCTGACCCGCAACCTCTCGGCGGCCGAGATCGTCGAGCAGGTCGTGTGGGCGGCCCGGGCGCTGCGCCGCGGCGAGCTCGCGGGCGGGGGAGACGAGGACCGGGAGGCGCCGCTGCGGGTCAGCAACGTCGTCTTCATGGGGATGGGCGAGGCGCTGGCCAACTACAAGTCCTCCATCGGCGCCATCCGTCGCCTCACCGACGCCGCCCCCGACGGCCTGGGCATGTCGGCGCGCGGCATCACCATGTCGACGGTCGGCCTCGTGCCCGGCATCGACAAGCTGACGGCCGAGGGCATCCCCGTGACGCTGGCCCTGTCACTGCACGCCCCCGACGACGAGCTGCGCAACGAGCTCGTGCCGATCAACACCCGGTGGTCCGTCGACGAGGCGCTCGACGCGGCGTACCGCTACTACGATGCCACCGGTCGACGGGTCTCCATCGAGTACGCCCTGATCCGCGACATCAACGACCAGGGCTGGCGCGCGGACCTGCTCGGCGAGAAGCTCGCCCGCCGCGGCAAGGGGTGGGTGCACGTCAACCCGATCCCGCTCAACCCGACGCCGGGCTCGAAGTGGACGGCGTCACGCCCCGGCGTGGAGCAGAACTTCGTGGAGCGGCTGCGCGCGCACGGCATCCCGACGACCATTCGTGACACCCGCGGCCAGGACATCGACGGGGCCTGCGGCCAACTCGCTGCCGCCACCGCCTGACGCGGCTAGGCTGGCGAGCAGAGGCAGTGCCCCGCCGCGGGCGCTGGTGAGGGGCACCGGGGCGGGCGTGGGGAGTGGTCGCCAGGAGGTGCACCCATGGTCCAGGCCCATGTCGAGCCGGTCGAGCCGGTCGAGCAGGTCGGTCCGCTCGGTCCCATCGGTCCGGCGGAGTCGTTCGAGCTCAGCGTCGGCGTCCTCGGACGGTCGCTGAAGGAGAACGAGCACCGGCTGCCGCTGCATCCTCGGCACTTCGACCGCATCCCGGCCGCCCTACGGGAGGGGATCTTCGTCGAGCACGGCTACGGCGAGCGCTTCGGCGTGGCCGACGACGAGCTCGAGCGCTACGTCGGCGGCTTCCGGAGCCGGGCGCAGCTGGTGCAGGAGTGCGACGTCGTCCTCGCGCCCAAGCCGCTGCTCGCCGACATCGTCGGCCTCCGGGTCGGGCAGGCCCTCTGGGGCTGGCCGCACTGCGTGCAGGACACACAGCTGACGCAGGTCGCCATCGACCGGGAGCTCACCCTGATCGCCTTCGAGGCGATGAACCACTGGAACCGGGACGGCTCCTTCAACCTGCACGTCTTCCACAGGAACAACGAGCTGGCCGGCTACTGCTCGGTGCTGCACGCGATGCAGGTCGCCGGCATCACCGGCGCCTACGGCCCGCACCGGCGTGCCGTGGTCATCGGGTTCGGGGCGACGGCCCGCGGGGCAGTGACGGCCCTGAACGCCCTGTGCATCGGCGAGGTCGACGTGCTGACCCACCGGCAGCGCGCAGCGGTCGCAGCGCCCATTCACACGGCCAACATCGTCCACTTCGACACCGACGGCAGTCCCGGCCGGGTGAGCCACGTCGCCACGCAGCACGGGCCGGTGGTGCTGGGGGAGTTCCTCACCGGCCATGACGTCGTCGTCAACTGTGTGCTCCAGGACACCGACGCGCCACTGCTCTTCATGACCGAGGACGACCTCAAGCGAATGGCCCCGGGAAGCATCATCATCGACGTGTCGTGCGACGAGGGGATGGGCTTCAGCTGGGCCCGCCCCACCAGCTTCGCCGAGCCGGCGTTCACAGTGGGCGATCACGTGCTCTACTACGCCGTCGACCACAGTCCCTCCTACCTCTGGGATGCCGCGACCTGGGAGATCAGCGAGGCCCTCCTGCCGTTTCTGCCCACCGTCATGGGCGGCCCTGCCGCCTGGGACCGGTCGCCGACGATCCGGCGCGCCATCGAGATCCGGGGCGGGGTGGTGCAGAACCCGGCCATCCTGTCGTTCCAAGGGCGCTCACCCCGGCACCCGCACCTGCCGATCGCGACCTGACAGGCCGCTCGCCTCAGGGCAGCTCCGGCCGGAAGGTGCGACGGTACGCGAGCGGGGGCAGCCCCACCGCCACGGACAGGTGCTGGCGCAGTGACGCGCTGGTGCCGAAGCCCGCCGCAGCAGCGACCCGGTCGACGGGCAGGTCGGTCGTCTCGAGGAGGTGCCGGGCGCGGTCGACCCGAGCGCGAGCGAGCCAGGAGCCGGCTGTCTCGCCCGTCTCCTCACGGAAGCGCCGGGTGAAGGTGCGCACGCTGGTCCCGGCGTGACGCGCCATGTCGGTCAGGGCGATCGGCTCGTCGAGGTGCTCCAGCACCCAGGCCCGGGTCGGACCGGTGCCGGCATCCGTCTCGTCGGGCACCGGGCGGTCGATGAACTGCGCCTGGCCGCCGGCGCGCCACGGGGCCACGACGGCGCCGCGAGCGACCCGGTTGGCGGCCTCGGTGCCGAGGTCCGAGCGCAGCACATGCAGCAGCAGGTCGATGCCGGCGGCGTTGCCGGCCGACGTGAGCACGTCACCGTGGTCGACGTAGAGCACGTCGGCGTTCAGTCGCACTCGCGGGAAGTGCCGCCGGAAAGCATCGGCGTGACACCAGTGCGTCGTCGCCTCGCGCCCGTCGAGCTTGCCGAGGGCCGCGAGGACGAACGCGCCGGTGCAGATCGACAGCCAGCGCGCGTCCGGACGCGCCGTCGCGGCGAGGGTGCGGAGCTCGTCGGGCAGGCTGCCGGTGGCGACGATGTCACCGTTGATGCCAGGCACGACGACCGTGTCCGCGCGGGCGAGCTCGGTGTTCGGGTGGGTCGGCAGGACGGCATACCCCGCCGAGGTCGTGACGGGTCCGTCATCGAGCGTCACCAGGTGCACGTCGTACGGGGCGTGCGCGCCCGTGGCCGGCCCGGGCCAGCCGGGGTCGAGCGCGTTCGCGCGCAGGAAGCGGTGGGGCAGGCCGACCTCGAAGGCGACCGCCGTGTCGAGGGCCAGGACCACCACGAGATGGGGACGGCCGGGCTCGTGTCGCATGGCCAGATCCTTGCACATCACGTCCATCCGGCCACTCGTTCGACCGGCTGCGCATGCCGCAGGATGGGCCCGTGAGCCTCACGGACCGACACTCCGCCGCCGACCCGACCGTCCCCGACGGATCGCTGCCCTCCGCCCGCCGACACCGCATCCACCCCGCGTGGTGGGTTGCGGTCGTCACGTTCCTGACCATCATCGGGGCCGCCGGCTTCCGGTCGACCCCCGGCGTCCTCATGACCCCCTTGCACGACGAGTTCGGCTGGCCCATGGGCGTCATCGGGGGTGCGGTCTCGGTCAACCTCGTCCTCTTCGGGCTGGCGGCGCCCTTCTCCGCAGCCCTCATGGAGCGCCTCGGCATCCAGCGCGTCATCGCGGTGGCGCTCGTCCTCGTCAGCGCCGGGTCGCTGCTGCCGATCTGGATGACCCGGTCCTGGCAGCTCGTCCTGTGCTGGGGCGTCGTCGTGGGCCTCGGTACCGGCGCCATGTCGATGGGCCTGGTCGCCACCGTCACGGGACGCTGGTTCGTCCAACGGCGCGGGCTCGTGACCGGCATCCTCACCGCCGCCGGAGCCACCGGCCAGCTGGTCTTCCTGCCCGTGCTCGCCTGGCTCGCCGCCCACCACGGCTGGCGCAGCGCGGCCGTCGTCACGGCAGGTGCGGCGATGAGCGTCGTCCCGCTCGTGCTCTGGAAGCTGCACGACCACCCCAGCGACCTCGGCCTGACCGCCTACGGCGCGCCCGCCGGGACGTCGGTGACCCGTCCGCCACGGCCCACCGGCCACCCGGCACGCCTTGCCGTCGACACGCTGCGGCACGCCGCCCGCACCCGGGTGTTCTGGCTACTCGCCGGCAGCTTCGCCGTGTGCGGCGCCTCGACCAACGGCCTCGTCGGCACCCACTTCATCCCCGCCGCGCACGACCACGGCATGCCGACGACCACGGCGGCGAGCCTGCTCGCGCTCGTCGGTGTCTTCGACGTGGCAGGGACGATCTTCTCGGGCTGGTTGACCGACCGGGTCGACCCCCGGGTCCTGCTCGCGGCGTACTACACGCTCCGCGGCGGTTCGCTGTTCCTGCTCCCGTCCCTGTTCAGCGACTCGATGCACGTCAACATGCTCGCCTTCGTCCTCTTCTACGGGCTCGACTGGGTCGCGACGGTGCCGCCGACGATCGCCCTGTGCCGCAGCGCCTACGGCGAGCGGGCACCGATCGTCTTCGGCTGGGTCTTCGCGTCGCACCAGCTCGGGGCGGCCGCCGCAGCGCTCGGCGCCGGGCTCGTGCGTGACCACCTCGGCGCCTACACCCTCGCCTGGTACGTGGCCGGCGCGCTCTGTCTCGCGGCGGCTGCCATGTGCGTCGCGATCACTGCCGCTCGCCTGTCAGATGCGTCACCTCGGCGCACGGACGCTGGCGCGCCCGACGCCGCGGCGGCACAGTGAGCCCATGAGCGACGGCGCTGCGACGGCATACCAGGGCATCTACGACGCGAGCCTGCGGGACCCGGAGACCTTCTGGCGGGACGCGGCGGCCGGCATCGACTGGGTGACGCCGCCCCGTCGCATCCTCGACGACTCGCGGCCGCCGTTCTACCGGTGGTACCCCGATGCCGAGCTCAACGTCTGCCACAACGCCCTGGACCGCCACGTCCTCGCCGGGCGGGGCGAGCAGGCGGCGATCCACTACGACTCGCCCGTGACGGGGACGAAGTCGACGCTCACGTATGCCGACCTGCTCGACCGCGTGTCGCGCTTCGCCGGTGCCCTCGAGGGTCTGGGTGTCGAGAAGGGCGACCGGGTCGTCATCTACATGCCGATGGTGCCGGAGGCGGTCGTCGCGATGCTCGCGTGCGCGCGCCTCGGCGCCGTGCACTCCGTCGTCTTCGGCGGCTTCGCCCCCCAGGAGCTCGCCGCACGCATCGAGGACGCCGAGCCCAAGGTCGTCGTCTCCGCGAGCTGCGGGGTCGAGCCGTCCCGCGTCGTCGAGTACAAGCCGATGCTCGACGAGGCCCTCCGGCGCAGCAGCCACAAGCCGGAGTCGGTCATCGTCCTGCAGCGCGAGCAGTCGCCGGCGGCGGTGGGTGAGCGCGACACCGACTGGGAGGAGATGACCTGGGACGAGGTCTACGCCGATGCGCCCGCGGCGGACTGCGTCACGGTGGCGGCAACCGACCCGCTCTACATTCTCTACACCTCGGGCACGACCGGGAAGCCCAAGGGGATCTACCGCGACAGCGGTGGCTACGCCGTCGCCCTTCGCTGGTCGATGGCCAACCTCTACGACGTCGCGCCGGGGGAGACGATGTTCACCGCCAGTGACGTCGGCTGGGTCGTCGGGCACTCCTACATCGTCTATGCCCCGCTGCTGACCGGGGCGACGACGGTTCTCTACGAGGGCAAGCCGGTCGGCACGCCGGATGCCGGCGCGTTCTGGCGGGTCATCGAGGAGTACCAGGCGGTGTGCCTCTTCACTGCGCCGACGGCATTCCGCGCCATCAAGAAGGAGGACTCGACGGCGTCCAAGGTGGCCGAGCACGACCTCTCTCACTTCCGCGCGCTCTTCCTCGCGGGGGAGCGGCTCGACCCGGACACCTACGAGTGGGCGTCCGCGGCTCTGGGCAAGCCCGTCATCGACAACTGGTGGCAGACCGAGACCGGGTGGCCGATCGCCAGCAACCCCAAAGGGATCGAGCTGCTCCCGATCAAGCCGGGGTCACCCACGGTCGCCGTTCCGGGCTACGACGTGCAGGTGCTCGACGGCAGCGGTGAGCCGGTCGCCCCGGGGATCGAGGGCGCGATCTGCATCAAGCTGCCGATGCCGCCCGGCACGCTGCCCACGCTCTGGCGCGACGACGACCGCTACGTCAGCTCCTACCTCTCGGCATACACCGGCTACTACCTCACCGGTGACGGCGGCTACCTCGACGAGGACGGCTACCTGTACGTGATGGGCCGCACCGACGACGTGCTCAACGTCGCCGGTCACCGTCTGTCGACGGGGTCGCTGGAGGCGGCGCTCGCCGGCCACGAGGCGGTCGCCGAGTGCGCCGTCATCGGCGTGCACGACGACCTCAAGGGCCAGGTCCCGCGCGCGCTGGTCGTGCTCAAGTCGGGCATCGATGCCGACGGCGACGGCGACCGCATCAAGCGCGAGCTCGTCGCCCGGGTGCGTTCGGAGGTGGGGCCGGTCGCCGCCCTGCACCAGGTCGACATCGTCGGGGCATTGCCCAAGACGCGTTCGGGGAAGATCCTGCGCAAGACGATGCGCGAGCTGGCCGACGGGCACACGCCGGCGGTGCCCGCGACGATCGAGGACCCCGCGGTCCTCGAGACGCTGACGCCGGTCCTGCGCGCCCCATCCGCCTGACCGCCGCCGCCTCCAGCGCCACGGCGCACTTCCACGGGGGGTTCCGGCCCGGGATCCCCGCCCGAAAGTGCGCCACGGCGCATGTCCACGGAGGTTCCGGCCCGGGATCGGCCTGAAAGTGCGCCACGGCGCGCGCGTGTGCTGCGGGGCGACCTGATCAGCGAGCAGGTGGGGCGAGGAGGGGAAGCACCCCGTCGATGGAGTCGACGAGGTGGATCGCCTGGGCCATGGGGCGGCCCGCAGCGATCGCCGTGAGGGCCGGCCACACCGGCATGCGCTCGGTCCAGTGCTCCCGTCCGACGAGCACGAGCGGCGGGAGCGGCGCCCCCTCCGCGGCGTAGAAGAGCGGTGTCACGGCCTGGAAGATCTCCTGCACCGTGCCGGCGGCGCCGTCGAGCACGACGATGCCGGCGTTGGACCGCGCCAGCAGGCCCTCCTCGCGGATCGCGTTGGAGAAGTACTTCGCGATGACGTCGCAGAAGACGTTGGGCGGCTCGTGCCCGTAGAACCAGGTGGGGATGCCGAGGGAGCGTGCGCTCGGCCCCAACGTCTCCGACGGCGGCTGCGGCTCGTCCCCGACGACGGCTCGACGCACTGCCAGGCCCGTCCTGGCCCACGCGGTGACGTCGGACCGGAAGCCCGGCACTGCGGCGAGGTGGCCCAGCGCCTCCTCCAGCGCCTCGTGGGTGCGACACAGGGCCCCGAGGTTGGCGGCCTCCATGGCGCCGGGTCCGCCGCCCGTCGCGACGAGGTGCCCCTCCTCGGCGAGCCGGTGACCGAGGCCCGCGGCTCGTGCGTATGCCGCCGAGTCCCTTTGCAGCGCGTGCCCGCCCATGATCCCGACCACCGAGCGGCCGAAGACGAACTCGTCCAGCTCGTCGGTGACGGAGTCGTCGTGGATGGCGCGGACGAGGGTGCAGTACGCGTCGGTGCGCAGGCGCGCGTCGACGAACCACGCGTACGTCCTGGCGTCGCACGTGTGCGCGTAACCGTTCTCGAGACCGTCGTAGAGGTCGGTGGCGAGGTAGAGCCCCCGCCAGGGGTCCACCGGCGTGTCGGCGATGCCGGGGAAGAGGATGGCGCCGCGTGCCAGCAGCAGCTCGGCGACGCCCAGGGGGACGGTGCCGCCGAGGACGACGAGGCCGGTGAGGTCGCCGCGCGCCGCCAGCTGCTCTCCGTAGCCGGTGAGGTCGAGGTCCTGCAGCCGGAGCCCGCGCAGGCTCGCGCCTGAGGCGAGGTGGTCGTCCAGCTCGTCGAGCGTCTCGATCTCCATGCCGTCATCCTGCCCGGCCGTCGCTGCCACGATGCGGACCCGGCCATCGTCGCGAACCGTGCCGCTGCAAGGATCTGGCCCATGGTCGGGGTGCTGGAGGGGTTCGCGACGATCGCGGTCATCGTCGCCGTCGGCTGGGTGCTCGCCGATCGCCGGGTGCTCGACGACTCGGCCCAGGTCAACCTCTCCCGGCTGGCGTTCTATGTCGCCTCACCGGCGCTGCTGCTCACCGTCATGCAACGCACCCCGCTCGACGCCGTGCTGTCGGCCAACCTCGTGACGTCGCTGGCCGCCTTCGTCCTCGTCGTGGCCGTCTACGTGGTGGTCGCCCGGTTGCGTTGGGCCGCAGGGTCGCTCGGCTCACAGTTGATCGGGAGCCTCTCGGCCGCCTACGTCAACGCGGGCAACCTCGGGATCCCGATCGCGCTCTACGTCCTCGGGGACGTCGCGTGGGTCGCCCCGACGCTGCTCATGCAGCTGCTGCTCATCACGCCGGTCTACATGGCGCTCTTCGACAGCGATGCGCGGGGTGAGCGGCCGACGCTCGGGCGCAGCCTGGGCCGGATGTTCCGCAACCCGATCACGCTCGGCGCCGTCGCGGGCCTGCTCATCGCGGTGTTCGGCATCCACCTGCCGCGCTTCGTCGCGGCCCCGATCGACCTGCTCGGTGCGATGGCCGTGCCCTCGATGCTCGTCGCGTTCGGCATCTCGCTGCGCCGCGGCCCGCGCCCGGCGACCGGCCGCTCGGCCGGGCACGTGTGGACCATCGTCGCCCTCAAGACGGTCCTGATGCCGGCCATCGCGCTGGGCATCGGCCTGGCGCTCGGGCTGCGGGGGCAGGCCCTCTTCGCCGTCGTCGTGACGGCGGCGCTGCCCACCGCGCAGAACATCTTCACGTATGCCGTCCGCTACCGCCGCGAGGTGAATCTCGCTCGCGACGTCATCTTCGTGAGCACCTTCGCGTCCGTGCCCGTCATCCTCGTCATCGCAGCGCTCTTCCACGGTTTCGCCGGAGTCTGAACGCACACAGGGCCGCGAGCTCGGCTCGAGTCCTGTGTCGACGCGGAGCCGAGTGGGGAGGCGCGTCATCCCCAGTTGGCGGCCTGGGTGAGGCAGAAGGGATGGCCGCTCGGGTCGAGCAGCACCCGCCACGTCTCACCGGGCTGCGCGTCGGGGAGGGTGGCGCCGGCTGCGACGCAGTCCGCAGCGGCCGACTCGAGGTCGTCGACGGCCAGGTCGAGGTGGAACTGCTTGGTGCCGTGCTCGTTCGGCCACGTGGGCGGCTCGTGGTCGTCGACCAGCCCGATGCCGAGCGCGCTCCCGGCCGGACCTGTCAGCATGGCGTACTCGTCCTGGGCGTGAGCCACCTCCCAGCCGAGGACGGTCGACCAGAAGGCGGCGTCGCGCCTGGGGTCGGAGCTGTCGAGGGTGATCATCTTCAGGGCGGCGATGGCCATGGGGGGCGCCTTTCGTCGGAGGACGGTGACACCCCCAGCGTCGCCGCTGTCCGCAGGTCCGTCTTGGACAATCCCGACAACGACCGGCCGCCGACCACGGGCCCTGCCTCAGAAGTCGCCGAAGTCGCCCCCGCCGAAGTCCCCGCCGCCGAAGTCCCCGTAGTCGCCGCCACCGTAGTCGCCGCCACCGAAGTCGCCGAAGTCGGAGCCACCGGCCACGTCGGAGCCGCCGCCGACGTCGGCCCCGTCGCTGAAGCTGCCGGCACCACCGGAGTCGCCGGCGTCCGCGGCACCGGAGTCACCCGAGTCACCCGAGTCACCCGAGTCACCCGAACTGGAGTCGCCGGTGTCGCCCATCTCGTGCGCCTCGGGCGAGGAGTCGAAGCCGTCGAGCATCATGTCGGCGAGGGCCGAGCCCACCACCACGCCGGCGATGGTCCCGAGCATGGACCCGGCGAACATGCCGCCCATGCCCATGCCGCCCATCCCACCCATGCCACCGAAACGGCCGCCGGCGAAGGCGCCCTGGAGGTAGCCGGGCCGGTACATCTCGGCGCGGGTCGCGCTGCGTGCGAGGTCGGCCGGCTCGTCGCTGCGCGGGCGCTCGCCCTGCGGCAGGTCCTCGGTCAGGCGCTGCAGGACCATCTGGCGCTGCTCGGGGGAGAGCTTGGCGAACGCCTCGGTGTGGACGCGCTCGATGTCCTCCGGGTCGGCGGTGCGCAGGAGGTACTTGTAGCGGGCGATCGCGCGCTCGTCCTCGCTCGACGCGCCGCCGCGGGGCGGCGGGACGGCATACGGCTGCCCGGTGGGCGGCTGCTGGGGCTGCTGTGGGCGTTGCTGCTGCAGCGGCTCACGGCCCAGCAGCCGGTCGAGGAATCCCATGGTCGTGCTCCTTGTGCGTCGGCGTCGCAGTCACCCCCCACCTACCCCAACGAACGCCCGGGCCCAGCGTTCCGAAGGTGCGCTCCTCAGGATTCCGCGGCTCGAGAGCACGAAGCCACCCGCGAACGGGTGGCTTCGTGGCCTGCGCGCCCACGGCATACGCAGGCACTGGGCACTCGGTCAGAGGTGGTTCTCGGCCTCGACGAGGACCGACCGGAGGCGGGACTCGATGTCGTCGAACTGCTCGGGCCCCATGATCAGCGGCGGAGCGAGCTGGATGACCGGGTCGCCGCGGTCGTCCGCGCGGCAGTAGAGCCCGGCGTCGAAGAGCGCCTTGGACAGGAAGCCGCGCAGCAGGCGCTCGGACTCCGCGTCGTTGAACGTCTCGCGGGTGGCCTTGTCCTTGACGAGCTCGATGCCGTAGAAGTAGCCGGCACCGCGTACGTCCCCGACGAGCGGGAGGTCGAGCAGCTTGTCGAGGGTCGCCTTGAAGACGGGGGCGTTGGTCTTGACGCGGTCGTTGAGGCCCTCCCGCTCGAAGATGTCGAGGTTGGCCATGGCGACGGCCGCGGAGACCGGGTGGCCACCGAAGGTGTAGCCGTGCGGGAAGTAGGTGGTCCCGTGCTTGAACGGCTCGAAGAGGCGGTCGCTCGCGATCATCGCCCCGATGGGGGAGTAGCCGCTCGTCATGCCCTTGGCGCAGGTGATGATGTCGGGCACGTAGCCGAAGTCGTCGCACGCGAACATCGAGCCGATGCGGCCGAAGGAGCAGATGACCTCGTCGGAGACCAGGAGCACGTCGTACTCGTCGCAGATCTCGCGGACCCGCTCGAAGTAGCCGGCCGGCGGCGGGAAGCAGCCGCCGGAGTTCTGCACCGGCTCGAGGAAGACGGCGGCGACCGTGTCGGGGCCCTCGAACTCGATGGCCTCGGCGATGCGGTCGGCGGCCCAGCGCCCGAACGCCTTCTCGTCGTCGCGCAGGTGCTCCGGTGCGCGGTACATGTTGGTGTTGGGCACCTTGTGCGCCCCCGGCACGAGCGGCTCGAACATCTCCTTGGCCGCGGGGATGCCGGTGATCGACAGGGCGCCCTGCGGGGTGCCGTGGTAGGCGACGGCGCGGGAGATGACCTTGTGCTTGGTCGGCTTGCCGGTCAGCTTGTAGTACTGCTTGGCGAGCTTCCAGGCCGTCTCGACGGCCTCGCCGCCACCGGTGGTGAAGAAGACGCGGTTGAGGTCGCCCGGCGCGTGGCTCGCCAGGCGCTCCGCCAGCTCGATCGCCCTGGGGTGCGCGTAGCTCCAGAGCGGGAAGAAGGCGAGCTCCTTGGCCTGCTTGGCCGCTGCCTCGGCCAGCTCCTCGCGGCCGTGACCGGCCTGGACGACGAAGAGGCCCGCGAGCCCGTCGATGTACTCGTTGCCGCGGTCGTCCCAGATCTTCCAGCCCTGGCCCCTGGTGATGATGGGGACCGAGTGGCCGAGGCCACCCGCCTCCTTCTCCTCGAACACCGAGTGGCGCGTGAAGTGCATCCACAGGTGGTCCCGGGCCGCCTCCGAGTGGAGGGCACCCGTGGGCGTCCTCGTGTCGGAGCTGGGTTCCCAGATCTGGTTCGGGTTGATGCTCATCGTGTACCCCAGTTGTAGAGCTGTTTGTTGAGTTTCAGGTAGACGAACGTCTCGGTGGCCGTGACGCCGGGGAGGGCCCGGATCCGGGTTGTGAGCAGCTCGAGCAGGTGGTTGTCGTTCTCGCAGACGACCTCGGCCAGCACGTCGAAGCTGCCCGCCGTCGTGACGACGTAGGCCACCTCCTCCATGCCGGACAGGGCGTCCGCGACCGGTGTGATGTCACCGGACACGCGCAGCCCGACCATCGCCTGGCGCTGGAAGCCCACCTGCAGCGGGTCCGTCACCGCGACGATCTGCATGACGTCGGCGTCGAGGAGCCGTTGCACGCGCTGGCGCACGGCGGCCTCGGACAGGCCCACCTGCTGGGCGATCGACGCATACGACTTGCGGCCGTCGTGCTGGAGGAGCTCGATGATGGTCTTGCTCACCTCGTCCAGGTTGACCGAGGGTTTCCTGTGCCCGTCGCTCCCGTTGTTCGCAACGCCTCGGATGGTCGTCATGCGCCGATACTGACCTGTGGAACACGATGTTGGCAAGTGCCGCCACAACGGATTCCGAAGATTTATCTCAACAACCCTTCCTGATTGCGAAGGTCTGTGTTTAGCATTCCGGCATGACTTCCCAGCCGCGCCAGCTCCGCAACTTCATCGGTGGCCAGTACGTCGACCCCGAGACCGACGCGACCACGGACATCGTCGATCCCTCGACCGCCCAGGTGGTCGCCAAGGCCCCCGTCAGCTCGCAGTCCGACGTCGACATGGCGTATGCCGCCGCCGCCAGGGCCTTCGAGACGTGGGGCGACACGACGCCCAGCGAACGGCAGTCCGCGCTCCTGAAGTTCGCCGACGCGATCGAGGCCCGCGCCGACGACTTCATCCGTCTCGAGTCCGAGAACACCGGCAAGCCGCACGCCCTCACCGAGAGCGAGGAGGTGCCGCCGATGCTCGACCAGCTGCGGTTCTTCGCCGGCGCGGCCCGGGTGCTCGAGGGCAAGTCGGCGGGGGAGTACATGAAGGGCCACACCTCCTTCGTGCGCCGCGAGCCGATCGGCGTCGTCGGCCAGGTGACCCCGTGGAACTACCCGATGATGATGGCGATGTGGAAGATCGCCCCGGCGCTCGCCGCGGGCAACACGATCGTCCTGAAGCCCTCCGACACCACGCCCGAGACCACGCTGCTGCTCGCCGAGCTCGCCTCGGAGTTCCTGCCCGAGGGCACCTTCAACGTCATCACCGGTGACCGCGAGACCGGGCGCATGCTCGTCGAGCACCCCACTCCCGCGCTCGTCGCCATCACCGGCTCCGTGCGGGCCGGCATGCAGGTGGCAGAGAGCGCCTCGCGCGACCTCAAGCGCGTGCACCTCGAGCTCGGCGGCAAGGCACCGGTCGTCGTCTTCGACGACGCCGACCTCGAGGCCGCGGTCGAGGGCATCGCGGTCGGCGGCTACTTCAACGCCGGCCAGGACTGCACCGCGGCCACGCGGGTGCTCGCCGGCCCGCGCATCCACGACGACTTCGTCGCCGCGCTCGCCGACTACGCCAAGGGCTCCGCCAAGGTCGGTATGCCGGACGACGCCGACGCACTCTTCGGCCCGGTCAACAACCCGAACCAGGTGGCGCACGTCTCGGGCATGATCGACCGCCTGCCCGACCACGCCCAGGTCGTCGCCGGCGGCCACCGTGCCGACGGGCTCGGTGAGGGCTACTTCTTCGAGCCCACCGTGCTCGCCGGACTGCGCCAGGACGACGAGCAGATTCAGAGCGAGATCTTCGGCCCCGTCATCACCGTGCAGCAGTTCACCGACGAGAACGAGGCGCTGGCCTGGGCCAACGGCGTGCAGTACGGCCTGGCCTCGTCCGTGTGGACCAGGGATTTCGGCCGCGCCATGCGGATGAGCCGCAAGCTCGACTTCGGCTGCGTTTGGATCAACACGCACATCCCGATCGTTGCCGAGATGCCGCACGGCGGCTTCAAGCACTCCGGCTACGGCAAGGACCTGTCCATGTACGGCCTCGAGGACTACACGCGCATCAAGCACGTCATGGCCAACATCGAGTCCTGACCGGTGTCGGCGGCCCACCCGCCCCGTCACCCACCAGCAGCACCGACCAGCACCACCCGGGTCAGCGTCGATTCCTCCACAACGGCCCCCTCGATCCCTGGAGTCACTGACATGAACGACAAGAGCTTCGACACCGGCGACCCGCACCTGCGGGCCGCCCTGATGCGCGGGCTGGTGTCGCGCCGCTCGGCCATGATGGGAGCCGCCGGCGTCGGCGCAGCCGCTTTCCTCGCGGCGTGTGGCTCGGCGGGCAAGAACCCGTCGACCGGGGCTGGAGGCAGCGGCACGGCCGCGGCCAAGACGGCAGCCGCCGCCAAGGACATGTCCGACACCGAGAAGGTCGTCAACTGGTCCAACTGGCCGGCGTACATCGACGTGAACGACAAGACCAAGGCCCGGCCCACCCTCGATGCCTTCACCAAGGAGACGGGCATCAAGGTCAACTACACCGAGGACTACAACGACAACGACGAGTTCTACGCCAAGGTCCGCCCGCTGCTCGAGGCCGGCAGCGACACCGGCCGCGACGTGTGGTGCAGCACCGACTGGATGGTGGCCCGGCTCATCCGCAACGGCTACGTCCAGAAGCTGGACCTCGCAAACATCCCCAATCACACGAACCTCGAGGACTCCCTGAAGCAGGTCACGTTCGACCCCGGCCGTCTCTACTCCCTCCCCTGGCAGAGCGGCTTCGCCGGTATCGCCTTCAACCCGAAGGCAACCGGTGGGAAGAAGATCGAGTCCGTCGACCAGCTGCTCACCGACCCGAGCCTCAAGGGCAAGGTCACGCTGCTCACCGAGATGCGCGACACGGTCGGCCTCGTGCTGATGGCGATGGGCAAGAGGATCGACAGCTTCACCGACGCCGACTTCGACGCCGCCATCGCCGAGCTGCAGAAGGCCAAGGACGCGGGTCAGATCAAGGGCTTCACCGGCAACGACTACACCAAGCCGCTCGCATCGGGCGACACCGCCGCCTGCTTCGCCTGGACCGGGGACGTCGTGCAGCTGCGGGCCGACAACCCCAGCCTGGGCTACACGCTCCCGCAGACCGGGTGCACGCTGTGGTCCGACAACTTCGTCATCCCGGCGCTGGCCAAGCACAAGAAGAACGCCGAGCGCCTCATCAACTACTACTACGACCCGAAGGTGATGGCCCAGGTCGTCGACTACGTCAACTACATCTCCGTGGTCAAGGGCACCAAGGAGGTGCTCGACAAGCTGGACCCGACCGTGTCCTCGAACCAGCTGATCTTCCCGTCGGCCGACACGATGTCGCGGGCGCAGGTCTTCCGCGGCCTCACCGCCGCCGAGGAGACCAAGTACAACAAGAAGTTCCAGGCGCTGGTGACCGGCTGATGGCCGAGCGCACGAGCGGTGACCTCGTCCTCTCCGGTGTCACGAGGACCTACGACACGTTCACCGCGGTCGACAACATCGACCTGACCATCCCGCAGGGCTCGTTCTTCGCCCTCCTCGGGCCCTCGGGCTGCGGCAAGACGACCACACTGCGCATGGTCGCCGGCCTCGAGCAGCCGACGGTGGGCACCATCTCCATCGGCGGCCGGGACATCACCTCGACCAAGCCCTACCAGCGCAACGTCAACACGGTCTTCCAGAACTACGCCCTCTTCCCGCACCTCGACATCCTCGAGAACGTGTCGTTCGGCCTCAAGCGCCGGGGCGTCCGGGACTGGAAGGCCAAGGCCATGGAGGCGCTGGAGCTGGTCGAGCTCGCGCAGGTGGCGCGCAAGAAGCCGACCCAGCTCTCGGGTGGCATGCAGCAACGCGTCGCCCTGGCGCGTGCCGTGGTCAACCGCCCCGACGTCCTGCTGCTGGACGAGCCGCTCGGCGCGCTCGACCTCAAGCTGCGCCGCCAGATGCAGATCGAGCTCAAGCGCATCCAGCAGGAGGTCGGCCTGACGTTCGTGCACGTCACCCACGACCAGGAGGAGGCCATGACCATGGCCGACACGATCGCGGTGATGAACGCCGGGCGCCTCCAGCAGGTCGGCGACCCCGGCACGCTCTACGAGAAGCCGGAGTCGACCTTCGCGGCGAACTTCCTCGGGCAGTCGAACCTCCTCCGGGCCACGGTGAGCAGGGTCACCGGACAGACCGCCTCCCTCGACGTGCACGGCATACCGATGACGCTTCCCGCCTCCTGCCTCCCGGGCAGTGGTGCGGAGTTGTGGCTGGGCATCCGGCCGGAGAAGGTCCGCATCCTCGCCGACTCCGCCGAGACGACAGGCCTCAACACGCTCAAGGGGGAGATCACCGACGTGTCCTTCCTCGGCGTGGCGACGCAGTACCTCGTCGCCATGCCGTGGGGCCGCGAGCTGACCGTGGTCCAGCAGAACGACGGTATGCCGCGTGCTGCCCTCGGCTCAAACGTCACGCTCGGGTGGGTGCCCGAGAACAGCTTCGCGCTCGATGCGTCGCAGGACGCGGACGCCGGGGCCGAGCACGTCGAGGACGAGTGAGATGGCCGTCTCCACCATCACCGGGGCGCCGGTGACCGCACCCCGTCGAGCCCGCCGCCGGGCGACGGTGCCCTACCTGCTGCTCGTCCCGGGCATGCTCTGGCTCGTCGTCTTCTTCGTCGTGCCGATGATCTCGCTCGGCTCGCAGTCGCTGCAGACGGGCGACGTGGACAACGGCTACACGATGACGTGGAACTTCGCGACGTATGCCGACGCCCTGTCCACGTACTGGCCACAGATGCTGCGCTCGCTCGTCTACGCCGGGGTCGCCACCCTTGCCACGCTGGCCCTGGGCTATCCGCTCGCGTGGTTCATCGCGCACCGCTCGGGCCGGTACAAGAACATCCTCCTCGTGCTCGTCATCGCCCCGTTCTTCACCTCGTTCCTCATCAGGACTCTGGCCTGGCAGACGATCCTCGGCGACAACGGCCTCCTCGCGCAGGTGGCGCTGCGGACGCACACCGACTTCCTGCTCTCCGGGTTCAAGGAGGTGCTGCGCACGGTCGGCCTGATCAACAACGACCAGCTGCTCTTCTCGCCCTTCGCCGTGATCTGCGGCCTGACCTACAACTTCCTGCCGTTCATGGTGCTTCCGCTCTACGCCAACCTCGAGCGCCTCGACCACCGACTGGTCGAGGCGGCGGGCGACCTCTACGCCTCGCCGTTCCAGGCGTTCCGACGCGTCATCTGGCCGCTGTCGCTGCCCGGCGTCGTGGCCGGCACCCTGCTGACCTTCATCCCGGCCGCGGGCGACTACATCAACTCGGTGCTGCTCGGCAGCACCCGCACCGTGATGATCGGGCAGGTCATCGACGCGCAGTTCCTGCGCGTCCTCGACTACCCGACGGCGGCGGCCCTGAGCTTCATCCTGATGCTCGTGATCGTGGCCTTCGTCGTCACGTACGTCCGCCGGGCCGGCACCGAGGAGCTGGTCTGACATGGCGTGGCTGAGACGCAACCTCGTGATCATCGTCGGGATCCTCGTGATGGTCTACATCCTGCTCCCGAACCTCGTCGTCATCGTCTTCTCGTTCAACAAGCCGGCGGGGCGCTACAACTACGAGTGGAACCAGTTCTCCCTCGACGCCTGGACCAACGTGTGCGGCGTCCCGGGCATGTGCCAGTCGGTGGGACTGAGCCTTCAGATCGGTGTGATCGCCTCCCTGACTGCCGCGGTCCTCGGCACCATGGTGGCCTTCGCCCTGGGGCGCTACCGGTTCCGGGGCCGCTCGGGCACCAACCTGCTGATCTTCCTGCCGATGGCCACGCCAGAGGTGGTCATGGGCTCGAGCCTGCTCACCCTGTTCATCGCCATGGGCGTCCCGACCGGCCGAACGACGATCCTCATCGCGCACATCATGTTCTGCCTGTCGTTCGTCATCGTCACGGTCAAGGCCCGAGTCGCCTCACTCGACCCGCGTCTCGAGCAGGCCGCCGCCGACCTCTACGCCAACGAGCTGCAGACCTTCCTCAAGGTGACCTTCCCGCTCGTGCTCCCGGGAATCGCTGCGGGTGCGCTGCTGGCCTTCTCGCTCTCCTTCGACGACTACATCATCACCAACTTCAACGCGAGCCCCGAGTCGGTCACGTTCCCGATGTACGTGTGGGGCGCCGCGCAACGAGGAACTCCGGTGCAGATCAACGTGATCGGGACCGTCATGTTCCTCGGTGCCCTCGTCGTGGTCATCGCCGGCCAGGTGCTGGCCGGCCGTCGCTCCCGCAAGGTGGCGTGAGCCCGTGCGGGTCCTGATGGTCGGCGCCGGCGGGGTCGGTGACGCCGCCGCGCGCATCGCCGCCGAGCGCGGCTTCTTCGAGCGGTGGGTCGTCGCCGACTACGACCTGGCCCGAGCCGAGCGCACGGTCGCCGCCGTGGTCGAGCGCCACCCGGGGGAGGCCCGGTTCGTCGCGGCGCGTGTCGACGCGTCCGACGCCGGCGCCGTCGCAGCGCTCGCCCGGGAGCACGGTGCGACGCACGTCTTCAACGCCGTCGACCCGAAGTTCACGATGTCCGTCTTCGACGGCGCCAGGGCAGCCGGAGCGGACTACCTCGACATGGCCATGAGCCTCTCGCGTCCCCACCCGGCGCAGCCGTATGCCGTCACCGGCGTCAAGCTCGGCGACGAGCAGTTCGCGGTGGCGGGGGAGTGGGAGGCCGAGGGCCGGCTCGCGCTCGTCGGGATCGGCGTCGAGCCCGGGCTCTCCGACGTCTTCGCGCGGTATGCCGCCGACCACCTCTTCGACGAGATCGACGAGCTCGGCACCCGCGACGGCGCCAACCTCGTCGTCCACGACGAGCACGGCGACGAGGTCTTCGCGCCGAGCTTCTCGATGTGGACGACGATCGAGGAGTGCCTCAACCCGCCGGTCGTGTGGGAGAAGGGGCGGGGCTGGTTCACGACGGCGCCCTTCAGCGAGCCGGAGGTCTTCGACTTCCCGGAGGGCATCGGCCCGGTCGAGTGCGTCAACGTCGAGCACGAGGAGGTCCTCCTCATGCCGCGCTGGGTCGACGCGCGGCGGGTGACGTTCAAGTACGGCCTCGGCGACGAGTTCATCAACGTCCTCGAGGTGCTGCACTCGCTGGGCCTCGACCGCACCGACCCGGTGACCGTCAAGGGCGTGCAGGTCTCGCCGCGCGATGTCGTCGCCGCCGTGCTGCCCGACCCCGCGACCATCGGCCCGCGGATGACCGGCAAGAGGTGTGCGGGCCTGTTCGTCACGGGCACCGGCAAGGACGGACGGCCACGGCGGACCTACCTCTACCACGTCGTCGACAACGCCGACACGATGGCGGCCTACGGCGCCCAGTGCGTCGTCTGGCAGACGGCGGTCAACCCGGTCGTGGCCCTCGAGCTCCTCTCGCGCGGCACCTGGAAGGGCGCCGGGGTCCTCGGCCCGGAGGCGTTCGACGCGGTGCCCTTCCTCGACCTGCTCGCCGCCGCGAAGCCGCAGGGCTACGGCTCGCCGTGGGGTACGGACGAGCGGTGAGGGCCGCGCCCCGGGCGACGACGACGACGACCACCACGCAGGACCACGCGACGACAGGATTAGGGTTTCAGGCATGGCAACGGTGACGCAGGAGTCAGTGCTCGAGTCGGTCCCGAAGGGGCTTCTCATCGGGGGTCAGTGGCGCGATGCCAGCGGCGGCAAGACCCTCGCCGTCGACGACCCGGCCACCGGGGAGGTCCTGACGCACGTGGCGGACGCCAGCGTGGCCGACGGCACTGCGGCGCTCGACGCGGCCGTCGCGGCGCAGGCGGACTGGGCGCGCACCGCACCGCGCGACCGCGCGGAGATCCTGCGGGCGGCATACGAGAAGATCACCGAGCGGGCCGACGAGCTCGCCATGCTCATGACCCTCGAGATGGGCAAGACGCTCACGGAGTCGCGCGGCGAGGTCGCCTACGGCAGCGAGTTCTTCCGGTGGTTCTCCGAGGAGGCGGTCCGCATCGGCGGCCGCTACGCGACCTCGCCGAACGGCGCCACCCGCCTGATGACGATGAAGCAGCCCGTCGGCCCGGTCCTCATGATCACGCCGTGGAACTTTCCGCTCGCGATGGGCACCCGCAAGATCGGCCCGGCGATCGCCGCCGGCTGCACGATGGTCGTCAAGCCGGCCAGCCAGACGCCGTTGACGATGCTCGCCCTCGCCGACCTGCTCAAGGAGGTCGGCCTGCCCGACGGCGTCCTCAACGTCGTCACGACGAGCAGCACCGGGGAGGTCATGGAGCCGCTCATCCGCGACCCGCGGCTGCGCAAGCTGACCTTCACCGGCTCGACCCCGGTCGGGCGCAAGCTCATGGAGCAGGCCTCCGAGCAGATCCTGCGGGTTTCGATGGAGCTCGGCGGCAACGCGCCGTTCCTCGTCTTCGGCGACGCAGACGTCGAGAAGGCGGTCACCGGGGCGATGCTCGCCAAGATGCGCAACATGGGTGAGGCCTGCACGGCCGCCAACCGCTTCTACGTGCACGAGTCGATCGCCGAGGAGTTCTCCGCCGAGCTCGGCAAGCGCATGGGCGCGCTGACGCTCGGTCGCGGCACCGACGACGGTGTCGACGTCGGCCCGCTCGTCGACGAGAAGTCGCGCGACAAGGTCTCCGCGCTCGTCGACGACGCCGTCGAGAAGGGCGCGCGGGTCGTCGTGGGCGGCTGCGCCCGCGAGGGGGCCGGCTGGTTCTACCAGCCGACGGTGCTCACCGACGTGCCGCGGGACGCCGACCTGACCCGCGAGGAGATCTTCGGCCCGGTGGCGCCGGTGTCGACCTTCACGACCGACGAGGAGGCGATCGCGATGGCCAACGACACCGAGTACGGCCTCGTCGCCTACCTCTTCACCAACGACCTCTCGCGTGCCATCACGGTGTCCGAGGCTCTCGAGTTCGGCATGGTGGGTGTCAACCAGGGGATCGTGTCCAACCCGGCCGCCCCCTTCGGCGGGGTCAAGGCCTCCGGGGTGGGCCGTGAAGGCGGGTTCGAGGGCATCGACGAGTACCTCGAGACGAAGTACGTCGGCATCGCCCTCTGACATCTCCCGACGCTTTCCGGCGCTGCCTCCCCGGCCTCCGGGGGGCATTCCAGACATTCCGGGAACCGGGTCCGGGCACAGCGTGCGTTGTGGTGCAATCGGCGCATGGGGACACCAGACGGTCATGACGTGGGGACGCTGCGCCCCTTGGACGCCCTGCTGAGCGAGACCGACGAGGTCCTGCGACGAGGCACTCCTGCGGGGGCGCGGGTGTGGCCGACCGGCTTCCCGGCCCTGGACACCGTGCTCACCGGCGGCGTCCGCTCGGGTGAGCTGGTCCTGCTCGGTGGGCCGGCCGGCCACGGCAAGACCACCCTCGGCGTGCAGATCGCACGCAACGCCGTGGCGGCCGGGGCCAGCGCCCTCGTCTTCTCCTACGAGCACGAGAGCCACACGCTGCTCGAGCGGCTCATCTCGCTCGAGGCGGCCGAGGCGGACCTCGGCGAGGTGGCGGGGGTGATCGACGTACGGCGGGCGCTCGAGACCGCCGACCGCGGCGAGTCCCTCGAGTCGGTGCTCTCCACCCTGCGCGGCGGCGCCCGCGCCCACGCGGCTCTCACGAGCTACGGCGACCGCCTGCAGGTCCACGAGTCGTCCGGCACGAGCACGACGCTGGCGCGGATCGGCGATGCCGTCGCCCGCGTCAGCGAGTCGACGGGCCGGGCCCCCCTCGTGCTGCTCGACTACATCCAGAAGGTCCCCGTCGACCGCCCGGGGGAGGACGAGCGCGTCACCGCCGCAGCCGAGGGCCTGAAGGATCTGGCACTGTCGGCGCGGGTGCCGGTCCTCGCCATCTCGGCCGCCGACAAGGACGCGCTGGCCTCCGGCCACCGGATGCGCACCCGGGACCTCCGGGGCTCGTCCGCCCTCGCCTTCGAGGCCGACGTCGTCCTCATCGTCAACGACAAGGTCGACGTCGTCTCCCGCGAGCACCTGCTCTACAACCTCGGCAACATCGAGCGCTTCCGCGAGTGGTCGGTCGTCAGCATCGAGAAGAACCGCCACGGCAAGGCGCACGTCGAGCTCGAGTTCGCCAAGGACTTCGAGCACGGACGATTCCACCCGGAGGGCCAGGAGGTCAGCGAGCGCCTCATCGACGAGCGGGTCTTCGTGTCCTGACGCTGCCGATGGCGTATGCCGTCCGCGGCGTGCGTGGGCCCGCGGATCGTCCGCGTGGTGGCGTGACGGCATACGGCGGGGCGCCGGGCGCGCTAGCGGGTGATGACCGTGACGTTGAGGTCGTCGCGCTCGTCGGCGACCTGCTCGAGGACGTCGACGACGGTGTCGTAGGCCTCGCGGTCGCGAGCGCGGAGCGTTCCGGCGTGGTCCCAGACGAGCTCGATGGGGGCCTCGCGTGAGGGGTCCAGGTCGCGCAGGGCGTCGAGCAGCGCGTCCCAGTTGCGGCCGAACCAGTCCGGCAGCGCGAGGTCGGTGGCGAAGGCGTCCAGGACGCTCTCCCTGTCCTCGCCGCCCGAGACGATGCGAACGTCGTGGCCCAGCCACCTCAGCTGCTCGATGTGGTCGTCCGGTTCGCTGTGCCTGCCGAGGAACGTCGTCACGGGCCCTCCTGGATCCGGCGGAACGAGGCGTAGTGGTCGGCGGTCCAGTACCTCTCGCCGCCGCTTCCAGCGATGATCCGACGCGGGCCGCGGTCGCTGGATCCCGGTGTCACGACGGTGAACTCGCGGTAGTAGCCGCGGGGCTCGGCCGGCAGCAGGCGTTCACGGTTGGCGAAGGTCTGGTTGTCGCTGCGCGGGTAGGGGAACGGTCCGCCGGCGCGGATCAGGGCCAGGGTGTGGCGGGCCTCGGGAGGCAGGGACGGCTCGGCGACCCAGGGCAGCCCCGACCGAGGGTCGGTCGCGGCGCGGCCGGTGCCGCCCGGTGTGGTGGAGGTGGCGACTCGCCCGGCCTGAGCCGGCGAGTCGGGAACGCCCGGTGCCGGTGGACCTTCGGCGGCCCGGACGACGACCCAGGCGAGCACGACGAGAACGACCGCGAGCACGCCGACGAGCGCCTGGCGTGGGCCGCGGGTCTTCACCTCGCCATCATGCCCGAGTCGGCAAAGGTGCGAATCCCCGGACGGGGCCGAGGCGCTGACGGCAGACTGCGGCCGTGAGCCTCCTGCGCGACCTCCTCGGGGACCGGGCCGGCCGTCGATCCGAGCCGGCTCCGGCGGTCGTCGCGCGCGACGTCGGGCACCGCGTCTTCATCGAGCGCGCACCGGAGGACGTCTGGCCGCACCTCGTCGCGCCGGCTCCCGGGGGCGAGCTCGGGATCGACTGCGTACGCGTGGCACCCCTGCCCGGGCCCGACGGCGGCGCGGGGTCCGGCGGGCCGGCCGGCCGGCTGCCGGAGTTCGTCGGGGTGTGGCGGCGGCCCAACGGTCGGCTGTGGGTGGGCCTGAGCACCGTCGTCGACCTGGAGCACGGGGTGCGGGTCGTCTCCCGGTCGGAGGACGGCGGCGCCGACCTGTCCCTGACCACGACCCTGGAGCCGCTCGACGGTGGGTGCGTCGTCGCCCAGCAGCTCTCCGGACCGGCGCCGACCGACCCCGTCGCGGAGTTCGCGCGGGCGTGGATGGCTCGGGCCCTGCTCGGGCTCAAGGCGGACGTCGAGGGCGCCCCACGCGGCCGGACCCGGGACCCCGTCTCCGAGGCGCCGGTGGAGGAGGTGGCCGGGAGCGGCTTTCTCGGCCGCGCCGTGGCCAAGGGCGGCGTCCCGGGGGTGCTGCCGGTGCACGAGACCGCCTCCGTCGACGTCGCCGTCCTGCCCGAGCGGCTCTGGGAGGTGCTCGGGCAGCCCTCGTCGGAGCAGCTGCTCGAGCCCACCCTCGAGCAGATCGTGCGCCTCGACCTCGCCGACGAGCCGGGACGGGAGCACGTGCTCGCCGTCCACCGCCACCCGGACGGACGACGTGCGGTGTCGGTCTCGATGGTCGTCGAGGCGACCCGCGCGACCCGGATCATCGAGCGCGACCTCACGTCCTCGCACGAGGCCGACGTCGTGACGACGATCGAGCCGTGCCAGCTGGGGTCACGCCTCACGGAGACCTTCACCGGCTGGCTGCCCGCCGGGCCTGGCCGGGTCGTCGACGGCTCGTCGGTGGCAGCCCTGATGCGCACGCGTCTGGCCGTCGTCAAGAACCTCGCCGAGGCCGGGGCCGTGCCCCAGCGCGACCCGCGTACCGGCTTCCTGCCGCCTGGCCAGGCGCCGGACCCGCGCCCCGGACAGGTCCCGCAGCTGCCTCCGCCGACCGGACGACCGATGCCTCCCTCGATGCCTGACCCGGCCCCGGACTCGGTGCCGGACTCGGCGGCTGACCGGGTGCCTGCTTCCGTGCCCTCCAGCGTGCTGCTCCCACCGCCCCACGTCGCGGCGCCGGCGGCCGGCTACGACCTCGGGCCGTGGCCGACCTGGGGCGACGGCGGCTTCTCCGCCGCCGCGGACCTCCTCTGGTGGTGACGACCAGCCCGGTCACGCGCCCTCGGCCCGGGGCGGGCGCGCGATCCGGTCCCGACGTCGGTGGCCGGCGCTAGCGTCGGAGGATGCTCGAGACACCCGACGAGACCTCGGCGCTGCAGGCGTTGCTGGACGCGTCCCATTCGCGGGCGACCGGACACCTGCGCAGCATCATCGACGACGATCGCACCCTGACCGCAGAGCAGCTCGCGGCGCTGCTCACCGGCATGAAGGTGCTCTCGGTCGCCACCGTCACCGCCTCCGGCGAGCCGCGCATCAGCGCCCTCGACGGTCACTTCCTGCACGGCACCTGGACGTTCGGCACCTCGGGCACCTCGGCCAAGGCCAGGCACCTGGAGCGGCGCCCGGCCGTGAGCGTCGCCCACATCGACGGTGAGGAGCTGGCGCTCTTCACCCACGGCTACGCCGAGCTGCTCGAGCCCGGTCCACGGCGCGACGCGGTCGACGCCCACTGGACCGCCCACTACGGCAGCAGCCCCTTCTCCTGGGGGGACGACATCCGGATGTACCGCCTGCGCATGACCTGGGCCGTCGCCTACGCCTTCAAGCGGGACGAGCTGCTGCGCGCGAGGGGCGTCACGACGTAGCCGGCGCCGCTTGCGGAAGAATGCCGGGCGTGACTGACACCTCGGCACGCCTCCGGCGCATCGTCCTGCTCGGCTCCACCGGCTCCATCGGAACGCAGGCGATCGACCTCGTCCAGCGCAACCCCGACCGCTTCGAGGTCGTGGGGCTCTCCGCCGGGTCCAACCTCGACCTGCTCGCCGAGCAGGCTGTCGCCCTGCACGCGCCCGTCGTCGCGGCGGCGAGCGCGACGCAGGAGAGCCTGGCCCGAGCGGTCGCCGGCGCGGCCGACGCAGCCGGCGTGACGGCATACGACCCCGAGCTGGTCGTCGGCCCCGAGGCGAGCACGACGCTCGCCGCGCGCGAGGCCGACGTCGTCGTCAACGGCATCACCGGCGCGATCGGCCTCGAGCCGACGCTCGCCGCGCTGCGCGCCGGGACGACGCTCGCCCTGGCCAACAAGGAGTCGCTCATCATCGGCGGCCCGCTCGTCAAGGCCCTCGCAGCGCCCGGGCAGATCGTCCCGGTCGACTCCGAGCACAGTGCCATCGCGCAGTGCCTGCGAGGCGGCAGGGGCGACGAGGTGCGCCGTCTCGTCGTCACGGCCAGCGGAGGACCGTTCCGCGGTCGCAGCCGTGCCGAGCTCGCCGGCGTGACACCGCAGCAGGCCCTCGCGCACCCCAACTTCTCGATGGGCCGGGTCATCACGACCAACTCGGCGACGCTCGTCAACAAGGGGCTCGAGGTCATCGAGGCGCACCTGCTCTTCGACATCCCGTTCGAGCGGATCGACGTCGTCGTGCACCCGCAGCAGATGATCCACTCGATGGTCGAGTTCGTCGACGGCTCGACCATCGCGCAGGCCGGTCCGCCGCGGATGCTCGTGCCCATCGCGCTCGGGATGAGCTGGCCAGAGCGCATCGCCGACGCCGACGTGCCGGTCGACTGGACGACGGTGCAGTCCTGGGAGTTCGAGCCGCTCGACGACGAGGCGTTCCCGGCCGTCGCGCTCGCCCGGCGGGTGGGCGAGGCCGGTGGCACCTGGCCGGCCGTCTACAACGCGGCCAACGAGGTCGCCGTCGACGCCTTCCACGACGGTCGCATCGGCTTCGTCGACATCGTGGACACCGTGGCGAAGGTCGTCGACGCGTATGCCGCCGAGCCGGCCTCGCGGGCCAGCGACCTCACGCTGGGCGACGTGCTGGCGGCCGACGCCTGGGCCCGGGCCGCCGCCGGTCGCAGCATCCCCGCCTGAGCTTCGCACCCTCACTTCCCGCGAGTCGATGTATTGCCGCGTCACCGGGGACGCGGCAATACATCGACCCGGCGTCCGTCGTGCGAACCGTCGTCCACATCTCCTGCGCTGCAGCCTGCGTTGTCCACCGCAGCCCTCGACCCGCTCGCCGTGGCGACGGGCCGCTCCCATGCTCGTGCCGTGGACCGCAAGCAGCGCAGAGCCCTCGCCGGCTCGGTGGCAGAGGCGCAGGACGGGGTCATCTCGCGTGCCCAGCTGGCCGAGCTCGGCATCTCACGGCATCACGTCCGTCGGGAGGCCGAGCGAGGGGCGTGGCGCCTTCACGGCCGGCGCACCGTGGCAGTGCACACCGGAGCGTTGAGCGCTCCGGCGCTCCGGTGGCGTGCCGTTTGGGAGATCGGAGCCAGGATCGCTGCCATCGACGGGGTGACTGCCCTGCAACACGCCGGTCTGCTGGGCTTCGAGGACTCGGCGGTGCACGTGTCCGCGGTCCACAACCACAACACCGAACCCGTGCCGGGCGCGCGGGTGCACAAGGTGATCCGCCGTGTCGGCGGCGAGGTCCTCCCGGCCGGACTGCCACGTACTCGACCGGAGGTGGCAGCAGTGCGTGCGGCGCACTGGGCCGTCTCTGACCGGCAGGCTGCTCTGGTGCTGCTCATGGTGGTGCAGCAGCGACTCACGACACCGGCCAGGCTCGCGGGCGCCCAGCGTGCCGTGCGCGGACGCACGCGCCGCGCTTTCATCCGCGCGGTCGTCCGTGACATCGCTTTCGGGGTGCAGAGCCTGGGCGAGCTCGACTTCGCCGAGGAGTGTCGGCGCCGAGGGCTGCCAGAGCCGACCAGACAGGCGGTTCGCCAGGCCTCCGGCGGTCGCATCTACCTCGACGTCGCTTGGGAGGACCACGGACTGGTCGTCGAGATCGACGGGGTCCATCACAGGCTGGGCCTCAACGTGACCTTCGACAACTTGCGCCAGAACGACGTGACCCTCGACGGCGAGAGGGTGCTGAGGATCGATGTCATCGGGTTCCGGCTCGAGAGTGACCGGTTCATGGTGCAGGTGGCCCGGGGCTTGCGCTGCTGCTCCTCTGCCACCTCCGCCGCTTGACGCCGACTCGATGTGTCAATGCGTCACTGGTGACGCATTGACACATCGAAGCGGGATCACAGGGAGTGGATGTGACAATGAAGGGGTGCTGTTCTTCCTAGGGGTCCTGATCGTCGTCGTCGGCGTGGCGCTCAGCATCGCGCTCCACGAGATCGGCCACCTCGTGCCGGCCAAGAGGTTCGGCGTCAAGGTCACGCAGTACATGGTCGGCTTCGGGCCGACGGTGTGGTCGCGCCGGCGCGGCGAGACCGAGTACGGCATCAAGGCGATCCCGCTCGGCGGCTACGTCCGGATGATCGGCATGCTGCCGCCGCGCCCCGGCGACAAGCCGGGCGAGCTGCGCACGCTCTCGACCGGCCGGTTCAGCCAGATGGTCGACCAGGCGCGGGCCGACTCGATGGAGGAGGTCAAGCCCGGCGACGAGGACCGCGTCTTCTACAAGCTGAGCCCCGGCAAGAAGATCGTCATCATGCTCGGCGGCCCGATCATGAACCTCGTCATCGCCGCCGTGCTGCTGACCGGCGTCATCACGCTCTACGGCCTGCCGCAGGTCGCCCCGAAGGTGGGCCTCCTCTCACCGTGCGTGCCCACGACCGCCCCGACGCTCCAGGTCCCGCAGCCCCAGTGCAAGCCGGGAGACCCCGTCGCACCCGCCAAGGCCGCCGGGCTGCAGGAGCGCGACCGGATCCTGTCGGTCGACGGCAAGCCGATCAGCGCGTGGGACCAGGTCACGGCCGCCATCCGCGACAGCAAGGGCAGGCCCATGACGTGGGTCGTCCAGCGCGGCGACCGCAAGGTCAGCGTTTCCATCACGCCCGCGGTCATCGACCGCGCCACCTACGACGCCAAGGGTGACCCGGTCGCCAGGAACGGCCAGCCCGTCCTCGCGTCCATGGGCTTCGCCGGCATCACCCCCGGGCAGGAGCTGGTCAGGACCCCGATCACGCAGGCACCCGGCTTCGTCTGGGACCGCGTCGTCGACACGGCGGCGATCATCGTCAACATCCCCCAGAAGATGGCGGGGGTGTTCCAGGCGGCCTTCGGCTCGCAGGAGCGCGACCCCAACGGGCCCATCTCCGTCGTCGGTGTCGGCCGCATCGGCGGTGAGGTGGCCGCGCTCGACATCCCGGCCGACGAGGGCGGCAACTGGGTCAAGCTCGCCCAGCTGATCCTGATCATCGCCTCGCTCAACCTGGCGCTCTTCGTCTTCAACCTGGTGCCGCTGCTGCCGCTCGACGGCGGCCACGTGGCAGGCGCCATCTGGGAGGCGGTCAAGAAGGGCTGGGCGAGGCTGCGCCACCGGCCCGACCCCGGCTTCGTCGACGTGGCGAAGGGCCTGCCGATCGCCTACGGCATGTCGCTCGTGCTCATCACCATGTCGGTACTGCTCATCTACGCCGACATCGTCAAGCCGATCAAGCTCTTCGGCTGAGCCGTCCCCGCGGCACCACCCGGGGACCGGCCGACCGTCGGGTGCCTCCACGGGCCGCCGGAGGCACCTCATGGAGGCGCGAGCAATAATGGCGGGCATGAGCGTCTCCCTCGGTATGCCGTCCGCGCCCCCGCCGGTCCTCGCGCCCCGGCGCCAGACCCGCCAGATCAAGGTCGGCAAGGTCGGGGTGGGAAGCGACTTCCCGGTGTCCGTGCAGTCCATGACGACGACGCCGACGACCGACATCAACGCAACGCTCCAGCAGATCGCCGAGCTGACCGCCGCCGGCTGCGACATCGTCCGCGTGGCGTGCCCCAGCCAGGACGACGCCGAGGCGCTCCCGGCGATCGCGCAGAAGAGCCAGATCCCGGTCATCGCCGACATCCACTTCCAGCCCAAGTACGTCTACACGGCCATCGAGGCCGGTTGCGCTGCCGTACGCGTCAACCCCGGCAACATCCGGCAGTTCGACGACCAGGTCAAGCAGATCGCGCGCGAGGCGAAGGACGCCGGCGTCTCGATCCGCATCGGAGTCAACGCCGGCAGCCTCGACAAGCGCCTGCTGGCCAAGTACGGCAAGGCCACGCCCGAGGCCCTGGTCGAGTCGGCCGTCTGGGAGGCGAGCCTCTTCGAGGAGCACGACTTCCACGACTTCAAGATCTCGGTCAAGCACAACGACCCCGTCGTCATGGTCCGTGCCTACGAGCTGCTGGCCGAGCGCGGCGACTGGCCGCTGCACCTCGGCGTCACCGAGGCCGGACCCGCCTTCCAGGGCACCATCAAGTCCGCCACCGCCTTCGGGGCACTGCTCTCGCGCGGGATCGGCGACACCATCCGCGTCTCGCTGTCGGCCCCGCCCGTCGAGGAGGTCAAGGTCGGGATCCAGATCTTGCAGAGCCTCAACCTGCGCCCCCGCAAGCTCGAGATCGTCTCGTGCCCGTCGTGCGGTCGCGCCCAGGTCGACGTCTACACGCTCGCCGACCAGGTCACTGCCGGCCTCGAGGGCATGACCGTGCCGCTGCGCGTCGCCGTCATGGGGTGCGTCGTCAACGGCCCGGGCGAGGCCCGCGAGGCCGACCTCGGCGTTGCCTCCGGCAACGGCAAGGGCCAGATCTTCGTCAAGGGCGAGGTCATCAAGACGGTGCCCGAGGCGCAGATCGTCGAGACCCTCATCGAGGAGGCCATGCGCCTCGCCGAGGAGATGGGCGAGCCGATCGACGAGGAGTCGGCCGGCGCCCCGAGCGTCACCATCGGCTGACGTGCGCCCTCCGGCCCGCTCGACCGAGCGTGGAGCCGGGGACGAGCCGCGCCCGAGCTTGCGAGGGCCCGGCGCGTCATTCCGGCATGCCGTCCTGCGCGACCTCGCCGAGCGTGTCGTCGCGCTCCGGCCGGGTGAGCGCATCGCCGTGGCCGTCGACGGCTTCGACGGCGCCGGCAAGACCGTGCTGGCCGACCAGCTCGCCGAGGTGATCGGCGGCCTCGCCGGCGCCCGTGAGGTGCTGCGCCTCTCGATCGACGGCTTCCACCGGCCACGGGCCCAGCGGGTGGCGCGGGGCCGGGGACCGGAGACCTTCTACGAGGACTCCTACGACTACGAGGCATTCTCCCGCGCCGTCATGGACCCCTTCCGCCGTGGGGAGCCGGTCACGCCTGCCGTCAACGACGTCGACGCCGACCGGCCGGTCCGCCCGGACCCGGTGCCCGTGGGAGCCGACACGGTGCTGCTCGTCGACGGCATCTTCCTGCAGCGCCCCGAGCTCGCCGACGTGTGGGACGCGGCCGTGTGGGTCGACGTCCCGTTCGAGGTGTCGGTGCCGCGGGGCAACGGTCGCTCCCCGGGCGACCACGACGCGGATCCCGAGGCGGAGGTCAACCGCCGCTATGTCGGGGGGCAGCGGCTCTACCTCGCGGCTGCCGACCCGCGCTCGCGCGCGACCTGGGTGCTCGACAACACCGACCTCGCACGCCCGGTGCTGCACGCGCGCACCCGGTGAGCCGAGGGCACACGCCAGGAGCTCGTGCTGGGGTCACGTGGGCCTTCACGCGGCGTGGAAGGCGCGCCGAGGTGACACCCGGCCCGCGGGCAGGCAGTCTGGGGAGGTGCTTCGCCAACGACTACCCGTGCGGCCGCTGTCCGGGGCCGACCACGAGGCCGCGCTCGCCGTCTGCGCGCGGGACCGGGTGGCCAACGCCTTCGTCGCGGCGCGCATCGTCGAGGGGTCCCTGCGCGCGTCGCCCGGGGCGCTGCTCGGCCACTGGTCGGAGGGCCGGCTCCGGGGCCTCGCGTGGGTCAGTGCCAACGTCGTCCCGGTGGAGCTGGACGACGACGGCGTGACGGCCGTGGCCTCGCGGATCATCCGTATGCGGCGCCAGTGCGCCTCGGTCTTCGGACCGAGCGAGCAGGTCGCCGGTCTCTGGGAGCGCCTCAGCCCGACGTGGGGACCGGCACGGGCCATCCGCGGCCACCAGCCGCTCCTGACAACGACCACTCCGCCGTCCTCCCTCGGACTCGCTCTCGACCCCGACGTCCGTCCGGCGCGCATCGACGAGGTCGAGCTCGTGCTTCCCGCCGCCGCGCACATGTTCACCGAGGAGATCGGCTACCCGCCCTACTTCGGCTCCGACCGTGGCTACCGGGCGAGCATCGCCGCACTGATCCGGGCTGGGCACACCTTCGTCAAGGTGCAGGACGGCGAGGTCGTGTTCAAGGCCGACGTGGGCTCCCTGGCGCTGGGGTGCGCGCAGGTGCAGGGCGTGTGGCTGCACCCGCGCCTGCGCGGGCAGGGTCTCTCCGTGCCCGCCATGGCGAGCGTCGTCGAGCAGGTGCTCACCAGCATGGCCGACGAGGTGTCGCTCTACGTCAACGACTACAACGCCGCGGCTCGGGCCACCTACGACCGGTGCGGCTTCCACGAGGTCGGCTCCTTCACCACGGTGCTGCTCTGAGACCCCGCGGTCCCGAGGTGGGCGTGAAGACCGCGAGGACGGCGCCGCTGGGCAAGGACGCGGCTGCCCTCGCCGGCCTGTTCGTCGTGTCCGGCGTCCTGCACCTCGTCAGGCCACGGGTCTTCGAGTCGATCGTCCCCCAGCCGCTGCCCGCCCGCCGAACGCTGGTGTATGCGTCGGGCGCCGCCGAGCTCGCTTGCGCGGCAGGGCTCTTCGTTGCTCGCACGCGCCGGGCTGCCGGGATCGCCTCTGCCGCCCTGCTCGTGGCGGTCTTCCCGGCGAACGTCGCCATGGCGACGGGCGCCAAGCGGCGGCTCGAGCGTCACCCGGACGCGCGCAGGCGTGGCTACCTCGCCGCGACCCTCCTGCGTCTCCCGCTGCAGTGGCCGATGATCCGGACGGCGCTGCGGGCCGGGGGAGTCATCGCTCGAAGGTGATCCGGATGCTGTCGCCGACCCGGCGGTAGCCGAGAGCGGAGTAGATGGCGTTGGACGTCGGGTTGGCCAGGTCGGTGTAGAGCAGGCACGCCTCGCCGGCGTCCATCCGCGCCGAGCTGAGGGCCGCGACCACGGCGCTGGCGTAGCCGTGTCCGCGCAGCTCCGGCGGCGTCCAGACACCCGAGACCCGCGTCAGGCCCCCGGCCGCCGCCGAGGCGTACGCCATCGAGACCGGCCGACCGGCGTCCTCCCACAGGCCCACTCGTCCGTCGGCGAGGTGCTGCGTGAGCAGCGGTGCCGCGCGACCCGCGCCCTCGATCGCGTCGAGGAACTGCTGGTGCCACTCGTCCAGGAGCGCGGCGTCCTCCTCGGTGGCGAGCCGGAACCGGCCGCCGACCTCGAAGGGGAGCCGAGGACGCGCCGGCAGGTCGTACCGTCCCTGCTCCATCGCCACCGTCGCAGCCGCGCCGGTGCGGGCCACCCACTCGGCCGTGAAGGCCTCGGCCGGCTCCCGGTCACCCCCGACGCCCGGCAGGTCGTCGTCCGCGTCCGCGAGCAGGACGGCGAGGTCGCGGGCCTCGTCGCACGTGGCCAGCGCGATGTGGAGCGGGTGCGGCGGCGTGTGCATGAACGCGGCCACAGCCTCGCCCGACGGCGCGCTCCCCACCCACCACCGGGGGTCGAGAAAGCGGCCGGGGTCCGTGACGAGCGATCGCGTCACGCTGGCGACGACGCTGAGGGCGTCCGGCTCGCGCTCGACGAGGCGAGCGAAGCGGGCCTCTGCCTCCGCGGGGTCGGTGAGGAGCGTGAACGTGGACGAGCTGTGCGGCATACGGCAACTCTGGCAAACCGGCCAGCGTGACGGCGAGTCGTTTCCCGCCGAACCGCGCCGCGGTCAGACGTGGGCGAGCACCTCGGCGTGGGTCATCGCGAACCACGCGTCCGGGTGCCGCGACCACGACTGCCAGGCCGCGCTGATCTCCTCGAGCTCCGCGCGCGTCGCGAGCCCGCGCTCGAGCGCCTGTGAGGCGAACGTCGAGTCGAGCGATCGTCGGGCCCACACGCCGCCCCACCAGGCGCACTGCTCAGGAGTGGCGTAGGCCCACAGCGATGCCGACGGCGTGAGGCGGGACAGGCCGGCGGCGTGCGCCCACGCGACGAGGTGGCGGCCGGCGTCGGGCTCGGCGTGGTTGAGGCGCGCCAGCCGGCGGTAGAGCTCGAGCCAGCGCGTCATGCCCTGGGACGCGGGGTGCCACACCATCGAGGCGTAGTCGACGTCGCGCACGGCGACGAGGCCACCGGGCCGAGTCACCCGAGCCATCTCGCGGAGGGCGCCGACGGGATCGGGAAGGTGCTGGAGCACCTGGTGGGCGTGCACGACGTCGAAGGACTCGGCGGCATACGGCAGCGCCATCACGTCGGCCAGCGCGAAGCGCGTGCGCGAGTCTCCGCGGGCGGTGGCGTTGCGACGGGCCTCGACGAGCGGGCCCTGGACGTTCTCGACGCCGACGACCTCTCCCGAGGGACCCACCGCCTCGGCGAGGTCAAGGGTGATCGTGCCCGGCCCGCACCCCACGTCGAGGAGCCGCAGGCCGTCGTGGAGGTGGGGGAGCAGGTACGCCGCGGAGTCCGTGGCCGTGCGTGCGCCGTGCGAGGCGAGAACGCTCGCGTGGTGACCGTGCAGGTAGACGTCCGCCATGACCGGACCGTACGCCGGGGACGGGGTCACGCGTCCCCGCAGTCCGCTCCGCGACCCGCAGGGCCCCCGACGCAAACACCTCGCGAGCGACCGCGAGGACCCCGATATCCTTCCCAGGTTGCGCAACACCGCCAGCAACACGCTCGACCCGATAGCCCTACGAGGAGTCCCGGTGGCCCTGCACATGTCGTCCCTGTTCCTGCGAACCCTTCGCGAGGACCCGGCGGACGCAGAGGTCCCGAGCCACCGGCTCCTCGTGCGCGCCGGCTACGTCCGCCGCGTCAGCCCCGGCGTCTACACGTGGCTGCCGCTCGGTCTGCGCGTGCTGCGCAACGTCGAGCGGATCGTGCGCGAGGAGATGGACGCGATCGGCGCCCAGGAGCTGCTCTTCCCGGCGCTGCTGCCCAAGGAGCCCTTCGAAGCCACCGGCCGCTGGACCGAATACGGCGACAACATCTTCCGCCTGCAGGACCGCAAGGGCGCCGACCACCTCCTCGGGCCGACGCACGAGGAGATGTTCACCCTCGCCGTCAAGGACCTCTTCAGCTCCTACAAGGACCTGCCGCTGTCGATCTACCAGATCCAGACGAAGTTCCGCGACGAGGCGCGTCCGCGCGCGGGCGTGCTCCGGGGCCGCGAGTTCGTCATGAAGGACAGCTACTCCTTCGACGTCGACGCCGCCGGGCTCGACAAGAGCTACCAGCTCCACCGCGAGGCCTACGTCCGCATCTTCGACCGTCTCGGCTTCCACTACGTCATCGTCGAGGCGATGGCCGGTGCCATGGGCGGCAGCAGGAGCGAGGAGTTCCTCGCCACCGCCGAGGTCGGCGAGGACACCTACGTGCACTGCACGAGCTGCGGGTATGCCGCCAACGTCGAGGCCGTACACGTGCACGCCCCCAGCCCGGTGGGTTGGGACGGCGTCCCTGCCGCGCACGCCGAGGACACCCCCGACACGCCGACCATCGAGACGCTCGTCGCGCACCTCAACGAGCGGTTCCCCCGCGAGGACCGGCCGTGGGAGGCCGGCGACACCCTCAAGAACGTCATCGTGACGCTCGTGCACCCGGACGGCACGCGTGAGCCGCTCGCGATCGGCGTGCCCGGTGACCGCGAGGTAGACGAGAAGCGCCTCGGCGCCCAGGTCGAGCCGGCCGAGGTCGAGGCCTTCACCGAGGCCGACTTCGCCGCCAACCCGGCGCTCGTGAAGGGCTACATCGGCCCCGGGGCGCTCGGCCTCGAGGGCACCTCGGGCATCCGCTACCTGCTCGACCCGCGCGTCGCCGAGGGCACCCGCTGGGTCACCGGCGCCAACGCCGCAGGCCGGCACGTCATCGACCTCGTCGCCGGTCGCGACTTCACCGCCGACGGCACCATCGAGGCCGCCGAGGTCCGCCCCGGCGACCCCTGCCCCAACTGCGACCACACGCTGTCCGCCGCCCGTGGCATCGAGATGGGCCATGTCTTCCAGCTCGGCACGAAGTACGCCGAGGCGCTCGACCTCAAGGTGCTCGACCAGAACGGCAAGCTCGTCACCGTCGTCATGGGCTCCTACGGCGTCGGCGTCTCCCGCGCGGTGGCGTGCGTCGTCGAGGGCAACCACGACGAGTCCGGCATCATCTGGCCGCGTGAGCTGGCCCCGGCCGACGTGCACATCGTCGCCGCCGGCAAGGACGACGCCCTCTTCGTCAAGGCCGAGGAGATCGCCCGCGAGCTCGAGGCGCAGGGCCTGAAGGTCCTGGTCGACGACCGCAAGGGCGTGAGTCCCGGCGTGAAGTTCAAGGACTCCGAGCTCATCGGCATCCCGACGATCCTCGTCATCGGCCGCGGCCTCGCCGGGGGCACGGTGGAGGTCAAGGACCGGCGCAGCGGCGAGCGGCGTGAGGTCGCCGTCGAGGACGTCGTGCCGGCCCTGGTCGCCGAGGTGACGGCCGAGGTCGCGCGCTCGTGACCTCGTCCCAGCGCCCGGTCGAGGCGGTGGTCTTCGACTGGGGCGGCACCCTCACGCCGTGGCACGAGGTGGACCTGCCGCAGCAGTGGCGGATCTTCGCGCGCACGGTGCACGGCCTCCCGGTCGAGGACCCCGACATGCCTGTCGAGGACCTCGCCGAGGCCGACTCGCTCGCGCTGCGCATCCACGAGGCCGAGGAGCGGGCGTGGCGTCGTGGACGGGAGACCCATGAGAGCGCCTCGCTCGCCGCCATCCTCGAGGAGGCCGGGGTCGACCCCGCGCACGACCGCCACCACCTGGCGCTCGCGGCGTACCAGCGCTTCTGGGAGCCGCACACCCACACCGACGCGCAGGTGCGCCCGCTGTGGGAGTCGCTGCGGCGCAGGGGGATCCGCGTCGGCGTCCTCTCGAACACCATCTGGACGCGCGACTACCACCGCGAGGTGTTCGAGCGCGACGGCGTGCTCCAGCTGCTCGACGCCGACGTCTACTCGTCCGAGATCCACGTCGTGAAGCCGCACCCGGACGCGTTCCGGTACGCCTGCGACGCGCTCGGGGTGCGCCCCGAGCGCGCGGTCTACGTCGGCGACCGCCTCTTCGAGGACGTCCACGGACCCCAGCAGGTCGGCATGCGGGCGATCCTCGTGCCGCACTCCGACATTCCCTCCGGGCAGCGGACGGCCGTGGTCGCCCGTCCGGATGCCGTCGCCGAGGAGCTGATCGACGTCGCCGGCATCGTGGCGCTCTGGAACCACGAGGCCCGGGCCGACGATGCGCGGGCGGACGACGAGGCGTGAACGACCCCACTCTGACGACCTTCGCGTTCCTCGCAGCCGCGGCCTTCGTGGCCGGGTGGATCGACGCCGTCGTCGGCGGCGGAGGGCTCGTGCAGCTGCCGGCACTGCTGGTCGGGCTGCCGGGCGCCTCGCCGGCGCAGCTCCTCGCCACGAACAAGTTCGGCTCCATCTTCGGCACCGCGACGAGCTCGGTGACGTTCTACCGGCGGGTGAGGCCCGACCTGCGCACCGCGCTTCCGATGGCGGCGGTGGCCTACGTCGGCTCGATCGGCGGTGCCTTGATCGGGCTGCACATCCCGAAGTCGGCGTTCAACCCGATCATCCTCGTACTGCTCGTGCTCGTCGGCGCCTACACGCTCTTCAAGCCCGATCTCGGCAAGGAGTCGATCCGCCGCTTCCACGGCGCCCGGCACACCCTCCTCGCGATGCTGACCGGCTTCGTCATCGGCGGCTACGACGGGGCCCTCGGCCCGGGCACCGGCAGCTTCCTCGTCTTCACACTCGTGGGGCTGCTCGGCTACAACTTCCTCGAGGCCAGCGCCAAGGCGAAGATCGCCAACTTCGCCACCAACCTCGGCGCCCTGACCATCTTCGCGCCGATGGGGCTGGTCATCGTCAAGGTCGGCCTCGTCATCGCCGGCGCCAACCTCCTCGGCGGCTACGTCGGCGCCCGGACCGCCGTGGCGCGCGGGAGCGGCTTCGTCCGCGGCTTCTTCGTCGCCATCGTCAGCGCCTTCATCGTCAAGATCGGCGGCAGCCTGCTCGGCTGGTGGCCGTAGGCCGGGCCACACGGCATACGTCCTCGGAGGGAAGTCGCCCGAAAGGGGACGCCGGGACGGTTGAGGTGACGCCGCCGTGGGCACGGGTGGGGCACAACTCGGTGCGGCGGCCCGTTGCTGCCGCCGCTGTCGACTCGAAGGAGATGCCATGACCACGCGCGTCGAGAAGACCGTCCTGGTGAACGTCCCGGTCAGCAGGGCCTACAACCAGTGGACGCAGTTCGAGGAGTTCCCGCAGTTCATGGGTGGGGTCCAGAGCGTCAGGCAGCTGGGCGACGACCGCCTCGAGTGGGTGGCCCAGATCGCAGGGGTGCGCCGTGAGTGGCAGGCCAGGATCCTCGAGCAGGTGCCCGACCGGAGGATCGCCTGGGCGGCCACCGAGGGTGCCACGAACGCGGGCGCGGTCACCTTCGAGGATCTCGGCGGCGACCAGACCTCCGTGACGCTCGTCCTCGAGTACGAGCCGGAGGGCCTCGTCGAGAAGGTCGGCGACAAGGCGGGCATCGTCGAGAACCAGGCGCAGAACGACCTCGAGCGGTTCAAGCAGTTCATCGAGTCGGAGGGGTATGCGACCGGTGCGTGGCGCGGCTCGGTGGAGTCAGGTGCCCCGGTGGGCACTCCCGGGACCGACGATGCTGCTGCCTCGCGCGGCGACTCGGGCAAGGCCGGACCGTCCGGCAAGGCGGTTGCGGCAGGCGTGGCGGCCGCAGGTGCGGCCGCAGCCGCCGCGGCGGCCGTGGCCGGGTCCGCCAGCGGGTCCACCAGGGAGTCCACCGGCCGGTCCACCGGCGGGTCCAGCGACTCGGGCGCCGGGCAGCGCGGTCAAGACGCCGAGTGGGCCCTGGGAACGGGCGCCGGTGACGACATCCGGATGCTGACCGACGACGAGATCGAGGCCGGTGCCTCGGACGTCCCGCTCGGCGCCGACGAGGACGAGTCGCCGGGCGACTCCGGCATCAGCCGGTAGCCCGTCGCTCTCCCGACACCCGAGCCCCACGCGTACGGAGGGCTCGGGTGTCCGCGTACCGTCCGCCGCCTCATACGACAGTACGAACGGGGCCACAGCGCACGCACAGGAGCCGGCCCGAATCTCAGTGGTATGACCTCACTCGTGCTCCCCGACAGCCGTGACCTCGCGGCCCCCGCGGCCTCGCGGCGCCGGGCTCTCGCGCCGACGCCTCGCTGGTGGAGGGACGCCTCGGCCGTCTTCGCCTGGGGCGTCACCCTCTTCGTCGTCGCGCTCTGGGTCGCCGGAGGAGGTCTGACCGCGTTCGGCTCGCTCGGCGAAGGCGTCACGAACATCGGCCGGCTCACGGGCCTCGTCGCCTCGGTGCTCATGCTCCTCCAGGTGCTCCTCATGGCCCGCATCCCCATGGTCGAGCAGGCCTGGGGCCAGGACGAGCTCGCCCGGGTCCACCGGCTCGTGGGCTTCACCTCGTTCAACCTCATGGCCGCCCACATCGTGCTCATCACCGTCGGCTACAGCGCCGGAACGGACCTGGGCATCCTCGCCACCTTCGTCGACCAGGTGCTGCACTCGCCGGGGATGCTGCTGGCGCTCGCCGGCACCATTGCCCTCGTCATGGTGGTCGTCACGTCGGTCAAGAAGGCCCGCGCCCGGCTGCGCTACGAGTCGTGGCACCTGCTGCACCTCTACGCCTACCTCGGAGCGGGCCTCGCGCTGCCGCACCAGCTGTGGACCGGCCAGGACTTCAAGACGAACACGACGGCCACGGTCTTCTGGTGGGGGCTGTACGCGTTCGCCCTCGTCGCCGTGCTCGTCTACCGGGTTGGCCTGCCGATCGTGCGCTCCGCCCGCCACCGCCTCGTCGTCTCCACGGTCGTCGCCGAGTCGCCGACCGTGACGTCGGTCGTCGTGCGCGGTCGCCGGCTCGACCGCCTTCCCGTGCGGGCCGGCCAGTTCTTCCAGTGGCGCTTCCTCGACGGGGCCGGCTGGACCCGGGGCAACCCGTACTCGCTGTCGGCGGCCCCTGACGGCCGCACGCTGCGGATCACCGCCGAGGCCGTCGGTGGCTCGAGCGAGAGGCTCGCGAGGCTGCGGCCCGGCACCAGGGTGATGGTGGAGGGACCGTACGGGCGACTGCACACCGGCGTGCGCACCTCCGACAAGACGGTGCTCATCGCCGGAGGCATCGGGATCACCCCGCTGCGGGCCATCCTCGAGGAGCTGCCCGCCGCGCCCGACGGGGTCGTCGTGATCTACCGCGTCGGCAGGCAGTCCGACATCGTCCTGGCGGACGAGCTGCTCGCGCTCGCCCGTGCCAAGGGCGGTCGCGTCGTCGCGGTCGTCGGCCACCGCAACCGGGAGCGGGACAGCTGGCTGCCCGTCGAGGTCGCACACCTCGGTGACGCCGAGGCGCTGCGACGGATCGTCCCCGACATCGCCGAGCGCGACGTCTACGTGTGCGGCAACCCCGCCTGGATGGACGCCGTCATCACCGCCGCCCGCGAGGCCGGTGTGCCCGCAGGAGCCGTCCACCACGAGCGCTTCACCTACTGAGCCCCTGGGCGGCAGCCGTCCGCCGGCCCCGACCCGTCATCGAACCCACATCACGAATCGAGCCCCACATGCGCCGCATCGTCCTCTGGGCCATGAGCACCCTGACCGTGCTCGTCCTGCTCTTCAGCTACAACACCTCCCGCAGCTCCACCGCACTCGTGGCGGCCGAGGGCCGCCAGGTCACCACGACCAGCAAGAGCTCGGACAGCACCGGCTCGACCTCCGGCTCGTCCGCCGCCTCGTCCACCGACTCAGCGGGCCAGGACCCCTCGGCCGCGTCGGGCTCGACCTCGTCCGCCGGCTCCTCGGGCAGCTCAGCGAGCTCGAGCGCGGCCAAGACCTACTCCGGCGACGCGATCATGACGCGCTACGGCAACGTCCAGGTGCAGATCACCGTCAAGAACGGCAAGATCACCGCGGCCGACGTGCTGCAGGTACCGATGAACGACCGCCACGACGAGATGATCAACTCCATGGCCGTGCCGGTCTACAACGACGAGGCCGTGAGTGCGCAGTCGGCGCAGATCGACGTCGTCTCCGGCGCGACCTATACCTGGCAGGGCTACACCCAGTCCCTGCAGTCGGCCATCGACCAGGCGCACCTGTGAGCCCGTCCGCGGACCGGGCGGCGAGCGAGAAGGAGCCCAGCATGAGCGGACCGGCCCGGCAGCCCGTCAACCCGCCCCCCTTGCTCGAAGGCGCGCGGCCGACGCCCGCACCGGCGGCGGAGCGAAAGGGCTGGGTGGAGCAGATCATGGGCATGCCCGTCTCCATCCACCTGCGCGGCGCGGGGGTCGACCGCCCTGCGACCCACCAGGCGGTGGCGGCGGCCTTCGCCGTCCTGCGCGAGATGGACTCGATCTTCTCGACCTACCGCGAGGACTCCGACCTCATGCGGCTGCGCCGCGAGGAGGTGCCGATGTCCGCGTGCAGCCCCCTGCTGGAGGAGGCGCTGCACATCGGACAGGAGGCCGAGGCCGCCACCCGGGGTGCCTTCACGACCCTGCTGCCCACGGGTGAGGGAGACCTCGCCTTCGACCCGACCGGCCTGGTGAAGGGGTGGGCCGTCGACCGAGCCTCTGCGCCGCTGCTCGAGCTGGAACGGATCTCGTTCTGCATCAACGCCGGCGGTGACGTGCTCGTCGGCGCCCACCGTGACCTGCCGGCGACGGGTCCGGAGGCCATCGTGTGGCGCGTCGGCGTGGAGGACCCGCTCGACCGACAGCGCATCGCGCACACCGTGACCCTGGTCCGCGGCGCCGTGGCGACCTCCGGCACGGCGGCTCGTGGAGCGCACCTCTACGACCCGACCGCCGGCGAGATGGTGCGTCGAACGGGGTCGGTCACGGTGAGCGGGCCCACCCTGCTCTGGGCCGACATCTGGGCCACGGCGCTCTTCGTCGGCACCGCCGACACCCGCGACGCGTTCACGCACAACGCGGCGGGCTACAGCTCGACGGTCCTCTGAAGGTCGTGCGAACGAGCCTCGCGGCAGGCCTCGGTGGCGCGCCGGAGACGCTGCCGGTGCCTTGCACGTTTCTTGAGCAAATCGTGCGCAGTAGGCCTCTGGGCTCTTGCAGGTGGCCCGGCAGAGTCGTCCTTGTCAGCAGGACCGGTTGGGGGACCGCCCGCTGACGCAAGACCTTCGGGCGAGAGCCCGCCGATCCGTGGGGGCGTGATGACCAGCAGCACTCGCATTGACCCTGCAGTGCAGGTGCGCGGTCACGACACGCCCCCCGGACGGCGGGCCCACTCGAAGACTCCGGGGGGAGGGAACGCGAACGGGGCGGAACAGCTGGTGGGAGGCTGGTCCGCCCCGATCGGTTTCGTCGAGGTCGCCGCGCCGGCGGCGGGAGCCTCCGGCGCCACATGGGAGCCGGGCCGGACGTTTCCGGCACCCTGCCTGCGCCGAGGGCGCTGACGCAGTCATGGTTGCCCACGAGCGCGCACGCAGCACGCGTCCCCGGCTCTCCGCCCACCGGTTCAGCGACTCCACCGACTCCACCGACTCCACCGACTCCACCGACTCCACCGGCTGCGGCCGCTCCGGCTGCCCGGGTCCGAGCGAGGCGCTGGAGCCGCTCGAGCAGCTCGACCCGGCGGCGTTGAGCCGCCTGGCGCAGGAGCTGGAGAGCGAGGAGCTTGCCCGGTCCATCGCCGGAACCTACCTGCGCATGCTCGACGCCCGTCTGGCTCGCGCCGCCTCGGCTCTCGCCCGCCGCGACGAGATCGCGGCCATGGACGTCCTGCTCAGCCTGCGGGTCTCCTCCGCCACGGTGGGGCTCGTGGGACTCGAGGCCGCCGTGCTCCACGTCATCGACGCGGTGCACCGAGGCGAGCCCGAGCTCGCCCGCGAGCGGGGCAGCTCCATGCTGGGGCTCGCCGACCGTGCCCGCCGTGCCCTCCGGTCGCACCTGGAACGTCCGGGTCTCTCGGTCTTCTCCTGAGCTGGCAGGCGACAGCTGAGGAGAAGACCGGCCCCCGAGCGATCGGAGCCGCCCGCTCAGAACGCGTCCGGCTCCTCCATGCGGTAGCCGACACCGCGGACCGTGCGGATCGGGGCGCGCATGCCGGCCGGCCCCAGCTTGGTGAGCTTGCGGCGCAGGTTGCCGACGTGCACCTCGACGAGGTGCTCCTCTGACCAACCGGGACCCCAGAGGCTGTCGAGCAGCACGGCGCGGGACCAGACGCGCCTAGGGGCGCTGAGCAGCGTCGTCAGCAGGTCGAACTCCGTGCGGGTCAGTTCGGCCTCGTGGCTGTCCACCGTCACGACCCGGCCCTCGGGGTCGACCGTGATGCGCCCGTGGCGCACGACCGGTGGGGCCTCGACCGTCGAGACGCGGCTCGTGACCGACGCTGCAGGGTCAGCGACCGTGGACCCGTTGGCGCCGATCGGGGTGGCCGCGTCCGACCGGATCGAGGCCCCCGTGCGCGGACGCCGGAACATCGCGTTGACGCGCGCCTGCAGCTCCCGGGGGCTGAACGGCTTGGTGAGGTAGTCGTCCGCCCCGATCTCGAGACCCATGAGGCGGTCGATCTCGTCGGTGCGCGCGCTGATCATCACCACGTACGCCTGGCTGACGTCGCGCACCCGACGGCACACCTCGATGCCGTCGAGGTCGGGCAGGCCCAGGTCGAGGGTGACCAAATCGGGGTCGTTCGAGACCACGAGCTCGAGGCCGGCCTGACCCGACGACGCCGCGGCCACGTGGAAGCCCTGCATCGTCAGACTGTGCGTGATGAGCTCACGGATGTCGTCGTCGTCCTCGACGACGACAGCGGTGCGCGCGTGGCTCGTCATGCCGTGATTGTTGCAGAATGCGCCGGATCGTCGGTCACATCAGGGATTCGGCGATTCGCGACGTCCGCCCCGCCCAGCGTCTCCGGTCTCCGCCGGGGGAGTCGGGCGACTCTCACCCGAGCTGCGCGGCCAGAGCTTCCGGCGTCGTCGCCGGCAGGTCGCAGACCATCCCCCGACAGACGTAGGCGGCCGCCCGACCGTCGACCAGCGTGCGGTCGGCGAGCAGTGGCACCCCCGGTGCGTCCGGCTCGCCTCGCACGACGACGAGTCCGGGACTCGCGGAGCGCCGTGCGACCCGCACCAGCGCGTCGGCGTCCTCACCGGACCCCACCACGGCCACCTGGAGAGGACCGCAGACGAGGGCCTCCGCGACGGCGAGCGACCAGCCGCCGAAGCGCGGTTCGCGGACTGCGAGGCCCAGTCCCGCAGCCGTCGCCCGCGCGCCCGCCTCGAGTGCCTGGCTGTCCCCGGTGACCGCCCCCAGCGTGACGAGGGCGGCTGCGAGCGCGGACTGTCCGGCGGGCTCGGCGTTGTCGGCGGCGCTGCGCGGCCGCAGGTAGAGCGACTCGGCCCCCCGCGCCGTGTCGTGGAACCCGCCGTCGTCGGCCGCGAAGTCCCGAGCGGCCTGCAGCAGCCGGTCGGCCGCACTGAGCCACCCGGTCTCGCCGGTGACCTGGTGCAGGACGAGCAGGCCCTCGGCCAGGTTGCCGTGGTCGTCGGCCACTGCCCGTGCCGAACCGACGACCCCCAGGCGTGAGGCCCGTCGAAGCTCGCCGTCGACGAGGTGGACCTCGAGCAGGTGGGTGGCGCACCGGCGCGCGGCCTGCACCCAGTCGGGGCGCTCGAACGCGGCACCGGCGCCGGCGAGAGCCGACAGGACGAGCCCGTTCCAGGAGGTGACGACCTTGTCGTCCCGTCCGGGCTGAGGCCGGTCGGCGCGAGCCGCGAGCAGGCGGGACCGCACCCCGGCGAACCACGAGTGGTCGGCGGGGTCGGCGGGCAGCTGCAGCGTCGAGGCGCCGTGCTCGAAGGTGCCCTCCGTGGTGACGACGAACAGCTCCGCCGCCCTCTCGGCGTCCTCGCCGAGGACGTGGCGCAGCTGGGCCGGCGTCCACGCATACGTCAGCCCCTCCACGCCGTCCGCGTCGGCGTCGAGCGAGGAGGCGAAGCCGCCCTCCGGCGTCGCGAGGTCCCGCAGCAGGAACTCGGCCGTCTCGCGGACGACGCGCTCGGCCAGCGGGTCGCGGGTCACCTTCCACCAGGAGGTGTAGGCGCGCAGCAGCAGGGCGTTGTCGTAGAGCATCTTCTCGAAATGGGGCACCACCCACCGGGCGTCGACGGCATAGCGGGCGAAGCCGCCGGCGAGCTGGTCGTACATGCCGCTGCGCGCCATCGCCTCCAGCGTGCGCGAGGCCATGTCGAGCGACAGCGCGTCCCTCGTACGCGCGTGGTGGCGCAGCAGGAACTCCAGCACCATCGAGGGCGGGAACTTCGGTGCGCCGCCGAAACCGCCCGCGACGACGTCGAACTCACCCCCGAGCCGCTCGACTGCGGACGACAGCGCGTCGGGCTCGACGGCATACGGCGTCGGCGGGCTCAGGGCTCCGGCGAGGGTGGTGGCGATGTGCGTGCCCGAGGCTCGCACCTCCTCCTCGCGGGTGCGCCAGGCCTCGTCGAGGGCGGCCAGCACGCGCAGGAAGTGGTCCCGGGGGAAGTAGGTGCCGCAGAAGAACGGCTCGCCCTCGGGCGTGAGGAAGACCGTCATGGGCCAACCTCCGTGGCCCGTCGTCGCGGTCACGGCCGACATGTACGCGGCATCGATGTCGGGTCGCTCCTCGCGGTCGACCTTGACCGACACGAAACGCTCGTTGAGGACTGCGGCCACCGTCTCGTCCTCGAACGACTCGTGGGCCATGACGTGGCACCAGTGGCAGGCCGCGTAGCCGACCGAGAGCAGGACGGGCACGTTGCGCCGGCGGGCCTCGGCGAAGGCCTCCTCGCCCCATTCCTGCCAGTGCACCGGGTTGTCGCGGTGCTGCAGCAGGTAGGGGCTGGTCGCGGCAGCAAGACTGTTGGTCATGAGGACACTCTCTACGGCGGCGGCAGGGTCGGGTGGACGGGCGGACGTCCTGCCCGTACCCACTGGCGGTGGGCGGCTCAGGCCGGGTGGGCGGGGGAGCCGATGCGCTCGCCCATGCGCACGGTGGCGCCGATCGCGAGGCCCTCGATGGTGCCGGCCTCGGGCGAGCACACGAGGATGACGGTGGACCCGAACTCGAAGTGCCCGAGCGCAGCCCCGGCCTCGAGGCGCACGGCCCCGTCGTAGTGGTGGCGCTGGACCTCGCGGCGCCGGGCGTTGGTGTGCAGGTCGTCGAACGCGAGCCGCGTCATGCCCACCATCGTCGCCCCGACCGCGACGATCGCCAGGCGGCCGCCGTTCGTGGCGTCGAGCTCGACGACGATGCGCTCGTTGGCCGCGAAGAGGTCGGCGACGTTGGCGACGGCGGCGACGTTGACGGGCCAGAGCTCGCCCGGGATGTAGGTCGCCGCCGTGACGTCGCCGGACACGGGGGCGTGGATGCGGTGGTAGTCCTTCGGGGAGAGGTAGAGGGTGGTGTACGTGCCCCCCTCGAAGTGGTCGGCGAGCTCCCGGCTGCCGAGCAGGGCGGCCAGCGAGTAGTTGCGCCCCTTGGCCTGCACGAGCGTGTCGGCCTCCACGGAGCCGTACGCCCCCACGGTCGCGTCGACGGGGGAGACGATCGCCCCCGCAGCGACCGGGCGCAGCCCGGGCCGCAGCGTGCGGGTGAAGAACGCGTTGAGCGTCGGGTACTGCTCGAGCGGGAGCGCGGCCTCGTCCGGCTGCGCCCCGAACACCCGGCTGTAGCTGCGGTGCACGCGGCCGCGCCAGGGCGCGGGGATGGGTCGCGTCGCGAGCCAGCCGGCGCCGCGGCTGAGGGCGTGCTTGGGCAGCACGGAGAGCAGGAGGATGAGGAGTCGGCCGGGCACGCCTGACCCTAACAACGTCACCACGCGCTTCCCGACGACCTCACCGACGACGTACGCCGTCCGGCGGCCTCGCCGTGCCGGGCGCCGTCAGGCGGCTGCGGCCACCTCCTGGCGCGACGGCACGAGCCGGTCCCACCTGATGCGGCGGGCGCGCCAGCTGAAGATGGCGAGCTTGGCCAGCTCCTCGACGATGCGGGCGGCGAAGATGCCCGCGTAGCCCAGAGGCGTGTGAAGGCCGAGGAGGACGGCGAGGGGCAGCCCCACCAGGAAGGCACTCGCGACGTCTCCCATGATCACGCCGCGGACGTCGTTGGCGCTCGGCAGCACGCCTGCCCCGACGATCATGTTGCGCACCTTGACGACCTGGAAGGCGGCGTTGACGAGGATGCCGACGCCGGCCATCGTGCGCACGTCGCGGCCGGCCTCGCCGAAGAGCACGTCGAGCAGCAGCACCGAGGTCGCGAACAGGACGCCGAAGACCACGGCGGTGCCGAGGCCCGCTCGGGTCAGCCGACGGACCCATTCGGTGGCGTCGTGGACGTCCCCCCGGCCGACGGAGCGCCCGACCAGCGTCGTGGTGGCGCTCATCAGCCCGATGCTGCCGACGATGAAGACGCCCTCCATCGTCGTGACGATCTGCGCCGCCGCCAGGGCCTCGTCGCCGAGCTTCTGGAAGACGACGTTGTAGAGGAACGTCCCGACGGTCCAGAAGAGCTCGGTGACGCCGAGCGGGAGCGCCAGCACGACGAGCGGGACGATGACGGCGCGCCACTGCTGCACGCTGTCGGGCAGGCTCCACCCGACCACGCCGCGCCGTCCGAGGGTCATGCCCAGCAGGATGAGCGACTTGGCGACGGCCGTGACGAGCGTCGCCCACCCGGCGCCGGCGACCCCGAGCGACGGCAGTGGGCCGACACCCTCGACGAGGGAGTACGCGATCGCCGAGTTCGCGACGACGGTGACCATCGTGGCGATCATCGGGCTCGTGGGCCGACCCGCCGAGCGCAGGACTCCGGAGAGGATGGCGCTGAGCATGACGGGCAGCGTGGAGAGCACGGTGAGTCGGAAGTAGTCCGTGCCGGCGGCGGCGACCGAGGGGGAGGCGCCCACCAGCCCCAGGAGGTGGTCGGCGAAGAACCACGGCACGACGGAGACGACCAGTCCCAGCGTCCCGGCCACGAGCACCGCCGCGGTGACCGTGTGGTCGAGCGCGTTCCGCCGTCCCGCGCCGTGCGCGCGTGCGACGAGGATGCTGACCGATGTGCCGAAGCAGCCCAGGGTGACGGCCAGGATGAAGGTCAGGCTGTTGGAGAAGCCGACCGCGGCGATGGCGGTCGCGCCCAGGCTGCCCACGACGATCTGGTTGACGAAGTTGAGCACGAGCATGAGGACGAACTCCATGCTCACGGGCACGGCGATGCGGGCGATCTCCCGGGCCGGGGTGGGTTCCGAGGCGGCAGGGCGGCGGCCGCGGGTGGGCATGGCGAGGCGAGGCATGCAGGCGTCTTTCGGGCAAACGAGGCGGGGTGCCGCACAAGGCTAAGGGTTCGAGGACCTCGAGTCGAAACGATTTGATCCGGCGCGCCGGATGGTGCCCCCCAGCCCGGCAGCTCAGTCGTTCATCGCCTTGATGATCATCACCGCGAGGCTGATGCGGTCGTGCGCCGCAGCGTCGCCGGCGCCGCCAGTGATCCGGGCGGCTGCGTCGACGGCGTTGTCGGCCTCCCGGACGATCGTCCAGGCCCGTGCCCTGCCCTCGTCGATGCCCGCGCGCTCGCAGATGATCTCGAGCCGCCGGCGCAGCGACCACCGCACCTGCGACCCGGTGCCCAGCTCGTCCGCGCGGTTCCACAGGGCCGGAGCCACCTCGAACGCCGGGTCGCCGGACATCGGCTTCGGGTCGATGGCCAGCCACGGCGACCGGTAGGCCCCGAGCACGTTCGTGTAGTGCAGGTCCGTGTGCAGGAGGCGGTCCTCCGCGCCCGGCCGGTCCGCCAGCTCGCCCGCGAGCGCGGCCGCCTGGTCGAGGTAGCGCCGGGGCAGCACGGTGGGCGCCTGCCGCAGCTGCTGCGACTGTCGGACTGCGTATGCCGTCAGGCTGGGGACGCGCGGGTGGGCCGTCTGGCGCAGCACCGCCAGCAGGTCGCCGATCACGCCGCACGCGTCGTCGATGTCGACGCGGGTCAGGTCGCGCTGGTGCAGGCGCTCGAGGAGCATCGCGAACCGGGAGGGGTCGGCGCGGACGAGCCGCACGGCCCCTCGGCCGTTCCACGTCTGGAGGGCCAGGTGCTCGGTCGCCGCCTCCGGGTGCGGCCAGGTGATCTTGAGGATGCCCTCGCCGCTGACGCCCACGGCGTCGCGGCCGGCACCCAGCAGGCGGACCGGGATGGCCACGGCGCACACGCCGCTGGCCGGTCGGCCGATCGGCTCGAGCTCCCACTCGGCCAGCAGGTCGGTGATGAGGCCGGGCAGGTCGTCGATCCAGTCCTCTCCCGAGACGTAGCCGTCGGCCTCGTAGCCGCTCACCTCGTGGGCGAAGAGGGCGGGGATGAGGTCGTACATGGGGTCGTAGCTCACGAGGATGCTCCCGGGAAGGCGGTCAGGGGCAGGTCCCAGCCGACGGCGAGGGCCTGCAGGTGGGCACTCCAGCCGACGACGTCCTCGAGGGAGGTGGCGGTGGTGTCGGAGCGGGTCAGGGCGGCGGCGGCGTCCACCGCCGCCCAGAGAGTGTCGGTGGCGAGGCGTCGGGCGGCCCGCGGCGTCGTCACGGGGTAGGGCAGGGCCCACCCGGCGGGGGACACCGAGGTGCTGCCCGACAGGGAGCTCTCGAGGCTGGAGAGCCCCGAGAGCGTGGTCTCGGCGGCGCGGCGCTGGGCCCCGGTGCTCTGCGCACCGACCACCTGGAAGGCGTACACCAGCGCTGCCGTGCGCGCGACGAGATCCGCGCGCAGCGGGCTCGCTCGTGGTGCGGGCACCTCGCATCCGAGCAGCAGGGCGCCGGCGAGGCGCTGGCCGTAGGCGGCGGTGAGCAGCTGGCGGGTGCCCGCCGTGGCCGCGGTGAGCGGCGCCCACGCGCCCGGGCCCACCGAGTCGCGCAGCAGTTGCCCGAGCTCTTGCGGCGTGCGGTCCTGCGTGCCCGCAGACGCTGCTGCCGACGGCATACCGGTGCTGCTGGGGCTGGAGCCGGGCGCCGAGGTCCCGGGCAGGGCCGGGGTGGTCGGCCTCGTCCCGGCCCTCGTGACGGCGGCATCGATCACCGAGGTGGGCACGCCGGCGTTCGTCAGGCGACCGCGGAGGGCGCGCAGCTGCTCCTGACCGAGTGTGCGCAGGCGCCGGACGAGGGCGTTCTGGTGCTCGGACAAGACCTCGCCCTCTGCCTGCACCACCTGGTCGAGGCCGGCGACGGCTGCCAGCAGCACCAGCTCGTCCGGCGCCCGGCGACGGGTCGGCACGGGCGGGGGAGGTGGCGGCACGTCGACGCGCAGGCCGTGGTCCACGAGGAGCGCCAGGGCTGCGGCCGCGCCCCCCAGCACGACGAGCCGGCGCGTGGGGCGTCCCAGGCCACCGCCCACCCGTGACCCGATCCCACGGGTGTCGCCGTCCATGGCGAGATCTTCCCACGCGGCCGGTGGTCCGCTGGGACGGCGCAGCGCCGATAGAGTGGTGGCACGCGGTGCCGGCACCGCCCTTCGGGGCGTCGGCACCGGACATTCGAGAAGAGCAGGAGGCGTCGACTGATGAGCACGGCCCAGGAGATCAGAGCGACGCTCGAGCCGGTGCTCGCGCCCCTCGGGCTCGTCGTCGAGGACGTCTCCGTGTCTCCCGCCGGCAAGCGGCGGCTGGTCCGCGTCCTCGTCGACTCCGACATCAGCAGCCTCGACGCCTCCGACACGAAGAGCAGGGTCGCCCCGCTGTCCCTCGACGCCGTGGCGGACGCCACGAGGGCCGTCGGTGACGAGCTCGACGCCAGCGACGTGATGGGCGAGAGCCCGTACGTCCTCGAGGTGTCCTCACCCGGTGTCGGCCGTCCCCTGACCTCGCGTGAGCAGCTCCGCCGACAGGTGGGCCGCCTGCTCGAGGTCGTGCACCGCGACGCCACCCACACCGGCCGGCTCGTCGAGGTGGGCCCGGACTCCCTCACCCTCGAGGTGCCGGCCAGCAAGAAGACCCCCGCCCGCCTCGTGCAACTCGACCTCGACGGCCTCGAGCGGGGCATCGTGCAGGTCGAGTTCAAGCGCCCCGACTCCGCCATCGACCCGGCTCTCCAGTCGCACGCCGACCCGGACGACGACGACCCCGACTCGGACGACTCGGACGACGTCTCCGATGGCGTCGACGACGACGATGACGTCGACGACGACACAGACAGCGACGCGGACGCCGACACCGACGACCCGGACCACGCGTCCGCCCTGGAAGGGAACTCCTGATGGACATCGACCTCGCAGCCCTGCGCGCTCTCGAGCGGGAGCGTGACATCAGCCTCGACGTGCTGATCCCCGCGATCGAGCAGGCGCTCCTCGTCGCCTACCACCGGACCGACGGGAGCCACCGTCTCGCCCGGGTCGAGCTCGACCGCAAGACCGGCCACGTCATCGTGTGGGCCCGCGAGGAGGGCGAGCTGCTGCCCCCGACGGTCGAGGGCGAGCGTCCCGAGCGGGGCGAGCCCGGGCCCGAGTTCGACGACACCCCGGAGGGCTTCGGCCGCATCGCGGCCTCGACGGCCCGGCAGGTCATCGTCCAGCGCCTGCGCGACCTCGAGGACGAGGCGATCCTCGGGGACTTCAAGGGCCGCGAGGGCGACGTGATCTCCGGGATCATCCAGCAGAGCCAGGACCCCCGCAACGTCCTCGTCGACTTCGGCACGGTCGAGGGGATCCTGCCCCTCGCCGAGCAGGTGCCGGGGGAGCGCTACGCGCACGGTGAGCGCCTGCGCTGCTTCGTCGTCAGCGTCAAGCGCGGCCCGAAGGGTCCGCAGGTCGGCCTCAGCCGCACGCACCCCCACCTCGTGCGCACCCTGTTCCGGTTCGAGGTGCCCGAGATCGCCGACGGCACCGTCGAGATCGCGGCCCTCGCCCGGGAGGCGGGCCACCGCACCAAGATCGCCGTGCACAGCAAGGTCACCGGCGTCAATGCCAAGGGCGCGTGCATCGGCCCGATGGGCGCTCGCGTGCGAGCCGTCATGACCGAGCTGCGCGGCGAGAAGATCGACATCGTCGACTACTCCGACGACCCCGCCACCTTCGTGGCAGCGGCGCTCTCGCCGGCCCGCGTCCAGTCCGTCGAGATCGTCGACGCGGCGGCCCGCACGGCCCGTGTCGTCGTCCCCGACTACCAGCTGAGCCTCGCGATCGGCAAGGAGGGCCAGAACGCCCGCCTCGCCGCCAAGCTCACCGGGTGGCGCATCGACATCCGCCCCGACACCGACGCCGGCCGGGGTCCCACCGATGGTGGTCCCACCGGTGGCGGCGGGACGCCCGAGACGCTCTGAGCAGCCGCAGGGTGGCGCCCGGTGGAGCGAAGAGCCGCACGGACGCGGTAGACTTGTCTGTGGCCGACCGGACTGGACTCCGTGACGAGCCATTCCGCACCTGTGTGGGATGTCGAGGATCGGATAGCTGGTCGGCCCTGCTGCGAGTGGTCGCGGCGACGGACGCAGGCGCCGGCGACACCTCGCCGGTCACCCTCCGTCCCGACCCACGACATCGGATGCCGGGACGTGGTGCCTGGCTGCACCCGACGCCGGACTGCTTCCAGCTGGCGGTGCGCCGCAAGGCGTTCGGACGGGCCCTGCACCTGCAGGCCGCGGTCGACGTCAGCGCAGTGGCCCGTCATCTGGACCTCCAGCAGGCCTGAGGCACGAGCAGCACGCACGGTGCCCACCCCGGGAACGGGGCGCACCAGATCAGTCAGAGATCAGTCAACGAACCACAAGGCGGGTTGAAAACGCTATGAGCACCCGATGAGTACTCAGCGATGAGCAAGCCCCAGCAATAACCCACGGTTCGGCCACTTCCTGTTCAGGCCGGACCAGGAACAGGAGAGATGTGGCTAAGGTCCGGGTCTACGAGCTCGCGAAGGAGCTCGGAGTCGAGAGCAAGACACTGCTCGCACATTTGAAGAGCCAGGGAGAGTTCGTCCGGTCGGCGTCGTCGACCATCGAGCCCCCAGTCGTCCGCAAGATCATCGAGACGTTCCCCCGGGACGGCGCGACCGGCGGCTCCACGAAGGCGGCCCCCAAGGCAGCCCCCACCGGTGCGACTCCCAGCGCGCCCCGCACGCCTGCGCCGGCAGCACCGGCGTCGCCGTCGGTCCCTGTGCCCGGCGGCTCCAGCACGCCGGCACGGCCGTCCGCCCCCGCACCGGCGGCTCCGGCTGCCCGCGAGGCGGCCCCGGCTGCCAAGGCGGCCCCCGCACCCAGCGCTCCGGGAGCCCCGGCACCCAGCGCGCCGGCCCCCAAGGCCCCGGCTCCGGCTGCCCCCGCTGCGGCGGCTCCGGCCGCGTCGCGGGTCCAGTCCAGCCGTGACGACGGCAAGCAGACCTCGGGCGTCCCCGCGTCCCCGCGTCCGGCTCCCCGTCCCGGCCAGCCGCGTCCGGGCAACAACCCGTTCGCCCCGAGCCAGGGCATGGGCCAGTCCCGTGCCCCGCGCCCCGGTGGCGATGCCGGTCCTCGTCCGGGCAACAACCCGTTCAGCCCGAGCCAGGGCATGCCGCGTCCGCAGCAGCGTCCCGGCGGCCAGGGCGGTCCCGGCGGCCAGCGTCCGGGTGCTCCCGGTGGCGCCCCGCGTCCCGGCGCCCCCGCCGGCGGTCGTCCCGGTGCTCCCGGTGGCGCCCCGCGTCCCGGCGGCCCGCGCCCCAGCCCCGGCATGATGCCCGAGCGCAGCACCGTCGGTCGTCCGGGCCAGCGCCCGGCCGGCGGCCCGGGCCGTGGCGGCCCCGGCGGCGCCGGTCGTGGCGGCTTCGGTGGTGGCCCTGGCGGCGCCCCCGGCGGCGGTCGTCCCGGAGGCTTCGGCGGTCCCCGAGGTGGCGGCGGCGGCCGTGGTTCGACGGCAGGTGCCTTCGGCCGCGGTGGCGGTCGCCCGGTGCGAGGCCGCAAGTCCAAGCGCGCCAAGCGCCAGGAGTTCGAGCAGATGCAGGCCCCGAGCCTGGGTGGTGTCACCGTTCCCCGCGGTGACGGCAAGACGACCATCCGGGTCCGTCGCGGTTCCTCGCTCACCGACTTCGCCGACAAGATCAACGCCAACCCGGCGTCGCTCGTCACCGTGCTCTTCCACCTCGGTGAGATGGCCACGGCGACGCAGTCCCTCGACGAGGACACCTTCAAGGTGCTCGGCGCCGAGCTCGGCTACGACATCCAGGTCGTCTCCCCGGAGGAGGAGGAGAAGGAGCTCTTCGACTCCTTCAACATCGACCTCGAGACCGGTATCGAGGGCGAGGACGACGAGGACCTCGAGGCTCGTCCGCCCGTCGTCACCGTCGTCGGTCACGTCGACCACGGAAAGACGCGCCTGCTCGACGCCATCCGCAACGAGGACGTCGTCGCGGGCGAGGCCGGCGGCATCACCCAGCACATCGGTGCCTACCAGGTGCACCGTGAGCACGAGGGTGTGGACCGCGCGATCACCTTCATCGACACCCCCGGTCACGAGGCGTTCACCGCCATGCGTGCCCGTGGTGCCAAGGTCACGGACATCGCGATCCTCGTGGTCGCCGCCGACGACGGCGTCATGCCGCAGACGATCGAGGCGCTCAACCACATGCAGGCCGCCGACGTCCCGATCGTCGTCGCCGTCAACAAGATCGACGTCGAGGGTGCCAACCCGGCCAAGGTGCGCCAGCAGCTGACCGAGTACAACCTCATCGCCGAGGAGTACGGCGGCGACACGATGTTCGTCGACGTCTCGGCCCGTCAGGGGCAGAACATCGACGGTCTCCTCGAGGCGGTCCTCCTCACGGCGGACGCGGCCCTCGACCTCCGGGCCAACCCGGACAAGGAGGCTCGCGGCGTCGCGATCGAGGCCAACCTCGACCGTGGTCGCGGTGCCACGGCGACGGTGCTCGTCCAGACCGGAACGCTGCACGTCGGTGACTCGATCGTCGCCGGCTCGGCCCACGGTCGCGTCCGCGCCATGCTCGACGAGCACGGCAAGAACGTCGACGAGGCCGGCCCCTCCCGTCCGGTGCAGGTCCTCGGTCTCTCGTCGGTGCCGCGCGCCGGTGACACGTTCGTCGTGGCGCCGGACGACCGCACGGCTCGCCAGATCGCCGAGCGCCGAGAGGCCGCCGACCGCCAGGCCGTCCTGGCCAAGGCCCGCAAGCGCATCTCGCTCGAGGACCTCAACGAGGCCCTCGCGGCGGGCAAGGTCGAGACCCTCAACCTCATCCTCAAGGGTGACGTGTCGGGTTCGGTCGAGGCGCTCGAGGACGCGCTGCTCAAGATCGACGTCGGTGACGAGGTCGACCTGCGCATCATCGACCGCGGCGTCGGTGCCATCACGATGAACAACATCAACCTCGCGATGGCCTCCAACGCGGTCATCATCGGCTACAACGTTCGCGCCGAGGGGCAGAACGCCGACTACGCCGAGCGCGAGGGTGTCGAGATCCGCTACTACTCGGTGATCTACCAGGCCATCGACGAGGTCGAGGCGGCGCTCAAGGGCATGCTCAAGCCGGAGTACGAGGAGGTCGAGCTCGGCACGGCGGAGATCCGCGAGATCTTCCGTTCGAGCAAGTTCGGCAACATCGCCGGTTCGATCGTGCGCAGCGGCGAGATCAAGCGCGGCTCCAAGGCGCGGATCACCCGCAACGGCGTGGTCGTGTCCGAGAACGTCGAGATCGCCGGTCTGCGGCGCTTCAAGGACGACGTCACCGAGGTCCGCGACGGCTTCGAGTGCGGTATCAACCTCGGCTCGTACAACGACCTGCAGCTCGGTGACCTCATCGCCACCTACGAGATGCGCGAGAAGCCGCGCGCCTGAGCGCGTCGCAACCTCGGCGGCGCCGACCCTCACAGGGGTCGGCGCCGCGGCCGTCTGCGGGACGACACGCGTCCCGTCGACGCCGCGGACCGGGCTCCTTGGGGTCCGGTGCCCGCGACTAGGGTGATTCACACTCGGCTCGCCCGACCGAACGTCACACGAAAGCAGAGACAGTCATGGCTGACCCCGCCCGCGCCCGCAAGATCGCCGACCGGATCAAGGTCATCGTCGCTGAGTACCTCGAGTTCCGCGTCAAGGACGAACGCCTCGGCTTCGTCACCATCACCGACGCCCGCGTCACGGGCGACCTGCAGCACGCGTCGGTCTTCTACACCGTCTTCGGCAGCACCGAGGAGCGCCAGGCGACCGCCGACGTGCTCGAGTCCAACAAGGGCCGCATCCGCTCGGCCGTCGGCAAGGGCATCGGCATCCGCCTCACCCCGTCGATCGAGTTCATCGCCGACGCGCTGCCCGAGGGCGCTGCCCACCTCGAGGACCTCGTCGCCCAGACGCGCGCCCGGGACGAGGAGCTCGCCCGAGCGGCCGCGAACGCGAAGCCGGCCGGCGACCCCGACCCCTACCGCAAGCCCGTCGACCGCGCCGAGGACGACGTCGACACCGACGCCGACTCGCACGCCGAGGCGGGCGCCGACGTCGAGGCCCGATGACCGAGGCTCCCGGTGGCCTGCTCGTCGTGGACAAGCCGGCCGGCTGGACGAGCCACGACGTCGTGGCTCGTGCCCGCCGGCTCTGTGGCACCCGCCGCGTCGGCCACGCCGGCACGCTGGACCCCATGGCGACCGGAGTCCTCGTGCTCGGCGTCGACCGCGCCACCAAGCTGCTGACCTTCCTGGTCGGCTGCGACAAGTCGTATGCCGCGACCATCCGGCTCGGGGTCTCGACCCTCACCGACGACGCCGAGGGAGAGGCGACCCAGGCCCTCGGTGTCGGGGACGTGCCGGCCCTCGAGGCGGCCCTGCCGGCAGCCGTGGCCGCACTCACCGGGCAGCTCCAGCAGGTGCCGAGCGCCGTCAGCGCCATCAAGGTCAAGGGCGTGCGCAGCTACACGAGGGTGCGCCAGGGAGACGCGATCGAGCTCTCGGCCCGGCCCGTCACCGTCAGCCGCTTCGACGTCCTGGCCGTGCGGCCGGGCACGGGTTCTCCCGAGGTCGGACCGCCCATCGAGGTCGTGGACGTCGACGTCGAGGTCGACGTGTCCTCCGGCACCTACGTGCGGGCACTGGCCCGCGACCTGGGGGCGGCGCTGGGCGTCGGTGGCCACCTCACGGCGCTGCGGCGTACGCGCGTGGGCCGTTTCGGCCTCGCCGACGCGCTGTCGCTCGACGAGCTGGCCGCCAGGTCCGAGACGGCCGGGGGCGACGGCATACCGCTCCTGCCCATCGCTGAGGCCGCGCGGGCGCAGCTGCCCGTCCACGAGGTCTCCGCCGAAGAGGCGCTGGCGCTCGGCTACGGACAGCGGATCCGCAGTGCCGTGCCGGATGCCGACGCCGTGGCCGCCATCGACGCGGACGGACGACTGGTCGCCGTCCTGGACGAGACCCGCCCGACCGCCCGCGCCCGGGTCGTCTTCGCCCCCGCTCCGGCCAAGGCATGACCGCCCCGGGCACGCCCCGCGACGGCGGCGACGCCCCGGCCACTACAGTGGTCGCCGTGCAGCGGTGGTACGGACTCGACGACATCCCGGCCGACCTCGGGCGCACCGTCGTCACCCTCGGCAACTTCGACGGGGTGCACCGCGGTCACCGCGAGGTCCTGACGCGCGTCGTGCGCGAGGCCGCCGAGCGCGGCGCGGTTCCCGTCGCCGTCACGTTCGAGCCGCACCCCATCGCCGTGCTCTACCCCGACCGGGCCCCGGCAGCGGTCATGTCGCTCGAGCAGCGCCTCGACGCCCTCGAGTCGGTGGGCCTCGGGGCCGCACTCGTCATCGAGTTCACGCGCGAGTTCGCGCAGCAGACCCCCGAGGAGTTCGTGCGGGGCACCTTCGTCGACGCCCTGGACGCGTGCGCGGTCGTCGTCGGCAAGGACACCCGGTTCGGCGTCCGCAACTCGGGCGACGTCGACACCCTGCGCGAGCTCGGCGCCGTCCACGGTTTCGAGGTGATCGCCCTCGACGACATCGGCGAGGGTGATGACCAGGGCACCCGCTGGAGCTCGACGCGGCTGCGGGCCGAGCTGCTCGCCGGCGACGTGTGGCACGCCGCCCAGATCCTCGGCCGTCCGCACCGCGTCACGGGCACCGTCGTGCACGGCGACCACCGCGGGCGCGAGCTCGGCTACCCGACCGCGAACCTGTCGCAGGACCACGAGGGCCTCGTCCCCGCCGACGGCGTCTACGCCGGATGGCTGGTGCGCCTCGACCTCGACCCGGCCGACCTCGACCGCACGCTGCCGGCGGCGATCTCGGTGGGCAGCAACCCGACCTTCGACGGCGCCCAGCGCCGCGTCGAGGCGTACGTCCTCGACCGCACCGACCTCGACCTCTACGGGGAGCGGGTCGTCGTGGAGTTCGTCTCCCACCTGCGTCCGACGCTGCGCTTCGAGTCCATCGACGCCCTCGTCGAGCAGATGGCGCAGGACGTGGCCCGGTGTCGCGAGATCCTCTCGGCGATCGTCCCGTCCTAGCCCGGGCGACCGACCGGGTCGCACGGACCGGGCCGGCCCTGCGGGCGGCGCGAGGGACGCACGGTCCGGCCTGGCTGCGCATCGACGTCGGCCTGCTCGTCGGCGCCCTCGGGCTCTCGCTGCTCGGCTGCGTCCTGGTGTGGTCGGCGACACGCGCCTCGTCGGGCGGCAGCGCGGCCCTCAAGCAGCTCATGGCGCTCGCGGTGGGCGTGGGCTGCGCCGCGCTCGTGACCCGGCTGGACGTCCGTGCCGCGCGTGCGGCCGCCCCGGTGGTCCACGTCCTGGCCGTGCTCGGCCTCGTGGCGGTCGTCTCGCCGCTCGGGTCGACGGTCAACGGCTCGCGGTCCTGGATCCGGCTGCCGGGCGGTTTCAGCCTGCAGCCGTCCGAGCTGATGAAGGTCGCGCTCGCCATCGGGCTGGCCATGCTGCTGGCCGAGCGTGCCGAGCGCGACCTGCGCCAGAGTCCCCGCGACGTCGTCCTCGCGTGGGTGGTGGCCGGCATACCCGTGCTGCTCGTGCTGGCGCAGCCCGACCTCGGCTCGGCCCTGGTGCTGGTCACCATGTCGGTGGTCATCATCGCGGCCGCGGGCGCGCCGGTCCTCTGGACGGCGGCGGTCGTGGTGGCGGGAGCAGCCGCGGTCGCAGCGGCGTTCCTGACGCCCGTCCTGTCCGGCTACCAGCGCAACCGGCTGCGCGCGTTCCTCGACCCCTCGCTCGACCCGCAGGGCATCGGCTACCAGACGCGCCAGGTGCGGATCGCGATCGGCTCCGGCGGCCCCACCGGCCAGGGACTGTTCGAGGGGCACCAGACCCAGGGCGGGTTCATCCCCTTCCAGGAGACCGACTTCGTCTTCTCGGTCGCGGGGGAGGAGCTGGGCTTCCTCGGCGCTGCCGGGCTCGTCGTCCTCATCGGCTTCATCGTGGTGCGCTGCCTCGTCGTGGCGCGGCGCGCCGACGCCTTCGGGCGTCTCGTGGCCACCGGTGTCGCGGTGTGGTTCGGCGTGCAGGCCTTCGAGAACATCGGGATGAACCTGGGCCTGATGCCCGTGACCGGCCTGCCCCTGCCGTTCGTGTCGAGCGGCGGGTCCTCCCTCATCGCGTCGTGGATCGCGCTCGGGCTCGTCGGCAACCTCGCCGCCCGATCGGCCCCACGCTCACGCCGGCTCCCGGCGCGCTGAGCGGGGCACACGGCATACGCAGGGTCACGTTTCGATGTGGAAGGTCGACGGATCCGTGACTTGCCCCGAGGTTGTTGACATCATCCGGGCAGGGCGGCGGTTCGCAGACGCCGATGACGGATCAGCCGCAGTGACGAAGGAGTCCACATGCCCCGCCAGGCACTCGCCGACCGCACCGTCGACCAGGAGGTCCTCGACGGGCGCGCCCCCAGCGTGGGCGCGCTCTTCCGGAACCGGGTGCGGGCCACACCCGACGCGCCGGCCTACCTCTACTTCGAGGACGGGGCCGCCGAGCTGACGACCCTGACGTGGGAGCAGACGCACGAGGTCGTCGAGCAGTGGGCCGCGGGACTGATCAGCCTGGGGGTGCAGCTCGAGGACCGCGTCGCCATCGCGTCCACGACACGCGTCGAGTGGGTCCTCGCGGACCTGGCCGTCATCTGCGCCGGCGGCGCCACGACCACCGTCTACCCGACGACCATCGCCGAGGACGTCGCCTACATCCTGTCCGACTCGGGCAGCGGCATCGTCTTCGCCGAGGACGAGGAGCAGGTCGCCAAGCTCCAGCGCGTGCGCTCACAGGTGCCGGACGTCCGCCAGGTCGTCGCCCTCTCCGGCCCGGGCAGCGACGACGGCTGGGTCATCACGACCGACGAGCTCGCGCGGCGCGGGCGCGAGTGGCTGGCCGAGACGCCCGACCTCGTCGACTCGCGCATCGACCAGCTCGGCCCTGAGCACCTGGCCGTCGTCATCTACACCTCCGGCACGACCGGCCGCCCCAAGGGGGTGCGCCTCGTGCAGGACAGTGTCGTCTACGAGGGCGCGGTCATCGACGCGCTCGGCACCTTCACGCGGGACGACCTGCAGTTCCTGTGGCTGCCGCTCTCGCACGTCTTCGGCAAGATGCTCGTCGCCACGGGCCTGCAGATCGGCTTCCCGACGGCGGTCGACGGGCGCATCGACAAGATCGTCGACAACATGGCGGTCATCAAGCCCACCTTCATGGCCGGCCCACCGCGCATCTTCGAGAAGGCGCACGGGAGGATCGCGCTGATGTTCGCCGGCGAGACCGGCCTCAAGAAGCGCCTGATCGACTGGGCCCTGGGCGTCGGCGGCGAGATGCGCGACGTCCTGGCTCGCGGTGAGCAGGCCCCGGCCCTGCTCCGCGGCAAGCACGCGCTCGCGGACCGGCTCGTCCTGCAGAAGGTGAAGGACCGCTTTGGTGGCCGCGTGCGCTTCATGATCAGCGGATCTGCCCCCCTGAACGCCGAGGTGGCCCGGTGGTTCGGCTCGGTGGGGCTGCTCGTGCAGGAGGGCTACGGCCTGACCGAGACCTCCTCGGGGACCACCGTCAACTCACCCGACCACGGCGCGTACGAGTACGGCTCGGTCGGCTGGCCGCTGCCGGGCACCGAGGTCCGCATCGCCGAGGAGGACGGCGAGATCCTCGTCCGGGGTCCGGGCGTCATGCGCGGCTACCACGGCAACCCCGAGGCCACGGCGGAGGTGCTCACCGAGGACGGGTGGTTCCACACCGGCGACATCGGGCGCATGGACGAGCGCGGCTTCCTCTACGTCACCGACCGCAAGAAGGACGTCTTCAAGACCTCCGGCGGCAAGTACGTCGCGCCGGCCGAGATCGAGGCGCGCTTCAAGGGGCTGTGCCCGTTCGTCAGCCAGTTCCTCGTCCACGGTGCCGGCCACAACTACGCCACGGCGCTCGTGACGCTCGACCCGGACGCCGTGGCCGCGTGGGCCCCGACGGCGGGACTCGAGGGCCGGTCGTACGCCGAGGTCGTGTCCTCGCCCCAGGCGAGGGCGCTGGTGCAGGGCTACGTCGACAAGCTCAACGCCGGCCTCAACCGGTGGGAGACGATCAAGAAGTTCACGATCCTGCCCGAGGACCTCACGGTCGAGGCGGGTGACCTGACGCCGAGCATGAAGCTGCGCCGCAAGGCGGTCACCGAGAAGCACCGCGCCGAGCTCGATGCCATGTATGAGGGCGCCTGAGTTTTCGCGTCCGCCGGGGCCGCACGTACCATGACGGGATGCCCGGTGAGTCACTGTTCAACGCCCTCGAGCCCCTGCTGGAGCGGGTCAACAAGCCCATCCAGTACGTCGGCGGCGAGCTCAACTCGACGGTCAAGGACTGGAACGTCGGGGGTCACGGCCCTGCCGGCGAGGAGCTGACGACGCGCTGGGCGCTGATGTACCCCGACGCGTACGAGGTCGGGGTGCCCAACCAGGGCGTCATGATCCTCTACGAGGTCCTCAACGAGCGCGAGGACGCCCTCGCGGAGCGCACGTATGCCGTGTGGCCCGACATGGAGGCGCAGCTGCGCGAGGCGGGCCTCCCGCAGTTCACGGTCGACGGGCACCGCTCGGTGCGCGACTTCGACCTCTTCGGGCTCAGCTTCTCGACCGAGCTCGGCTACACCAACATGCTCACGGCGCTGGACCTCGCCGGCATCCCGCTCCACGCGGCCGACCGCGACGTCGACGACCCGATCGTCATCGCCGGCGGCCACGCGGCCTTCAACCCCGAGCCGATCGCCTCGTTCATCGACGCCGCCATCGTCGGCGACGGCGAGCAGGCCGTCCTGACGGTCACCGACATCGTGGGGGAGTGGAAGGCAGAGGGCCGCCCCGGTGGTCGCCGTGAGCTGCTGCTGCGCCTGGCCCGCACCGGCGGCGTCTACGTGCCGGCGTTCTACGACGTGTCCTACCTGCCCGACGGGCGCATCCAGCGCGTGGCGCCCTCCGGCGACGCCCCGGGCGTGCCGTGGCGCGTCGCCAAGCACACCGTCATGGACCTCGACGCCTGGCCCTACCCCAAGCAGCCGCTCGTGCCGCTCGCCGAGTCGGTGCACGAGCGCATGTCGGTCGAGATCTTCCGCGGCTGCACCCGCGGCTGCCGGTTCTGCCAGGCGGGCATGATCACCCGCCCGGTGCGCGAGCGCTCGCTCACCGGCATCGGCGAGATGGTCGAGCGCGGCCTGGCCGCCACCGGGTTCGAGGAGGTGGGCCTGCTCTCGCTGAGCTCGGCCGACCACTCCGAGATCGCAGACCTCACCAAGGGCCTCGCCGACCGCTACGAGGGCACCCAGACGGGACTCTCGCTACCCTCCACCCGCGTCGACGCGTTCAACATCGACCTCGCGAACGAGCTGACCCGCAACGGTCGCCGCTCCGGCCTGACGTTCGCCCCCGAGGGCGGCTCCGAGCGCATCCGCAAGGTCATCAACAAGATGGTGTCCGAGGAGGACCTCATCAACACCGTCGCCGCGGCCTACGGCGCCGGCTGGCGGCAGGTCAAGCTCTACTTCATGTGCGGCCTGCCCACCGAGACCGACGAGGACGTGCTGCAGATCGCCGAGCTGGCCAAGCGCGTCATCGAGACGGGTCGCCAGGTCTCCGGCCGCCGCGACATCCGCTGCACCGTCTCGATCGGCGGGTTCGTGCCCAAGCCGCACACCCCGTTCCAGTGGTGCGCGCAGCTCGGGGTCGAGGAGACCGACGCGCGGCTGCTCAAGCTGCGTGAGGCGATCCGCGCCGACAAGCGCTACGGCTCCTCGATCGGCTTCCGCTACCACGACGGCCAGCCCGGTCTGGTGGAGGGCCTGCTCTCCCGCGGCGACCGTCGCGTCGGCCGGGTCATCGAGGCGGTCTGGCGCGACGGTGGCCGTTTCGACGGCTGGAGCGAGCACTTCTCCTACGAGCGGTGGATGCGCTGCGCCGCCGAGGCGCTCGCCGACCTGCCGGTCGACGTCGCCTGGTACACCACCCGCGAGCGCGGCGAGTCGGAGGTGCTGCCGTGGGACCACCTCGACTCCGGCCTCGACAAGGACTGGCTGTGGGAGGACTGGCAGGACGCCCTCGATGAGACCGAGGTCGACGACTGCCGCTGGACCCCGTGCTTCGACTGCGGTGTCTGCCCGCAGATGGGCACGGAGATCGAGATCGGCCCCACCGGCAAGACGCTGCTGCCCCTCACCGTGCTCGGTTCGGGTCGACAGGAGCTCCTCGAGCACCAGCACTGACGCCCACCGCCGCTGTCGACCACTTCTGAGCCGCACCCCGGGGCCGTATGCCGCCTGGCCGGGGGAGGGGGGAGCGACATACGGCGTCCGGTGGGTGCGGGATCGGCCTGCCGCAACCGGGGGAGCCTCATTGGGGAGACGTCGGGGGTCGACACCGTTTCGCCGGTGTCGATCCCGTGACGGGTCCCGCCAGAGGCATCCGCAGTCCCGGATGCTGCGGTGCCGAGTCGACCAGCGCTCACAGTCGACGCTAGGCGCTGAGGCGGGCGCCACGCTGCCGATTCCCCGAACGCGTCCGTTATGCCCTCGAAGTTCCGGGCGGGGCCCGCAGGGGTCTGGCGCCCGGGAAGGGCTGCGTCAGACGGGGAAGCCGACGTGGGCCAGCGCCTGGCGCACGAGCACCCCGTGCGAGCCCGGCATCTCACCGCGGAACGCCGTCGAGGCAGCCTCCTCGGGAGTGACCCACGACAGGTCGAGGGCATCCTGCTGCGGTCGGCAGTCCCCCATGACGGGGACGACGAAGGCCAGCGAAACGGCGTGCTGGCGCGGGTCGTGGAAGGGGGTGACGCCCGGCGTCGGGAAGAACTCGGCCACCGTGAACGGCTGCGGCGACAGGGGGATGCGCGGCAGGGCCATCGGCCCGAGGTCGCTCTCGACGTGCCGGACGAGCGCGTCCCGGATGCGCTCGTGGTAGAGCACCCGCCCGCCGACGACCTCCTGCCCGATGCCGCCGTCGCTGTCGGCGCGCAGCAGCAGGCCCAGGTGCGTGACGGTCCCGCGGTCGTCCACCCGTACCGGGATCGCGTGGACGTAGAGGATCGGCAGCCGGTCCCGGGCGCTGTCGAGGTCCTCGGGGCTCAGCCACGCACCTGCCGTGTCCACTTCGCTCATGCCGTCATCCTGCCAAACGACCGGAGGCCGGGGACCGCCGGTCCACGGACGGTGCGCCTGCGGCTGGGCGACTCACGCCTCGACGGCGAAGACCTTCCCCGGGTTCATGATTTCCAGCGGGTCGAAGACGGCCTTGAGCCGGCGCTGCCTCGCCAGCTCGGCCGGCCCGAGCTCGAGCCCCAGCCAGGGCAGCTTGACCGAGCCGACCCCGTGCTCGCCGGTGATCGTGCCGCCGACCGAGAGTCCGAGCTCCATCACGTCCCCGAAGGCCTGCCAGGCGCGATCCACGCTGTCGGCGTCAGATGGATCGTGCACGATCGACGGGTGCAGGTTGCCGTCGCCGGCATGGCCGCTGACCGGGATGAGCACCGAGCGCCGCTCGGCGATGGCCTCGACCCCGCGGACGAAGTCGGCGAGCCGTCCGATCGGCACGCAGACGTCCTCGGCCAGGCGCGCGCCCATCGCCTCGAACGCGGTGCTCATCACGCGGCGTCCCGCAAGCAGCGCCTCGGACTCCTGCGCGTCGTCGGCCACCGCGACGTCGACGGCCCCTGCCGAGGCCAGCAGGGCGGCATACCGCGCGACGTCCTCGGCAACGTGTCCCGGGCGGTCGGACTGCACCAGCAGCACGGCGGCGCAGTCGTCCGGGAATCCGAAGTCGCCGAAGGACTGGATGGCGAGCACGCTCGAGCGGTCGATGATCTCGAGCAGGCACGGCCGGTGCGCGTCCCGGCGCAGCGCCACGATGCCGGCCACCGCGGCGTCGAGGGAGTCGAACACGGCGAGGGCCGTCAGGGCCGCGTCGGGGGCCGGCTCGAGACGCAGCACCGCCTCCGTGACGACACCGAGGGTGCCCTCCGACCCGACGAAGAGCCCGGTCAGGTCGTAGCCCGCCACCCCCTTGGCGGTCCGGTGGCCGGTCCGCATCAGCTCGCCGCCGGGCAGCGCGACCTGCAGCGCCTTGACCCAGTCGGACGTCACGCCGTACTTGACGCAGCAGAGGCCCCCGGCATTGGTCGCGACGTTGCCGCCGATCGTGCACGTCTCCCACGACGCGGGGTCGGGTCCGTAGAAGAGCCCCGCCGAGGCGGCTGCGCGCTTGAGGTCCGCATTGACCACGCCCGGGCCCACGACGGCATACCCCTCGAGCTCGTCGACGTCGTGGATCGCGTCGAGCGCCTCCACGTTGAGCACGATGCAGCCCTCGGAGGCCCTCGCCCCGCCGGCGCGCGACGTGCGCGCGCCCTGCGGCACCACCGGTGTGCGCGTGGCCTGGGCGTGCTCGAGCACGGCCACCACGTCGTCGACGTCCCGGGCGCGCACGACCTCGAAGTCGGTGGGGGAGGCCGTTCGGGTGACCGAGGCGTCGACGGCATACGAGAGGCGGACGTCGGGGTCCGCGACGGCGCGAGGGACAACGCGCTGGGGCAGGGTGGGCACGGGCTCAGGCTAGACTGACGGCCACAGGCGTTCGAGCCGTCATCAGCGGCGAGCCTCCGGAAGAACAGAGCGCGAGCTCCCACTAGACCCGGACGGGTGGGCCCGTCACAGCCTCGGACAAGAGAGGTCGTATGCCGTCAGCCCCCACGGGCGCGTGCGTGCGGCAAACGGGGTGGTACCGCGGCAACCTCCGGCAGGAGACGTCGTCCTCGTGCAGGCGAGTGACCAACAGACGCGAACGCAGGAGACCACGAGCATGACCTATCCCAAGGTCACCACGAACGACGACGCCGCCCAGTCCGCGGCGGGCGTGCCGTCCAACCCGCGCTTCCCCGAGATCGAGCAGCGCGTGCTGAAGTACTGGGACGAGGACGGCACCTTCCTCGCCTCCGTCGAGGGCCGGGATGCCGGCACCGACGGGGACAACGAGTTCGTCTTCTACGACGGGCCCCCGTTCGCCAACGGCCTGCCGCACTACGGCCACCTGCTCACCGGCTACGTCAAGGACATCGTCCCGCGCTACCAGACGATGCGCGGCAGGCGCGTCGAACGTCGCTTCGGCTGGGACACCCACGGCCTGCCCGCCGAGCTCGAGGCGCAGCGCCAGCTCGGCCTCAAGACCAAGCAGGACGTCGTCGAGCTCGGCATCGACAAGTTCAACGACGCCTGCCGCAGCTCGGTGCTGAAGTACACCGGCGAGTGGCGCGACTACGTCACCCGCCAGGCCCGCTGGGTCGACTTCGACCACGACTACAAGACGCTCGAGCCGGACTACATGGAGTCGGTGATCTGGGCGTTCAAGCAGCTGCACGACAAGGGCCTGGTCTACGAGGGCTTCCGGGTGCTGCCCTACTGCTGGAACGACCAGACCCCACTGTCCAACCACGAGCTGCGCATGGACGACGACGTCTACAAGATGCGCCGGGACCCCGCCGTCACGGTCGGCCTGCGCCTCGAGACCGGCGAGCTGGCCCTCGTGTGGACGACGACGCCGTGGACCCTCCCGGCCAACCTCGGCATCATGGTCGGCCCCGACATCGACTACGTCGTCGTCGAGTCCGACGTCACGGGCACGACGGAGCGCTACGTCGTCGGCGAGGCCCGCCTCGCGGCATACGCCAAGGAGCTCTTCGGCGCGGACGTCGACCCCGCCACGCTCGACGAGCGCGTCGTCGAGCGGCTCAAGGGCAGCGACCTGCTCGGCCGGGCGTTCACTCCGCCGTTCTCCTACTACGTCGGGCACGAGCGCGCGCACCGCGTCTTCCCGGCCGAGTTCGTCACGACCGAGGACGGCACCGGGCTGGTCCACACCGCCGGAGCCTTCGGTGAGGAGGACAAGATCGTCACCGACGCGGCCGGCATCGAGCCGGTCGTGCCCGTCGGCGCCGACGGCCGCTTCCTCTGGCCGGTGACCGACTACGAGGGCATGCACGTCTTCGACGCCAACGCCCACATCATCGACCACCTCAAGGCGGCCACCCGCGGCGAGGGCGAGACGGGCTCGGTGACGCCCGGCACGGTGCTGCTGCGCCGCGAGACCTACGACCACAGCTACCCGCACTGCTGGCGCTGCCGCGAGCCACTCATCTACATGGCGGTCTCGTCGTGGTTCGTCGAGGTCACCAAGATCAAGGAGCGGATGCTCGAGCTCAACCAGCAGATCGAGTGGACGCCGTCGCACATCAAGGACGGCCAGTTCGGCAAGTGGCTGGCCAACGCCCGTGACTGGTCCATCTCGCGCAACCGCTTCTGGGGCAGCCCGATCCCGGTGTGGAAGTCGGACAACCCGGAGTTCCCGCGCGTCGACGTCTACGGCTCGTTCGAGGAGCTCGAGCGGGACTTCGGCGTCGAGGTCACCGACCTGCACCGTCCGTTCATCGACAGCCTCACGCGGCCCAATCCGGACGACCCGTCGGGCCGATCGACCATGCGCCGCGTCGAGGACGTCCTCGACGTGTGGTTCGACTCCGGCTCGATGAGCTTCGCGCAGGTGCACTACCCGTTCGAGAACGCCGAGTGGTTCGAGCACCACTTCCCCGGTGACTTCATCGTCGAGTACATCGGACAGACCCGCGGCTGGTTCTACACGATGCACATCCTCGCCACGGCCCTGTTCGACCGGCCCGCGTTCAAGACGTGCGTCAGCCACGGCATCGTGCTGGGCTCGGACGGGCAGAAGATGAGCAAGTCGCTGCGCAACTACCCGGACGTCTCCGAGGTCTTCGACCGCGACGGCGCCGACGCGATGCGCTGGTTCCTCATGAGCAGCCCCATCCTGCGCGGCGGCAACCTCATCGTCACGGAGCAGGGCATCCGTGACGGCGTGCGCCAGGTGATGATCCCGCTGTGGAACGCGTGGTCCTTCTTCTCGCTGTACGCCAACACCGCGCGGGGCGGGCAGGGCTACGACGCGAAGCGCTCCACGACCTCCTCGAACGTGCTCGACCGCTACCTGCTCGCCAAGCTGCGCGAGTTCGTCGGCGACATGACCGAGCAGCTCGACGCCTACGAGATCGCCGCCGCGTGCGACACGATGCGCGGCTTCCTCGACGTGCTGACCAACTGGTACATCCGCCGCTCGCGCGACCGCTTCTGGGGCGGCGAGAGCGAGGAGTCCCTCGCCGCGTTCGACACGTTGTGGACGGCGCTGGAGACGGTGACGCGCGCGATCGCGCCGCTGCTGCCGCTCGTCACCGAGGAGATCTGGCGCGGGCTGACGGGTGGTCGTTCGGTGCACCTCACCGACTACCCGAGCGTGGACGACCTGCCGGCCGACCGCGAGCTCGTCGTGGCCATGGACCGGGCCCGCGAGGTCTGCTCGACGGGGTCCAGCCTGCGCAAGGCCAGGGCCCTGCGGGCGCGTCTGCCGCTCGCCGACCTCACGGTCGTCACCGAGGCGCCCGAGAGCCTGGAGCCGTTCCGCGGCATCATCTCGGACGAGCTCAACGTCAAGGCGCTCACCCTCGTGGACGTCGCGACGGCGAGCGAGTCGGACTTCGGGGTCAGCCAGCGGCTCACGGTCAACGCCCGGGCGGCCGGCCCGCGCCTCGGCCGAGACGTCCAGCTGGCGATCAAGGGCAGCAAGTCCGGTGACTGGTCGGTCGAGCCTGACGGCACCGTCACGTCCGGCGGGCTCGCGCTCGTCGAGGGGGAGTACGCCCTCGAGACGGTCGTGGCGGGGGAGGCCGCAGGGACGGGGGCCACGGCCATGCTGCCGTCCGGGGGCTTCGTCGTGCTCGACACCGCCGTCACGCCCGAGCTCGCCTCCGAGGGCCTGGCCCGCGACCTCGTCCGGGCGGTCCAGCAGGCGCGTCGTGATGCAGGCCTGCACGTCAGCGACCGCATCAGCCTCACGGTCCAGGGCGGTCCCGAGGTCTTCGAGGCCACGGTCACCCACCGGGACCTGATCGTCCGCGAGACCCTCGCGGAGCAGTTCGCGTCCGCCGGACTCGAGCACGCACTTCCCGCCGGGCTGCCCGGTACGCCGACCGACGTCGTCGTCGGCGACAACCACCGGGCGATCATCCTGGTGGCGAAGCGATGAGCACCACGAACCGCGAGGACGAGCTGGAGGCCGCCGACGTGAGCCCGACCCCCGAGCACGAGACGACCGCGACCGCCGCAGGCACGGAGGAGGTGGTGGTGCGCGGCGCGGTCGGTGACGACCTCGCCGGCGTGCTGTCGGTCGGTCACCGCACCTGGCTGGCGACCTACGAGCCCATCGCGGGGCCCGAGTACGTCGCCATGGGTCTCGCCAAGTGGTGGACCAGCGACGTCGTCACCGACTCGATCCGCAAGGGCCGCACCCTGGTCGCCGTCGAGGGCGATGACGTGGTCGGGGTGGCGACGTACGGTCACCAGGACGACGCCGTCGTGCTGTGGAAGCTCTACGTCCTGCCCGGCCACCACGGGAAGGGCATCGGCACCCGCCTGCTCGAGGCGGTGGTGCGGCGCGCCGTCGAGACCGAGCACGGACGCATCACCCTGTCCTACCTCGAGGGCAACCAGCAGGCCGCCCGCTTCTACGCCAAGCACGGCTTCAGCGAGACCCACCGCGAGACCCCCGGCTCGGGCCTGCCCGAGAGTGTCTGGATGGCCCGCGAGCTGGACGGGGAGGACCGGGCATGAACGGGCGACCCGACGCCGCCGCCGTCGAGGCGGCGCGCAACCTCGAGGAGATGAAGCGGATGCGCGAGATCGAGGAGGAGATCCTCGCCCGCGCACCCGAGAACGACATCGGCCCGTCCCTGGGCCGCATCCGCGCCGTGATGGAGCTGGCCGGCGACCCGCAGCGCAGCTACCCCTCGATCCACCTCACCGGCACCAACGGCAAGACGTCGACCAGCCGGATGATCGACTCCATCCTGCGCGAGGCCGGGCTGTCGACGGGACGCTTCACCTCGCCCCACCTGCACGACATCCGTGAGCGGATCACCTTGTCGGGCAAGCCGATCCCGCGCGACAAGTTCATCGCCGCCTACGAGGAGATGGCGCCCCTCGTCGAGCTCGTGGACGCCCGCTCGCTCGAGTCCGGTGGCCGCCGGATGAACTTCTTCGAGGTGCTCGTGGCGGTCGCCTACGCCGCCTTCGCCGACGCCCCCGTCGACGTCGCCATCATCGAGGTGGGCCTCGGCGGCTCCTGGGACGCGACCAACGTCATCGACGCGCAGGTGGCCGTGTTCACGCCCGTGGACCTCGACCACACCAACCTGCTCGGCAACGACGTCGTGTCGATCGCCGAGGAGAAGAGCGGCATCATCAAGGCCGACTCGGTCACCGTCTCCAGCGTCCAGGACGAGGACGTCGCCCGCGTCCTGCTGGATCGCGTCGAGGAGGTGGGCGGTTCGCGGATCGTCTTCGAGGGCAACGAGTTCGGTGTCCTCGCTCGCGAGGTGGCCATCGGCGGCCAGCAGGTCTCCCTGCGTGGGCTCGCAGGGGAGTATGCCGACCTCTTCCTGCCGCTCCACGGGGCGCACCAAGCGGGCAACCTCGCCACCGCCGTGGCAGCCGTCGAGTCCTTCCTGGGAGGGGGTGAGCACCCCATCGACGCCGAGGTCCTCACCGCGGCGTGTGCGGCGATGACCTCGCCCGGGCGGCTCGAGGTCGTGCGCCGCTCGCCGACGGTCCTCGTCGACGCCGCGCACAACCCGCACGGCGCCCGCTCGCTCGTGGCGGCCCTGGAGGAGTCGTTCGCCTTCACCCGCCTCGTGGGCCTGGTCGGGATCGTGGCAGACAAGGACGCGACCGGGATGCTCGAGGTCCTCGAGCCGGTGCTCGACCACGTCGTCATCACCCGCAGCTCCTCGCCCCGTGCGATGCGCCCCGACCAGCTGGGTGCCCTGGCGGTGGAGATCTTCGGCGAGTCGCGGGTGACCGTCGTGCGCGACCTGCCCGATGCGCTGGAGCAGGCCGTGACGCTGGCCGAGTCGGACGGCATGGGCGCCGGCGTCATCGCCACCGGTTCGGTCATCACGGCCGCCGAGGTGCGCATGCTCCTGGGCCTCACCGACGTGTGAGGGGCAGCCGGCCGGTGGCGCGCAGCACCACCGGCCGCCTCACCCTGCGGCCGGCAGGCCGCCGTCCGGTCAGAGGTCGGCGGCAGCCGGGACGACGGCCTTGCCGAGAAGGTGGATCGCCTCGAGGTCGTCGGGGTCGGGCAGGGTGAAGGTGACGTACTCGGATCCCACCGCCGCGTACTCCCGCAGCCGGTCCACGACCGTGTCCGGCGTGCCGGCGATGCCGGCGAAGTCAGGGTGCCGCTCCAGCTTCGCCGCCAGCTCGGTCTCGTCCGCGGCGACGAGGATCGAGACGTGGTTGCAGCGGGTGATCTCCTCGAACGGCCGCCCGACGGCTTCGCAGTGCGCGGCGAGCACGCCGAAGAGCCGCTCGACCTCGGCCGGGTCTCCGGCGACGTTGCACATGTCGGCGTGGGCGGCGACGAGCCGGAGCGTCACCTTCTCGCCACTTCCGCCGATGAGGACGGGCGGTCGTGGCTGCTGCACCGGGCGCGGGTCGTTGTACGCCTTGCTGACGGTGTAGTGCCTGCCGGCGAAGCTGGCCGGGCGCTGGGTCAGCATCCGGTCGACGACCTGCACGGACTCCTCGAGCATCTCGAAGCGCTCTCGCAGCGGCGGGAACGGCCACCCGTAGGCGGCGAACTCCGGCTCGTGCCACGCCGCCCCGAGGCCGATGATGCTCCGCCCGTGGCTGATGACGTCGAGCGTCGTGCAGGCCTTGGCCAGCAGGGCCGGGTTGCGGTACGGCGCCCCGACGACGAGCTGTCCGATGCGGATCCGTTCGGTCACGGCAGCCATGGCACCGAGCGTGACGAAGCACTCGAGGATCGGCACCTCCTCGTCGGGATTCTCCTCGTCGACGAACATGAAGTGGTCGGCCATCCACACCGAGTCCAGGCCTGCGTCCTCGCAGGCGCGGACCACGGCCAGCAGGGTGTCGGCGTGGTTGCCGTGCTCGCCCGGGTGGGTCGGCATGAGCTGAAGGCCGAGAAGCAAGGTTTCCTCCTGGGATGTCACGCGAGTCACGCCACGCTCGGGGGCGCGATGACGCTGGTGGTCGAGGGACGGGTGCAGGGACCAGCGAACGCTAGTGCCGGCGTACCCGTCGGGCGGACAGGGCGGACAGGGCGGACGGGGCGGACGGGGCGGACGGGGCAGACGGGGCGGACAGGTCCGGCAGGGCGGTTGGGGACGAGTCATCACGCCACGCGGCATAGGTGCGCGTTGGGGCGCAGGAGGGCGCGTTCGCAACGGGAGCGCACGCTGCGGCGTGCAGCCCTTGCGCGGAGCGCGTACCGACGGAGGGAGCGCGCACGCGACGCCCGTAGGCTGGCACCCATGCACCCCCTGGTGAAGCTCGTGCTCATCCTGGTCATCGTCGTGGTGGCCGTCGTCGTCTGGGGACGGGTGATGGGACGCAAGGACCCGGACCGGGAGCTCGTGGGACTCACCGACACCGTGCGGGCCCGCGTCAGCCGCGAGATCAGCGCGGGCCACACGATCAACGCCATCAAGATCTACCGCGAGGCCACCGGGGCACCGTTGGCCGACGCCAAGCGCGCCGTGGACGGCTGGTTCGTGCCGGGCCGGGGACCGGGCGTGCGCGACGCGGCCGCGTCCTTCACCGAGGGCCGGCTCACCAGGGAGGCCCGTGCCCGCATCAGCGAGCTGATCCTCGGCGGGCGTCGGGAGGACGCGACGAGCCTCTACGCCGAGGCCACCGGAGCGAGCGCCACGGAGGCGAGCGCGATCATCCGGACCTGGGACACCACGCAGGACTACTGAGGCAGGCCATCACATGCGATCTCTCATCTTCTACGGCCGCACCGGCAGGTTCACCTTCCGCATGCTGGCCACCGTCCTCGGTGGCCAGTCCATCTGCATCCTCCTCGGCGCCCTCGTGGCGCGCGCCCTGGCGGCGACCGACCAGGGCAGTGGCGCCAGCACGGCCCATCTCTGGGTCGGCCTCGGCCTCGGTGCGCTGTGCATCGTGGCCGCCGGCCTGATGCGACGCCCGTGGGGGATCACGTTGGGCTGGGTCGTCCAGGGGCTCACGCTGCTCAGCGGCCTCGTCGTCCCGATGATGTTCGTCGTCGGCCTCTTCTTCCTGGCCCTCTGGGTCACCTGCCTCGTCAAGGGGGGCCCGATCGACGCCGAGATGGCTCGGCGCGAAGCCGCGGCGAGGCAGGAGTGACCGGCCGATAGGGTGCACGGGTGACCACCGAACGATCTCTCGTCCTCGTCAAGCCCGACGGTTTCTCCCGCGGCCTCACCGGAGAGGTGCTGCGCCGCATCGAGGCCAAGGGCTACCGCCTCGTGGGCCTGTCGATCCTGACGCCTTCGCGGGAGCAGCTCGCCGCCCACTACGCCGAGCACGAGGGCAAGCCCTTCTACGAGCCGCTGGTCGAGTTCATGAGCTCGGGAGCGGTCACGGCGGTCGTCATCGAGGGCCAGGACTGCGTCAAGGGCTTCCGCAGCCTCGCCGGCGCCACCAACCCCACCGACGCGGCGCCCGGCACCATCCGCGGCGACCTCGGCCGCGACTGGGGCACCAAGGTCCAGCAGAACATCGTGCACGGTTCCGACTCCCACGAGTCCGCCACGCGCGAGATCGGCATCTGGTTCCCCGATCTGGCGGCCTGATCGGGGCACAATCTCGGCATGACCTCGCGACCCCGGCTGCGCCCGCCGGGGCGTGACCTGGCGGTCGACCTCGGCACGGCCAACACCCTCATCCACGTGCGTGGCCGCGGTGTGGTCGTCGAGGAGCCCTCCGTCGTCGCGGTCGACGTCGGGTCGGGTCGCCTGCTCGCCGCCGGGACGCGCGCCAAGGAGATGCTCGGCCGGGCGCCGGGCACCATCCGGGCGGTGCGGCCCCTGCGCGACGGCGTCGTCTCCGACGCCGACGAGACCGAGCGCATGCTGCGCTGGTTCATCGACCAGGTGCGCACCTCGCGGCTCGTCCGGCCCCGCATGGTGCTGTGCGTCCCCAGCGAGGTGACGGGGGTCGAGCGCCGCGCGCTCGAGGACGCCGCGACCCGGTGCGGCGCCCGCCGCGTCTACATGGTCGAGGAGCCCATGGCCGCGGCCATCGGCGCCGGGCTGCCCGTGCACGAGACCGCCGCGAGCATGGTGGTCGACATCGGCGGCGGGACCACCGACGTCGCGGTGATCAGCCTCGGGGGCATCGTCACGTCGCGGTCGTTGCGCGTCGCCGGCGACGAGATCGACGAGGCGCTCGTCAGCCACGTCAAGAGCGAGTACTCCCTGCTCCTCGGCGAGCGCAGCGCCGAGGACCTCAAGGTGGCGGTGGGCTCGGTCTTCCCGCTCCGCGAGGAGCTGAGCACCCGCCTGCGCGGCCGCGACCTCGTCACGGGGCTGCCCAAGACGGTCCAGGTCGGCTCGGCGGAGGTGCGCCGCGCCATCGAGGGACCCGTGCTCCAGATCATCGAGCTGGTCCGCGCCACCCTCGACGTGTGCCCGCCCGAGCTGGCCGGCGACATCCTCGACCGGGGCATCACCCTCACCGGGGGCGGAGCCCTGCTGCGAGGCCTCGACGAGCGGATGCGCCACGAGCTCGGGGTGCCGGTCCGGGTGGCCGAAGACCCGCTCAGGGCCGTCGCCCGCGGCGCCGGCCGCTGCGTCGACGACTTCGCCGGCCTCGAGCGACTGCTCGTCGGGGACCACCGCCTCTAGCCGTATGCCGCCCTCCGCCCGCCGCCGCCTGCTCGTCGTCCTCGCCGCGCTGACCCTCGTGCTCCTGCTCGCCGACGTGGCCGGCTGGGGGGTGGCGGACGGTGTCCGTCGCGCGGGCGGGCTCGTCCTCGGGCCGGTGCAGCGGGCCCTGTCCGGTGCACCCCACGACGGCCTGGCCTCGGCCGAGCGCGAGAACGCCCGGCTGTCAGCGGTGGTCACCGAGCAGCAGCACCGCCTGGACGAGCTCGGCCGTCTCGACGCGCTGCTGCGCTCGGCGCCCGCGGCGGCGCGCACCGTCGTGGCGGCGCGCGTGGTCGCCACCGAGGTGAGTCCACTCGGCGGCCGCAGCGTGACTCTCGACGTGGGCTCGCGCGACGGGGTGCGCGCCGACTCGACGGTGGTGGCCGCCGACGGCCTCGTCGGTCGGGTGGTGGCGGTCTCGCCCTGGACCAGTGACGTGCAGGTGCTCGGCAGCGCGGGCTCGGTGGTGGGGGTCCGCGTCGGGCCGGCCGGGACGCTCGGCACCGTGTCACCACCGGCGCCCGGGGACTCCGAGGCGCGCCCGCGCGGGTCGCTCCGGCTCTCCTTCGTCCAGCCGGCGACGCCGGTCGTCGGAGACCTCGTGCGGACACTCGGCAGCGTCGACGACACGCCGTATGCCGCCGGCGTCGTCGTCGGCACCGTGACCGACGTCGACCCCGACCGGGGCCAGGCCTCGCGCACGGCGACGGTGCGCCCCGCCGTCGACCCGGACGCGATCGACGTCGTCGCGGTCGTGGTCCCCGTGTCGCGGTCGACGCCCCGGCCCGCGACGTCGACGGGCTCGTCGAGCCGCACCGCCGTCGCCGCGACAGGAGGGACCCGGTGAGGCCGACGCTGCTGGGACTGCTGCGGACGGCATACGTCGTCGTCTCCGCGCTGCTCGTGGCCACGCTGCTGCCGCGACTCGGCGTGCCGCCGGGTGCCCTGCCCGACCTCGTCCTCGTGGGTGTCGTCGCCACGGCGGTGCTCCGAGGGCCGGACCACGGCGCCCTCACCGGCCTGGTCGCCGGCTGGGTCGTCGAGCTCGTCCCTCCCGTCGGCCACCCGCTCGGCCTGACCGCACTCGTCCTGATGCTCGCCGGCCTGGCCGCCGGGTGCTTCCGCAACCCCGCGTCCCGCTCGGCCCTGCGACCGGTGGCCGCGCTGGTCGTGGCAGCGGTCGTGGTGCTCGCGGCGCACGTCGCCGCCGCGGTGCTGGGCGACGGCGAGCTCGAGCTGCTCGACGGCGCGCGCAGGGTGGCGGCGACGACGGTTGCGGGAGTCCTCCTCCTGCCCGCACTCCTCGCGCTCGACCGGGCGCTCGTGCGCCGGAGGCTCGGGTGAGAGGCCTGCGGGGCGGGGGTCCGCGACGGCGCACGAGGCGCACGAGGCGCACGAGGCCCACGAGGCGCACGATGCGATCCTCCGTCGGCGTCACCGGCACGGTGCTCGTGCTGCTCGTGACGCTCTTCGGGCTGCTCCTCGGCCGGCTCGGGCAGCTGCAGCTCGTACAGGGCCCCGAGCTGGCGCGCGCAGCCGTCACCGTCAACACCCGGACCGTCACCGACCACGCCCTACGCGGTCGCATCCTCGACCGCAGCGGCAGACCGCTCGTCGGCAACTCGTTCGACACCGTCGTGACCGTGCAGCGCTCGGTGCTGGTCGACTCCCAGGACGGCGGGCGGGACCTGGTGACGCGCGTCGCCGCGGCGCTGGGCCTGCCCTTCGAGCGGCTCTGGGGCAAGACGAAACTGTGCGGGACCGCCGGCTCGCCGCCGGCGCCCGCCTGCTTCAACGGCTCGCCCTACGTCCCGATCCCGGTCGCCACCGGCGTGGACCCACGCCGGGCCCTGACCCTGCTCGAGCAGCCCGAGAAGTTCCCCGGCGTCGGGGTCGCCACCGAGCCGGTCCGCGACTACCCCGAGCCCGTCGGCGCCCTCGCCCCGCACCTGCTGGGCTGGGTCGGGCCCGCCTCGGCAGCCGACGTGGCGGCCGGCAAGGGCAGGGTCGACGCCGAGGACGTCGTGGGCCGGGCCGGCCTCGAGGCCGCGTACGACGACGTGCTGCGCGGCACCAACGGCGCCACGGTCGTCGCCATCGACCCGCGCGGCATCGTGACCGACACGGTCAGCACCACGCCTGCCGTCCCCGGTCGCGACGTCGTGACGCACCTCGACGCGCGGCTGCAGGCCCGCACCGAGGCAGCGCTGGCCCGGGCGGTGGGCTCCGCCCGGGCCCAGGAGCTGCCCGCCGACACCGGCGCCGCCGTCGTCGTCGACGTGACCGACGGCGCCGTGGTGGCCGCCGCGAGCTACCCCACCTACGACCCGGCGCTCTTCGCCGGCGGCATCAGCAGCGCCGACCTGGCTCGGCTCACCGACGTCCGGCAGGGCACACCCCTGCGCTCGAGGCTGACGAGCGAGACCTTCCCGCCCGCCTCGACCTTCAAGGTCGTCTCGGTGCCGGCCGCCGTCAACGCGGGCGCCGACCTGCACGGCACCTTCGACTGCTCGCCGAACGTGACGATCGGCGGCCACGTCTTCAACAACTACGAGTCGCGGGGGTACGGCCCCATCGACCTGCACAGGACCCTCGTCGTCTCCTGCGACACCGTCTTCTACCGCCTGGCGTATGCCGCGTGGCTCGAGCAGGGCGGGCTCGCGGCGCCGGTCTCCACCCCGGACCCCTTCGTCTCGATGGCCACGGCCTTCGGGCTGGGGAGGCGGACCGGTGTCGACCTGCCGGGAGAGGCCGCCGGGCGGGTCCCCGACCGGGCCTGGAAGGAGCGGTACTGGCTCGCCACCCGGGACGAGACCTGCAAGCGGGCGAAGACCGGCTACCCCGAGGTCGCGCGCAGCGACCGGACGCGAGCCGACTACCTCAAGCGCCTGGCGGTCGAGAACTGCACCGCGGGCTACCAGTACCGCGCCGGCGACGCGGTGAACCTCTCGATCGGCCAGGGCGACACGGCGGTGACCATCCTCCAGATGGCCGGGGTCTACGCCGCCATCGCCAACGGCGGCACGCTGTGGCAGCCGCAGGTCGCCGCCGCCCTCCGGACGTCCACCGGCGCCACGACGCCCATCGCGCCGAAGCGGCTCTCGAGGGTTGCACTCCGCCCCGACGTGGCCGCCTACGTCCGCGCCGCGCTGGCCGACGTCACGCGCCCCGGCGGCTCGGCCGGCACCGCGTTCAAGGGCTTCCCGCAAGACCGCTACCCGGTGGCCGGCAAGACCGGGACGGGCGAGGTGTTCGGCAAGCGGGCCACGGCCTGGTTCGCCGGCTACGGCCCGACGACGAAGCCGAAGTATGCCGTCGTGGTCGTCGTCGGGCAGGGCGGCTCGGGCTCGAAGGTGGCCGCGCCCGCCGTCCGCCAGATCTTCGATGCCATCCTTGCCCTGGGCCTCTAGCCCACAGGACCTGCTGCCGGCGCGGGCCGCCGCGGGGGAGTGACAGCACAGAGCGAGAGGCGTGAGGGTGGACGACTACCTACGAAGCGACGCACCCGTCATCGAGGCGCTCGACCGCGCCTGGGACCGCAGCCGCCTCAGCGTCCGCACGCGTCTCGGGCGGCTGCGCTCGCGGGTCTTCCTCATCGTGCAGTGCGCCGTCGCGGCCGGAGTGGGGTGGTGGCTCGCCACCGACGTCTTCAAGCACCCGTCCCCGTTCTTCGCGCCCATCGTCGCGGTCGTGTGCCTCGGCATGTCGTACGGGCAGCGGCTCAGGCGTGTCTTCGAGGTCGCGATCGGGGTCGCCGTCGGGGTCTTCACCGCGGACGTCTTCGTGCACTTCGCCGGTAGTGGTCCGTGGCAGATCGCCGTGGTGGTGCTGGCCTCCATGGCGCTCGCCACCATCCTCGACGGCAGCCGCGTCATCGTCACGCAGGCCGCGGTGCAGAGCATCGTCATCGCGGCCCTCGCGGCGACCCCGGGCCAGGCGCTGAACCGGTGGACCGACGCGCTGATCGGCGGCGGCATCGCCATCGTCGCGGCGACCGTGGTGCCCCAGGCGCCGTTGCGCCGCCCGCGCGTCGCAGCCGCGCAGGCGGTGCGCAAGATCTCGGAGTTGCTGCGGCGTGCGGCCGCCAGCGCCCGCGACGGCGACGTGGAGGCCGCTGCCGAGGTGCTCGCCTCGGCGCGGGGCACCGAGTCACTCCTGGCCGAGCTGCGGTCCGCGGCGGACGAGGGACTCTCGGTGCTCACGTCGTCGCCGTTCAAGCGGCACCACGCGCCGGGCGTCCGGAAGATGGCCGACCTCGTCGAGCCTCTCGACCGCGCGATGCGCAGCACGCGTGTCCTGGTGCGCCGGGTCACCATCGCCGTGGGCCGGGGGGAGCAGCTCCCGCCTGGCTACGAGACGGTGCTGCTCGAGCTCGCCTCCGCGACCGACGTCATCGGCCGGGCCCTGTCGGAGAACGCCTCGCCCGAGATCGGGCGGCCGGCCCTCCTCGAGGTGGCCGCCGCGACGGGTCAGGTGCCTCGCACCCCGAGCCTGGCGACCGAGACGGTGTTGGCGCAGATCCGCTCCACGGTGGTCGACCTGCTGCAGGTGACCGGCCTCGACGTCGACGCGGCCATCGCGGCCCTCCCGCCCGAAGCCCCCCGCCGGTCCTGAGCGTGATGAGCATGACCCGTCCGACTCGCAGGGGAGGCATGCGGCAGGGCCGGGTCCGTGCGGACCCGACCCTGCGGCACACGTGCTCGGTGAGCCGTGGGAGGCGCGACTACGCGGACGGGGTGTACTCGTGCGCCCCGACCGGCACCTTCTCGACCCGCGGGTCGCCCGCGTCGGCGAAGTAGTCCGCGGGGATGGTCTCGTCCCGGCCCTCGTCCGCCTTGACGGCGCGGAACACGAAGGTGAGCACCGCGGCCACGACGACGTTGAGGACGAACGCCGTCACCGCGATGTAGCCGAGCTGCCCCACGACCGGCATGTTCGCGATCGAGCCGCCGAAGTGCGGCGTCTGCGGGCTCGCCACGCCGTAGGCCGTCCACGTGCCGTAGACCATGCCGACGGCCCAGCCGACGAGCAGGGCGCGGCGGTGGAACCAGCGCGTGTAGAGGTAGAACACCACGGACGGGAACGTCTGGAGGATCCAGATGCCACCGAGGAGCTGGAAGTTGATGGCGTTCTGCTTGTCGAGCGTGAGCACGAAGATGAGGGCGAACGCCTTCACGACCAGCGAGGTGAGCTTGCTGACCTTGGCCTCCTGCTGGGGGGTGGCGTCCGGCTTGATCCATGCCTTGTAGATGTTGCGCGTGAAGGTGTTGGCCGCAGCGATCGACATGATGGCGGCCGGCACCAGCGCGCCGATCGCGATCGCGGCGAAGGCCACGCCGGCGAACCACGAGGGGAAGAAGTCCTCGAAGAGCTGCGGGACCACGAGCTGCGGGTTCGCCTTGCCGTTCAGGCCGATCGGCTTCGTGCCGGCCGCGATGGCCACCCAGCCCAGCAGGGCCAGCAGGCCGAGCAGGAAGGAGTAGGCCGGCAGGATCGAGGCGTTCTTGCGGATCGTGTTGCGGTTCTTGGCCGACAGGGTCGCTGTGATCGAGTGGGGGTACATGAACAGCGCCATGGCCGAGCCGAGGGCCAGGGTCGCGTAGGCCCAGTACTGGCTCGCGCCGGGGATGAAGACGCCCGTGGGCTTGCCCGTGGCCGGGTTCGGCTTGGCCATCTTCCCCTGGGCCGCGTCGAAGACGTGGCCCCATCCGCCGACCTTCGAGGGTAGGTAGATGACCGCCACGATGATGACGATGTAGATGAGGATGTCCTTGACGAACGCGATGATCGCCGGCGCGCGCAGCCCCGAGGTGTAGGTGTAGAGCGCGAGGACGAGGAAGGCGATGAAGAGCGGCAGGTCGTTGGCGAGCCAGTTGCCGCCGCCGCCGACGCCTGCGACCTCGAGCACGGCCTGGATGCCGACGAGCTGCAGGGCGATGTAGGGCATCGTCGCGATGAAGCCGGTGATGGCCACGGCCAGCGTCAGGCTGCGCGAGCCGGACCGCCCCTGCACGAAGTCGGCGGGGGTGACGTAGCCATGGCGGTGCGAGACCGACCACATGCGCGACATGAAGACGAAGATGATCGGGTAGAGGATGATCGTGTACGGCACGGCGAAGAAGCCGCTGACCGCGCCGGCCGAGAACATCGCGGCAGGCACCGCGACGAACGTGTAGGCCGTGTACAGGTCGCCGCCGAGCAGGAACCAGGTGATCCAGGTCCCGAAGGAGCGGCCACCGAGGCCCCACTCCTCGAGGCTGTCCATGCTGGCCGGCCGGCGCCAGCGCGCGGCCCAGAAGCCGGCGCCCGCGACGACGACGAAGAAGAAGACGAGGACGGCCAGGGCGACGCCGTTGACGCCACCGGTGTTGCCCGTGGCGGCGGGGCTGAGGGCGGGTACGACTGCGGTCATCGGATGCCGTCCTGTCGGGAGTCGGGACGGGTGTCGTCGTCGAGGAACTCGTCACCCTCGGGGTTCATCGGCACGTGCGGGCGGGCCTTGAGCACGATGCGGTACGCCGAGTAGGTCAGCGCCGAGCAGAGGACGACCCAGACGAACTGGTACCAGATGAAGAAGGGGAAGCCTGCGACGCGAGGCTCGTCCTTGGCATACGTGCCCACGAACATGAGGGCGATGATCGGGATGGCCAGGAGCACGACGGCGAGGGCCAGCAGGCCCTTGTTCGCCGGCGGCGCCTGGTGGCGGTGCGGAGTGGTACTCACGCTGGTGACCTCCGTTGGTCGGGCCGGAGAAGTTCGGCCGTGCGTCGCGGAAACTTACTCCCGCAGCAGGGGACGTTGTGGACTGCGACACAGCACAATCTGAAGTGAGGTTCAGATCGTGATGTGCGGGTGACCGCCGTGCCGGCTCGTTCCCGCGCACGGATAGGCTGTCGGGTATGGCTGATTTCGATCTCGTTGTGCTCGGTGCCGGTCCCGGTGGCTACGTCGCGGCGATCCGCGCGTCGCAGCTCGGCAAGAAGGTCGCCGTGGTGGAGAAGCAGTACTGGGGCGGCGTCTGCCTCAACGTGGGCTGCATCCCGAGCAAGGCCCTGCTGCGCAACGCGGAGATCGCGCACATCATCACGCACGAGAAGAAGACCTTCGGCATCGAGGGCGAGGCCACGATGTCCTACGGCCCGACGCACTCGCGCAGCCGCTCGGTGGCCGACGCGAGCGCCAAGGGTGTCCACTACCTGATGAAGAAGAACAAGATCGAGGAGATCGACGGCTGGGGCACCCTGACCTCGGCGACGTCGATGGACGTGGCCCTGAACGACGGTTCCTCGCGGTCGGTCACCTTCGACCACCTCATCATCGCCACGGGCGCCCAGGTCCGGATGCTGCCGGGCATGCAGGTGAGCGAGAACGTCGTCACCTACGAGGAGCAGATCCTCGACGCCGACCTGCCGGGCTCGATCGTCATCGGCGGCTCGGGCGCCATCGGCGTCGAGTTCGCCTACGTCATGAAGAACTTCGGCGTCGACGTCACCATCGTCGAGTTCCTCGACCGCATGGTGCCGACCGAGGACCCCGACGTGTCCAAGGAGCTGCTGCGCCAGTACAAGAAGCTCGGCGTCAAGGTCCTGCTGTCGACCGCCGTCAAGAACGTCGAGGACACCGGCTCCGGCGTGCGCGTCACGGTGGCCCCGGCGGCCGGGGGAGACGAGACCGTTCTCGAGGCCGACAAGTTCCTCGCCGCCTTCGGCTTCGCCCCGCGCACCGAGGGCTACGGGCTCGAGTCGCTGGGACTGGAGATGACCGAGCGGGGCGCCATCGCGATCGACGCCCGCGGCCGCACGAGCGTCCCGAACGTCTTCGCCATCGGTGACGTCACGGCCAAGCTGATGCTGGCCCACACCGCCGAGGCCATGGGCGTCGTCGCCGCCGAGACCATCGCGGACGCCGAGACCCTGGAGCTCAACTTCGACATGATCCCACGGGCGACCTTCTGCCAGCCGCAGATCGCGTCGTTCGGTTACACCGAGGCGCAGGCCAAGGAGAAGGGCTACGACGTCAAGACGGCGAGCTTCCCCTTCTCGGCCAACGGCAAGGCGCGCGGCATGGCCGAGGGCATCGGCTTCGTCAAGATCGTCGCGGACGCGGAGCACAACGAGCTGCTCGGTGCCCACATGATCGGCCCCGAGGTGACCGAGCTGCTGCCGGCCCTGACGCTGGCCCAGCAGTGGGACCTCACGGCCGACGAGGTGGCCCGCAACGTCTTCGCCCACCCGACGCTGAGCGAGGCGATGAAGGAAGCCATCGAGGGCATCGCGGGGCACATGATCAACCTCTGAGCACCCACCACGCCGAGGACGTATGCCGTCCGCTCACCTCGAGCGGACGGCATACGTCGTCTTTCGGTACACGTCGTCCGACAGCACGCTCCGGACAGCAAGACGCCCCCGCGGGGTCCGCGGGGGCGTCTACCTCATGCTGGTGGCGCGACCGGTCAGTACCAGTGCTTCCGGCCGCCGATGGCGCGACCCGTCGCGCCGAGGAGGAAGAGCACCGCGCCGATGACGACGAGAATGATGCCGATCGTGGTCAGGATGCTGATCTTGGCGAAGATGCCGATGAGCAGCAGGATGAGGCCGAGAACGATCATGGTGTTCCTTAGCTCCTTATAGAGGGATCCCCGAGCACACAACCACGTACCCGCAACCCATCGGGGGCGAACGCAGGCACTGGTCACGAAACGGTCACACCGGCGAGACGTGTCGATTAGGGCGGTCCCACGCCCACTGTTACGCTGGGAGACGCCGTAGACCGGCCGCGGATCGATAGCGCCCAGGTGGACCTGCCCTGGAGCACCGCGCAACGAGAATGAGAAGGAGTCGGTCATCCATGCCTTTGGACGCTGACGTGAAGAAGCAGATCATGACCGAGTACGCCACGGTCGAGGGCGACACCGGCTCTCCCGAGGTCCAGATCGCGATGCTGACGCAGCGCATCAAGGACCTGACCGAGCACGCTCGGGCCCACAAGCACGACCACCACAGCCGTCGTGGTCTCCTCCTGCTGGTCGGCCGCCGCAAGCGCATGCTGCGCTACCTCGAGGCCACCGACATCGAGCGCTACCGTTCGCTGATCAAGCGACTCGGCCTGCGTCGATGAGCTCGTGACGAAAGGCGGTCACCGCGTCCCTGCGGAGACCGCCTTTCGTCGTAGGTGCGGGGCGCCGACGCCCCGTCGGACGCCGCACCAGGGCCACCCCGGCCCGAAGAAGTAGAAGCAACCACGCACACAACGACGATGTGCGGGGCACATGAGAAAAAGAAAGCGAGGGCCCACATGGAGGGTCCAGACATCACCTTCGCCGAGGCCGTCATCGACAACGGCAGCTTCGGCACCCGCACGGTCCGGTTCGAGACCGGGCGCCTGGCCAAGCAGGCCGGCGGCGCCGTCACGGCCTACCTCGACGACGACACGATGCTGCTGTCGACGACGTCCGCCGGCAAGCAGCCGAAGGACCAGTTCGACTTCTTCCCCCTGACGGTCGACGTCGAGGAGCGGATGTACGCGATCGGCAAGATCCCCGGCAGCTTCTTCCGCCGCGAGGGCCGTCCGTCAACCGAGGCCATCCTGACCTGCCGCCTCATCGACCGCCCGCTGCGCCCGACCTTCAAGAAGGGCCTGCGCAACGAGGTCCAGGTCATCATCTCGGTGTTCTCGCTGAACCCCGACCACCAGTACGACGTGCTGGCCATCAACGCGGCCAGCGCCTCGACGCAGATCTCCGGCCTGCCCTTCTCCGGCCCCATCGGTGGCGTGCGCGTCTCGCTCATCGACGGCCAGTGGGTCGCCTTCCCGAACTTCTCCGACATCGAGCGCTCGGTGTTCGACATGGTCGTCGCCGGTCGCGTGGTCGGTGACGACGTCGCCATCATGATGGTCGAGGCCGAGTCCACCGAGTCCACCTGGGGCCTCGTCAAGAGCGAGGGCAAGCAGGCGCCGACCGAGGAGGTCGTGGCCGAGGGCCTCGAGGCCTCCAAGAAGTTCATCAAGCAGCTCTGCGAGGCCCAGGCCCAGCTCGCTGCCGAGGCCGCCAAGCCGGTCCAGGACTTCCCGATCTTCCTCGACTACGAGGACGACGTCTACGCCGCCGTCGAGGCCGCCACGGCCGACGACACGACCGCAGCGCTGACGATCGCCGGCAAGCAGGAGCGCGAGGAGCGCCTCGACGAGATCAAGGCCGCGGTCAAGGCCCAGCTCGCCGAGCAGTTCGCCGGTCGCGAGAAGGAGGTCTCGGCCGCCTTCCGCTCGGTGCAGAAGAAGCTCATCCGCCAGCGCATCCTGCGCGACAAGGTGCGCATCGACGGCCGTGGCCTGGCCGACATCCGTGCCCTCGGCGCCGAGGTCGAGGTGCTGCCGCGCGTGCACGGCTCGGCGATCTTCGAGCGTGGCGAGACCCAGATCATGGGTGTCACGACGCTCAACATGCTCAAGATGGAGCAGCAGCTCGACACGCTGAGCCCCGTCACGCGCAAGCGCTACATGCACAACTACAACTTCCCGCCCTACAGCACCGGTGAGACCGGCCGCGTCGGTTCGCCGAAGCGCCGCGAGATCGGTCACGGCGCCCTGGCCGAGCGTGCGCTCATGCCGGTCCTGCCGACCCGCGAGGAGTTCCCGTACGCGATCCGCCAGGTGTCCGAGGCCCTCGGCTCCAACGGCTCCACGTCGATGGGCTCGGTCTGTGCCTCGACCCTGTCGCTGCTCAACGCCGGTGTGCCGCTGCGCGCCCCGGTCGCCGGCATCGCGATGGGCCTCGTGTCCGACACCGTCGACGGGCAGACGCAGTACGCCGCGCTCACCGACATCCTCGGTGCCGAGGACGCCTTCGGCGACATGGACTTCAAGGTCGCCGGCACCAAGGAGTTCGTCACGGCCATCCAGCTCGACACGAAGCTCGACGGCATCCCGGCGTCGGTCCTCGCCGGCGCGCTGACGCAGGCCCGTGAGGCGCGACTGCACATCCTCGACGTGATGGCCGAGGCCATCGACGTGCCCGACGAGATGAGCCCGTACGCCCCGCGCATCATCACGGTGAAGGTCCCCGTCGACAAGATCGGTGAGGTCATCGGCCCGAAGGGCAAGATGATCAACCAGATCCAGGACGACACGGGCGCCGACATCTCGATCGAGGACGACGGCACCGTGTTCATCGGTGCGGTCGACGGCCCCTCCGCCGAGGCGGCTCGCGCGGCGATCAACGCCATCGCGAACCCGACGATGCCCGAGGTCGGCGAGCGCTTCCTCGGCACCGTGGTGAAGACGACGACGTTCGGCGCGTTCGTCTCGCTGCTGCCCGGCAAGGACGGCCTGCTGCACATCTCCGAGGTGCGCAAGCTCGTCGGCGGCAAGCGGATCGACAGCGTCGACGACGTCGTCAAGGTGGGCCAGAAGGTCCAGGTCGAGCTCAAGGAGATCGACCCGCGCGGCAAGCTCAGCCTCGCCGCGGTCCTGCCCGAGGGCCAGGGCGACCAGGGCGCCGAGGAAGGTGCGGCGGACTCGGCCGAGGCTCCCGCCGAGGCCTGACCCGTCCCGGGACCACATCCCGGAAGCACGCGAGCGGCCCGTCACCCCAAGGGGTGGCGGGCCGCTCCGCTGTCCGTGGAGGGAGGGCATACCCAAGGTGTGTCGAGGGGTAGGCCGCCGGGCAGGCCACTCAGCGCATGTTGCCGGTGTGGCCGAGGGAGAAGCGGCCGGGTTGCGGCCAGACGAGGATGCCGTGCGGGCTCGCGTCCGTGGGGATCCGCGAGATGAGGTGACCGTTCCTGGTGTCGATGACGTAGACCTCTGCGCTGTAGCGACCGCTCAGCCACAGCTGGCTGCCGTCGGCCGTCACACCGCCCATGTCGGGCGTCGCGTGCCCGGGCAGCTTCCACATCGTGACGGGCCGGTTGGTGGCGGCGTCGAAGACGCTGATCGTCCCGGCGTCGCGGTTGGAGACGAAGATCCGGCGCGCGTCGCGTGAGGGGTAGATGCCGTGGGCGCCCATGTCCGTGTGCACGAAGTGGTCGATGCGGAAGGTGCCCGCGTCGATGAACCAGACGCCGTTGCGCAGCATGTCGGCCACCATGAACCACCTGCCGTCGGGGGTGAGCCGCACGTCCTGCGGCATCGCGTTCGCCCCCTTGGCCAGCTCCCTGCGCGGGCCGCCCATCGGGCTGTTCGGCGGCGTGGCTCCCGGGGTCTTGACCTGGTTGAGGTCGAGCACCTTCTCGACGCGGGTGGCGGCGGCGTCGACGACGAGCAGGCGACCGCTGAACTCGCAGCTGGCGACGAACGCCTTGAGGTCGGCGGTGAAGTCGGCGTGGTTGACGCCCGCGCAGGCGGGGACCGGAAGCGAGCGCACGAGATTCATCGTGCGGGCGTCGCGCACGTCGATCGCCCGGAACCGCGAGGCCATGACGAGCGCGTACCGGCCGTCGGGCGTGAAGTAGAGGTTGTACGGGTCGCGGACGGCGACCGGCTTGCCCACCGCGCCGGTCCTCGGGTCGATCGGCGTCAGGGCGTCGCCCTTGTCCGAGTTGACCCAGAGCCGGGTCATGTCCCAGCTGGGCACGACGTGCTCGGGCGAGCTCGGCACGCGGACGCGCTTGACGACGTGTCGCGTCCGGGGGTCGATGATCTCGAGCGTGCCGGCGACCTGGTTGGGCACGTAGACCAGCCGCCTGGCGTGCACGGCCGCTCCGGTGAGCGCATTTGCGCCGGTGTGCAGGTAGGGCTCCGTGAGGCCTCGGGCGGCGCTGGCTGCACCCGTGCCGGTGCTGGCCGAGCCGGACGGCGTGGGGGCGCCGGACGGAGTGGCGGCGCTCGGGTCGGAGCTGCTCGTCGTGCGGTTGACCGACGTCTGCGTCTCCGTGCCCGTCTGCGGGCTCGTGCACGCGGCCAGGACGAGCGAGACCAGGGTGGCCGCGCCCAGCGCACCAGCGCCGGCACGGCGCGCTCTCGCCCGGTTCATGCCACCAACCTAGTCATCGCCACGGCCTGCAGGGATCGGGACGCGAGACCTCGCAGGATGGTCGGCAGGGCGTCGATCGTGCCGGGGTGGCCGAGGTGCAGGCTCACGATGGAGCCGGGCTGCACGCCGGCGAGGGTGCGGGCGGCGACGGCCGCGGCGCCCGGGTCCTGGTAGTCCGACGGGTCGACGTCGTAGGAGATGCACCGTGCGTAGCCGCTGGCGCGGGCGGCCGTCCTGATGGTGGGGGTGGAGCTCGGCGTGCCGGAGGGCCGGAACAGGTAGGGGGAGGAGCCGTCGATGGCGGCGACGGCCCGAGCGCCCTTCTCGATCTCGGTCCTGGCCGCAGCGGCCGAGAGCCGCGGGAGCGTCTGGTGCGACCACGTGTGGTTGCCGAGGTCGTGCCCGGCCGCCACGATCGCCCGGCCGAGCTCCGGGTGACCCGAGAGCCAGGTTCCGACCGCGAAGACCGTCACGTGGGCGCCGTGGTCGGCCAGGATCTGGAGCGCACGCCTGGTCAGAGCGGGGTCGCCGGCACCGTGGAAGGTCAGGGCGACTGCGCGCACCGAGGTCGGGCCGCGTCGGACGTCCGGACCGGGCGTGCGCAGCAGTGCGGGCACCGCGTCCGTCGCGGAGGCGCTCGACGCTCCGGTCGTCGTCGGCGAGGCGCCCGGTCCCGACGTCCCGGGCGCGTCGGGGGAGGAGGCGGCGGGCGTGGGGGGACTCCCCCCGGTGGTCGACGAGGCTGGGGACGCCTCCGGCTGTGGGCTGCTCGGGGAGCACGCGGCGACGCCGAGGCCGACCCCGACGGCCGAGGCCAGGCCTCCGCCGATCAGCGCGCGTCGACCGACGACGGGATTCTCTTCGGACACGGAGGCATCATTCCCACAACCGCTGAACTTCGGCTGGGACACGCCATGGCCGCCGAAGGCGACTCCTGCAGCAGGCTCCAGGGGCTCACAGGATGGCTGTGGCGATGTTCCAGCCGGTGCCGAGGAGGGAGCGGGCGCCCACACCCCCCGAACCGTTGCCCGGGTACAACCACAGGTTGCCCGTGCCGTCCCGTCCGACGAAGTCGGCGGTGCGGTCGCCGTTGAGGTCTCCCGCGCCGGCGATCGCCGTCAGGCCGTTGTAGGTGCCCGTGCCCAGCCGCGTCCGAAGCCCGAAGCCACCCGAGCCGTTGCCCGGGTAGAGCCACAGGTAGCCGGTTGCGCGTTCCCGGGCGAGCAGGTCGACGCGTCCGTCGCCGTTCCAGTCCCCGACTCCGACGAGGGCGTTCATGACGTTCCACCCGCGTCCGATCAGCACGGCCGCGCGCCACCCGCCGGTGCCCGTCCCCGAGTAGAGGTAGAGGCTGCCGTCGCTCGTGCCCCGCGTCACGAGGTCGGCACGCTGGTCCCCGGTGAAGTCCCCGACACCCACCACGGTGTCGAAGATGTTCCAGCCGCGACCCACGACCACGGCCGGCAGGCTCCAGCCGCCCCTGCCGTCGCCCTTGTAGAGCAGCAGGTCCCCGCTGGACGCGACGCGCGCGACGACGTCCAGGGACCCGTTTCCGTTGACGTCACCAGCAGTGTCGATGACGTCGAAGACGTTCCAGCCCCGGCCGATCTCCACGCCGAGCCCGAGGCCACCGGTTGCGTTGCCGGCGTACAGCCGGAGGGAGCCGGTGCTCCAGCGGGCGAGCACGTCGTTGCGCCAGTCGCCGTTGAACTCCGCGGTGCTGTTGGACAGCGACGACGCAGGCATCGGCAGGGCCGTGAACGCGTACGTGCCGCAGGTGCGGTCGTAGTCGCGGGTCGAGTCCCACCACTGCGACAGGAAGACCCTGCCGCCGGAGAAGCTCGGCTGCGTGCACCGGTCGAGCGCCTCGCCGGGGTAGTCGAGTGTGCCTGCCGTCGCCCACACCGGAACGCCGGGCAGCCACCAGCTGCCCGTGATCGCCTGCCAGCCGGAGGTGTTGGAGTACACGCCGTACGGGTAGCCGGCCTCGCGCAGCCCTCGCATCAGCCCTTCGAGGACGTAGCGGTTCTCGCGCTGCGCAGCGGTGCTGCTCGTCGGCCAGGGCTGGGCCGGACGCGGCTCGACGTCGACCCACACGACCGGGGGACGCCAGCCGACCTTCGCAAGGGACGCCACGGCATACCTGGCCTCGGCGTAGCCGACGTTCGACAGCCGGGCGGCGCGTGTCGTCGGGCGCCAGGGGCCGCTCGAGCCGTATGCCGTCTGCTGGGCCGAGGTGGGGAAGGTCGCCATCGTGTAGGCCTGCGCCGGCTTGTCGCGGGTCCTGAACCACGCCACCTGGCTCGCGAGGCACGGGTTCTCCGTGAATGCCAGCCCCTGGGTGAGGCCGACGACGACGAACTGCGCGGAGTCCGGTGGCATCGGGTGGCCGTAGCCGCCGACCGACGTCGGGCACTGGGGCCAGGAGACGTCGTTGCCGAGGAGCACCGCGGCCTGGACGCTCGGTGTCGTCCAGAGCCCGAACGTCACGGCTATGGCGACCAGCGGGACGAGGGCAAGGCGGCGGAGCCGGCCCGGAAGCCGGACGTCGTGCGCCCGGACGAACATGGCAACCACTTCCTCGGTCACCTCCAGTGTGCGTCGCGCAGCTCGTGCCCGAGCCCCCTTTCTGCTCGACGACGGGCTCGGTGGGGCGCGTTCGGGCCCCGGGCTGCTCGTTAGGCTGGGCCGGTGACTGACACGACAGGCCAGCCCTCCGGTGACCTCAAGGTCGCCGTCATCGGTGCCCGGGGGCGGATGGGCTCCGAGGCCGTTCGCGCGATCGAGGCGGCCGCCGGGCTGTCCCTGGTCGGCGCCTACGGCTCCGCCGACCTCCTCGGTGACCTCGGGGGAGCCGAGGTGGCGGTGGAGCTCACCGTGCCAGCAGCCTCACCGGGCAACGTGGCCCACTGCGTCGCTCGGGGGGTCCACGTCGTCGTCGGCACCACGGGTTGGGACGACGACCGGCTCGAGACGCTACGCGCGCAGGTGGCCGAGGCGCCCGCGCCGGCAGTCGGCGACGCGGTCGGCGTCCTGGTCGCGCCGAACTTCGCGATCGGCGCGCTGCTGATGATGTCCTTCGCTGCCAAGGCCGCTCCCTTCTTCGAGTCCGTCGAGGTGATCGAGCTGCACCACCCGGCCAAGGTGGACGCGCCTTCCGGGACGGCGGCCCGCACGGCCGCGATGATCGCGGCCGCCCGGGCTGACGCCGGCTGCGCGCCCGTGCCCGACGCGACGACGCACGACCCGGACGGTGCCCGCGGCGCCCGCGTCGACGGCATACCGCTCCACTCCGTGCGGCTGCGCGGCCTCACCGCCCACCAGGAGGTGCTGCTCGGCAACGCGGGGGAGATGCTGACCCTGCGCCACGACTCGTTCGACCGCGGCAGCTTCATGCCGGGAGTGGTCGCGGCCGTGCGTGCCGTGGCCGGTCACCCGGGCGTCACGGTGGGGCTCGAGCACTACCTCGGCCTGGCGTGAGCGCCGGCACTCGGCGGGCCTGACGTGGCGATCCCCAAGGTCGTCCTCTTCTACGCCTTCCGGCCGCTCGCCGACCCCGAGGCGCTGCGCCTCTGGCAGCGGGATCTCTGTGAGGGCCTCGGGCTGCGCGGGCGGATCCTGCTGTCGCGACACGGGATCAACGCGACCGTGGGCGGTGACGTGACGGGGCTCAAGACGTACGTCCGCAAGACCCGGGAGTACGCGGCCTTCCGTGACATCGACGTGAAGTGGAGCGACGGGACCGGACTCGACGCCGCGGGCCGCAGTGTCGACTTCCCGCGCCTCGTCGTGAAGGTCCGCGACGAGATCGTCTCGTTCGGGGTGCCCGAGGAGGTGGTCGTCGACGAGGACGGCGTCGTCGGAGGAGGCTCGCGGCTGACGCCGGACGCGCTGGACGAGCTCGTGGCCGAGCGCGGCGACGAGGTGGTGCTCCTCGACGGGCGCAACGCCGTCGAGGCCCAGGTCGGGCGGTTCCGCGGCGCCGTCGTGCCCGACATCCGGCACACCGCCGACTTCGTCCGTGAGCTCGACTCGGGGCGGTGGGACCACCTGCGGGGGCGCCCGGTCGTGACCTACTGCACGGGCGGGATCCGCTGCGAGGTGCTGACGAGCCTGATGCGCTCACGCGGGTTCGACGAGGTCTACCAGCTCGACGGCGGCATCGTGCGCTACGGCGAGCAGCGCGGCGACCGCGGGCTCTGGGAGGGGCACCTCTACGTCTTCGACGAGCGGATGAGCGTCGCGTTCAGCGACGAGGCCACCCACCTGGCCCGCTGCCATGTCTGCGACGCCCCGACGAGCCGGATGCACAACCGCGAGGACCTGCCGGGCCGTCCCCTCCAACCCGTCTGCCACGCGCACGCCTGAGGGTTCGGGCCCGAGGTCTCAGGCCCAGCCCAGCGCCCGCAGGACGGCCGCCGTCGCGGCGCCGAGCACCACCACGACGAGGAACGGCGCCCGGAGCAGGAGTGCCACGACCGCGACGGCCACGGCGACGGCGCGGGCGTCGAGCACGAAAGTGCCGCCCGGTCCGGTGAAGGCCTGGGTCGCCACGAGCGCCGCGAGCAGCGCGATCGGCAGGGCGCCGGTGATCCGTCGAACCCGTGGCTGCTCGAGCAGGTGGGCCGGCACGAGGTGTCCGGCGAGCTTGGTGCCGAAGGCGACCAGGGCCGCGACGAGGATGGCGGTCCAGAGGCTCACGGACGCGCCGCCTTCGGGCTGCGCCAGGCCAGCAGGCACGCCGCTGCCGCGGCCACGACGGGTATGCCGGGTGGCATCGTCGGCGACAGCACCACCGCCACGACGGCGCCGAGCACGGCGATCGCGACGGCGTCCCGGCTGCGCAGCCGGGGCCACAGCAGGGCGGTGAACGCCGCGCAGGCCGCGGCGTCGAGGCCGTAGGTGCGCGGGTCGCCGATGAGGTTGCCGATGAGGGCGCCGGCGAGGGTGGTGAGGTTCCACAGGACGAAGACCGTCAGCCCCGTGAGCCAGAAGCCGAGGCGCGAGGTGCGCTCCTCGCGCTGGGCCACGGCCACGGCCGTGGACTCGTCGATGGTCAGGTGCGCGGCCGCCACCCTCCTGGCACCGCGGACGCCGAGCAGGTGGGTGAGCTCCAGCGCGTAGAGGCCGTTGCGGATGCCCAGCATGGACGACGCCGCGATGGCCGCAGGAGCGGCTCCCAGGCCGTTCGCGATGATCCCGACGAAGGCGAACTGGGAGCCGCCGGTGAACATCAGCAGCGAGAGCGCCATCGCCTGCCAGGTGCTGAGGCCGGCGGCGACGGCGAGCGCGCCGAAGCTGATGCCGTAGGCGCCGGTGGCGACGCCGACCGACAGGCTCTGGCGGACGATCGCCCGCCGTGCGGCGGGTCCAGCGGCTGCGGTCACTCCGGCCCCGTCACGCCCGCCGACATCCGGACCTCGCGGGCGGTGCGGCCGTCCTCGGACACGACGCGCTCGCGCGAGGCGCCGTCGGCTCCGAGCCCCGCCGCGGCGAGGAAGCCCTGGGTGTGCTCGTCGTCGGCGAGCACCCACGCCGTCAGCGCGTCGGCGCCACGGCCGCGAGCCGTGTCGACGGCGGCGTTGAGCAGACGGGAGCCGTGGCCCTGCCGGCGGGCGTCGGGGTGCACGCCGAGGACCAGCAGCTCGGACGCGCCCCCGCCGTCCGGGTCGGGGGAGGGAGCCACCGCGGCGAAGCCGACCACCTGCTCGCCGGCGCACGCGACGAGGAGCAGGTGGTCGGGGGAGGGCGCGTCACCCAGGGACGAGCGCCAGACGCTCGCGAACGCGCGGGGCTCGAGCTGGGCGAGGACCTCCTCGGCCAGCACGCCCGCATACGCCTCCCGCCAGACGACCGACTGGACGAGGCCGACCGCCGGTGCGTCGGAGGCCCGGGCGACGCGGACACTGGCGTCGGCCACGGGCCCGGGCTCGTGGGAGTGCCCGTGCGCGTGGTCGTGATCATGACCGTGGTGGTGACCGTGGGGGCTCTGCTCGTCGTGTGCCACCTCCGCATCTTCTCAGGCGGCGCCCGCCCGGCCGGCGACGGCTCCTGCGCCGCCCTTTGGCCCCGGCTTTGGACGCTCACCGCCGCATCTCGCATACTGGACTCATGTATGGCAACGACGTCATCGACCCGACGCAACCGCTCAACGCGGCCGAGACGGACGCGTACGCCGCGGCCTCGGCGCACGAGGACCAGCGGGACACGGTCGGCGACGACTTCGACGTCCTCATCGCGGCCGACCAGCGCATCGAGCCGCGGGACGCGATGCCGGAGAAGTACCGCGAGACGCTGATCCGCCAGATCGCGCAGCACGCGCACTCCGAGATCATCGGCATGCAGCCCGAGGGCAACTGGATCACCCGCGCGCCGTCCCTGCGCCGCAAGGCCATCCTCATCGCCAAGGTGCAGGACGAGGCCGGCCACGGGCTCTACCTCTACTCCGCCGCCGAGACCCTCGGCGTCGACCGGGCCGAGCTGCTCGACCGGCTGCACGACGGCCGGCAGAAGTACTCCTCGATCTTCAACTACCCGACGCTGACCTGGGCCGACTGCGGCGCCATCGGCTGGCTCGTCGACGGTGCCGCGATCATGAACCAGGTGCCGCTGTGCCGCTGCTCCTACGGCCCGTACGCCCGCGCGATGATCCGCGTGTGCAAGGAGGAGTCCTTCCACCAGCGGCAGGGGTTCGAGATCCTCTGGACGCTGATGCGCGGCACCCCCGAGCAGCAGGCGATGGCCCAGGACGCCGCGGACCGCTGGTGGTGGCCGGCGCTCGCGATGTTCGGCCCGCCCGACACGGGGGAGGCCGCCAAGGGCGGGCACACCGAGCAGTCGATGGCCTGGGGCATCAAGCGCTTCAGCAACGACGACCTGCGCCAGAAGTTCGTCGACATGATGGTGCCGCAGGCCGACAGGCTCGGCATCGTGCTGCCGGACCCCGAGCTTCGCTGGAACGACGCGCGCGGCCACTACGACTTCGGCGAGGTCGACTGGGACGAGTTCTGGCGGGTCCTGCGTGGGGACGGTGCCTGCAACGCCGAGCGCATCGCCCACCGTCGCCGTGCCCACGAGGACGGGGCCTGGGTGCGCGAGGCCGCCAACGCGTATGCCGCCAAGCAGGCTTCCAGGGAGCAGCAGAAGGAGAGTGCCGCGTGAGCGGAGCCACGACCCCCTCCACCGAGGACGGGGCGCCGTCCCCTGCCCGCACGGAGCGCAGCTGGCCGCTGTGGGAGGTCTTCGTCCGCGGCAAGCGCGGTCTCTCGCACGTCCACGTCGGCTCGCTGCACGCGCCCGACGCCGAGCTCGCGCTGCGCAACGCCCGCGACCTCTACACCCGCCGCCAGGAGGGCGTGTCGATCTGGGTCGTCAAGGCCGACGACATCACGGCGAGCAGCCCCGCCGAGAAGGACTCGTTCTTCGACCCGGCCGCCGACAAGATCTACCGGCACCCGACGTTCTACGACGTGCCCGAGGATGTCGAGTACCTATGACCACCCCAGCAAGCCCTCCGCTTCGCTCCGATACGTCGCGGGGACCCCGGTGGGAGGACGACCACGTGGCCCACGACCCAGCGGTTGCCGAGGCAGCCGACTCCAAGCCGTGTGCCGCCTACCTCCTCGGCCTCGCCGACGACGCGATGGTCTACGCCCAGCGGCTCGCCGAGTGGATGACCAACGCCCCGCAGATCGAGGAGGACATGGCGCTCGGCAACCTCGCGCTCGACCTCCTCGGCCAGGCGCGCGCCCTCTACCCGTACATCGGATCCCTCGACGGGACCGGGCGCGGCGAGGACGACTTCGCGATGCAGCGGAGCGAGCGGGACTGGCGCAACGTCCACCTCGTCGAGCAGGAGCGCGGTGACTTCGCCGACGAGATGGCCCGGCTGCTGTGGTTCTCCGCGTACCAGGTCGAGCTGCACACGGCCCTGACCGGCTCCACCGACGAGGTCGTCGCGGGCGTCGCCGGCAAGGCGCTCAAGGAGGTGCGCTACCACCTCGACCACGCCTCGCTGTGGGTCGTGCGTCTCGGCGACGGCACCGAGGAGTCGCACCGACGCATGCAGGCGGCGCTCGAGCGCGTGCAGCCCTACCTCCCCGAGCTGTTCGACGACGACGAGGCCTCGGTCGGCGCGGCCGGTCGCGGCGTGGGCGTGCTGCCGTCGAGCCTGCGTGACGCTGCGGTGAACCGGGTGGCGAGCGTCCTCGAGCAGGCCACGCTCTCCATGCCGGAGCCGTCGAAGTGGCGCTCGCGGGGCGGACGGGCCGGCATCCACTCCAAGCCCATGGGCTACCTCCTCGCCGAGCTGCAGCACATCGCGCGTTCCTACCCGGGCGCCGCGTGGTGAGTCCGGTGGCGGTGGAGTCGGCTGTCGCGCAGGCGATCTCGAGCATCCCCGACCCGGAGGTGCCGGTCGTCAGCATCGCCGACCTCGGCATCCTTCGGTCCGTCGACATCGACGAGCACGCGCACACGGTGGCTGTCACCATCACGCCCACCTACAGCGGCTGCCCGGCCATGGAGGCGATCGCGTCGCGCATCGTCTTCGAGGCAGACCGTCAGGGGTATGCCGCCGACGTGCGGACGCAGCTCTCGCCCGCCTGGACGACGGACTGGATGAGCGAGCAAGGACGAGAGGCGTTGCGGCGCTTCGGGATCGCGCCCCCCGGTGCCGTGGCGGCGGGGGAGTCGCGTGGCCCGGTGCCCGTTGCCATCAGCCGCCACGTCGTCACGTGCCCGCACTGCGGCGCCAGCGACACCACCGAGATCAGCCACTTCGGCTCGACAGCGTGCAAGGCCCTGCGCCGGTGCAACGCGTGCCTCGAGCCCTTCGAGGAGTTCAAGGCCATCTGAATGACCGACGTCACCACGCCGCCCGCCACCGAGTCCGTCGCGAGCGCCCCTGCTTCGGCGGCCTCGGCCCGCCACCGGGCCCGCTTCCACCCGCTAACCGTCGCCTCCGTCGAGCGCCTCACCGACGAGGCCGTCGCCGTCACCTTCGAGGTGCCGGAGGACCTCGTCGACGAGTTCGCCTTCGAGCCGGGGCAGCACCTCACGCTGCGGGCCACCATCGCGGGCGAGGACGTGCGGCAGTCCTACTCCATCTGCCAGTCGCGCCTGGCCGACCCCACCGGGCGCCGGCTGCGGGTCGCCGCGGCGCGTGTGCCGGAGGGCCGGATGTCCACCTGGCTCAACGACGTCGTGACGGTGGGCGACGTCGTGGACGTCATGACCCCCCAGGGCTCCTTCACGTGCGAGACCCGGCCGGACGGCATACGTCATCACGTCGCCGTCGCGGCGGGGTCCGGCATCACGCCGGTGCTCTCGCTGCTGACGTCGGCGCTCGAGGAGGAGCCGGGCTCGCGCGCGACGTTGCTCTTCGGCAACCGGCGGACGAGCTCGATCATGTTCCTCGAGGACCTCGAGGACCTCAAGAACCGCTTCCCGGGGCGCTTCCACCTCGTCAACGTGCTCTCGCGCGAGGCGCAGGACGTCGAGCTCTTCCACGGCCGGCTCGACCCCGAGCGGCTCTCGGCGATCTTCGATGCGCTCCTGCCGGTCGAGGCGGTGGACGAGTGGTACCTGTGCGGGCCGTTCGGCATGGTGACCAGTGCCGAGGCCCTGCTGACGGGGCAGGGCGTCGACCCGCGGCACATCCACCACGAGATCTTCCACGTCGACGACGGCACCGAGCCGAAGCGCAAGGTCGTCGTCGACGCCGGCGCGCCGCCCGAGGCCACCGTCACGGTCAACCTCGACGGGCGCACCACGGTGATCCCGATGCCGAGCAAGGAGGAGACGATCCTCGACGCGACGCTTCGGGCCCGTCCCGACGCGCCCTTCTCGTGCACCAACGGCGTCTGCGGCACCTGCCGCGCCCGGCTGGTGGCCGGTGAGGTGCGGATGGACCGCAACTACGCGCTGGAGCCCGAGGAGGTCGCGGCGGGGATCGTGCTGGCCTGCCAGAGCCACCCGGTCACCGCCGAGGTCAGCCTCGACTACGACGCCTGAGTGTTGCGGCTGCCGGCGCTGACACCAGGGGTGGAGTCCTTTGCGGTCCCACGGCCCCCGCAACCACTGACGCCCCTCCACCAGGTCCTGCAACGGGACTGGGGGTCCAGCGGGTTACGCTTCCGCACGTGCGGCAGTACCTCGACCTCCTCGACCACGTCCTGACCCACGGCCAGGAGAAGTCCGACCGGACCGGCACGGGCACCCTCAGCGTCTTCGGCCACCAGATGCGCTTCGACCTGGCCGACGGCTTCCCGGCCATGACGACGAAGAGGCTGCACCTGCGCTCGATCATCGGCGAGCTGCTGTGGTTCCTGCGCGGCGACACCAACGTGCGCTGGCTCCAGGAGCGCGGCATCTCGATCTGGGACGAGTGGGCCGACCCCGTGACCGGCGACCTCGGCCCGATCTACGGCTACCAGTGGCGGTCGTGGCCGACGCCCGACGGCCGCCGCGTCGACCAGGTCGCCAAGGTCATCGAGCAGATCCGCACCAACCCCGACAGCCGCCGCCTGATCGTCTCGGCGTGGAACGTCGCCGACGTCGACGACATGGCGCTGCCGCCGTGCCACACGATGTTCCAGTTCTACGTCTCGCCGCCCGGGCCCGACGGGCGCCGCCGGCTGTCGTGCCAGCTCTACCAGCGCAGCGCCGACATCTTCCTCGGCGTGCCGTTCAACATCGCCAGCTACGCCCTGCTGACGCAGATGATCGCCCAGCTGACCGACCTCGAGCCCGGTGAGTTCGTCCACACGCTCGGCGACGCCCACCTCTACCTCAACCACCTGGACCAGGCGCGGCTGCAGCTGGCCCGCACTCCGCACCCGCTGCCGACCATGCGGATCAACCCCGACAAGAAGGCCATCGACGACTTCGACCTCGAGGACTTCGAGCTGCTCGACTACGTCGCCGACCCCGGCATCAAGGCCCCCATCGCGGTCTGAACGGGGAGCATCTGGGACCCTTGGCGCCATGAGCGAGCCGTCCGGGCCGAAGCCCGACGTCACGATGATCGCCGCCGTCGCGCGCAACGGGGTCATCGGCGACGGCCGGGCCATGCCGTGGCACCTGCCGGAGGACCTGAAGTTCTTCAAGCGCACGACCATGGGCCACCCGATGGTGATGGGCCGGCGCACCTTCGACTCCATGGGGGCGCTCCTCGGTCGCCGCAGCATCGTGGTCACCCGACAGCCCGAGTGGAGCGCCGCGGGCGTCGAGGTCGTCCACTCCCTGCCCGACGCGCTCGCCCTCGTCGCAGGCGACGAGCAGGTCTTCGTCGTCGGCGGGGGAGAGATCTACCGCCAGGCCATGCCGTATGCCGTCCGCCTCCTCGTGACGGAGGTCCACCAGTCCCCGGAGGGCTCGGTCACCTTCCCGGACATCGACCCCGGCGACTGGGCGGAGACGGCGCGCGACGAGCAGCCCGGCTTCGCCTGGGTCACCTACGAACGGCGGTCGTGAGGCCGACGCACGCCACTCGTACCGGGCGCCCGGAGAAAACGTCCGAAACGGATGTAACGCCCGCAGGTCCGCGCCGATGTAGGGGGTGGCGAGGCACTACCCGGACCCCCGAGCGGGTAGTGCCTCGTTCTCGTGCCCGAGGTCAGTGGCTCGGCAGGGAGCAGGGCAGGCGAGCTTTCTGCGGCCCGGATCCCGGCAGTGGGCGGCGCGCCGTGGGCCGCGCCGCGGGCGCTAACCTTGGGCGCATGGCTGACGCACCCGCCCTCGGACGTGTCCTCTCGGCGATGGTGACGCCCATGCGCCCCGACGGCTCCGTCGACCTCGACGCCGCCCAGCGGGTCGCCACCCACCTCGTCGACGCCGGGCACGACGGGCTCGTCGTCTCAGGCACCACCGGCGAGTCGCCGACCACCTCGGCCGACGAGAAGGACGCGCTCCTGCGGGCCGTCCTCGAGGCCGTCGGCGACCGGTGCGTCGTCATCGCCGGCGCCGGCAGCAACGACACCGCCAAGAGCGTCGAGTCGGTGCGGCTCGCCGAGAAGGCCGGAGCCCACGCCGTCCTCGCCGTGACCCCCTACTACAACAAGCCGCCCCAGGCCGGGCTCGTCGCACACTTCACGGCGCTCGCCGATGCCAGCGAGCTGCCGGTGATGGTCTACGACATCCCTGGCCGCTCCGGCATCGCCATCGCCCGCGAGACCTACCTGCGCATCGCCGAGCACGAGCGCATCGCGGCCGTGAAGGACGCGCGCGGGGACCTGTGGTTCGCAAGCCGGATGATGCAGGAGACCGGCCTCGACTGGTACTCCGGCGACGACGCCATGAACCTCGCGCACTTCGGCAACGGCGCCGTGGGCTTCGTCGGTGTGACCTCGCAGGTGGCCCCCGCGGCATACCGCGAGATGGCCGACGCCGTGGTCGAGGGCCGCTGGGACGATGCCCGCGCGGTGCACCTGCGCCTCGCGCCGCTCGTCGACGCCGTCATGAACGTCACCCAGGGCGCCATCATGGCCAAGGCCGGCCTCGCCGTTCAGGGCCTCATCGACTCGACCACGGTCCGGCTGCCGCTCGTGCCGGCCGACGAGGAGCAGACCGCCCTCGTGCGCGCGGCCGTCTCGACTCTCGCGGCGGTCGAGTGACCGCCCCACGACCTCAGACCGGAGCCTCAGACAGGCCCGGCACCACCGAATGACAGGACACCTGTGAGCCATCCCCACCCCGAGCTGACCACGCCACCCGCACTCCCCGACAACGGCCTGCGGGTCGTCGCGCTCGGCGGACTCGGCGAGGTCGGACGCAACATGGCCGTCCTCGAGACGAAGGGCCGCCTGCTCGTCATCGACTGCGGCGTGCTCTTCCCCGAGGACCACCACCCCGGCGTCGACCTGATCCTCCCCGACTTCAGCTACATCCGTGACCGCCTCGACGACATCGAGGCGATCGTGCTGACCCACGGGCACGAGGACCACATCGGGGCCGTCCCGTACCTGCTGAAGCTCAAGGGCGACATCCCGATCATCGGCTCCGCCCTCACGCTGGCGCTCGTCGAGGCCAAGCTCAAGGAGCACCGCATCCGCCCGTACTCGATGGCGGTCAGGGAGGGGCAGCGCGAGCGGCTCGGCGTCTTCGACCTCGAGTTCGTGGCCGTCAACCACTCGATCCCCGACGCGCTCGCGGTCTTCGTGCGCACCGAGGCCGGCACGCTGCTGCACACCGGCGACTTCAAGATGGACCAGCTGCCCCTCGACGGCCGCCTCACCGACCTGCGCGCCTTCGCCCGCCTCGGTGAGGAGGGCGTCGACCTCTTCCTCACCGACTCGACCAACGCCGACGTGCCCGGGTTCACCACGCCCGAGCTCGAGATCGCGCCGGCCATCGACAAGGTGTTTCGCCACGCCGAGCGCCGCATCATCGTCGCCTGCTTCAGCAGCCACGTGCACCGCGTCCAGCAGGTGCTCCACGCGGCCGAGAAGGCCGGCCGCAAGGTCGCGATGGTGGGTCGGTCGATGATCCGCAACATGGGCATCGCCGCCGAGCTCGGCTACCTCAAGGTGCCCGACGGCATCCTCGTCGACCTCAAGAAGCTCGACCACCTGCCCGACGACGAGGTCGTACTGATCTGCACCGGCTCCCAGGGTGAGCCGATGGCGGCCCTGTCGCGGATGGCCAACCGCGACCACCGCATCGACGTCGGCCCCGGCGACACCGTGCTGCTCGCCAGCAGCCTCATCCCGGGCAACGAGAACGCCGTCTACCGCATCATCAACGGCCTGATGCGCCTCGGCGCCAACGTGGTGCACAAGGGCAACGCCAAGGTGCACGTCTCGGGTCACGCGAGCGCCGGCGAGCTGCTCTACTGCTACAACATCGTCAAGCCCCGCAACGTGCTGCCGGTGCACGGCGAGTGGCGGCACATGTATGCGAACGCCCAGCTCGCCGTCGCCTCCGGCGTCCCCGAGCGCAACGTGGTGCTCGCCGAGGACGGCGTCGTCGTCGACCTCGTCGACGGCCAGGCCTCGGTCGCCGGAGTCGTCGACTGCGGCTACGTCTACGTCGACGGCAGCAGCGTGGGTGGCGCCGACGAGGCCCTGCTCAAGGACCGTCGCATCCTGCGCGACGAGGGCTTCATCACCTGCGTCGTCGTGCTCGACGCCGCCACCGGCAAGATCGCGAGCGGCCCCGAGATCACCGCGCGCGGCTTCGTCGAGAACGAAGAGATCTTCCAGCAGGTCATCCCCAAGGTGGAGCGAGCCGTCGAGGAGGCCGTGGCCAACGGCGTGCGCGACGACCAGCAGCTCCAGCAAGTCATCCGGCGGGCCGTCGGCTCGTGGGTCGGCGGCAAGATCCGTCGCCGGCCGATGATCATCCCGGTCGTGCTGCAGGCCTGAGGTGGTGACGGAGGAGGCTGACGGTGCAGGGGCGCTCCGATCGGTCGACCGGGGCCGTGCCCTGCGCCGCTGGCTCGACATCGCCATCGGGCTGATCCTGCTCGTGCTGGTCGCGGTCGGTGCCCTGCGCTGGGTCGACTCGACGGCATACCCCGTCGTCGTGCTCCAGACGACTGGGCCCTTCGTCGTCGTGGGGCTGGGACTGCTGACGGTCGCCACGCTGCTGCTGCGCCGGTGGTGGATGCTGCTCCCCGTGGTCGCGGCTCTCGCGGTCGCGGCCACGGTGGCCGCGCCGGCCTTCCGGGAGACGACCTCGCCCAAGGCGGACCGCGACCTGACGGTCATGGCGGCCAACGTCTGGATCGGCTCGGCCAACGCCGAGCAGCTGATGGACGCCGTGCGCTACCACTCGGTGGACGTGCTCGTCCTCACCGAGGCGACGCCCGCGATGCTGCGCCGGCTGGACGAGGCGGGGGCGAGCGACTACTTCACCGGGCGTGAGGGCGTGGCCCGGGCCGGCACGTCCACCGGGACGATGGTGCTCTCGCGCTACCCGGTCTCGGTGCGCGACGCGGGCGCTGACCCCGGCCGCGAGCACACCACGAGCGTCCAGCCGGAGCTCGACGTCACGACGCGCCGCGGCACGGTGCGCCTCAAGGCCGTGCACCCGCTCGCGCCCGTGCAGGGCGACACCGACGAGTGGCGTGCGGGGTTGCGGGCGCTGCAGACATGGGTGCGGGCCACCGCCCGCGACGAGCCCGTCGTCGTCGCGGGCGACTTCAACGCCGACTTCGGCCACCCCGGCTTCCGCGACCTCGCCGACGGCCTCGTCGACGCGCAGCGCGCCGACGGCCAGGGATGGGTGCGCACCTGGCCGTTCGCCGGCCGGCGGCTGCCGGCCTACGTCCAGCTCGACCACCTGTTGAGCGGGGGGCTCACCGTGGTGGATGCCGGTCAGGTGGCCTACAACCACGCCGATCACGCCGCGGTGTGGGCGACCTACGCCCTGCCCCGACGCTGACCGCCCGGCGCTGACCGCCCGGCGCTGACCGCCCGGCGCTGACCGCCCGGCGCTGACCGCTCGGCGCTGACCGCTCGGCGCGGCGGCGCCCGCTCACCAGGGTCGTTCGACCTCGACGTCCCGCGGGTCGGCGCCCTCGACGAGCCAGCCGGCCTCGGTGCGAGACCACGTCGCCGCGGTCCCGTGGTCGACGAGACCCGCGACGGCGGTGATGAGACGGTCGACGCCCTCCGGGGTGCTGCCCAGGCCGATGCTCGCCCGCACGGCGGTCACCGGACGCTCACCCCACGGGTCCTCGAGCAGCTCGTCGACGAGCAGGTGCGCACAGAACTTGCCGTCGCGCACCCCGATGCCGTGCTCGACGGACAGGACCTGCGACACCAGTGCCGAGTCCCAGCCGTCGACCGTGAACGCGACGACGCCGACGCGGTCGCTGTCGTCGCCGAAGATCGAGAGCACCTCGACGCCCGGCACGTCGGCGAGGCCGGACCGCAGGCTCTCGAGGAGCCGGGTCTCGTGCGCCTCGATGACGTCCGCGTGGCGGCGGAGGGTCGCGCAGGCCGCGGCCAGCGCGATGGCGCCGATGACGTTCGGGCTGCCGCCCTCGTGGCGGGCCGGGCCGGTCGCCCAGGCGGTGCCCTCCTCGGTGACCGCCCGCGTCGCGCCGCCCCCGAAGAGGTAGGGCGTGCCGGCGTCGAGCCAGTCGGAGCGGCCGGCGAGCACGCCGGCCCCGTACGGCGCATAGGTCTTGTGCCCGGAGAAGGCGACGTAGTCGGCGTCCCACGCGGCGAGGTCGATCCTGCGGTGGGCCGAGAGCTGCGCCGCGTCGACGGCGATCCGGGCGCCGTGCTCGTGCGCGAGTCGCGCGAAGCGACGGACCGGCCACACCTCGCCCGTCACGTTGGAGGCCGCGGCGATGACGACCAGGCGGTGCCGTGACTGGTGCGCGGACAGCGCCTCGTCCAGGAGCGCGTACGCGTCGTCGAGGGTCTGCGGGACCGGCAGGCGCACCGTGCGGAACCGACCCCACGGCAGCAGCGTCGAGTGGTGCTCGCTGCCGAAGACGAAGACGGTCGTGCGGCTGGGCAGGGCTTTGCTGAGCAGGGCCCACGAGTCCGTGGTCGTGCGGGTGAAGACCACCGAGTCGCCCTCCCGGGCGCCGACGAAGTCGGCCACCTCGGTGCGCGCCTGCTCGTACCACGCGCTCGTCAGGCGCGAGGCGAAGCCGGCGCCACGGTGAACGGAGGAGTAGGTCTCCAGCGCCCGGTCGACGGCGGCCTTGACCGTCTCGAGGGCGGGCGTCGACGCCGCATGGTCGAGGTTGGCGTATGCCGTCTCGCCCCGCAGCGTCGGCACGCGCAGTCCCGCGCCCACGACCGTGGGCAGCGTCTGTGCCCCGGTGACTGCCCGAGCGACTGACTCGGAGACCGACTCCGAGGCCGACTTCGAGACTGACTCGGAGACTGACTCGGCGACCGACTCGGGAACGGCGTGCAGGGCGCGGGTGCGCACTGCCGGCGCCGCCGAGCTCCCACCACAGGGGGAGGCCGCAGGGTAGGTCGCCTGGCGGGCCGAGTGGGTCGAGGGGTGGGTTGAGGGAAGGACCGACATCTGCGTGCTCCTGGGGTCGTGGGACCCACCTGGTGCAGGTCCGCGCTTGCCGACCTCGATCACGCGTTCGGACCGAGGGTGGCCTGGTCGTCACCCGGAGCACCCCACCGCGGAGGAGGGTTGCTGGCCAGCGAGCCGGGGCTTGTCACTGGCACTCATGACCTGCGCAGGACGATAGGCGCGTCCTTCGGCTGGTGTCCACCTGTGGTCCAGGCGTGTCGCCATCCGAGACGCGGCGCCCGAGGAGGTTCAGCCGCGGCGGCCGCGCCGCCTGGCGTCCCGCAGCTGTGCGACGATCCAGAGCCCGGGTCGGTCGTTCATCGTCCGCCACGCGCGGCGAGACGGGTGCCCACATCGCCGGCCCGGCGACCACGTACGACCCGGTCCTCGACGGTGAGGCCGAGGAGGGTGTAGCCGACGACCCAGGCCACGCCGATGACGGCGCCCAACAGGGCGGCGAGGGGCAGCGCGACGAGCAGGGCGGGAACGGGGCCGCATAGGGCTCGTTGTTCGCTGTGTGGCACTCCGCCACCTGAGGTGCGCGTGTGACGCGTGAGTTCAGCGGTGCGTTGACGTACCGTGCCAGCATGGCGTCACGTCCCTCCACCACCCAGCGATCGACCACCGCCGCGGCCACCCGCGCCAAGGGGTCGTCCGGGGGTGCCTCGTCGCGCCCGCCCGCAGCTCGCTCTGCCCGCCCCGCCCAGCGCAAGCCCGCGGCGCGCAAGCCCGCCGCCAAAGGGGCGTCCAAGACCCGCGGCGGCGGCCTGCCCTTCCCGCTCGGCGCGATGCGCAACACGTGGATGGGCGTCTCGCACCTGGCCGGGGGAGCGGTGCGTCGCGTCGGCCACAGCGCCGCCGACCTCGAGCCCGAGCACCGCCGCGACGGCATCGGCTTCGCCCTCATCGCGCTGGCCGTCATCGTCGCGGCCCGCGAGTGGTGGGGCGTTGCCGGCACGTTCGGCGACGTCGTGCACGCCGTCTTCGCCGGCACCTTCGGACGCGTCTCCTACGCCGTCCCGCTCGTCCTGCTCGCCCTCGGCCTGCGGATGCTCCGTGCCCCCCAGGACGACGCGGCGACCAACCGCATCGTCGTCGGCACCATCGCGCTGACCTTCTCGGCCTGCGGCCTGTCCCACCTCGCCGACGGCATCCCCAACCCGCCCGACGGAGCCAATGGCATGCGTGCGGCCGGTGGCATCCTCGGCTTCCTCGCCTCGAGCCCCCTCGCCGCGGCCGTCTCCCCGGTCGGCGCGCTCGTGCTGCTCATCCTGCTCGGGATCTTCGGGCTGCTCGTCGTCACGGCCACGCCGGTCGCGATGATCCCCACCCGCCTGCGCCAGCTGCGCGCGCTGGTGATCCACGACGGTCACGTCGACGACCAGGGCCACGACCACTCAGAGCCGGACGACGCGCCGGCCGCCGCGGTCAAGCGCGCCCGCCGCAAGCCGGTCGACCTCGCCGACCGCGACGGCGACGAGGCCTTCCGCCAGGCCGCTCAGAAGGCCCTCGAGGACGAGGGGGCCGGCCCCCGCCCCGGCGAGAAGCGCCCGACGCCTCCCGGGCTGGTCGTCCCGCGCCCCGGTGGCAAGGGCGAGAAGGTCATCGACGCCACCGACCCGAAGACGCTCGGCGCGCCCGACACGAGCAGGGTCGGCCCCAAGGCCGAGCTCATCCCGCCGCCCATGTCCGAGCTGCCTGCCCGTGTCGAGCAGCTCAGCCTCGGCGGCGACATCACCTACCGCCTGCCCGACCAGGCGATGCTCACGCCCGGGGCGCCCCACAAGACGCGTAGCGAGACCAACGACCGCGTCGTCGAGTCGCTGACGAACGTCTTCGACCAGTTCGACATCGACGCCGCCGTCACCGGGTTCACCCGCGGCCCGACGGTCACCCGCTACGAGGTGGAGCTCGGCTCGGGCACCAAGGTCGAGCGCGTCACCGCGCTGTCGAAGAACATCGCGTATGCCGTCGCCTCGGCCGACGTGCGCATCCTCAGCCCCATCCCGGGCAAGTCCGCCATCGGCATCGAGATCCCGAACCTCGACCGCGAGAACGTCGCGCTCGGCGACGTGCTGCGCAGCCACACCGCGCGCAGCAACGAGCACCCGATGGTCATGGGTGTCGGCAAGGACGTCGAGGGCGCCTACGTCATCGCGAACCTCGCGAAGATGCCGCACCTGCTCGTCGCCGGCGCCACCGGCTCCGGAAAGTCGAGCTTCGTCAACTCGATGATCACCTCGATCCTCATGCGCGCCACGCCTGAGGAGGTGCGCCTCATCCTCGTGGACCCGAAGCGGGTCGAGCTGACGGCATACGAAGGCATCCCGCACCTGATCACGCCGATCATCACGAACCCGAAGAAGGCCGCGGAGGCGCTCGCCTGGGTCGTCAAGGAGATGGACCAGCGCTACGACGACCTCGCGGCGTTCGGCTTCAAGCACGTCGACGACTTCAACAAGGCGGTCCGCGCCGGCAAGGTCAAGCCGCTGCCCGGCTCGGAGCGGCAGCTGACGACCTACCCGTACCTGCTCGTCGTCGTCGACGAGCTCGCCGACCTCATGATGGTCGCCCCGCGCGACGTCGAGGAGTCGGTCGTGCGCATCACCCAGCTCGCTCGCGCGGCAGGCATCCACCTGGTTCTCGCCACGCAGCGCCCGTCGGTCGACGTCGTCACCGGCCTCATCAAGGCAAACGTGCCGTCGCGCATGGCGTTCGCGACCTCCTCGCTCGCCGACAGCCGCGTCGTGCTCGACCAGCCCGGCGCCGAGAAGCTCATCGGCCAGGGTGACGCACTCTTCCTCCCGATGGGTGCCAGCAAGCCGATGCGTGTGCAGGGCGCGTGGGTCAACGAGTCCGAGATCCACGAGGTCGTCAAGTTCGTCACGACCCAGCTCAAGCCCAACTACGTCGAGAACGTCACCGTCGCCGCTCCCAAGAAGCAAATCGACGACGACATCGGCGACGACCTCGACGTGCTGCTGCAGGCGACCGAGCTCGTCGTCACGACGCAGTTCGGCTCGACGTCGATGCTCCAGCGCAAGCTGCGCGTCGGGTTCGCCAAGGCCGGCCGCCTCATGGACCTGCTCGAGTCGCGCGGCGTCGTGGGCCCGAGCGAGGGCTCCAAGGCGCGTGACGTCCTCGTGCGCCCCGACGACCTCGAGCAGACGCTGGCCCTGCTGCGCGGTGAGGACGTGCCGCACCCCAACGAGCCGTCCGACGACCTCCCCGAGGTCGCCGAGCCCGCCCAGCCGTACGCCGCCCCGCCCGTCGACATCGAGCCGCCCGAGGTGGCGGCCGGCTACACCGACGAGCCCGACGTGCCGCGGGAGTCGGGTCAGGACACGGCCCCGCAGCGCACGGCCGCGCTCGTCGCCGAGCGCGGCGAGCACCGGTTCGACGACGACAGCGAGGCCACGGCCGCGATGCCCACGGCACGGTGGACGCCCGGCGACATGACTCCCACGGTCGACGAGGACGACGAGGAGTCCGAGGACGCCTGGAACCTCACCGACCGCGGCGGGCGCGAGCGCTACTGACCCGGCGCAATGCACACGGGCGAGGGCGGGTGGCGCCCGGCGCCCCGCCGTCGCACTAGGCTCCGAGACGTGAGTGCGTCGCTGGAGCTCTGGCCGTCATCGCCCCGTGGTACGGCGCCGTCGCGACTCGACCGCCTCCGGCGCAAGGTCGCCGAGCTGCCGTGCGCGCTGCTGCTCTTCGCCCAGCTGACGGCGCTCGTGGCCTACCCGTTCATCGAGACGCGCGCCGGCGACGTCCGCGAGACCGGGCGCGCGATCTTCGGCCTGATCGGGCTGCTCGTGCTCTTCCTCGCCGTTCGCGCGGTGCGTGCGACGCCGGCCCTGACGTGGGTGGCGGTGCTGCTCGGTGGGCCGGTCGTGCTGCTGACCGTCGCCGAGGCGATCTGGCCGCTCAACGACGTCCTCGCCTTCTGGAGCGCCCTGCTGCACGCGCTCTTCTACTTCTACACGGGCTACGGCCTCCTCCGGTACATGTTCGCCGACAACTGGGTGACCCGCGACGAGCTCTACGCCACTGGTGCCACCTTCACGGTGGTCGCGTGGGGCTTCGCCTACCTCTACGTCGCGGTGCAGCTCATCTGGGGCAACTCCTTCACCATCTACGGCGAGACCAACCCCGGCACTCGCACCTGGTTCGAGCTGCTCTACCTCTCGATCACGACGATGACCTCGACCGGTCTGTCGGACATCATCGCGGTCGAGGCGCACGCACGTGCCTTCGTGCTGCTCCAGCAGATCGCCGGCATGCTGTACGTCGCGCTCGTCGTCGCCCGCCTCGTGGGCCTCACGATCGCACGCTTCCGCCAGTAGGTGGCCAGGGTCCCGCGGCCGTATGCCGTGTGCCGCGGCGAAGCGCGTACGCCCAGCGGTCGCCGGAGTTAGCCTCGAAGGGGTCCGAGGTTCGGGGCAATGCAACCGCACAGGCGTGGCGCGGCATGCGGGAGGCCTGCGATGAACAAGAAGAAGGACAGGCGGGCGGGCGCCGGCGAGGCGCTGCTGGCGGTCGCGCCGGTCGACACGTGGGACCAGTCCGCGCGCGGGACGAGGCTGCCGCGCAAGAGATACGAGTCGCAGCTCGCCGGGCTGCAGGGCGAGCTCGTCGCCATGCAGGAGTGGGTCAAGGCCTCCGGGGCCAAGGTGTGCATCGTCTTCGAGGGGCGCGACACCGCAGGCAAGGGCGGCACGATCAAGCGGCTCGTCGAGCGCGTGAGCCCCCGGGTCTTCCGAGTCGTGGCGTTGCCCGCGCCCACGGAGCGGGAGAAGTCCCAGATGTACATCCAGCGGTACATCAAGCACTTCCCGGCCGCCGGTGAGGTCGTCATCTTCGACCGCAGCTGGTACAACCGGGCCGGGGTCGAGCGGGTGATGGGGTTCTGCACGCCCGCCCAGACCGACCGCTTCCTCGAGCAGGTGGCCGAGGTCGAGAAGGCCATGACCGACTCGGGGATCCTCCTGCTGAAGTACTGGCTCGAGGTCGGACCCGAGGAGCAGACGCGCCGCATCGAGAGCCGGATCCACGACCCCCGCAAGGTGTGGAAGCTGTCCGCCATGGACCTCGAGTCGTTCAGCCGCTGGTACGACTACTCCCGTGCCCGTGACGCCATGTTCGCGGCCTCGGACACCCCGTGGGCGCCGTGGTACGTCGCACACACCGACGACAAGCGGCGCGGCCGGCTCGACATCATCGCCCACCTGCTGAGCCAGGTGCCGTACGAACCGCTGGAGATCAGAGACGTCGAGCTCCCGGCGCGTCAGGGGCCTGGTGACTACCAGCCGCCGGCTCTGCCACCCCGAGTCATCCCCACACCGTACTGAGGGCGGCCCGCCCACCGCTCCTCGCGCAGCCGTCCGGGAAGGAATCCGATGTCCGAGAAGGTCACCGTCGCAGCCGTGACCCCGCGGCCGGACCCGGCCGCCGCGTGGTGGGCCCTCACCGTGGAGGAGGTGGCGCAACGTCTGCACGTCGACCCGGTCAGCGGCCTGACGGAGGCCGAGGCCGGGCAGCGGCTCGAGACCTCGGGACCCAACGTGATCGCCGAGGAGGAGCCGGAGCCGGTCTGGAGACAGTTCTTCAAGCACTACCGCGACTACATGCAGATCGTGCTGGTCGTGGCTGCGGCCGTCAGCCTCCTGATCGGTGAGTGGGGGACCGCGGTGGGCCTCGCCCTGCTGACCCTGTTCAACGCCTGGTTGGGATACCACCAGGAGGGCAAGGCCCACGCTGCCGCAGCGGCTCTCGGAGCCATGCTCCAGGCGGTCGCCAAGGTCCGGCGTGGCGGCTCCGTCCTCGAGGTCCCCGCCCAGGACATCGTGCCGGGCGACGTGGTGCTCGTCGACGCGGGTGACCGGGTCCCGGCCGACGGCAGGGTCATCGTGGCGGCGACGCTCGAGGTCGAGGAAGGCGCCCTGACCGGCGAGAGCCTTGCCGTCGAGAAGAGCACGGAGGCGCTCGCCCCGACGGACGTGGCGATCGGTGACCGCACCTGCATGGTCTTCATGAACACGAACGTCACCCGCGGGCACGGCGAGGTCCTCGTGACCACGACCGGGATGGGCTCGGAGGTCGGGCACATCGCCCACCTGCTCGCGGAGCACAAGGCAGAGAAGACGCCCCTGACCAAGCAGGTCGACCGGCTGACGATCTTCATCATCGGTGCGGCCCTCTTCGCGTTTGTCGCGATCCTGGTCATGGGACTCGCGCAGGGCGAGTCCTTCACCGTCCTCTTCGGCATCGGGGTGGCCCTTGCCGTGGGCTCGATCCCCGACGCCCTGCCCGCCGTCGTGACCACGATCCTGTCCGTCGGCTCGGTCAACATGGCCCGCAGACACGCGATCATGAAGGTGCTGCCCGCCGTGGAGACGCTCGGCTCGACGTCGGCGATCAACTCCGACAAGACCGGCACCCTGACGAGGAACGAGATGACGGTCCGGGAGGTCACCACCGTCGCGCACCACTACACCGTGAGCGGTGAGGGGTACGACTTCGCGGGCCAGGTGCACCGCACGTCGGGGGACGCCGAAGCGGACCTCGACTACGTCTTCTTCCCCTGTGCGCTCTGCCAGGACGCCGACATCCAGGACGGCACCGTCGTCGGCGACCCCACCGAGGGCGCGCTGTACGTGCTCGCCCAGAAGGGCGGCATCGACGTGCGGCAGTTCCGCCAGAGCCACCCGCGGATCGCTGCGGTGCCCTTCGACTCCGACTACAAGTTCATGGCCACCTTCCACCGGATGCCGGGGGCGGACGGCCGGCCGGTGGTGCGGGCGTACGTCAAGGGCGCGCCGGACGTGATCCTGGACCGGTCGACGCGGGCCCGGATGCCGGGAGGGGTGAGCCAGGCGCTCACCGGCGAGACACGCGCGAAGGTGGCCGCCGAGAACGAGCGCATCGCCGCCCAGGGCAGGCGCGTCCTCGCCTTCGCCCAACGCGAGCTCGACCCGGCCACCTTCGACCCCTCCGCGGACCTGATGCCGCTCATGCAGGACCTCGAGATGGTCGCCCTCGTCGGTGAGGTCGACCCGCCCCGACCGGAGGCCAGGACCGCCATCGCCGAGGCGAGGCGGGCCGGGATCCGGGTTCGCATGATCACGGGGGACCACGCCGTCACCGCCGCGGCCATCGCGGCCGAGCTCGGCATCGAGGGACGCGCCGTCACCGGTGCGGAGTTCGTCGCCCTCGACGACGAGCAGGCGGCCGCGCAGGTCGAGGAGATCGGTGTGGTCGCGAGGGTCGCGCCCGAGCACAAGGTCAGGCTGGTCGAGGTGCTGCGGCGCAACGGCCACATCGTGGCGATGACCGGGGACGGCGTGAACGATGCACCTGCCATCGCCGCCGCGGACATCGGCATCGCCATGGGCATCACCGGCACGGACGTGGCCAAGGGCGCGGCCAAGATGATCCTGGCCGACGACAACTTCGCGACCATCGTCGCCGCGGTCGAGGAGGGCCGGTCGGTCTACGACAACCTGCAGAAGTTCCTGCGGATCCAGATCGCGAACCTCTTCATGTTCATCCTCGCGTTCCTGGGCTCGAGCATCTTCCGGGTCGCCGGCACGGCGCTGCTGATCCCGTCGCAGGTGCTGTGGATCCACATGGCGGTGGTGGCTCCGCTCGGCGCCGTGATGGGCCTTGACGTCGCCAACCCGGGGATCATGCGCCGGTCACCGCGGCCCTTCGACCAGCCCATCATCGTCAGGTCGATGATGCTGCGGCTGCTGGTCAACGGCCTCTTCATGGCCGCCGCGACGCTCGTCCTGGTCCAGATCGGGAAGACGACCTACGGCTCGCTCCAGGTGGGGCAGACCATGGCCCTGGTGGGCCTGTCCCTGATGAACGCCTTCCTCGCGCTCAACCTGCGCTTCCCCCAGGACAGCGCCTTCGGGAGCGCGACGCTGTCGAACCCGAAGCTGCTGTGGGCACTGGCGTGGACGATCGTCAGCGCGATGCTCATCACGCAGGTCCGTGTGCTGCAGGACCTCTTCGACACCGTCCCCCTCACCGGCAGGCAGTGGGCCATCGTCCTCGTTCCCGGCGTCGTCCTGCTGGCCCTGGGCGAGCTCTTCAAGGTGGTGCTGCGGATGCGGCGGGCCTCACACGAGGTTGCCGTTCCCAGCCAGGACGCGTCCTCTGCGGTGCCGTGAGAGCGAGTGCACCTCTGCCAGCAGGCGGCTGAGGCCACGCACTCAGCCCGCCGGCGGGGAAGCGGTCGGGTCGGCCCAGATGTCGAGCGGGACCGCCCGGACGCTCCGGCCGTCGGCGTCGAGTGCGCGCCCCATCCGCTTGACCGAGCGCAGGACCATCGACCGGTCGAGGATGGACATGCGGGGCACCTCGGCCGCCAGGCGGGCCTCGACGAGCGACAGCTCGTGGAGGGAATGCGTGGTCAGAGCCAGCATCAGGTTGGGCCGGCCGCCGGAGATGCGCCAGCACACGCGGATGCCCGGCAGGCGCCGCAGGGCCATGGCGACGGCGTCGACATCGGCCGCGTCGGCGTAGGCCCAGAGCCAGCTGATCACCGGCCAGCCGGAGTCGGGCAGGGCCATGTCACAGCGCAGGACGACGCGTCCGCTGTCGACCAGAGCGGCCAGGCGCCGGCGCACCGTGCTCTCGCTCAGGCCTGCCCGGGCGGCGATCGTCGACACCGGCATCCGGCCGTCCTCGCCGAGGAGCAGGGTGACCTGACGGTCGACGGCGTCGTAGGGACGTGAGAGGTTGGCCTGGTCGGAGGTCAGCCCGTCGACGCGCGGGTGCGGCGCGCGCATCATGACGGCACGCTGCGCGGCATCGAGCACGTGCAGCTGCCAGTGGTCGCCCATCGAGTAGACCTTCGTCACGGCGTGGCTGCTCGTGGTCACCACCCCGGGGATCGAGCCCAGCGACTCGAGCAGGAAGCGGGACAGGAAGGCGAGGTCCCTGACCTCGACCAGGACCGTGAGCGACCGGGGGCCGCTCGTGTGCTCGACGCTCAGCACGTGCGGGAGCTCGGTCACGCGCGCCGCGATGGCGAGGGTCTCCGCGGCGGTGCAGCTGAGCTCGACCACGGCAAGGCAGGACTCGGGCAGGCCCTGCCCGGTCGCCCGACCCGAGACCCAGGCGATGCCGGCCGAGGAGAGACGCTGCCAGCGACGGGCGACCGTCACCGGGTCGACGTCGAGCGCAGCCCCGACAAGGGTCCACGAGGCGCGTGGCTGCAGCTGCAGACAGTTGACGACGGCCAGGTCCAGCTCGTCCACGCCGTTGGCGGAATGCTGCGTGATCTCACCACGCGTCGCGTGATCCTGCGTCGCAGCGCCTCTCGCCGGCATGCCTGCAATCCTCGACCCCCGGAGCGCAAAGCCGCAAATGCGGCCCGCCGACCCGACGGCACCGGAGCCGCCCCGTCGACCGCCGCCGCACCGATCCTCGACCCCATGGAGCCCCACGTATGCCGCTTGAGACCACTGCTGCCGACACGCCGACCGCAGACCAGAAGGCCTTGGCCGCGACACCGAGCCTCGAGTGGATCGTCCGGCTCCTGCGCATCGACACGACGAGCCGCAACAGCAACCTCGAGGTCATCGACCTGCTGGCCGACGAGCTCCGCGCCCACGGGGTGGAGCCCGTCCTCGTCCCCAACGAGGACGGCAGCAAGGCCAACCTGCTCGCGACCTTCCCCGCGGTCGACGGCACCACGAGCGGCGGGATCGTGCTGTCCGGGCACACCGACGTCGTCCCGGTCGACGGGCAGGACTGGGCGAGCGCGCCCTTCGTGCCCGAGGTGCGGGACGGCCGCCTCTACGGCCGAGGCACCTGCGACATGAAGGGATTCGTCGGGTCGGTGGCCGCCAAGATCGGGCAGCTGGCCGACACCCCGCTGAGCGAGCCCGTACACCTCGCCTTCTCCTACGACGAGGAGGTCGGCTGCGTCGGCGCCATCTCCCTGGTCGACGAGATCGTCCGGCGTGGCCTGCAGCCCCGAGCCTGCATCGTCGGCGAACCCACGAGCATGCGCGTGATCCGCGGGCACAAGGCGCTGACGATGGTCCGCGTCACCCTGCACGGCGTCGCGGCCCACTCGTCGCGAACGCCCTACGGCGTGAACGCGATCGAGTACGGCGCCCACATGGTGCGCTTCGTCCGGGAGGTGGCCGACGAGTTCCGGACGGCCGGACCGTTCGACGAGCACTACGACGTGCCGTTCACCACCGCCACCGTCAACCAGATCGAGGGCGGCATCGCCGTCAACACGGTCCCCGCGGAGTGCACCCTCACCTTCGAGTTCCGTGCCGTCGCGGCCGTCGACGTCGATGCCACGGTCGACCGCTTCCGCGCCGAGGCGGCACGCATCGAGGCGTTGATGCGTGAGGAGAACCCCGACGCGCGCATCGAGGTCTCAATCGGCGCCCAGGCACCCGGGCTCGAGACCGACGCCGACGCGGACGTGATCGAGCTGGTCACCCGGCTCGGTGGGCTCCCGTCGACCGAGAAGGTCGCCTACGGCACCGAGGCGGGCCTGTTCCAGCGGGCGGGCATCCCGACGGTCGTGTGCGGCCCCGGCGACATCGCACAGGCCCACGCTCCCGACGAGTTCGTCGAGCTCGACCAGATCGGCCGTTGCGACTCCCTCCTCGACAGCCTTCTCACCCACCTCCGCGCCGAGCCGAGCGCCTGACCGGCCGTCCGGCCAAGGAGCACCATGACCGTCCTCACGCACACCCCCACGGATGTCACTCCGGAACGCCTCGCCCAAGCGCGCAAGGCCGTTCTCAGCAGCTCCATCGGAGCCGCGCTCGAATGGTTCGACATCATCGTCTACGCCTCCTTCGCGCTCGTCATCGCGGACAACTTCTTCCCGCAGACGGACAAGACCCTGGGGCTGATCCTGACGTTCGCGACGTTCGCCATCTCCTACCTGGTGCGGCCGCTCGGCGGCATGCTCATCGGTGGCTACGGCGACCGGCACGGCCGCAAGAAGGCCCTGACCCTGACCCTGCTGCTGATGATGGTCGGAACCCTGCTGATGGCGGCGGCACCCACCCACGCCGCGGTGGGCGCCTGGGCGGGAGTCATCATCCTCGTCTCACGCCTCGTCCAGGGCTTCTCCGCGGGCGGTGAGTTCGGCTCCGCGACGACGTTCCTCGTCGAGACCGCCCCGCACCGCAAGGCGTACTACGCGTCGTGGCAGGTGGCGAGCCAGGGCATCTCGATGTTCCTCGCCTCCGCCTTCGGCTACGTGCTGTTCAACCAGCTCTCGAAGCAGGACCTCTACTCCTGGGGCTGGCGCATCCCGTTCCTGCTGGGCTGCCTCATCGGTCCGGTCGGCCTCTACATCCGGGCGCGCCTGTCCGAGACGAAGGAGTTCACCGACAGCACTCCGCACCAGGCGCCGATCCGCGCGACCTTCACGCACCACCTCGGTCGCGTCCTGACCGGCTCGGCCTGCGTCGGTGTCGCCACGATCTCGGTCTACCTCATCCTCTTCATGCCGACCTACGCGGTGAAGAACCTGGACGTCCCCGCCAGCGCCGCCTACCTCGGCGGCATCGTGGCCGGTGTCGTGACCATGGTGGGCGTACCGCTGGTCGGCCGGCTGGCCGACCGCGTCGGCCCGGCGAAGGTGATGGTCTGGGCGGCCGTGGGCGCACTGGTTCTGGCCTGGCCGCTCTTCGCCATCGTCATCGCGTCTCCGACGGTCCCCGTGCTGGTGGTCGCGATCGGCGTCCTCGGCGTCATCATGGCCTTCTACTTCGGTCCGCTGCCCGCGCTGCTCTCCGTCCTCTTCCCGAGCGACGTGCGGGCCACGGGCGTCTCGGTCACCTACAACGTCGGCGTCACGGTCATGGGCGGCATCGCCCCACTCGTGCTCACCTGGCTCATCGGTCTGACCGGTTCTCTCAGCGCGCCCAGCTTCTACTACATGGTGGTCGCGGTCATCTCCCTGGTGGGCCTGGGCGTCGCGCGGCGGCGGTACGGCGTCGGCTGACACGGTGGGCGGCGGCCGTCGCGCTCGCCCGACGATCGCCCGAGTGCGCACACGGCATACGCCCGACGACGTATGCCGTGTGCGACGTGGCGCTGACGGCGTCGGCCGAGCGGGCCTTCCACCTGGTGCAACTGCCTCGGGCAGCCGTCCCGCGCGCGTCCCGTGCGCGGCAGCCCTCTCGGAGGGCTCGTTCTCAGCGGGGTCCGTCGAGCTCGGCGAACGTGCGAAGGCTCGGGGCGCGGGTCTGCTGCAGGTCACGGGCCACCGCTTCGACGTCACGCATGACGCGAAGGGTGTTGCCGCGTACGAGCTTGGCGACGTCAGCCTCCGACCAGGAGCGCTCGAGGAGCGCGGCGACGAGGCGCGGGTAGCCGCTGACGTCCTCGAGGCCGACGGGAAAGGTGTCGGTGCCGTCGTAGTCGCCGCCGATGCCCACGTGGTCGATGCCGGCGACCTCGCGCACGTGCTCGAGGTGGGCGACGACCTGCTCGATGGTGGCGTCGGGCTTCGGGTGCTCGTGCCGCCAGGTGGCGGTGAAGCCTCCGAAGGCCTCCCAGTCGCGGGCCTCCACGCCGACCTGCGCGGCTGCCGCTGCGGCCTCGACCCTCCAGGCCGCGGTGGCGGGGGAGACGAACTCGGGCACGAACGTCACCATGCAGGTGCCGCCGTTGTCGGGCAGGGCCGCGAGCACGTCGTCGGGCACGTTGCGGGGTGTGTCGCACCGGGCGAGCGCCGAGGAGTGGCTGAAGATGACGGGCGCGTCGGTCGTCTCGAGGGCGGCTCGCATCGTCGTCGCGGCGACGTGGCTGAGGTCGACCATCATGCCGAGGCGGTTCATCTCGCGGACGACCTCGCGACCGAACTCGGTGAGGCCACCGACAACAGGCACGTCGGTCGCCGAGTCGGCCCACGGCGTGTTGTCGTTGTGCGTCAGTGTCATGTACCGCACCCCGAGGACGTGGAGCATCCGCAGGGTCCCGAGGGAGCAACCGATCGAGTGGCCGCCCTCGGCGCCGAGGAGCGAGGCCACCCGGCCCGTCTCGCGGGCCCGGTCCACGTCGTCAGCCGTACGCGCGAGGGCCAGCCGGTCGGCATACGCGCCGATCATGCGGTGGACGGCGTCGACCTGCTCCAGCGTCGCCGTCACGGCGAGGTCGCCCTGGAGCGTGCTGGGCACGAACACCGACCAGAACTGGCCGCCGACGCCGCCGTCGGACAGGCGCGGCAGGTCCGTCTGGGTGCTCGTGAGCCGGCTGGCGATGTCGAGGGCGTCGAAGTCGTAGCCGACGAGCTCGCGTGCGGCCCAAGGAAGGTCGTTGTGGCCGTCCACGAGCGGGTGGCTGCGCAGCAGCTCGCGTGCCCGGGTGAGCAGCTCGTCCTGGCCGAGGGGGGCGGTTGCCGGCATGTCGGCCATTGAACACCCCGCCATCTAGAGTGGACGCATGACCCCTCCCCACCCGAGCGCCGACAAGAGCGTCGCACTCGTCACCCTCGGGTGCACGCGCAACGAGGTCGACTCCGAGGAGCTGGCGGGCCGACTGCTGGCGGAGGGCTGGCGTCTCGTCGACGACGCCGCCGAGGCCGACGTCGCCGTCGTCAACACGTGCGGCTTCGTCGAGCAGGCGAAGAAGGACTCGATCGACGCGCTCCTCGAAGCCTCCGACCTCAAGGGCGAGGGAAGCCGCACGCAGAAGGTCGTCGCGGTCGGCTGCCTCGCCGAGCGCTACGGCAAGGAGCTGGCCGACCAGCTGCCCGAGGCCGACGCCGTGCTCGGCTTCGACTCCTACCGCGACATGAGCGCCCACCTGCAGACGATCCTCGCGGGCGGCCACGTCGAGAGCCACACGCCCGGCGACCGGCGCACACTGCTCCCGCTGACCCCGGTCGACCGCCAGCAGGGCTCTGCCTCCGTCGCCCTGCCGGGCCACGGCGACACGCGGCCCGACCTCGCGGAGGCCGGCGTCCCGACTCCCGCCTCCGGCCCGCGGGTCATCCGCGCCCGCCTCGACGGCCGCCCCTGGGCGCCACTCAAGATCGCGTCGGGCTGTGACCGTCGCTGCTCCTTCTGCGCCATCCCCATGTTCCGGGGCGCCTTCCTCTCCCGTCGTCCTGCCGACGTCGTCGCCGAGGCGCGCTGGCTCGCCGAGCAGGGCGTCAAGGAGCTCTTCCTCGTCTCCGAGAACTCCACGAGCTACGGCAAGGACCTCGGCGACCTCGCGCTCCTCGAGAAGCTGCTGCCCGAGCTGACGGCCGTCGAGGGGATCGAGCGGGTGCGGGTCTCCTACCTCCAGCCCGCCGAGATCCGCCCGGGCCTGCTTCGCGCCATGGCCGACACCCCGGGCGTCGTGCCGTACTACGACATCTCCTTCCAGCACGCCTCCGAGCCGCTGCTGCGCTCGATGCGCCGCTTCGGCTCGCGCGAGGCCTTCCTCGACCTGCTGGCGCGCGTGCGCGCCGACGCGCCGCACGCCGGCATCCGGTGCAACGTCATCGTCGGCTTCCCCGGCGAGACCGAGGCCGACCTCGTCGAGCTCGAGGCCTTCCTCACCGAGGCACGCCTCGACGTCGTCGGCGTCTTCGGCTACTCGGACGAGGACGGCACCGAGGCGGAGGGGTATGCCGGCCACCTCGCGCCCGAGGTCGTCGCCCAGCGCCTCGACCGCTTCACCCGCCTCGTCGAGGAGCTCAACGCGCAGCGCGCGGAGGAGCGCATCGGCGAGCACGTGGTGGTCCTCGTCGAGGAGATCGACGACGAGGACGGCTCGGCCGTCGGCCGGGCGGACTTCCAGGGCCCCGACGTCGACGGGGTCACCATCGTGCACGTGCCCGAGGGTGCGCCGGTTCCCGCTGTGGGCGACCTGGTGTCGGCCGTCGTCGTCGGCACCGAGGGGATCGACCTGCTCGCGGAGCCGCGATGACCCCGCAGACCTTCCATCGGGGCGAGGGGCCCTCGCCGCGCCCCACGGACTGGAACCTCCCGAACGCCCTGACGGTCCTGCGCTTCCTCCTGGTCCCGGTCTACGGCGTCCTCCTCTTCCAGGCCGGCGGCACCGAGCCGTGGTGGCGGTTCTGGGCCTGGGTCGTCTTCGCCCTGGCCGCCGTGACCGACGGCGTCGACGGCAAGCTCGCGCGCCGGCGCGGCGAGATCACCAACTTCGGCAAGGTCGCCGACCCGATCGCCGACAAGGCGCTGACGGGAACGGCCTTCATCGGGCTGTCGCTCCTCGGCGTCATCTGGTGGTGGGTGACCGTGGTGATCCTCGTGCGCGAGGTCGGCATCACGGTGCTCCGCTTCGTCGTCATCCGGCACGGGGTGATGCCCGCCGGGCGCGGCGGCAAGCTGAAGACGATGCTGCAGACCCTGTCCCTGGGCGCTCTGACCTTCCCGTTGTGGGTGCTGCCCTTCGGGGACGCATGGCTGTCCGTGTCCTACGTCGTCCTCGGAGCGGCCCTCGTCATGACGGTGGTCACCGGCGTCGACTACGTCTTCAAGGCCGCGCGGCTGCGCGAGACGAGCGAGCGCACCCGGGCGCGTCGGGCCGCGCGGAGCGGGCGGGCCGTGACCGGTGCTGCCGGCGAGTCCACCCCGCCCGACCGCACGGCCAGCCGCGACTGACATGGTTCCCGCCGCTGCCGCTTCCCAGCCCGACGGCGACGCCGGCACGCCCGGGGCGCAGCTGGTGGCTCGCCTGACCGAGTCCGGCGGCACGGTGGCGTGCGCGGAGTCGCTGACCGCGGGCCTCGTCGCAGCCACCATCGCCGACACGCCGGGTGCCTCGGTGGTGCTCCTCGGGGGAGTGGTCGCCTACGCCGCAGAGGTCAAGACGCGACTGCTCGACGTGCCGGCCGGGCTCGTGGCGCAGGTCGGTACCGTCGACCCCGCCGTGGCCGTCGCCATGGCCGAGGGCGTACGCCGTCGGCTCGGCTCCACGTGGGGCCTGTCGACGACCGGCGTGGCGGGTCCCGGGCCCTCCGAGGGCAAGCCGGCCGGCACGGTGCACATCGCCGTGGCCGGACCGTCGGGAACAGTGACGCGACAGCTGGAGTTGAACGGGACCAGGGCGCACATCCGCTCGGCGACCGTCGACGCGGTGCTGCGGCTCGCGGTCCACGAGTCGGGCGCCACGCGCCGAACACCTACGCCGCCGTCGGAGGCTCGGGGTACGGTAGGGCTGTCGGGTCACCCCGGCAGTGGCTCTGCTTCCGACCGCACGACACCAGCGACCTGAAGGAGGACGGCATGACGACACTGTTGCGACGCGAGCTCGGTGACGTCCTGCGCGAGCGCCGGCGCGCCCAGGGCCGCACCCTCCGCGAGGTGTCCGCCACGGCGTCGGTCTCGCTCGGCTACCTCAGCGAGGTCGAGCGCGGCGAGAAGGAGGCGTCCTCCGAGCTGCTCGCCTCCATCTGCAGCGCCCTGCGGCTGCCCCTGTCCGAGGTCCTGGTCGACGTGTCCAACCGGATGGCCGAGAGCGAGGGTCTCGCACCCACCGTTGCGCTTCCCGTCCCGTCGGGTGACGTGGTGTCCGCCTCCGCGGCGTGATCTTCTAGCCTTCTGGGGTGCCGACCCCACCAGCAGAGCTCGACTCCAGACTCGACCAGGCGATCGCACGCCTGACTGCCGTGGCTCGCCGCGGCGATGGTGCCCCGCCCGTCGTCTCGGTGTGGCTGGGCGACCTCACGGGGCGCCCCCGCCTCGAGCGCGAGGCGCTGGCTCCCCACTACGCGGCGTCGACGATGAAGCTGCCGCTGGTCATCGCGGCGTTCCGCCGCGCCGTCCGGGGCGAGCTCGACCTGGCCGCGCCGGTGCAGGTGACGGGGACGTTCGCCTCAGTCCTCGACGGGTCGCCGTTCTCCATGGACGAGTCCGACGACCAGGACCCCGAGACCTGGGCGGCGGTCGGCCGCACCCGCACCGTCGCCGAGCTGGCCGAGGCCGCCATCACCCGGTCGAGCAACATCGCGACCAACCTGCTCATCGACGTCGTCGGCCTGGACGAGGTCGCCGAGGTCCTCCGGATCGTCGGCTGCTCGCCGGCCACGGTCGTGCAGCGCGGCATCGAGGACGCCGCAGCCCGCGCGGCCGGCATCACCAACACCGTGACGGCCGCCGACCTCGGGCTGCTGATGGCCGCCGTGGGCCGCCGCGAGCCTGTCCTCGGGGGCGACGCGGTGCTCGCTCCCGTCGAGCGGCTGCTCGGCCGCCAGGAGCACCGCGACCAGATCCCGGCCGGCCTGCCGACGGGCACCCCGACCGCGAGCAAGTCCGGGTGGATCCCCGGGGTCTCCCACGACGTCGCGCTCGTGCGCCCAGACGGGGAGGAGCCGTTCGTCCTCGCCGTCTGCACGACCGTCGACCTCGACGAGACGCGGGCCGCCTCGCTGGTGGCCGAGATCGCCGTAGAGGTCTGGAGGGCCGAGCACCCGGCAGGCGAGGAGCGGGCATGACCACCATCGACCGAGTGACGTGCACCCCGTCCTCGGTGCGGCTGCACACACCGTTCGTCACGTCGCTGCGACGCACCGAGACCACCGACACCGTCGTGGTCACCATCACCGACAGCGACGGGCGCACCGGCTGGGGGGAGGCGCCGCAGGTGTGGCAGGTCACGGGGGAGTCCCTGGCCGGCGCCACCGCCTGCATCGAGCTCATGCTCGCCCCCGCCGTCCGGGGTCGGGCCCTCGACGACCGCGACGACCTCACCGCCGCTGCCGGAGCCGTCCAGCGCGCCGTGGCACGCAACTTCGGGGCGAAGGCGGCGGTCGACGCAGCCCTGCACGACCTGCTCGCGCAGGCGGAGGGCACCTCGGTCGCGGCGGCGCTCGCGACGCGGCGGGACGGCATACCCGGCGTCCTGACGACCGACGTCACGCTCTCCGCGGGGGCGCCCGACGCGCTGGCCGACACGGCACGGCGCCGCGTCGCCGAGGGGTTCACCACGCTCAAGATGAAGGTCGGCACCGATGCGAGCACCGACGTGCAGCGCGTGGCCGCCGTGCGCGACGCCGTCGGTCCCGACACCGCCATCCGGCTCGACGCGAACCAGGGGTGGAGCCGCGAGGAGGCGGTCCAGGTGATCCGCGCACTCGAGGTCGCCGAGGTCGGTGTCGAGTTCGTCGAGCAGCCCGTCGTCGCGGAGGACGTCGAGGGCCTGGCCTGGGTGCGCGAGCGGGTCGGGCTGCCGATCATGGCCGACGAGTCCTGCTACGGGCCCTACGACCTCGAGCGGATCATCCGGCTCGGTGCCGCCGACCTGGTCAACGTCAAACTGGCCAAGTGCGGCTCCCTGACCGTCGGTCGCGACATGCTCCGTCGTGCCCACGACGAGGGACTGCGCACCATCGTCGGTTCCATGATGGAGAGCCACATCGGAGTCGGAGCCGCCGCCGCCCTCGTCGCGGCCGAGCCCACCACCGAGGTGAGCGACCTCGATGCCGCGTGGTGGTCGGTCAGCTCACCCGTCGTCGGGGGAATCGCGTACTCCGCCAACCAGATCCGGCTTCCCGAGACGGCTGGCTTCGGCATCTGCGGCTTCGCGACCGGCGGGTGAGACCCAGGCGGTGACGTACGAAGGGCCCCACGGCAGGGGGGCCCTTCGTGGCGGTGATGCCGGCCGTCGCCGTCAGTCGCCGACGACCCGGAGGGTGAACGTGCCCTCGCCGTTGCCGGTCGAGGAGGCGTTGACGCCGACCGCGCGCAGCGACTCGAGGAAGGACTTCGCCTCGCCGTGCACCTCACCCTTGACGAGGTCGTCGACCTTGTCGAGGTCGACGAAGAGGGCCGCGTTGGAGCTGCTGACGTCACCCACGGCCAGCTTGAAGGCGTCGCTGTCGCCGAGCTTGCCGCCGGCCTGGAGGTCGTCGGCGTAGCCGGGTGTCGTGGCCACGAAGAGCCTGTCGCCGTCGACCTTGTGGGTCAGGACCCCGCTGGGGGCGCCGGTCTTCTCCAGGATGCGACCCACGAGCGCGTCGGCCCGCTTGGCGTCGCTCGACACGACCTTCGCGCCGATGGTGGGCATCTCGGACTTGAAGTCCTGTCCGGGCACCGCGAGGGTGAACGACCGCCCCAGCAGGACCTTGAGGTCGTCGGGCAGCTTGATGTCCAGCTCCTGCTCGATCTCGCCGACGAAGTCCGCCGAGCCCATCCCGGAGGACCCGAGGGACTGCAGCTGCTTCTCGAACGCCGGCCAGCCGGCATCGATGCCTTGGTCGGCTCCGGAGATGGTGAGGGCGGCCATCGTGTTGGCGGGCAGGGAGGCCAGCTCTCTGCCGTCCCCCTTGACGGCCTTGGCAGCGTCGGCGCCGCGGACCTTGCCGGCGAGCTCGACATAGTCGGCCTGGAAGCGCAGGGCCATCGCGAACCGGCCCTTGGCGCCTGCTGCGGTCGACATCGATCCCATGGTGCCCATGTCGCCGAGAGTGCCCAGCCCCGAGGCCCCACCGAGCTTGACCAGCTCCTTGGCGCCGGTGCTCATGTCGAACCAGCCGGACATGACTCCCTGCTCGCCTAGGGCGGCCATGTCCTGCGTGAAGGTGGGGTTGGCGGCGAGAGAGCCCTTGTCGACGGCTGCGAGCGTCGCGTCGCCTGTCCCGCGCGGTGTGACGATCGCGTAGCCGTCCTTGATCCGTACCTCGGCCGGGGTGCCGCTCTTGTCGCAGGCGAAGAGACGGGTCAGCGTGTCCTTGGCTGCGCCGTCGTCCTTGACCTGGATGGCGACGGCGACGTTCGGCTCCTTCGCCGTGCCGCCCGGGCGGACGGCCAGGCCCACGCGGTCACCGAGCCAGGGAGCGATGTCGTTGTCGTAGCTGAACTTGGCGATGCAGGCGTTGCTCGCGTCCTTGGAGGCGAGCTCCCAGAGCTTCTTGCGGGGGTCGCCGCTGTCGAGCGTGTCCTTGACCTGCGGCAGCTTGCCGAGGAAGCGCACCGCCGCGATCTTCTGTCCGGCCGAGGGGTCGATGTCGAGCCGAAGGTAGGCGTACGCGTCGCCCGGCAGCACCTCTGCCGGCTGGGACCCGCTGCCGCTCAGCTTCTGGAAGGCGAGCGCTCCGCCTCCGCCGAGCGCCAGGGCCGCCACGACGGCGCCCACGAGCAGGACGGGGCGCCGACGACCGGCCGGCGTCTTGCCCTCCGGGTCGTCAGACAGCGTGACCTCGCCGGGCACCGTCTGGGCAGCGCCCGCGGGGAGCGGGTAGGTGTAGGGCTGGCTGGTCCCCGAGGTGGGCCCGGAAGTAGGCCGGGAAGTGCGCTCGGACATGGTGGTGCTCCCCCTGATGATTGGATGTGCCACGCGGCGGCCCGCGGGACGAGTGGACGATACCGGCACGGATGCCACCTTGGTGGGCAGTTGCGGCAATGCTCCGACGACGCCGGGCGAGCGCCCGGTTCCTCGTCCAGCGGGTGGCAGACTGCTGTGGTGCGGATCAGCCACTTCTGGACCCTGATGGACGACGAGTTCGGCGCGGCGTATGCCGGGTCGCTCGCCCGCGACCACGTGCTCGGCGCGCTGGGCAACCGCACCGTGGTGCAGGCCCTGGCGGACGGCGAGCCGCCCCGCGCGGTCTGGGAGGCGATCTGCGTCGACATGGACGTGCCCCCCGAGCGGCGCCTCGGCCGGGACACCCGGGTCGCCCGCGGTGCCCAGGGCGGGCAGGCGGGACAAGGTGGCCGGTCGAGCCGCTGAGCCGTGTCTCACCGGTGGGTCGGGCGTGACTGTGCAGGGAGGCCGTAGGACGGGCGGCGTGTCGCGTTCACTTCGAACACGTGTTCGGTACTGTTGTCCACAGGTCCTGCGCCACCACCCGCATCGTCCACAGGCCGTCTCGTGGTCCACCCGATGTCGGCGCCGGCACCTAACGTCTGACCCGACAGCGAATCTCAGGACGAGCCGTCGCCCGGGTCGAAGGTAGACGACCGCAGCGCAGACGGCAGATAGGTGACCGACATGGCATCGGTGCAGCTGAAGGACAAGGACAAGGCTCTCGCCTCGGTGATGGGCCAGATCGAGAAGAACTACGGCAAGGGCGCGGTGATGCGCCTCGGCGACGACGTCCGGCCACCGATCGAGGTCATCCCGACCGGGTCGATCGCGCTCGACGTGGCGCTCGGCATCGGCGGACTCCCGCGCGGCCGCATCATCGAGGTCTACGGCCCCGAGTCCTCCGGCAAGACGACGGTCGCGCTCCACGCGGTCGCCAACGCGCAGAGGGCCGGAGGCATCGCGGCGTTCATCGACGCAGAGCACGCGCTCGACCCCGACTACGCCAAGAAGCTCGGCGTCGACACCGACGCGCTGCTCGTGTCGCAGCCCGACACCGGTGAGCAGGCGCTCGAGATCGCCGACATGCTGATCCGCTCGGGAGCCATCGACATCATCGTCATCGACTCGGTGGCGGCCCTGGTGCCCCGTGCCGAGATCGAGGGCGAGATGGGCGACAGCCACGTCGGTCTGCAGGCCCGCCTCATGAGCCAGGCCCTGCGCAAGCTGACCGGTGCCCTCAACAACACCGGCACGACGGCGATCTTCATCAACCAGCTCCGCGAGAAGATCGGCGTGATGTTCGGCTCGCCCGAGACCACAACCGGTGGCAAGGCGCTGAAGTTCTACGCCTCGGTGCGCCTCGACGTCCGTCGCATCGAGACGCTCAAGGACGGCACCGAGCCGGTCGGCAACCGCACCCGCGTCAAGGTCGTCAAGAACAAGGTGTCCCCGCCCTTCAAGCAGGCGGAGTTCGACATCCTCTACGGCCAGGGCATCTCCCGGGAGGGTGGCCTCATCGACATGGGCGTCGAGCACGGCTTCGTCCGCAAGGCCGGTGCCTGGTACACCTACGAGGGCGACCAGCTCGGTCAGGGCAAGGAGAACGCCCGCAACTTCCTCAAGGACAACCCCGACCTCGCCGACGAGATCGAGAAGAAGGTCAAGGAGAAGCTCGGGGTGGGTCCGCGCGTCGACCAGCCGGCTCCGGTCACGGACGTGCCCGTCGACTTCTGATCATGGGGTTCTCCGAGCAGGAGACCACGCAGGACCGCCTGGCCCGCGCCGCGGCCGCCCTCGCTGAAGCAGAGGTCGTGGCCCGGGCGCGGGCCGGTGGTCCCTCCGGTACGCCGGATCCCGTTGGCGAGCCGGCCCCGCCGTCCGCGGTCTCCGGTGCAGCGGGGCCCGACGCCACGGCTGCGGCCCGCGGCGCCCGCACGCGTCCCCGGCCGGTAGACGGTGGCGCCGCCGGGCCGCGGTCAGGGCGGTCGCGACAGTCCCGGCACTCCCCACAGTCCCGGCCGAAAGGGCGGGCCACGGGCTGGGGCTCGGCGGATCCGGGGGAGAGGCCCGACTGGGCGCCTCCACCCGAGGATGTCGAAGTCGCGGTCTCCGACGCCGATGCCGAGTCGGTCGCCCGCGCCATCGCGCTGCGACAGCTCAGCATGGCGCCGCGCAGTCGCTCACAGCTCGAGAAGAAGCTGCGACAGCGCGGGTGCGACGACGACGTCGCCGCCCGGGTGCTCGACCGCCTGACCGAAGTCGGCCTCATCGACGACGAGGCGTACGCCCAGATGCTCGTGCGCTCCAAGCAGGCCGGAAAGGGCTTGGCGCGCAAGGCCCTCTCCCACGAGCTGCGCAAGCAGGGCATCGACCAGGAGATCGCCGACGAGGCTCTCGGCCAGGTCGGAACCGGCGACGAACGGGCCCGGGCGGAGCTGCTCGTCGTGAAGAAGCTGCGCACCATGCGGGGCCTCGACCCGGCCGTCCAGGCGCGCCGTCTGGCGGGGATGCTCGCCCGCAAGGGCTACTCCGGCGAGATCGCCTGGCCGGTGATCCGCGACGCCATCGACGGGCTCCCCGAGCACCAGCGCGACTGACGACGTCAGGGTCTCCACCGGTGCACGAATGCCCACTCGACGTCGAGTCGAGTGGGCACTTCGGCACCTCACACAGGGTGCGTGGACCACTGGCCGGCGCAGCCCGCACCGGTGCCAAGGGCCTCGGCGGACGACGAAGGGGGTGAGGACCGGCTGGTCCTCACCCCCTCGGGTGTCACTGTGGTCCTGCGGCTCAGACCTCGGCCGGCACGTTGGCGATGGCCGAGACGTCGAACTCGAGCTTGACCTTCTCGCTGACGAGGACGCCGCCGGTCTCGAGGGCCGCGTTGAAGGAGAGGTTCCACTCCGTGCGGTCGATGGTGACGTCACCCTCGAAGCCGACGCGGGTGTTGCCGAAGGGGTCCTTGGCCGAGCCGGTCTCCTCGAAGGGGATCGTGACGGACTTGGTCACGCCGTTGATCGTCAGGTCGCCGGTGATGGCCCACTCGGCGCCGTCGCGCTCCACGTCCGTCGAGACGAAGGTGATCTGCGGGTAGTTGGCGATGTCGAAGAAGTCGGGGGTCTTGAGGTGGCCGTCGCGCTGCTCGTTGCCCGTGGTGACGCTGGCCGCCTGGATCGTCACGGAGACGGACGACTTGGCAGGGTCGACGGTGTCGACGTGCGCGCTGCCCTCGAACTCGTCGAAGTGGCCACGGACCTTGGTGACCATCGCGTGGCGGGCCGAGAAGCCGACGCGGGTGTGGCTGGGGTCGATCGTGTAGTCGCCGGAGATGCTCTCCACGGCCACGGAGGGGGTCTCGACGACGGTCTCGTCCTTGCTGCGGTTGAACAGGCCCATGATGACGTCCTTCAGGTAGTTATTGAATCTTCAACAACTATGATGCTCACAAGTTGTTGAACTGTCAAGCATCTGAACCGCGGCCCGGCCGCAGTTATTCCGCCCGGCCCCGGTGGTCTGCCTCCGACTCCCGGTGCGGCCGCCGCCGACTCCTGGCGCGGCTGCACCGGCGCCGTCGTGCGGCCCGCGCAGCGGGACGTACCCTTGTCGGTGCCATGACAACGCAGAACGCAGCCCCGAGGACGTACGACGTCCGCACGCACGGGTGCCAGATGAACGTGCACGACAGTGAGCGCCTCGCCGGCCTGCTCGAGACCGCTGGCTACGTCGACCTCTCGAGCCTCCCCGCGGGAGAGCGACCCGAGGTGGCCGACGTCGTGGTGTTCAACACGTGTGCCGTGCGCGAGAACGCCGACAACAAGCTCTACGGCAACCTGGGGCAGCTGCGGCCGGCCAAGCAGAAGAACCCGGACATGCAGATCGCGGTCGGTGGCTGCATGGCCCAGAAGGACCGCGGCACGATCGTGCAGCGAGCACCGTGGGTCGACGTCGTCTTCGGCACCCACAACATCGGGTCCCTGCCGGCGCTGCTCGACCGCGCCGCCCACAACAAGCGCGCCGAGGTGGAGATCCTCGAGAGCCTCGAGGTCTTCCCGTCCACCCTGCCCACCCGCCGCGACTCCGCCTACAGCGCGTGGGTGTCCATCTCGGTCGGCTGCAACAACACCTGCACGTTCTGCATCGTCCCGAGCCTGCGTGGCAAGGAGCAGGACCGGCGCCCCGGCGAGATCCTCGCTGAGATCGAGGCGCTCGTCGCGCAGGGCGTCGTCGAGGTGACCCTCCTCGGCCAGAACGTCAACACCTACGGCGTCGAGTTCGGCGACCGTCTCGCCTTCGGCAAGCTGCTGCGCGCCTGCGGGCAGATCGAGGGGCTCGAGCGCGTGCGCTTCACCAGCCCGCACCCGGCCGCCTTCACCGAGGACGTCATCCTCGCCATGGCGGAGACCCCGAACGTCATGCCGAGCCTGCACATGCCGCTGCAGTCGGGGTCCGACAAGGTGCTCAAGGACATGCGCCGCTCCTACCGGAGCAAGAAGTTCCTCGGCATCATCGAGAACGTCCGTCGCCACATCCCCGATGCAGCGATCACCACCGACATCATCGTCGGCTTCCCGGGCGAGACCGAGGAGGACTTCCAGGGCACGCTCGACGTCGTGCGCGAGTCCCGCTTCTCCAGCGCCTTCACCTTCCAGTACTCGATCCGCCCCGGCACGCCCGCGGCGACCATGGCGCACCAGGTGACCAAGGAGGTCGTCCAGGAACGCTTCGAGCGCCTCATCGCCCTCCAGGAGGAGGTCAGCTGGGCCGGGAACCGGTCCCTCGAGGGACGTGAGGTCGAGGTCCTCGTCGCGCCCTCCGAGGGACGCAAGGACGTGGAGACCAAGCGCCTGTCCGGCCGGGCCCGCGACAACCGACTCGTGCACTTCGCGGTGCCCGACGGCGCCGAGGTGCCGCGCCCCGGCGACATGGTGACGGTCGAGGTCACGTACGGCGCGCCGCACCACCTCGTCGCCGACTCCGGCGTGCAGGGCGGCACGTATGCCGTCCGGCGCACTCCCGGCGGTGACGCGTGGGCAGCTCTGCAGGACGCGCCGCAGGGCACCGGCAAGCCGGCTGTCAGCCTCGGCATGCCCTCGATCGGCAGGCCGGCCCAGGTGCCCGCCGCCCCGGGCTGCTCTGTGGGCTGAGCCGATTCGGGTCGGTGCGCCGGCTCGTGCTTGACTTGGCGCATGAGCGTGCGTCCCATCGTGATCACCGGTGAGCCCGTCCTGCACCGGGCGGCGGCTCTCGTCACGGAGTTCGACGACGAGCTGCGCACGCTCGTCGACGACATGTACGAGACCAACGTCGCGGCCAACGGCGTGGGCCTCGCCGCGCCGCAGGTCGGCGTGGGCCTGCGCGTGTTCGTCTGGAAGATGGCCAACGAGGACGGCGTGCCCGAGCAGGGGCACGTCATCAACCCGACCGTCACCACCTCGCGCATCCCGCAGGAGCGCCCCAATCCCGACGAGGAGACCGAGGGCTGCCTCTCGGTGCCGGGAGAGGCCTTCCCGCTCAAGCGTGCCGACAGCGCTCACGTGGTCGGTGTGGACCTCGACGGCAACCGGGTGGAGTTCGACGCAACCGGGTGGTTCGCCCGCTGCATGCAGCACGAGTACGACCACCTCAACGGCACGCTCTACGTCGACCGCCTCGACGACCGCCAGGCCAAGAAGGCCCGCAAGGCCGTCAAGCGCAACGGCTGGGGCAAGCCCGGCAACGCGTGGCACCCCGGGGTCGACCGTGACCCGTTCGGCCACGACGAGCACGACGAGCACGAGCACGACGGCCACGCCCACGACGCGGCCACTGCTGACCGGCACGCCGACGAGCTCATCGGCTGAGCGCCACTGCCCGTGACGCACACGTCCCCGCACCGCCCCGCCGGCCGCATGCCGTGACGCCCGGGTCCACGAGCGGCGAACCGCTCTGCCGGCCGACGTCCACCCCCTCGAGCCCGCCCATCGTCGCGGTGGTGGGCCCCACCGCAACCGGCAAGTCCGACCTGGCTCTCGACCTCGCCGAGCGAGTAGGGGGAGAGGTCGTCAACGCCGACGCCATGCAGCTCTACCGCGGCATGGACATCGGCACAGCCAAGCTGCCACGAGCGCAGCGTCGGGGCATCCCGCACCACGAGCTCGACGTGCTCGAGGTGACGCAGGAGGCCAGTGTGGCCGCCTACCAGGTGGCGGCACGGGCGCACTTCGACGCCATCGCGGCTCGCGGGCACCGACCGCTGCTCGTGGGCGGGTCGGGTCTCTACGTCCGTGCAGCCCTGGACCGGCTCGAGATCCCGCCGACAGACCCACGGGTGCGCGCGCGCATCGAGGCAGAGGGCGAGCAGGTCGGCCCCGATGTCCTCCACGCTCGGCTACGGGCTCTCGACCCCGAAGCGGGAGCGGCGATCCTTCCCGGCAACGTGCGCCGGGTGGTCCGCGCGCTCGAGGTCATCGAGCTCACGGGACGCCCGTTCAGCGCGAGCATGCCGACGCGGGAGCTCGCCTCTCCCGCGATCATCCTGGGACTCCGGGTCGAACGCGAGGTGCTCGACGAACGCGTCGCTCGCCGGGTCGACCGGATGTGGGACGCCGGCCTCAGGGCCGAGACCGAGACCCTGCTCGGGGCGGGTCTGCGCGAGGGCGTGACAGCCAGCCGGGCCATCGGCTACGGCCAGGCCATCGCGGTCATCGACGGCGTCATGGGTGAGCGGGAGGCGCGTGAGGACACTGCCCGGGCCACGCGTCGCTACGCACGACGCCAGGAGTCCTGGTTCCGTCCCGACCCGCGCATCGTGTGGCTGGACGCGCAGGCCCCGGGCCTGCTCGACCGGGCGCTCGCGGCAGTGCGCGAGGCAGACGTGAGGGTGCGACCCGGCATACCGGAGAATGGCTGACATGACGCGCTTCACGAAGGGCCACGGAACCGAGAACGACTTCGTGCTGATCCCCGACCTCGAGGGCACCCTCGAGCTCACTCCCGCGCAGGTGCAGCGCATCGCCGACCGCCACGCGGGCCTCGGCGCCGACGGCGTGATCCGCGTCGTGCGCACGGCCCTGTCCACCGACGAGGCGGTCCGGGCGCAGTCGCACGACGCCGAGTGGTTCATGGACTACCGCAACGCCGACGGTTCACTCGCCGAGATGTGCGGCAACGGCACCCGCGTCTTCGCGGACTTCCTGCGCCGTGAGGGTCTCGCCTTCGGGCGCCAGATCACCATCGCCACCCGCGCCGGCGTCAAGACCGTGCGCGTCGTGGAGGAGGGGTATGCCGTCGACCTGGGCCCGTGGCGCCTGGCCGACGAGGCCGCGGCCCGCGCCGACGGCTTCGACCTCATGGTGCGACCGCGGCACGGCAAGCCGGTCCCGGCGCTCTCGGTCGACATGGGCAACCCGCACGCCGTCGTCATGCTCCCCGAGGGGATCGAGCTCGAGCAGCTCGACCTGACCGGTGCGCCCGAGGTGCAGCCGGAACAGCGCGAGGGGGTCAACGTGGAGTTCGTGCGTGCTGTGGGTCCGGGGCACATCGCGATGCGCGTGCACGAGCGCGGTGTGGGGGAGACGCGATCGTGCGGCACCGGGGCGGCAGCCGCGGCCCTCGCGACGCGCTTCTGGTCCGGTGTCGAGGACCTCAGCCCCTGGACCGTCGACGTCCCCGGCGGACGTCTCACCGTGACCCCGCTGCCGGGCCAGCGGGTCGAGCTGGCCGGACCGGCGGCCCTCGTCGCCGACGGCGACTTCCCACTGTGACGGCGCGGCCACCGAGGACCTTCCCGTCGGCGACGCTGCAGGGCGACGGCTTCGTGCTGCGTCCCCTACTGGCCGAGTGGGCCATGCTGGAGCAGGGTCTCGAGCGCGTCGCCGTGCGTGCGGCCACGGGCAATCGCCCGTCGCAGCGGGCGGCTGAGTAGGCCGGGCTCGTCCGCGAGGGCGTGGCGCGCAACGCCGGCTACGTCCACGCGGGCCGTGTCGATCTGGTGGTCTATTCCCTCATCACCTCCGACCTGACCGCGTAGGACGACTCTGGCGGTGTAGTCGCCTTGCGCGGTCAGGCGCGGCGGACCTCGAGGATGCGGAAGGCCTTGGCCGAGGACAGGCGCGTGCAGTCCAGGCCCCAGTCCCGGGCGTTGAGCCACTTCTGGAGCGAGTCCGACCCGAGGTGCTTCTGCACGACGAGGTGGGCGACGCCGTCGTCCGCGAGGCGAGGCAGCCACTGCTCGAGCAGCGCGTGCAGCGCGGGCTTGCCCACGTGGATGGGCGGGTTGGACCAGATCGTGGCGAAGCGCACGTCTTGCGGCACGTCGTCGGGCTCGCAGAACGTCACGTTGCCGACACCGGCCGCGACGGCATTGGCCCGCGCGAGGTCCAGGGCGCGGCGGTTGACGTCGACGCCCCACACGCGCGCCCGGGGTGAGCGCAGCGCCAGGGTGAGGGAGATCGGTCCCCAGCCGCAGCCGATGTCGAGCAGGTCGCCGGTGGGGCTGGGGTCCGGGGCGCCGGCGAGCAGGACCGCGGTGCCGGGGTCGAGCCGGTCGGGGGAGTAGACGCCGCGGGCCGTGGTGAGCGTCAGCCGACGCCCGTCGAGGGTGACCTCGATCGAGCGGCGCTCCTCCGGCGTGGCCGGCTCGGCGGTGAAGTAGTGGTCGGTCGGCTCGCTCATCAGGGGTCACGGTACCGGCCGCGCCCTCGAGGCCGGCATGGCCGCGGGCGCCTGCGGGTATGCGGGCAGTGGGCACAAACGAGTGGCTCGTGGCGTTGCACCAGTGGAACGATAAGGAGAACATGACCAGCAACCACACCAAGCACCCCAGTGAGTCCGCCCGCGCCACGCGGGAGCAGGACCTGTTTGCCACCCGTGCCGAGGCGCTCGCTGCGGAGGTCGACGGCCGGCCAGACCTGGACGGCGCCGTCCCCCTCTACGACGGTGAGCAGCTCGACCGCGAGGAGCGTGCGGCGCTGCGCCGGGTCCACGGGCTCTCCACCGAGCTCGAGGACATCACCGAGGTCGAGTACCGCCAGCTGCGCCTCGAGCGCGTCGTGCTCGCCGGCGTCTGGACCGACGGCACGGCCGATGACGCGGAGAACTCCATCCGCGAGCTCGCTGCTCTGGCCGAGACGGCCGGTTCCACCGTACTCGAGGGCGTCATCTAGCGTCGTCAACGCCCCGACCCGGCCACCTGGCTCGGCAAGGGCAAGGCCATCGAGCTGCGCGACATCGTCGTCGGGGAGGGCGCCGACACCGTGATCTGCGACGGCGAGCTGGCCCCGAGCCAGCGCCGCGCACTGGAGGACGTCGTCAAGGTGAAGGTCATCGACCGCACCGCCCTGATCCTCGACATCTTCGCCCAGCACGCCAAGAGCCGCGAAGGTCGTGCCCAGGTCGAGCTGGCCCAGCTCCAGTACCTCCTGCCGCGCCTGCGTGGCTGGGGTGAGTCGATGTCCCGGCAGGCCGGTGGTCGTGTCGCCGGTGGTGAGGGCATCGGTTCGCGTGGTCCCGGTGAGACGAAGATCGAGCTCGACCGCCGTCGCATCAACACCCGGATCGCCAAGCTGCGCCGCGACATCAAGGGCATGAAGACGAGCCGCGACACCCGACGGCACTCCCGTCACGCCGGCGGCGTCCCCTCCGTGGCGATCGCCGGCTACACCAATGCCGGCAAGAGCTCGCTGCTCAACCGCCTCACCGGTGCGGGTGTGCTGGTCGAGAACCAGCTGTTCGCGACCCTCGACCCGACGGTGCGCCGCACCGAGACCGCCGACGGCCGCGTCTACACGCTGGCCGACACGGTCGGGTTCGTGCGCAGCCTCCCGCACCAGCTCGTCGAGGCGTTCCGCTCGACGCTGGAGGAGGTCTCCGACTCCGACCTGCTGCTGCACGTCGTCGATGGCTCGCACCCCGACCCCGAGGGCCAGATCTCGGCCGTGCGGGAGGTGCTGGCCGACGTCGGCGGCGACCAGATCAAGGAGATCATCGTCGTCAACAAGGCGGACATCGCCGACCCGGAGGTGCTCGACCGGATCCGGCGCCACGAGAAGCACTGCGTGACGGTCTCGGCGCGCACGGGCGCAGGGCTCGACGAGCTGCGCGCCCTCATCGACGAGGAGCTGCCCAAGCCGGACGTCGAGGTCGAGGTGCTCGTGCCCTACGACCGCGGCGACCTCGTCTCGCGGCTGCACCAGGAGGGCGAGATCCTCGAGAGCGAGCACGTCGCGGAGGGCACCCGGGTGCGCGCGAAGGTCACGGCGACCCTGGAGCCCGACCTCGCGGCATACGTCGTCGTCGCCAGCTGAGCCGACCAGCCGCGACGGAGGGCCCGAGCACGGGTCCTCCGTCGTCGGCGTCAGGCGCAGGCCGTGGCTGACGCCGGTGGAGCCGACACCCGACCGAACAGCTCATGGTGACCCGCGTCATCGGTGAAGACGGCGTCCCGACCGGCACGGGTGACCCGGCCCGGCTGGGTCGGGTTGCCCCAGCCCGGCGGCGGGTTGCCGTCCCGGGCAAGCGGGCCGCCCACGCGCTCGAACCAGTCGTCACCGACCTGAAGGAAGCGTATGCCGCAGTGGGTGGACAGCTCGACGGGCGTGCCCGCGCTCGTCCCGGCGGGAGGCGAACCCGACGCGGAGGTGCAGCCGCCGAGGACGACAGCGGCGCCACACGCGACGGACACCGCAGCTGCTCGAACCGATCGCATGCCTGACCCCTGTCCCCGAGCCCGTGAGAGCGCCATCGTAGGACCGTTGCTGCCGCGGCAGGCCTCCGCGCGCGGACCGTCGGCGGCTTCGGCGAGGATGAGGGCATGCACGCGAGGAGCATGGCGCCGTGAGCGCGATCGACACCGACACCAAGCCGCATGAGCCGGGTGAGGCCCCTGAGCCCGGCGACGTGTGGCTGACGACCGAGCGCGTCGTGCTGCGTCGTCCCGTGCCCGGAGACCTCGAGGACTACGTGCGGTTGCACACCGACCCACGCACCTACGCCCACGCGCCGTCGAGCATGCCCAGCCCCGAGCGGTGCCGCGAGCGACTCTCGGACGACCTCATCGACTGGGAGCAGGACCACGTGGGGTATGCCGCCGCCCTCGACCGCGCGTCCGGCCAGGTCATCGGGTGGGCGGGCCTGCGACACAAGGACTCTGACCATCGCGCCTTGAACCTCTACTACCGGCTTGCCCACGACCGGCTCGGTGGCGGGCTCGGCCGCGAGATCTCCCGTGCTCTCGTCGCATGGGCCGTGGAGCACCGCCCGCAGTCCCTGGTCACCGCGATGGTCGACGACGTCAACGCGGCGTCGCTGCGCACGGCCGCGTCGGCGGGGCTGGTGCAGGTGGGCGTGCGGCGGATGGGGGACGAGCCGGACGGCAAGCCCATGGCCTACTTCGAGGCCCCGCGGGTCGAGGCGGTACCCGTGGCGATGCTGGGGGAGGAGCTGCAGGAGGCGGCGCTCGGGCTGTGGCGGGAGGTCAACGACTCCGGTGGCTCGGTCGGGTTCCTGCCGGGGGCCTCCCGGCACGCGGTCGCCGCGGTCCTCGACCGGCACCTCGAGGACGCGCGCGAGGGGCGCTCGATGCTGTGCGTGCTCCGCCACCCCGACGGCCACCTGCGGGGCCTCGGCTTCTGGCAGCACTCGTTCGGGTTCCCCTACGAGCACGTGGCCCGGCTCGAGCGGCTCATGGTCGACCCCTCGGTGCAGCGCCGCAACCTCGGGCGCATCCTTCTCGGTGGCATGGTCGGCATCGCCCGGCGGGAGCTGCCGCACGTCGAGCTGCTGCGGCTCGACTACCGGGGCGGTCTGGGGCTCAGGAGCTTCTACGCCACGGCGGGCTGGAGCGAGGTGGGTCGTCTGCCGCGCGGTCTGCGGCTCAGCGCCACCGACTACCGCGACGACGTCGCGATGGCCCGCCGGGTAGACGGGCAGCTGCTGGGCTGAGCAGATGGTGCCGGCCGGCCGGGGAGTGGGCGCCGGCGGCCGGTCGGCAGGCGCTGACCGGCGGACGAAGGCGGGCGGACGGTGCGGCCTCAGGACAGGCCCGTGACGGAGCCGTCCTCGTCGAGGTCGACCCGTTCGGCGTTCGGCGAGCTCGACAGGCCGGGCATGGTGCGCATGTCGCCGCAGATCGCGTAGACGTAGCCGGCGCCGACGGCAGCGCGCACCTCGCGCACGGGGAGCCGCCAGCCGCGCGGCGCCCCGCGCAGGGTGGGGTCCGAGGAGATCGAGAGGTGCGTCTTGGCGATCACCACGGGGAGGCCGCCGTAGCCGAGCCGCTCGTAGTCCTCGAGGGCGCGCGCCGCCGCCGGGCTCACGTCGACGCCGTCGGCGCCGTAGACCTGCGTGGCGATCGCCTCGATCTTCTGCTCCAGCGGCAGGTCCAGGGGGTACAGGAACTCGAAGCTGCTCGGCTCGTGGGCGGCCTCCACGACGACCTCGGCCAGCTCGAGGGCACCGGCGCCGCCCTCCGCGACGTGGCGGGTCACCGCCGACCGCACCCCGAGCCGGTTGCAGAACCGGCGCACCACCGCGTGCTCGGAGTCGTGGTCCTGCGGGAACGCGTTGACGGCGACGACCGGCTGCACCCCGAAGCGCCTCACGATCTCGACGTGCTTGCGCAGGTTGGGCAGGCCGGCCTCCACGTCCTCCGGCCGCTCCTCGAACAACCCGGTGGGCAGGGGCTTGCCGGCAGTCACGGCATACCGCCCCGAGTGGGTCTTCAGGGCGCGCACGGTGGCCACGATGACGGCGACGTCGGGCTTGAGCCCGCTCACCCGGCACTTGACGTCGAAGAAGCGTTCGGCGCCCATGTCGGCGCCGAAACCCGCCTCCGTGATCGCGTACTCGCTGCCGCGTACGGCGATGAGGTCGGCGGTCACCGACGAGGTGCCGGTGGCGATGTTGCCGAAGGGACCGCAGTGGATGATCGCGGGGCCGCCCTCGAGGGTCTGGAGCAGGTTCGGCTTGAGCGCGTCGGCGAGGAGGGCCGCCATCGCCCCGGCCGCGTGCAGGTCCTCGGCGGTGACGCTCCGGCCCTGCGTCGTGTAGCCGATGACGATCCGCCCGAGGCGCTCGCGCAGGTCGCGCAGGGAGGTCGCCAGGGTGAGCAGGACCATCACCTCGCTGGCGGCCGTGATGTCGAACCCGGTCTCCCGGGTCACGCCGTCCTGTCGGGCTCCCAGCCCGACGACGATGTTGCGCAGCGACCGGTCGTTGACGTCGAGGACCCGCCGCCAGGTGATGTTGCGGAGGTCGATCCCGAGCGCGTTGCCGTGGTGCAGGTGGTTGTCGACCATCGCGGCCAACAGGTTGTGCGCGGCCGTCACGGCGTGGAAGTCCCCGGTCAGGTGCAGGTTGAGCCGCTCCATCGGGACGACCTGGCTGTAGCCGCCGCCCGCGGCGCCACCCTTGATCCCGAAGGTGGGGCCCATCGACGGCTGGCGCAGCGCGACCACGGCTCGCCTGCCGAGGCGCTGCAGCGCCTGCGCCAGCCCCACTGCGGTGGTCGTCTTGCCCTCGCCGAGCGGGGTCGGCGTCACGGCGGTGACGACGACGTACTTGCCGCTCGATGGGCCCGCCGACCCGTCGAGGACCGCGAGGTCGATCTTGGCGACGTCCCGGCCGTACGGCTCGAGATGTTCCGACGACACGGACAGGTCGGCCGCCACCTCGGGGAGCGGGCGCAGGGTCGCGGACCGGGCGATCTCGAGGTCGGTCGGCAGGGAGGTGCTCATGCCACCGATGAAACCTCCGCACCGGTGACCTCGCGACCGCAACCGCCAGAACACCCTTCGGTGACATTCGTCGCAGATCGGCCGGGGCGCGGCGCTCGGGCCGCCGCCCCGGAAGGACGGACGACCTCGCCAGGTCGTTCCGAGGAGCCTGTCGCGGGCGGGGGACGGGTGCGACGAGAGGTCGGCCTGGCGGCATACGCTGGCCCAATGGCCAAGCGACCCGCGCTCGACGACCTCCTCAACGCCGCGGTGTCGGGGGTCAGGGGCGCCACGCGTCCCGGCCAGGTCCAGATGGCGCACGCGGTCGCGCACGCGATCGACGAGGGGGAGCACCTGCTCGTGCAGGCCGGCACCGGCACCGGCAAGTCGCTCGCCTACCTCGTCCCCGCCGTCGCACACGCCTTCGAGGCCGGCAAGCCCGCCGTCGTCGCGACCGCGACGCTCGCCCTGCAGGCGCAGATCGTCGACCGCGACATGCCCCGTGTGGCCGATGCCCTCGCGCCGGTCCTGGGGCGACGACCGACGTATGCGCTCGTCAAGGGCCGGCGCAACTACGTCTGCCTCAACAAGCTCGAGGGCGGCATCCCGGACGACGACGACGGCCTGCTCTCCGTCGGCCAGGTCGATGCCTCGGTCGGGCGCCTGGGCCAGGAGGTGCTGCGGCTGCGCGAGTGGGCGTCCAGCACCGACTCGGGCGACCGGGACGAGCTCGTCCCCGGCGTGTCGGAGCGCGCGTGGCGACAGGTCTCCGTCTCGGCGCACGAGTGCATGGGCGGCAAGTGCCCCCTCGTGGCGGAGTGCTTCGTCGAGCGCGCCCGCGAGGCCGCCAAGGACGTCGACGTCATCGTCACGAACCACTCGTTCATGGCCATCGACTCGTTCGAGGGCCGCCAGATGCTGCCCGAGCACGACGTGCTCGTCGTCGACGAGGCGCACGAGCTCGTCGACCGCGTGACCGCCACCATCACCGACGAGCTGACCGGCACCATGGTGATGAGCGCTGCCAAGAAGGCCGGCCGGATGTCGGAGAACACCGCGCCCCTCGACGAGGCAGGAGCGATGCTGGCGCAGGCGCTCGAGCCCCTCGAGGAGGGCCGGATGCTCGGCATCCCCGACTCCGTGGGGCTGGCCCTGGCCCGCATCCGTGACACGGCACGCGCCGTGCAGAGCGACCTGAAGCCGCCGCCGGGCCAGGAGGCCGACGGCGCACGTCAGGTGGCCCGCGCCGCCGTCGATGAGATCCACGAGAACACCGAGCGCATCCTCGAGGAGCGTGAGCTCGACGTCGTGTGGCTGAGCCGCGACCAGCGTCGTGGCCCCGTCCTGCGAGTGGCGCCGATGAGCGTGGCGATGCTCGTGCGCGACAAGGTGTTCGACGAGCGCACGGTCGTCCTGACCTCCGCGACGCTCGAGCTCGGCGGCACCTTCGACTCGGTCGCCGGCACCATCGGCTTGCGGGGCGAGGGTGCGCCGAAGTGGCAGGGCCTCGACGTCGGCAGCCCCTTCGACTACCCCAAGCAGGCCATCGCCTACGTCGCCGCCCACCTGCCCCCGCCGGGGCGCGACGGCGCCGGCGACGACACGCTCGACGAGATCGAGCAGCTCGTCCGCGCAGCCGGGGGCCGGGCCCTCGGGCTCTTCTCCTCGATGCGCGCCGCTCAGACGGCGGCGGAGATCATGCGCGCCCGCTTTGGGGACGACATCCCGGTGCTGTGCCAGGGTGAGGACCAGATCACGACCCTCGTGCGGCAGTTCGCCCGAGACCCCCGCACCTGCCTCTTCGGCACTCTCACCCTCTGGCAGGGCGTCGACGTGCCCGGCTCGTCGTGCCAGCTCGTCATCATCGACCGCATCCCCTTCCCGCGGCCAGACGACCCGCTGGCGTCGGCGCGGTCCCAGGCGATCGCCAGGATGGGCGGCAACGGCTTCATGGCCGTCTCGGCCACGCACGCGGCGCTGCGCCTCGCGCAGGGCGCCGGCCGCCTGGTGCGGCGCGGTGACGACCGCGGGGTCGTGGCCTTCCTCGACTCCCGGATGATGACGGCGAGGTATGCCGGCTTCCTCCAGCGCTCGCTGCCGCCCTTCTACCCGACGACCGACAAGAAGATGGTGCTGGCGGCACTGGCCCGGCTCGACGCCATGGCGCCCCCGCCGGTGGAGGTCGAGGAGCCGGCGCTGCGGTCGCTCACCGGCGCCAGGACCGAGGCCGACGGCACGGAGCACCCCCGACCGGTCGCCGTGGACCCCCCGGCCCCGGCGTCCTCGCGCAGCGCCGTCACGTCCGGGCACGCCTGGACCGACGAGCAGGACGAGGAGCTGCGCGACGCCGCCGAGTCGGGCATGCAGCTCGAGGAGCTCGTCGACCACTTCGAGCTTCCGGAGCAGGTCATCGCGTCGCGCGTCCAGCAGCTGGGCCTGCGCATCGCGTCGGGCGCGCTCTTCGACTGAGGGCCCGGTGTCGACCGCGTCGGAGTGTCTGCATCGCATGGCACAGTTGCCTCCATGACCGACCCGGCCGCGCCTCCCTTCGTCCTCGTGACCGGACCGGAGGGCATCCTCGTCGAGCGGGCGGTCGCGGGCGTCCTGGCTGCCGCGCAGGGGAGCGACGTGGAAGTCATCCGCATCGACCCTGCGACGTACGAGTCGGGCGCCCTGCAGATGCACGCCAGCCCGTCCCTCTTCGGTGGCGCCAAGACGATCGTCGTGCGCGACCTCCACGAGTCGCCCGACGACCTGCAGCTGGACCTGCTCTCGCTGCTCGCCACGCCGGACCCCGACCTCGGCCTCGTGGTCGGCCACGGCGGCGGTGTGAAGGGCAAGAAGGTCCTCGACACGATGCGCAAGGCCGGCGCCCGCGTCATCGAGTGCCCGGCGATCAAGACCGACCGCGACAAGACCGACTTCGTGCTCAAGGAGTTCGCGGCGGCGCGGCGCAAGATCACGAGCGAGGGCGTGCGTGCCCTCATCGAGGCGGTCGGCAAGGACGTGCGCGAGCTCGCCGCGGCGTGCTCCCAGCTCATCTCCGACACCGAGGGCGCCGTCGACGACGCCGTCGTCGACACCTACCACGGCGGCAAGGTCGAGGCGACGGGCTTCCGGGTGGCCGACGCCACCGTCGCCGGTCAGTCGGGCGAGGCCCTGCGCCTGCTGCGCCACGCCATCGCCACCGGCGTCGACCCGGTGCCGATCGTCGCCGTCCTGGCCTCGCAGCTGCGCCAGCTCATCAAGGTCGGCGCGGCCGGTCGCGGCAGCTCGGCGCAGCTCGCCAAGAGCCTCGGCATGGCGCCCTGGCAGATCGACAAGGCACGCCGAGCCGTCACCCACTGGAGCGCCGACGGCCTCGCCGAGGCCGTGCAGGCCGTCGCCGCCGCCGACTTCGAGGTCAAGGGAGGCGGGCGTGACCCCGTGTATGCCGTCGAGCGGGCCATCCTGACCATCGCGCGGGCCCGCGCCGGCCACTGACCTGCAACCTGTAGGGACGGCATGCCGCCGGTTTGGTCGAGCGGCGACGCCGCTGGTAACTTTGACCGTCGCGTGCGCGCCCAGGTCGTGCGCGCATGCATGCTCCACCCAGAGCTGCTCACGCAGGGTGTCCCCACGCCCGGTCCCGAGCAGCTTTGCCGCCCTCTAACGGCAACCATCCGACCGAACGAAAGAAACCATCAACGTGGCAAACATCAAGTCGCAGCTCAAGCGCATCAAGACGAACCGCACGCGCACCGAGCGCAACAAGGCCGTCAAGAGCGAGCTTCGCACCTGGGTCCGCAAGGTCCGCGTGGCCGCCGACGCCGGCGACAAGGACGCTGCTGCCGAGGCCCTCAAGAACGCCTCGAAGAAGCTCGACAAGGCCGTCTCGAAGGGTGTCATCCACCAGAACCAGGCGGCCAACAAGAAGTCGGCGCTGGCCAAGAGGGTCGCGTCGCTCTGAGGCACACGCTTTCCTGACCGGGCCCGTCACCGCATGGTGACGGGCCCGTTCTGCGTCATCCGCGCTGCAGGGCGCGCGCCGCGGCGACGACCTCCTCGTATCGGTCACGCGGCAGTACCGCCCCCTCGCGCCGCACCCCGTCGGGGTCGACCCGCACGAGGCGGTTCACCCGGACCTCGCTCGGACGTCCCCGCGGATCCCAGGCGCCGGTGCCGATGTCGACCCACTCGCGCCCGGAGCGCCGTTCCTGCTGCTCGTCGCGGTCGTGGTCCTTGCTGGTCAGGGCAAGGGCCACCAGCCACCGGCCCTCGTGGCCGATGACGAGGACGGGACGGTCCTTGCCCTGGCTGTGGTCCTCCTCGAAGGGCACCCAGGTCCACACGATCTCCCCGGGGTCGGGACGGCCGTCCTGCCGAGGTGCGTACGTCGTGTCGGGCAGTCGCGTCGCGTCACCCGGGTAGGAGGTCGTGGGGATCGTGCGCAGAGACGCCGGGCCGGGGTGGGCTGAGGTCGTGCGCGTGCGGGCAGGCGCCGAGCGGCGGACGATGCCGCGCAGGCGGCCGAGGAGGTTCTCGAGGGTGCTGGACACGGGAATCACCGTAGTGGGCGCCGTCGTTACGGTTGGAGTCCGAGAACGGGTCGACGGCGATCCGAGCCCTGCCGCACCGCCACAGCCCGCGCATCCCGCGTGGCGGCGCAGACCGACGACCGAACCCGGAGAACCCTTGTGAGCCCCGCACGACGCCGCACCGCCCTCGCCCTCCTCGCGATCGCGGTCGGTGGATTCGCCATCGGCACGACGGAGTTCGTGACCATGGGCCTGCTGCCGCAGATCGCCAGAGGCACGGGGGTGGACATCGCGACCTCGGGACACTACGTGTCCGCGTACGCGCTGGGCGTGGTCGTCGGTGCGCCGGTCATCGCGGTGGCCGCCGCCAAGGCGCCGCGCAAGGGGCTGCTCATGGGGCTCATGGCCTTCTTCGCCGTGGCGCACCTCGGGATCGTCGCCGCCGACAGCTACCCGACCGTCATGGCGGCCCGGTTCCTCGCGGGACTGCCGCACGGCGCCTTCTTCGGGATCGGGTCGGTGGTCGCGGCCTCCCTCGTGTCGCACGAGCGGCGGACCGCCGCCGTCGCAGCGATCCTCGGCGGCCTCGGTGTCGCCAACGTCGTGGGTGTGCCGGTCGCGACCCTGCTCGGCCAGCGCTTCTCCTGGCACCTGCCCTACCTGCTCGTCGGGACCGTCGCGGCGCTGACCGTCGTGGCCATCGGGGTCTTCCTGCCGCACCAGCCCTCCAGCGGTGACGAGTCCATGCGCGCCGAGATGCGGGCGCTGCGCCGTGGCCAGGTGTGGCTGGCGCTGCTCATCGGGGTGGTGGGCTTCGGCGGCATGTTCGCGATGTACTCGTTCATCACGCCGACGATGACGGAGCTCGCCGGGCTGGACGAGCGCTACATCCCGTGGGTGCTCGCGGCATACGGCATCGGGATGGTCACCGGCATGGTGCTGAGCGGACGGGTCGCCAACCGGGTCGGCGTCCTCAAGGGGATCATCGCCGCCTTGGGGGCCATTGCGGCCCTGCTCGCCGTCTTCGGCTGGGCGGTGCACCTGCTGTGGCTCGGCGTCGCCATGGTGTTCGTGCTGGGGCTGTTGCCCTCGATCGTCGTGCCGCTGCTGCAGACCCGCCTGATGGACGTGGCGCACGAGGGTCAGTCCCTCGCTGCCGCGCTCAACCACTCGACGCTCAACACGGCCAACGCCCTCGGCGCGTGGCTGGGCTCGGTCGTCCTCGCCGCCGGTTGGGGCTACGGGGCACCGAGCCTCGTCGGCGCCGGTCTGGCCGTGCTCGGCGTCGGTGTGGCGGTGCTGTCCGCCGGGCTCGAACGCCGGTCGCACCGGGCGCTCGCGCAGGGGAACGGATCGCCGCAACCGACCGCCGACGCAGCCTCCGCCAGCACCGCCTGAGCGCGCTCAGTCGGGGAGCGACCGCACACCCGAGTCGGTCGGGGCCACGACGGCGACCACCGGTGCGGGCGCGGCCTCGGGCACCGCGGGCACCGAAGGTGCCGCCGGCTGGGGGAGCGGGGTGGGCTGGAAGCCGACCATCGCGGGAAGGGCGTACGCGTCGGGCGCTGCCGGCGTGCCCCACTGCCACGGCTCCCGCGGCCTCCAGAGCAGCCGCCCGGGACGACGCCGGTCACGCAGGGCGTGGGTGCGCCAGAGCAGGACCGGGTGGCTCGCTGCTGCATTGGTGAGCCACACGAAGAAGCCCGGCTCGGTGACGGCCCGGTCCGCCATGGCGTCGACGTCGACGGAGCGGCCGAGGTACTTGCCCCCGGCCAGCGTGGCCATGGCCGAGCGGGCGCCCTCGGGAGCGAGCGCGTGCCCGTAGTTGTCGGCGGTGTACTCCTGGGCGCGGCTGAGGGTCGAGCCGACGAACGGGAGCCACTGCGAGGCGAAGGCTCCGAGAATGCGCCAGTAGCTGGTGTGCCCCGCGGCGATGTGGCCGACCTCGTGCGCGATGACGAAGCGCAGGGCCTCCGGCTCCCGCGCCGCGCCGCCCACCTCGAGCAGGTCGCTGTTGACGAACACGAAGCGTCGGAAGCCGTGCCCGGAGGCCGCGGCGTTGATGACCCCGTTGCCGAGCACGACGTACGCGTCCGGCACGTAGGAGAGACCGGACCGGGCCGCCGCGTCGACGAGCATCGCATACGCCTCGGGGAACTGCCCGGGGCTCAGCTTGACGCCGCTCAGCCGCTGCTGGGCCCACAGCTGTCCGCGCCCGAACCAGACGAGCAGCGGGGCGAAGACCAGGGCCAGCGCGTAGACGTCGGGGTCGCGCTGCTCCTGGACGGCGGAGACCAGCTCGGTGACGGCGAGCGCGAGCAGCAGCAGGGAGGCGAGGACCGCCACGACGAGCGCCAGGATCTCCCGCGGGTGCCGGACGTAGCGACGCATCGGCACCTGTGCACCCGGAGCCAGGGGCAGGACTTGCATGGGTTCGGCGCGCATGCCCGCCATTGTGGGTCACCGGCAGCCGGCAGCAGGGGAGCCACTGCGACGGAAGGCGCAGGGGTGAGCACCGGCCCGGCAAAGCATGGGAGACTGTGCTGGCTGCGGGCGGCCCCGTCGCGCGAGCGTCGGAAGCCCGGCCGAGCACGATCAGCACGACCCGGCTCCACCCCAGCACCGTTCCCGTCACCTGACTCTGCGAGGTTCGTCCCACGTGTCGCCCATGGCCCGCTCCGCGTTGGCTCCCAACGCAACGCCGCCGGACCTGATCCGCAACTTCTGCATCATCGCGCACATCGACCACGGCAAGTCGACGCTCGCCGACCGGATGCTGCAGCTGACGGGTGTCGTCGACGCACGCGCTATGCGGGCGCAGTACCTCGACCGCATGGACATCGAGCGCGAGCGCGGCATCACCATCAAGAGCCAGGCCGTGCGCATGCCGTGGGAGCTCGACGGGACGACGTACGCGCTCAACATGATCGACACGCCGGGACACGTCGACTTCACCTACGAGGTCTCCCGGTCCCTGGCGGCCTGCGAGGGCGCGGTCCTCCTCGTCGACGCGGCCCAGGGGATCGAGGCGCAGACCCTCGCGAACCTCTACCTGGCGATGGAGAACGACCTCACGATCATCCCGGTGCTCAACAAGATCGACCTGCCGGCGGCCCAGCCGGAGAAGTACGCCGAGGAGCTGGCCAAGCTGATCGGCGGCGAGCCCGAGGACTGCCTCCGCGTCTCCGGCAAGACCGGCGAGGGCGTGGAGCCGCTGCTCGACCAGATCGTGCGGCAGCTGCCCGCCCCGACGGGCGACGCCGACGCCCCGGCCCGGGCCATGATCTTCGACTCCGTCTACGACACCTACCGCGGCGTGGTCACCTACGTCCGGGTGGTCGACGGCAACCTCAACCCGCGCGAGCGCATCGTCATGATGTCGACGAGGGCCACGCACGAGCTGCTCGAGATCGGCGTCATCAGCCCCGAGCCGGTCCCGGGCAAGGGGCTCGGCGTCGGCGAGGTCGGCTACCTCATCACCGGCGTGAAGGACGTGCGCCAGTCGCGCGTCGGTGACACCGTCACCAACGCGGGCAAGCCGGCGACGCAGAGCCTCGGCGGCTACCGTGACCCCAAGCCGATGGTCTTCTCGGGGCTCTATCCCATCGACGGGTCGGACTACCCCGACCTGCGCGAGGCGCTCGACAAGCTCAAGCTCAACGACGCCGCGCTCGTCTACGAGCCCGAGACGTCGGCGGCCCTCGGCTTCGGCTTCCGGTGCGGCTTCCTCGGACTGCTCCACCTCGAGATCGTCCGTGAGCGGCTCGAGCGCGAGTTCGGCCTCGACCTCATCTCGACGCAGCCCAACGTCGTCTACGACGTCACCATGGATGACGGCAAGCAGATCCACGTGACCAACCCGAGCGAGTTCCCCGAGGGCAAGATCTCCGAGGTGAGCGAGCCGATCGTGCGTGCGACCATCCTCGCTCCCAGCGACTTCGTCGGCGCCATCATGGAGCTGTGCCAGCAGAAGCGCGGCAACCTGCGCGGCATGGACTACCTCTCCGAGGACCGCGTCGAGATGCGCTACACCCTCCCGCTCGCCGAGATCGTCTTCGACTTCTTCGACCAGCTCAAGTCACGCACCCGCGGCTACGCCTCGCTCGACTACGAGCCCGACGGCGACCAGGTCGCCGACCTCGTGAAGGTGCAGATCCTGCTGCAGGGCGAGTCCGTCGACGCCTTCAGCGCCATCGTGCACAAGGACAAGGCGTACGCGTACGGCGTGATGATGGCCGGCAAGCTCAAGGACCTCATCCCGCGTCAGCAGTTCGAGGTGCCCATCCAGGCCGCCATCGGCTCGCGCATCATCGCCCGCGAGAACATCCGCGCCATCCGCAAGGACGTGCTCGCCAAGTGCTACGGCGGTGACATCAGCCGCAAGCGCAAGCTCCTCGAGAAGCAGAAGGAGGGCAAGAAGCGCATGAAGATGGTCGGTCGGGTCGAGGTGCCGCAGGAGGCGTTCGTGGCCGCCCTCTCCAGCGACGCCGACCAGGCCAAGACCAAGAAGTAGCCCGTCGAGGGGACGCTCCGCCGTCCGGCACCGTCACCGACCCCCGCCGCCGGCCCACGGCATACGGCTCGGTCGTCGCCGGCGAGGGGGCCGGTCGGCTCCAGGAGCGGTTGCACACCACTGACTGCTGGGCCGAGCGGTTCGGCGGCCGTGTCATGGTGAGCAGCCGCGCGAAGGTCGACCGGACCTTCGTGTCGCCTCCGGGAGCGGGCACGGTCTACGTCGTGACCGACGATCCCGACGCGGTGTGGCAGCGTGCCCAGAGCCTCGAAGCGCGGGTGCTTCGGCCGCTTGAGGAGACCGACTACGGCTCCCGCGGGTTCTCCGTGGCGGACCCCGAGGGCACGAGCCGGAGCTTCGGAACGTACGCCGGCTGACCCGTGCCCCGGCGAGGAGCGCTCAGTCGTCGAGGAGCTTCCGGCGCAGGCGCTCGGTGTCCGACGGCGTCCAGCCCTGCGTGTCGAGCCAGCCGAGCGCTCCGCCGTAGCGCTCGTCGAGGGTGGTGAGCAGCAGGCGCATCGTGTCGGTCGTGGGCGACTGCTGCGCCACGGTCTTGTCGCGCAGGTTGGCGGCGTACGCCGGCTTGACCCGCAGCCGGTCCATGATGGCCGCGACGCGCTCGGCCGACGCCGCGTAGTCCGCGATGACGAGGTCGTCGGGAACGCCGACGGCCTTGAGCGCAAGGCCCACGACGGTCCCGGTCCGGTCCTTGCCGGCCGCGCAGTGGACCACGACCGCGCCGTCGCTCGAGGCGATGGCGTGCAGGGCGGCGACCACCGAGTCGGGGCGGCTGGCGAGGTAGCTGAGGTAGTGCTCCGACCAGAACTCGTCGTGGCTCTGCCCGGGGCTGCGGCGCTGCTCGGGCTCGCTGGGCGGCTCCGGAGAGACTTCGGAGGCGACTGTGGCGGCACCCGTGGCGGCGTGGCGGCGCTCGTCGGTCTCCCACGGCAGGGCGCGCTCGGCGGCCGGGATGCCTGACTCGGCGCTGTCCTCGCGGTAGAGCGTGTGGTGGTGGTGGCGTACGCCCGCGACAGCGCGCAGCGGGCCGTCGCCCTCCTTGGCGACCTCGACATGCGTGCGCAGGTCCACGACGTCGCGCAGGCCGAGACGTGAGACCAGCACCTCGACCGACTCGGGCGTCAGGTCCTGGAGGTTGTCCGAGCGAAGCAGCCGACGCGGACGGACGGTGTCGCCGTCGGTGGTCACCATCCCCCCGAGGTCACGCATGTTGACGACGCCGTCGAGCTCGATCCAGTTGGGGCGGTACACCCTCGCACCATAATGCGACCGCGGATAACCGGTTGCACCGGTGCGACCGCCCTCAGGTATCTTGACGTCGAGATACTTTGGCGACCGAGTGCGAGAGCACCGCAGAGGACGGAGCGCGCCCATGACGGCGACGACGCACCCACCGCTGACCCATCGCGGCATCCCCGTCGACCGGGACCTGCGCATCCTCGCCCTGGGCTCGTTCGCCAACCGCTTCGGCGCGGGAGCCGTGCTCACCACGAGCGCCCTCTACTTCACCCGGCAGGTCGGGTTCAGCGCCACCGAGGTGGCCCTCGCCATGTCGGTCTCGGCCATCGTCGGCATCGTCGTGCAGGTCCCGGCGGGCCATCTCGGCGACGTCCGGGGACCGCGTCAGGTCCTGACCGCGTTCATGGTGGGAGCCGCCGTCTTCAGCGCCCCGCCGGTCCTGGCGAGGACGCCGTGGATGCTCGCCATCCTGCTCGGCCTGCTCGCCCTCTTCGAGCGCGGTGCCGGTGCCGTCAACCAGGGCGTCATCGCGCAGCTGGCCACCGGTGGACGGGGCGTCCTGTTCAAGGCCTACCTGCGGGCGGTCACCAACACGGCCCTCGGCCTCGGCTCCGTCTTCGGCGGCGCCGCGCTGGTGATCGACGAGCGCTGGGCCTACGTCGCGGTCTTCGTGCTCAACGCGCTCTTCACCGGCTTCGCCGCCTGGAACTCCACGCGGCTGCCGCACCTGGCTGCGCACACCCGCGCCGAGGGGGAGCCCAGGCTCGCCGTCATCCGCGACTGGCCCTACGTCGTCATCACGGTCATCACCGGACTCTTCTCGCTGCACTTCTTCGTCATGGAGCTCGGACTGGCGCTCTTCGTCTCGGCCCGCACCCAGGCACCCACGGTGATGGTGGCCGTCCTGCTCATCCTCAACACCGCCGCGGTGGCGCTCTTCCAGGTGCGCCTGTCTCGCCGGGCCGACTCCGTCGAGGCCGGTGCTCGCGCCCTCGTGCGCGGCGCCTGGTGGATCGCAGGCGGTTTCGCCATCGTCGGGCTCGCCGAGCGCGGCACCATGTGGGTGGCCGTCGCGGCGCTGGTGGTCGGCTCGCTCGTGCACGTCGTCGGCGAGATGATCGGCTCGGGCGGTCAGTGGGGGCTGCAGATGGGCCTGGCACCGCACGAGCGGCAGGGCCAGTACCAGGGCTTCGCCGGCCTCGGCTTCAGCGTGCTCGCGGTGGTGGCACCGCCGGTCGTCACGTACTTCTGCGTCGACCGGGGCGAGGTGGGGTGGCTCATGCTCGCCGGCTTCATGGTGGTCATTGCGCTCGTCTCGGTCCCGGCGGCGCGCTGGGCGCTCCACTCCCGCGCCCGCTACGGGGTCACGACGCACTCCGGCTGAACCTGGGCATCTGCCCCGACGGGCGTCACCCGCCAGCCCGGCGTCGAGGGACGTCCAGCGCCGACTCGACGGTGTACGTGCGGCTGCTGGGGAGGTTCTCGGCCGGGAGCCGATAGCCCGGGTCCTCTCGGCGGGCAGTCGGGCGGTCGCCACACCCGAGGAAGGTGGCCGGGGGCAGGGGAGACGCCGTGCGGCGGCACAGGCTCTGGTCCCAGTGTCGGCCCGCGCCAGCGTGACCAAGATGCCACGCTCGCGGGCGCACGGTCGCCGTGGAGCAGCACGTGCAGGTCACCGCAGCTCGTGCGCACGGCGGCATGCCATTCAGATCCTGCCGCAGGGACGGGTGATGCCTCCCCCTCCGTCATGGCGGGAGCCTAGGGCTCTCGTGGACCGGGCACTGCCGTTCGGCTGGGACAATGGGGGTATGCCGCCCTCCGCCCTTCCCGACGGCGACCCCGCGCCCGCGACCGGCGAGCTGCCCGCCGCGGCGCTCGAGGGTCTCGAGGGTGCCGACCTCGGGATCTACGTCCACGTGCCGTTCTGCACGGTGCGCTGCGGCTACTGCGACTTCAACACCTACACCCTGACCGAGCTGGGCGGCCGCGGGGCCAGCATCGGGATCGACACCTACGCCGACGCCGCGCTGCGCGAGCTCGACCTCGCTCGAGCCGTGCTGGGCGACGAGGCGCCTTCTGTGTCAACGGTGTTCGTGGGGGGTGGGACGCCCACGATGCTGAGGTCAGGCGACCTCGTGAAGGTGCTGGACGGCATACGCCACCGGTTCGGGCTGGCCCCGGACGCGGAGGTGACGACCGAGGCGAACCCCGACTCGGTGACGCCCGAGTCGCTGCGCGAGCTCGCCGAGGGCGGCTTCACCCGCGTGTCGGTGGGCATGCAGTCCGCGGTGCCGCACGTGCTGCGCACGCTCGAGCGCACCCACGACCCCGACAACGTCGCGCGGGCAGTGACGGCGGCCCGGGACGCGGGCCTGCAGGTGAGCGTCGACCTCATCTACGGCACGCCGGGGGAGTCCCTGGACGACTGGCGACGCAGCCTCGAGGCGGCGATCGCGCTCGAGCCCGACCACGTCTCCGCCTACGCGCTCGTCGTCGAGGAGGGCACGAAGCTGGCCGCGCAGGTGCGTCGCGGGCTCGTCGCCGCCCCCGAGGACGACGACGAGGCCGACAAGTACGAGCTGGCCGACGAGCTGCTGACCGCGGCCGGCTTCGGCTGGTACGAGGTGAGCAACTGGGCGCGCAACGAGGAGACCCGTTGCCGCCACAACGTCGCCTACTGGTCCGGCACGAACTGGTGGGGGATCGGTCCGGGTGCGCACAGCCACGTCGGAGGCGTTCGGTGGTGGAACGTGAAGCACCCCAGCGCGTATGCCGCCCGGCTCGGTTCCGGGGAGTCGCCGGCGCACGCGCGTGAGGCGCTCACCGACGAGCAGCGCTACGACGAGCGTGTGCTCCTCGGCACACGGCTCGTCGAGGGCCTGCCCGTCGCCGATCTGCGAGGATCGGGACGCACCGCGGTCGCCGGACTCATCGCCGACGGGCTCGTCGAAGGGCCTGCCGTCCTCCGGGGCGGGCGGCTGGTGCTCACCCGGCGCGGGCGGCTGCTCGCGGACACCGTGGTCCACCGGCTCCTCGCCGACTGAGGGCCGACGACGAAGGAGACCCCATGACGCGGACCGTGCCGGAGACCGTCCCCGAGGCGATGCGCGAGACCGCAGCCACCACGCCGGCGCAGGCGGTGGCGAGGGCCCAGGAAGCCTTTCACAGCGGCGTCACGAAGCCGCGTGCCTGGCGGGAGGCGCAGCTGCGGGCCCTGCGCACGATGCTGGTCGAGCACGAGCACGAGGTCGCGGAGGCGCTGCACGGTGACCTGGGCAAGAGCCCCACGGAGGCGTGGATCACCGAGACCGGGTTCCTCGTCCGCGAGATCGACCACACCCTGCGCCACCTGCGTGCCTGGACGACGCCCCGGCGGGTGCCCGTGCCGCTCTCCCTCGCACCCGGACGGGCCAAGGTGGTGCGCGAGCCGCTCGGCGTCGTCCTCGTCATCGCACCGTGGAACTACCCGCTCCAGCTGTGCCTCGCTCCGCTGGTCGGGGCGCTCGCCGCCGGCAACGCCGTCGTCGTCAAGCCGAGCGAGGTGGCGCCGGCGACGTCGGCGCTGCTGGCGCGGCTGCTCCCGCAGTACCTCGACCGGTCAGCCGTGCACGTCGTCGAAGGCGGTGTCCCGGAGACCACCGCGCTGCTCGCCGAGCGGTTCGACCACATCTTCTACACGGGCAACGGGACGGTCGGCCGGATCGTGCTCGAGGCCGCCACCCGCCACCTCACCCCGGTCACGCTCGAGCTGGGCGGCAAGTCACCGGCCTACGTCTCCGAGGACGCCGACCTGTCGGTGACCGCGCAGCGGCTCGTGTGGGGCAAGTTCACCAACGCGGGCCAGACGTGCGTGGCGCCCGACTACGTCCTCGCGACGCGCAAGACCATTGACGGGCTGAAACCGCTTCTGGCCCAAGCGATCACGGCCGCCTTCGGGGAGGACCCCTCACGGTCGCGGGAGTACGGCCGCATCGTCAGCACGCGCCACTTCGAGCGGCTCACCGCCATGGTTCACCACGACCGCGTCGTGACGGGCGGTCGGTCGGACGCCTCGACCCGCTACCTGGAGCCGACGGTGGTCGAGGTCGACGACCCGGACGACCCCGAGCAGCTCGTCATGCAGGAGGAGATCTTCGGGCCCGTGCTGCCGCTCGTCGAGGTCGACGACCTCGACGCGGCGATCGACTTCGTCAACCGGCGGGAGAAGCCGCTGGCGCTCTACGTCTTCACCTCCTCCGACCGCGTGCGGCAGCGCTTCACACGCGACACCTCGTCGGGGGCGCTCACGTTCAACGTGCCGCTCGCCCACCTGGCCGTGCCCGGCCTGCCGTTCGGCGGGGTCGGCGCCAGCGGGACGGGCGCCTACCACGGGGAGCACTCGGTGGAGCTCTTCTCGCACGCCAAGTCGGTGCTCTCGCTGCCGACCCGTCCGGACGCGACGGTGTTCGTGCGACCGCCCTTCACGGCGCTCAAGGAGGCGGTCGTCAGCCGCGTGGCGTTCCCCGGCCGACGCACCCGGTGACGGCTCGGCGGGTCGAATGACAGCGGTGTCATTATCACACCGAGTTGCCTGAGGGTTGCAAGTCGACTGGCGTGTCGGGTGTGATTTCTGGGAAAAGACGCCCCGGATGGTTCCTATGTCCTAGATTGCGGGTGCACCTCACACGCAACCCAGGAGACCGACATGCCCATGGCCCCTGCCCACCCGGCTGCCGGCATTCCGCGCGTGCGTCCTCCGCGCATCCGGCGCGGGCTCTCACTCGTGCTCACCGCCCTGGCCGTGCTGGTCTCCACCGTCGGTCTCGCCGGTCCGGCCCGCTCGAGCGAGTGGATCGTGCTGTGCACCGGCTACGACCCCTGCCAGACCGCCGGCTACCCGAACGCGGGCTACAAGGACACCAGCTCGGCGAGCTACTGGCTTCAGTCGACGGGCCACAACTGCACCAACTACGTGGCCTACCGCCTCGTCAAGAACGGCCTGCCCAACGTCCGGCCGTCGAGCCTGAGCGGCAACGCCCTGAACTGGGGCCCGGCGTTCCCGGCGCAGACGAACACGAGCCCGGCCGTCGGCTCGATCGCCTGGTGGGACTCCTCGTTCTCCTCCACGGGGCACGTAGCCTACGTCGAACAGGTGCTCTCGGCCTCCGACATCATCATCTCCGAGGACAACTGGGGCGGCGACTTCCGCTGGCGCCGCGTCACGCTCACCGGGGGTCGCTGGCCCAAGGGCTTCATCCACCTCAAGGACCAGGGTCCCACGGTCGCCACGGACACGCGCGCCTGGCAGGTCGCCGCGCCGGCCCGGCTGCTCGACACCAAGACCGGCATCGGCGCGCCGGTGGCCAAGGTGCAGGCCGGGAAGGCCGTCACGGTGCAGGTCACGGGTCGCGCCGGCGTGCCGGCGAGCGGCGTCGCCACCGTCCTGCTCAACGTCAACGCGACCGCCCCCTCCGCTGCCGGCTACCTGACCGCCCACGCGAACGGCACGACCCAACCCGGGTCGCGCGCCGTCTCGTACGCCGCCGGCGGGGTCACGACCACCCTCGTCTCGACCCGAGTGGGCACCGACGGCAAGGTCCGGATCTACTCCTCGGCCGCCACCGACCTGTCCGCCGACCTCGTCGGCTGGTCCCCGAGCGGCGGCTACGTCTCCGGGGGCGCCCCGGTGCGGGTCCTCGACACGCGCACGGGCGTCGGGACGCCCAAGGCCAGGCTGGCCGCCGGAGGCACCCTCACGCTGCCGCTGGCCGGCAAGGCCGGCATCCCGGCCACGGGTGTGGCCGCCGTGCTCCTCGACGTCTCCGCGTCCGCGCCCACCGCGGGTGGGTGGCTCACCACCTGGCCGACCGGCGCCACGCGGCCCGGGGCGCCCCAGGTGCGCTACGAGACCGCGGGTACCGCCACGGGACTCGTCGAGGCCCGCCTCGGGACGAACGGCGCGGTGTCGATCAACTCGAGCGCCCAGACCGACGTCCTGGTCGACGTCGTCGGCTGGCTGCCGACGGGCGCGGACCAGGTGCCGGTCGGGCCGGCCCGAGTCTTCGACAGCCAGAGCGGTCTGGGTTACCCGGTCGGCCGGGTGGCCGCCGGGCAGGCCCCGAGCGTGCCGGTCGTCGGACAGGCGGGTGTGCCCACCAGCGGGGTGCGGGCTGCGCTCGTGACCGTGACGGTGGTCTCGCCGACCGCCGCCGGCTACGTCACGGCCTACCCCAGTGGCTCGGCCGAGACGCCGTACGCCACCGTGAAGTACGCGTCTGGGCGCACCGTGACCAACACCGCGCTGGTGCCGGTCGGCCTCGACGGGAAGGTCCGGGTCAAGACCTCGGCAGCTGCCTACCTCAAGGTGGACGTCCAGGGCTACGTGCGCTGGTGAAGCGGCAGCCCGGGAGTGAGTCGGACGTGCCGGCTCACGTTCCGGGCTCGGTGACGAAGTCGATGAGCTCCTCGACGCTCGCGAGGAGGGTCGGCTCCAGGTCGGCGTAGGTGCGCACCGTGCCCAGGATGCGCTTCCACGCGTTCGCGATGTCGGCCTGGCTGGAGTGGGCCCATCCCAGCTCGGCGCAGATTCCGTGCTTCCACGACGTGCCGCGCGGGATGACCGGCCACCGCTGCCAGCCCAGGCGCTCGGGACGCACGGACTGCCAGACGTCGACGTAGGGGTGGCCGAGGATCTTCACGTGCTTGCCGAGCCCGGAAAGGGCACGCGCCTGCTCGACGATGCGCGCCTCCTTGGTCCCGGGCACGAGGTGGTCCACGAGCACGCCCATCCGCCGTCCCGGTCCCGGCTGGAACTCGGCGATGATGCCCGCCAGGTCGTCGACGCCGTCCATGAGCTCGACCACGACGCCCTCGACGCGCAGGTCGTCTCCCCACACCTTCTCGACGAGCTCGGCGTCGTGCCGGCCCTCGACGTAGATGCGCGAGCCGCTGGCGACCCGGGCGCGTGCGCCCTCGACCGCCACCGATCCGCTCGCCGTCCGTGACGCGGCCTTGCGCGCGGCCGCGAGCGCGGCCCCGGCGGCGGCGGTGGGTGGGGTCAGCGTGACGGGCGCGCCGTCGAGGAGGAACCCGGGTCCGAGGGGGAACGCCTTGGTGCGACCGTGGCGGTCCTCGAGGTGGACCACGTGCATGCCCCCGGCCTTCTCGACGCGCACGACGGCGCCGACCCAGCCCGTCTCCACCTCCTCGACGACGAGGTCCGGCTCCGCCGGGGTGGGGGTCGAGCGGCCGCGCCGCGGGGCGCGCCAGTCGCCGCTGAGCACGTCTGATCCGTAACGGTCGTTGGGGGACACGACAAGGGAGGGTATGCCGCCCGGCCCGCTGCGCCTCGGCCGCCACGCGGGCACGGGCGCACCCGGGTCGCGGCGCCCCGGCATACCGTTGGACGGAATCGGAGATCCGGCGCCCACGACGTAGACTTGGCACTCGTCAATCGAGAGTGCCAGACCGCCCGTGAGGCGACGCGTGGGCACGACCGAGGCCCGTGAAGGAGGGACGCGATGAGCGAGGACCGCAGGTTGATGGTGCTGCGCGCCATCGTCCAGGACTACGTCCAGACCTCCGAGCCCGTCGGCAGCAAGGCGCTGGTCGAGCGCCACCACCTCGGGGTCAGCGCGGCGACCGTGCGCAACGACATGGCCCTGCTCGAGGAGGAGGGACTCATCCACGCGCCGCACACGTCGGCCGGGCGGGTGCCCACCGACGCCGGCTACCGCGTGTTCGTCGACCGGCTCAGCGCCATCAAGCCTCTCGGGCCGGGGGAGCGGCGCGCCATCACCCAGTTCCTGCAGGGCGCCGTCGACCTCGACGACGTCGTCGACCGCACCGTGCGGCTCCTCGCGAGCCTGACCCGCCAGGTCGCCGTGGTGCAGTACCCGTCGCTGACCCGCTCGACGGTCCGGCACATCGAGCTGGTCCCCCTCGGCGCCACCCACCTGATGATCGTGCTGATCGTCAACACGGGCCGGGTCGAGCAGCGCGTCGTCGACACCGGCCGCTCCCTGGTGGGTCCCGACGGCGAGGGCCTGGTGGCCTCGATGCGCGCCCGCATCAACGAGGTGGCCGCCGGCGTGCCGTTCACCGTGGCGGCCACCCGGCTGCGGCGCCTCGTCGACGACACCGAGGGCGAGGGCGGCCTCGACGCCGGCGACCGGGCCGTGATGCAAGCCGTGGTCTCGGCCCTCGGGGACGCGCTCGTGGAGGAGCGCGAGGAGCGTGTCGTCCTCGCCGGCCAGGCCAACCTCGCACGCTCCGGCGCAGACTTCCCGCGCACCATCGGCCCGATCCTCGAGGCGCTGGAGGAGCACGTGACCCTGCTGCGCCTGCTCGGCCAGCTGGGCGACGACCCCGACCTCGTCTCGGTGCGCATCGGCTCCGAGAACCCCGTCTCGGGCCTGCAGACGACCTCGCTCGTGTCGATGGGGTACGGCTCCGGGGCCGAACGCGTCGCGAGCCTGGGCGTCCTCGGCCCGACACGCATGGACTATCCCACGACGATGGCCTCCGTCCGTGCCGTCGCCCGCTACGTCTCCGAGATCCTCGACGACAACCAGGCCACCTGACGAGCACCACCCGACCAGCACCACCTGACCAGCACCACCTGACCAGCACCACCTCGGCCAGTCCGCCGGCGCACGCCGCGCCGGAACCGAAGAGCACCACACACCGAAGGAACCAGCTTGAACGACTACTACGCCGTCCTCGGGGTCTCGCGCGACGCGAGCCAGGAGGAGATCAAGAAGGCCTACCGTCGACTGGCCCGCAAGCTGCACCCCGACGTCAACCCCGGCCACGAGGCCGAGGAGGAGTTCAAGCGGGTGTCGCAGGCCTACGACGTGCTGTCCGACCCCCAGAAGCGCCAGTCGTTCGACATGGGTGCCGACCCCTTCGCCACCGGCGGCGGCGCGGGCTTCGGTGCGGGCCAGGGCTTCTCGTTCAGCGACGTGATGGACGCCTTCTTCGGTGCCGGTGCCACGGCAGGGTCGCGCGGACCGCGCTCGCGGGTGCAGCGCGGCCAGGACGCCCTGGTCCGGCTCGACATCGACCTGGCCAAGGCCGTCTTCGGCTCCGAGGAGGAGCTGACGCTCGACACCGCGGTGGGCTGCAAGCGCTGCGACGGTGACGGCGCCGAGCCCGGCACCGGCCGCCAGACCTGCCAGATCTGCCACGGCACCGGTGAGGTGCAGCAGATCCAGCGCAGCTTCCTCGGCCAGGTCATGACCTCGCGCCCCTGCGTCAACTGCCAGGGCTACGGGTCGACGCTGACCGACCCCTGCCACGACTGCTCCGGCGACGGGCGCGTGCGCACCAGGCGCACCCTCAAGCTCAAGGTGCCGGCGGGCGTCGACACCGGCACGCGCATCCAGCTGACCGGAGAGGGCGAGGTCGGTCCCGGCAACGGGCCCAACGCCGACCTCTACGTCGAGATCCGCGTCGTCAACCACGAGACGTACACCCGCCGGGGCGACGACCTGCACTGCAGCGTCGAGCTGCCCATGGCCGCGGCCGCGCTGGGCACGAGCTTCAAGCTGTCGACCTTCGACGGCATGCAGGACCTCGAGATCAAGCCCGGCACCCAGAGCGGCGACGTCCTCACCCTGCGCGGCCTCGGGGTGACGCACCTGCGTCACGGCGGCCGCGGCGACCTGCTGGTGCACACCACGGTGCAGACGCCGACCCGGCTCACCGAGGAGCAGGAGGAGCTGCTGCGGCAGTTCGCGGTCCTGCGCGGCGAGGACAGCCCCCAGGGTCGCCTCACGCCGGCCAACAAGGGGCTGTTCGGCAAGCTTCGCGACGCCTTCAAGGAGAAGTGACCCTCCCGTGAGCGCGCGGTGACCCACCAGCTCTTCCTGGGAGAGCCAGCGACGGTCGCCCAGGCCGTCGTCGGCGCCTCCCTGCTGCTCGACGGCGACGAGGGCCGTCACGCGGCCACGGTCGTGCGCATCCGCCCCGGCGAGCGCTGCTTCGTCGCTGACGGCGCCGGGCGGCGGGTGCTGCTCGAAGCCACCGAGGTCGACCGCTCGTGGGTGCGCGGCCGGGTGCTCGACGTGAGCGACGAGCCGGAGCCCGCGCCGCGTCTGGTGCTCGTCCAGGCCCTGGCCAAGGGCGACCGCGACGAGCAGGCGGTCGAGGCGGCCACCGAGCTCGGCGTCGACGAGGTCGTGCCGTGGCAGGCCGAGCGGTCGGTCGTCGTCTGGCGCGGTGACCGTGCAGCGAAGTCCCTCGCGAAGTGGGCGGCCGTCGTGGCCCGGGCCACCAAGCAGTCCCGGCGCGCACGTATGCCGGCGACGACCTCCGTCGTCGGCCTCGACGCGCTCGCGGCCCGGGTGCACGACGCGGCCCTCGCCCTCGTCCTCCACGAGGACGCCACCGAGCCGCTCGCCTCCGTGGAGCTGCCCGGGTCCGGCGACGTCCTCGTCGTCGTCGGCCCTGAGGGCGGGATCACCCCGCGCGAGCTGGAGGCGCTCGGCGCAGCCGGTGCCCGGCCCGTCCGGCTCGGCTCGACGATCCTGCGGGCCTCGTCCGCCGGCCCGGCGGCGCTCGCCGTCCTCAGCGCTCGCGCCCGCTGGCGCTGAGCGCGTACGGGAGCGACGGCATACGCCGGTTGGCGCGGGCCGTCGGCGCGTTCGAGGTGATGACGACACGTAGGGGCCGTCACCTCGAACGAGAGGTGCCAGCCGGTCGGTCGAGGTGGAACCGCGCCCCCGGGAGTGCCGCGATCACCTCGACCAGGGGTGGGTCAACGGGCGGTCAGGGGGACGCGCTGCTCGGCCACGGTGCTCCCGTCGTTGGCGCTGCTCTCGAAGACACGCAGCACGTAGCTGCCGGCGGGCACGGGCTTGGTCGAGAACGTGTAGGGCGCTCGCGCCGGCGCGGCCTGGGCCGCGGTGGTGACCCCCCTGTCGACGCGCCTGCCGTCCCGGAGCAGCTCCCACTCGACGGTCGCCTCGAAGGTGCTCGCGACTCCCGTGACCGGAAGGGGCGCCCCTGCCGTGACGACGGCCCCGCGGGCCGGCTCGTCCACCCAGATGGGTGCCACCTGGGCGAGCACCGCCATCGGGTCGGTGGGCCGCGTGTAGGACGCCGTCGCCGGGTGACCGGGCGAAACCGAGGAGCCGCCGTCGGCGAGGGTGAACCCGACGGGGAGCGACTTGCCGAGCGCCGCCTGCACCGTCCATACGAGCTGCTCCGTCGCGAGCGGCTCGGCCGACGTGCTGCCGGACGACAGCCGGACGGTGATGCCCGCGGGGCCGAGGAGCACCGACTGCGGTGACACGCCGTTCCAGGCGGAGCGGTAGGAGGAGCCGGCCGCCGGCGTTCCCATCGCCAGGCGGAGGGCAGCCAGCGCCCTGCTCTGGCCCGTCGCCGGTGAGCCCGCCGTCGTGGTCACGAACTCACGGAAGAGGCGGACCTGGGCGCTGCCGCCCACGACGGGACCCAGGTAGTAGACCGGGACGCTGACCGGGACTGTGGCGGGAGGCGGGACAACGGTGGCGGACGCCGACACCGTCGGCGGCGGTGAGGGCCGCTCGGCCGTCTGCGTGGGGATGCTCGACGGGCTGCCGGACGGTGTCGGGGCGGTGGAGGGTGGCGTCGTCGCGCTCGGCGACGTCGCCGCGACGGGTGGCGCCTGCACCGGGAGACGGTCGACCGCCCACACGGTCCCCGCCACGACCAGTGCGACGGCGGCGGCGGCGGCAGGGAGCAGCCAGCGCCGGTGCCGGCTGTTCAGGCCGTCCGGTGAGCCGGAGGAGCCACCCCGGACGGAGGAGAAGGACTCCCCGTGCGCGTCGGCGAGGATCGCCTCGAGCCGGTGGGTGGGTGTGACCGACCGGGCGTCCTGCTCGAGTGCTCGGCGCAGCCGGTCCTCGGTCGCTCGCAGGCCAGGGTCCGTGCCGCTGTGGCCGATGTTCACGGGGATCCCGACGGGCTCGCCCTCGGAGCCGGGGTCGGATCCGGTGGGGACGGGGTTCATGACAGCTCCAAGGGGTCGATGGTGCGGCGCAGACTGGTCAGGCCGCGGTGGGCGTGCGTCTTCACGGCCCCGCGTGAGATCTCGAGCGCGGCCGCGATCTGCGCCTCGGACAGGTCCGCGTAGTAGCGCAGCACGAGGACCTCACGCTGGCGGGTCGGCAGGGCATGCAGTGCGCGGGCCACGGCGGCGCGCTCGGCCGACCTCAGCGCCTCGCTCTCTGCGCTGTCGTGGCTGCCCCGTGCCGGCGTGTCCGCGGCCGCGGCGTCGCGGGCGTTCTGCCGGTCGACCACCACCTGGTGCCGCTGGACCGAGCGGCACCCGTTGACGACGGCCGCATGCAGGTATCCGACGACGCGCCCGCCGTCGCGGATGGAGGCCCAGCTGCGGTGCGTGGCGACGAACGCGTCCTGCACGACGTCCTCGGCGGCGAGCTGGTCGCGCAGCAGGAGCCAGGCGAGGCGCACGAGCCGGTGCCAGTGGGCGTCGTAGAGCTCGGTGACCGCGACGTCCGGGTCGCGGGGAAGGTCGTGGCCCTGCAGGGAAGGAGCTGGCCCAGCGGAGTCGGGCCGGGGGTCGGGCCGGGGACCGGGCCGTGGGTCGGGGCAGGGGTCGCTGCGCTGGCCGGCCGGCATGCCCAACGTTCTCACGGACGGTAGACGCGCACGGCCACGTCGAGGTTGACGCGCCCGTCCACGTGCCTAGGGTGCAGTCATGACGCCGCAGACCGACAGTGACTGCCTCTTCTGCAAGATCGTCGCGGGCGAGGTCCCCTCGGACCGGGTCGCCGAGACCGAGCGGTCCATCGCCTTCCGGGACATCAGCCCCGCGGCGCCGGTGCACGTGCTCGTGGTGCCCCGCCGCCACGAGCCGACCGTCGGCGCGCTGGCCGCGGCCTCGGGGGACGACCTGACCGACGTCTTCCGGCTCGCGGCCCGGGTCGCCGAGCAGGAGGGGGTCGCCGAGGCCCACCGTCTTGTCGTCAACACCGGCCGCGGCGCCGGGCAGACGGTCTTCCACGCCCACGTGCACGTGCTGGGCGGCACCACCTTCACCGAGGGGAGGATGGTGTGAGCGACGAGGCCGGCGCCGCCGCGCCCGTCGCGACCGACGAGGGCACCAGCCCGCCCGGCGACACGACGGCGGCTGCGCCGGGGAAGGACAAGCCCGAGCCCGTCGACGACCTGGTCACCACGCACCACGCCCTGAAGGTCGGCCGCCGCAGCCTGCGCTACACCGCGACCACCGGCCGCGTCGTGCTGCGCGAGGAGGAGCACAAGGAGGGCACGTTCGGCGGGCACCAGGCGCGTGCGGAGCTGTCCATGACGAGCTACGTCCTCGACGATGCCGACCCGCGCACTCGGCCGGTGACGTTCGCCTTCAACGGCGGGCCCGGCAGCTCGAGCGTCTGGCTGCACCTGGGCCTGCTGGGCCCGCGGCGGGTCGTCAGCGGCGACGTGGGCGCCCTCGTGCCGCCGCCCTACGACCTCGTCGACAACCCCCAGTCCCTGCTCGCCGTCAGCGACCTCGTCTTCCTCGACCCCATGTCGACCGGCTACTCCCGCGCCGTCGAGGGCGGCAAGCCGGGGGAGTACCACGGCTACCAGAAGGACGTGGAGTCGGTCGCCGAGCTGATCCGCCTCTGGACCTCGCGCAACGGCCGCTGGATGTCGCCGAAGTTCGTCGCCGGCGAGTCCTACGGCACCCTGCGCGGCGCCGCGCTCGCCGAGCACCTCCAGTCCCGCTACGGGATGTACCTCAACGGGCTCATCCTCATCAGCAGCGTCCTCGACCTCGGCTCGGTCGACTTCGAGAACCAGCGCAACGACCGCGCCCACGCCCTCTACCTGCCGACGTATGCCGCCGTGGCTCACTTCCACGGCAGGCACGGCCGCCGCTCCCTCCGCGACGTGCTCGACGAGGCCGAGGCCTATGCGACCCGCGACTACCCGTGGGTCCTGTCGCGCGGCAACCGGCTCACGCCCGCGGAGCGCGCCCAGGCGGTGTCGACCCTGGCACGCCTGTCCGGCCTGAGCGAGGACTACGTCGACCGCGCAGACCTGCGCATCGAGCACTGGCGCTTCTTCACCGAGCTGCTGCGCGACCAGCGGCTGTCCGTGGGCCGGCTCGACGCGCGCTACACCGGGCCCGCCGCTGCCGCGATCGCCGAGAACATGGACGCCGACCCCTCCCACGACGCCCTCACCGGACCGTATGCCGCCGCTTGGAACCACTACGTCCGCGACGAGCTCGGCTACCGCAGCGACCTGCACTACGAGCAGATCTCGCGGCTCGTGCACCCCTGGTCCTTCAAGGACTTCGAGGGACGGCCGGTCGACGTCTCCCCGAAGCTGGAGCGGGCCATGCGGCAGAACCCGCACCTGAAGGTGCACATCGCCTACGGCTACTACGACGGGGCGACGCCCCACTTCGCGGCCGAGGACGTCGTCGCGCACCTGCAGCTGCCGCAGGACCGGTTCGCGAACGTCGAGCGCGCGTACTACGAGGCGGGGCACATGATGTACGTGCACGAGCCGTCGCGCCTGCGGCAGAGCGCAGATCTGGCGGATTTCGTGGTGAGGAGCGCGAGCCGCGACACGTAGACTCGTGTCCACGATGAATGATGCGCAGCCACGACCATCCGAGCCCGACGGCCACCTCGACAGCCACCTCGACAGCGACACGGCCGGACGCCCCGCAGGCGCCCGCAGCGCAGCTGCTGGCCGGGGTGCCGACGCCCCGGTCCTGACCCGGGAGATCCCGCCGCCGATCGAGATGGTGACCCTGCTCGGCCCGCGTGACGAGCTGCTGCGCACCATGGAGCGGCAGTTCCCGCTCGTCGACACCCACGTGCGCGGCAACGAGATGACGTTCACCGGACCGGCGGGCGAGCTCGAGATCATCGACAGCCTCGTCGACGAGCTGCTCGTCATCGTCGAGACCGGCCAGCCACTCAACCGCGACGCGGTGGAGCGCTCGATCTCGATGCTGCGCAGCCAGACGGTCGAGCGCCCCGCCGACGTGCTGACGATGAACATCGTCAGCAACCGCGGCCGCACCATCCGGCCGAAGACTCTCAACCAGAAGCGCTACGTCGACGCGATCGACCAGCACACCATCGTCTTCGGCATCGGGCCGGCCGGCACGGGCAAGACCTACCTCGCCATGGCCAAGGCCGTGGCGGCCCTGCAGGCCAAGCAGGTCAACCGGATCATCCTCACCCGCCCTGCCGTCGAGGCGGGCGAGCGGCTCGGCTTCCTGCCGGGCACGCTCAACGACAAGATCGACCCCTATCTGCGGCCCCTCTACGACGCGCTGCACGACATGGTCTCGCCCGAGACGATCCCCAAGCTGATGGCCTCCGGCACGATCGAGGTCGCGCCGCTGGCCTACATGCGTGGCCGCTCGCTCAACGACGCGTTCATCATCCTCGACGAGGCACAGAACACCTCGAGCGAGCAGATGAAGATGTTCCTCACGCGCCTCGGCTTCGGCTCCAAGATGGTCGTCACCGGCGACGTCACCCAGGTCGACCTGCCGGGCGGCACCCGCTCGGGGCTCCGCGCGGTACGCGACATCCTCGGTGACGTCGAGGACATCCACTTCGCCGAGCTCACCTCGCACGACGTCGTACGCCACCGGCTCGTCAGCGCGATCGTCGACGCCTACGACCGCACCGACGCCCGCGACCGCAAGCGGGCCGCACGCCGCGCCGCCGAGGGTGACCGGAGTGGGCCGACGTCAGCCAAGCGGATCCGGACGCGCGGTTCGTCGACCGCGTCGGCTACGTCGGCAGGGTCGTCGGCCTCGGCGGCCGACGACGCGCTGGCCCAGGAGGACCCCGCGTGAGCATCGACGTGCTCAACGAGACCGACCACGACGTCGACGAGCTGGAGCTGCTGTCCTGCGCTGGCTACGTCATGGAGCAGATGCGCGTGCACCAGCAGGCGGACCTGTGCATCAAGCTCGTCGACGAGGACGCGATGGAGGTCCTCCACGTGCAGTGGATGGACCTGCCGGGGCCGACCGACGTCATGAGCTTCCCGATGGACGAGCTGCGCCCCGGACGGGAGGGGCAGGAGCCCGAGGAGGGCACCCTGGGCGACATCGTCCTGTGCCCGTCCGTGGCGACCAAGCAGGCGGCCGAGGCGGGGCACGCCCCGATGGAGGAGATGCTCCTGCTGACGGTGCACGGCATCCTGCACCTGCTCGGCTACGACCACGCCGAGCCCGACGAGGAACGGGAGATGTTCGAGCTGCAACGCCAGCTCCTGCTCACCTTCCTCGCCTCGCGCAACCGCCCCAGCGCCTGACGGCCGGGCAGAGACTCGAGAGAACGAGATGCTTCCGCAGTTCGCCCTCCCGGCCCTGATCAGCATCGTCGTGGCGTTCCTGCTGTCGGCCGCCGAGGCCGCCATCTTCCGCATGTCCCGCGTGCGTGCCCAGGAGCTCTTCGACGAGGGCCGCTCGGGGGCCAGGTCGCTGGTCACCGTCGTCGGTGACTCACCGCCCTACCTCTCCGTCATCGCCTTTCTGCGCGTCGTGGCCGAGGCGACCGCTGCCGTGCTCGTCACGCTCGCCGTCGCGGCCCGGTTCGAGTCGACGTGGAGCCGCGCGCTGCTCAGCATCGCCATCATGGCGGTCGTCTCCTTCGTGGTCGTCGGCGTGTCGCCGCGCACGCTCGGCCGGCAGAACTACGACACGGTGGCGCTCTGGAGCGCACCGTTCGCCGTCGGTCTGCGCCGCGTCCTCGGCCCGCTGGCCAAGCTGCTCGTCGTCCTCGGAAACGCCGTGACGCCCGGCAAGGGCTACACCGACGGGCCGTTCCAGACGGAGTCCGAGCTGCGCGACCTGGTCGACATGGCGGGCGACACCGACGTCATCGAGGCCGACGAGCGCGAGATGATCCACTCCGTGTTCGAGCTGGGCGACACCGTCGCCCGGGCGGTCATGGTGCCGCGCACCGACATGGTCACGATCGACGCCGACAAGAGCCTGCGCAGCGCCATGTCCCTCTTCCTCCGCTCCGGGTTCTCCCGCATCCCGGTCATCGGTGAGGACAGCGACGACGTGCGCGGACTGCTCTACTTCAAGGACGTGGCCCGCCGGCTCAACGCAGCCCCCGAGGACGGTCGGCACCCGGCCACCGAGGTGATGCGACCCATGCACTTCGTGCCCGAGAGCAAGCCCGTCGACGACCTCCTGCGCGAGATGCAGCTCGAGCAGAGCCACTTCGCCATCGTCGTGGACGAGTACGGCGGCACGGCCGGTCTCATCACGATCGAGGACATCATCGAGGAGATCGTCGGCGAGATCGCCGACGAGCACGACCGCGAGGCTCCCGGCGTCGAACAGCTGGAGGACGGCACGCTGCGGGTGCCGGCCTCGATGGACATCGACGACCTCGGCGAGCTGTTCGACGTGACCATCGACGAGGACGACGTCGACACCGTCGGTGGCCTGCTCACCAAGGTCATCGGACGGGTGCCGATCGTCGGGTCCTCCGGTACGGTCGCTGGGCTGGAGCTGACGGCCGAACGGATGGCCGGACGCCGCCACCGCGTCGCGTCGGTCATCGTGCACCGGGTGTCGGTGCCGGAGGACGACGCGGCGCTCACCGAGGCGCACACCAAGACGGAGGACGCCCATGGGCACCCAGGACGCTGACCCGACGCAGAGCGAGGGCCCGGGCGCCCTCCCCGGCGGACGCTCCGAGGACTACCGCGCGGGCTTCGCCTGTCTCGTGGGCCGGCCCAACGCGGGCAAGTCGACCCTGACGAACGCCTTGGTCGGCCAGAAGGTCGCCATCACGAGCTCGAAACCGCAGACGACGCGCCACACCATCCGCGGCATCGCGACCACGCCCACGGCGCAGGTGATCCTCGTGGACACCCCCGGCCTGCACAAGCCGCGCACACTGCTCGGCGAGCGGCTCAACGACCTCGTCCGCGAGACGCTCCTCGAGGTCGACGTCATCGGCTTCTGCCTGCCCGCCGACCAGCGCATCGGGCCCGGCGACACCTTCATCGCGAACGAGCTGAAGGAGCTGCGCTCGGTCCGTCGTCGTCCGGTGGTCGCCATCGCCACCAAGGCCGACGCCGTCGACCGTGAGCGGCTCGCCGAGCACCTGATCGCGATCGACCGGCTGGGGGAGTGGGACGCCATCATTCCGTGCTCCGCGGTGTCGGGAAGCCAGGTCGAGGAGGTCCGCGACGTCCTCGCCTCGTTCCTGCCCCGCTCGCCCCAGCTCTACCCGGACGGCGTGCTCACGGACGAGCCGGAGATGGTCATGATCGCCGAGCTGGTCCGCGAGGCGGCGCTGGAGGGCGTGCGCGACGAGCTGCCCCACTCGCTCGCCGTGGTCGTCGAGGAGATGGTGCCGCGGGAGGGGCGCCCGGAGGACAAGCCGCTGCTCGACGTGCGCGTCAACGTCTTCGTGGAGCGTCCCAGCCAGAAGGCCATCATCATCGGTCGCGGCGGCTCGCGGCTGCGCGAGGTCGGGACCAACGCCCGCAAGGGCATCGAGGCGCTCCTCGGCCAGAAGGTCTACCTCGACCTGCACGTCAAGGTCGCCAAGGACTGGCAGCGAGATCCCAAGCAGCTGCAGCGCCTCGGCTTCTGACGGCAGTCGCCTCCCGCCACCGGTCCGACGAGCCGGAACGGGCCGACGAAACGCCGTCCGTTCCCGCAACGCGCTCATGGTCTGCCAGCGCGCGTGAGCGGCCGAGCACGTCTCACGATCCGGGCCGGCAGTCCCGAGCGGTGGACGCGGACGAAGCCACCGGCATACGGTGGCGGGGTGCGAGCGGTGAGCCTCCTCCTTCTCTGCCGCGACGAGGCCTGATCCCGGCCCTCCTCGTCGCGGAGTTTCCCGTGTCCGGCCGGACACCGAGCGAGACGCAGACGAAGAGAGTGCAGCGATGATCCACCCCCAGCAGACGTCGGGAATGCCGTTCCGCAAGTACGTCCCGTTCCACGAGCAGATCCCGTTCGACCTGCCCGACCGCACCTGGCCGACCAAGCGCATCGACAAGGCGCCGCGCTGGTGCGCCGTCGACCTGCGCGACGGCAACCAGGCGCTCATCGACCCGATGAACTCGGAGCGGAAGCTGCGGATGTTCCAGCTGCTCGTGAAGCTGGGCTACAAGGAGATCGAGATCGGGTTCCCGTCGGCGAGCCAGACCGACTTCGACTTCTGCCGCGAGCTCATCGAAGGTGGTCACATCCCGGACGACGTGACGATCCAGGTGCTGACGCAATGCCGCGACCACCTCATCGAGCGGACCTTCGACGCGATCCGCGGGGCGAAGGAGGCGATCGTCCACTTCTACAACTCCACCTCGATCCTGCAGCGCCGCGTCGTCTTCGGCCTCGACCAGGACGGCATCGTCGACATCGCGGTGCAGGGTGCGCGGCTGATCAAGAAGCTCGAGGAGACGATCCCCGACACGACGATCTACTACGAGTACTCGCCGGAGTCCTACACCGGCACCGAGCTCGACTTCGCGGTGCGCATCTGCAACGCCGTCATCGACGTGATCGACCCGAGCCCCGACCACAAGATGATCGTCAACCTGCCGGCCACGGTCGAGATGATCACCCCGAACGTCTACGCCGACTCGATCGAGTGGATGGTCCGCCACCTCGACCGCCGCGACTCGCTCGTCGTGAGCCTGCACCCCCACAACGACCGCGGCACCGGCGTGGCCGCCGCCGAGCTCGGCTACCTCGCCGGCGCCGACCGCATCGAGGGCTGCCTCTTCGGCAACGGCGAGCGCACCGGCAACGTCGACCTCGTCACGCTCGGCATGAACCTCTTCAGCCAGGGCGTCGACCCGCAGATCGACTTCAGCGACATCGACGAGATCCGGCGCACGGTGGAGTACTGCAACCAGCTGCCGGTCGGTGAGCGCCACCCCTACGGCGGCGACCTCGTCTTCACGGCCTTCAGCGGCTCGCACCAGGACGCCATCAAGAAGGGCTTCGAGGCGATGGAGGTCGAGGCCAAGGAGAAGGGCACCAGCGTCGACGACCTCGTCTGGGGCGTTCCCTACCTGCCGGTCGACCCGCACGACCTCGGCCGGTCCTACGAGGCGGTCGTACGCGTCAACAGCCAGTCCGGCAAGGGCGGCGTCTCGTACATCATGAAGTCCGAGCACCAGATGGACCTGCCGCGGCGGCTGCAGATCGAGTTCTCCGGCGTCGTGCAGCGGGGCGTCGACCAGGACGGTGGCGAGGTCGCTCCCGCCGAGCTGTGGGCCAGGTTCCAGGACGAGTACCTCCCCGACCCCGCCAATCCGTGGGGTCGGTTCGAGCTGGTCAACGTCGTCACCGACTCGACGGTCGACGGGGCCTCGACCATCGAGGCGACCATCACCGACCACGGCGAGCCGATCACCATCACCGGCCGGGGCAACGGCCCGATCGCGGCGTTCCTCGACGCCTTCATGACGATCGACGGGGCCCCGGACATGCGGGTTCTCGACTACGCCGAGCACGCGCTGTCGGCAGGTGGCGACGCGCGCGCCGCGGCCTACGTGGAGTGCGCCATCGGGCCGCGGGTGCTGTGGGGCGTCGGAGTGGACTCCTCCATCGTCACGGCCTCGCTGAAGGCCGTGGTGTCGGCGTGCAACCGTGCCTTCCGCGACCGCACCGCCGAGGAGGCCGCGGCCGCGGGTGCAGCGGGCTGAGGTAGCCTCACGCCCCATGGAGTCCCCGGTCGGTCGAGCACTCCTTCGACTGACCGGGGCCTCGCTCGTGCTGGTGGCGCTCGTCGGGCTCATCGCGCCACGAGCGGTCAACGTCACGCACCGCTGGCAGGTCGTCCTGCCGGTCACCCTGGGCCTCGTCCTGTCGGCCCTCCTCGTCCGGCTCCCGGCGTGGGCCAAGACCCGCTGGACGCCCGTCGTCGTGTCGCTCGCCGGCGGCGTCGTGGCGACGTTCGTCGGGTTGATGACGCGCTACCACTACGGGTGGGACGCCCGCGTCGTCATGGACATGGCGCGGGCCGTGCAGGCCGGCCGTGCGCTCGGCGCGGCCGACTACGACTATCTCTCGATGTACCCGAACAACCTGCCCCTGCTGGCCATCGACCGCCTGGGTGCGGCCGTGTCAGGCACCTTCTCGCTCGCGCCCGACGCCGTCCTCGTCCCGGTCAACGGCATCTGCGTCGCGGTGACGTTGTATGCCGTCCACCTCCTCGTCGCCCGGGCCGCCGGCCGTGGGCCCTCCCTCGTCGCGCAGCTCGTGACACTGGTCCTGGTCGGCACGAGCCCGTGGCTCGCTGTCCCCTACACCGACTTCTACGCGATGCCCTTCGTGGTCGGGGGAGTGGCCCTGGCCGTCAAGGCGCTGGCGCCGGGCCGGCGCTCCCGCCGAGTGCTGCTGTGGCTGCTGGCCGTGGTCGCGGTGTCCGTCGCCTACGCCATCAAGACGACGCCGGTCGTCATCGCCATCGCCGCGGTGCTGACGGCGGTCCTCGCGATCTTCGACCACGACCTCGCTGCGGGACGGCGCGCCGGTGTCGTCGCCGCGTGCGCCGTCTCCTCGCTGGCCTTCGTCGCGCTGGGGCTGGGCCTGTCCAGCGCCGCAACCGTCGCCAGCGGGGTCGACGCCTCCCGCATCGACGCGTCGACCTCGCCGCCGCTGCTCTGGTGGGTCGCCCTCGGCGCCGACGAGCAGCGCGCGCCCGGTGGGATCGTCAACTACGGCGCCTACTCGCGCGAGATGGTCGACGCCGTGGCCGGGCGCAGCCAGGACGAGACGAAGGCGTATGCCGCCGGCTTCCTCGCCGACCGTTGGGCCGAGCGCGGCCTCGGGGGAACGCTCGCGTTCTACGGCGACAAGGCCGCGTGGAACTGGGGCGACGGCATGTTCTGGGCCTGGGGAGAGGGGCCGGACTCCCTGCCCGGCGCGCTCGCGCCGGCGACCGGGCTGACGGGACTGGTGCACGAGGTCAACGGGTTCCACGGGTCGGCCTATCCGCTGCGCGCCGACCTGACCCAGGCGCTGTGGCTGGCCGTGCTGCTCGTGGCGGGTGCGGGGCTGCTGCGCGCCCCGTACCGTCGCGAGACCGTCCTGCTCGCCGTGTCGGTCCTCGGCATCGCGGCGTTCACCGTGGTGCTCCAGGGCCGGTCACGCTACCTCTTCGCGTTCGTCCCGCTCGTCGTGGCGCTCGCAGCGGTGGCGCACGGGTCCCTGCCACGGCTGGGGGGCCGCCGAGGTCGGGTCAGTCGATCGAGTCGGTGAGGACCGCGTCCACCGCGGCGAGAGCGGCCGCGTCGCCCTCCCGGGTGATCGCGCCCTCGGCGGGTCGGTTCCACAGCCAGCAGTCGAGGTCGGCGGCGGAGCCGCAGATCTCGGCGGCTGCCGCCGCGTCGGGTCCGTCGCTGACCAGGAGGCGTTGCACGTCGACCGGCCGGCCGTCGAAGGTGCCGGTCACCCGCACCGGCGTCACCGTCCACGAGTGCATCGCATCGACGGTCGCGATCGTGACCGGCGGCGCGCTGCTCGTGTGCGTCAGCCCGGGCTCCGGCTCGTAGCCGCGCATGATGCGGAGCACCTCGTCGACGCCGTCGGCCGCGAGCCGGCAGTCAATGGGCGTGCGGTCACCAACGGTGAGCTCGGCATCGAGGCGGTGGACCAGCGCCTCGTGGGCCTGGCGGCGCCGGATGTAGCCGGCCGTCTTGTCGTCGGCCCACATCCACAGCGGGGTCTCGGGAGCCAGGCCGTCCAGCATCCGCTGCAGCCGTTCGCTGGCGCGGTCGAAGAAGCCGAGCAGTCCCGCACGGTCACCCGGCCGCGCCTCCCGCGAGGCGTTCAGGGCGTCCAGGGCCGCCGGGTCGGTGAGCCGGCGCTCGGCGATCTCGCCCCAGAACCACTGCACCTCCCCGAGGTGCCACAGCAGGTCGTCGGCGTCCCAGTCGGGCCACGTCGGCGCGCGCACGTCGCCTGGCGCGGTGGTCAGCACCTCGCGGAAGCGCACCGAGTCGGCCGCCAGGTGGTCGAGGAAGGGCAGGGAACCACCGGAGGGGCGGGACGGCATACGGGGTCTCCTTCAGCGAACGCCGGCGACACGGAACTGGACCGAGATGCGCGGGCCCATCGGCTCGGAGGTCTTGGGAACCGCGTGGTCCCACGTCCGCTGGCAGGACCCGCCCATCACGACGAGGTCACCATGTCCGAGGGGGTAGCGCAAGGTCTTCTGCGTCGTGCCGGGGATGGGGCCGCCGTCGCGCGGTCGCAGGGTGAGGGTGCGCGCGGACCCGAGCGACAGGATGGCGACCATGGTGTCGGTGTCGCGCGAACGCCCGATGCGATCGCCGTGCCACGCCACGCTGTCACGGCCGTCGCGGTAGAGGCAGAGCCCGGCCGTGACGAACGGCTCGCCCAGCTCGGCCGCGTAGTGACGGCTCAGCGCCTCGCGCGCCTCGACGAGGATGGGGTGGGGCAGGCGCTCCTCCGCGGCGTAGAACCTGGTGAGCCGGGGGACGTCGACGACGGAGTCGTACATCTGGCGGCGCTCGGCGTGCCAGGGCACCTCGTGCAGCAGCGTGCTGAACAGCTCGTCGCCCGCGGCGAGCCAGCCGGGTCGCACGTCGACCCACGCACCGCGCGTCAGCCTGTGGCGGGTCAGCCCCGTGCCGACGTCGCGCAGGGTCATGGCGTCGGTGAGATCGAGCAGCGAACCCTGGAGAGAGAGGTCCATGCCTCCACGATAACCCATGTCTCGAACGGGTGTTCGACTCCGGTGCGGATCGTCGCGACGGCGCAGCGGCGCCACGGCGCGTGCGGTCCCACCGGCCCCGGCGCGCGGTGGAGAATGGACCCATGCCCCTCTACCGTGACGAGGCGATCGTCCTGCGCACCCACAAGCTGGGCGAGGCCGACCGCATCATCACGATGCTCACGCGGACCCGCGGTCGGGTCCGTGCCGTGGCCAAGGGCGTGCGGCGCACGAAGTCCCGGTTCGGCTCGCGCCTCGAGCCGGGCATGGTCGTCGACGTCCAGTGCTACGAGGGGCGCAACCTCGACACCGTGACGCAGGTCGAGACGCTCGCCCCCTACGGCGACGCGATCGCCCGCGACTACACGGCCTACACGTGTGCGACCTCGATGCTGGAGACGGCCTTGCAGCTCACCGAGGAGCACGAGCCGCAGACCCAGCAGTACCTCCTGCTCGCCGGGGCGCTGCGCTCGCTGGCCGAGCGCGCCCACGACCCGGGACTCGTCCTCGACGCGTACCTGCTGCGCTCGCTCGCCGTGGCGGGCTGGGCACCGAGCTTCGTCGACTGCGCGAAGTGCGGCGCGCCGGGTCCCCACCGGGCGTTCAACGTGCAGGCCGGCGGCGCGGTGTGCTCCGTATGCCGTCCGCCCGGCTCGAGCGCCCCCGCCCCCGAGACCTTCACGCTGCTCGCGTCCCTGCTGACCGGCGACTGGGACGTCGCCGACGCGAGCGAAGACCGGCACCGTCGCCAGGGCAACGGGCTCGTGTCGGCGTTCCTCCAGTGGCACATCGAGCGCGGGCTTCGGTCGCTGCGCCTCGTCGAGCGTGCCTGAGCGCCGGCGGGCTACAAACGAGCTGTGCCCCAAGTGAAGCCGACCCCGACCGACCGGAGAGCCGTGTACGCCAAGCCCTTCCCGCACCCGACCGGTGCGACCGCGCCCGTCATCCCGGCCGACGTGCTGCCCAGGCACGTCGCCATCGTCATGGACGGCAACGGCCGCTGGGCCAACGCGCGCGGCCTGCCCCGGACGAAGGGGCACGAGGCGGGGGAGGCGTCACTGCTCGACGTCGTCGCCGGCGCGATCGAGGTGGGCGTCACGCACCTGTCGGCATACGCCTTCTCCACGGAGAACTGGCGGCGCTCGCCCGAGGAGGTGCGTTTCCTCATGGGCTTCAACCGTGACGTCATCCGCCGGCGCCGGGACCAGCTGCACGAGTGGGGAGTTCGCATGCGCTGGGTCGGGCGTGCGCCCCGCCTGTGGCGTTCGGTCATCAAGGAGCTCGAGGTCGCCCAGGAGCTGACCCAGCACAACACCGGGCTCACGCTCTACTTCTGCGTCAACTACGGCGGCCGCGCCGAGATCGCCGATGCCGTCCAGCGGATCGCCCACGACGTCAAGGACGGGCGCCTGCGCCCCGGCTCGGTCGACGAGAAGACGATCATGCGCTACCTCGACGAGCCGACGATGCCGGACGTCGACCTCTTCGTCCGCAGCTCCGGTGAGCAGCGCACGAGCAACTTCCTGCTGTGGCAGTCGGCCTACGCGGAGATGGTGTTCCAGAACAGGCTTTGGCCCGACTACGACCGGCGCGACCTGTGGTCGGCGATCGAGGAGTACGTGGCCCGCGACCGCCGTTACGGTGGCGCCGTCGACACGCCCACCAAGGCTTGACCCAAGGCTTGACGCCGGGGTCGGTGTCGGGTCAGCGGTCGACGATGGTCACCTCGTACTGGCTCGCCTTGGGCGGGAACCCGGTGTCGAACTTGGCGTTGACGACGGCCAGGTGGTCACCGAAGCGCGCGACGGTGGTGGGCACCTCGAACTTCGGGCTCGTGATCGTCTCGAGGAGACGACCGGACGACAGGCCTTCCGAGAGCCGCCACTCCGTCACCTTGTTGGAGAAGTTCTGCACGGCGTAGACGGTGCGTCCCTGGAGCAGGATGCCGTCGACGTTCGGCACGCTGACGCCGGTGATCGTCGCGCTGGCGCCGCTGACCGGGTCGACGGTGTTGAGCACCGCCGAGTTGGTGTGGGCGACGACGAGCGTGTGCCCGTCAGCGCTCGCCTGGATGCCGTTGTTGTTGAAGCCGGACTTGAGGACGGCTGCGGGTCCGTGCAGCTGGAGCGTTCGCACCGCGCCGAGGGTCCCGCCCCGGCTGATCGGGATGAAGTACAGCTTCGCTTGCGACGAGTCGGTGAACCAGGCGCCCTTGCTCGTCACAGCGACGTCGTTGATGACCGAGGTCCCGGTGGTGAGCTGGTACGCCTTGACGGGCGCCCCCGTCACCGAGTCGTAGACGTAGGCCTGCCCCGTGAAGCCTCCGGCGGCGAAGAGGAGGTGGTGGGGCCGGTCGAGCCGCAGCCCCAGGGCCATCCGGCCCTTGGGTGCGGTGATGAACGTGGAGGCTGTCCGGGTCCGCACGTCACCCCGGTAGATGTTGCCGGTGAACAGCTCGCCGGCGTAGAACGTGGTGCCGGTCCCGGCCGTTATGCCCTCGGCGGAGTGGGCACCCGGCAGGACGATCTGGTCCGGCCGGTGGTCCGCCTGCGCGGGGGACAGGCCGAGGACGACGGTGAGTGCTCCGGCGAGGAGAGCTGCGAGACGTGCGCGCCTGGCGATCCCTGACATGTGGCCACCCCTTCGGTCGTGCCGCTCGCGGCCCTTCACCACGTCCGCGGCCTTCCGAACAGGGTCGACCTTGCGTCGCCCGAGCCGCAAGATCACAGAGCGGCACCTACCGGACCCGTTGCGTCAGGACGTGGCGCAGTCGGCGCAGGTCCCGAAGATCTCGAGGGTGTGCGTGACTGCCGTGAAGCCGTGCTCGGTGGCCACCTTGTCGGCCCATCGCTCGACGGCCGGGCCCTCGACCTCGACGGTGCGGCCGCAGCTGCGGCACACGAGGTGGTGGTGGTGGTGCGTCGAGCAGGCGCGGTAGACGGCCTCGCCCTCGTCGGTGCGCAGCACGTCCACGGTGCCGGCCTCGACCATCGACTGGAGGGTCCGGTAGACCGTGGCGAGGCCCACGCCCGCACCGGACTCGCGCAGTCGGGCGTGCACCGTCTGGGCCGAGGTGAAGTCGTCGGACCGCTCGAGCAGCTCTGCCACCGCAGCCTGCTGCCGGGTCGGCTTGCGCGAGACGGGAACTCCCTTGGTGCTGTTGCTCCCGTTCATCGCGTCCTTCCCGTCGTTCGTGTCGTTCCGGCCGTTCCTGTCCGGGCCCGGGACGCGGTGCCGACCGGGTCACCGCCTCCGGCTGCCGCTGCCTCGTCGCCACGGTGCGTGCTGTGCTGGTGCAGGTCCCCGTGCTCGTCGTAGTGGCCCTCGTGGGCCGCGTGCAGGTGCCCGTCGTGGAGGTAGTCCACGTGGTCGCCGTGGGTCACCGCCGGGTGGCCGCACTCGCTGCCGTGCTCGTGGCTGTGTGTCTCGGCCACCTCGTGCTGCCGGTTCCCCGCTCTGGACAGGACGCCCGTGACCACGGCCGTCACGACGAAGAGGGCGACGGCGAGCAGGACGATGGTGCCCCCCGAGGGGGTGTTGAGCGGGTAGGAGAGAGCGACGCCCCCGACGGAGGAGACCAGGCCCAGGGCGATCGCCCACCGCAGCCCACCGCTGAACGACCTGGCCACGAGCTGGCTGGCGGCGTTGGGCACGATCATGAGCGCGCTGATGAGCAGCAGCCCGACGACGCGCATGGCAACGACGACCGTCGTCGCCGTGAGCACGGCCAGCACGATGTTGAGGGGCAGGACCGGGAGCCCGACGGCCCGGGCGTACTCCTCGTCGTTGGCGACCGCGAAAAGACGCGGGCGCAGGGCCCACGTGGTCACGGCGACGACGAGAGCGAGCCCCGCGAAGACGTAGAGGTCGCCGCGCTGGGTCGTCAGGATCGAGCCGAACAGGTACTTCATGAGGTTTCCCGGGGTGCCCTCGGCCGACTTGCTGATGATGACCACCCCTGCCGCGATGCCGCCGTAGAAGATCACCGCGAGGGCGACGTCGCCGTTGGTGCGCCCCTTCGTGCGCAGCAGCTCGATGACGACGGCCGCGAGCACCGCCGCGACGAGCGCCGTGAGCACGGGGGCGGTACCGGTGACGAGGCCCACGGCGACGCCGGCGAGGGCGACGTGGCCCATGCCGTCTCCGATCAGCGACAGCCGCCGCTGGACGAGGAAGATGCCGACCATGGGCGCGACGGTGCCGACGAGCAGGGCCGCGATCAGGGCCCGCTGCATGAAGTCGACGGTGAGCATCTCGATCACGGTCGGGCTCCCTGCTGCCGGGTGTCGGTGTGGCTGGCGTCGAGGGGTCCGTGCGCCAGTGCCTGGTGCGCCTCGAGCTCGAGGTCGTGGTGGTGGCTGTCATGGTCGTGGTGCACGCGCTCGCGGGCGACGGCATACTCCTGCGGGGTGCCGTCGAAGGTGATCCGGCCCGTGTCGACGACGACGATCCTGGTCAGCAGTCGTTCGAGCGCGCCCAGCTCGTGGGTCACGATGAGCATGGTGACGCCGCGGCGCACGAGGCGTTCGAGGACGTCGGCCAGCACGTGCTGGTTCGCCGCGTCGACGCCGGCGGTGGGCTCGTCCATGATGAGGACGTCGGGCTGCCCGGCGAGCGCCCGCGCGATCAGGACGCGGCGCTGCTGGCCGCCCGAGAGCGTGCTGACCTCGGTCGCGGCCCGGTCGGCGAGGCCGACGACGTCCAGCGACCGCGCGACGAGCTGGCGGTCGGTGGCCCGGAGGCGTCCGAGCCAGCCGATGCGCGGGAGCCTGCCCGTCGCGACGATCTCCTCCGCCGTGGCCCGCACCGACGCCGAGAGCGTGTGGCGCTGGGGGACGTAGCCGAGGCGGGCGCGTTCGCGCAGCTCGTGGCTCGGCACGCCGAAGAGCGTCACGCTGCCCGAGATGCGCTCGTTGAGCCCGAGAACGCCCTTCATCAACGTCGACTTGCCGGAGCCGTTCGGCCCGACGACCGCCACGATCTCGCCGTGGCGGACGGTCAGTGACGCGTCGGCCAGGACGGCGCGCTCGCCGTAGCCGAAGGCCGCGTGCTTCAGCTCGATGACCACCTCGTCCGAGGGCGAGGTCGTCCCGTCGGTCCGTGCCGTGGTGGAGGTCACGAGCACCCCAGCCCCTTCTGCAGCGCGTGCAGGTTGCTGCGCATGACCTCGAAGTAGTCGCCGCCTGCTGAGGCACTGGTGATCCCCTCGAGCGGGTCCAGCGTCGCGACCGAGGCGCCGGTCGAGCCGGCGACGGTCTGGGCGAAGTGGGGCTCCACGAGCGTCTCCTGGTAGATGGTCGTCACGCCCTGGCTCCGGACGAGGTCGGAGATCTGCTTGAGCCCGGCGCCGCTCGGCTCGGCGTCGGGGGAGATGCCGGTGATGCCGTGCTGCTGCAGGCCGTAGCGCTGGGCGAGGTAGCCGAACGCGGCGTGGCTCGTGACGAGCACCCTCGCGCGGCACGAGGTGAGCCCCGAGCGCAGCTGCCCGTCCAGCGCCGTCAGCTTCGCGACGAACGCGGACGTGTTCCTGCCGTATGCCGCCGCGCGCGCCGGGTCGTCCTTGCCCAGTCGCGCCCCGATGACCTTCGCCACCGCTGCGTAGCGCTGCGGGTCGAGCCAGAAGTGCGGGTCGCTGCCGGCGTGGTCGTGGGCGTCGTGCTCCTGGGTCGAGCCGCCATCGTGCCCGGACTCCTCGGCCAGGGTCAGCGACAGGTCGGCGGCGTCGGCGACGTCGAGCACCGAGGTGGGCTGGACCTCGGCGATGGCCTCGTCGACGGCCGGCTGGAAGCCGTCGGCATAGACGACCAGCCTGGCCTTGCTCATGCGTGCGACGTCCTGGGGTGCCAGCTCGAGGTCGTGCGGCTCGGTGCCCGGCTTGGTCAGCACGGTGACGGGGACGGCGCCCCCGGTGATCTGCTCCACCGCGAACTGCAGGGGGTAGAACGAGGTGACGACGGCCTGCTCAGGGTCCGAGGGGGAGCCGGAGCCGGATCCGCCACCCGGCTGGGTCCCGCAGGCGGCGGTCGCCATGACGAGCGCCGTCGCGGCGAGCAGCACTGCCAGTCCGGAGCGGAGCTGGCGAGCAGGGGAGGGCGGCATGGGCGCCATCCTCCCCCAAGTGAGAATGATTGTCAAAACCGTTCTCGTGGAGCGGTCGGGCTCACCCTGCCGGAGCGACCCGCACCACGGCCACCGCGACGGCGAGCACGAGCACGGCCACCCGCATCAGGCGCTCTGGCAGGGTCAGGCGCTGCCACGTCAGGAAGAGCAGCCAGCCGACGAAGGCGGCCACGACCAGGAACGCGATGCCGCCCCACGGCCGCGGTGCGACCACGCCCGCGACGATCAGGGCCACGAGGAGGACCAGCCCGACGGGGCGCGGGACGGTGTTGAGCCGCTCGACCCAGGGGGCGGAGGCGTGCTCGAGACGGGAACGGAAGCTCAGGGCCACGGAAGGAGCCTAGGGGACGCGGCGGCATACCCGGGACGCGTGGCAAAGCACTGGCCTGCGCCCGATAACCTGTGCGGCATGGCCAAGCAGACATCCACCGTGGACACCGTCGTCAGCCTCTGCAAGCGCAGGGGCTTCGTCTTTCCCAGCGGCGACATCTACGGAGGCACGCGGTCCGCGTGGGACTACGGCCCGCTCGGCGTCGAGCTCAAGGAGAACATCCGTCGCCAGTGGTGGAAGGCCATGGTCACGAGCCGCGACGACGTCGTCGGCCTCGACTCCTCGATCATCCTGCCCCGCGAGACGTGGGTCGCATCGGGCCACGTCGGCACCTTCACCGACCCGCTGGTCGAGTGCCTGAACTGCCACAAGCGCCGTCGCCAGGACCACCTGCAGGAGGCGCTCGCGGAGAAGAAGGGCATCGAGGACCCCGACTCGATCCCGATGACCGACATCGTGTGTCCCGACTGTGGCACCAAGGGCCAGTGGACCGAGCCGCGCGAGTTCAACATGATGCTCAAGACCTACCTCGGCGTCATCGAGGACGAGTCCGGCCTGCACTACCTGCGCCCCGAGACGGCGCAGGGCATCTTCGTCAACTTCAACAACGTCATGCAGGCCTCGCGGAAGAAGCCGCCGTTCGGCATCGCCCAGACCGGCAAGAGCTTCCGCAACGAGATCACGCCCGGCAACTTCATCTTCCGCACGCGCGAGTTCGAGCAGATGGAGATGGAGTTCTTCGTCAAGCCGGGTGAGGACGAGGAGTGGCACCAGTACTGGATCGACGAGCGCACCCGCTGGTACACCGACCTCGGCATCAACCCCGACAACCTGCGCCACTACGAGCACGCGAAGGAGAAGCTCTCGCACTACTCCTCGCGGACGGTCGACATCGAGTACCGCTTCAACTTCGCAGGCTCGGAGTGGGGCGAGCTCGAGGGCATCGCCAACCGCACCGACTTCGACCTGTCGACGCACAGCCAGCACTCGGGCACCGAGCTGGTCTACTTCGACCAGCAGACCGGTGAGAAGTACACGCCCTACGTCATCGAGCCGGCTGCCGGTCTGTCTCGCTCGCTCATGACCTTCCTGGTCGACGCGTACTCCGAGGACGAGGCGCCCAACACCAAGGGCGGTGTCGACAAGCGCGTCGTGCTGCGCCTCGACCCGCGCCTGGCGCCGGTCAAGGCCGCGGTGCTGCCGCTGTCGCGCAACACCGACCTCTCGCCCAAGGCGCGCGACCTCGCCGCGCAGCTGCGCCGCCACTGGAACGTCGACTTCGACGACGCCGGCGCCATCGGCAAGCGCTACCGCCGCCACGACGAGATCGGCACGCCGTACTGCATCACGGTCGACTTCGACACGCTCGAGGACCATGCGGTGACCATCCGCGAGCGCGACACGATGGCCCAGGAGCGCATCGCCCTCGACCAGGTCGAGGGCTACCTCGCGCAGCGCCTCGTCGGCTGCTGACACCTCCCTCGCGCACCCGCTGACGGATGCCGTCCGCCACCCGGGCGGGCGGCATACGTTCGTCAGGGGTGGCCCGACGGACCGCCACGAGCTCTGCGTCCACGCCCGGACCGGCTGCCCAACGCCGGTTTGTGGCGGTCCGCCGGTCCGGCGGCGTCGGTCAGCCAGGCTCCGACCCGGTCGCGACCGGGCGTGAGGGGTCGCGAATCCACTCGCTCCACGAACCGGGGTAGAGCACCGTGTCGACGCCGAGCTGGGCCAGCGCGAGCATCTCGTGCGCCGCGGTGACGCCGGACCCGCAGTAGACGCCGACCGGCCCGGCCTGGGCCTCCCTCCCGTCCGTCACGCGCTTCCAGACCTCCGCGAGGTCGCGCCGGAACGAGCCGTCCTCGGCGAGCCAGGCTGCTGTGGGGCTGTTGACCGCCCCCGGGACGTGGCCGGCGACGGGGTCGATCGGCTCGGCCTCGCCGGCGTAGCGCTCGGGCGCGCGGGCGTCGAGCAGCAGTCCCTCGCGCGCCAGCCGTGCCGCGCCCGCAGCATCGAGCGTCGGCAGCTGGCCGGGGCGAACTGCGAAGTCCCCGTGCCGGTCCGCCGGCTCCTCCGTCGAGACGGGCAGTCCGGCCGCGAGCCAGGCGGCATAGCCGCCGTCGAGCACGCGGACGTCGGGAACGCCGGCCCAGCGCAGCACCCACCACGCCCGCGCGGCGGCATACGACTCCTTCGCGTCGTAGACGACGACGCGGCTGCGCTCGGTGATGCCGGCGCGACGCGCCAGCGCCTGGACGACCGCAGGATCTGGGAGCGGGTGCCGACCGCCCTCACCGGCGGGAGCGGCGAGCTCGGTGTCGAGGTCGACGAAGAAGGCGCCGGGCACGTGGCCGGCCTCGTAGTCGGCCCGGCCCGCGCCGGTGTTCGCGGTCGTGAGGGCCCAGCGGACGTCGAGGACGACGACGTCCTCGATCCCGTGGGCCAGGTCTGCGGCGCTCAAGAGGTGGCTCACCGGCTCATCGTGGCATCCTCGCGGTGTGCGTGCTCACCTGGTCCTCGTGCACGGCTCACGGCTGGCGAGCAGCCAGTGGGCCCCGCAGGTGGCGCTGCTGCAGGGCCAGGTCGACCTCAGCCTCGTCGACCTGCCGGGACACGGCGTGCGAGCGGGCGAGGACTTCACGTTGGACGGGTGCGTCCAGGCGATCGACGAATCGGTCCGGGGCGTCCTGCCGAGCACCCCGGTCGTGCTCGTCGGCCACTCGCTGGGCGGCTACGCCGCGATGGCGTATGCCGCAGCCCACCCCGACGCGCTCGACGGGCTCGTGCTGGCCGGGGCGAGCGCCACGCCGACCGGACCGGGGGCGGCCGTCTACCGGGGCGTCGCAGCCCTGACCGACCGCATCGGCCCGGAGCGGATGACGCGGCTCAACGACAGGATCCTGCGCCGGCTCTACCCGGCCGAGCGCATCGAGCCCGTCATCGCGGGGGGCTACTTCTTCGCACCGACCGCCGCCGCCTGGCGGGAGGTCATGACGCACTGCCGCCCGTCGATGCTCGAGCGGCTGAGCTGTCCCGTCCTGCTGCTCAACGGCCAGTTCGACCAGCTGCGGGTCGGGGTGCGCGACTACCTCCGGGCCTGCCCGACGGCCCGCGAGGAGGTGATCCGGCGCGCGAGCCACCTGTCGAACCTCGACCAGCCGAAGGCCTTCGCTGACGCCCTCCTGCGCTTCACGCGGGAGGTCCTCGATTCGGCGCCAGGCTCCTCATCGGGGAGAATCGGGCGGTGACCGACGTGATGACACCCCCGACGCAGGCCGGTGAGGCCCCCTCCGCAGACCTCGCGCGCCCGGCCGCGGCGACGGCGGGCGCCGTGCTGGCGCCCCTGCGCATCGGCCGCCACGTCATCGAGTCACCCGTGGTGCTCGCCCCGATGGCCGGCATCACCAACCGCGCCTTCCGGCGCCTGTGCCGCGAGCACGGCAACGAGGGCACCGCGCTGTCAACGGCGCGGGGCGCGAGCGGCGCCACGAGCCTCTACGTCAGCGAGATGATCACGACGCGGGCCCTGGTCGAGCGCAGCCCCGAGACGATGCGCCTCATCGAGCACGACCCCGACGAGAACCCGCGCTCGATCCAGCTCTACAGCGTCGACCCCGCCACGGCCCGCGCTGCGGCGCGCATCCTCGTGCAGGAGGACCGGGCCGACCACATCGACCTCAACTTCGGCTGCCCGGTCCCCAAGGTCACCCGCAAGGGCGGTGGCTCCGCGCTGCCGTGGAAGAAGGAGCTCTTCCGGTCGATCGTCGGCGCGGTCGTCGAGGAGGGTGCCAGGCGCGACATCCCCGTCACGGTCAAGATGCGCAAGGGCATCGACGACGACCACCTGACCTTCCTCGACGCCGGGCTGGCCGCCGAGGCCGAGGGTGTCGCCGCCGTCGCGCTGCACGGGCGTACGGCTGCCCAGTCCTACTCCGGCACCGCCGACTGGAGCGCCATCCGGATGCTCAAGGAGACCGTGACCAGCATCCCCGTCCTCGGCAACGGCGACATCTGGTCGGCCGAGGACGCCCTGCGCATGGTCCGCGAGACCGGCTGCGACGGGGTCGTCGTCGGCCGCGGCTGCCTCGGACGGCCCTGGCTCTTCACAGACCTCGCGGCGGCCTTCGCCGGCACCTCGGCGCGGGTGACGCCGACGCTCGGGGAGGTTGCGGACACGCTCCGGAAGCACACGGCATACCTCTGCGACTTTTACGGCGAGGAGGAGCGCGCCTGCCGCGACATCCGCAAGCACATCGCCTGGTACCTCAAGGGCTTCCCGGCCGGGTCGACGATCCGCAACTCGCTCGCCCTCGTCGACTCGATGGCCTCGCTCGAGGCGCTGCTCGCCACGCTCGACCCGGAGGCGCCGTGGCCGGGGGAGGCGGCGGAGGGCCAGCGCGGTCGCGCGGGCTCGCCGCGCAGCGTGGCCCTGCCGGACCGGTGGCTCGAGTCGCGGGAGCTCTCCGAGGAGCACCGCCGCACGATCGCCGAGGCCGAGCTGTCGGTCAGCGGGGGCTGAGCGTCACTTCAGCCAGACGCTGAGCGGCCCGAGCCGCTCGCACCCGGCCGCGACCGCGGCCTCGACGGAGGCGCCGGCCTCCCACCCGACCAGCGGTAGGCCGCCGACGATGTCACGGGCGGCAGCGGCAGCCTCACGCCACGTGTCCATGGCGTCGCCCTCGAGCGCGAAGACGTTGCCGAGCCCGGCGACCTCGCCGGCGACGTGGACGATCGCCCCGGCGACGAGGGGCGCGTCAGAGGCGTCGGAGGCGTGGGCGGCGAGGAGGTGGACGCCCCCCTCGCCGAGCAGCGCTGGGCGAAGGATCGCCTCGGCGTCGGGGTCGCTCGCCCACGCGTGCACCCAGGCGGCCATCCCCTCGGTCGTGGTGACGCGACGCCAGGAGCGAGCGGACGGGGACGGGACGGAGGCCGTGGGGTCGAGCCAGACCCACTCACCGACCACCAGGCGCGCAAAGTCCTCCAGCGAGAGGTCGAGGCGTGACCAGGAGTCCTTGACCGAGCACCCGTCGGAGTCGTCGACGCGCGCGAGGACGTCGTACTCGCCGACGTCCGCGGAGAGGGTCACGGCGTCGGGGTAGTAGGGCGGCGTACGCGTCGCGGCGGTCCAGGCGGTGTCGTCCATCGTCGTGCGGACCCCGTGGGAGCGGGCGACGGCGTCGCACCACAGGGCGTTGTTGCGGGCGGCGAGGACGATGCGGTCGGTCACGCCCGCCATCCTCGCCCATCCCGTCACGGCTGTGAGTGTCGGTGCCCGGTGGCAGGATCGGCTCATGCACGAGGGCGGCACCGAGGAGCGGCCGGCACTCTTCTTCGACGACGCGAAGGAGTTCCGCGCCTGGCTCGAGCTGCACCATGCGAGCGCCACCGAGCTGTGGATGGGCCTGCTGAAGAAGCACGTGGAGCCGCGGGGACTCCAGTGGGCGGAGGCCGTTCGCGAGGCGCTCTGCTTCGGGTGGATCGACTCGGTGGTGCAGCGCATCGACGGCGACGCGGTGCGCCAGCGGTGGACGCCCCGCAAGCCCGGGAGCAACTGGAGCACCGTCAACATCCAGGCGGTCGTGGAGCTGACCGCAGCCGGGCGCATGCACCCTGCCGGCCTCGCGGCCTTCGCGAGGCGGCGTGAGGACCGATCCGGCGTCTACGCCTACGAGAACCGGGAGCTCACCTGGCCCGACTCCTACGAGGCGTTGCTGCGCGCCGACGAGCGCGCGTCGAGGTTCTGGGACGGGGCAACCCCGTCCTACCGCAAGGTCGCGACCAACTGGGTCGTCACCGCCAAGCAGGAGACCACCCGTGACAAGCGGATGGCTGAGCTGGTCGACGACTGCGCCCACGGCCGGCTCATCAAGATGCAGCGCTACGGCACCGAGCCGACGTGGGTGCGCCGGATGCGCGACGAGCTCGGCTGACCCCCGGCCCCTCAGCGTCGACCGCGAGGCGGCACGATCTCGGTGTGACCGCCGCTCTTCTGGTCGGCCTTGGCGTGCTTCTCGGCCCGCTTCTCCTTGATCGACTTCGACTTGGTGGTCATGTGGGACCTGGGTGACTTGTCGGCCATGACGAGCTCCTGCACGCTCCGGGGCCGTGAGCCGGCCCCACCCCGCCAGTCTGCCCCCGCGGCGACGCAGCCGCCATGGGGTTTCCACCCCCTAGAGTGCCGCTGTGGGCTACGAGGGTCGCGACCGTGAGCGCTGGGTCGCGGAGGACCCTGCCCAGAAGCGGGCCGACCGCGACGACTTCGCCCGCGACCGCGCGCGGGTGCTGCACTCCTCGGCGCTGCGGAGGCTGGCGGCCAAGACGCAGGTGCTGGCGCCCGGCCACGACGACTTCGTCCGCAACCGCCTCACCCACTCGCTCGAGGTCGCCCAGATCGGCCGCGAGTTCGGTGCGGCCCTGGGCTGCGACGCCGACGTCGTCGACACCGCCTGCCTCGCGCATGACCTCGGCCACCCGCCCTTCGGACACAACGGCGAGACGGTGCTCGACGAGATCGCCTCGGGGATAGGGGGATTCGAGGGCAACGCGCAGACCCTGCGCCTGCTCACACGCCTGGAGGCCAAGCGGTTCCACGCCGACGGCAGGTCGGCCGGACTCAACCTGACGAGAGCCAGCCTCGACGCGGCGACGAAGTACCCGTGGCGGCGAGGCGAGGGTCCCACCGGCACGGCCAAGTTCGGCGTCTATGCCTCCGACCTGCCGGTGTTCCAGTGGGTCCGGGAGGACGCGCCCCCGGGTGTCCGCTGCTTCGAGGCGCAGGTCATGGACTGGTCCGACGACGTCGCCTACTCCGTGCACGACGTCGAGGACGCCATCGCGTCGGGTTGGATCGACCCCTGCGTCCTCCACTCGGACGACCTGGCCGACGTCGTCGACATCGCCGGCAGCGCCTACGCACCCGACCTCGGGAGCGATGTCCTCGGGGCAGCGCTGGAACGGCTCCTGCAGTCCGGGGCGGTCCCCACGGCATACGACGGCTCGCGCGGCGACCTCGCACGCCTCAAGGACATGACGAGCCGGCTCATCGGGCGCTTCGTCCTCTCGGTCGAGCAGGCGACCCGAGAGCGCCACGGACCCGGGCCACTGTGCCGCTACGAGGCCGACCTCGTCGTGCCCGACGGCACGCGGGCCGAGTGCTCCGTGCTCAAGGCGGTCGCCAACCACTTCGTGATGACGGCCGAGGAGCGGCTGGCCGTCATGTCCACGCAGCGCGACGTCGTACGCGACCTCGTGGAGGCGTATGCCGCCTCGCCCGCCGAGCGCCTCGACGTGGCCTTCCGGGCGGACCACGCTGCGGCGGCCGACGACGGGGAGCGCCTCCGCGTCGTCGTGGACCAGGTGGCGTCCCTGACGGACGTGCGCGCCCTCGCCCTCCACAGCCAGTGGTGCCGGTGACGGGGACCGTCGCGCCGACGAACTAGGATCACGGGCAGCGACAGGAGGCAGATGGCGGGGCTGATCAACAGCGAGGACATCGCGGCGGTCAAGGCGCGGTCGTCCCTCGAGGACGTCGTGCGCGAGCACGTGACGCTTCGCTCCGCCGGCCCGGGGTCGCTCAAGGGCCTGTGCCCCTTCCACGACGAGAAGACGCCGTCGTTCAACATCCGGCCGGCCGTCGGCGCCTGGCACTGCTTCGGCTGCCAGGAGGGCGGCGACGTCATCTCCTTCGTCCAGAAGGTCGACCACCTGAGCTTCTCCGAGGCCGTCGAGCGCCTCGCGCAGAAGCTCGGCATGGAGCTGCGCTACGAGGACGGCGTGCGGCCGCGCGAGGAGGGCCTGGGGCGACGCAGCCGGCTCATCGAGGCGCACCGCGTGGCCGAGGAGTTCTACACCGAGCTGCTGCTCGGCAGCCAGGCGGCGCGGCAGGGGCGGGACTTCCTGCGGGCCCGCGACTTCAACAGCGAGCACGTGAAGCAGTTCGGGATCGGCTTCGCGCCGCGCGGCGGCGAGGACCTCGTGCGCCACCTGCGCGGCAAGGGGTTCACCGACGACGAGCTCGTCACGGGCGGTCTGGCCGGTCGCGGCGCACGCGGGCTCTACGACCGGTTCCGGGGCCGGCTCGTGTGGCCGATCCGCGACATCACGGGCGACACCGTCGGGTTCGGAGCGCGCCGACTCTTCGACGACGACCGCATCGAGGCGAAGTACCTCAACACGTCCGAGACGCCGATCTACAAGAAGTCGACGGTGCTCTACGGGCTCGACCTCGCCAAGAAGAAGATCTCGCAGGGTCGGCAGGCCGTGGTCGTCGAGGGCTACACCGACGTGATGGCGTGTCACCTCGCCGGCGTCGACACGGCCGTGGCGACCTGCGGCACGGCCTTCGGCGCCGACCACATCAAGACCCTGCGCCGCCTGATGCGCGACGAGGCGGGCCTGGCCCCGGCCAAGGTGATCTTCACCTTCGACGGCGACGCCGCCGGCCAGAAGGCCGCGATGCGGGCCTTCGCCGACGACGAGAAGTGGACCTCCCAGTCGTTCGTGGCCGTCGAGAAGTCCGGCAAGGACCCGTGCGAGCTGCGGCAGGCCGGGGGAGACCCGGCGGTGCAGGCCCTCATCGAGGACGCCGTGCCGATGTTCGAGTTCGCGGCGCGCACGACGATCAAGCGCTTCGACCTCGCGACCGCCGAGGGACGCATCCAGGCGGTCCGCGCGGTGGCCCCCATCGTCGCCACGATCCGCGACCGGTCCCTCCAGCCCGAGTACACCCGCGAGGTCGCGGGCATGCTGGGTCTCGACGTCGAGCAGGTGGCCGGCGAGGTCTCGCGCGCCGGGAAGCTCAAGGTCGACGAGGACGCCCGTGTCGGTCGAGCCGATGGCGCCCGCAACGGGCGAGGGGCTCGGGACGGCCGCGATGCGCACGACGAGGTCGAGCCGAGCGCCACGGAGGCGGGGGTCTTCCCGGTGCCGGACCGTCGCGACCCGGTGGTCCTGGCCGAGCGGCAGCTGCTCCAGGTGCTGCTGCAGTTCCCGACCGTCTTCAAACCCGGGGCCATCGACCTGCTGACCCCCGAGTCCTTCTCGGCGCCCGCGCACCGGGCCGTCTTCGACGGCATCCGCATCGCCCACCACAGCGCCGACAAGGCCAGCGCCCGTGCCTGGACCTCGGCGGTGTCGGAGGCGGCGCCCGCACCGGTTGCCGGGCTCGTGAGCGAGCTCGCCGTCGACACGCTCCCGACCCGTATGGACGCCTCCACGGGGCTGCCGACCTCCCGCTACGTCGACGAGCTCTTCGACCGCGTGCGCACCATCGCGCTGACCCGCCGGATCGCGGACGCCATGAGCGAGATGCGCCGCCTCGACCATGCCGAGACCCCCTCACCCGAACGTACGCGCGAGCTCGGCATCCAGCTGCAGACCCTGCAGCGCGAGCTGGCGGCGCTCAAGGCAGGAATGGGCTGATGTCACTCTTCGACCGCCGGCGGCGACCGGTGCTTCCCGCCGAGGTGCGCTCGGCCGTGCCGCTCGACGGCGGGGAGCAGGTGCTGGCCTGGGCACGTGACGAGACCAGTCAGGCCCACGTCGTCGCGACCACCTGGCACCTGGTGCTCGTCGGCGCCGACGGTGCGTTGGCCTGGCGCAGGCCCTGGCACGAGGCCGAGGCCGCCACGTGGCAGGGCGAGTCGTCCCTGCTGACCGTCACCTGGGTCGACCGTGGCAGGCCGTCGCGGTGGCGGCTTCCCGAGCCCTCACTGCTCCAGCAGGCGCTGCGCGAGCGCCTACAGGCCAGCGTCGTGCTGGCCGACGAGTTCCGCACCGCAGGCCGCCGCACGGTGCGGGTCGTCATCAGGCAGGACCTCTCCACCGGTGCGCTCCTCGAGCAGACCATCCCCGGGCGGGGAGCCGACCTCGGTGACCCCGAGGTCGCCCGTGAGGCCGCCCAGCGGATGGCCCGGCTCCGCTCCGAGGTCGGGCTCTGAGACAGCCCTGGAGCAGGCTCTGGGGCAGGCTCGTGGGCAGGCTCTGAGGCAGTCCCGACCTCTTCGTCGCGGGGCCGTCAGCGGGGTCGCGGCCCGGGTCGGACCCCGATTTAGTCTGGGGGCAGTCCCTTTGCTATGGTTTCCCAGCAGCATTCCCCTGTAGCTCAATTGGCAGAGCAGCCGGCTGTTAACCGGCAGGTTATTGGTTCGAGTCCAATCGGGGGAGCACGACGAGAGAGGGCCCCGACACCACTGGTGTCGGGGCCTTCTCTGGTCTTCCGGGCCGCGCTCCGGGCCCGCCGCCCGGAGCAGGCGGCCGGCCCGGAGCGGGCCGGTCTCAGACGTCCCGGGACGAGACCGGGCCCGGCAGCCCCGGGCCGGCCTCGGTCTCGCCGACGCCGGGGCCCACGCCGGTCCGGCGCGCGCCACCGCGGCGCTTCAGCCGCCGCTCCACCGTCGCGGCCAGCCGGGTCAGCAGGTAGTTGATGACGATGAAGATGACTGCTGCCACGAGGTAGGCCGGCACCGTGTTGGCGTAGGCCGAGCCGAGCGTCTTGGCGGCGTTGAGCAGCTCAGGGTAGGTGATGACGTAGCCGAGGGCACTGTCCTTGAGCACGACCACCAGCTGGCCAACCAGGGCCGGCAGCATGGCCGTCAACGCCTGGGGGAGCTGGATGGAGCGCAGCACCTGACCGGGGGTGAGCCCGATGGAGAGCCCCGCCTCGCTCTGGCCCTTCGGGAGGCCGAACACCCCCGAGCGCACCAGCTCGGCGATGACCGAGCCGTTGTAGAGCGTCAGGGCGAGGACGACGGCCGCCAGCGGTGCCGTGTCCGCCGAGACGAGATTGCTCGTGGCGAAGTAGCCGAAGTAGAAGAAGACCATCATGAGCAGCACCGGCACCGACCGGAAGAACTCGACGACCACGCCGGCCGGCACGGTGATCCAGCGGTTCGAGGACAGCCGCGCCATGCCGAAGAGGATGCCGAAGATGCCGGCGAAGACCACCGAGAGCGCCGCAGCCTTGAGGGTGCCCCAGAGGCCCGGCAGGAGGTACTGGGTCCACACGTCGGGGTCCGTCACGAACGGGGACCACATGTAGCCCTGGAGCTGGTTGGCCTCGGCCATCTTGCGGATGACCACCCAGAGGATGCCGACGGCGAGGAGGAGGCCGACGATCGTGAGGATGGTGTGACGCCGCCGGGCCTTGGGCCCCGGCGCGTCGAAGAGGACGATCTGCGAGCTCATCGCTTCACCGCCAGACGCTGGGAGAGATGGGTGAACAGCAGGCCGATCGGCAGCGTGAGGATCACGAAGCCGAGCGCGAAGATGAAGAAGGTCGGCAGGCTCGCGCCCTCGTTCTCGGTGATCTGCGCGAGCAGGCCGGCCGACTCCTTGGTGCCGAGGATGACTGCGGCGACCGTGGTGTTCTTGACCAGCGCGATGAGCGTCGACCCGAGGGGGGCGATGGCGCCGCGGAAGGCCTGGGGGAGGAGCACCTCACGCATGGACTGGGCGAAGGTGAGCCCGATGGCGCGAGCCGCCTCGGCCTGCCCCGTCGAGACCGTGTTCACGCCGCTGCGCAGGGCCTCGCACACGAAGGCGGCGTGGTAGACCGAGAGCACGACGACCGCCCAGAGGTAGGCGTTGCGCGACAGGTCCTGCGAGAGGTTGAGCCCGAGGATGAACGACAGGCCGAGGATGCTGAAGACCATGAGCAGGGTCAGCGGGGTGTTGCGGAAGACGTTGACGTAGCTGGTGCCGATGAGCCGCAGGATGCGGACCGGCGAGACCCGCAGGATCGCGACGACCGTGCCGATGACCAGAGCGCCGATCGCGGACAGGACGGACAGCTGGATGGTCACCCAGAAGGCGCCGAGAATGTCGTACTTGCTCAGGATGTCGCCCATCCATCACCTCTCGTGCTCTACCCGCGTGCGGGGGCCCGTGCTTGGGGCCCCCGCAACGGGGTGGTCGGTCAGGAACAGGCGTCCGGGGTGGGCGGGTTGCCGGCGCCGGGCTTGTAGCCGGCGGGGCCGAGGTTGTTGTCGACCGCCTTCTGCCACGAGCCGTCCGAGACCATCTTCTTGATGGCGTCGGTGACCTTCTGGCACAGGGCGGTGTCGCCCTTCTTGATGCCGATGCCGTACTTCTCCGTGGAGAAGGGCTTGCCGACGACCTTGAGCTTGCCCTTGTACTGGTCCTGCGCGGCGTAGCCGGCGAGGATCGTGTCGTCGGTGGTCAGCGCGTCGATGGCGCCCGAGGCGAGAGCGGCGACGCACTCGGAGTAGGTGCCGAACTGCTGGAGGTTGACGCCCGGGACCTTCTCCTGCACCTTCTGGGCCGACGTGGACCCGGTGACGGAGCACAGCTTCTTGCCCGCGAGCGTGTCGGGCCCGGTGATCGAGGTATCGTTGCTGCGGACCAGCAGGTCCTGACCGGCGATGAAGTAGGGGCCGGCGAAGCTGACCTTCTCCTTGCGCTTGTCGGTGATCGAGTACGTCGCCACGACCATGTCGACCTGGCCGGTCGAGATGAGCGTCTCGCGCTGGGCGCTGGGCGCCTGCACCCACGTGATGTCGCCCTCGCTGGTGCCGAGCGACTTCGCGACGTACTTGGCGACGTCGACGTCCATGCCGGTGAAGTCGCTGCCCTTCTTCAGGCCGAGGCCGGGCTGGTCGAACTTGATGCCGATCTTGAGTCCCTTGCCTCCGCTCGCGCCGCCGCCGGCCTTGTCACCAGAGCCGCACGCGGCCATGGTGAGGGCGAGCGTCGCGGCGGCCGCGAGGGCTCCGAGTCGTCGTGCCTTCATGTGGGTTCCTCCTGGGTGGTGTCCGGCGTGCGCGCGGAGTGCGCGCCGCTCCCTGCCGGGTGGCTTGGCTGGCTCAGTGCGTGAGGATCTTGCCGAGGAAGTCCTTGGCGCGCTCACTGCGGGGGTTGGTGAAGAAGTCCTGGGGGGTGCCGACCTCGACGATCTGTCCGTCGGCCATGAACACGACGCGGTCGGCGGCCTTGCGGGCGAAGCCCATCTCGTGGGTGACGACGATCATCGTCATACCCTCCCTGGCGAGCTCCACCATGACGTCGAGCACCTCGTTGACCATCTCGGGGTCGAGGGCGGAGGTGGGCTCGTCGAAGAGCATCACCTTGGGGCCCATGGCCAGCGACCGGGCGATGGCCACGCGCTGCTGCTGCCCGCCGGAGAGCTGGGCGGGGTACTTCTCGGCCTGGGCCTCGACGCCCACGCGCTTGAGCAGCACGTCCGCCTGCTTGTCGGCGTCCGCCTTGGACTTCTTGCGGACCTTGACCGGCCCGAGCGTGACGTTCTCGCGGATCGTCTTGTGCGCGAAGAGGTTGAAGGACTGGAAGACCATCCCGACGTCGGCGCGCAGCTCGGCGAGCGGCTTGCCCTCCTCCGGCAGCTCCTTGCCGTCGATCGAGATGGCGCCGGACTCGATGGTCTCGAGGCGGTTGATGGCGCGACAGAGCGTCGACTTGCCTGATCCGGAGGGGCCGAGGACCACCACGACCTCGCCCTTGCCGACCGTCAGGTTGATGTCGCGCAGCACGTGGAGGTCGCCGAAGTGCTTGTTGACGCCCTCGATGACGACCATGGGGTCGCGAGGCGTCTGAGGGGTCCGATCGGTCGATGCCCCGGTGTCGGGTTTCACGTCGTCCATCCGCGCAACCTATCGCGCCCGCGAGGGCGACAGGCACCCCTCCGCACCGAGCGTGCCCGAATCGTGAGCCCACGCCCGAGAACGTATGCGTTCGGCGCGTATGCCGATCGACCTCCGTGGGTCTCCACGGAGGTCGATCGGTGCGGCGTCTCCGTGGCGCCCGGGGCCCTGCGAAGTGGTCTCCGGTTGCCCGAGGCCTGTGGCTGCGGCGCGTGCCCGACTACGGCTGCGTGGTCGGTTTGGTGGGGCAGGCCGAGCTGGACGCGCTCGACGGGCTCGGTGAGGTCGTGGTGTCGGTGCCGGTCGGCGAGCAGCTCGCGGTCGCGACACTCGTGGCGACCTGGGTCGCGGTCTCCAGCACCTGGGTGGCCGTCGTCGTCAGGGTCGCGGTCGTCGTGGGCGTGGAGCTGGAGGTCGCCGGCGTGCTGCTGGAGGAACCGACGCTCGTCTCCGGCGCCGCGGCGGTCGTGGTGGTCGTCGTGCTCGTCGTGGTGGTCGTCGTGCTCGTCGTTGTGGTCGTGGTGGGCGGCGGCGTCGTCGTCGTCGCTGGCGGCGTGGTCGTCGTCGCTGGCGGCGTCGTGGTCGTGGTGGTGGGCGGCGTCGAGCTCGGCGCCGGCCTGGTCGTCGTCGGAGTCGACGTGGACGTGGACGTCGGTTTCGGTGCGCTCGGCGTGCTCGTCGTCGGCGTGGCCACGGAGGATGGTGTGTCCGGCCCGGCCGTCGCCACGGCAGTCGACGGCGTCGGTGTCCCGCTCGCGTCCGGGATCGGCACGTCGCCGTCCTCGACGGTGTGGATGACACGGCCGCCCTGGTCGAGCACGAGGTGCGGGACGACGGCATACGGCACCGACGCGCTGGCCGAAGCCGGGAAGCCGAGGTACGGGGCGGGGTCGACGTAGCGGTCGTCGACGATGACGTCGAAGTGCAGGTGGCAGCCCGTGGACCAGCCGGTCGTGCCGCTGAGCCCGATGACCTGGCCCTGCTTGACCTTCTGGCCCTCGGTGACCAGGAACTTCGACTGGTGGCCGTAGGCGGTCTTGAGCGTCGGACTGTGCTGGATGATGGTGCGGCCGCCCCACGAGGCCGAGACGCGTGCGTAGATCACGGTGCCGTCGGCTGCGGCGTGGATCGGGGTCCCGCAGACCGCTGCGAGGTCGATGCCCGTGTGGAACATGGGACGGCCGAGCAGTGGGTGGATCCGTGGACCGAACGGTGACGTCTCAGCCCCGTTCACCGGGTGCACGAACAGCGGCAGGCCGGTGATCGGCGCCACCATCGCCTGGGCGGTGAGCGGGGTCAGGCCGATGGCAGGGAAGAGGAACAGGCCGCCGCCGACCGCGTCGGAGAACGCCGAGCCCGCCGGTGCCGCAGCGGCGGTGGCCGGCGAGACCGCTTGGGATGCCGACAGCTGGTCCCGGGCATGGCTCACGGCGTCGGCTGCGTCCTGCACTGCTGCTCGTGACCCGGCGGCCAGCACCACGGATGTCGAGGGCGTTCGTGGTGCGCTCCCACCGAGGAAGGGCAGCAGCACGAAGAGCACGAGCATCGCTGCGAGTGGAACAAGACGACCGCTCATCCTGATGTTCAGGACGAGCGGGCCACTTCCGTGATCGGTCTTACGCACCTGCGGGCCACCCCCCTCGAGCCGATTTGGCTGTCACCGTGGAACCTTTCCCGGTGGACGTCTCCACCGCAACCGGACGGCCTGTCCCGTGCCCCCGCACGGGCCTGCCGGTCCCCTTCACCATATGGAGGCCACTTGGTCAAGGGGGCACTTCCGCGAAAATGTACCGAGTTCGGTGGCCCCTGTGACCGGTGGGGCCAGAGTCCGGCCTCGCGTGGAAGCGGCCGTCGTCCATGCCTCGGACGTGCCCCGCGACGACGAGTCGGTGCACGACGTCCACCATTGTGCTGGGGCGGTACACCCGCGCGTGCCGCTTGCACGAACCTTGCGGAAACTCGAGCCTTTCGCCGCCCCTCGGCTTGCAGGCCGCGCGGCAGAGTTGTCCGTGCGGGGCGGAGGAGAAGCGCACCGACGGCGGGCAACGACGTCGGGCCGAGGACCGGTGGGGGAACCGGTGCGAGGCATCACAGAGGTGGGTCCTGTCGGGGGAGTCGGCGGGGCCCACCTCGGCCCGGTGCCCCAGCGGATCGACGGCTTCCGCGACTTTCGTGCGGGTTCACCCGGATGTGCGCATTTCGCCCCATTGGTGAGAGTCGTGGGGGAGACTAGTCACAGGTTCCGCGGCGGCCCCTTCTCGGGAGAAGGGTCGTCGGGTTCCTCCGGACGGTGCGACCCTCGCGGTCGACAAGCGCGTGGCCTGCCTCCCACCCCCGACCTCGCGCGGACCCCCAACGCCGTCCGGACGCCGACCGGACCCAGGTGCGGTCCCTCGGCGCGCAACGGCCGGCGGCCTTCGAACCGCCGGCCGTTGGCCGTACCCTGGGGCGGTCGACGGCGCAGTTGGGGCACGAGAGTGGGGCAGCAGGGGCTTGAACCCTGGACCGACGGATTATGAGTCCGCTGCTCTGACCGGCTGAGCTACTGCCCCGGGACCGCTTCCGCCGTGGCGGCCGAGGTCGGCTCGGAGTCTAGCCGCGTCGGGGGCGGTCTCTGCGTGCCGGTCGCCTCGCACCGGTGCCTGCCACCTGCTGGACGACTTTCCCCACCCTCTAGGCTCGCGGGGACCGACGACTCGAGGTGACAGGGAGAGAGCATGAGCGACGGCATCAGGGTGGCGGCGGTCGACGACGTGGAACCCGGTGAGGCGCTCGTGCTGGACATGGAGCTCACGGGAACTGAGGAGCCCATCTCGCTCTTCCGCGACGACGACGGGACGTACTACGCGCTCGACGACACCTGTTCACACGAGGACGCGTCGCTGGCCGAAGGCTGGGTCGAGGCCGGCGAGGTCGAGTGCCCGCTGCACGCGACGCGCTTCTGCCTGGCTGACGGCAGGCCGATGTGCCTGCCGGCCACCAAGCCGGTGCGCACCCACCGGGTCGAGCTGCGCGGTGACGACGTCTACCTCTACCCGGGCGTCCCGGCCACCGGCTGAGCGGCCGCGCGCACCGTGCGTGCTCCCGGGCCGGGGCGTGACTCGGGCATATCGACCCGTGGGACTGCTGGTGCACCTGTGTCCGATGGTGCACAATGAGCGGGTGCTCGCCGTCGAGCACTCGTGACCGGCACACCGAGCAGACCACCGGTACTTCCGAACAAGCAGGCGTTGGGGAAGACGTCCCTGCAACTTCAGGAGGTTCGGATGTCTGTGGCGACGCCGCGCACCACGACACGTGGGGTCCTGTTCGTACACGGGGCCCCGGCCGCGCTGTGCCCGCACATCACGTGGGCCGTCGAGGCCGTCCTCGACCAGCGCGTGGCCTTCGACTGGATCCCGCAGCCGGCTGCGCCCCGACTGGTGCGCACCGAGCTCTCCTGGTCCGGTGCCGCAGGTACGGGGTCCGCGCTGGCCAGCGCCCTGCGCGGCTGGGACGGCCTGCGCTACGAGGTCACCGAGGACCCGTCGCCGGGCTGTGACGGATCTCGGTGGTCCTACACGCCGAGTCTCGGCATCCACCACGCCATGACCTCCGCGTCGGGCGACGCCGTGGTCCAGGAGGACCGGCTGCGCGAGGCGATCGTGCGGACGCGCGGCGACGCCGAGGCGCTGCAGGACGAGATCGACCTGCTCCTCGGCGTGCCCTGGGACGAGGAGCTCGAGGTGTTCCGTTACGCGAGCGACGGTGCGGCCGTGCGCTGGCTGCACAAGGTCGGCTGACCCCGGGGAGTCTCTCCGGTCGGTCTGCGCTCCGCCGACCACGGGTGGGGACGAGGGCCCGGGAGGTTCGTGCTCCCGGGCCCTCGTCGCGCCCGCTGGGCGGTGCGTCCGTTCAGGCGCGCGCCTCAGATGCTGCGGATCGCGAGGGCGACGTTGTGGCCGCCGAAGCCGAACGAGTTGTTCAGGGCCGCGATGTCGCCGTCGGGCAGCTGCTGCGCCTCGCCCGTGACGACGTTGAGCGAGATCTCCGGGTCCTGCTCGTCGAGGTTGATCGTCGCCGGCACGAGCCGGTTGTACACCGACTGGATGGTGATGACGGCCTCGAGGGCGCCGGCGGCACCGAGCAGGTGGCCGGTCATGGACTTCGTCGCCGTCACCGAGAGGTTGTCGGTCAGGTCACCGAAGGCACGCCGGATCGCGTTGTACTCCGCGACGTCGCCGACCGGCGTCGAGGTCGCGTGAGCGTTGATGTGGATGATGTCCGACGGGGACAGATCGGCCCGCTCGACGGCATACAGCATCGCGCGGGAGGCCCCGGAGCCGTTGGGCTCGGGAGCCGTGATGTGGTGGGCGTCGGCGGACATGCCGACGCTCGCGAGCTCGGCGTAGATGCGCGCGCCGCGGGCACGGGCGTGCTCCTCCGACTCCAGGACGATGACGGCTGCACCCTCACCGAGGACGAAGCCGTCCCGGCCGGTGTCGTAGGGGCGCGACGCCTTCTCGGGCTCGTCGTTGCGGGTCGAGAGCGCCTGCATGGCGGCGAAGCCGGCGATCGGCAGCGCGTGCACGGCCGCCTCGGTGCCGCCGGCGACGACGACGTCGGCCCGGCCGGTGCGGATCATGTCGATGGCGTAGCCCATGCTCTCGGCGCCGGAGGCGCAGGCGCTGACTGTCGTGTGGGCCCCGGCGCGAGCGCCGAGGTCGAGGGACACGGCGGCCGCGGGACCGTTGGGCATGAGCATCGGGACGGCGAGCGGGTAGACGCGGCGGGGGCCCTTCTCGCGGAGGTTGTCCCACTGGTCGAGCAGGGTCCAGACGCCCCCGATGCCGGAGCCGATGGCCGCGCCGAGGCGCTCGGGGTCGACCTCGGGCTTGCCGGCGTCGGCCCACGCCTCACGTGCGGCGATGAGGGCGTACTGGCTCGAGGGGTCGAGGCGACGCGTCTCGACCTTGGTCAGGACCTCGTCGGGCCGGGTGGCGATGGTCGCGGCGAACGTGACCGGGAGCTCGTACTTGGCGACCCAGTCGAAGTCCATGGGTCGGGCGCCGGACCGGCCGGCGAGCAGGGCCTCCCACGTCTCCGTGGCGGTGCCGCCGAGTGGCGTGGTGGCGCCGAGACCGGTGACCACGACGCGTCGGTCGCGATTGGACGTCATGGTGACGTGCTCCTCTGGGTGGGGTGTTTGGTGCGAGGGGTGGCTGGACGACGATCAGGTGATGCGGGCGCGGTGTGGCCACTGCGACGTGGGCCGGCGGCCCGAGGTCGGCGCCCGGCGCACCCTGACGGTGCGTGCGGGCGCCGACCCGAGGGTCAGGACTGCGCGCCGTTGATGTAGGTGACGGCGTCGCGGACGGTCTTGAGGTTCTTGACCTCGCTGTCGGGGATGCGCACGCCGAACTTCTCCTCGGCGTTGACGACGATCGTCATCATCGAGAGGGAGTCGATGTCGAGGTCCTCGGTGAAGGACTTGTCCATCTCGACGGACGCGGTGTCGAGGCCGGTCTCCTCGTTGACGATCTCGGCAAGACCCTCGAGGATCTCCTGCTCGGACTGAGCCATCTGTCTACTCCTTGGTTGTGGTGCCTGGTGGGTGTCGTTCCGTGGCCCGAATGACCCGTCGGACCGGCGGGAGTGCGAGGACTGCCCGGCTGGGAGGGCTCAGGGCAGCACGACGACCTGGGCGGCATACACGAGCCCTGCACCGAAGCCGATCTGCAGCGCGAGGCCACCGCTCGGGATCTCCTTCTCGGCGAGCATGCGGGTCGTCGCGATCGGGATGGAGGCGGCCGACGTGTTGGCCGTCGTGACGATGTCGCGGGCGACGGGGATGTCGGCCGGCAGCTTCAGCTGCTTGACCATCGCGTCGATGATCCGGATGTTGGCCTGGTGGGGGATGAAGGCGTCGAGGTCGTCGGCCTTGATGCCCGCCTTGTCGATGGCCTGCTGGGCGACGGGCGCCATGCCCCACACGGCCCAGCGGAACACGGTCTGCCCCGCCATCCCGATGGCGGGCCAGACGTTCTTGTCGGCCTGGGCGGACTGCCAGGACTCGCGCACGTCGGTCCACGCCTGCTTCTGGGTGATCGCATCGCGCTGGGTGCCGTCGGAGCCCCACACGGTCGGGCCGATGCCGGGGGTGTCGCTCGGGCCGATGACGCACGCGCCGGCACCGTCGCCGAAGATGAAGGCGCTGCCGCGGTCGTAGGGGTCGGTGAAGTCGCTCAGCTTCTCCACCCCGACGACCAGGACGTAGTCGGCCGAGCCGCCCTTGACCATGTCGCTGGCCATCGCGACGCCGTAGCAGTAGCCGGCGCACGCGGCGGAGATGTCGATCGCCGGCGCCGTGGAGCCGAGTCGCGAGGCCAGCTCTGGCGCGGCCGCCGGCGTCTGGTACGGGTGCGTCACGGTGGCCACGAGGACGAACCCGATCTGCTCGGGCGCGATGCCGGCGTGCTCGAGCGCCTGCCGGGACGCGGCCTCGGCCATGTCGATGACGCTCTCGTCCTCGGCGGCGAAGTGGCGGCTGATGATGCCGGACCGCTCGCGGATCCACTCGTCGCTCGAGTTGATCTTGTCGACGATCTCGGAGTTCATGACGACGCGCGCCGGGCGGTAGGCGCCCACGCCCATGATCCGGGAGTGGCGCGCGGCGCCGTTGTCGACGAGGGTGCCGGTGCCCTTGGGCGTCGGCACGGTACTGGGGGATGTCACGTGAGGCCTTCTCGAGGGTGAGGGTTCAGGTGGGGGGAGCGGCGCTCGGCGAGTGCGACGACGGGGTCACCGTCGGGCAGCACCTGCCACGAGCGTGCCCCTGCCGGGGCCGCTGCGCCAGTCAGGGGTCCTGTCATCAGGCCGTGTGGGTCTGGACGAGGGTGCGTGCGGCGTCGAGATCGTCGGGGGTCTTGACAGCAAGGGTCTCGACGCCCTTCATGGCTCGCTTGGCGAGGCCGACGAGCGTGCCTGCCGGGGCGAGCTCGAGCAGGCCGGTGACGCCGAGGGCGAGCATGGTCTCCATGCAGAGGTCCCAGCGCACCGGGTTGCTCACCTGGCGCACGAGCCGCTGAACCGCGTCGGGACCGTCGGCCACCGTGGCGCCGTCGGCGTTGGAGAGCAGCCTCAGGCGGGGGGCCGACGGGGTGACGTCCGCGGCGGCGGCCGCGAGGGCGTCCACGGCGGGGGCCATGTGCTCGGTGTGGAAGGCGCCGGCGACCTGGAGCGGGATGACGCGCGCCTTGGCCGGCGGCGCCTCGCGCAGGGCGTCGAGCTGCTCGAGCGTGCCGGCCGCAACCACCTGCCCGGCGCCGTTGACGTTGGCGGGCGTCAGGCCCTGCGCCTGGAGGGTCGCGAGCACCTCGTCGGGGTCGCCCCCCAGCACGGCGGCCATGCCGGTGGGGGTCACGGCGCTCGCCTTGGCCATCGCGCGCCCACGCGTGGCGACGAGGGAGATGGCCTCCTGGTCGGTCAGAACGCCGGCCAGGGCGGCGGCGGTCAGCTCGCCGACCGAGTGACCGGCCAGGACGGCGCCCGTGGCGTCGAGCCCGTCCCGCTCGGGGAAGAGCGCCGACGCGGTCACGAGACCCGCCGCGACGATGAGGGGTTGGGCGACGGCCGTGTCCTTGATGGTCTCGGCGTCGGACTCGGTGCCGTGCGCGACGAGGTCGTGGCCGGCGGCCCGACCGAGGGCGGTCAGCTGCTCACGGGCGCCGTCGAGCTCGAGCCACGGGGCGAGGAAGCCGGGGGTCTGGGAGCCCTGTCCAGGGCACACGATCGCTAGCACGTCTCCAACCCTTCCTGCTCGCGGCGGTCGACCTCGCCGTCGAATGTCACGAAGTCGCGGGAGATAGTTTGGAGGTTTCCTCCAACAGGACATCCGCCGTCGGCGCGACTCCGCCTCGTGGCGTCCGGGACCTGCCGGCCCCATCGGAGGAGGGGCCGCCCGTGCCTGTGCCGCCACCCGTGTCTGTCGGACCGCGTGACAAGTCGGCGGCAGGTCTCGAGCTGCGCGTTGCGGCCAGACGCCCCAGGGCGAGCGCGATGCGCACGGTCCAGGCCTCGCGGGGGACGGTCAGGTCGTAACCCGTCGCGTCGCAGATGCGACCGAGCCGGTAGCGCACGGTGTTCGGGTGCACGAAGAGGGTGCGTGCAGTGGCTTCGAGCGCCCCGCCGCTCTCGAGGTATGCCGTGGCGGTCGTCAGGAGGGCCGCGTGGCTCGCCGCGGCGAGCGGCCGGTGGACCCGGTCGACCAGCGTGCGGCTCGCCGGCTGGTCTCCGGCGAGCGCGCGCTCGGCGAGCAGGGCGTCGGACTCGACCACGCGCGGCGCCGCGGGCCAGGCGGCTGCCGCGGAGAGACCGCTGAGCGCGGCCCGGGCGGAGCGACCGGCCGCGAAGAGGTGCGGCACCGTGGGTCCGAGCACCACCGGGCCCGGGCCGAAGCAGTCCGCCACCGCCTCGACGACCGGCAGCGCGTCCCGCGTGCCGCCGAGGATCGCGATGAGCCGGGAGCGCTGGACGATGGCCAGCGCCTCCACGCCGTGCTGGCGGACCGAGCGGCGCAGGTCGTCCACCGCCGGCACCGCGCCGCCGGCGACGGAGGGGGTGCTGCCCACGACGAACGTGACGTCGGCGACCTCGCCCCACCCGAGGGCGCTCGCCCGCGACTGCATGGACTCGTCGGCCTCGCCGCGCAGCACCCCGTCGACGACGAGTGCCTCGAGGCGTGCGTCCCAGGCGCCGCGCGCCTCTGCGGCGCCGGCATACACCTCGGCTGCGGCGAAGGCGATCTCTCGCGAGAAGCGCAGCACCGACTCGCGCAGCAGCTGCTCGTCGCCTGGGCCGGCGAGGCTCTCGACCCGCGACTCGACGACGTCGACGACGGTGCGGACGAGGTCGAGGGTCTGGCGCAGGCTCACCGAGCGGGTCAGCTCCTGCGGCGCGTTGGCGAAGATGGAGATGGCCGACGGCGGGTGGCTCTCCTCCTGGTGGAACCACGCGATGAACTGCGAGATGCCGGCCTGGGCGACGAGCCCCACCTGCGACCGCTCCTCGGCGGACAGCTCGCGGTACCACCGCAGGTGCTCCTCCATGCGCTGGGAGGCGAGGGTCGCCAGCTCGCCGGCGCTGCGCTCGACGGCCCGCGAGGTGGCCTCGCTGGGGTGCCCCCGGTGTCTGCTCACGACGTCAGCCTAGGCCCGGCGGATCACCGGCTTTGTATGCCGCTCACAAAGGGCACGTCCGGACCGGTCGGGCGTCCCACCGAACCGGGGTGTCAGTGCGCCGTCAGGACGGCGGTGTGGCCGGCATACGCCCTCGGGCCGTCGAAAGGCGGCAGCGCCTGCGCCAGGTCGGGGGCGAAGGTCGCGAGGTAGGCGCAGGCCGCGGCGTGGTCGGGGAAGGTCGCCCGCGTCTCCACGTCCCGTTGCACGACGTGCTCGAAGTGGCGGCCGAGGAGCCCGGCGGCGTTCTCCGAGGTGAACTGTGTGACCAGTGCTTCGCCGCCGGCGTCGCGCAGCAGACCACCCAGGTGTTCGCGGCCGTTGGTCGCGACGTGCAGGGTCCCGCCGTCCCTGAGCACCCGGCGCAGCTCGGCGAGCGTGCCGTCGAGGTCGGGCACGTGGTACAGCATCCAGGCGGCGACGGCGCCGTCGAACCAGCCGTCGGAGAAGGGCAGCTCGTCCGCCGGTGCCACCTCTGCGGGGACGCCCAGCGCGCGGGTGGCCTCGACCATCGCGGGGGACAGGTCGGTCGCGAGGTAGTCGGTGCTCGGCGCCTCGTCCAGGACGGAACGGGCGAACTGGCCCGTGCCGCAGCCGACCTCGAGGACTCGTCGTGCGCCCGAGGCCACGACGAGCGTGCGCAGCACGTCGACGGGCGACACCCCTTCCGGGCCGGGGCCCCACACGCTCCGGCGGGTCTGGAGCCGCTCGACGCTCGCGTACTGGGTCCCGACGGTGCCCGGGTCGGTCATCTCGCGCATCGGTGGACCCTATCGGGACGCAGGCCCGGACGGGGCCGTGCGCCGGCGGAACAGCTCACCGACGTGCACGCGGTGCCCCGTGATGGCCAGCGCCCCGCGGTAGACCGTCGAAGCGAGCCAGATGCATCCGAGGCCGGACAGGGCCGTGAGGAGCAGGGCGAGGAGCAGCTGGTGGACGGGAACGTCCCGCGCCGTTCGGTCCGAGCAGACCGGTCAGCACACCGGGCGTGATCTCGAAGCTGACCCCGTCGAGGGCCACCCGCCCGCCGTAGGAGTACGCCACGTCCCAGACCTCGAGGGCCATACCACCACGCTAGCTCCGGGCGCGGCGCCCGACAGGCCGGTTCGGCGGTACGCCGGTTCGACCTGCCGGTGCGGGCCGTCAGTCGGTGCCGAACTCCATGGCGGCGCGGTCCAGCGCGTCGTCCTGCTCGTCGACGTCGAGCGCGGCGGGGTTGGCCGAGATCGCAGCCGCGCCGCCGGGGGTGAGCTCGCCGACGAGGTCGTGGGCGTCGGCACCCAGGAGGCCCTGGGCGGCATACAGCTCGAGCTTGGCGCGCGAGTCGGCGATGTCGAGGTTGCGCATGGTCAGCTGGCCGATGCGGTCGACGGGGCCGAAGGCGGCGTCCTCGGTGCGCTCCATCGAGAGCTTCTCGGGGTGGTAGCTGAAGGCCGGCCCGGACGTGCCGACGATCGACCAGTCGTCGCCGCGGCGCAGGCGGATCGTGACCTCGCCGGTGACGGCCGAGGCGACCCAGCGCTGGAGCGACTCGCGCACCATGAGCGACTGCGGGTCGAGCCAGCGACCCTCGTAGAGAAGGCGGCCCAGCTTGCGGCCCTCGGCGTGGTAGTTGGCGATCGTGTCCTCGTTGTGGATCGCGTTGAGGAGGCGCTCGTAGGTGATGTGGAGCAGCGCCATGGCCGGGGCCTCGTAGATGCCGCGCGACTTCGCCTCGATGATGCGGTTCTCGATCTGGTCGCTCATGCCGAGGCCGTGGCGGCCCCCGATGCGGTTGGCGGCGTCGACGAGGGCCACGGCGTCGGCATACTCCGTGCCGTTGATGGCGACGGGACGGCCACGCTCCCAGCGGACCGTGACGTCCTCGGTCTCGATGGTGACGGAGGGGTCCCAGAACTTGACGCCCATGATCGGCTCGACGACCTCGATCGACTCGTCGAGGAACTCGAGGGTCTTGGCCTCGTGCGTCGCGCCCCAGATGTTGGCGTCGGTCGAGTACGCCTTCTCGGCGCTCGCGCGGTAGGGGAGCTCTCGGGCCGTCAGCCACTCCGACATCTCGTGCCGGCCACCGAGCTCCGTGACGAAGTCGGCGTCGAGCCAGGGCTTGTAGATGCGCAGGTTGGGGTTGGCCATCAGGCCGTAGCGGTAGAACCGCTCGATGTCGTTGCCCTTGAAGGTCGAGCCGTCGCCCCAGATGGAGACGCCGTCCTCCTGCATGGCGCGCACGAGCAACGTGCCGGTGACGACGCGGCCGAGGGGAGTCGTGTTGAAGTACGTCTTGCCGCCGCTGCGGATGTGGAAGGCACCACAGGCGATGGCCGACAGGCCCTCCTCGACGAGCGCGGCCTTGCAGTCGACGAGGCGGCTGATCTCGGCGCCGTACTGCCCGGCGCGGCCGGGGACCGAGTCGATGTCGGGCTCGTCGTACTGCCCGAGGTCGGCCGTGTAGGTGCAGGGCACGGCGCCCTTCTCGCGCATCCACGCGACCGCAACAGAGGTGTCGAGGCCGCCCGAGAAGGCGATGCCGACACGTTCACCGACGGGGAGCGAGGTCAGGACCTTGGACATGAATGCAAGTATATGCATAGCCGCGCATACCTATCCAATCGCGTATGCCGTGTGGCCCGGTCCGCGCCGGCGCTGGGCCGCGTCGCCCGCCCGCGACTTCTGCAGGTGCTGTGCTTCGCGGCGGCACCTGTCCGGTGACTGACCTGCCCCGTCGCAAAGGCCGGCTCGTGTGACGAACCGCGCCGGGTGCCGCCGTCCACATCCCCCTGCTCAGGAGGCCGCCGTCCACAGGGGAGCCACCCTCGGTCTGCGGCGCGCCGCGCGACGGGGGACGGTCGAGTCATGGACCTGCGCCTCATCGCCCGCGACGGCATCTTCAGCACGAGCGAAGCCGAGCGCCTCGGCATCGACCGACATGCCCTGACCCGGCTGTGCCGGAGCGGCGAGGTCGCTCGGCTCACTCGTGGGTGGTACGCCGTCGTCGCCTCGGACGTGCCGGACCGGACGGAGCTGCACCGGCTGACCGCGCTGGCCCTCGGCCGCCAGTTCAGAGCGCGGGCGGTGATCAGCCACCACTCGCTGCTCCTGCTCAGGCGTCTGCCCACCTTCCGCCCCGACCTCGGGGTCGTCCACCTCACCTCCGCCGTGGACGACGGTCCGGGCGCCGACGCCGGCGGCCGGACAGGGGCCCGCCGCACCGTCACGGTGCGGCGCCCCGGCCTCGTCATCCACCGGCCGGTGGGCGCGCTGCGGCTGTCCACCCCGGGACCGGACGGCGACCGCCCAGCCACCATGCCGCTCGCTCACGCCGTCGTGCAGGCGGGCCTGCTCGGTGGTCCCGTCAGCGCCCTCGTGCCTGCCGACGCTGCGATGCGTGCCGGCTCGGTGACCCCGGCCACGCTGGCGGCTGCCGTCGCGGACCTGCGCCACCACACGGGCATCGGTCCGGTACGGGTCGCGCTCACGGGGGCGGACGCCCGGCACGAGTCACCGGGGGAGACGCGCACGGCATACGTCCTGCGGCGTCTCGGCTTCGAGGTGGAGCCGCAGCTGGAGGTGGTGGCCGAGGGCCGTCTCTTCCGGGCGGACTTCCGCATCAAAGGCACCCGCGTACTCGTCGAGTTCGACGGGGCGGTGAAGTACGCCGACGGACGGCGGTCGACGCTCTTCGAGGAGAAGCGGCGCGAGGACGCCCTCCGGCGCGAGGGCTGGGTGGTGGTCAGACTCGTCTGGGCCGACCTCGAGGATCCGCAGCGGGTGCGTCGCCTCGTGCTCGACGCGGTCGCACGAGCCGCCTGACGCGGGAAAGGCTGTGGTTCGGGGCAGGCGCAGCCCGGGTCCGCGCGCGCCGTGCCGCGAGATGCAGTGCCTGCGAGGGCAAAGGGCGCCGTGTCGCTCGAGCCCCGGGCAGGCGTGTGGCCCGGTCCCAGGAGCGGGACCGGGCCACACGGCATGCTCAGCGGGAGAGCGTCAGCTCTCGCCGCCCGCGTTGCCGGACGTGCCTGCTGTGACGTCGTCGAGGCGGTACTTCTCGGCGGCGCGGCGCGGGACGTCGGCGTCGACCTTGCCCTCCCTGGCGAGCAGCTGCAGCGTCCGCACGGCGACCGAGGGGCCGTCGATGTGGAAGAAGCGGCGCGCCGCCGGGCGGGTGTCGGAGAAGCCGAAGCCGTCGGCGCCGAGCGAGGCGTACGTGCCCGGGACCCACTCGCGGATCTGGTCCTGGACGGCGCGCATGTAGTCGGAGACCGCCACGACGGGGCCCTCGGTGCCCTCGAGGCACTGGGTGACCCACGGGACGCGCTTCTCGGCGTCGGGCGAGAGGAACTCCTGCTCGTCGGCGGCGAGGCCGTCCCTGCGCAGCTCGTTCCACGAGGTCACCGACCACACGTCCGCGGCCACGCCCCAGTCGTCGGCCAGCAGCTGCTGGGCCTCGAGCGCCCACGGCACGCCGACGCCCGAGCCGAGGATCTGCGCACGAGCGGGCTCGTGCGTCCAGCCCTCGGTGTTGGCCGGTGCGATCCGGTGCATGCCGCGCAGGATCCCCTCGACGTCGACGTCCTCGGGCTCCTTCGGCTGCTGCAGCGGCTCGTTGTAGACCGTGAGGTAGTAGATGACGTTCGACTCCTCGGGCGTCTTGCCCTCGCCGTACATCCGCTCCAGGCCCGCCTGGACGATGTGCGCGATCTCGTACGCGTACGCCGGGTCGTAGTGCACGACGGCCGGGTTGGTCGAGGCGAGCAGCGGGCTGTGCCCGTCGGCGTGCTGCAGGCCCTCACCCGTAAGGGTGGTGCGGCCGGCCGTCGCGCCGATGAGGAAGCCGCGCGTCATCTGGTCGGCGGCCGCCCAGATGCCGTCACCCGTGCGCTGGAAGCCGAACATCGAGTAGAAGACGTAGACCGGGATCATCGGCTGGCCGTGCGTCGCGTACGACGTGCCCGCCGCGGTGAACGCCGCGACCGAGCCCGCCTCGTTGATGCCCAGGTGGAGGATCTGGCCCGACTCGTTCTCGCGGTAGGCAAGCATCAGCTCGGCGTCGACCGGCGTGTAGTTCTGCCCGTTGGGGTTGTAGATCTTGATCGTCGGGAAGAACGCGTCCATGCCGAAGGTGCGTGCCTCGTCGGGGATGATCGGCACGACCCGCTTGCCGAACTCCTTGTCGCGCAGCAGGTCCTTGAGCAGGCGGACGAACGCCATCGTGGTGGCGACCTCCTGCTTGCCCGAGCCCTTCTTGACCTGGGCGTACGCCTCGTCGCCGGGCAGCTTGACCGGCTCGAAGTCGACGCGGCGGCTCGGCAGCGTGCCACCGAGCTTCTGGCGACGGTCCACCGAGTACTTGATGACCTCGCTGTCAGCGCCGGGGTGGTAGTACGGCGGCTGGTAGGGGTTGGCCTCGAGCTGCTCGTCGGTGATCGGGATGCGCAGGCTGTCGCGGAAGGCCTTGAGGTCGTCCAGCGTCATCTTCTTCATCTGGTGCGTGGCGTTGCGGCCGGCGAAGTGCGAGCCGAGGCTGTAGCCCTTGATCGTCTTGGCGAGGATCACGGTCGGCTGGCCGGTGTGCTCACGCGCCGCCTTGTAGGCCGCGTAGACCTTGCGGTAGTCGTGGCCGCCGCGCTTCAGGTCCCACCAGACCTGGTCGTCGGTCCAGTCCTCGACCATCTTGGCCGTGCGCGGGTCGCGCCCGAAGAAGTGGTCGCGGACGTACTTGCCGTCGTTGGCGCGGAAGGTCTGGTAGTCACCGTCGCTCGTGGTGTTCATGACGTGCACGAGCGCACCGTCGCGGTCGGCGGCGAGCAGCGGGTCCCACCCGCGACCCCACACGACCTTGATGACGTTCCAGCCGGCGCCGCGGAAGAACGCCTCGAGCTCCTGGATGATCTTGCCGTTGCCGCGCACCGGGCCGTCGAGCCGCTGCAGGTTGCAGTTGATGACGAAGTTGAGGTTGTCGAGCTCCTCGTTGGCCGCGAGCTGCAGCAGGCCGCGCGACTCGGGCTCGTCCATCTCGCCGTCGCCGAGGAAGGCCCACACGTCCTGCTGGCTCGTGTCCTTGATGCCGCGGTTGTGGAGGTACTTGTTGAACTGCGCCTGGTAGATCGCGTTCATCGGGCCGATGCCCATCGACACGGTCGGGAACTCCCAGTAGTTCGGGAGCAGCCGCGGGTGCGGGTAGGACGGCAGCGCCTCGATCCTGCCGTCGACGAGGTGGCTCTTCTCCTGGCGGAAGCCGTCGAGCTGCGCCTCGGTCAGGTGGCCCTCGAGGAAGCTGCGGGCGTACATGCCGGGGGAGGCGTGGCCCTGGAAGTAGACCTGGTCTCCGCCGCCCGGGTGGTCCTTGCCGCGGAAGAAGTGGTTCATGCCCACCTCGTAGAGCGTCGCGGCGCTCGCGTACGTGGAGATGTGGCCGCCGACGCCGATGCCCGGCTGCTGCGCGCGGTGCACCATCACCGCGGCGTTCCACCGGATGTAGCGGCGCATCTCGCGCTCGATCTCCTCGTCACCGGGGAACCAGGCCTCGCGCTCGGGCGGGATCGTGTTGATGTAGTCGGTCGCCGTCAGGGACGGCACGCCGACCTGCTGCTGGCGGGCGCGCTCGATCAGCTTGAGCATGATGTAGCGCGCTCGGGTCCGGCCCTTCTCGTCGAGGACGGCGTCGAGGGAGTCGATCCACTCCTGCGTCTCGTCCGGGTCGATGTCCGGGAGCTGACTGGGGATCCCGTTGAGGATCGGTCCGGCCTCGGATGCCACGTCGTGGGTCCTTTCTCGTCGCGAGGCGGCGCCCGCGGCCGGTCGGCCACGGCGCTGCACGCATCCATCCTCTACCCAACGGTGGCGGCCATCACAATTGGGTCCCTTTCGCAGGCGGCCCTGCTACGGCGTCCGCCTCCCACGGGGTGGTATGCCGTCCGCCTCCTCCCGCGGTCGCCGCCCGGTTGGGCGCGGCGTGGGCGTTGTGCCGGACGGACCCCTCCTTGCGCGATAGCGTCGGACCCAGTGCACTGATGTCGTGGAACCTACTGCGGCGACACGACATGACGACGACACCAACGGCGACATCAACCACGACATCAACCAGGGACGATGGAGAGGACCGGTGACAGTGAGCGAGACCGCGGGAGCGGCGTCCTTCAGCAAGCTCGGATTTGCCAAGGGGCAGGTCATCCAGGAGTTCGGCTATGACGACGACGTCGACGATGCCCTGCGTTTCGCGCTCGAGGACGTCATCGGCAACGAGCTCGAGGACGAGGACTTCAACGACGGCGCGGACGGGGTGATGATCTGGTACCGCGACGGTGACGACGACCTCGTCGACCTCATGGTCGACGGTCTGACGAAGCTGTTCGACCAGGGCTTCATCGTGCTGCTGACGCCGAAGGCCGGCCGGTCGGGTCACGTCGACGCGAGCGTGGTCGAGGAGGCCGCCTCCACGGCCGGCCTGATCACCGGCGGCCAGGTCAACGTCGCCGCCGACTGGGCGGCCACGCGGCTCATGCCGCCGAAGGGCCCGCGCCGCTGACCGCAGCCCTTTGTGGGGCGGTGGTCGAGGGTGGCACGCGCCCTCGAGTGGTGGTGCCACACTTGCCGCCATGACCAACGCGCACCCGACCGACACCCATGTCCGGGCGGTCGAGGCGCCCGCGCCGCTCGGCGTCGGCGAGATCGCCCCGGACTTCACCCTCGTGGACCAGTACGGCGTCGACGTGAGCCTGTCAGCGGTCCGGGGCGTCAAGAACGCGGTCGTCGTCTTCTACCCAGCCGCGTTCTCGGGCATCTGCCGCGGCGAGCTCCGCGAGATCCGCGACGGGCTCGAGGACTTCCAGGACGGCGACATCCAGGTCTTCGCCGTCTCCTGCGACTCGATGTACACATTGCGCGCGTGGGCCGATGTCGAGGGCCACTTCTTCCCGCTGCTGTCGGACTTCTGGCCCCACGGCGAGGTGGCCCGGCGCTACGGCGTCCTGAACGACGAGGACGGCTTCGCGCTGCGGGGGACCTTCCTCATCGACCGGTCCGGGCGGGTCGTGTGGACCGAGGTCCGCGACATCGGGCACGGACGTGACTTCACGGCATACCGCGAGGCACTGGCGAGGCTCCGCGCGAGCTCGCCCGATGCCGTAGGCTGACCGCCGCCTCCCGGTGACCCATGGCGACGTCCTCGGATCACCCGGTGGGCACGTGAGGGGCCTGTAGCTCAGTTGGTAGAGCACCGCGTTTACACCGCGGGTGTCGTCGGTTCGAGCCCGGCCGGGCCCACGTGGACGATCCCGCCCGCGACCCAGAGCGCCGCGACCCCGACCGGCGCGACCTCCGGCTCCGTGACGTCGTCGCGGCGCTGGAGTCGCTCTACCCCCTCGAGAGTGCCGCTGACTGGGACCGGGTCGGCCTGGTCACGGGCGAGCCTGACCAGCCCGTACGCCGCATCCTCTTCGCGCTCGACCCGACCCTCGCCGTGATCGACGAGGCCCGCGACTGGGGCGCGGACCTGCTCGTCACGCACCACCCGCTGCTGCTGCGCGGCGTGCACTCGGTGGCCACGACGAGCGCCAAGGGCGCCTCGGTGACCGCGCTCGTGCGAGCCGGGGTCGCCCTGTGGGTGGGGCACACGAACGCCGACGTCGCGGACCCCGGCGTCTCGACGGTGCTGGCCGACGCGCTCGGGATCGCCGACCAGCGTCCCCTCTCGCGGGACGGGACGGATGCCGGCCGGGTGGGCGAGCTCGCCTCGCCCGCGAGACTGGCCGAGTTCGCCGACGTCGTGGCCTCGGCGCTCCCCGCGACCGCCGGGGGCATCCGGGTCAGCGGCGACCCGAACGCGGAGGTTCGCACGGTCGCGGTGATGGGCGGGTCCGGCGACGACCGCTTCGACGACGTCCGGGCGGCTGGCGCCGACGTCTACGTCACCGCCGACCTGCGCCACCACCCCGTGCTCGAGGCGCGCGAGGAGGCCCGCGGCGGCCCGCCCTACCTCATCGACGCCGGTCACTGGGCCACCGAGTCGCTGTGGCTCGAGAGCGGGCGCGCGCGACTGCTGGGCGCGCTGGGGCACCCAGCCGCAGCGGCTAGGGTCGAGACCAGAGTCTCTGCCATCCGCACCGAGCCGTGGACGTTCGTCGTCGGTGCCAATGCCGCGCGGCCCACGCCCGCGGTCCCCCCAACCGGAGGTGTGTCCTGAAAGCCGACCCGTCCCGCCAGTGGCGCCTGCTCGACCTGCAGGCCATCGACACGCGCCTCGACCAGATCCGGCACGCCAAGGCGACGCTGCCCCAGACCCCTGCGGTCGAGGCCGCCCGTCGGGAGCTGGCAGCGCTGGAGACCCAGATCGTCAACGCCCGCACCGCCGCCGGCGACGTGCAGCGAGAGGTGTCCAAGTCCGACCAGGACGTCCAGCTCGTGCGCGACCGCGCCGCCCGCAACCAGGCGCGCCTGGACGCCGGTCAGGGCAGCGCCAAGGACCTCCAGGCCCTCCAGCACGAGCTGACGTCGCTCGCGCGGCGCCAGGCGGAGCTCGAGGAGCTCGAGCTCGAGGTCATGGAGCGCGCCGAGACGCTGACGGCACAGGTCGCCGAGCTCGAGGCCCGACGGGTCGAGCTCGTCGACCGCGCCCAGGGCCTCGAGACCGAGCGCGACGCCGCGCTCGCGAAGCTCGACGCCGAGGCGGCCACCGTGGCCGCCGGCCGTGCCGACATCGTGGCCGGCATCGGCGACGACCTCGCTGCCCTCTACGAGAAGATCCGCGCGAGCAGTGGTGGTGTGGCCGCCGCGGAGCTGCGCCACCGTCGGTGTGGCGGCTGCCGCCTCGAGCTGGGCAACGTCGACCTCGACCGCATCCGCAAGGCGCCGGAGGACGAGGTCGTGCGCTGTGAGGAGTGCCGGCGCATCATGATCCGGACGGGCGAGTCCGGCCTGTGAGCGCTCGGTGAGCGCCGCCTCCCGAGGCGCCGCCCGCCGGCTCGTGGTCGAGGCCGACGGCGGCTCGCGGGGCAACCCGGGCGTCGCCGGCTACGGCGCACTCGTCCGCGACCCCTCCACAGGCAGGATCCTCGTCGAGCTGGCCGAACCGCTCGGCACCGCGAGCAACAACGTCGCCGAGTACTCCGGCCTGCTCGCCGGGCTCCGCGCCGTCCTCGACATCGACGCCGGCGCGAGCGTGCGAGTCAAGATGGACTCCAAGCTCGTCGTCGAGCAGATGTCCGGGCGGTGGAAGATCAAGCACGAGGACATGCGCCGGCTCGCGCTCGAGGCGCGTGAGCTGTGCACCGAGATCTCCCGGGCCGGCGGCAGCGTCGACTTCGAGTGGATCCCCAGGGAGAAGAACAAGGACGCCGACGCCCTCAGCAACGACGCGATGGACGGCAGGAGCGTCCACCGGGTGCTGGCTGCGGAGGGCGCCGAGGCAGCCACCGCCGGTTCGGAGGCTGCCTCTGCGACCGCCTCCCTTGCTGCGGCCGCCACGACGCCGACGTCGAGCGGCGCAGGCCCCCTGCGGCTCCTGCTCGTCCAGGCCCCGCTCGAGGCGGCCGCGACGCCGCGCATCGTCGCCGCGGTCCGGCGCCTGGTCGGGCCGGGCGCGAGGGTCGTCGGCTCGGACGAGCTGCTCGCCACGCACGTCGCCGCAGATCTCGCCTCAGCCCTCGAGGTCGACGCGTCCACCTCGCGGCAGTGGTCGGGGGAGGCACCCGGCGAGGGCGCCGACGAGAGGGTGCTGACGGCATACCGATCGCTCGTGACCGACGGCGGCACCGTCGTCGCCGTGACCAGCCGACGAGGGGTCCTCTCGGTGCTGAGCGACGTCCTCGCCACGCCGGCCGACAGGTTCTGGGCGGTGGCCACGGCGCCCGGGAGCCTGAGTGCCGTGGAGGTGTGGGAAGACGGCTCCGCCTCGGTCGCTTTCACCAATCGGACCGACCATCTCGCGTGACGGACGCTGTGCGATATTCGGTCCATGAGCTATGCCGGTGACGTGACCCCCGAGCAGGCCTGGGTGGCCTTGCGCGACGAGGCCGGTGCGGTGCTCGTCGACGTGCGCACCCGGGCCGAGTGGTTCTACGTGGGACTGCCAGACCTCGCGGAGGTGGGCAAGCAGCCGCTCCTCATCGAGTGGCAGACCTACCCGGACGGCGCCGTCAACGAGCGCTTCACCGCGCAGCTGGAGGCGGCGGGCGTCGCCAAGGACGCGCCGGTCTACTTCCTCTGCCGCTCGGGCGTCCGTTCGGTCTCGGCGGCCACGACCGCGACGCAGCACGGCTGGTCGCGCTCGCACAACATCCTGCAGGGCTTCGAGGGACCGCACGACGACTCGCGCCACCGCACCGTGGCCGGCTGGAAGGTCGCGGGCCTGCCGTGGGTGCAGGGATGAGGGCGGGCGACGTGAACGAGCCGGACGTGGCCGAAGCGGGCGACCCCGAGACGCGGCGCACGTGGCGGCCCGACACCGTCGCGGTGCGAGGAGGCTTGTCGCGCAGCGGTTTCGACGAGACGTCCGAGGCGATCTTCCTCACCTCCGGCTACGTCTACCAGACCGCGGAGGACGCCGAGGCGGCGTTCAAGGGCGATGTGGACCGCTTCGTCTACTCCCGGTACGGCAACCCGACCGTGACGATGTTCGAGGAACGGCTGCGCCAGATCGAGGGCGCCGAGGCGTGCTTCGCGACCGCGTCGGGCATGTCGGCGGTATTCGTCGCCCTGGCCGCGCTTCTCGCCAAGGGCGACCGGGTGGTGTCCTCGCGCGCCCTGTTCGGCTCGTGCTTCGTCATCCTCGACGAGATCCTTCCGCGCTGGGGTGTCGAGACGGTCTTCGTCGACGGCGCCGATCTCGACCAGTGGCGTGAGGCGCTCTCCGAGCCGACGACGGCGGTCTTCTTCGAGACGCCGAGCAACCCGATGCAGGAGCTCGTCGACATCGCCGCCGTGACCGAGCTCGCACACAGCGCCGGCGCGAAGGTCGTCGTCGACAACGTCTTCGGCACGCCCGTCTTCTCCAAGCCGCTGGAGCTCGGCGCCGACATCGTCGTCTACTCGGCCACCAAGCACATCGACGGCCAGGGCCGCACCCTCGGCGGCGCGGTGCTCGGGCCGAAGGAGTTCATCGACGGCCCGGTGCAGAACCTCATGCGCCACACCGGGCCCTCGATGTCGCCGTTCAACGCGTGGGTCCTCGTCAAGGGCCTCGAGACGTTGTCGCTGCGGGTGGAGCGGATGGCCGGCAGCGCGCTCGAGGTGGCCCGTTTCCTCGAGTCGCATCCCAAGGTGACGCGCGTCGTCCACCCATTCCTCGAGTCGCACCCGCAGCACGAGCTCGCGAAGCGGCAGATGCTCGCCGGTGGCACTGTCGTCACCTTCGAGCTCGACGGCGGCAAGGACGAGGCCTTCGCGCTGATGGACGCGCTCGAGGTCATCGACATCTCCAACAACCTCGGCGACTCGAAGTCGCTCATCACGCACCCCGCGACAACGACCCACCGCCGGCTCGCGCCGGAGGCTCGCGCCGCCGTCGGCATCACCGACGGCGTGCTGCGCGTCTCGATCGGTCTCGAGGACGTCCGCGACCTCGTCGACGACCTGGCCCGCGCGCTCCGCTGACCACGCCGTCCCGACGAACCAGTGGGCGGGTATGCCGTCGCGCGGGGTCGGACGGGTCAGATCGGGATGGTGAGGGCCAAGGTCGCTGCCGTCACGGTCGCCACGGCACACAGCAGGCCGGTGCGGGCGATCCGGCCGGGCTCGACCCGCAGCTCGGCCGAGCGGCAGCGGGCTGCCCAGAGCAGGGTGGCCACCGACCCCCACATGGTGACGATCGGGCCGGCGTTGACGCCGACGAGCAGGGCTGCGAGGCGCCTGGGGGAGTCGGTCACCGTGGGCTCGAGCGCGAGATAGGCGGGCAGGTTGTTGATCCCGTTGGACGCCAGGGCGCCCACGCCGCTGACGCGCAGCAGGTCGACGACGCTGGTGCCGTGCCCAACGACGGTGCGCAGCGACGCCTCGAGGCCCGCGCGCCGGGTGGCGTCGACGATGACGAAGAGCACGCAGATGCCGAGGACGGTGAGCCACGGGACGGCGATGCGCCGGAGCAGCTCAGGGGCGCGCCAGTAGGTCGCCGCGAGCAGGACGAGGGCGGCGGGCACGGCTGCGAGGGCGGGCTGGATGCCGGCGACGAAGGCGGGAGCGAGCAGGAGGCACACGCCGCCGCTGATCTGCATCAGCAGCCGGTCGTGCGGCGACGCCGGAGGCGGGGTGGTGTAGGTGTGGCGCAGGTCGTGGCGGTGGAGCAGCCACAGCACGGCCACGGTGGCGACGATCGCCGCGAGCGCCGGCAGCGCCATCAGCCGGATGTAGCCCAGCGTGCCGACTCCCGACCCCGAGAACGGGTGCAGCGCCAACAGGTTCGTGAGGTTCGAGACCGGCAGCAGCAGCGACGCGGTATTGGCGAGCCACAGTGTCGTCATCGCGAAGGGCAGGGCAGGGGCCCGGACCTGGCGTGCCACCGCGATGGCGACCGGGGTCAGCAGCACGGCCGTGGTGTCGAGGCTGAGCACGACGGTGGACGCCACCGCGAGCCCGACGATGAGCAGCCACAGCAGGACGACTCGCCCCCGGGCGACGCGCGCGGCCCGGTGCGCCAGGGTGTCGAAGAGGCCCGCCAGGTCGCAGATCTCGGCCACCACGGTGATGGCCACGAGGAAGACGAGGATGGGCGTGACGCGCTCCACGAGCGGTCCGAGGTCGAACGGCATGTCAGGCCCTCGGCGTGGTGGCCAGCTGCCACGGCCGGCCCGGCCGCGCCGGCGCGGTGAGCTCGACGTCGAACGCCGCCGACAGGCTCTCGGCGAGTCCCTGCGGCGTGCGCGGCGCCTCGGCCTGGACCAGCCGGCGGACCACCAGCCCCCGGGTGTGCTTGGCCATGTGCGAGGCGCCCGGGACCGTCACGTGCACCCAGCGCTCGGCGCGCTCGCCCGTGGGACGCCACACGCCGGCATACGTGCTCGACCGGCAGTCGACGACGAGCTCGCGCGACTTGACCGACGGCTCGAGCGCTGCTGTGACCTCACGGCGCCACTCCGTGGAGAGGTGCCCGACCCCGGGGAGGGTGCTGCAGATGTTGACGCGATAGGCGGGGATGCGGTCGGAGAGCCGCAGAGCTCCGAAGAGGGCCGACACGACGACGACCCAGCGGTTCGCTCGTCGCTTCGAGGCGGCGTCGAGCGAGTCGAGGTCGAGGGCCTGGTAGAGCACGCCGCTGTAGACGTTCGAGGCCGTCGCGGTGGGTGCGGTGAGCAGGCGGGTGTTGCGGTCGAGGTCGTCCACGAGGTTGGGGTTGACATCGAGCAGGCCGGCCGCGTCCGGCTCAGCGCTCAGTCGGGCCACTGTCTCGACCACCGACTCGCGCAGCGGCGTCAGCTGCGGGAAGGAGAGGGAGGACAGGTCGAGGGAGCGTCCGCGCCGGGGTGGGATCTTGCCCTCGGACGGCGGGAGCAGGATGAGCACGGGGGCCAGCCTAGGCAACCTGGGGACCGATGTCCGATTGCTCCCGCGTGTCGGCGGCCGAGGGAGGGTCTGGCGCGCCACGGGCTGTGCCGCCGACGGCGTGCATAGGGTGGCGCCATGGCCAATCGACACATCGTCTTCCGCCCGGCGCCGCAGCCCGGTGGGGTGGCACAGCAGCTCACGGAGCGCTTCGAGGCGGTGCGCCGGGAGTTCGAGGTTGCCGACGAGTTCCCGCCGGACGTCGTCGCCGAGGCCGCCGCAGCCGCCGGCGCAGCCAGGCTTCCCGAGCGGGACGAGACGGCCGTCCCGTTCGTGACCATCGACCCACCCGGCTCGATGGACCTCGACCAGGCGATGTCGATCGAGCGCCGCGGCGACGGCTACCGGGTGCGTTACGCCATCGCCGACGTGCCGGCCTTCGTCCGTGCCGGGGGAGCCGTCGACACCGAGGCGCGCCGCCGCGGCCAGACGGTCTACTGCCCCGACGAGCGCATCCAGCTGCACCCGTCCGAGCTGAGCGAGGGGGCGGCCAGCCTGCTGCCCGACGAGGTGCGACCGGCGTTCGTCTGGGACATCACCCTCGCCGCAGACGGCGAGGGGACCGCCGTCGAGGTCTATCGCGCGATGGTGCGCAGCGTCCGGCGCTACGACTACGAGCAGGTGCAGAAGGAGGTCGACGCCGGCACCGCCGAGGAGTGCCTCGTCCTGCTCAAGGAGGTCGGCGAGAAGCGGGTCCTGCTCGAGCGGGCGCGTGGCGGGGCCAGCCTGCCGATGCCCGAGCAGGAGGTCGAGGAGGGCGAGGAGGGCACCTTCCGCATCTCCTTCCGTCCGGTGCTGGCGGCCGAGGACTGGAACGCCCAGATCTCCCTCCTCACCGGGATGGGCGCGGCGGACCTGATGCTCCGGGGCAAGGTGGGCATCCTGCGCACGATGCCCCCTCCCGATCCGCGCGACCTCGCGCGCTTCCGCCGCCAGGCAGTCGCCGCGCGCGTCCCGTGGCCCGAGCACCTCGCGTACGGCGAGTTCCTCCGCACGCTGGACCGCACCGACCCGCGGCACCTGGCCCTCATCCACGAGGCGACCGCGCTCTTCCGGGGCGCCGGCTACACGCCCTTCGAGGGATCGCTGCCCGAGCAGCCCCTGCACGCGGCAGTCGCGAACCCGTACGCCCACGTGACGGCGCCGCTGCGTCGGCTGGTCGACCGCTTCGGCCTCGTCGTGTGCGAGGCGCTCTCCTCCGGTGAGCCGGTGCCCGCGTGGGTCCGCGAGGCGCTGCCCACGCTGCCCGAGATCATGGTGGCCTCGGACCGGCGCGCCAACGGTGTGGAACGTGCGTGCACCGATGCCGTCGAGGCGGCCGAGCTGCGGCCCTACCTCGGCCGCACGCTGGAGGCGGTCGTGGTCGAGGAGAACAGCAAGGGTGTCGTCGTGCAGCTGATCGACCTCGCCGTCGTCGCCAAGGCGGGCGGGAGTGCGAAGGCGGGCGCCACCGTGTCGGTACGCGTGGAGGCGGCCGACGTGACGACCGGAACCATCACGCTGACCGTCGTCTGAGACGAGAGCTTCCGGCGCCAGCTGCTGGCATATGCCGGCACGCCCCGTCGGAGTGGCCGCCCACGGCGTCCGCGCCCAGTCGGGGTGCCTTCTCGTGCCAGCTCAGGAGGGCAGGGAGTGGTCAGGGAGCGGTCGGAGCGGGAGCGGCCTCGGGCGGCGTGGCTGCCTCCGACGGCGCCGTGGAGGCAGGAGCGGGACCTGGCGCCGTGACCGAGGGCGCCGGCGTGGCCGGATCCGTCGTGACGGGAGGACCATCCGGGGTCGTCACCGGCTGGGACGTCGTCGGTGCCGTCGCCGGCTCGGACGTGGTTGGCGTGGACACGGGCGACGTCGCGTCAGAGTGCGTGGGCACGACGCCGCCGGGGGAGCTGCCGGGCGACGGGACGCGGCTGACCGACGTGCGGGTGCCGATGTCGGTGCCGGTCACCTGCGCGCCCGTGGTCAGCTGCAGAACCGTGATGACGACGGCGGCGATGGCGAAGACCGCGGCGGCCATGAGCAGCAGCCGGCGCGTCGTCGCCCTGTCCAGCCGCTGCCACCAGCTGCCCTCGCGGGCGGCGTCGCGGGGCGTCGCGACCTTCTCGGTCGCCACCTGCACGACGCGGCCGTCGGCGAGCCGGCGCGAACGCACGACCACGACGGCGTCGCGGGCGCGGGCCATCGAGTTGGTGTAGACGTTCGCCGCGATGGCGGAGACGATGCTCAGCACTGCTGCGCCGGTGATGGTGCCGGCGACACCGAGGCGCGAGCCGAGGGCCGCGGCCGTCGCGGCCGCCATGGACCCGGCCAGCAGCTGGCTCAGCGAGAGGTCGAGCAGCTTCTTCCGAGGCGCGTCGTCGGCCCGCGCACCGATCTGCGGGTCGCGCGCTGTGTCGTGCCGGGTGTCGTGCTGGGTGTCGTCTGCGTGTGGCGCGGAGCCGGGTCTGGGGGCGGTCAGGTCTTCAGCTGGCTGGTGCGTCATGGTCCCGAAGTCGGTTGCGGCGTGTTCGTCCAGGTTGGAACGAACGGCAGCGGGGAATCGTTTGCGATCCGCCCGCGTTGTGACCTGTGTCACCTGTCCCACCCGTCGACGGGTATGCCGATGCGGGGGATGGTGCGCTCCGGTGACACACTCGGTGGCGATCACTGGAGGACCATGGACACCACCGCCCTGCACGCGCCCGAGCTGACCGACCACCGAGAGGCCGGGGAGGCATCGGAGCGCCGCGAGTCACGCCGCCACGGGGGAGAGGCGGGCGAGGTAGCCGCCGAGGCAGCCCGCCGGCGCACCTTCGCGGTCATCTCGCACCCCGACGCCGGCAAGTCGACCCTGACCGAGGCGCTGGCGCTGCACGCGCATGCCATCGGCGAGGCCGGCGCGGTGCACGGCAAGGGAAACCGCCGCGGCGTCGTCTCCGACTGGATGGACATGGAGAAGGACCGGGGCATCTCCATCACCTCGGCCGTCCTGCAGTTCGCCTACGACGGCACGGTCGTCAACCTCCTGGACACGCCCGGCCACGCGGACTTCTCGGAGGACACCTACCGCGTGCTGGCCGCCGTCGACGCCGCCGTGATGCTCGTCGACGCGGCCAAGGGGATCGAGCCGCAGACCTTCAAGCTGTTCGAGGTCTGCCGCGCCCGCGGGGTGCCCGTCATCACGGTCGTCAACAAGTGGGACCGCCCCGGGCTCGACGCGCTCGCGATCATGGACGAGCTGACGACGCGGATCGACCTGCACCCCATGCCGCTGACGTGGCCGGTCGGTGTCGCCGGTGACTTCCACGGGGTGCTCGACTGCGCGACCGGCGATTTCGTGCAGTTCACGCGTACGCCGGGCGGCGCCACCGAGGCGATCACCACGCGAATCAGCGCCGCGGAGGCGGAGCGGTTGCTCGGCTCGGTGTGGACCGACGCCGTCGAGGAGTACGACCTGCTGCGCTCGTCCGGCCACGACTACGACCACGAGCTGTTCCTGTCGGGCGCCGCGTCGCCGGTGCTGTTCGGTTCGGCCGTCCTCAACTTCGGGGTACGCCAGCTGCTCGACACCCTGGTGGAGCTGGCTCCCGCTCCGGACGCGCGCCCCGACCGGTCCGGGGCGCCGCGCCCCGTGAGCGCGCCGTTCTCCGGGTTCGTCTTCAAGATCCAAGCGGGCATGGACCGCGCGCACCGCGACCGGCTCGCCTTCGTGCGGGTCTGCTCGGGCCGCTTCACCCGCGGCATGGTGGTCACGCACGCCGAGACGGGACGTCCCTTCGCGACGAAATACGCGCAGAGCGTCTTCGGACGCGACCGGTCCACGCTCGACGAGGCGTTCCCCGGGGACGTCATCGGCCTCGTCAATGCCAACGCGCTGCGCGTCGGTGACACGCTCTTCGCCGAGGAGAAGGTCGCCTTCCCCCGCATCCCGCTGTTCGCTCCCGAGCACTTCGCGGTGGCGCGCGCCGCCGTGACGGGCAAGCAGAAGCAGTTCCGTCGCGGGATCGAGCAGCTCGGCGAGGAGGGCGTCGTGCAGGTGCTGCAGTCCGACCGGCGTGGCGCCCAGGCGCCAGTGCTGGCCGCCGTGGGCCCGATGCAGTTCGACGTCGCGAGTCACCGGATGGAGCACGAGTTCGGGGCACCGATCCGGCTCGAGTCGCTGGCCTACTCGGTGGCGCGCGCCGTCACCCCTGTGGCCATCCCGATCGTCGACAGCCGCAGCGGCGCCGAGGTGCTGACGAGGGCGGACGGGGTGCACCTGGCGGTGTTCGCCGACAAGTGGCGCCTCGCCTCGGTCGAGCGAGACCTGCCGGCCGAGAGCCTGACGCCGATCTTCGGCTGAGAGCCGCCTGGGTCCGGTCGCCGATTTCCGGTCTCGGTCTTTCGTCGCTTTCTCCCGCGCGGCCCGTCGAGCGCCTAACGTGGGCAGGGTCGCCATTCAGGGGGGGAAGGACACGACGTGAACGCCCAGGTCTCAGAGTCTGACGGCGTGGCCACGGTCCGCCTGTCCGGCGAGATCGACACCTACACCGTGCCGGAGGTCCGTCGGGCCTTCGACAAGGTCGTTGCCACGACCGGCGCCAAAGTGGTCGTCGACCTCCGGGATGTCACCTTCCTCGACTCCTCGGGGATCGGTGCCATCATCTCGCTCCACCGCCGTGTGGTCGCCGCGGGTGCCCGGCTCGAGCTGGTCTGCACGGGGATGCCCTTGCAGCTGATGAGGCTGATGAGCATCGACCAGGTCATCGACGTGGTCCCGGTCGCCTGCTGAGCTTCGCCGGCTGCCGAGGGAGCCGAGGGAACGGATCAGGAGACGAGGGACAGGTGCACCCGGACGCGCGTGTGGCTGGGGCGGGCGTCGATGACGAGCTGGTCGCTCAGGCGCTGGGCGATCCACAGCCCCCGGCCGCTCGTCGCCTGGTGGTCGGCGGCCGACACCAGCTGGGGGACCGTGCCCGTGCCGTCCTCGTCCTCGACGGTGAACACCAGCGCGTCATCGGTCTCGTCGATGCGCAGGACCCCGTGGCCGCCGCCGTGGATGATGCTGTTGACGGCCACCTCGTGCACCGCAAGCACTGCGTTGTCGGCCCGGTCAGGGATTCGCTCCGCGGCGATGGTGCGCACGACCTCGCGCACGCGACGCAGGTCATCCGGGCCGAACTCGACGCACCCGAGCTCCCTGCCCGAAGCGAACGCTGATCCTGTCACACGTGCATGCTCCCACTTCTGCGCGACCTGTGGGCGTTTGGGGCCCTTGGCTGTAAAGATGTGCCCATGAACGTGCCGTGGCAGAGCCCGGAGGCCGAGCGGACGGCCGTCTCACCGCGCCTTGCCGCCCTTGCCCGCATCGCGGCACAGGTGGCCTCGGCCACGACGATCTCGGACCTCACCGAGACCATCACGGAACGGGCGTCGGCCGTGATGGGGGCGTCTCGGTCGGTGCTGGCCGTGCGTGAGGGGAAGACCCGGCTTCGCACCATCGCCACCCACGGCATCAGCCCCGACGACGCCCGGGACTGGGACGACCTCATCGTCTCGGAACGGTCGCCGCTGGCCGAGGCGGTGCGCACCAACCGGGTCGTCAGCATCCACAGTCGCGCTGACCTGCTGGCGCGCTATCCTGAGCTCGACGACGGGACGGAGCGGTCCTCGGTGACGCTCCCGCTCATCTCGCGCACGAGCGGGGAGTCGGTCGGCGCCCTCGGCTTCCGCTTCGACGGGCGGATCGGACCCGTCGACCCCGACCTGCTGTGGGTGCTCGGGGTGCTCAGCGACGTCTGCGCCCAGACCATGCTTCGGCTACGGGCCGAGGAGCACAGTGCGGACCAAGCCGCCCAGCTGCAGTTCCTGGCCGACGCCTCGCAGGCCCTCGCCGCTTCTCTGGACTATCGGCAGACGCTGCGCCAGGTCGCCTCGCTGGCCGTACCGACGCACGCGGACTGGTGCTCGGTGCAGCTGGTCGACGACGGGGTGCTGCGCACCCTCGCCCTCGCCCACGTCGACCCCGCCAAGGTGGCGCTCGCCCGCGATCTCGAGACCCGCTGGCCGCCCGACCCGGACCGGCCGAGCGGCCCGGCGGAGGTGGTGCGGACCGGCAAGAGCATCCTGATCGAGTCCATCACCGACGAGATGCTCGTGGCCGCGGCCCGCGACGAGGAGCACCTACGGGTGGCCCGCGAGCTGGGGCTGCGAAGCGCCATGACGGTCCCGCTCATGGCCAAGGACAGGGCGCTCGGGGTGTTGAGCTTCGTTGCCGCAGAGTCGGGTCGGCGCTACACGGCCCAGGACGTCACCTTCGCCGAAGACCTCGGTCGACGCGCCGGCCTGGCCATCGACAACGCCGACCTCTACTCCCAGACCCGACGCGTTGCCGCAGTGCTGCAGGCCACCCTCATGCCCCAGGACCTGCCCGAGCTCGAGGGGTGGCAGGTCGGGACCGTCTACCGCCAGTCCGGGCGCACCGACGTCGGCGGTGACTACTACGACGTGACGGGCCTGCCGGACGGTCGGGTCGTCGTCGTGCTCGGCGACGTCATGGGGCGGGGCGTCGACGCGGCGGTCGCCGGCTCCCACATGCGCTCTGCCGCGAAGGTCCTCGCCACGCAGGACCCTGAACCCGAGGCGCTGGCCGGGGCCATGGACCGCTTCATGTCGACCGAGCCACCCACCCAGATGGCCTCCAGCGTCTACCTCCTCTTCGACCCCCGGCACGACGTCGTCTCCCTCGTCCGCGCCGGCCACCCGCCGCCCCTGCTCGTCGACAAGAGCGGCATCCGCTTCCTCGCGGAGGTCGGCTCGCCGGTGCACGGCCTCGGCGAGGTCCCGCGCCCGGCCCTGCGTGAGGCCTTCTGCGTCGGTGACGTGCTGCTCCTCTACACCGACGGGCTCATCGAGCGGCGCGGCGAGAGCATCGAGCTCGGACTGGCGCGCCTGCAGGCGGCGGGAAAGGAGCTGCTCACCGGGCTCGACGACGAGGCCGACCTGGACGAGGTGCTCGCCAAGCTCGCCGAAGCCGTGTCGGACCCCGATCGCCACGACGACGTGGCCGTGCTGGCCTTGCGCCGCCTGGTGTGACCCGACGGTCGGGTGTGGCGCCACGGGCGTCGACGCGCCCAACACGTCCTGGGCACCCCCACCGCGACGCAGCGAATGGCATACGCCCCTATGCTGGGGGGCGGATGAGTCGGCCAGGCGGTCGCGTCAGGACCACGGTCCTGCCGAGGAACGTCCGGGCTCCACAGGGCAGGGTGGTGGCCAACAGCCACCCGGGGTGACCCGCGGGACAGTGCCACAGAGAACAGACCGCCGGCAGCCTCGGCAGCCGGTAAGGGTGAAACGGTGGTGTAAGAGACCACCAGCGCTCCAGGTGACTGGAGCGGCTCGGTAAACCCCACCCGGAGCAAGTCCAGACAGTGCACGTTCGAGACCGGCCCGGTCGAGTGCACGGGTAGGACGCTCGAGCCGGCCAGCAATGGTCGGCCTAGATGGATGGCCGTCGCCGCGCCACGGGCAACCATGGCGCGGAACAGAACCCGGCGTATCGGCCGACTCATCCACTCAACCGGTGCTCAGCCAGCACGATATGGGTGCTGACCTGCGGAAACGTGAAGGGAACGTTAGGGAGTCGGAGGCCCGATCACGTCCTCGCGGCCACGCACCTTCACGCACCAGAGGAGCAATCGGGCCGCGCTCTCACGCACCTGGCACGCACCAGAAAACTGTCGCGCGCCGGCGGTCGCGACGCATGTCCTCGACGGCTACTTCTTGGTGGCCCGGTAGGCGGCCTTGGCTCGCTCGGCCGCGAGGAGAAGCCCTTCGATGTCTGGAGAGAGGGCCGGTGGGGCGGATTCAGATCGGTGTCTGGCACGGTGGAACTGGTTCGCTAGCTCACGATCGCATTGCGCCTCGAGATCCAGCCACCTCTGCAGCAGATGTAGTCGTTCCGGCCCATCGCCCACCTCTGGCGTCGGCTCACGTCCCACACTGGAAACGGTACCGAACCGTTTTGCCCGGTTCCACCCGAAAGCCATGGGGAGCGCTATGGCTCAACGGAGCCCAGATGAAGGAGCCCTTTTGCTCCCTGAGAGACCGAGCGCTGCGTAACGCGGGGGCGCTCTGCGGCGATATACGGGCATAGGGAGGCGCCGCTCCGTCACTGATGCTCGGTAGGGTGCTTGGTGTTTGGGCATCGAGCGGAGCCCGGTCGGGCTCAGCCTGCCGAGTCACACCCTGAAGAGGCTGGGTGCATAGCAATGGCGACCCCGGAAGAGCTCGCGTCGTTCTTTGTGAAGACGGCTACAGCGCTGGCCAAGCTAGACAACGCGCTGGGGCCCGACGATGAGCCGTTTCGCCAGCTTGCGACGTGCGAGCTGATCAAGGAGATGCCCATCCCGAACTACTTCGCAGACGTGCACACGCATCTGCTCTGCGGCGAGGACCCGGTGGAGGCACTGTCGGAAATGTTCGTCCACCAGGCCGGCGCCTACACGGAGGCCGGAGCTCGAGCGTGCTCGCTGCTCGTGGACGTAGCCGTCCTGCACCTGGCTCGAATCGGCGGAGACTCGGCGGCCCGGCGCTTCCTCGAGGACGTGGAGGTACAAGCGCAAGGCGTGGCGGAAGAGTGACGCCTTCTGCGCAGGCCTAGCCGACGCGGGTGAGCAGCTCTGCGGCTAGCCACTGCTGCGCGAGGACGCCGTCGCCCTCGAGGTAGTAGCTGACGAGCGCGAACCACTGCCCGTCGCGCTGCTCCCAGCCGAGGAGGATGCCAGGGTGCGGGCCTGGCGCGTCGCGCGGGCCGCGGACCCAGACGTGGCGTCGGCTCGGCGGCACGGGCGGGATGGGGTGCTCGTGCCCCTTCCCAGATCCGCCCGCCATGCAAGCAGTCTGCCAAGGTCTCGAACATCCGTTCTACTCAGATGGCGAGATGTCGCAATTATGCCCACCGCTGTCAGTGCAGCGTCGTACCTTCGACGGACGACCGCGGGACAGGCCCGCGGCTTGAGACAGGGGTGAACGTGACCGAAGAGGAAGAAGGCTGGTACGCGCTCCGCGGACGGTATGACGAGGACGCCGACGTCATACACACCCGCTTCGGAGAACCGCCTGTCGGCACCGAGCTCGGAGTGTTCCGCAGCACGGCCGGCACACTGGACATCGAACTGCGGGCCACGCGGTCTGGCAAGCTCGTGGAATTGCTGGTCCATTCGGCTACGCAGTCGCTGCCGCCCGCGGCGCTGAGCGGATGGAGCGGGATCGAGTATGCCGTGCTGCACGACGGGGCCTTCTGGATCGGCTTCTTTGAGGGGGCCGGTGCTATTCAGCGGGAGAGCCAGAGGGTGACCATGGACGCGGTTGGCCTCACGATGTACTTGAGTTTCAACTCGGCGGGTCGACTGGTTGGCATCACCGTGCCCGACGGTGAGAACGCGCTGGAGGGAGCACCGGTCGGCCTCGCGCGGCCAACGCACCCTGGGGTGGCTTTCGGCCTCTGAAGTAGCGGGCAAGACCAAGAGCCCCGCCCACCATCACGGCGGGCGGGGTTCTTGCAGGCGGGCGGCACTACGGTGGCGTCATGCCCTATCCCGGCCGCCCGGTCCTCGAGGTGCTGCCCGAGTTCGTCGGCACCGCGTCGACGCGGCAGACGCCAGAGCAACGTGCGCGGCTGCTCGCGTTCTGCGCGGAGCAGTATGCCGCCGGCCGGTCGATTCATGAGCTGGCGGAGCTGACGGGGCGCACGCAGTCGGCGGTGCGGCGGGCGCTGGACCAGGCGGGTGTGCAGCGTCGTGGCCGCGGCGCCCAACGCCTGGAGTAGGCGCCGACGCCCCGGACAGGGGGGAACCGGGGCGTCGGCTACCCACACCCTAACGTCCCCAATTCTGTGAACTTTCAAGATTCGTCGCAGTCAGAGGGGTTCGCGTGAGACTGTGGCGATAAGGCGCTGGGGAGTCCGGAGGGGTGGCGCTGCCGTCGCGGGATGGGAGTCCGACGGCAGCGCCTCACGCCGCAGTTGGGGAGTCTGGGCGCGCCAAAGCCTGCCCGCCGGTTGTGGGGTCGGGCGGGTGGCCACTGCCCATTTTGGCGAGCCCGGAGAGCCGCGTCTTGAGAATGGGATGACTTGTCAGGTTCTTCACGGAATCGGACATGCGAGAAGCCCCCGCCCACCGTGAGGTGAGCGGGGGCTTCGTGCCGGCCCGTGTGAGGGCGTGGGGCGCCGGGGCCGGCGGGTTGCGATGTGGTCGCAGGGGCGACGCTACGTCACCGGTCTGACGGTCACTCGCCGTGGGTCCCCTGGGGCAGCGGGTCGGCCACGGGCTGGGGCAGCGCGTCCTGGGCGATGCTCTCGATGCCGGCCTTCACGGATGCGGCCGCGTCGCCAGCGCTGTCGCCGAGGGGCACGACGTCGACGGGCTCGCCGGCGGGGATGCCGGTTGTGCCTTCGGTGGCCACGGCGCCGGTCGGGGAGGTCTCCGACGCGGCGGGCGGGTCGTAGGAGGGCTGTTTGGGGTAGCCGAGGAACCAGCCCAGGTGTGGCTTGACGTGGGTCTCGAAGACGCGGACCGCGACGTAGTAGGCCGTCGCGACCAGGGCGCCACAGAGCTGCGCGATCAGGTCGTGGAAGGGGCCGGGGTCGATGCCGGCCTTGACGAGCAGCGCGGTGACGAGCGCGACGAGCAGCGGCACGACGGTGCGGATGATGGACGGGACGAGCTGGGTCAGCACGGGGTCTCCTTGGGTGCGGGTGGGGTGGTGAGGTGGACGACAGCGGCGGCGGCGAGACCTGCCCCGAGCAGGGCGCAGCCGGCGATGCCGAGGTAGGCGGTGGCGAGGATGCGGAACGCCTGCCGCTGGAGCGGGTGCCGCGGGTCGACCCCGGCGTGGCGGCGCAGGCCGACCCGGTAGGTCATCGCGTCAGGTGAGCTTCGCGCCGAGCTGGGCGACGACCGCCGCGGCTAGAGTGTCCGCGTCGATCCCGGCGCCGGGGGTGGCGGCCACGGCGGCCTTGACGGCGTCGCTGACCTGTGGGGTCAGCCCGGTCAGGACCTGGGCGGCGATGGCCTGCTCGTCGACGTCCACGCCGACCTTGCCGGACAACTGGGTCAGCACGGTCGCCACCCATGAGTGCCGGTTCGTATCAACCTTGTAGCGGCCGGCCTCCTCGGAGCGCAGGCCGGTGACGTTGGCGTCGACCTTGTTGATGGCGGCGAGCAGCGTTGCGACGTCAGACATGGAGAGTCCTTCCAGGGTGGTTGCGGCCGGTCCGGCCTTGAGGGCGAGGTTGATCTCGTTGCGGAGCTGGTGCATCGGGATGCCGACGGGGTCGGAGCGCTGTGAGTCGCACTCGCGGTGGCCCACTACCGACCCGCCGGAGTAGCCGGGGCCGAGCGCGTCCACGACGGCGGCGGCCAGGCGGATCAGTGAGGCGTGCTGCTTCTGCGTGGGCGCCTTGCCGTAGGTCATCTCGACGCCGATGAAGTTCTTGTTGATGGCGAGTACGCCCGTCCGGTTGCTGAACGTCGTGTTCGGCACGACGTCGCGGTCCAGGGGCGCCGCATCGCGCTTGACCATGTCGAGTAGGCCTGCGCCGATGGAGCCGGTGTGGTTGGCCGTGCCCCAACCGACGACCCAGACCTCGCCGTCGTCGTCGATCGCGAGCTGGCTCAGGGGGCCGGGCATCCCCCGGGCGTTGTCGCCCGTGTAGAGGTAGTTGATCGCGTCGGGGTCCCGGTTGTCTGAGCCGAAGTTGTGGCAGATGAAGCCGTAGATCGGCCCCCATCCCTGCGCCGTGTCGCGATCGTGGTCGCGCCAGTCGGGCCGGTAGAACTTGGGGACGATGTCCCACTTGGCGAGGGCCGCGAGCATCGCGTCCTCGGTGAGCATGGTGGCCACGGGTGTCTCCTTGGGCATGAGAAAGGCCCGCCAGCGGAGTGCTGGGCGGGCCTGGCTGGATGCGGCCGGTCAGGTCGCGGTGCGGATCTGGTGCAGCTCGGCGCGCATGCTGTCGAGGGCCGCCTGCAGCGTGTCGATGCGCTTCTCGAGGGCTGCGATCCGGGCGTCCTTGGCGGCGAGCTGCCGGTCACGCTCGACGAGGGCCGCCTCGGCGCGGTCGGCGCGCTTCGTCTCAGCGGCGAGGGACTTCTCCAGGGACAGCACGGCGGTCTCGGCGCCGCCGACGACGATCGAGTCGCGCTCGGGCCCGGCGGTCTTGCGCGCCCTGTAGATGGCGACGCCGCCGGTAATGAAGCCGCCACCCAGGAGCCCTGTGACGATGGCCGGCAGCAGCTCTCCCATCAGGCACCGCCAGATGCTGCTGTGATTGCCTTCTCGACGCGGTAGAGGGCGACGGCGCGGAGGATGCAGGCGATGAAGATGGTGAAGGCCTCCGCGATCGGGACGAGCGGGAGCGCGCCGTGGGGGGAGAGCCACCAGACGGTGATGGCGGAGGTGACCCAGGCGCCGGCTCCGAGGGAGAGGCCGGCAGTCTCGATGGCACGCCCCATGGTTTCCGTGCCACGCCACAGCAGCCCGAGCGCCATGGCTGGCCCACCCGCGAGGAGGCACACTTCCCAGGCGATGACGAGGGGGATGGGCAAGGTCTGGACGGTGGTGACCTTGACCTCGTGGCCATGGGCCAGGAGCCCGAACCCGAGGATCGCGAAGAGCGCCGCGAACGCGAGCTCGAAGGAGTGGGAGAGCAGCGCGGTGGGGACGCGTGGCTTCGGTGGGGCATGGGTAGGTGGCATGGGGTCTCTTCCTGCAGGAGAAGGGGGCGAAACTGGGTAGAGTCTGCGAAATGTGGCTTTACGCGCTTGGGGCTCTCGCGGCGCTGGCGGCACTCATCGCGCTGAACAAGACTCACGCCCGAGCGGTCGACCTCGTCGTAATCGGGCTGCCAGTGGCGACCGTCATCGGTGGTGCCGCACGAGCGAATCTGTCGCCGGCTGACCTGTTCCTGCCGTTCGCCGCGATAGCGGTCATCGTGGAACGCCACCGATCGCGCGCTCCGAAGGGGCCGACCCCCAGGCCAACGTGGGCGCTCTACGTCACCGCCACTTCCATCGCGGTCCTGCTCGGACTGTTCTTCCGTCTCCTGAGCGGACGCGACGCCGACTTCGGCTACGGCATCTCCGCAGCCCTGAAGCTGCTGATCTCCTTCGCCTACCTCGGCGTGTTCGCCTACTACGGTGCGCGGCTGTTCCGGCAGGGCGACCGACTGTTGACCTTGTGGGTGCGGGTCTCGACGCTTGCCGCCCTGGCTGGAGTCGGCGGCGCGGTGCTTTACTCCTTTGGCCTCGAGACGCCACTGACCCTCGGGTACCGGGCCACGGGAGGCTTCGACGACCCCAACCTGTTCGCGTCATACCTCCTGCTCGGGACCGCCCTGACGTTCCTCGCGAAGGAGCGCGGCGCAATCAAGCACCCCACCATCGCCGCGATCGCGCACGTAGCCGCGATCATCGCCACCGGGTCACGCGCGGCCATCCCCGCTTTGCTGGTCGGGTTCGGTGTCGCATGGTTGTTCGGCCACAGCAGGACCGTCTTCCGGGCGGTGGCGCCGTTCCTCGTCGGGTTCGCCGCAGTCGCGGTCATCGCGTTGTGGCAGTTCCCCGATCTGCTGGCTCTGGGCTCGATTACCCGCGTGGTCGATGCCCAGAACAGCGTCGAGTCGGACGTCCGCCTGGCACTGTGGCAGGCCGCCGCTTCGATGTGGGTCGACCATCCGTTCATTGGCGTCGGCATCGGACAGTTCCGCGCCGCAGCTCACGAATACGTTTCGTGGGACGTCGAGAACATCCCCCACAGCAGCCACCTGAGCCTCCTCGCGGAGACCGGCACCATCGGCTACCTGCTGGTGATGGGGTTGCCACTCAGCATCCTGTTCCGGCTCATGGCCAAGGCGAAGCGCGGGCGCGACGCGACCGCCACCTGGCTGCTGATGGGGGTCGCTGCGTCACTCGCTGTCGCATGGACACTCAACCTCGAGAACGCGCGGCATCTGTGGGCTTTCCTCGGCCTGTGCCTCGGATGCCTGGCCTCACTTCGTTCGGTCGAGGCGGATACCGAGGAAAGCAGCGGTGCCGGCGAGGGTGTCGGCAGCGTGCCCGCCGTCGCGGAGGAACTCGACCGTCTGCAGGCCCGACACCGCGCGGCCGGTCGACAGGACCGTCTCGACCGGAACCGCGTTCCCGCCATCCGTCGGTGACACGCCAGCCGCACGTACAGGGCTAACCAGGGCCGCCCCGTTGATCGCTGAGGCCGTGCCGACCACCATGCGGACCGCACCGGTCGCACCGGTCGATGCCCACACCGCGGTGAGCGTGGCGTTCGACCAGTCGCCGGGGAGCTGGACGCGGGCCGCGAGCACACTTAGTGACGTGTCGGGCAGGACCCAGCATGGGTGGCCATTGATCACACCGACCGTCGGCGTGCCCGAAGTGATGGTGAATGCCGAGTGCGGAATCCACACTGTCGAGCCGGTGACCGCGTAGGAGGCGGTCGCGGCGCTGGTGTCGAACCGCTTGCCCTCGAGGTCAGTGGTGCCGACCCGCAGGGCGGCGACGTTGTCGAGCGTGCCAGCCAACGACGCAGCTCCGGTGGAGATCCGCCCACCATCAAGCCGCGCCTTGCCGACGCCGCGCAGCACGAGCTGGCCGTCGAGAGCGGCTCCCATGATCTGCACGTCGTCGTAAAACACGCCGGTCGTCTTGTTGGCGACGTTGGAGGTGAACTCGATGGCGTACATGTCGGCTCGCGTCAGCTTGCCGCTGTCGTAGGAGCCGCCCTCGATGCGGAACCCCTTGCGCGGTGTCCATCCAGCCACGCTCGCGTTGTTGCTGCCCTGGTAGAACAGGGCGCCGCCGAGGGCGTTGCCGGTGGCGGTGCAGCGGATCAGCCGCACGTTGGCGGCGTAGGTGTCGGGGCCGTACTCCTCGAGGTCGAGGCCGTTCCCGTAGAGGGTGCCGGTGCCAGGCTGGAGCGCGCCCTTCGAGCCGTCAGAGCCGGATCCGGGGGTGGTGGTGCCGTCGGCATTGAGGCCGTTGCCGCTCAGGTCGCAGTCCTCGAAGGACAAGTCGGTGACGGAGTCCCCAGAGGCTCCGTGGCGGCGGTTCCCGGTCAGCTTGGTGCGGATGACCCGGACGCGGCTGGAGATGCCGGTGGAGTAGTTCCGCAGCGGCGAGTTCGCCGAGTAGATGCACAAGCCGTCGGTGGCGCAGTTGGTGGCGGAGCAGTCCTCAATGATGATGTCCTGCACGGGGCCAAGGATGCGGAAGCCGTTGCAGGCGCCGTCCTCCGTGGTGAGTAGCCCGGTCTGGTTGGAACGGTTGCCGTCGATGTTGACGCCGCGTAGGCGGATGCCCCTGACGACCGTGGATGAGGACGCGGCGCCGATGGTGATGGGGGAGCGGCCATTGCCAGTGCCGGCGCTTGTCTTGAAGTTCGCGGACCGCACCGTGAGGTTGCTCTTGAGGATGATGGAGGTGACGAGGTAGGTGCGCCCAAATCCGTCGATGGTGGCTCCAGCCGGGGCCGCGTTGACTGCGGCCTGCCATGCGGCCGTGTCGTCGCCGACGCCGTCGCCCTTGGCGCCGTAGTCCTTCGGGTCGAGGACTATGTCGCCCTTCCGAACAGCGACCGATGCCCCGGACAACAGGTAGGTGTCGATCGCTGACGCGGCTGGGGAACCGACGAGGTTGGCGGCGTTCTGGGCGGAAGTGGCCGAGGCTGCAGCAGAGTCGGCAGCAGCCTGCGCCGCCTCGGGTGCCCCGTGGACCTCAGCCAGATAGTCGGGGCTCTCGATCAAGCGCGACAGCCCATTCGGCGCGGTGATCTGCACGACCCCGAGCGTGGAGGTCCACGCCGCGCCACCCTTGCCGTCCGAGGTGATCCACGGCACCGGCTGCCCCTGCTGCTTCAAGTCCGCAGCAGTCAGCCCCGTCGCCGGGTCCGTGACCGTGATCCGAGCGCTCCGGGCAACGCGGACCACGCCCCCCAGAGAGTCATAGACCGCGTCCACGAAGAAGGAGTAGTCGGCCACAGGGAACCTCCGCGGGGGTCGATGTATCAGAGCAGGTGGAACGGACACGGAGTGACAGCAGTCGCCCACCGTTGGGGTCCACAGGGGAAGCAGGAGCAATGAGCAGCAAGGTCTTGGCCGGCGTCGGCCTCACGGTCGCGCTGGCAGGCGTCGTCGGTGGTGTCGCCTACGCGCAGACGAGTCAGCCGGCCAAGGCGCCGGCGCCGATGGTGGTGGTCCCGGCCGCCCAGGAGCAGACGTCCACGCGCTCGACGACGGTCACGCCCACCGCCACGACATCGGGCACGAGCTCGGCGCCCGCGCCGGTGAAGGTCACGCCCGCGCCGCCGAAGCCGACCGCGTCACCGGCTCCGAAGAAGGTCGCGACGGTAACCTCGACGCAGACGACGAAGAGCACCACGACCTCGAGGAGCCAGTCCGTGGCCTCAGAGCCCGCACCCGCCGACCCGACGCCCGTCACCCCGACGCCAGAGCCGGTGCGCCCCACGTACAACGTGCCGCGGCCCCCGCTGCCGCCGGGCACCACTGAGGCGCCGAACCTGCCGAATGAGACGCCCGCGCCGCCGCCGCCGTCGAGTTAGCGCAGGAACGTCACCGTCGCGTAGGCGTTCGCGTAGTTGTCCGGGTTCGCCGCGAGCCCCTGGTAGGCCGAGCAGCCCAGCACCGACAGGCGGATCGTGTCGCCACCGGTCAGGCCCGCCAGGCTGAAGCCTGCGCCCGACGTAGCGGTCGTGAACCCGCCAGAGCCAGACAGCGGGGCGGGGTTGGGGTGTGACGCCTGCGCCCCACCCGTGACGCTGACCTGCACCGCGCAGTAGATCGCGTCGCCGCCCTGCCCGTTGTTGCCGGCGGTCGTGTTGGGGTTGTAGGAGAACACGGATGCGCCGGCCGACACGAGTGCCTGCGTGAAGCCGGGTGGGACCGTGATGAGCTGGAAGGCGAGCTCTGCGAATGACCCTGCGGCCAGAGCGAATCCGGACGCGGAGACGTTGCCGACTTTGCCGTCGACAGGGCTCGTGAGCGAGTCGTTGCCGACCGACCCGGGCCGCAGGATCAGTTCCCCGAACGCGGCCCGGAATGAGTTGAGCGCCCAGCCCCTGGTGCCAGCATTGCCCGCGGCGAGGTCGCCGTCGAAGTCGTTCGACATGAGGCCGCCCTTGGCGTCCGGACGCATCCCCATACCGGAGAACGAGGACCGAGACGTGAGGCGCCGCACCGCCGCCTTCAGCTCGTTGATCTCGCGCCGAAGCGAGATGCCGTCGTCAGGCTGCCGGGCCATCAGACCACCTCCAGCACTGTTGCCGTGTCCCATTGGACCTGGGCCGGCCCGTCGTCGGCCACGCTCACTGTCAGGTTCAGCAGCCGCGAGGTGAAGCCGTCCGGGCCGCCGACCGGCCGGTCCCCGCCGTACACGTCGGTGTCGAGGATGATCTGCACGTCGGAGCCGCGCGGCACCTGCGTCCAGTCCGGGTCGCCGTCCATCGACACCAGCGAGAAGCCTGTCGTCACACCGGCGGTCGCGGCGAGGTCGGCGTTGATGCGCCGCTGCAGTTCGTCGCTCGCCTCGATGTCCGTGTAGGACTGCGTTGTCGTCAACCGGGGCCACCCGGCCTTGAGGAGCCGGTCCGACACGGCGGTGCGTCGCAGCTGCAGCGCCTGGTCGCCGGAGCCGATACCGATGACCTGCGTGGCGCTGTTGCCGCTGCCCCGATGGCGCTTCTTCGCGAGCAGGTTCCCGCCGCGGCGCGACAGGGCCGGGACGGCGGTGCCGACGGGGAACAGGTTGCCGAGAAGGGTGACGGTGGGCGGTCCGTAGACCGGGTCGGGTGGGAGGGTGTCCTCGACCCACTCGAGCACGGCCTGCGGTCCGCGGTTGCCGAGCGGCGTTCCCATGACCAGCTGCCGGATCGGGTTCTCGAGGGTGCCGCCGGCGCCGATGTACCACTCGGGGGCGCCCTCGCCGCCGGCGAGTTCGGTGAAGGCGCGCTCGACGGTGATGTCGTCCCAGGCGTTGACCTGGTAGCTGGTGGTGGCGCCCTTGGTGACGGCTGGGCCGACGTCGACGAGCGGGCTCTGCCCCGGGATGGCGGTGGCGCGCGTGATGAGGTCGCGGATGATGTTCTGGACGTACCAGCCGTTGTAGGTCTGCGGCTGGGCGGGGATGCGCTCGAAGAATGCGCCCCATTCGGCGCAGCGGAACGTGAAGGACCGCTCGTCCTGCTCGTCCTCGTCGACGACCCAGCCGTCCCAGACCGGCACGTCGTCGCGGGTGATGAGCACGCCGGAGACGATGGGTGCGATCGAGGGCCGCCAGAAGGAGCGGCCGGACTCCACCGTCGCGGTGAACGAGGCCTCACCGTGCCCGTTGAGTGACATGGAGAACTGCAGGTTCCGGGCCGGGATGAGCTCCTCGACGATGTGCCGGTCGTCCCAGCGGGTCGCGTAGACCTCGTACTGGGTCACAGCAGCGGGACGGTGAAGTCGATGGTGATGCGGCCGCCGGCGCCCCACGGAGTGGTCCCGGTGAACGTGCCGGCGCCGAGGAGGGTGAGGCCGCCGTCGGTGATCACCGCGACCTGGCCGGCGGCGATGCCGCGGACGATGCCGCCGTAGTTGCCGCCGCCGGAGGTGCGGAAATACCAGGCGGTGCCGATGACCTGCCAGGAGGTGTCGACGCCGGCCGTGGGGTAGGTGAACCAGTAGTCCTTGGTGCCCAGGTTGGAGTCGGCGCCGCGCAGCAGCTCGATGCGGACGCGGCGCTGCTTGCCGGTGTCGAGGGTCTGCCCCTTGACGGAGCCGGACTTCACGTCCAGCGCCACACCGCCGCCGTCGGACCAGACGGGGTTGTAGGGCACCCAGGCGGGCGCCGGGGCCTGCGCGAGCGTCGTGTAGACCCGCATGTCCTCGATCGCCGAGGTGGGGATGCTGGTGGCGCCGGCGACGTGATGCAGCTTCGCGAGTGGGATCGCCGAGCTGGGCACCGCAGGGTCGGCGGGGATGGCGCTGGCGACTCCGATGATCGCCCGGATGCTGCCGGTGGCGCGGTCCGCGACGATGATGTCAGTGCGCGGGTTGCCGCCCATCGGGGATGGCCCGAAGATGTCGATGGGGGTGTCCTGGACGTCGCCGACGAGGCTCGCGCCGTCGAGCGTCGCCGCTTGGACCACGGCCGCGCCCGCGCCGACGTTCACGGTCCCCGACATGGTGGGCGTCTGCGTGACCCCGAGCCCGATCAGCACGCCGCTCCTCGCCTTGCCGACGCTGTCCTGGGCGAGCAGGAACGCGGTGGCCTGCATCTGGGCGCGCTCGTCCGACCCGGCGTTGTGGTACTCAAAGAACGTCACGAGCAGGCTCCTTCGTAGGACCAGACGGAGAAAGATGCGGCGGGGCCGGCGGAGTCGGCGGTGGCGGCGATGGATGCGCCGCCGGGTGGGACGGCGAGCCAGTTCCCGACGGCTGAGACCCAGCGGCGCACAGAGGCCGGGTTGTCGCCGATGGTGGCGCGCCGGTTCGGGCAGTCGAGGTCGAGGTGCTGCCCGGCGGGAACGGTGCCGCGGTAGCGGATGGTGTCGCCGGTCTCGACGAGGGATACCGCTGGGTTGGTGACGGGCCCGTCGATACGCACCCGCGGCCAGTACGCCGTGGTGCCGTCGTTCGCCACCGTGACGGAGCCGGGGGTGACGCCGGCCGGGACGCCGTAGTCGAGCGGGTACGTCAGCGGGTACGTGAGCCCGGCACCGGCGCTCGTCGACGCGAACGGGGCCTGGGCGAACGCTTGCGGGCCGTAGAGCGTCGCGTCAGGTGCGTGCACCGTGATGGTGAAGGTGAGCATCGTGTCGCGCACGGGCTTCACGTCGATCGCGTCGGTCTCCACGAAGGCTGTCAGCTGCCCGGCGGCGTCCTCGATGGTGAGCTCGGACAGGTCCCGGCCGCCGAGCGCCATGACCAGGCGACGCTCCCGGGCTGCCCCGGCGGCGGTGGGGTAGATGGCCTGCCCCTTGATGGTGACGGTCTTGCCGTCGATGTTGCCGGCTGAGGGCCAGTTGCCGCTCTGCCCGGCGCGCGGCTGGCGGTTGCGGCGCAGTGTCTTCGCGAGCCAGCCGTCGACGTCGAGGACCTTCCAGACGCCGCCCTCGGGGGAGGCGCCGATGAGGGACCATCCGTCGAAGGCCACCGTCGTGGTGCTCATCGGCGGCCTCCCATTGCTCGGTCGAAGGTGCCAGCGGAGATGGTGGACTGGACCGGCATCCGCGAGAGCATCGACGCGAGCCGCTGCAGCGACGCCTCGCCGAGCTCGATCGGCCCGTCCGGCCGTGACGCCCCAGCGACCTGCAGCGTGGCGCCGCGGTTCCCGGCCTGCAGCGCCACCTCGTTGCGGCGTCGGGAGGCGTCCGTGGAGAGGAACTCCCCGGCAGAGACGCGCAGCACCTTCCGGGACTGCGCGACCATTGCGAGGATGCTGTCGCTCGTGCCGGTGCCGGGGCCGATGAGGGTGCCGCCGGCGAAGCCAGGGACCTGGCCGCCGTTCTGGAAGAGCCGGCCGCTCTGGTAGTTGCCCAGGTCGCCGAGGAGTCGCGTCGCGTTCTTCGTGCCCTTCAGGTCGCCCTTGATGAGGGCGAGCGCGTCGAGGATCTCCTGCGTGCTCATCCCGGACTGAGCGGAGAGCTCACGCACCGACAGGTTCTTCGACTTCACCGAGCCGAGGATCGTGGTGATGCCGTTGATGTTCTCGAGCTTCTTGGCCTGCGTGGTGGCCGTGCTGACCTGGGCCGTGAGCCCGCTGAGGGTCTTCGTGGACGCACCGGCCGCCTGGGCCGCGATCCGCTCGGCCTCCTCGCCGCCCATCGCCGCGAGCTGCTGCGCGAGGGTGCCGTAGCCGCGGGAGGCGAGCTTCTGCAGGTTGGCGATGAACGCGCCGGCGTTCTTGATGCCGATGGCGTTGGCCTTGCTGAACTGGGTGAGCGGGGACTCGGCCTGCCGGCGGGCACGCGCCTCGGCGGCGCCGACGGCGGCGGTGGCCTTGGTGAGCTTGTCCTTGGCGGCGGTGACGGCGCCCAGGTCGCGCAGGTACTGCAGGTTGCCGTTGCGGCGGTCCCGCTCGTACTTCGCTTCGGCGTCGGCGAGCCTCTTCTGCGCAGCGGCGCGCTGGGCGTGGGTGCGGGCGTGGCGGGAGTCGTACGCGGCGTCGGCGATGGCGGCCCGGTCCCGGCGGTAGGTGTCGCCGCGGTTCGCCGAGCGCGTCGTGAGGTTCCTCTGGGCGGTGGTGACGCCGGTGCGGGCGGTGCCGACAGAGCCGCGCAGGCTGGCCATGATCGCCGCGGTGACGCGCTCCCCGAGGGAGGCAACGTAGTCGGACAGGAACTGCCCGAGCGGAGCGACGGTGCCGCCGGTGGCGAACGCGCCTCCCATGCGGGGGCCGCCGATGGTGCCGCCGTCGGCGAACTTGCCGGCGTTGATGGCCTTGAGCAGGCCGCGGTGCTTCTGCGCGGGCCCGTTCTTGATGACCTCTTCGCCGGGTGAGAGCCAGACGTTGACCTTGTCCTCGCGGGGGCCGCCTTCCCCGACGACGGTGCCGCCGTCCGCGTGGCCCGCGCCCTTCTTCTTCGTGGGGGCGGCAGAGTGTGCCACGACGCCGCCGAGGTTGCTGATGGCGGACTGGATCGACCCGACGGCGTTCTGCAGCCCGGAGACGATGACGCTCAGGGTCACGGTGCGCCAGGTCGGGACGCCGTTGACGACGCCGACGAACTCCTGGACCTTGCGCTGCGCGGCGGCCTTGTCCGCGTCGAGCTTCGTCGGCGGGACGGTCTTCGGGATCTTCAGCAGCTTGTCGATGTAGGCAGTGACGGCCTTGCGGTCGACACCGTGCGCGACGGCGTTGTCGATGATCTGCTTTCGCATCGAGATCATCTGCGACCGGGCCTTGCCGGTCGAGTTGGTCAGGCCACCGTTGGCCTCGACGACCCGCTGCAGGTTCGCGACCTGCCCGTTGAGCTGGCCGCGCAGCGCCACCGAGGCGGCCGACATGTTGTTGATGCTGGTGGTGGTGAAGGTGACCTTCTTGCCGGTCTTCGTGACGTGGTCGCCCATGTTGGCCAGCGAGGAGTCGAAGGCGTTCTGGGCGTCGGCGGCGTTCAGGGCCTTGCCGTTGAGCTCGTCGAGGGACTGCTTCAGCAGGCCGGCGGCGTCGTTCTCCATGCGCATCTGCAGGGTCGCGGCGGCGTGCTGGTCGGCGGCCTTCTTCTGGGCGTCGGTGACCATCTGCAGGATCGCCGGGGTGGTCCCGAGGCGGTAGGCGAGGTCCTGCGTCGCGAGTGCGGCCGCGGAGGTCGTGGTCGCGGTCTGCGACAGGGCGTCCTTGTGCTGCTGGACCTTGACCTTGGTGCCGTCCCACTGGATGCCGGCGGCCGCGAGCTGGTTCTTGAGGTTCAGGTAGGCGGTCTCGACGTCGGTCATCGTGGAGGCGTCGGCCTTGCCGGCGTCGACGAGGGCCTTCTGCTTCGCCAGGGCTGCGTCGCGCTGCGCGGACAGGTCGCCGAGGGCGCCGGCCTGCCCGAGGTAGGCGTTGACGACCTGCTGGGTGGAGATGCCGAGCATGCGGGCGGTGTCGATGGCGCCGCTGTCCTGGGCGTTCTTCAGCGCGGCGAGGCGGACGCTGTCGGTGATGGCGCCGTTGGACCGGATGAGGGCGTCGGCGAGGTTGTTCGTGGCGGCCTGCGCCTCGGCGGTGTTCGTCGACATGGTCGACATGACCATCGAGAGGCCGGCGAGGACGACGCCGATGATGCCGGAGGCGATGTTGAGGGCCCGCAGGCCGCCGGCGGCGCGCTCTCCGGAGATGCCGACCTTCTCAAGGGCGCCGCCGAGGTTGCTGACCAGGCCGGAGAGGCCCTTCCACGCCTGGAAGCCGAGGTAGACCGACCCTGCGGTGGTGGCCAGCGACGACAGGACGTCGACGGGCAGGGCGCTGATCAGATCGGACAGCAGCCGCAGCGTCGACAGGGTGCCCATGCCGAGCGGCGCGAGCCCGGCGACGAGGTGCCCTGCCGCGGTCACGATCGACTCGATGTCGTCCATGACCTGCGGGAAGACGGAGCGCACGTAGTCGCCGAACGCGACGACCCCGCCACCGGACATGGCGCCGTTGAAGCGGTTGGTCAGGTCGAGCACGTAGATGCCGGCGTCGTGCATCAGCGGGTTGAGGGCGACGAACGCCGAGAGCAGGCCGGAGGTCAGGGCGCCAGCGGACTTGCCTGTGAGCGTGGAGAAGTCACCGATCATGCCGTTGAGGGTCGGCATGCGGCGCTGCAGGTCTCCGACGGCCGACTGCAGCGGTGCGAGGACGTTCCCGGCGGCCGTCTGGGCCAGGCCCATGACGGCGGTCTTGCCCTTGTCGAGCGTCGCCTTGTACTCGAGCCCGAGGGAGGTGCCCTGCTTGATCTCGTTGTTGATGCCGACGATCGCGAGCACGCCGGCGGCGCCCATCCCGCCGAACGCGGCACCGAGACCGACCGCGCCGGCCGCGACGGGCACCAGGGCGGGGCCGAGCGCGACGACAGCGGTGACGAGGGCGTTGGTGCGGCGGTGCGCCTCCCCGCTCGAGCGGGTGATGCGCTTGTTGGACTCGTCGACGTGGTCGTTGGCGTCGGCAAGCTTCTCGGCGGCAGCCGAGGCCGCGCGCGATGCGTCTGTGTAGTCCTGGGTCGCCTTGGTCACGTTGCGGCGGGCGACCATGACGGCGCGCTCGGCTGTGAGGATCTGCGACTGCTTCGCGTTGCCCCGGTCCCGGACCTCGTTGAGGCGCGCCTGCGCGATCGCGAGCCGGACGTCGGCGTCCTTCAGCTTCTCGGACGCGGCCGCAACGGCGTCGATCTCGGCCTTGGCCTTGGCGCCGCCGTCGACCTTGATCGAGACGTGGGCGTCCTTGCCGTCGAGCTTCTCGACCTCTCGGTCGGCCTGCGCGATCTCGCGGTGCCAGTTGGAGGCGTCGAGCTGCAGGTACCCGACGATCGCGCCGACGCTGGTCTCGCTCACGCATCCCCCTCAGGTGTGGCCGGGTCGAGCTGGCGGGTGAAGTGACGGGAGATGCGTGACTCGGTGGACATGAGCCCGACGACGCGGCGCCGGAACTCCCACCAGGTCAGATCGCAGCGTTCGAGCGTGATGCCGTAGACCTGCTGGAAGTCCGCGACGAGGAGTTCTTCCTGCTTGAGGAGGTCGTCGACCGTGAGGGCCGGGCCGTCTTCTTTGGGGAGCTCGTACCACTCGTAGATGCCGTCTCGGCACTCGCCGCGTCCGTAGCGGGCGAGGTCGTCGTCAGGTTGGCCGCCGCCCAGGCGGCCACTGCTTCCGGGTGGACACCGGACTCCCAAATCGCCTCTGCGGCGGTCATGGCGGCGGCGTGGACGTCGGAGAGGGATCCGGCGCCGGAGTCGAGGACCTGGTAGTGGGCGAGGGCGGCCATGCCGGCACGCCAGGCGAAGTTGAGGGGGACGCCCTCGGCCTTCATGCGGTCCCACAGCTCGTCGGTGAGGGCGAGCTTGAACATGTCCTCGTCGTGCAGGCCGGTCTTGTCGACGTCCTCGGGGCTCTGGGACAGCAGCTCCGACAGGCGCCAGCCGCGGTCGATGTCGACCGGAGGGACCTCGTAGTCGGTGCCGTTGGGCATCGGGAAGATGAGCGGCTCGGGGGTGAAGCGCTTCAGCGCCATGTGGTGCTCCTTGGCTGGTGGCTGGGTGGCTGGACCTCGGGGCGCGCTCCAGCCAGGGCGCGCCCCGAGGGGTCAGGGCTCAGCCGCGCGTGTACGGCAGAGCGTTGGAGGTGCCGGCGGCCGTGGTGACCGTGACCGGGGCGGAGCCGGCCGTGCCGGCGGGCACGGTGGCGACGATCGTGGTGTCGGAGACGACCGTGAAGACGGTGGCCGTGACAGCGCCGAACTTCACCGACGTGGCGCCTGTGAAGTACTGGCCGCCGATCGTGACCTGCGCGCCAGCGGCAGCGCCCGACGGGAGCGCCGAGATGACGACCGGCAGCGTCGAGGTGCCCGGGTTGGCGATGTCGGCGAGGATGCCGTCACCGTCGAAGGTGACCGAGATCTCCTCGATGTCGCCGACGCCGGTCTTGGACCGGTTCCACTCGACGAGGGCGCGGCCGGACTTGCCGTCGTTGCGGCCGTTCCGGTCGTACCAGCGCACGTAGATGCGGGCCTGGTCGCCGAACTTGAAGCGCGCCTGGCGGATCAGCTCCTGCACCGGGTCGAAGACGCCGGCGTTGGACTTGCGGTTGAACTTCACCGCGAGCGACCAGCCGTGCAGGGTGACCTCCTGCGTGGTGAAGCCGTTGTTGTCGTACTCGGTGGAGTCCTGCTTGGTGACGTTGTCCTGGTCGTTGACGTCCGTCGTGCCGAGGAGTCGAAGCCAGGTGACGTTGTCGGCCGAAACGTCGACCGCGAGCCGGCGTGCGAGCTCATTTGCCATGTCGGGTTGCCTCCTAAAGGCGTGCCGGTGGACCCGCTCGCGGTCTTGCGGCGGGGGATGGTGGGGTGGTTACTCGGTGTCGCCGTGGTCGTCGACGGCGTCGACGGGCTGCGACTCGGCGTCGGCGTCGCTGGAGGCGAGCACGACGGGCGTGGTGTCCGGCTCGCCGCCGGAGGGCTGCTCCGGGGCGGTGAAGTGGCTGCGGATGGCGGCGACGATGTCGGCCTTCTTGCTCGCTCCGGACAGCTCGATGCCGTACTCGACGGCGTAGGCCTGCAGCTGCGGGATGGTGCGCTCCTCGAGGTCGTCGGAGACCACCTCGACGACGTGGAACTCGGCCGGGAGGGCGCGCATGGCGTCGATGACGGCGTCCTCGTCGGTGTCGAGGACGAAGTGGTCGCCCTCGAGCTGGAACCGGAGGGGCGGCTCGGTGAAGTGCAGCGGGTGGACGGAGGTGAAGCGGGCCATGGTGTGTCTCCTCACTCGGGCCGCAGCGCGGTCGTCGGCGGGTTGATGTCGGCGTAGAAGTTCGCTGAGTGCTCCCAGCGCTGGTCGTCGTCGGCGCCCATCGGGATGGAGGAGCGGCGCTGCAGCTGCACGAGGTGGCAGGTGCCGTACTGGCGGCCGGTGAGGCCGTGCAGGGCGTTGAAGATGGCGACGTTGAGGTCGTTGCCGTCGAGGTAGGTCTCGGCGCGGGAGCGAACTTGCACGCCCACAAGGGACTTCGCCTCTCGCGGCTCGTCGCTGAGCGGGTAGGTGGTGAGGGTGACGCACCGATCAGGCCGGTCCGGCATCGTGCCGAACGTGATGGCGGTCTCGCCGTCGACGTAGCTCGTGTCGGTGCGGTAGGTGGCGACGCCCGCGGCGTCGAGCTCGCGGGCGAGGCCGTCGAGCAGGTCCCGCTCGTAGCCGCTCACAGCGCGCGCCGCAGGTCCGTGGCGATCATGTCGAGGGCGGTGTCGGCCTCGCTGAGCAGCGCGGACTCTAGGAACTTCGCCTGCCCGGTTTCGTGCCGCAGGTCGAGCCGCTCGTGCTGGTAGCGGGCGTAGGGGCCGTCGTAGGTGATGGAGGCGGTCGCGTCGCCGTCCTGGTGGTCCAGGTGGACGGCGGCTGACCCAGAGAGCCGGCCGGTATCGACTGGGGTGCGGGAGACGGAGACGCCGCGGATGTGCTCGCCGGCGCGGGCGACGGCCTCCGGAGTAACGGCGGCGACGCTCGCGGAGAGGCCGGACAGGTCGATGTGGCGTTCGATGCGCAGGCTCATGTGAGCGTCACCTCGAGGTGGTCGACGTCAGGGTCGCCGATGATGCGGGGCTTCGCCAGGAGCACACGGGCGGTGCGCCCGGGCAGGGTCACCTTGGAGTCGGGGGCGAAGGCGTCGAGGTCGCCCGGGTCGGCGTAGAGGGTGGTCTCAGAGACGACCTGCTCGCCGTTGGCGTTGCGCACGAGGCGGCGGGAGTCCTCGAGGAACACGGCCCGGTCGATCGGGGCGCTGAAGATGTCGCCGTTGGCGCCGGAGCCGGTCTTGGTGCGGACGGTGACGGTCGTGGGCTGGAAGTCGGCGGCGGCGGCGAACATCAGCCGAGGCCGCTCGGGGTGAGCCCGGCCGCGCGGAGGATCCGGACGGCCTCGGGGCAGAGGGTGTCGACGAGCCGGGAGCGGGCGGCGGCGGCGTCGGCTGCGCCGGCGTACTCGACCTCGGCCGAGCCGACCTTCTTGCGGACGGCCGCGCCAACCCCCACGGCGGCGCCGCCGGCCGGGTCCACCTTCGCGGTGGCCATGGCGGCCGCGTGCGCGCAGGTGGCGTCCTTGAACGCCTGGGCGATCGGCGTCGACGTGGGCAGGCCACTGGCGTCGGCGGTGTACCAGGCGGTGATGGTGGCGTCGGCGACGAGGCCGGAGGCGACGCGGAGCAGCTGCTCGGCGTTGTCGGGGACGGTGGCGCCCGTCCACGGGGCGAGGTCCTCGGGGGTGGCGTAGACGAGCACGGCTACCTCCTGGGGTGTTCGGGTGGGACGCAGGCTCGCTCATGGCAGGGGCCGAAAGGACCCGGCGTAGCAAAAACCCCCGAGCGGGCCTTCGACGCGGATGCGCACGGTGGTGGGACCGTTTGCCGGGACGTCGTTGACGCCCCACCCGATGGTTCGGTCAGGCCTGAGGTCAGGCGCTGCGGTGCTCGGCGAGCCGGGCGCGCTTCTCGTCGGCGGTGCCGGACTTGGACAGGCCAGCCTCTTCGAGGGCTTCGTCGAGGGCGGCTCCCTTGAGCTCGAGCGCCTCGTCGGGCGTCTCGCCGTCGGGGTTGGCGGTCTCCGGGTTGGCCTTGGCGCCCATGTCCTGCAGGACGTCGGGGGCGGACTCGTTGCCGACGAGGGCGCGCTGGGCGTACTCAGTCTCACGCTTGGCCTGGGCGTCGGTGTCCGGGACGACGACGCCGACCTTGCCGGTGACGTTGCCGTCGTCGTCCTTGACGTCGTGCTCCTCGTAGGTGCCGACGGGGCCGGGGATGACGGGCTGGCCGACGGAGCCGTGGATCTGCGGGGCGACGACGTTCGGGCCGTGGGGGTTGCCCTCGGGGCCGTCCGCGCCGGCGTTCGTGGGGGCGAGGAAGTCACTGTCCCGGGGGTCGACGGCGGCGTCGCGCAGCGGTGTGCCGCCCTGGACGTGGGTGACGTCGCGCGGGTCCGCGGGGGCCGGGGTCTCGTCGGGCTCGGCGGGGCTCTTGGAGCCGAGGCTGTAGCCGGCGCCGAGCATGTACTGGCGCACTCCCGCGGGCAGCTCGCCGTCGTGCTTCGCGACGCCGTTCTTGAACTGGAGGACGAGGTCGCCGTAGCGCGACTCGCCCGAGAAGGTCTGGTCAGGGCTGCTGATCTTCATGGTGCCCTCCCTGGGCGTTGTGGTTCCGGGGGAGCGGGGCCGGTTGTCTCTCCAGCCCCGCTCCGCTCAGGGGGTCGAAGGTCAGGAGACCTTGACGTTGCGCAGCACGGCCGCGCTCTTCGTCTTCTTCACGACCACGGCGACCGGGCCCAGCTCGGCCTCACCGGTCTTCACGGCGCCGGCCGTGGAGAAGTCGGGCATCCAGTTGGACACCAGCGGCTGCCCGGCCATGGCGACGCCGTGGACGCCGTCCAGGCCGTAGCGAACGGCGTACAGGTCCGCCAGACCCGTGATCGTGCCACCGGCGCCCGCGCCGTCGGTGTCGCGCGAGACGACCTGCAGCACGTCGAGCGCCGACCCGTCCTTCTGACCCGGGTCGATCAGCGGGATGCCGTTGTAGCTCTCGACGACGTTGCCGACGGAGTCGCGGTCGATCGAGTACTGCCCGGCGTAGGAGGCGATGACCTTGAAGAGCGCCTTCGCCTTGCGGGGCAGGTAGATCGCGTCCGGGCGGCCGTCGAGCGTGCCGAGCCAGGCGTCGATGTGCGCGATCGCCTGGAACGCGGCCGACTGCGAGCTCACGGCCGTCCAGTCGACGTAGCCGGTGGAGACGCCGTTGCTGACCGGCAGGTACTCCGTGGCGGTGCCGGTGAGCAGCTTGTTGAGCCCGTCGAACCCGTTCGCGTCGACGGCGGTGTCGCCGTTGAAGAACGAGTCGTTGAACTTCGCCGACGTGCCCTTGAGCAGCTCGCGCATCTGGAACGCGGTCTCCGCGGCCTGCGCGACGCGGTTGAGGACGCGGTCGATCTGGAAGGACCCACCGAGGGGCTTCAGGTCGACGGTGTAGCGCTGCTTGGTGACCTCGGTCGGGGTGTACTCGCTGTTGATCGCGCGGAAGGCGGCGCCTCGCTGCGTGATCTGGCGGGTGTAGCCGTAGGTGAGGGTGGCGCCGTTGCCGGCGCCGGAGACGACGTCGTCGAAGGTGAGCCGGTTGAGGACGTCGTTGCTCTTCTGGAACTCGTCGATGATCTGGACGTCGACGTCGTCGGTTGCGTTGAGCTTCGCCTGGGCGAGGGTCACTGGCATGGTGTGCTCCTGGGGTTACCGGGACGCCATCTTCTGGGCGATGGCGTCTTCGAGGGTGGTGGGCTTCGCGGTCCCTTCGCCGGATCCACCGGCTCGGTCCGCACCGCTCGCGCCAGCCACCCGGGCCGCCTTGAGCTTGGGGTTGTCCGTGACGGCGGACTTGATCGCCTCGTCGACCTTCGACGGGAAGTCGTCGGCGGCGGGGTCGAGGTCTGCGACCTTCGCCAGGAAGGCGCGCGAGTCCAGCAGGGCGTCCGGGTCGCCGGAGTGCTTGCTGGCGGTCTTGTAGACGGCGAGCTCGACGGCGGTCTGCCGCTGCGCCTGCTGGGCCGTGGTGAGCTGCTCCGCGAGCTGGACGGGGTCGGCCTTCTCGCCGGCCTTGTCGGGGTTGATCGCCGCCATGATGGCGTCGAGGGTCTTCTTGGCGACGCGCTCGTCGCCGTCGGCCTTGCGCAGGTCGGTGATGATCTTCTGCGCGCCGGCGGGGAGGGAGTCGACCTTGCCGTCCCAGGCGTCGGGGTTCCACGTCGGGGCGGCGTCGGCCGTCTTGGCGTCGGCGGTCGTCTTCGTGTCGCTGGCGGAGGCGTCCGTCCCGGTTGCGGCGGTGCCTGTCGCCGTTCCGGCCGCTCCCGTTCCGCTTTCGCCGGCTCCCGTCCCGAGGGCGCTGTCGTCGTTGGACATCCGGGCGTCGCCGAAGCGGGCCTTGTGGACGGCGAGCAGCTCCTCGACGGTCATGCCGTTGACGAGGAGCGGCGCGGTCATGCTGGCGTGGCGAGCGAGGGTGCTCATGGCTGGGTTCTCTTCTCTCCGGCGCCCGGCCGGATCGGTGTGGATGAGTGCGACCCGGTGTCGGTGACGTACCGGACACTTGTCGCAGACCGTCACGCGCCAGGCGTGATGGCAGACAGAGGGAGGGCCGCGTCATGGCGCAGGCACACGAGTCGATCAGCAACATCGAGAGCGCGATCAACGAGCTGACGAAGAACATCAGCACGGAGGACCTGGGGGCCGCCCAGATCTTCAACCTGGCCGCGGCAGTGAACCAGCTGGCCGAGGCGAGGGCTTGGCTGGTCACGGCGAGTCAGCCTCACGGCGGCACGTCTGTGAGCCACGGCTGATTCACCTGTTCCCGAGGTCCAGCTGCTCGCGTCGCGGCCGCCGCACCAGCCGGTGCGCCGCGACGTGGGCACGGATCGCAGCCTGACCGGCCCGCACGTCACGCCGTGCCCGGGCCCGGCCGAGGTCGTCGAGGGCCGCCTGCTCGCGCTGCTTCGCCGCCCGCACGCGGCGCTCGAGCTCGCGGAGCCGCTGCGCCGCCCGGTACGCCGCCTCGTCAGCCGCGGTCCACTGCGGCTTCGCGGGCATCCGGGTCACGCCGGGCAGGTACGGCACCAGGGTGTGCGTGCAGTTCGGGTGAAACAGACCCTCGGCGCGCGCCTGGTCGATGGTGCCGGCCACCGAGAACGTGACTGTGGCGTCGCTGACCGCGGACAGCGTCGTCGTCTGCCCGGACGGGTAGCGCTCCGATAGCACCTGGCCCTCCCACGGGCCGCACAGCGGGCACGGGTGGGCGTGCGGGGCGACCGTGAAGAACGAGATGCCGCCGGCGGCCATGCGTGCCTCGTGGCTGGTGTTGTAGGCGCGCTGCACCGCGGTCCGGGTGGCCATCTCGACGTAGGAGGCGAGGTTCCAGTTGCGGCCGCGGGAGTCGGTGAAGCCGGTGATGCCCTGCGACGTCAGCTCATCCCAGGCGCCGCGCTGGGCGGCGGCCGGGGCGATGCCGTGCAGGATCTCTGACTCGGCGGCCCGGGCGACAGCGGCACGGTAAGTGTCGTCGCCGAACCGGGTCATGCGGGTCGCGGCGTCCTCGAGGTTGCGCTGCAGGTCCATCCGGATGGCCGTGACGGATGCCAGGGCGTGCGCCGAGACCGGCTCAGGCTGGGGCGCGGTCAGTGTGCGTAACAGGCTCGGGTGCGAGATCGTCAGCTGCGTCAGGGTGCGCAGTGCCGCACCGGTGCCGGCGCGCGCGGCCTCGTCGGTGACGCGGCGGGCGAGCGGTGTTGCGCGGGAACGGAGCTCGGCGGCGATCCGGTGAGCGGCGATCTGCATGCGGCGCAGCATGTCCAGGCGGGCAGCGGAACCGACCGGGGCAGCGAGGCCGCGGCGGGCGTACTCGGCCACATGCGCGATGAGGTCCTGCTCGGCGGCGATGAACTCCTGCACGACCCCGGCGGCGAGGAGCTCAACGACCAGCGCCAGGTCGGCGGAGTCGTCAGCCGGCCGGGACGGCTGCGTCGCCACTGGTCGTGCCGCTCAGGTCGCCGGGGGCCGTCGGGCCGGCCGGGGGTGCGAAGCCGCCCATCGGGTCGGACAGCGGCAGGGGCTTGTTCTCGTCGAGGATCAGCTGCGCCTCGTCGTCGACCTGCTTCTCGTCCCACTCGGGGTGGATCATCGCGACGAGCGTCTTCGTCGAGGCCGCCTCGGCGGTCCGCAGGGCCTGCGCGGTCTGGGCGAGCACCAGCGGCGAGTCCTGGACGCCGTCGGGGAACTGCACGTCGGGCCGCTCGGGCTTGACCGCGCTGCGGAAGATGGCGGCGTCGACGGCCAGGAGCTTCTCGAGGATGTCGGCCAGCCGCGGCCGAATCACCCGCAGCTTGCGGTCCCGGGTCAGCAGGGATCGCTGCTCGCGGGCAGCGACCTCGGTGGCGGTGACGGCGGCGCCGTACCCGTCGGCCTCGCCGAACGTGGCGGCGGAGTAGCCGGCCGCGCGCAGCGTGTTGAGGACGAGCTCGTTGACGGTCTGCTTGTGCTCCTCGTAGCGAATGGCGAACTGCTGAGCCATGAGGAACCCGTTGGCGTTGCCGGTCGAGGTGGCCATGTTGAGCGAGCCGACGGCGGCCGACAGGGGCGAGAACAGCTCGCGGTCCAGGTCCAGGCTCGCGCCCTGCCCGGGACCGTTGGACTCGAGCAGCTCCCGGGAGGCGAAGACGCGGGCCTTGCCGAGGCGGATGTCGCGCATCCACGATGTCCACGCCTCGTCGATGGCGTCCATCAGGCCTTCGATGCCGTCGAGGTCGGACCGGCCGAGGTGGCGCCCGATGGGGTCGTTGCGCCAGCGTCGTTGCGGGGTGACGTTCGGGATGTAGGTCACGGCGATGCCGGGGGAGCCGGTGCTGATGGACGACTCGGCGTCGACCAGGTTGGCCAGGGCCGCGGTGGAGGCGTGCTCGCTGAGGGGGACGGCGACGCCGAGCTTGTCCTCGGTGCCCTCGTAGAGGCCGTGCAGGATGATCCCGTCGCCGGCGGCGTTGGTCTCGTGCCGCTCGAGGTGGCGGGTGATCTTCTGCCCGTCGCGGGCGACGACCCACCAGAAGGTGACGGCGACGAGGTGGCCGTAGCGGAACTCGGGCCAGGCGGCGTCGGCGTCGACGAGGGTGAGAAACGGGGCGTCGTCGCGGATCGTGGTGTCCCAGGCGACCTTGAGGTAGTGCCCGCCGAGGGCTGATCCGAGCTCGGCGCCTTCGGCGAGGGAGTGCAGCATGCCGTCGTCGACGAGCTCGTCGAGCCGGGCCTGCGTGGCCTTGTCGGTGGCGGCGAACGTGGGCGCCTCGGACCAGACCAGGTCGGCGCCGGCGCGGGCGATGTCGGAGGCGATCGGGATGTGCAGTTGCGCGGGCGCTTGCTGCAGGTCGCCGACCGGGCGGCCCCAGAAGAACCGGGCTGCGGCGCCGACGAGGCCGCCGCGGTACTGGGCGGGCCGGTCGACGCGGACGGCGGTGGGGGTGCCGCGGTAGACGCTGGTGAGCCGCTCGGGGTCACCGACGTACCAGGCGTCCCAGATGGCCATCCAGCGGCTGATGGGTTCGAGCTCGGCGGGCGGCCAGGCGATCCCGTTCTGCGGCAGCGGCATCAGGACCCCTCGACCTGCACGTCGAAGGGCGCGATGCCGCCGAGCATGGTGAGCCAGATCGGCTTGCCGGCCTGCAGGTCCTCGAGCTCGCCGCCCTCGAGGACCAGGCGCATGCGGAAGGCCGCGAGCTGCGTCGCCGGGTCGCGGGAGATGAGGGCCTCGACGGGGCGGATGTTCTCGTCGAGGAGGTCGCCATTGGGGGCGGAGATTACCTTGCGGAGGGTGCCGGGCTCGACGAGCTCGTCCGGGATGCTGGTGGGTCGCATCGGTCCTCCTCGCTCGCTCGGTGACGGGCCTCGCAGTCACGCGCGAGGGGCTTGATCGGGTGCTCACGGCCGCACGTCTGGCACTGCCACAGGTTGCTCGGGTCGATGCGTTTCACGCGGCCGCCAGCATGGGGCGCCACAGCGACTCCGTGGTCGTGACGACGTACCGTGCGCCGTCCAGCGAGTGGTCCGCGACCTTGATCGGCTTGTCGAGGCCCTTCTCCGCCGCCTTGGGGTCCCACGAGTAGCCGGGCGCCTCCGCGATCAGGCCGGTGCAGCGGTCCGAGACGGCCAGGTCGCCGGTGCCGAGCAGCGACGCCATGGTGCGGATGCCGTAGGCGACGTCGTTGTCCGCGTCGCGCAGGTTCGTGACGCCGTCGGCCTGCAGCTGCGTCTTGAACGACGCCGCGGACGGGTCCACGAACACCCACTCCGGCGCCGGGGCCGGCTCGACCGGCTGGTGCGGTCCGGCCATGAAGGCGCGCAACCGAGCGGACAGCTGCTGGTCGGTGAGCATGTGCCCCTGCGGGGTGCGCCACTCGTCGAGGAGGAACAGCCGCGGCCGCAGCCCGAGCGTCTCGTCGGGGACGTCGCTGATGCCCAGGACGAGCCCGGTGGCGGGGTTGTTCGTGCCGTAGTCGACGCCGACGCCGAAGATCCGCCGCATGCGTGGCAGTGACGCCCAGGGGATGACGTGTCGCTCGGGGTCCCACATGGGGAAGACGGCGCCCTCGGCGGCGACCCACTCGCCGAGGATGAAGCGGCGGTACCAGAGGCCGGTGAACTCGAGCTTCTTCTGGGCGACGTACTCGGGCGTGAGGGCCGGGTTGTCGTCCATCGTGAAGTGGAAGATGCGCCAGTGAGGAAGCACGGCGTGCCGGTCGATGAACTTGGTCTTCAGCCAGTGCGCGGGGTTGTCGGGGTTGGTGGTGCCGAACAGCTTCGCGCCGCGCACGCTCATGCGGCCCAGGAGTTGGGTGAAGAACTGCTCGGGGAGCGTGGTGACTTCGTCGACGTAGGCGCCGGCGACGGTCATGCCTCGGATGACGAGCTCGGCCTTGGCGTCGGATGCGCCGAGGACGTGCACGCGCCGGCCGAGGATGCTGACGGTGGGGGCGCCGTAGTTGCCGACGACCTGGGCCGCGGCGGATCCGGTGAGCGCGGGGTCTTGGAGGGGGCCGATGACGTTGCGCCAGACGGCGTCGCGAGTGCGGCCGACCATGACGAGCTCGCCGCCGCGTGGAGCGTTGGCGATGAACAGCATCCACCGCACGAGGGAGCCGATGGTCTTGCCGGCGCGGATGCTGCCGTGCCACAGGTTGACGGTGCCGGTGGCGTTGCGGACGGAGCCGAGCTGCTTGCGGGAGAGGCTCACGGCTGGCTGTCGGCGTCGTCGTGGATGCCGAGCGCGGCCGCGGTCTGCTGCAGGAGCCCGATGACGGCGGTGGATCCGCCGGAGTCGTGCAGGTCGAGCTTGAGGGAGCGGTCGACGGCGATGCCGGTGGCCTGCATGATCTTCAGCTGGTCCGCGAAGGGCGGCTTGTCGAGGGTGCGCTCTTCGTAGGTGTTGTCCTTGCCGCCGAAGTTGAAGACGGTGGCCGGCTGCCACATCTGGGCGCGGAGGCGTTCGGCGTCCTCGAGGAGCGCGAGCTGCAGCCGGCTGCGGCGCGCCTTCGCGTCGAGGGTGTTGGCCTTGGTGGCGGCCTCGGTGCTCGAGCGGTCGAGGGTGATGCCGAGGGCGCGTAGCCGGCGGTCGATGGTGCTCTTCGTGGTGCCGATCTCGGCGGCGATGTCGCGCACGGACCGGCCGGTTGCCGCGAGGTCGCGCAGGAGCGTGTCCAGCTCGTTGGTCCAGGGGAAGGCGGCCATGGGGGTGCTCACCTGCCTCGGGGTCCGTGCCGGCGCCAGGCCGGCCAACGGGGGGAACATGGGTGGGGCCGGTGTCCGCGTCCGGGCACCGGCCATGCCCATCCGCGTGGGCGGTGCCGGTCCCGTGGCGCGTCGACCCGACCGGCGAGGCGTGTCAGCGTCGAGCGGCTCGCGCGCGACGACGGTTCCCGGCCTGCTTGCGGCGGTCCCGCTTGGGCCGGCCAGGGCCGGCGGGCACGACGCGGCGCTCGGGGTAGCACCAGTTCCACGGCATGACGACCTCCTGATGACCAGGTGTGCGCCGTCGTCGAGACCCGGCTCGACGACGGACAAGGGCCCGAAGCTCGCGCCGGCTCACTCTCTCCCCACGGGCCGCTCGAGGCGGGCTCATTCGTCGGAGGTGGCGGCTCGCGGTGCGGCGACGGGGGCATGGGGAAAGCCCCGGCTCAACGCGAGTCCGGGGCTTCGATGGGGCAGAGTTCTGCCCTGCTGTGTCCGATGATGAGGCGTTGCGCACGGAATGTCAACATCACGCCCCTTCCCGCTGCCGGTGCTCGAGGTAGGCCAGGGCGGCAAACACGTCGCGCCGGTCGAACCGGGGCGTGGGGCCGGTGGTGGTGGCGGTGATCCGCCCGGCCTGGTGCCAGCGGCGCAGCTGCCGCTCGGAGATGACGATGCCCATGCGCTGGTGCAGCAGCGGCACGAGCTGGGGGATGGTGACGGGCTCGTGGTGTCCGACGATCCGCAGCGTCCACCCGTCGATGGTGTCGATGGTCCCGCAGCCGCGGCATTTGATGTTGCCGGGGTCGTGGGCTTTGGCGCGGACGATGGTGCCGCAGTCGCACTCGCCGAGGGGGATGGTGTCGCGGACCTTGGGAGCGGCGATGTCGCGCAGCTCGCGGGCGAGGGTGGTGAGTTCGGCCCAGAGGCGGTTGCCGGAGTCCCAGGCGCCGAGGTGCTCGCCTTGCTGGGCGAGGAACCGGCAGGTGCGTTCGACGTCGAGGGCGTCGATGGTGACCCAGCCGTCGAGGCTGTCGGGGTGGTCGTCGACGTAGGCGTGGACCCAGAAGGCGAGGTCGCGGGTGATCTCGGCGCGGAGGCTGATGGCGGTGTCGTTGCCTGGGAAGCGTGAGTCGGGGACGGCGTGGCTGCCGCCGGATCCGGTCGAGCGGGGTGGGTCGAAGGTGTGGGCCCAGTGGCGGCGGATGGTGGCGAGTTCGCGGCGGATGCCGTCGGTGATGTCGGTCGGGGTGAGGGGCTGCTCGAGGTGGGGCTGGTCGGTCACGCTGGCTCCTCGGTGGTGGTGGGTCGGCAGCCGCCCTTGGGCCAGGTGACCCCCGAGCGGGTGCGGTGGTCGCCGTGGTGGTGGTAGGGCTCGATGCAGGGGTCGGCCTCGTCGATGTCGCCGCAGGCGACGACGTGGCACCAGACGCAGCGGAGCGACGTGTGCGGACGTCCGTTCGACCGGTAGGTGTGCGGGCGGTAGTCGTGGTCGACGCCGCCAGCGGTGCACAGGGCGGCGTTCGGGTCGTCGTTGGTGATGACCTCGGGCAAGGTCGCGTTGGCCATCACGCGCCGCCCTCGGTCGCCTCGGGCCCGGGACCGGCCAGCGCGGCGACGACGTCGGTCATGCAGGCTTCCACGGCTCGGACCGCGGCGACGGACTTGTGGTCCTCCTGCGCGCCGATCTCGCCGTCCCACTGATCGACCAGCGCCGCGACGCACGCCACCTTGGCCTCGGCAGCCCGAAGGTCAGCCATGCGCGCCCGGGCGGTCTCGATCAGACCGTCCGCGAGGTAGTCCGCCCAGAACTCGTCATCGTCGGGCAGCGTGAGCCCGAGCACCCGCGCGACGTCGGCCTCACCGCCGAGCATCCGAGAGATCGTGCTGAGCGCCAAGTCGAGGGTGGATCGCAGCTCGGCCTGCTCGGCGTCCGCCACGGCCATGACGGCAGGGACTGCGGTCGTGACCGTGCGGCCCATGATCACCTGGGCGTATCGCGTCTCACGCGCGGCGTCGACTCGGGACGTCCCCGGCTCCACGGGGTCGCCCTGGCCGTCACCCGGCGCATGGGGTTCCGAGGCGGCCGACATCGTGGACGACGGGGCGTTGGTCCAGTCAACGATGCTGGCGAGGACTTCGGCTCGCGGGTCGTACTGCTCCACGGGGTCGGCGAGCATGGCCTCGAAGTTGGGGTGCTCGCTCCTGTCGCGGTCTGAGTGCTCGTTCATCGGGTGGTCCTTCCGGTGGTGTGGGACGGGGTGGGGACGCGCTCAGGGGCCCGGGACGATCTGGGACGGGGTCGCGGTGATTTCGTGCTCACTGACCCCGTCCCTTGCTTAGAGAAGCGGGCAAGGGGACGGGGTCGTCTTGTGCCCGTACCGGGACGGGGTCGGGACGGGGTCGGGACGGGGTCGATGTGGCGGTCAGGACTCATCGGTTTCGTCCTCTCGGAACACCGCGATGACGGAGTGGTTGCGGGTGTTGCGAGGGCCCGCTGTGACGGTGAGGTAGCCCTCGGCGACGAGGGAGTTGATGGCCATCCGGAGGTACTGGACCTTGCCGGTGACGCCCTTCTCGATGTCGGTCTGCGAGGCTCCCGGGTACATCTCGACGTACCGGGAGACCTTCTCCATCAGGTGCGTGGGACGGCCGGCTCCGTCGGCCGACTTCGGCAGCGAGCTGGGCTCCTCGAGCCAGGCGGCCATGGACTCGCCGCGGGAGTCGATGACCAGGTGCGCGACGGCGTTGCCGAGGGCGATCTCGCGGACGGCGCCGGGGCGGTCCTTGTGGACGGCGATGGCGGCGCGGCCGATCTTGCCGCGGCCGAAGGGCTCGAGGACCTTGACGCCGTAGGCGGCTCCGTCGAGGCCGGCGAGCTTGTGGCCGGCGCCGATGGCCCAGCGGCCTTGCTTCTCGCTGTCCTTGACGACGTGGTCGATCTGCAGGACGGCGGGGCCCTGGTCGGCGAGGTGGCGCGGGAGGAGGTCGAGGTAGCGGGCGGCGTCCTCGTTGTCGAGTAGCGAGAGACCGTGCATGGTCATGGCTTCGGTGACGCCGTCGATGATGGCGAGGCTGGACTGGGTGGCGCATTGGTCGAGCAGCTTCCGGCCGGCTGCGTCGAGCGCCTGGGATGGTCGGATGTAGTGGAAGCGCTCGATGATGGCTTGTGCTGGGGCGCCGAGGTTGACCAGGCGCGGGATGACGCGGCCGGCACGGTCTTCGAAGTCGACGTAGGTGACGTGCTCGTCGGTGGTGTGGCGCAGGGTCTGGGCTGCGGCGATGAGCGCGATCCACGACTTGCCGGACTCGGGCTCGCCGCTGATGGAGTGCACGGCGGAGGGGTAGAGCAGGCACTGGCCGTCGGTGCGGGCGAGCTGGGTTGGCTGTTCGAGGATCTCGCCGTTGGCGATGATGCCGGCGAGGTCGACGGGCGCCCAAGAACTGGTGGCGGCGTGGTCGACGCCGGGGACGGTGCGGGGGATGGCGGCGAGCTCGTTGGTGGCGGCGTCGAGGAGCTCGAGGGTGGATCCGCCGGCGGGGGAGTTGGCGAGCTGGCGGATGCGGGTGCCGACGGTGTCGAGGCGGCGCCTGGTGGCGGTGTCGGCGACGATCTCGGCGTGGTAGGCGGGGTCGGCGATGCCGATGCCGCGGTAGTGCAGCTGCTCGAGGGCGGAGCGGCCGCCGATGCGTCCGAGGTCGGTGCCGAGCTGGTTGGCGACGGTGGTGATGTCAACGGGGCGGGTGCGGGCATAGAGGGTGACGGCTGCGGCGTAGATGAGCTCGTGGGCGGGGTGGTGGAAGTCTTCGGGGGTGAGGATGAGGGTGACGTCGTCGAGGGTGGATGGTCGGTGGAGGATGCCGGCGAGGACGTCGCGTTCGGCCTCGTGGTCCTGGGGTGGCTGGCTGGTGGTGTCGTGCTCGTCGGGTGGTGGGGCGACGGCGAGGTGCCGGTCGCGTGGTCGGTCTGTCACGCGTCACCTCGCTGGGCTGGCTCGGGCTGCACGCCTCGCCTCTCGTGTCGTTCGTGGGATTGGGGGCCCGCCGCGCGCCTTGGGGGTGGCGCCGCGGGCTCTCCGCCAGGGGTGCGGAGCGGTGACCGGCATGGGTAGGCCGGTCAGGCTGCGGGGTCGCCGTCGTCCTGCTCGGCGCCACGGATGCCCGCCAGCTGGTGCTCGAGGTCGTCGGGCTTGACGAGGACCTCGCGCGCCTTGCTGCCGTTGCTGGGGCTGACGATGCCGCGCGCCTCAAGCAGGTCCATGAGACGGCCGGCCTTGGCGAAGCCGACGCGCAGCTTGCGCTGGAGCATCGAGGGCGAGCCGAACTGTGTGCTGATGACCAGGTCGGCGGCCTTGGCCAGGAGATCGAGCTCGTCTGTGGAGTCGTCAGGCTCGTCGGCCGAGGTGATCTCGCCGGTCCCGGCATTCACGTCATACGTGCCGCCGCTGACGAAGACGCCTGAGGCGGTGCGGAGGTCGAAGGGGAGAGGGTTGTCACCGGTGCGGCGGCGATAGGCGGCATCCATGGCGGCCCGGACCATGTCCTGGTTGCCGGAGCGGTCGGTGATGACCTCGACGTGCAGGATGCGGACGGTCGGCTCCGTGTCGCCGGTGTCCGTGTCGGTGGTGATGCTCTTGCAGTCCACCTCGGCGATCACGATGTGCGACTGCTCGGGGTTGTTGACGAGGGCTCGGTCGATGGCGACGAGCCCGTTCTGTGGCCCCTTGGGGAGCTGGGTGGCGATCTTCACGCTGCGGTTCCTTCCTGGTTGAGTCGTGCGTTGCGGGCGAGTTGGTCGAGCAGGTCTTGGCGGCCTGCGCGCCTGAGGGCGTTCTGGATTGCGGTGCGGTCGCGGTAGCCGAGCCGGTCGGCGAGCTGCTGCGCGGTGGCGAGGGGCTGCTCGTCTAGGAGGAACTCGACGTCTTCGACGAGGTCCTCGGTGTTGCGCCCGCGGTTGGTGGTCCGGGTGTCGCCGAGGTCTGGTGTCGCGGTGGGGTCGTCGATCGAGTCGTCGTCCCACGCGAGCGGCGGCACCCAGCCTGAGGCGGCCGCCCGACGCCGGGCGCGGGTGGCAGCGATCCGGTCGGACTTCTCGGCCTGCGGGGGTGTGGCGTTCCAGAGCCGGTCGTAGACGTCGCGGATGGCGTTCCGGGTGGAGGCGAGCACCGAGCCGCCGCGCAAGGCCCTGTCGATGGCCTGCCGGTCAACCCCAGCAGCCTCAGCGATACGCGGAACGGACCAGCCCAGGCACAGGAGCGCCTGGACACGGCGGGCAGATCCGATGCTGTCGACGACGGCCGCGGGTGCGAGCTCGAGGCGGACGGCGAGGATCTTCTCGGCGGACGCGGGTTGGATGGTCACGGACGGCTTGCGACCGCGGGCGCCGTAGATGAGCTTGGTGATGACGGAGTGGTCGAGCCCGGCGGCTTCGGCGATCCGCTTCCAGCCCATGCCGGCGGCCTGGAGCGCCCGGACGTGGTCGCGCGCGGGGTTGGCGTCGACGAGCGGGGGCCGGCCGTAGAGGTGGCGCCGGGCGAGCTGCCGGTTGTAGGCGACGTTGGCGTCTCTGCAGGCGCGGCAGCGGCAGCCGTCGAGGGTGTAACGGGCGCGGTCGCCGTGCTGGTGGCGGTTGTCGTGCTGGCAGGGCGCCTCGGGCCCGGAGGCTGAGGCCTTGGCGAGACGTCGCTCGGTGCGGGCTGCGCGTTCGCGGGTGAGGTCGCAGGAGTGGCGGTCGAGAGCCTTGCGGGCGATGCCTGCGGAGGTGACCTTGGTGGTGTAGCCGCAGTCGTCGCAGCGCAGTTGGGTGTCTCGTGGCTGGCGGGCGGTCATGATGCGACCGCCTGTCGCTTGCTGGCGCGCATGCGCTTGGAGTGTGCGGAGGCGGCCCGCTTGCACTCGATGCAGGCGTCCTCGCCGCGGTTGCGGTGCTGGAAGTAGCCCTGGCGTGTGCCGTGGGTGATGGGCTTGCGCGGTCGGCCCGGCTGCCGGGGTGTGTGGTTCAGGCGTGTGCGCTGAGCCTTGGTCGTGCCGCCCCAGACCCCGACCTCGCCGAGCTCGAGGGCGGCCTTGAGGCAGGCCTTGGTGAAGGGGCAGGTGGAGCAGACAGCCTTGGCCGCGGCAATGTCGTCCGGGTCGGTGCTGGTGAAGATGTCGCGGTCGGGCACACGCGAGCAGGGGGTGGCGTCCATGTCAGCTCACCGCCTGCCCGCGGTAGACCGGTGCGAGGCTCGGGCCCTGGGCTGCGTTGCGCACGGTGTAGAGCTCGACGTCGGCGCCGGGCTTCTCGTGGCTGGCGGCGTAGACCTTGAAGGCGTGGATGGCGACGATGAGGGAGTCGTCGGCGATGACGCCGGCCGCCGTCAGCGCGTCGAAGGTGGAGCGCTGCAGCTTGTCCCCGTCGCCGGCGCCGCGCGACGTGACGTAGATGGGTGCGTCGTCGCGGAGGATGTGGGCGTTGCGGCCGGTGCGGTAGTGGCTCTTTGGTCGGGCGAATCGGAAGGTGATCTGAACGCCGACGGCGCCGGTGGCGCGGTCCCACTCGTCGGAGGCCAGGTGCGCGGCCTCGGCGGCGGCCTTGACGTCGGAGCGCCAGGGCTTGACCTTCTTGGACGACTCGACCATGACGCCGTGCCCCACGTGGCGCTTCGAGCCCTGCGCGCCCGGCGTGCCGTTGACGGTGAAGATGAGGCGGCTCAAGCCACGGCCTCCCGTTCGGTTGCGGGGATGGGGGGCTGGTCGGGTGTCCAGCCGGCTGGCAGGTCGGCGACCGGCCACTGCGTGCGCGCCTCGAACGTCGGGTCGACGTCGTCGGGCTTCTTTCGCTGCTCTCCGCGCATGTAGGCCTGGAACGAGGCGGCGGACTTCGCGTAGGTCTCGGCCTGCCACTCGTGGAGCTTGTGGAGCGGCCAGTGGGCGGGGTTGATCCGGTCGACACCGCGGGGCCCGTCGAACTGCGCGAACCGGAGCGGGTCCGTCGCGAGCCGCCACGCCAGGCGCCCGGCTGCGAGAGCGTCCGCCTCGGCGCCGTGGGCGTCCTGCTCAGACAGCTCGATGCCCCACAGGCGGCAGCACTCGATGAGCGTGTGCGGCCCGCACGCGTCATCGGGGCGACGGCCGTTGGGCTTGCCCGGGCGGTACGGGTCGAGGTGCTTCTCGATGACCATGGTGTCGACGACGGGCGCGATGCCGGCGAACGACAGCGCGAGATGCTTGTGCCCGTGGCGGACGAGCTCGGCGTGCAGCAGCGTGAGGTCGTAGCCGCCGACGTTGTGACCGACGATGGGCAGGCCGGACCCGACGCAGGAGAGCAGGTCGACGGCGATCTCCTTGACGGCGATCGCGGCCGGGCGGCCGTTGGCGCGGGCGTGCTCGGTCGTGATGCCGTGCACCGCGGTGGCGGCCTCCGGGATGGGGATGCCTGGGTCGATCAGCCAGGAGCGGGTGACGGTCTTGTGGCCGCCACCGGCCTCGATGATCGCGAAGGTGACGATGCGGTCGAGGAAGGGGTCGACACCCGTGGTCTCCGCATCCGCGAGGGCGAGGCGCCCGGTGTGCCAGGACATCCGGGTCACCAGTCCGGCTCGGTGGTCGGGTCGGCGGCCGGGTCGTAGGTGGCGTAGCCGTCGGCGGGCGGGTCCTGCTCGTCGATGACCTCGCCGGTCACCTCGTCCGTGACGAACTCCTCGCCGGCGTGCGGGTCCGCGGCCTTCTCGAGCCCGGTCTCGGTGACGGGCTGGTCACGGACCGCGCCGATCGAGCCGGGCCCGACTTGCTCGGCCTCGACGGCCTTGACGGCGCGCAGCTGCTCGCGCATGTACTCGGCCGAGGTCGGCACCCACTTCGCCAGGCGGTGCGCGGCGGTCTTGAGCCACATCGCCTCCTCGTGGTTCTTCCACGGCGAGTAGGCACTGTTCGCGCCCTGCGAGGAGGCCTTGGCCCGCTCGACGTCGTCGCGGTTGAGGATGACGACCTTCGAGGTGGCGCCGTCCTTCATGACTGCGTAGGCGTAGGCGCCGATGAGGTCGCCGCGGCCGCCCTTGCCGAACCAGTCGATCTCGTGGACGGGCCGGTCGTCGCGGCCCGGGACGTAGGAGAACTTGTCCCGCTCGCGGACGACCTCGACGATGACGGAGGAGACGGCGCCGGCGCGGTAGATGAGCTCGACGACGCCCTGGTAGCCGATGTTGCCGCGGACCTGCATCTGGCCCTTCACCTTCTGCGGCACGAGGTAGTACTGCTCGGTCCCCGGCTCGAGCCCGCGGCGGGCAGCGTCGAGCAGCGCACCGAGGAACGAGGCCGGGTTGGCCCGGGCAGCCGCCTCGAGGTTCCGGTCGCGGCGCAGTGCACCGATGGCAACGCGGCACCACGTCTCGGGCTTGATGTGGCTGGGCAGGACGACAGCGAAGTCGCCCTGGTACTGCTGGACGAGCCCGGCCGGGGTGCCGGCCTGCTCGGTGCGTGCGACGGCGGTCATGACGCTGTCCTTTCGGTCAGGAGGGTCGCGGTCAGGCCGCGCGCGGGGTTGAGGTACGGGGTGGACCCGCCGCGGCCGGCGCGGCGGTAGGCGACGGTCAGCCCGGTGGGGGTCTTGGCGACCCGGGCGTTGCCGAGCTGCTCGCTGATCTGGGCGGCCGCGCCGCGGTAGGCGGTCTCGGCGTCGTCCTTGGCGGCCTTCGCTGCGGCGTACTCGAGGGCGAGGGTCAGGTCGATCTCGACCTCGGTGTCCTCGATGTCTGGGTGCAGCTTGCGGATGGCGCGGTAGGTGGCGTCGTGCTCGTCGATGGACGGGGCGCGCTGGCCGAGGGAGCGCATGAAGGAGTCGGCCTCGGTGACGAGCCACGCCTGCTTCTGCGGGTTGGCGTCGACGATGTACTCGCGGAACTCCATGAAGGACGTGAGCACCGAGAAGTAGCAGCGGCGGCGCCCGGTGACGAGCAGGGTCCATTGCGCCTGGTCGTCGTAGTAGACGGGCACCTCGCCGGTGCCGGCCTCGCCCCACTCCCAGTCCTTGGTGGAGGTCTTGCACTCGAGGATGTCCTCGTCGTCGACGAGGGCGTCGGGGGAGGCGACCTGCCAGTCGAAGAGGTCGCGCTCCCAGGTGCCGGTGCGCTCGACGCGCATGTCGGGGTGCTGGTCGCGGAACCACTGACGAAGGGCGGGCTCGAGGTAGTGGCCGCGCTTCTTCTCGTCGGCGTTCTCGCCGTCGTCCCAGTCGAGGTTGCCGGACATCTTGTGCCACAGGGAGAACCGCGACTCGTAGGGCGAGTGGCCCACGACGGCAGCGACCTTCGAGGCGCTCATGCGCTTGGCCCACTCGGGCGAGGCGGGGGACAGGGTGGGGATCAGGGTGGCGGTCACGAGCTCGCCTCCTGGTCAAAGACGGTGTCGCGGCGGGCGGCCTGGTAGTGGCCGGTGCAGAGCAGCCAGCCGTGCAGCTCGTGCTCCCATGGCTCGGCGCAGCGGGGGCTGCTGACCATGCAGCAGTCGGCCTCGGGGATCTGCGGCTGAGGGGTCGGCTCGCTGGCGGGGCGGCGTGCACCGCGGATCCGCTTCCAGGCGATGACCGCGACGACCAGGGCGAGAGCGAGCAGGAGGACGCGGCCGTCGACGATGCCCGCGGTCATGACGCGCTCCGAGCGAGGCCGGCGCCGGCGTCGAGGTGCGCGTCGCAGTAGTCCTCGTCGGCGAGGGACTCGCAGTGCCCGACGGCGCACGGGTACGCCTCGCGCGCAACCTCGTCGAGCTCCTGCGACACCTGGCGCGCCTCGGTGGGGGAGAGCACCACGGTGAAGGCGTCGCCGGACAGGGCGCGGACGAGCCGGGCCCGAGCGTCGCGCTTCGTCTCCGGGTCGGCCTGCAGCAGCAGCGTCAGATAGATGTGCTGGTTCTTCAGCGCCCGGGCGAGGCCGTCGACGATCTGCTCGGGGTCGATGGCCACCTGCACGTGCTGGGTGTCGCGGTCGAGGACGCGCTCGACCTGGATGCCAGTGCTCATGCCGTCGCCTCGATCCGCTCGTTGTCGCGGAAGAAGCGGTCCTGGCGGGCGTTGGACGCCTCGATCTCGCGGGCCTGCTCGGCGTACCGGGCCTCGCGGGCGGAGGTGAAGGCCTTGGCCTCGAGGACGATGTGCTCGACCGTCTCGGGGTTGAGCGGGATGCGGACCATGCCGCCGGTCAGGTCGACCAGGGTCAGGTGCGGGTCGACGCCGAGGGTGACGCCGACGCCGGCCGCCACGTCGGGCGCGGGCCCGTAGTCGGGGGTCGGCTGCCAGGTGGGGACGGTGGGGCGGTGCCGGCCGACGTGCTCGTTGAGGGTGGCGACGGTGTTGCTGGAGTGCTGCTGGGTCGTCATGAGACGATTCCTTTCGGTCGTGAGCCCGGTTTCTGCTTGGCGGTGGGAGCCGGGCTCCGTCATGCGGCGGGTTGGTTCAGGCAGCGCGGCGGGTGTCGATCCAGCGCTCGAGGAGCGCCTCGTCGTAGCGCCAGCGGGGCCGGTTCTCGGTGCCGAGGTTGATGGCGAAGGCCTTGTAGTCGCCGCGGCGAGTCCGCAGGCGCACCGTCTTGATGTGCTCGCCGGTGCGGGCGGCGACGTCGGCCGCCGTGAGCAGCACGGTCGGCTTCTTGGCGGTCACGACCGGACCTCGTAGCCGAGCTGCGCGAGCGCTGAGGCGTCGCCGTCGAGGGACGCGGTCAGCGGGATCCAGTAGGCGACCTGGCCGTCCTCGGTAGCGGCGAGCACGAGGGTGCCGGTGGTGCCGTTGCCGAGGACGGTCGTCGAGGCGATGACGTGGGTGACGCCGTTCGGCAGGGGCGGCGTCAGCTCGTAGAGCGTGGCGTCGTTGTCCCACGGGAGGGTCCGGAGGGCGGTTGCAGTGCTCATGCTGCGCGCCTACTGACGGTCGAGACAGTAGACAGCTTGGGCACGAAGAGAGAACCCGCGGGCGCGCCGAGGGCCTCCTCGATGGCCTTGGCGATCTCAGGCCGGCAGTTCTTGCGGGCGCCGGAGCGCAGGTGTCCGATCGTGGCGGGTGAGCAGCTGATCCTGGGGGTCCGTCGTTTGAGGCGGTCGCGGACGGCGGCGGCGAGGCTGCGGACCGTCATGTCACGGTGGTTCATGTACTGCGCGAGGGCCAGGTGGCTGATGCACTCCACGTCGAATCTCACCTCATTCATGTGCATTGTCGGATTCCTTCCATCGTAGACATGTGACTGCTGACACGCAAGACAGTAGACGGCTTAGACGCACTTGTCTACAAGGTGGGAGAAATCTGCGTGCGGGAAACCGTGCTCAAACCGGACTTACAACGACGTGATTTGTAGACGCGCTGTCTACACTGCCGCTAGACAGCGGGCGGTGTGTCAGCGGGAGACTGGTAGACGTGAGACAGGAAGTACCTGAGCCTTGGGCCTCGGCGATGGTGGATGCGGACCTCACGGACCGCGATCGACCCTCGATCCGAGCCCTGGCACGCGCCGCCCAGGCGGCGACCGGATCGAGCCACCCGTCGGTCGAGGCTGTGCGTCGGATGCTCTACGGCATGGTCTCCTCGGAACCTGAGACCGTGGCGGCCGTCGCAGAGGCGCTGCGCCTGGACGTGCGGACCGTTAGCGACTGGGCGGGGGCAGCTCGCTCCGTCATCGAGCCGTACCGACCGCCGGCGGAGGCCGACCTTCTCACACTGAAGCAGCGCAGAGCTGTGGACCAGATCATCCGAGCGATGACCGACCGAGAAGAGTCGACCGATGACACCGCCCCCAATACGAAAGCCGGGCGAGCCGGCTCCGTCACCAAGCTGCCGACCCCGCCGACGATGGAGGACATCGAGGCCGGCCGGGCCGCCGCGCACCGCACCCGCAAACGGCCCTCGGATGGCGAGCGTCGTACCTGACCTATACCGTCCCGAAACGGGTCAAGCAGACGGCCCGCAGGTCAGGGGTCAGGGGCTTCTCGGTGGTGCATCACCCGTGGCGCGCGGTGCGCGCCCTCGCGGACTGGACGGTCTACTGGACGAAGGACCTGCCCGCGGGCATCGACGCCGCCACCCGGTGGAGTGACAAGACGATCTGGGTGCGGGCCGGCCTGTCCCAGGTCCAACGACGCTGCATCATCGAGCACGAGCGCCAGCACGTCCTCCGCGGACCGGGCGGCCACATCGGCCGGGAGGAGCGGCTCGTCGACGTGGCCACGGCGCACCAGCTGATCCTCCTCGAGGACCTGGTGCAGGCGTCGAAGTGGGCGCGGTCCATGCCTGAGCTCGCGGACGAGCTGAACGTGACTGAGGATGTGCTGCACATCCGGTTGAGACATCTGCACCCGTCGGAGTGAGCGGTGCTCCGGCGGGCCGCAGCAGAGGCTGAAGAGGAAGAGGAGGCGGCGGGATGAGCCCGGCGCCCAACGAGCAGGGGAGTAGCGACATGAGCAGCATCCAGACGGCCGTCCAGAAGGGCCGCAGCACCATCACCCTCGACACGGCCATGATCATCGTCGGCATCGCGATCTTCGTGGCCGGCCTGGCATCCGGCTTCGTCGGGACCGCCCCGAACTGCGGGTCGGCTTTCTCGACGAGCAACAGCATCTTCGGGCCCTCCAGCTGCGGGGCCCTCGAGGCGGAGGCTCGGCGCGAGGCGATCCAGCTGATGGTGCTGGGCGGGGCGTGGACGGTCCTGTCGCTCGTCGCAGCGTTCGGTACTCCGCGGAGCACGTCGAAGTGATCGGGGAGCTCCTCGCGTTCGAGCGCCGCTGGCTGAACGATCCGCGCGCCGGCGACGGCCGGAAGGCTCAAGCGATCCTCGAGACGTTCGGCGTGAACGAGACCCGCTACTACCAGCGGCTCGTCGCCGCGCTCGGCACTCGGGAGGCGTGGGAGTCAGACCCTGGCACGACCGCGCTGCTGCGCGAGCGTCTGGCCTCGAGGTCACGCGGGCGTCGGGCTGGCTGATGGGCTACGTCGTCGACCGGTGGATGGTGAAGGGTCCGAACGGCCGGAAGGTCAAGGGCCCGCGGTACGGCCGCGGGAAGCGCTGGCTGGCCCGGTGGACCGAGCCCGACGGGGCGACGCCTTCGAAGGCGTTCCCGAGCCGCGACGCCGCCGAGGCGCACCTGGCCAGCGTGGACGTGTCGAAGCGCTCCGGCACCTACGTCGCCGACACGCGCACGACCTTCCAGGAGCACGCGACGCTGTGGCTCAAGCACCAGGTGCACCACCAGCCCGGGACGGCGAAGACGGCGGAGCGGCGTCTGCGGCTGGATGCCTACCCGGCGTTCGGCTCGATGCCTCTGCCGAAGATCACGCGCCTGGACGTGCAGGAGATGGTGGCGCAGATCTCGAAGCGGCTGGCGCCGGACACGGTGCGGCTGACGATGGTCTACGTGCAGGCGGTCTTCGACTCCGCCGTCGCAGACCGGCTTCTGGTGGCCTCGCCGTGCCGATCGATCAACCTCCCGAGTGTCGACCACCGCCTCATCGTGCCGCTCAGCGTCGACCAGGTCCTGCAGCTACGAGCCCAGGCGCCCGAGCACCTGCAGCGCGCGGTGCTCTTCGCGGCCGGCACGGGGATGCGACCGGGGGAGTGGCGCTCGGTCACGGAGGACCGATACTCGCCGGGCATGGTGCGCTTGGACCGCCAGCTGGCGGAGGGCACGAACGCCTCGCGGGTGGTGTGGGGACCGTTGAAGACGAAGGCGTCGTACCGGACGGTGCGCCTCTCGCCGTCGGTGGAGAAGGTGCTGCTCGAGCAGCTGGAGCATGGCGTGCGCGGGCCGGAGGGGCTGGTGTTCACGTCGTACCGTGGCGGGCCGTTGCGGCGGTCTCAGCTGTCGTACGCCTGGGAGGTCGCGTCGGCCGGCATGGGGCTGGCCGAGGCTGAGGGGGAGCGGTCGGGGTGGCATGAGCTGCGCCACCATCACGCGTCGCTGCTGATCGGCGAGGGCGCATCGCCCCGCGCGGTCGCGGACCGACTGGGCCACGCCGACCCGTCGGAGACGATGCGCACCTACGCCCATCTGTGGCCCTCGGACGAGGCCCGGATCGCGTCTGCCGTGGAGGCTGCATACGGCGATCTGGCGCTCGGCTGACTTGAGCGTCTGCGCACCAGTGGCGCACCCAGCTAGGCATCACTGCACTTCAGAGGCGGTTTGTCGGGTTACCCGGCGTATCGGCCGACTCATCCACTTTCAGGGCTCTGACCTGCGGTTTGTGTTTCGGCACCGCTGTTGGACCGCAAATAGTCGGCAAAGTTTCCGAGGACTCCTATGGCCGTCCTGTCCCGCAGAGGAGCGGCCCGTCCGGCTTGTCCTGCTTGGTGCCGAGGATCTGGTCCCTGCGACGGAGCCGCAATCTCGGGCCACCGGACGGTCATGAACCATCCACCGATGAGCTCCCATCACCGATTGAGCGCGCCTACCTGGCCTGTGACGCCATTCCTGCCCGCAGGGCCGACTTCCACGAGGTGATGTCGGGCCGCTTCCGGAGCAGCGCTCGGCGCTCCCGCTCGGTCATGCCTCCCCACACACCAAACTCCGTCCTGCTGTCCAAGGCCTCAGCCAGGCACTGCGCGAGGACCGGACACGTCTTGCAGACCGTTTTCGCGTCATGCTGGGCTTTGCCCCGGACGAACAACGCCTCAGGGTCCTGGCCGGCACAGTTCGCCTCCCTGGCCCACTCGTCCACCCACAGATCCACCGTTGCGACAGCACTCATGACAACCACCCCTCCCCGGCCCGGCGCCTCCCATGACTACCGAGCCGACCCGAGCCGTCCCACCGGCCCCGATCATGCGGACCCCCCACAGGCCCAAGGAAGACCCTACGAGCGCAAACGCTGTCGTGATATAGCCCGTTTGGATGGTTTCGCAGACGACATGACTAGTCACTGTCGCCGAGTCGAGGTCTGCAACTGCGAACCGACGTGGCACGACACGGCCGTGCCTGCGGAGCTCATGACGTTGAGTGCGCTCGCCAACCAGGCGGTTCCAGGCCCTATCTCAACGCGCCGTCATGTCGCGCGGCGCCACGTGGCGCCGCGCGCGCCCTCCTAGGTATGGAAGCGGAACGGTTGACGCCGGCGCTCTATCGGTCATACCTTCTATTCGTCATGACTTATCCAGAAGACGAGGGATGGGCGACGCTCGCGGACCGTACCCGGCGCTCGATCCTGCTCGAGCTCTCCGGCGGCGAACGAACCGTCGGCGAACTCACCGACGCACTACCGGTCTCACAACCTGCCGTCTCGCAGCACCTGAAGGTCCTCAAGCGCGTCGGGCTCGTCAGTGATCGCGCGGAGGGCACCAAGCGGATCTACCGCTTGAACGAAGCGGGCGTCAGCGCATTACGCGATCAGCTGGACATGTTCTGGAAGCGGACGCTCTCGGGATTCGAGAAGCTGATGGAGGAGGAACGATGACCGAAGCACCGCGGGTTCGTCACGAGGTCGTGGTGCCCGGGACGCCGGAGCAAGCGTTCAGGGCCTTCACCGAGCGCATGGACGAGATCAAGCCGAAGGAGCACAACCTGCTCTCCTCGCCGATCGTCGCCACGACATTCGAGCCTCACGTCGGCGGCCACGTCGTCGACCGTGCCGAGGACGGCAGCGAATGCCGGTGGGCCCGAGTGCTCGCCTACGACCCTCCGCATCGCCTGGTGTTCAGCTGGGACATCGGGCCGATGTGGCAGCTGGAGGCCGACCCCGCCAAAGCCAGCGAGGTCGAGGTCCGGTTCATCGCCGAAGGCCAGGACCGGACTCGGGTGGAGCTGGAACACCGCCACCTCGACGGCCACGGGCCGGGTTGGCAGTCCATCCGCGATGGCGTGGACGACCCGCAGGGTTGGCCGCTGTACCTGGCCCGCTACGCGGCCCTGCTGGCGGAGGCTGCCTGATGACCACCGTGTCGATCGAGGTCCGCTGTGCGGCTGACGAGGTCTTCGCCTACGCCACGGACCCGACGAAGTTCGCCGAGTGGCAGGAGGGCGTCGTCAGCGGGTCGATGAACACCCAGCACGAGCCGGCTCTCGGCGACCTGTGCCGCACGACCCGACGCATCGGCGGCGCCGACCGGGCCTCCACCTCGAGACTCGTGCGTTTCGAACCACCACGCGCCTGGTCCGTGCAAGGCATCGACGGCCCGATCCGGGCACGGGTCGACCTCGACGTCCAAGCGCTGAGTGTGGACCGGGCTCCCACCGCGCTTGCCCAACCGCGGCACCGGTGGTATATGAAATCTATGGCGCACGCCATAGATCGCACGAGGCGATCGTGGCCCTCCGAGGAGCATCGCAGACGACGATGGAGGTGAAAATGATGCTGATGCGCACTGACCCCTTCCGAGAGCTGGACCGACTCACGCAGCAGGTCCTGGGCACAGGCGGGTCCTTCGCCGGCTCGTCACTGATGCCGATGGACGCGTGGCGAGACGGTGACACGTTCCATGTCGAGTTCGACCTTCCCGGCGTAGCACCGGATGGCATCGACCTCGACGTCGAGCGCAACGTCGTCACGGTGAAGGCTGAACGCCGGGCCAGCTACGACGAGAAGCAGCTCGTCGCCGCCGAGCGCCCGTTCGGGGTGTTCAGCCGGCAGCTCGTGCTCGGCGACAACGTGGACACCGAGCACATCGAGGCCCGCTACGACGGCGGGGTGCTCACCCTGACGATCCCTGTCGCCGAGGCGGCCAAGCCCCGCAAGATCGAGATCGGCGGCACGACCGAGGACCGGCAGGCCATCGGCGCCTGAGCCAGGGGTCTGTCTGACATCGGGAACGGCAGGCAGGTGGTCGCCCCTGAGTGGTGACACAGATCCAGAGAGCTGCCTCGGTCGGTGCGTTCGCTGCTCGCGCGCCTGACGCTCGAAGCGCGACGCCCACGCCTTGACGGCGTACCGGTTCGCACCGGCCGGGGCCCGGAACCCCCAACCAAGCGTGGGCCGGCCGCCCGCCTCAGGGGCCGTCGGGAGCTGAAGGTCCATGACGCAGAGCGATGACCTGTATACCGTCATGAGCGTCACGCCGACGGTCAGCCCCGAGCAGATCAGACACGCCTACCGGGGACTGGCGTTTTAACACCACCCGGACACCCGGGGCGAGAGCGGCCCTTCGTCGGCCGCACCCGCAAGCGCCGAGAGTGACGCGGCGCTTCAGCTCCGGCTGGTCACGCGCCGGACGATGCGGTAGGCGGCCACCCCGGCGACCACCCAGGGGCCCGCGACCACGAACGGGTCGAGGGCCTGGTGCGCGTGGTCGGCGCGGTGGCCGCGGCGCGAGGAGATCCCGTGGCGGCGCCCCTCACTGAGGACCCCCGTCTCGGTGACGGGGTTGTCCGGGTGGGTGGTTCCGAAGGACCTCAGGTGGCTCTCCCATGCGTCGACGCGGTCGGCGCCGAGCAGGAGCAGCCAGTGTGCGGCCCGCGCCTCGCTGTAGCGGGCGTAGGCCAGCTTGCGGATTGCCCCGGAGAGGCCGCGTGGTGGGCTGGAGGTGCCGAACACCGGTGTCACGAAGGCGTGCTCGATGGAGCGCTCGCGCGGCCACTTCTCCGGCTGCCGCTCGGGGAAGTCCCAGTGCGCACCGGACGCGGCGGGGTCGAAGCGCTCGCGGGGGACGGCGGGGCGGTCCTTCGGGTCGAGGTCGACACCCCAGCCCGGGATGCGGGCGCGCAATTGCTCGCTGGTCTCCGCCAGCGGCGGCTTCTCGGCTCGGTAGGCCATGGGGGCTCGCTCTCTGTCTCGGTGGCTGACGCCGGATGGTGACGCGGGTTTCAGGAGACGCTGGGGACGATGATCGGCTTGATACAGCCGTCGAGCTTGGCGGAGAACATGTGGTACCCCTCCGCGATGTGCTCGAGCGGGATGCGGTGCGTGATGACGTCGCTCGGCTTGAGGTAACCGTTGCGGATGTGCTCGAAGAGCCGAGGCCACTGCCGCTTGACGGGGCACTGGTTCATCCGCAGGGTGAGCCCTTTGTTGAGGGCGTCGCCGAACTTCACGGCGCTGAACATCGGCCCGTAGGCGCCCATGACCGAGACGGTTCCGCCCTTGCGCACCGAGTCGATGGCCCAGTTCAGGGCCACCGGGGAGCCGCCCTGCAGCTTCAGCGTCACCGAGGCGACGTGCTGGAGGAAGTTGCCGTCCGCCTCGGCGCCGACGCAGTCGATGGCGACGTCGGCGCCGAGGTGCTCGGTGAGCTTCTTGAGGTGGACGACGATGTCGTCGACCTCGACAAAGTTGATCGTCTCGGCGTGGGCGAAGCTGCGTGCCTTCTCGAGCCGGTAGTCGAGGTGGTCGATGACGATGACCCGGCCGGCGCCCATGAGCCAGGCCGACTTGGCGGCGAACAGCCCGACCGGGCCGGCGCCGAAGACAACGACGACGTCGCCCTCGACGATGTCGCCGAGCTGCGCCCCGAAGTAGCCGGTCGACAGGGCGTCGGTGAGCAGGACGGCGTCGTCCTCGTCCATCCAGTCCGGGATGATGCTCGGTCCGACATCGGCAAACGGGACGCGGACGTACTCGGCCTGCCCGCCGTCGTAGCCACCGCACGTGTGCGAGTAACCGTAGATGCCGCCGACGGCCGTCGCGTTGGGGTTGACGTTGTGACAGTTCGAGTAGAGGCCGCGGGCGCAGAAGAAGCAGGAGCCGCAGTAGACGTTGAAGGGAACCATGACCCGATCGCCGCGCTTCAGGTTCTGCACCGACGAGCCGACCTCCTCGACCACCCCGATGAACTCGTGGCCGAAGGTCATCCCGACCCGGGTGTCGGGCATCATCCCGTGGTAGAGGTGCAGGTCCGACCCGCAGATCGCCGCACGCGTGACCCGCACGATGGCGTCGTTGGGGTGCTCGATCGGGGGGACGTCCTTCTCCTCAACCCGCACCTTGTACGGCCCTCGATAGACCATCGCTCGCATCGCACGCTCCCGTCCAAACCTGAGTGTTCCCCGGCTCCTACCCAATCCCGAGCGCACGAGCAGGTGGAGGGGGGCTCGACTACGGCGAGGCCATCCGCGACTTCCGCAAGCGGTCGGCCATCCTCGACGCAGCCGAGGCGGCGCACCCTGGGAGCACCGTCCCGGCCGCATACGTCGGGGTCTTCGCGAACGCGGCGAAGCCACGGTTCAACATTGCTCTGTTGCGAGACAAACTCGAGCGCGCCGATCTGCGGCCCGACGTGCTCCTGACCGCCTTCGATTGGGCGACCGGCGATGTTTCGTTTGAGTCGGCAGCCGGCCGAGCGACACGTGGCGGGCATCCTCCAAGGACTCTCCCGGACATCACAGGCCGCCCCGTCCCGTCGTCGACACAACCCGATCACATGCTGCCGAGCACCACCTCGATTGGCTATGCATAGACCGACGACGAGGACACCGGCACCCGTCTTCCAGCCCTGACGCTAAACACCTCACGCTGATGGTCGGGCGATCGTCGTCGCCCTCAGCGCGGCATGAGGGGATCACCACGGCGCACGCTGCCAGCGGCGACTTGCAACCTCACGGGCCCCGCGTGAAGGACCCGCCCTAGGGGGGACCCTCGTTGGCGACCTGAATCCGACAGCCCGATACCTGCCCTCGCTGATGAGAACAAGCGTTGTATGGAACGCATAGGAAGGAGCAGGAGATGACCGAGACGAGGTGGAAGAGCGTCAGCAACCGAGCGAAGTGGGCGGCCCGCGGCGCCTCTTTCGTAGGGAAGGTCAAGGCCACCAAGGTCGTGTGGTTCCCGCCCAAGCCGGTGGAGACCGCCAAGGAGGCGGCCTCAACGGCCGAGGACGAGACGATCAGGGCGGCCAAGACGACGAGAGGTGCTCTCAAGGGGACGACCGGTACCGCCAAGAAAGCGGCCTCGACGCCCGAGGAGCAGACGATCAGAGCGGCCAAGAAGACGACCGGCACCGCCGAAAGGACGACCGGAACCGCCAAGAAGACGACGGGCACCGCCAACAGGAAGACCGGCACCGTCGAGAGGACCGCCCGCACCGCCAAGACCGTGGGCGGCACCGCCAAGGACGTGGCAGGCGGAGTACGCCGTCAGAAGTTGGCCAGTGACACCAAAAGTGACTGACCGACCCGGTTTCCTCGTCACTCGCCCCATCGGCACGACCGGTGCGGCATGGCCGGACGAAAGTCCTCCGCGCGGCAGTAGAGGACGTTCGCCACCCACGATGCGGCGCTCGGCAGCCCAATGTGTCGGTCTGCTGGCTCACGGGCATGAGAGCATCCGCTCATGTCCAGCGATCGCCCTCCAGAGCGGAGGCTTTCCTACGCCCAGCGTGCCGGTCGGCGTTGGCCCTACGCGCTGATGGCGTGCGTGACGCTCGCCGTTCTCGGACTACTGCACGAGGGCCGGTGAGACTGGACCCTGAGCACGCGTGCTTTGAGCTTGTCAGTGCCCATCGGCGCGACGAGCGTGATCTTGGCACTCATGCTTGGCGTCTTTCCGGAAAGGCGGCCGGGCGGCAGTAAGGGGCTGTTCCGCAGGTGCACATCGACCCACGAATGACCGCACGTTAAGCGACATGACAGGACGTTCTCGGAGGGCTCGCGTCGCATGTCGTGGTGTGATCTGCACGTGGAGATCAGCGATGGGCCGCGCCGCAGTGGGCTGCTTCCTGTCAGTGGTGGACACCGCGTGTACTGGGAGGAGTGGGGCAACCCAGACGGCGTCCCGGCGCTTCACGTGCACGGAGGACCAGGCGGTGGGCTCGGAACTAGCGGCTACCGGCAGCGGTTCGCCCTCGATGTCACCCGCGTGGTCGGGTTCGAGCAGCGTGGCTGTGGCCGCTCCACGCCGAGCGCTGGCGAGGCGGACACCTCCCTCGTCGACAACGACACGGCGCATCTGATCGGTGACATGGAGGCGGTGCGGGTCCACCTCGGGATCGACGCCTGGATCCTCAACGGCGTCTCATGGGGCTCGACGCTCGCGCTGGCCTACGCGCAGGCGCACCCGGAGCGGGTCCTGGGGATCGTGCTGAGTGCGGTGACCACGACGAGCCGCGCCGAGGTCGATTGGATCAGCGAGGGCATGGGCAGCATCTTCCCGGAGGCTTGGGACCGGTTCGCCGGTCACGCCGAGCAGGCCGGCATCGGGTACCGCCGCGGCAAGGGCCGGCTGGTCGAGGCCTACGCGCAGCTGCTGGCCTCGCCGGACCCCACTGTGCAGGACGCGGCCTCGCGGGAGTGGGCCCGGTGGGAGGACACCCACGTCAGCATCGGCGCCGGCGGGTTCTATCCCGATCCGCGCTGGGACGACGACCAGTTCCGGCGCACATTCGCGCGGCTCACCGCGCACTACTGGTCCCACGGCGGGTTCTGCGACCCGCCGCTCCTGCAGCGGATGGATCTCCTTGAGGGCATTCGGGGCACGCTGATCCACGGGCGTCGGGACATCTCGAGCCCGGCCGTCACCGCCTGGCAGCTGCATCGGGCCTGGCCCGGCTCGAACCTGGTCATCGACGAGGGCGAAGGGCACGGCGGTGGCTCCATGACCGCCCGGTGCCACGCCGCTAACGTGGACCTGGTCGCGCACGCGGAAAGCGCCTCGAAGGGCCCGTCCGCGGCGGGATAGGGATTACGTAAAGCTCGAGGTGCAAGGTTTCAGTAGCGAGCCGGAGTGGGTGCCGCCGGCGGGAGCGCTGAGCGCGTCACGTCGGTCGTTCAGGTCAACCGGATGTCGAGGAACGGGAACGCTCCTCGATCCTCGTTGGTCAGGTCTGAGGGGCCGGTGATGTCGGTCCAGAAGGTGACGACGGTCCCCCTCGGTTTCCGTTCGCGAAGGGGCTTGAGGTCGCCGTCCGGTATGCCGTGGCGGTACGTCTGAGACCAGGCTCCGTCGTCGCGGTGGTTCTCGTGAGTGAGTGCGCTGCTGAGCGCTGCGACGGTGGAGATGCCGCGTCGAGGCAGACCGTCTGGCAGTAGCGGCGCGTTGTTGATGTCGGTGAATCGGACGTCAGCCGTGGCCATGACCGGTTTCCGGATGACCCGGCCGTCACTGTCGCGTCGCGTGTCGGTGCCTCGGCCATCGTCTTCGATCGTTACGGCGCCGTCTGCGTGGGTCGTGACGATGACGTGTCCGGTCCGGCCCAACGCGGCGGCTTCGTCGTTGGCGTACGCGAGGACCTCGAGGATGAGGTGTCGTCGACCACCGGCTGCGCCGGGTGGGCCCAGGAGGCGACTCACTTCGTGCAGGTGCTGCTCGTCCAAGTCGCTGCCCCACTCGTGCGTGGTGGCGGTCCATGACGATCGGTCGCTCATCACTCTGACACTAGGTGCCCGGTCATGCAGGGGGCGCGCCAGCCCGCCGGGGAGTTCACTCTCGGCGGCATGAGCGGTAAACGTCTCACGGCGATGAGCGGACGGCGGTGCTAGCCCTGAAGTCGCTCGGCGCTGCTGCGCCAGGCCGGCGGTACCTCGTCGGTGGCCCAGGAGGCGGCGGTGAGCTCCACGGGGATCGCCAGCGGCTCGAGCTCCTCGACGAAGATGCGGGTCATCGTCTCGACCATGGGCGGGTTGAAGCCGAAGCTCTCGGTGTCGAGGGTCAGGACCAGCCCGCCGTCGTGGACCGCGGGTCCCAGGACGCCCTCGACGAATCCGCTCGCGTCGGGGTCTTCCGTCCCGTCCGGCAGGATGCCGAACAGGCGGTCGGCCACCCGGCGCAGAGCCAGGCCGAGCGCGTCCGGGACATCAGCGTCCGTAGCGACGGGGGTGCTGATACGAACGTGGAACCGGGCTTCCCCGACGTGGCTGACGACGTCGGAGCCCGGGTCCGCGAGCTGCCCCGGCAGCAGCTGGAGCGACTGGCCATCGGGTGTCAGCACGAACTTCAGGCCCATGCGCCCGTAGATGTTCTCGTCCACCCGCACGTACGTCGTCACCCGATCCAACCCCTTCGCCGACAGGCCGCACCGCGGCTGAGCCGTCACACCGTACGACGCGTGCGGGCCTCGAGCGGGACATCGGCTCAACCCTCGGGCGGCGCGTCCCATGCATCGTTGCCGAGGCCTGCTCGACTGGCAGATCCGGCGTCACAGGACCTTGAGATATCGGGTGGCCGAGTAGCCGATGGTGTTCAGTGATGTCGCGGTTCGGATGACGCGCAGGTCGTAGGTGCCGCGGGTCGAGAACGAGGTGGTCAGCGATGACATGCCGGTGGTGGGCGCTGCGATGCTCTTGACGGTCTTCCAGGTCGCGGTGCCGTGAACGCGGGTCTGGAGCCAGACGCGCGCGCCTGACTGGTACGGGTAGGTGGTCGCCTTGACGGTCACGGTGCGGTATCGGTACGTGGAGGTCGGTGCGCTCGTGATGGTGGCGGCCGCGGTGGAGGTGACCGCCGCGGCAGCGGATGACCAGGTGACTCCGGGCGCCGGCGTGGCGTAGAGGGCACGGACCTGACCGTTGGACCGGCTGACATAGGTGAACGTGGCGGTGCCGCCGGTCACGGTCTTCGTCGAGCCGAGCGTGACCCAGGCCGTCGTGCCGGTCTTGCGGAACTGGACGGTGACTGGGACACCGGCTGGGGTGGGCACCCTTGTGTAGATGGCGCGTTCGTCGCGCAGCGTGAGGGTGACCTTCTGGGTCGAGCCGTAGCGGGTCGCCGGCGCGGTGATGCTCTCGACGGCGCGCGCCGCGTAAACGGGAAAGGTGCCCCGGGCGGCTTGGACGTAGGGAGATCCCGCGTCTGCGGTCACCGTGTATCCCGCCGTGCCTGCGGCTTGGGGCATGAAGGCGGCGGATCCGGTGCCGTGCTGCCCGCAGGCGCTGCACCAGGTACCCGTGGCGGCGGTGGTTCCGTCGGGGTTCGTGAACTCCCATGCGCTCAAGTCGATGACGCGGCCGGCAGGTGCGTCGGCGGATATCCCCAAACTGCTGGCCCGTCCGACGAAGGCGACCCCGGGCGTGACCTTGATGTTGAGGCTCACCACGTCGTAGCTGCCGGTCACCGGCGCTCCGACCTGCTTGTCGAAGGTCGTGCTGACCAGCATCCTGGTCGACACGGTGTGATGCCCCACTGAAGCGGTGCCGAGGTCCACGAGACGCGAGGCTGTCACTTCCGGCCGGGTGAGCGTCGACGGCCACCATTGCTGGTCGTCGCCCGGGTTCAGAACTACCCCGTCACGGGTGACCTCGACGTAGCCGACCTTGTCGGCGAGCGGCCCGCGCAGGGTCACTGTCGCCACTCGGTTTGTGCCCACCAGGTCGGGGGTGGCGTCCATGTCGATCGACATGGCGGGCGTGTGCCGCACGATGATCGGCCGGTAGTCGTAGGAGGTGCCGGCGGCGTACCAGCCGTCGGCGCTGCGTCCGCGGGAGTACAGGCTGTACGACCCCTCTGGCAGCGCCGAGAAGTCCAGGGTCGCGGATGCCTCCCATGCGGTGTCTGCCTTGGTCCACTCCGCCACGGTGCGCTGAAGATAGTTGTCGCCGGCCGGCGGCGTGGGCCCGGTTGAGGGGTAGACCCGCACTTCGACGGTCTCTCCGGCAGCGGGTGTCTGGCAGTTCGGCGTGCAGCCGATCCACTGGGTGGGCGTGAACTTGAGCGTGGTGGTCGTGTCGACCACGGTCGCGGCATACCCGGCCGTGTTGGGGGTCGGCGTCGTCATACGTGTGGAGTCGTGGCCGATCGCCGGCGAGGCGAAGGTTAGGTACGGCAGGGCATGTCCCTCGCCGCTGGGCGTCGTCCACGTGTACCTGAGGTAGCCGGACGTGGTGCCTGTGCCGGCGTCAAGGAAGCCGTGCAGGGGTTCTAGGTACAGCTCCACACGGCAGGTGTCGGCGCACTGCGCCCGCGTCACCGTGCGTGACGCTTCGTCCCCGGCGAAGGTGGCAGTCAGCGTCGTGTCGTCCTGGTCGCCCAGTGCGACGTCGAAGGCGGCGGTGAAGCCCCGTTGGACGGTGGATCCCGCCTCGGGCGAAACCATCGTCACGACGGCGTCCCCGGTTGCCGTGGTCTCGCCGGCCACGGCACTCGCGGACGGGACGTGCAGGGCAGCCAGGAGAGTAGCGATCGCCACGGACACGGCGCGGAACGGGTGATGTGGCATCGAGGCAGACCTCCGGGCGGGTGCGACAGCGCGCTGGGCGCGCGCAGCATATCCGTGCCCAGACATGCATTTGCTAGGAATCACCCAGTTCGCCACCCCCGTCACATTTCGGCAATCTTCTCGGACCTCTCGAGGGCGTGAAGGCGCCGATCCCCGTAGCTGATGGGAGCAAACGCAACCGGGCCAACTTTCCCTAAGCGGCTACTTAGAGACTGGTTGCAGGATCGGTGTCCGGCCAGACTCGGTCCAGGTGCTCGGCGAAACGCTCTCGTATGCGGCTGCCCACCGGCGTCATTGGTGTGGCTCTCTGATGGCATGCGCGCTCGTCGGGCACCGCGCGAGGAGAGGCTCTAAAGGGGTTTGTTCTGCTCGAAGTAGCGATGCCCTCCCCGCTTCCACATCACCGAGGGAACGAGGAGGTGCAAGGGCGATGGGCGTGATCATCGGGATGGACCCGCACAAGCGCTCGGCCACGATCGAGGTCATCGACCAGACCGGGCGAGTACTGCAGGTCGGGCGGTTCGACACCACCGAGGCCGGCTACGCGGCGATGCTCAACGCGGGTCGAGGGCACGGATCGGCAGGGGAGCGGGTGTGGGCGGTCGAGGGCTGCAACGGCATCGGCCGACACCTCGCGCACCGGCTCGTCCACGACGGGGAGCAGGTGGTGGACGTGCCGACGAAGCTGTCGGCGCAGGTGCGGGTCTTCGCCACCGGTAACGCCCGCAAGGTCGACCCGGTCGATGCGCACTCGGTGGCGCTGGCCGCGCTGTACGCGCCGGCCGAGCCCGGGCTGCGCCGGGTGCTGGTGGAGGATGACCTGGTCGTGTTGGGGATGATGGTCGATCGCCGTGACGAGCTGGGTCGGGCTCGGACGCAGACGGTGAATCGGCTGCATCGGCTTCTGCTGGAGCTGATTCCGGGCGGGGCGAAGACGTTCCTGTCCGCGCCGCAGGCCCGCGCGCTGGTCGCGAAGGTCAAGCCGCGCGACCTCGTCGGCAAGACTCGGCGCCGGCTGGTCGTTGAGCTGATCGGTGAGCTCGAGGTGATCGACCGCAAGGTCAAGATGGCCGAGAAGGAGCTGACCGCGCTGGTGCACGAGCGCGGCTCGACGCTGTTGGAGCTGACCGGGATCGGCCCGACCGGCGCCGCAAGGTTGCTGGCTGACGTCGGGGACATCCACCGGTTCCGGGACAAGGACCGGTTCGCGTCCTGGAACGGCACCGCGCCGCTGGACGCGTCCTCCGGGGCGCAGCAACGGCATCGGCTGTCCCGTGCTGGGAACCGCCGGATCAACCGGACGCTGCACATCATGGCCGTCGTGCAGCTGCGTAACCCGACCCCGGGGCGGGAGTTCTACNNNNCTGACTCCAGCGTGACCGGCTCACAACCCCACACCGGCTCTTCGGAGCAGCCTCTTCCCGGACCCGTCACCACCCAGCGTAGAACCCCGGTCCTCGCCACGTCTTGACCTAAAGGGGTGCCATGAGCGGTAAAGGCCTCACGCTGATGAGCGAGCAGCGGTGTCCTAGACCAGCGTGGACGGGTCCGTGTTGGCGCCGCAGACGATGACCGCAACGCGCTCATCATCGTCCGGCACGTAGCGGCCCGAAAGCAGCGCGGCGTAAGCCGCGGCCGCCCCGGTTTCTGACGGCACCCGGTACTCGCTCCACAGCATCAACCGAGCCTGCAGGATCTGTTCATCCGTGACGAGAACCGAGGCTGGCGGCTCCTTTTCCTGGGCGGCGAAGGCGAGGTCACCCAGACGCCGGGCACCCAGGGAGTCGGATGCCACGCCTGAGACGGCGACATCAACGGGGCGACCTGCCTCCATGGCGCTTCTGAGGGTGGGGCAGCGTTCCGGCTCGACCGCCACGACGCGGGCACGGCCGAGGGTCGAGGCTGCAACTCCTGCGTACAGACCGCCCCCACCGACGGCGACGATGATGGTGTCGATCGACGGCTCGTCCTCCAGGACCTCCTCCGCAACGGTGCCCGCCCCTGCTGCGACCTCGAACTGGTCGTAGGCGTGAGCGAAGGCTGCACCGCTCTGCTCACCGAACACGACGGCGGCTTGGTACGCCTCGGCGTACTCGCTGCCGACGCGCCGCACGTGCGCGCCATAGGCCCGGATGCGTTCGACCTTGACCTCCGGAGCCGTCTGCGGCACGAACACGGTTGCTCGAATGCCCAGCTCCCGGGCGGAGAACGCCTGCGCCAGGCCGGCGTTGCCGCCCGAGGCCACGACGACGCCGGCGTCACCGATCTCGCCCGTCTCCATTCCGGCGAGCTGGCGATTGAACGCACCTCGGGTCTTGAACACGCCGCAGTGCTGAAGGAACTCGCACTTGAGCCACACTGCGTCGCGAGCGGAAGGGCGCATCAAGGGGGTTCGGCGAACACGCCCGGCGATTCGCTCCGCTGCTGCCTGCACGTCACTTCGACCAACCATCACTCCCCGAGTATCGCGGACGGATCGGACCGCTCATCGGCAGAGTTGCCCAGCACACGATCCGCGGCAAATCCGGTAAACGCCTCCCGCTGATGAGCGCGCACTCGAGACACCTGTTCATGCAGACTTCGTACCGTGATCGCCACATGAGGCCGGCGTGCTGAAGCTTCCCCCGTCCATACCTCCGTCCGCCCCATGGTCTCGGACGAAGGTGATCGCGCTGCTCTCCGGCATCCTCGCCGGCCTTGCTGCTGCAGCAGTGGTCATCGTCGCGGCCGGGTTCGCTGAGGGCCGTTGGGAGTCCTACATTGTGGGCACTTCCGGTGTAGCGGGTCTGTGGTCGGGCTACTACACGTACAAGGCGATCACGAGCAGGACGCACGCGCCTGACAAGTGACATGTCTCCGCGGCGGAGGAGCACACAAGCGACCGGAAAGTGTCCGCGCCCAAGATGGCGATCCGCGGCAGAAGCGTGCGTTCGTAGACGTCCGTCGGGACGGTGCCGATGGTCCTCCCCGGGCTGTTGCGTGAACCTCAGCCGAGGACGGTTATTGAGGTGTCGCATGCCGCGCGTGCAACCTCACCGGATTCCGCCTACTCCGGAGTGCAACCTCCGATCCGGAAGCGATCCGTCCGCAATCCCCACTAGTGTCGAACCACGCCCACGAGAGGACTGAGCATGGCGACATTCGGCGATGAAGACCTCAGCGGCTCAACATTCGACTGGACCAACTTGAGTGGGTCGACCTTCCGCGCGGCGTCGCTGAGCAACGTGACCATCCGGGGCACCGACCTGCATCACGTGAAGATGACCGGCGTCGAGTTGATCGACGTCGAAATCAGCGGCGAAATAGAGGGCCTGCGGATAAACGGCGTCGACGTCACGCAGTTCGTCGCCGACGAGATGGACCGACGCAACCCCGACCGGATAAAGATGCGCCCCAACGACCCGGCCGGATTCCGCCAGGCGTGGGATCTGCTGGAGGAGGTGTGGGGCGGCACCGTAGAGCACGCGCGGCGCCTCGACCCCGCGCTGCTGCACCAGCGGGTGGACGGCGAGTGGTCTTTCATCGAGACGCTGCGTCATCTCAACTTCGCGACCGCGGCATGGATCGGGCGGGCGATCGACGGAGATTCTGCGCCTTGGCACCCACTCGACCGTCCCTGGGACGAGGCGCCGACCGACCGGGGCTTCCCCCGCGACCTCGACGCGCGGCCCACGTTGGATGACGTGCTAGAGATACGCCGCGAGCGACAGGCCGCTGTGCGCCGCGTGATCAAGGGCCTCACCGACGAAGCGCTCGCCGCCCCTTTCCGCCCGCCCGCCGACCACGGCTGGCCCACGCCGGCGTACGGGCTGACGGTCAAGGACTGCCTGCGCATCGTGCTCAACGAGGAGTGGGAGCACCGGCAGTACGCCGAGCGCGACCTCGCGCAGTTGCAGCAGCAAGCGTCCGGAGGGGACCTGGGATGAGCCTGGCCAGGTCATACACGGTGGTCCCCGCTTAGCTCAGGTCCCTTGATCGGGCGGTGAAGCCGCACGCCAGCGATGCGGAAGCGCGGACATCCGGACGCCACAGATCGCGCGCTCCCGCGCACACTAAGCGGCAGGGTCGGCGGTCGTCCCCTCCTCTGCGCGGCAGTAGCGGCTACTTGTTTCATTGACGTAGGACCGGTGCCTGCGCAGGCTCGGTTCAGGTGCCCGGGATCGTCGCTCGAAATAGCGGCTGCCCACGCCTTGTCGTGTGGCTCTCACATGGGTTGCGCCGCCCGGGCACCGCCGGGCAGGAGAGGCTCAAGAAGGGATTGCTCTGCTCTAAGTAGCGGTGCCCTCCACGCCCAACCAGTGACAGGTTCGAGGCAACGGAGGACGCGGTGAATCAAGACGTCTCGCGGGTCGTGATCGGGATGGACCCGCACAAGCGCAGCGTGACGATCGAGGTCATGACGGCCGACGAAACCGTCGTCGGAGGCGGCCGGTTCGACACGACCGTCGAGGGCTACCAGTTGATGCTCGAACACGTCGCGGCGTGGCCGGAGCGGGTCTGGGCCATCGAGGGCTGCGAGGGCATCGGACGGCACATCGCGCACCGGCTCCTCGCCGACGGCCAGGACGTGGTCGACGTGCCGGCGAAGCTGTCCGCCCGGGCCCGGGTGTTCGCCACCGGCCAGGGCCGCAAGACCGACGCGACCGACGCGCACTCCGTCGCCCTCGTCGGTACGAGGATGGCAGGGCTGCACCCGGTCGTGTCCGATGCGCAGCTCGAGGTGCTGCAGCTGCTGGTCGACCGTCGCCGCTGGATCGGCGACGAGCACACCCGCAAGATCAGCCAGCTGCACCGAATCCTGTTGGAACTGCTGCCTGGTGGGGCGAAGAAGTACCTCTCCGCCGCCCAGGCCAAGGCCCTCCTGTCCACCGTCAGGCCGCGGGACGCGGTCGGCAAGACCCGCAAACGCGTCGCCGCGGAGCTGGTGGCCGACCTGGAGCGGATCTACGCCCGGAAGAAGGCCGCCGACAAGGAGCTCAAGGAGCTCGTCGCCGCAACCGGCACCTCCCTGCTCGGGTTGCACGGCATCGGCCCGTCGGGTGCGGCGCGGCTGCTCGTCGAGGTCGGGGACCTGTCCCGGTTCCCGGACCGCAACCACTTCGCCTCCTGGACCGGGACGGCCCCGATCGACGCGTCCTCCGGCGACCACGTGCGCCACCGCCTCTCTCGTGGCGGGAACCGTCAGATCAACCGGGTGCTGCTCATCATGGCCACCGTCCAGCTGCGCACCCCGACCGAGGGACGGGCCTACTTCGACCGGAAGAAGGCCGCCGGTAAGAGCTCGATGGAAGCGATGCGCTGCCTCAAACGGCGGCTGTCCGACCTCGTCTTCCGCACCATGCTCAGCGACTACGTCGCCGGCAAAGTGACGGGCCCGGGAGGGCACCGGGGCAACGTCTCTGACTCCAGCGCGACCGGCTCACAACCCCACACCAGTTCTTCGGAGAAGCCACTTCCCGGACCCGTCACGACCCAGCGTAGAACGAGGCTCCCGGCGGCGTCTTGACACAGAAGGGAGCCATGAGCGTGCGCCTGCTGAGCCAGGACTCAGCGAGTGTGAACCGGCTCGGAGGTCGGCTGCCACTCCCGCCTGAGCAACCCGAAGACCCAGGAATCAGAGACCTCGCCATCCACGACGCAGTCTTCACGCAACGTCCCTTCGCGCACGAACCCGAGCTTCTCAAGCACACGGGCGGATGCGATATTGCGCGTATCTGCCGCAGCCTGGACACGATTCAGATCCAGCGTGTCGAACGCCCATCGAAGCAGAGCACCCGCGGCCTCCGTCGCGTAGCCGTGGCCCCACGACGCCTCGGTGAGGCAATAGCCCAGTGAGGCGCTCCGGTAGTCCGGATCCCACTTGCTCAGGTGGCACCACCCGATGAAGGCTCCGTCAGAGTCGCGGTCCACGGCTACCCGCGCCCCAGTACCCTCTTCGGCCATCTGCCGGCAAGCCTTGATGAAACGCTCGCAGCGCCCGCGATCGCTCCAGGGCGGCGAGTCCCAGTAGCGCAGCACAAACGCATTGCTCTGCAACTCGAAGAGGTCGTTGGCATCCGTGTCGTCGAAGGGACGCAGTCGAAGGCGACGAGTCAGCAGCGTGGGGGTCGGCAACATTTGCGTCATTTCCCTCTCCGGTCGTTGGCCAGTCAACCCAACATCTCGTGATGCCCGTTCGCAACGCATTTCCTCGGCCCAGGAGCAAAACAACGAGAGCGGTCATCGGACATGACGGACTTGGTTCAGGTGCCGGAGGCCATGTAGGCGGCGAGGATGTAGTTGGGGTGGCGGTCGAGGTTTTTGCGGGCCCGGTCGTAGCGCATGGTGGTGCGTGGGTCGGCGTGGCGGGCCGCGATCTGGACGTCGCGGAGGTCGATGCCGGCGTCGAGCATGGTGGTGACGAACGGGTGTCGCAGCATGTGCGGGTGCATCCTGGCGCTGTGGACGCCACCGGCTTCGGCGAGGTGGTGCAGGCGGCGGGTGGCGCAGTGCCGGTCCATCCGCGTGCCGCGGCTGCTGCGCAGGACGGGTCCGCTACCGCGGCCGTCAACGGCGCGGTCGATGGCCCGGGCGACGGTGGGCGGCAGCGGGGTCAGGACGACCTTGCCGCCCTTGCCGAACACGCGCAGGACGCGGTGGCCGTGCTCCTCGCCGAGGTCCTCGATGCTGGCACCACAGGCTTCGAAGATCCGCAGCCCGAGCAGGCCGAGCATCACCACCAAGGCGAAGTCGTTGCTGTTGGTGGAGGTGCGGGCGGTGGCGAGCATCGCCTCGAACTGCAGGTGAGTCAGCCCGAGCGTGGGGGACTCGACGGGCACGTTCGGGCGTCGGACGTGCTCGGCTGGCGAGTGTGTGAGGACGGCGTCGATGACGCAGGTGCGGTAGAACCCGGCGACGATGGCGATGCGTCGGCTGACGGTCGAGGGCTTGTAGCGGCGGCTCTCTTGCATCCACCGGATGTAGAGCTGACGTGGGGCCGCTGGGCGGTCAATGGGTCCAAGCCTTGGCCGCTGCACCAGATGAGGAAGGCGCGCAGGTCGGACTCGGTGTGCACCCGGGACTGGCCCCTGAAGCGGGCGAGGTAGGCCGCGACCGCCCGTCGGAGCGTGTCGGATTGCGGCGGTAGAGGGATCGGGACCAAGACGTTCTCATACGTAGTCATCCTCGCAGGGTGACCCCAGCTGGCAGACGGCGACAACGCCGCACCCTTCCCGTGGCACCCGCCACGCGGAGCTCGTGCGGCGGGCCGCTCGCGCGCGCTCGATCAGCGTCGCCGAGGTGCTCCGCGCTCCCACCACTGGTTCGGTGCCCGCTCGCGGATGTCGGCCGCCACCCACTCGACGTCCGCGCCATTGCAGAACTTCCAGAGCTCCTTCGCCGCGCGGGAGTACTGGAACAGGGCTTGGTCTGCCTCGAACGCATCGACCTCACCGGCGCGGAACCGCTCGATCTCGACCCCGACTCGCTCCAACAGAAGACCCAGTTGAGCTTCGTGATAGGCACCGACGGTCTCCCACGCCGCCCGCCGCTCAGAACTTGGGGCCATGCACGTCAGGTTAGTCGGGCGCCGGCTGATGGGTGTCGGCCTAGGCCGACACCTCAACCAGACGCGGTCGACCGTTTACCCGAGAGCGGCATGAACGCGCAGTTGGGGCCTGCCTGCGCCAGGAGCTCGACGCTTGCGCCTGGTGCTCGGCGCTTCGGCCAGACTGAGCGAGTCGTAGTCCCGGTTCGGACGATAGTCTGTTCGGGTTCGAGTTGGATTCCGCGCGGGCCGAGGAGTGGTCCAGGTGTTCCTTGTCGTGGGTGCTACGGGAGAGCTGGGTGGACGGATCGTCCGCCTGCTGCGCGCCGACGGACACGACGTTCGGTGCCTTGTCCGGGCGAGCAGCGACGACGGCGGGCTGCGTGAGGTCGGAGCAACGGTGGTCCGCGGCGACCTCACCGATCCGCCCAGCCTGCGTGTCGCCTGCGAAGGAGTAGATACGGTCATCGCGACGGCGGCCGCCATCGCCCGCATCCTGGCGGGGGCGCGGACTCCGACCATCCGGGAGATCGATGAGATCGGCATGCTCGCGCTGGTCGACTCGGCCGAGTCGGCGGGGGTCCAGCGGTTCGTCTACATCTCGGGCCCCGACCTAGACGCGAGCCTAGGGCCGATGGATCGTGCCAAGCTGGCGGTCGAGAAGCGTCTGGGAACGTCACGAATGCGGACCGTGATCATACGGTCAGACGCCTTCCAGGAAATCCACCTGGCACCCGTTGGTCGCTTTGACATGGCGGCTGGCAAGGTGTCGGTGATCGGCCACGGAGACAACCCGCGACGCTGGATCGCCACCGACGACGTCGCGGCGCTGATGGCGGCGGTCGCGGTCGAACCCGACCCCCCGGCGATGCTCACCATCGGGGGTCCCGAGGCGATGACCAAGAAGGAAGCCATCGCACTCGCCGAGCAACTCACCCAACGGAAGATGAAGGTTCAGCGCATGCCCCGACCGGTCGCCCGCCTTGCGATCCGGGTCCTGGCCAGACGTTACGACGCACTCGCCACCGCCTTCGGAGCTGGCCTCCACCAGGACACAGTGGAAGCTACCTGGGACGACGGGCCACTGCGCGAACGAGGAATCACCCCCCGACCGGCCAGCGATTTCATCCGCGAGCAAGCCCGCGACTTGGTGTGAGCAACGCCCGACGCCGGGCGATGATGGTTTCGGCCAGACCTCCAGTGGCGTGGCCAACCCTCGGGTGGCGTGGGTAACGCCCGCTTATCGGCATGTCCGGACGTCTGGACACCATCAAGGAAGATCGCCACCCCGACCACGGCCCGATCCCTTTTAAGGGGTCGCGGTCGCGGTCGCCGTCGTCGGGAGTCCCCTGGGTCAAGGGCGTGACGTCGCGTGCGAGGCCGACCCGATCCGGGTCTGCGCAGCACCCCACGGCGCTGGCCCCAGGCGATTCCGGTTCCTCAGCCTGCCTCTAGGCGTCTCGCAGCTGGGCCTTCATGGTCGGCAGTCGAAGCGCCTACGCGGCTTGCCCCGGCTCAGATTCCGCAAGGTCGAACTGCACATCGCACAGTCGACACCGCCACCAACCCGGCTCCGCCCGTCCCGAGGACGAGAGGAGCCGTCCAGCGCTGGTCATGGGGGTTCCCTACGGTTCGGCTGGGCCACGGCTCAATACACCGACGCCCGACTGACGCCGACCACCCGAGCGATGGAGGCGATGTCATGCTCACGGCCGGCATACATGGTGCGAGCAACCCTGAGCTTCTCTGGCGTCCAGACGGACGACCGGCCACCGCGACGCCCACGAGCGCGGGCCGCCGCAAGGCCGGCCACGGTCCGTTCGCGGATCAGGTCACGCTCTGACTCAGCCAGGGCGCCGAAGACGTGGAGGCTGAGCTTCCCGCCAGTAGCGTCGCCGCTGCGACCACATCACAACACCGCCGCGCCAGGCCCGCCACGCCACCAAAGGTGCCGCCATCAGCATTCGCTCACCTCGTGGGCGAAGGCACCTTCACTTGTCCGATCTGTGAGGAACCAGACAAGACATCGCATTTCGGAGACGCGGCTCTCCGGGGTCCGACAGCATGGCGCGGGTGCACCCGGCAGGACCCCCATCGGCCGGGCATCCACGATGCCCAGACCCCCAACTGGGTATGGCGCTGCCGTCGCCCTCCCACTCCGCGACGGCAGCGCCCTTCGCCTACACGGCCATGGCACCCGGGCCTCACTTTCGGGACGCGAGCTGTCGGCGGTGACGCCGTTCTCCCGAGGGGAATGTGTGTAGCGCGGCGACGCCCGATGTGTGTCGCGTCCGGCGGGTAGGCGATGGTCAGTGCCACCGCTCGGAGAACCCTCCCATCACCTCCCATCCGAGCGGTGGCGCCCTGCTGCCCGGCGGGCCGACACGCGAGCCATGAACGACCGAAAGACCGAGCGACCGAGCGACCGAGCGACCGAACGACCGACCGAACGACCGGCATGCTCCAGCTCGACCAGCGGCTCGACTGCGGGGTCATCGCGGCCGACGAGCACCGCGGGGACGGTGCCCGGTAGCCAGAGCGCCGTCGGGTCATCCGCACCCGCGAGCCGCCCCACACGCCGGGTGCTCGTCACGTACTTCTCCCGGCGGGCGAGAACTACTACTACGGCGGCCGCCGGGACCTCCCGGTGGGAAACACCGAGGTCCTCGCCCGGATGATCGCCCAACGCCTGAGCTGCGACATCCACCGCATCGAGGCGCTCGACCCGTACCCCCGCGGCTACGACCAGACGGTCGCCCGCAACGTCCGCGAGCAGGACGCTGACGCCCGGCCCGGCATCGCCAACCGGCTGGCGTCCGTCTGGGACTACGACGACGTCCTGCTCGGCAGCCCGATCTGGAACGCGCGGCCCCCGATGAGGTCGGCGACGCAGACCAGGCCGTCACCGCGTGGCTCACCCGCATCGAGTTTCAGACAGGAACCCCGTCATGACCGACACCCGCGAGACTGCCCACCAGCGCCACCGCCGACTCGACGAGGGGGGTAACACCAGCCCCCTCCCAGCGGGACAGCTGCGCGCCTACGGTCGAGGACATGACGACATTGCAGATGAACAACCAGGTCGAGATGCCCGCCATCGGACTCGGAGTCTTCCAGACCCCACCGGAGGAGACCCGCGCCGCCGTCGAGGCGGCCCTGGCGACCGGCTACCGCCACATCGACACGGCCGCGGCATACGGCAACGAGCGCGAGGTCGGTGAGGCCCGCCCGCTACCCCGAGGCCATGCAGAAGATGATCGACCGCTAACCCGCCCGGCGCGGGAGACTGCTGAAGCGGCGCGCGGAGCTATCAGAGCTCCGCCAGCGGCAGCAGTCTCCGCGTGTGCCGGGAAATGGACCGGGCGCTGCCGGGTGTGTACGAAGGAAGGACGCGCTCAATGCCACCGAGGTTCGACGTGGAGGCGTACATGGGCCGCAACGTCAACGAGCGCTCCTTGCACGTCCTCAAGCAGTGGCGCGGGCCGGCGACCAGGTACGACAAGCTCGCCCTGACCTACCGCGGCGGCGTCGTCCTCGGCCGATCATCACCCGGCTCCGCGAACTGGGAGACACGCCCTAGTGCGCACAAAGTTCGAGAACCGCGGCTCGCGCCCGGCTGGCCCTTTTTCGGTCAGGATCTCGGCTGCCCTCAGCGATGGGGAAGGACAAGGTCGACCAGCAGGCCGGGGTGATCCGTGGTTCCCTGCATGTCCATGGCCAAGTGGGAGCCCACCCGGACACCAGGACTCACCATGACATCCTGAAGAGCGGCGTCGTCGAGCCGCTGGTAGCCGCTCGGCAGGCATGACTGTGAGCTGGGCGAACCGCGAGCTGCCAGGTTCAGATCTGCGCTGACGATGATCGGGTCGGACGCGTGGGCACGACTGATCCTCGACGTCACCGAGCCCAGCAGGTAACGGCACTGCTCGAGCGCCACTGTCCTGTTGGTGCTGGACGTGTGAGTCGTGCAAGCGGAGAAACGTCTGGCCACATCGATGCAGACCCAGACGCGCTCCTCCGTGTCGCCGGCATCTTGAACAGGGTAGACGCCGCTGTAACTGCGGGAGCCAACCGCGGGGGAGGGAACCACAACCAGCAGGCCGTCGCCGAACTCCTGGCCGTCCTTACACCGGACTGGTGTCTGGCTCTGGCGATCTCTCGCGGGCGCGAACGCGGAGGCAACCGTGCCGGCGGGGAAGGTGGGCGACATGGCCCCCTCGAGGACGCCCAGGTCATCGCGGCATACCTCGTTGACGCTGATCATCTGCGGCCGATGCTGCCGGACCAGTGCCACCGCCATGCTCACGGCACGGCCGGTGTAGCACGCAGCGCGACCGCTGTTGCAGAGGTTCATCTGCAGCACGCGCATCGTGGCCTCGACCGGACCGGTCGATGGCTGGCTCCTGCTCGTTGTGTCGCTCGCCGCGTGACCAGCCGCGCAGCTCCCGAGAGAGCCGACCAAGAGCGCCATCAAACACGCGACGGCGGCAGCTCCGAGATGGCCGCGGTCGAGCCCAAGCCGCATACCCACCATCGAACCTGCCTTCTGTGGGGTGTGCAACGAACGCCGCCCAACGGTCACTGGCATGGGAGCCAGCGACGACAGCACCGCCGACGTGACCGCGACTTTCCACGGATTCGCCTCAGGTGCGGGGCCGGTGCCCGCGCAGACCTGACGCAGGTGCCGGCTCGATGGTCGCGCGGCAGTTGGTGTAGCTGTCGAATCGACTGCGCCGCCGGTCGCCTGACGACTACAAGCCCCTGAGCAGGTCGACGAGGGACTGCGCTTCCTCGTGGCATGCGGCGCACGCCCGCAGGTGCGTGGCCATCGCCTCGTCCTGCTGCGGGGAACGGTGGACCGCAGCCTCGACGTATGCGTCCATGCGCTCGAAGCACTCCTCGCAGGAAAGCCAGGGCGTGGTGTCCTGCAGCAGGGCGTCCACCGAGGACCCGTCCAGCGCGGCTGGGCCTGGCAGGGGTGGCTGGTTCATCGGGTGCCTCCCGTGGGAGTGCGGGACCCGCCGGGGGACTGCGCGGTGGGGCGCGGCGCTGGTTTTCCATGCGCCCCAAGCAGATACCCCTGGGCTGTGAGCTCGTGGCGCAGCCGTACGCGAACGTCGTGGAGGGTCTTGTAGAGGGCGCCGCGACTCGTCCCCAGCCGGTCAGCGAGCACGTCGATCGGAACGGCATCGACGAGGAGTGCCACGGCGATGCGCCGTTGGTAGGCAGTGAGCACGTGGTGCATCGCGTCCGCGAGGGCGAGGGCGAGATCGCGGGCCTCGGCGCACAGCTCGGGGCTGTCGTGTCCGGCGGCCGGCGGCAGCTCGAGGTCGCGCAGGCAGACCTCGCGATGCTGCCACTGCAGCCGTCGGACCTCGGTGGCGGCCTGCAGGATCGCGAACTTGAACGCCCACGTGGTGAAGCGGCTGCGCCCCTGGAACGTGTGCAGCTTGCCCAGAAGTGCAGCCATGGCCTCATCGGCCGCCTGGTTGACGATCAGGTCGACGGCACCGGGGGAGGCGTCCGGTAGGGCCGCGCGCATCCGCCACACCTGGTGCCCGGCTGCCCGGACCATCAGAGTGTGAAGGCTGCGCAGCGCCGCTGTCTGCTCCGGGCCGTCGCCGCGGAGCGCCGCCACCCAGTCGGTCGGGCTCTCCAGGGCGAAGGAGCCCGCGGGGCGGGCGTCTGCAGGTGACGTGGCGGTGTCAGCGCTGACGCCGTCTCTTCTGACTGCGGTCATCATCCCGCCCTCGGAGGCTCGGTGACCACGATGTCGTCCAGCGGCGAGAGGATACGAGCGGCGAGCTCCGGCGGACATCCGGTGTCGACGAGCTCCAGCAGGCCATGCAGGTCGACGCCCTGGCGGGCCAGCGACTCGGCCAGGCCAGGAGGAAAGCCGGCCTCACGCAGCCGGCACAGGCGCCACTCCACGACGTCCAGCGGGGGCCCGGGTGACCGGCACGGCGTGGGTCGAGCGTGGGTCCGGGACTGGTGCGTGATCATGCCTGTTTGCTGCTCCGGTCGAGCCAGGTCTTACCGGCGGAGCACCGGTTCGTGCGAGCGCCGAGAAGCTCGGTAAGACCCGCGACTGCTGACCGCGCTAACACTCCATCAGCGTCCCACCTGAACGCCTGCCTGTCCGGCGGCGGAGGGTCGGACTCTCGGTCACGTCCAAGGAGCACACATGGTCACCATCGGCAATCACCGCTCGCTCGTGGAGGGGCAGCGCTCGGCACGAGCGCAGAGGAGCGACGCGGCATACCAGGCATTCGCCATACTGCGCACCGCCTTCACCGTCGCGCCGATCATCTTCGGCCTCGACAAGTTCACCAACGTCCTCGTGCAGTGGGACCACTACCTCGCGCCGGTGCTGTCCCGTCCCCTGCCGGTCACGCCACACCAGGCGATGTACGCCGTCGGCGTGATCGAGGTGGTCGCCGGCCTCATCGTCGCCCTCCACCCACGCCTCGGGGCCCTCGTGGTGGCCGTCTGGCTCGGCGGCATCATCGTGAACCTGCTGCTCATCCCCGGCTTCTACGACGTCGCGCTGCGGGACTTCGGGCTGCTGCTCGCGGCGGCGGCCCTGCAGCGGCTGGCGAGCCGCTACGACCCCCGGCCTACGTTCTGGCCGCTGCGGCGTCGGGACTGATGGTGACCACGGCGTTCGTGCTCACCGGCGGTGGAAGCCTCGGAGCCGTCCAGGTCGGCATGCTGACCGCCCTGCACGACGCCGGGGTCGAGCCCGACCTGCTGGTGGGCACCTCCGTGGGGGCAGTCAACGCCGCATACCTCGCCGGGCCGGCCAGGGGGAGCGGCGTCAGCACGACGGACCGGCTTGAGTCCTTGACGGCGCTGTGGCACGGCCTGCGGCGCCACGACGTCTTCGCGCTCGAGCCGAAGCGATGGTGGGGAGCGGCCCGAGGCGGCCAGCCATCCATGTTCTCCGGTGGCGGCCTGCAGCGGCTGCTCGAGCGACATCTGGGCTACGACTTCCTCCAGGACGCTCGCATCCCCGTCGAGGTGACCGTCACCGACCTGGTCACCGGTGTCGGGCAGGTGCTCGACACCGGGCCCGTGGTCAGCGCCGTCCGGGCCAGCGCGGCCGTTCCCGGCGTGCTGCCACCGGTGGTCCGCGAGGGCGCCACGCTGGTCGACGGCGCCATCGGCGAGCTCGACGTGCTCGGCCACACCGCAGGACGCGGGGTGGCGGACATCTACCTGCTGCCCGCCGGCTACCCCTGTGCCGGGCCGCCGCCGGCGACGGCTCTCGGTATAGCACTGAGCTCACTCAGCCTCCTGCTGCACCGCCAGCTGATGGCACAGATCCGGGGCTACGCCGGGGCAGCACAGCTCCGGGTGATCCCGCCGCTGTGTCCTCTCTCGGTCTCACCGGCCGACTTCGGCCAGACGTCGGCACTGGTGCGCCGGGCGCACCGCAGCACGCGCGACTGGCTGGAGGCGGGCGGTCGCCCCCAGGACCCCAGCGTGCTCGCGCTGCACACACACCATCCGCGACCCGAACGCCGCCGCGAGGCGGCGTACGCACCCGACACCGCAACACCTCAACCGCAGGAAGGACTGACCCGGTGAACAGGTCGACCGCACAGGCAGAAGCTCAGCCCCATCCTCATCACCGGGACCGCCCGGCGTGGACAGGGACGGGCGCCGTCACCAGCCCGGACCTGGGCCGCGCAACCGCAGGAGCGCGGATCCTGCTGGAGGCGCTCGGCGTCGACCTGGACAACGAATCCCTGGCGCGCACCCCGGAGCGCATGGCCGCGTCCCTGGCCGAGCTGATGAGCCCACGGCCGTTCCAGATGACGACGTTTGCCAACGACGGCGGCTACGACGAGCTGATCCTCGCGCGCAGCATCCCGTTGCGATCGTTGTGCGAGCACCACATGCTGCCGTTCGTGGGAGTCGCCCACATCGGCTACCTCCCTGGCGCGCGCATCCTGGGGCTGTCGAAGCTGGCCCGGGTGCTTGAGCACTTCGCCTCCAGACCACAGGTCCAGGAGCGGTTGACCACGCAGGTGGCCGGCTGGCTGAGCGCGCAGCTCTCGCCGGTCGGGGTCGGAGTGGTCGTCGAGGCCGAGCACCTGTGCATGACCCTTCGAGGCGTCCAGGTGCCTGGGACGACCACGATCACCTCCAGCCTGCTCGGCACCCTGCGCGACGACCCCCGCTCCCGGTCGGAGTTCCTCGCGTTGACCCGCCCTGTCGCCTGACGGGCCCTGTCGGCTGAAGTGTGACAGCTGCAGACCCAAGCACTCGGCTGCCGAGCGGCCCCCTCGCTTCCATCCCGAGGGACTGCGCGCACGTCGCCTCATGGTGGCCCTCCTCGTGCCGGGTCGCGTCGCGTGGTTCAGCCACCGTTGTCCGGGCTGTACGCGCTCAGGAAGCGGTCGCGGAAGCGGTCCATCGGCCAGACGGGGGCAGCGGGACCTGGCCGGAGCCCGGCCTGCCAATCCCAGCCGGCGATGTGTTCGAGCACGGCCGGGTCTCGTGCGATCACGCTGACCGGCACGTCGTGGTCGGCGTGGTCGCCCGAGACGATGCTGACCGGCTGGTGGTCTCCGAGCATGACGACGACGAGGTTGCGGTCGTGGGTGGAGCGCAGGAACGACACGATGCTGTCGAGGGAGTACGCGACGCTCTGGCCGTATGCCGTTCGCACCCCCCGCGGACTGGCCCACACCGTGTCCGGGGTCGTCGCCTTCGCCGCCTGGGCGGCGTAGATGGAGCCGTCGCCGACGGCGGGCCAGTCGACGACGTGCGGCAGGGGTGCCCACGGGACGTGGCTCGTGACGAGGTCCATCTCTGCCATGACGGGCTGGCGTGCGCGCCCTGGTCGGCGTTCGAGCTCGAGGCGGTCGAACGCCGAGAGCGTGTACTGGTCGGGCATCGGCGCGTAGCCGAAGTCGGGCCCCGCATAACCGAGATTCCGCGCGTCGTAGACCTGCTCGTAGCCGTAGAACGCCTTGCCCTCGGGCCAGTCTCGGTGGTTCGCGGGGATGACATCGACGGTGCGCCAGCCAGCCCCGGAAAAGGCGCGGGCCAGCGTCAGGCGCGGACGGTCCGAGGAACCGGTCGCGAGCAGCTGGTCGTAGCGCTGCGGGCTGCTCACCCAGAGGCCCGACTCCAGCGTCGAGTGCGCCAGCCAGCTGATCCCGCCGAAGGTGGGCGACGTGAGCCAGGCACTGCGACTGGTGTAGCCGGCGGAGCGCAATCCGCTCGCACCGGCCGTGAGCGCCCCGGCGACCTCAGGGCTCTCCTCGACGGCCACCCTGCCGTAGCTCTCGACGAAGACGACGAGGACGTCCTTGCCACGCAACGCGCCCAACAGGTCACCGGGTGGGACGTGCCCGTACGAGTCGACGGGGATCTGCGCCGCGAAGGCCTCCATGTCACGCAGGCCCTCCCGAACTGACGTGACCTCGCGTGCAGCAAGGCCAGCGGTGCTCGATGACGCCACGGCCAGGTCAGAAGACGTGTGGAGGCCCGAGGACGCGCAGAGCACCCACGCCACGGAGGCGACCACCACGGCGCGCAGGGCTGGTCTTCGGTGCCGATCGACGACCCGAGCGACACGTCCGACCGCCAACGGCGTCAGGACGAGCAGCCCCGTCAGCGACAGGCCTGCCACCACGACTGCCAGCACCGCGGTCAGGGCCCCGCTCGACTCGCCGAGGGACTCGGCGGCGGAACCCACGTATCGCCAGTCCGTCAGGGGGTTGAACGGGCGGTAGAACGCCGCGAGCAACGCCACATCGAGGAGCCGTACGGTGAGCAGAACCCCCAGGGGGAGTCCGACGGCCACCGGGAACCAGCGGGGGACCCCGCGGCGCAGGGCGAGCAGCACCGCGACGAACACGATCCCCTCTGCCGGGAGCCGAAGCAGTTGGAGCGGCGCCGGAGACCACCCGCGGACGGGGGCGGGCGCCACGAGCGCCACCCAGGCGAGCAGGACCGCCAGGGCCGTGACCGCGTGGCTGGCGGCTCGGCGTCTCGACGTCCGGGGCCGGTACCTGCTCACGGCAACGCGCCCGCCTCGAGGCCGGCGGGCGGCAGGTCCCGGCACGCTGGAGCGGCGTCCCTGTCCGGGTCGGCAGGAGCCGAGAGGGCACGCAGCGTCCGCACCTCGGTCCCGAACGAGACGGCGAGCAGGGCCAGCCCCAGAGCAACGAGGACGCCGCCGATGTAGGTGGGCAGGATGTGGGCTGCCGCCATCGTGAGAGCGACGCCTTGGTATGCCGCGACGACCTTGCGCCAGCGACGGGCTGGGACCTGCCCGCGAAGCCAGGGTGCCCAGCGGCCGGCGAGCACGACCAGTAGAAGGAGGTAGCGGGCGCCCCCGACGCCGAGGACCCACCAGCCGAGGTCAGGAGCGACGTCCACTGCGAGCACGAGGATGAGGAAGGCATCGGTCTCCATGTCGAAGCGTGCGCCCAGCGGATGCACCGTTCCGGTCCGGCGCGCGACTCGACCGTCCACCGCGTCGAGGAGGAGCGCGACGGATGCCAGTGCGACGAGAGGGCTCGATCCTTCCCGCCCGCTGGAGGCGCCGAGGAGCTGACCGCCGACAAGGGCCGCCACGCCACAGGTCGCTACGGCCCGCGTCAGTGTGACGCGGTCCGCAGGTAGCAGGCGACGTCGCGACGCCCGTGCGAGGCCCATGCTGAGCAGTGCAGTCACCCCGGCTCCGGACCCGAGACCGACAGCCCACCCGGCGGCACCGGGATCGAGGGCGGTGATCAGGGCCAGCACACCAGCGAACCCGACGAGCGGGCCGGGAGGGAAACCGTGTCGCACTGCGCCTCCGCCTGCAGGAAGGGGGTTTACCGCAGAAGACGCCGTGATCGCGGCGAGAGTTCATCGTGGGCTCCAGTCTGCTCGCGCGCCCATCGATGCAGCGCCGTTCCGGGTCGTCGAGCCGCGACTGCCCCTCGGCTTGGCTGATCTGGGGCAGCACCCGCCCAGCGTGCATCCCTCTCCCAGGTCCGTGGCGTCTGCCGAAGGGAATCGGTTGCTGTGTGTTGCCGGGCTCACACGCCGGCCCAGCGTCAGACGGCCTGGTCACCTCGGGGCGGCCCCTCGCCCAGGATGGGGGTCTGCTCGAAGACGTAGTACGCGGTGAGCGCGGCATAGAGCAGCAGCATCGCCGGTGCGCTGACGAGCCCTACGAGAGTCACCAGTGGATAGAGCAGGGTGCCGACACCGAAGCGCACGACAGCCCGGTTGGCCTGCTGTCGCGTGACCGGCCTCGTCGTGAGCCCGGCCCGAGTCATGTGCCACAGCATGAGCGTGAACGACACCGCCATGCCCTCGGTGCTGACGCCGTAGAGCAGCGCGGCGAGGCTCGTGCTCGAACCGTGGGAGGGGTAGAGGTACTCGGCGAGGGTGGAGGTGGTGAACGGGATGGTCGTGACGAAGAAGAGCAGCAACAGGTTGTAGAACAGCAGCCGGCGGTCGACGCGCGCGACGAGGTTCACCACCGCGTGGTGGTTGATCCACACGACCCCGATGACGAAGAAGCTCACGGCATACGCCGCGAAGGAGGGCCACCCCTGTTCGAGCTGGGTCGCCAAGGGCTCCGGCTCGGCGGCGGAGGCGTGCAGGTCGAGGACCAGGATGGTGATCGCGACGGCGAGCACCCCGTCGCTGAACGCCTCCATGCGTCCACGCTCCACGTCCTCATGATGGACCAAGTCCGACGAAGCTTCGCGCCTTGGGCGCAATGGCGCTGATCGCATCACGGGCTCGCTCTCGGGCGCGGTGGCCACTGAGATGCTTTGTGCGGTGATGCCCGAAACGGTGCACCGGGCAACAGCCGACAGCCACCTGAACAGTCGCCCGACATGGGTACGCGCTCAGCCGGTCCCTCGTACGCTGAGGCCGTGGCCAGACCGGCGATCATCACGGTGGACGACGACGCACCGGTGTCCGCTGCGATCGCGAGGGACCTTCGAGCCAGGTATGGCGAGGAGTACCGCATCCTGCGCGCCTCCTCGGGCGCCCAGGCGCTCGACCTGCTGTCCCGGCTCGTCCTGCGTTCCCAACCCGTTGCCCTCGTCGCGTCCGACCAGCGCATGCCGGGAATGAGCGGGATAGAGCTCCTGTCCCGAGTGCGCGGCGAGGTGCCCGACGCGAAGCTCCTGCTGCTGACGGCCTATGCCGACACCGACGTCGCGATCTCGGCGATCAACGACATCGGTCTCGACCACTACCTGCTCAAGCCGTGGGACCCACCCGAGGAGCGGCTCTACCCGGTCGTGGACGACCTGCTGTCCGACTGGCACAACGCTCACCCGGAGCAGACGAACGACGTGCGCGTCATCGGTCACCGCTGGTCCCAGGCCACTGATCTCGTCAAGACGTTCCTCGCGAACAACCATGTGCCATACGTATGGCTCGACGTCGAGCGTGACGAGGAGGCCGCCCGCCTGCTGGACCTGGCCGGCGCCCGACCGGATGACCTGCCGCTCGTGCTCGTCCCGGACGGGGAGGCCCTGCGGGCGCCAACGCCACTGGCCGTCGCGACAGCCTTGGGTCTGCGGACCAGCGCCGAGCGTGACCTCTACGACTTGTGCATCGTCGGAGGAGGGCCGGCCGGCCTCGCCGCGGCCGTCTACGCAGCGTCGGAGGGCCTGAGCACGGTCGTTGTCGAACAGGACTCCCCGGGGGGACAGGCGGGTCACAGCGCAGCCATCGAGAACTACCTCGGGTTCCCTCGGGGACTGTCCGGGGCTGACCTCGCACACCGGGCCCTCGCGCAGGCTCGACGCTTCGGCGCCGAGCTCGTCCTGGCCAGGGACGTCGTTGCCCTGGAGTCCCGTGGCCCCGTCCGCGCGGTGCGCCTCGACGGCGTCGACGACATCGAAGCCCGCAGCGTGGTGGTCGCCACCGGGGTGTCGTACCGCCGGCTCGAGGCGCCTGGGATCGACGAGCTGGCCGGTCGCGGCGTCCACTACGGCTCGAACGCAAGCCAGGCGGCCGCCTGCGAAGGTGACGAGGTGTACGTCATCGGCGCCGCCAACTCCGCCGGACAGGCCGCCCTCAACCTCGCTCGCTACGCGGCGCGGGTGACCCTTCTCGTGCGTGGCGACTCTCTGTCGGCGAGCATGTCGCAGTACCTCGTCGAGAGAGTGCGCCTCGAGGAGCGGGTCCGGGTCCTGTGCCGTACCGAGGTCGTGGGCGCCTCGGGTGACGGGCATCTCGAGCGGCTGACGCTCGCCGACCGGCACACGGGCGCCACGACCGAGGTGAAGGCCGCGTGGCTCTTCGTCTACATCGGCGCGTCGCCCCGGACCGACTGGCTCGGCGCGGACGTGGTGCGCGACAGTCACGGCTTCGTGGTCACCGGCCATGACCTCGTCACCGGCCCGGCGGCGCGCGCCTGGCATCTCTCACGGCCGCCGTTCGCCCTGGAGACCAGCCTGCCGGGGGTCTTCGCGGCGGGCGACGTTCGCTCGGACTCGATGAAGCGAGTTGCCTCGGCCGTCGGCGAGGGCTCCATGTCGGTCTACTTCGTCCACCGCTACCTCGCCACGATCTGAGCGAGCCGACAGACGGGACCTGCGATGCTCGAGCTCTCCGACCTCCGAGCGGTGCCGCTCTTCGACGGGCTGCGGGACGACCAGCTGCAGGAGCTGCTGACGGGAGGCGACGAGGTGCCGATCCTCCCTGGGGAGGTGCTCTGGCTCGAGGGGGAGCGCGCGGACTACTGGTGGGTCGTCGTCGACGGATCGCTCGACCTCTCGCGCCGCATCGGCAGGGAGGACGTGGTCGTGGGCCGGATGGACATGCCGGGCCGCTGGGCCGGTGGCTTTCGCGCCTGGGACGAGCACGGCGTCTATCTCGCGTCAGCTCGGGGAGTGGCACCGGGCCGGCTCCTGCGGGTGCCTGCCTCCCGACTGCACGAGCTCGCCGAGGTCTGGTTCCCCTTCGCCGCCCACCTCGTCGCGGGCCTCTACGGCACCGCCCGCTCGATCGAGGCGACTGCCCGCCAGCGCAGCGCGCTCGTGACGCTCGGGACGCTCGCGGCCGGCCTGGCGCACGAGATCAACAACCCGGCAGCCGCGGCCGTCCGCTCGGCGGTGGAGCTCGAGCGGGCCTGCGACGGTCTGCTGGACGCGCTCCGGCAGATGGCCACGAGCGGAGTGACCGCGCCGCAGTTCGCCAGACTCGACTCGCTGAGGCGCGGGCTGAAACCAGCTGCAGCGCCGGCGGACGCGCTCGAGACCGCCGACCGCGAGGAGGAGCTGTACGGGTGGCTCGAGGGTGCAGGCGTCGAGCGTTCGTGGGAGCTCGCCTCGTCGCTCGTCTCCGCGGGCGCGGACGTCGAGTGGCTCCAGCGGGCGGCGGCGACATCGGGTGACCGGCTCGAGCCCTCGCTCGTCTGGGTGGCGCGGACAGTCGATGTCGCCTCGCTCCTCGCGGAGGTGCGTGAGTCGACGAGGCGGGTCTCCGAGCTGGTCGCCGGGATCAAGTCGTACTCCCAGATGGACCGTGCCTCGCACCAGCGGGTGAATGTCCGTGAGGGGCTCGAGAGCACCCTGCTCGTGATGGGCCCGCGGCTGCGCCCGGGCATCACCGTCGTGCGCGACTGGGGCGGCGACGTACCGCTCGTCGACGGAATGCCCGGCGAGCTCAACCAGGTGTGGACCAACCTCATCGACAATGCTGTCGACGCGATGGCGGGCGCTGGCACCCTCACCGTCACCACCCGGCGCACTGGGGACGCTGTCGTCGTGGAAGTAGGAGACACGGGGGCCGGCATGACGCCAGAGGTGCAGCAACGCGCGTTCGAGGCGTTCTACACGACCAAGGACGTCGGACGCGGAACCGGCTTGGGCCTCGACATCGCTCAGCGCATCGTCGTCGACCGCCACGGCGGCTCCATCGAGGTGCAGTCCCGACCCGGGGACACTCGCCTCCGGGTCCGCCTACCGATCCACGCCGGGAGCGCCCCCGCCCGCTGAGTGGGAGTGAGGCATCGGGCAGAGGCGATCCCGTCGCAACAGCCGGCTGGCGACATGGGCCGGGTCGTTGCCGCCCGCTGGGCCCCGCGCCGCTGGGTCGATCAGATCTGCTGTCGCCAGATGTGGGAGACCTCGGACGTGGCAAGGTTTCCGTCGCCGGCACCCGGTTCAGCGCTGACCGTCTGGCAGGCGGCGACGGTCGCGAGCGACAGGACCAGCACGAGCGCCGCTCTTCTTCGTGAGCAACTGAACGCGTCCGCAGTCATGCGGATGAGGCAATGGACCCAGAGACCAGAGCTCCCGCCGCTCGAGCTGAGAGCGGTCGACGGCGAGTACGGCTGGACACCGCGGGGGTCCCATTCCCCCAACGGTTGAGCCGGTGTTGTGGGGGATGGGAAAGGACACTCCCTCGCTGCGGTGTCAGACGCGTATGAACCGCAGCGAGTCGAGAGTGTGCTGCTGGTCCGCGATGACACGAGAGCTCGTGTCCGGGAACCACGACCGCTCGACGACAACCCGCTCGCCGTGCACGACGACGATCCACAGTTCGACGAACTGGTGCTGGGCCGCCATCGGCCGGTAGGTCATCAACCCGTTGTTGTCGCACAACGACGCACTCGGATCATGGAGCTGGGCCACCAGGTGAACGCCGGACCCACCAAACCGCGTGACCGGGACAACAGGCTCGATGATGGTGAACGGGTACCTCGTGAGAATCGAGTGGGCGAGGTCGGCGGGCGTCGGTCCGGGGGCTGCCGGCAGCCGTGCCTGGGCCTGGCAGGGCCCGTACGGGATGACGTCCAGCTCCATGGCGCGGATGCCGGCGTCCTCCCGCAGGTAGGACGGTTGCTGCGTCACCACTCCCTGCTCGAAAAGCCACCAACGGTCGCCGTCCGGTGTGAGCTCCACGGCCAAGTGGGATCGCGGCGCATCGGGATAGAGGTTTCCGGGCATGCGCAGGCGGTAGGTCGCTCCCGGGCGCAGGGCGTCCAGGCTGCGGAAGGCGTACCCATCCCGGTCCACGAGGGACGGCGACTCAGGGATCCGGTAGCTGCGGGGCACGGCCTGTGGCGCAGTCACCTCGACGCTGGTTGCCGCGGTCACCGCTCCGCGGGGCGCCGGCCCGGGCGCCGTTGATGTTCCGCCCCGCGGTCCATCGCAGGCAGCGAGCCCCGCGACGAGCGCCGCGACGAGGGCCACCCTGATGACGCGCGACCGCCCAGTGCCCGAGTGCATGGGCACCGGGCACCCACTGTGTGCGCGACTCGCCGTGGTGGCCACGGCGCCTCCTGCGAAGTCGTACGGACCGATGAACGTGAGGTCCGCTTCCACCCAGTGTCCTCGGGAGCCGTCGGCAGGGACAGTCGTCCGCCGAGCCGGCGCACGATCGGTGCCCGGCGCCGCCAGTCGTTCCCACGAAAGAGGCATCCTGCACCTAGAGCGGTTCCGTCGATTGGCCGTGGGTCGTCACACGACCGCTCCCTGACCGCCACCCACCCAGCGCCTCGCCATCGCGACCGACGCGTCCGGCCGCCGACCAGCCGCGCCACGGCCTGTCACGGCCTGTCACGGCCGGGCATCGGACGTGGCGGGAGGGCTGATCCCGGCGGCGCTCGCGGCGTTGGTCAGCAGGACGAGCGCCAGGTCGTCGGTGAACCGTCCGGCGTGAACCTGCACGCGGTGCAGGAGCTCGTCGAGGCAGGCGTCCGGACTTCCCTCACGCAAAGCGGCCTCGATGCGGGCAGTTGGTAGAAACTCGCCGGCTGTGTTCCGGGCCTCGGTGAGCCCGTCGGTGTAGAGCAGCAGGCGGTCGGATGGGTTCCAGCGGTGCATCGTGACATGGTCCGCCGGGCCGATGCCCAGGGGCAGGCAATGGTGCACCGCGAGCTCGTGCACGCCGTCGGCGGACGCCCGCAGCGGGGCGGGGTGTCCGGCCGCGACGACGGCCACCCTGTCGGGGCCGTTGATCTCGACGAAGACGGCAGTGGCGTAGCGCTCTACGTCCCAGAAAGGGGTGACGTACTCGTGGACGCGGCGGGCCACGGACACCAGATCCTCCTCGCTCGCGCCGTACTGCCGGAAGGCGCGGATGACGCGGGCAGCTTCGGTGACGGCGCCGACGCCCTTGCCACTGACATCACCGAGCAGGAAGCGCAGCCGGTTCCCCTCGGCGACGAAGTCGAAGAAGTCGCCCCCGACCTGCGCGGTGCCGGTCGCCGAGTGGTAGCGAGTCCCGATCCGGACGGGGCCCAGCGACTCGGGTAGCACGGGAAGCAACGCTTCCTGCGCCGCGCCGGCGATGCGGCGCGAGTCGCGCAGATCCGCCTCGCGGCCGGCCCTGATCACACTGACGATCACCGACAACGCACTGACCAAGGCGACGTTCAGGAGGATGACACCGTACTGGACACCGACGTCGTTCCACAGTCCCGAAACGGCCGCCAAAATCACCGCGGCGCCGGCAAACGCTGCAGTCGAGCGTGGCGTCAGCGCGGACGCGGCAAGCAGTGGTCCCAGCCCGAGGAGGCCAGTCAGTACCGCCACCCGAGGGCTGATCACCACGTCGGCCAGCGTCGTCAGCGCCAAGAGGGCGGCACTGGCCCAGCCGATCGTCCAGGACGACTGCCGGACGGTAGGTAGCACGCCCTCGGGCGCGGCGAAGACGGAACGGAGATGCAACCCTCGGCCTTGACCCTCCACGCTCGGGCTCAAGCCCACCATGCTGACAGCGCATTGTTGCGCCCCGCCGTCACCACCGCTGGCGTTTGGCGGAAACCAGTGAGAAGGCTGAGCTGGGCGAACGTCTCCAGCGGGGCATGGTCGGACGTCGTGCGACGAGCGGCATGGTCGGTCGAGCGCAGCCGGCTCACCGTGGCATACGAGCGACCCCAGGCAGAGGCAGGACGCAGCGTGGACAGGGCGCCTACAGGAGTTACCGAGTGGCGGCTCGAATGCCTGCAACAATCGCGGCGACGAGGAGGCCGAGGAGCAGTAACAGCAACACCACCGGGGCAAGCACCAGGACAAGCAGCAGGACCAGCACCGCGACCAACCTGAGCGGGACGCTGGCCCCCCACCACGCGCCCTTCATCGCCGCCCACACCGGGTTCTTTCCCAGCAGGTGAGCCTTCAGGCCCTCGAGGGCAGCTCTCCCGGTCGCGCCCTCGGAGGCCGCGTACTCGTCGACCTTGCGAATCCACTCGTCAACCTTGCGAGACAGTTTGGCAGCCGCGGCCTGCAGTGCTGCTTCCGCCAGGCGTCGCAGAGCGGGGACCACATCAGAGGAGACAGAGGCGCGCTGGACCTTGTCGCCTGCGAACTCTGATGACGTCATGCCGCCGCCCCTCAGCCCAGAGGATCTTGGTGTGATCCGCTGTCCTGGTTCAGGGTATGCCAAGCAGACGTGAAGACGAGGTGAAGGTGAAGCTCCTATCTGCACGGGGGAGCGTTCACGTCGGCACGGGCGCTCGGCGGCAGATGGACGCGTTGCCGTCTCAGGGCTGCGCGGGTTGGGAAAGGAGGCCCAGCGGCGGTGTCACCATCCGCTGGGCGGAGGTGGTGGCCTGATCCGAGGCGCGTATGGCCCGGCGCCGTCAGCCCCGCGGGCCGGGCCCGCGACGCGCTGACGCCGGCGGAGCACTCACGCGAGGTCGAGCACGCTGGGGTCGTCCGTCCAGATCGCCCGGGACACGGCCTCCGGGTATGCCGTCACCGCCGGCTCCACGTCGAAGAGGCGCGTCGTCAGACTGTCGGGGCGAGGGTCGAAGCGAGGCCACCCCGGGTCGCCGCTCGCAGCGAACCCGGTCCACGCCTCGCGCATCTGTTGCGAGACGGTCGTGGCCTCCGGCCCCGGCTCGCCGACGAGCAGCGCCGTCCGGCCGACGGTGAGGTTCCCGAAGACGAGCGGCACGTCGAGGCCATGGCAGGCACCGAGGACGCCACCCATCCCGGGTGCCTCCCAGGTCAGCTCGTAGAGGTGGGCCACCCCACCGGCGGCGTGCTGCGCCTCGGCGAGCCGCAGCGACGGCATACGGAAGAGCCAGTCGGACCGCACGACGTCGTAGAGCTCCTCCGGGTCCACGAAGGCCTCGCGGTAGCGCTGCGGGTCCGGACCGAAGCGGGCCGCGGCCTCGTCGGCCTGGGCCGGCGTGACGTGACCGAGCACCCCGGTCAGGGCGGAGAGCAGCCGCTGCTCGTGCCTCGTGTGCCCGACCAGGAGTGGAACCCTGCCGGTCAGGCCGCGCCACGGTGTCGTCGGGAGGACCTCGCCGTCGACCACTGGTGCGAGAGGGGTTCTCGCGTACGCGGCCAGACCCCACCGGTCGGCATACTGCCCGATCCTGGCCTGCACGGCGTCGACTGCGGCCGGCAGCAGGTGGGGTGGGACGGCGTCCAGCGCGACGGGCTCGACGCCGAGCTCGGCAGCGCAGACGCGGGTGACGTCGGCGGCGAGGGAGGGCGTGAGGTAGGTGCCCGGGACGCTCTGCGCGATGGCGCGCTGGAAGAGCCCCTGCGCCCGCGGCATGGCGAGCAGCGCGGCGACGGACCCGGCGCCCGCGGACTCGCCGAAGACCGTGACCAGCGCGGGGTCGCCGCCGAAGGCCGCGATGTTCTCGCGGACCCACTCGAGGAGGGCCACCTGGTCGAGCAGTCCCCGGTTGGCGGGTCGCCCTTCGACGAGGCCGAAGCCCTCGAAGCCGACCCGGTAGTTGAAGGTCACGAGCACGACACCGTGCGCGGCGAGGACCCTTCCGTCGTACTCCGGCAGGCCCGACGTCCCGAAGAGATAGGCACCGCCCTGGATCCACACCATGACCGGCAGACGCCCCTCGACGTCGGGCGACCAGACGTTGACGGTGAGCCACTCGTCGGGCGCTGCGGCCACGACAGAACCGCCCGCGCCTCATGCAGCGGACTGCGGCGGGGGAGGGCCGAATGCCAAGGCCTCGCGGGCTCCGCTCCACGTCCGCGCGGCCTCTGGCGGGCCGAAGCGCACCGGCAGCGAGGCGAACGGGATCCCGCGGAAGACCGCCGTGCCCGGGGCCCCTGCGGAGTCCCCGTCGTCGACCGTGCCTCGCACGGTCCCGGTGCTCAGGTCCACGTCGACGTGCATCTCTGGAGGGTCCCAAGCCGGCCGACCCGTGCGCCAGCGCTTTCTGTCCAGTCGACAGGCGCCGACACGGCTGCTGCACGCATGAGCGTCTGGCGATGACGCGCCACCGGACGCACCGCGCTGTTTGAGCACATTCGGTGGCGCGCCGCGACACCCCTTACCCAGCGCGCGACAGCACCGCGCCCCTGCCGCGTCCCTGCGTGGAAGACCTCGGACCGCGACCGGGCGAAGGCGGGGCGTAGGGAGTTCCCGTACCCCGGGGGGTATCTGTTAGGGTGTTCCGGACCCGCTCGACCGGAGGACACCGTGATCTTCACCCAGTACTACCTCGACTGCCTCTCCCAGGCGTCCTACCTGATCGCCGACGAAAGCACCGGCCAGGCCGTGGTCGTCGACCCTCGTCGCGATGTCGCGGAGTACCTGGCGGACGCCGAGGCGCGCCGCCTGACGATCGTCGGCATCGTCAACACCCACTTCCACGCCGACTTCGTGTCCGGCCACCTCGAGCTGGCCCGGGCCACCGGTGCGTGGATCGGCTACGGCGAGGGCGCCGTCACCGACTTCCCGGCGCGCTCGCTCGCCGACGGCGAGCGGATCTCGCTCGGCGACGTGACGCTCGAGATCATGACGACGCCCGGGCACACCCCCGAGTCCATCTCGGTCCTCGTCCACGAGCACGCCGACGACGACGTGGCCTACGGCGTCCTCACCGGGGACGCCCTCTTCATCGGGGACGTCGGTCGTCCCGACCTGCTCGCCTCCGTCGGCGTCACCGCCACCGAGCTCGGCCGGATGCTGTACGACTCCGTGCAGCACAAGCTCATGGGCCTGCCGGATGGCGTACGCGTGTTCCCGGCTCACGGCGCCGGCTCGGCCTGCGGCAAGAACCTCTCGACCGAGCGCCAGTCGACCATCGGCGAGCAGCGCCGCTTCAACTACGCCTGTCGACCGATGACCGAGGAGCAGTTCCTGGAGGTCGTCGCCGCCGGTCAGCCCACGGCGCCCGCGTACTTCGCCTACAACGCCACGCTGAACAAGCAGTCGCGTGGGCTGCGGGACCTCGACGCGACCGTGCCGGCACTCAGCGGCGTCGAGGTCGAGGCCGCCTTGGCCTGCGGCGCTCGCATCCACGACGCACGGGAGGTGCAGGAGTTTGCCTCGGCCCATCTACGCGGCTCGGTCAACGTGCCGGTCGACGGCCGGATGGCCGAGACGGTCGGCATGGTCTTCTCGCCCGAGAGCGAGATCGTCGTCATCGCCCCAGAAGGCCAGGAGCAGGAGGTGGCCACCCGCTTGGCCCGCATCGGCTACGACCACGTCGTCGGCTACGTGGCGGACGTCGAGGAGTACCTCCTGACGCACCAGGACCAGGTGACCCGGGCCAGCCGCCTGTCGGTCGCCGAGGTGGACGAGACTGCGGCTCAGGCCGACGTGCAGGTCGTCGACCTCCGCAACGCCGGCGAGCTGGAGGCCGGGATGCTCCCCGGTGCCCGACACATCCCGCTGGCCGAGCTGGGTCGCCGGGCCCACGAGCTCGACGCCGAGGGCCCCGTGGTCGTCTACTGCGCGGGCGGATGGCGCAGCTCGGTCGGCGCGAGCCTGCTGCGTGCCGGCGGCTTCACGGACGTCTCCGACATCCTCGGCGGCTACGGCGCCTGGGAGCTCGCCCACGCCGACGCCTCATGACCCCACTGGCCGCAACCCTCTCCTCGGGAGGGCCTACGCGTCCAGACCCCCTACTCGGGGCGGCTCGCCCAGAGTCGACCGGATGGGCCACGGTCCCGTAGTGAAGGAGCCGTGCATGACCGTGACCGCCACCATCGACGAGCTCGCCTCGGCTTCGATGCCCGCTCCGTCGACGGCGGTACCACGGCCTGGCAGACCTCGGGCCGGCCCGTCGTCACGGGCGCCCACGCGGGCGTCGCCTGACCGGCGTAGCTCGCCGGACGGCATACGCAAGCTTCCCGACACCCCAGCCCGACAGCCGCGCTCGTCCGCGCGGAACCTTCCCGGCACCCGCCGGCCACACCAAGGAGAACCATCATGTGTCGACCCGCCACCTGCCGGACCTGCGGCAAGACGACCTGGGCCGGTTGCGGCCAGCACGTCGACCAGGTCATGCGCAATGTCCCCGCCGCGCAGCGCTGCCCCGGCCACGACAGGAGCGAGTCCGCCTCCGGCGGGTTCCTGTCGCGGCTGTTCAACCGCTGACGCGACCACACACAGGACGAGAGGAGCGGCTCCGATGCTGATCGCCATCCCCCTGGGGATCGCCATCGGGCTGTCCCTCGGGGCGCTGGGCGGCGGCGGCTCGATCCTGACCGTGCCCGCCCTCGTCTACGTCCTCGCGCAGGACGCGCGGACGGCCACGACCAGCTCGCTCGTCATCGTGGGCCTCACCTCGTCGCTGGCCCTGGTGCCGCACGCGCGGGCGGGGCGGGTCCGCTTCACCCAGGGGCTCCTCTTCGGACTGCTCGGCACAGCCGGCTCCCTGGCCGGGTCCGCGTTGTCGGGCTCAGTGCGCCCCAGCAACCTGCTGACCGCCTTCGCGGCGCTCATGCTCCTCGTGGCCGCCCTGATAATCCGACGCGCCCACAGCGCGCGTCGCGACCTGGGACTCGCCATCGACCCCACGGTCGAGCCGATGCTCACCCTCCGGCCCTTCACGTGCGCCTGCCCACGGGTGGCCAAGGTTGTCGTGACGGCGACGGCGATCGGGCTCCTCACCGGCTTCTTCGGGGTCGGCGGTGGGTTCGCGCTCGTCCCGGCGCTCGTCCTCGCCCTCGGCTTCCCGATGCCGGTGGCCGTCGGCACCTCGCTGCTCGTCATCGCCGTCAACAGCGCCACCGCGCTCGCGGCACGCCTCGGCTCCGGCGGTGGCCACCTCGACTGGGCGCTCATCGGGGTCTTCACGGTCGCCGCCGTGGCCGGCAGCCTCGTCGGCGGGAAGGTCGTCGGCCGGGCCAACCCGCGCCACCTCACCCTCACCTTTGCCGGGCTGCTGGTCCTCGTCGCGCTCTACATCGGAGCCCGCTCGCTGGGGGTGGTGATCGGCTGATGGCGGCGCCAGTCCGCGTGGCCGGCCGCACACCGGAGCTCGTGCTCGGGCTGCGTCAGAACCTGCCCCAGTTCGTGCTGCTCGTGGCGGTCAACACCTTGGTCGGGGGAACGCTCGGCCAGGAGCGCGCACCGTCGTGCTGCTGCTGGGCAAGGCCGTCTTCGGACTGCCCGGCCACACCGCCGGTACCGCCCTCATCCTCGTCTTCGGCCTGGCCAAGGCGGCCACCATCTACCTCGCCGGCACCTGGATGGACCGGTTCGGTCGCAAGCCGGTGCTGGTGGCCGGCTGGATCATCGCGGTGCCGGTGCCCCTCCTGCTGGTCTGGGCGCCCTCCTTGGGCTGGGTCGTCGCGGCCAACGTGCGCCTCGGGGTCAGCCAGGGGATGACGTGGTCCACCGCGGTGGTGATGAAGATCGACCTCGTCGGCCCGCACCGCCGGGGGCTGGCGATGGGCTTCAACGAGGTCGCCGGCTACGTCGCGGTCGCCGTCACCGCCCTGGCCACCGGCTACATCGCCCAGGCCCACGGCCTGCGGCCCGAGCCGTTCTTCCTCGGAACCGCCTACGCGGCGCTCGGCCTAGGCCTGTCCTGCGCTGCGTCGTCACCGGGGCTGACAGTCGAGGCGGGCGCACCGGCAGGACCGCTCGCCAGCACATGAGTGGCTTCCTCGGGGCACATGCAGTCGGCATCGGCTCTGCACTCACCGCCAGGTGACCAGCTACGGGTGATCGGCGAGCAGGTCGCGCAACGCGGCTACGGGGACGACCTTCGCCGCCACGGCGGCGAAGATCTCGTCAATGGTGATCAGGGCGTCGGCCTGCAGACGCGCGACCGCCAGGTACTCGGCATCTCGCAGTGAGTCCCAGTCGTGGGCAACGGCGATGTCCCATGCGGTGCGTCGAGACACGCGGTCACCGAGCAGCCGAATCTTCAGTTCCGTGATCCGCTGATGAGTGTGCAGGGCCTCCTTCTCCGTCCGCCTGCCTGCCCTGACGTCCCGGAGCAGCTGTTCGAGGGCCTCGGAACGAATCGAGTTCGGGGCCACCAGCTGGTGGCTGGCGACGACGGGGAGGTCCTCGTCCGCGATGTGCAGCAGCGTCGGTGCGTCGATCACATAGCGGGCCATGCCACGAGGGTAGGTGCAGGCGTTCGGGCCGACCGGTCCACGTGCGGGGCGAGACCGGGCTGGAGCAGGTCCGGCTCGAGCGTGAAGCGCACCTGCTGCCCGGGCCGGGCCTGGGCGACGAGCGGCAGGTCGTGCGGGTGCACGACGGCGATGACCGGATAGCCGCCGGTCACCGGGTGATCCGCGAGGAAGATGACGGGCTGGCCGTCGGGGGGCACCTGCACGGCCCCCTCGACGAGGCCCTCCGACGGCAGCTCCTCGGTGCGGCTGCGTCGCAGCACGGGACCAGAGAGCCTGACACCCACCCGGTCCGAGTATCCCGTGACCTCGAATCGGCTGGTGCGCAGGGTGTCGAGGGCGTCGGCAGTGAACCAGTCGGCCCGGGGTCCGGGGGACACCCTGAGCACCGGCGTCACCGGCAGCGCGGCCACGGGGGCGACGTCGACGCCCGGGATCTGGCCGACCGCAGAGCCGAAGGTCAGGCGGTCGCCCTCGCGCAACCGTTGGGGGCCGAGATGGGCGAGCAGGTCGGTGGACCGCGCCCCGAGGATCGGTGTGACGGCCAGGCCGCCGCGAACGGCGAGGTACGTGCGCACGCCGCGCGACGGCATACCGACCTCGAGGGTCTGCCCGGCGGCGACGGCCACGGGCGCGTGCATGTCGCGGCAGCGGCCGTCCACCTCCACCGCGCAGGGGGCCCCGGCGAGGGCCACCGTGGTGGCTCGCTCGAAGCGCACGGCGAGCCCGCCGAAGGTGATCTCCAGCGCAGCGTCGCCCTCGGCATTGCCCACGAGCCGGTTGGCCAGACGGAGGCTCGGCCGGTCCGCGGCCCCGGAGCGGCCCACGCCGAGGTGTGCCAGGCCGGGGCGGCCGAGGTCCTGCACCGTCGTGAGCAGGCCACTGCGCAGCACCTCGATCATCGCCGCGCCTCGGTGAAGCGGACGCGCGTGCCGGGCGTCAGCAGGGCGGGCGGCTCACGGTCGAGGTCCCACAGCCGCGCCACCGTGCGGCCGATGAGCTGCCATCCGCCGGGCCCCTCACGGGGGTAGAGGCCGGTGAATCCCCCTGCCAGCGCGACGGATCCGGCGGGGACGCGCGTGCGTGGGGTGGAGCGCCGCGGCACGGAGAGCCGGGGGTCGCCACCGGCGATGTAGGGGAATCCGGGGGAGAAGCCGGTGAAGGCGACCGTGTGCGGGGCAGCCTGGTGCCGCCGAACCACCTCGGACGCGGGTATGCCGGTCAGCTCGGCGACCTCGGCAAGGTCCTCGCCGTCGTAGGTGACCTCGATGGTGACCTCAGAGCTCCGTGCCCCGTCGACGACACTCTCCAGATCGGTGCCTTTCACCGTCGCGGCCAGCCGGGCGTGCGACGTGGAGCCGTCGAAGGTCAGCAGCACCGTCCGGGCTGCCGGCACGAGGTCCACGACGCCCGCAGGTCGGTCCTGAACCAGCGCCCGGTGCAGCTGCATCACCTCTGCCAGGTCGTCGCACTCGACCAGCAGCCCGTGGTGCCCGGCGGGGAGGAAGCGCATCAGGCCGGTCCTCCGGTGAAGGGCCGCAGCTCGCCCCCCGCACACTCGAGGGCACGCCGGACGGCCTGGGCGATGCCCACCGCTCCGTCGGTGTCGCCGTGCACGCAGATCGAGCGCGCCTCGACCGTGGTGGTCGTGCCGTCGACGGTCTCGACCGTCGACTCCGTCGCGATCTGGACGCACCGGGCCGCGATGATCTCGGGGTCGTGGAGGACCTCACCGGGCTCACGTCGCGACACCAGCAGGCCGTCGACGAGGTCGCTGTTGGGGTCGACGGTTCTCCGCGTTCCCGGGACGGCGACCGCTTCGTCCACGAAAGGCCCGTCCACGCCAGGTACGTCCACTGCGGTCACGCCTCCTGTCTGGCCGCGGTGCGGCCACCGTCCTCGGGCTCGGGCTCGGGCTCGGGCGCGACGTGCACGTCAGCCATACACGTGGCCAGCGCCAGTCGACAGCAGCGGTCATCACAGAGACACTCGCTCACGCGCCGCTATCGTCTCAGTTCCCGTCGCTCGTGGGGAGTGGCGCGCGTTCCGGCCGGCGTAGCAGCCCGGACACCCGCCGGATCTCGGACTCCCGAGGGGCGGCGCTCGTCACCGGGCTCGGTTCGGGCTTCGCCACGATGACGGGCAACGCGGCGGGCCCTGTGATGACGCTCTACCTCGTCGGGCAGGGCATCGAGAAGCGCCGGTTCCTCGGCACGGGTGCGCTCTTCTTCGGGGTGAACCTGCGCAAGGTGCCCTTCAGCGCAGGCCTCGGCCTCTTCACCGCAGCGACGGTGTGGCGCACCGTCGTCCGGCCGCCGTTCGTCCTGCCGGGTGCCTGGGTCGGCCGGGACGTGGCGCGCTTCGCTAGCCGTGGCCGGCCGTGGTCACTGAGGGCTTTCTGAGGTCTTCTGCGTGGCGCACGAGCGTCCGACTGCGCCCATGCTGGGTGAGACCGAGCACCACCGCACTCGTCGAGGAGGACGTCGTGACCCTCACTGCTCGCCCCACTCCCGCCTGGCTCCTGCCGCAGGACTGCCGGCTCGCCGACCTGCTCGAGGTCCTGGCCGACCGGACCCGCATCGAGGAGCATCCCCACGCCTCGCGTCTCGAGGGGCAGGTGCCCGTCTACGCGGCCGCCCGCCTGGTGGCCGCAGCCACGGCCGGTGCGGAGAGCCGGCGCGACGTCCTCGGGGAGATCGCACGCGGACTCGCGGACGGGCCCGGCATCATCGTTGTCGAGGGAGCCTTCGAGGCGGAGGTCGTCGACCGCGTCACCGCCGCGTTCGAGGCGACGATCGACGAGCAGCGTTCGGCCGGAACGGCGTCGGGCGACCACTTCGCCAAGCCCGGTGCCAACGACCGCGTCTGGAACGCCCTCGAGAAGCTGGCGGTGGCGGACCCTGAGGCCTTCGTCGACTACTACGCCAACGACGTCCTCGCCATCGCCGCCACGGCCTGGCTCGGCCCCGGCTACCAGGTCACCTCGCAGGTCAACGTCGTCAACCCGGGCGGTGCGGGCCAGACCGTGCACCGCGACTACCACCTCGGCTTCCAGAGCGACGAGACGTGCGCTCGCTACCCGGCGCACGTGCACGCGCTCTCGCAGGCGCTGACGCTGCAGGGCGCGGTGGCGCACTGCGACATGCCCGTCGAGTCCGGGCCGACGCTCTACCTGCCGCACAGCCAGAAGTATGCGTACGGCTACGTCGCCTACCAGCGGCCCGAGTTCCAGGAGTACTTCGTCGCCCACCACGTCCAGCTGCCGCTGGCCAAGGGGGACGCCGTCTTCTTCAACCCCGCGCTGTTCCACGCGGCCGGGACGAACCGCTCCGCCGGCATACGGCGCATGGCGAACCTGCTGCAGGTCTCGTCGGCGTTCGGCCGGACGATGGAGACGGTGGACCGGCAGCGGGTCGTCGAGGCCGTCTACCCGACGCTCCTGGCGCGCAGGGCCGCCGGGATGGGGGAGCGGGCCCTGGCGAACGCCGTGGCCGCCGGCGCCGAGGCGTACGCGTTCCCGACGAACCTCGACCGCGACCAGCCGGTCGGCGGCATGGCACCACCGAGCCAGGCCGACGTCGTGGCCCACGCACTCGCCGAGGGCAGCGACCCCGCGGAGCTGCACCGACGCCTCGACGCGCAGGCCGACGCCCGCCGCTCGCACTGACTCGACATCCGGGTCGATGTATTCCGGGATCACCGGTGACCGCGGAATACATCGAATGCCCCGCCGTCAGAGGGTGAAGGCGTCGCGGAAGCGCTTCAGGGCGAGCTCGGGGTCGACCGACGCCCAGGCCTCGAGGCCCACGGTGCCGCGGTAGCCCATCTCCGCAAGGGCCCGCGCCACCGCGGGGTAGGCGATCTCGCCGGTGCCGGGCTCACGGCGTCCGGGCACGTCGGCGACCTGGACCTCGCCGATCCACGGCAGGGCACGGCGGCACAGCTCGATGAGGTTCCCCTCGCCGATCTGCGCGTGGTACAGGTCGAGCATGAGCCGCAGGTGCGGGCTGTCGACCGACTCGACGAGCGCCAGGCAGTCGGCTGCGCGCGCGAAGGGGACGCCTGGGTGGTCGACCTCGGTGTTGAGGTTCTCGAGGACGAACTCGACGCCCTCGCGCTCGCCGAGGTCTGCGACGCGGCTGAGGGTCTCGCGGGCCTGCAGCCACATCGCGCCGGACACCTCAGGCGCCGGCCGTGCCGGGAGCCCCTTGTCATCGAGGCCGGTGCCGTGCAGGTTGAGCCGCGGGATGCCGAGCCGCTTCGCGACCGGCACCGACTCCGCGGCCGTCTCGAGCAGCTCGTCGGCGCCCTCGCGGTCGGACAGGCGTCCACGGACGTAGCCGGTCATGGAGGAGTAGGCGACGCCCTCCTCGCGCAGCGTCTCCAGCGCGTCGACGTCGTGGCGTGTCCAGTCCCAGATCTCCACGGCGAAGCCCAGCTCGTGGATCCTGCGGACCCGGTCGACCACCGGCAGGTCGAGGAACACCATCTCGGAGCAGACAGCGAGGGTGAAGGGGCCGGCGGTGGCGCCGGGCGCGGCGGTCATGCGACGGCCCCCCGGTGTGCCTCGCGGTCGGCGTCGCGGATCGCGACGGTCGACCCGGTCTGGACGGCCTCGATGCAGGCGAGAGCGATGCGCAGGGCGGCGCGGGCGTCCTGCCCATTCACCGGCGGAGGGCTGCCGGCACGCACGGCCGTGCAGAAGGCGGCCAGCTCGGCGGCATACGCGTCGGCGAAGAGGTCGGTGTCCCTGCGTGCCGTCGGCCCGCGCACGCCGTCCGTGGTCCAGAGGCTCGTCGTGAGGTGGGCCGGGCTGCCCGCCTGCACCATGCCGGCCGGTCCGAACACCTCGCCGCGGACGTCGTAGCCGTAGGCCGCCGAGAAGCTCGCCTCGGCGACGCCGATGGCTCCGTTGTCGTAGCGGATCGTGACCACCGCGGTGTCGAGCAGGCCGGCTGCCTTGAAGTCCGGTGCGACGAGGGCGTCGGCCATGACCGACACCTCGACAGCACGAGCCCCCGCGTTGAACCAGTTGAGCGTGTCGAAGTCGTGGATGAGCGTCTGGGTGAAGATGGTCCACGGCGGCACCGCGCCGGGGTCGGCGAGGCCCGGATCGCGGGTCACCGAGCGCAGCAGCTGCGGGGTGCCGATGCGTCCCGCGGCGACGGCGTCGTGCGCCCACGCGAAGTCGCGGGCGAACCGGCGGTTGAAGCCCACCTGCAGGGGTATGCCGGCTGCCTCCGCCGCGGCGACGGCGCGGTCCGCGTCGGTGAGGGTCATCGCCATCGGCTTCTCGACGAAGGCCGCCTTGCCGGCGTGAGCGGCGGCGACGACGAGGTCGGCGTGGGCAGTGCTGGCGCAGGTGATGGCGACGGCCTCGATGCCGGGGTTGTCGATGAGGGACTGCGGGTCGGTGAGCCAGTCGACGCCGAGGTCCTCGCCGAGGCGTCGTGCCGAGGCCTCGACAGGGTCGGCGACCGCGACGAGCTCGGCCTGGTGCAGGTGGCGGGCGAGGGTGGTGGCGTGGTGGGTGCCGATGCGGCCGGCGCCGATGAGACCGATGCGCAAGGGCTCTTTGGCAGTCACGGTGGAACTCCTTCACTGGGGCACTAGAGCGCTCTAGTCACGATGGTGAGGCTTATCGGCAGGGATGGTCAAGAGGTTGTCGCAGGATCGTTCTGGAGCGCTCTAGACTCCTGTCCATGGCGACCGGACGCGTGACCATGGAAGACGTGGCCGCGAGGGCCGGCGTGTCGAGGGCTCTCGTGTCGATCGTCTTCCGAGGCGCTGCCGGCGCCTCCGAGGAGACCCGCGCCCGCGTGCTGGCCGCGGCAGGCGAGCTCGACTACCGGCCGGACACCCGGGCCAGCAGGCTCGGGCGTAGTCGCACGCGGATGCTCGGTGTCACCTTCGCCGTCGGCCATGCCTTCCACGGTGAGGTGCTCCGCAGCCTCTACGCCGAGGCCGACGCCGCCGGCTACGAGATCGTCCTGAGCGGTGTCACCCCCGAGCGGTCGGACGCGCACGCGGTCGACACGTTGCTCGCCGAGCGGTGCGAGGGCCTGCTCCTGGTCGGCAGTGGCCTCGCATCCGGCGCGATGGCGCGTCTGGCCCAGCAGGTGCCCGCCGTGAGTGTGCTGCGGAAGGTCCGCGCAGCGGGGGTGGGGGTGGTGCGGACCGATGACGCACTCGGCCTGCGGCTGGCGGTCGAGCACCTGCGTCAGCTGGGACACGAGCGGATCGCCCTGCTCGACGGGGGTCGCGCGCCGGGCGCTGCCGAACGTCGGCAGGGCTTTGGGCGCGGTACCGCTGGCTGGGCCGGTTCGCGCGCGACTCTCCTGCCCGGAGGCCTGACGGAGCTGGACGGAGCGCGGGCGGCAGAGGCGTTCCTCGAGCTCCGGGCGGGGCGGCCCACTGCCGTCACCGCGTTCAACGACCGGTGCGCCCTGGGTTTCGTCGACGCCGTGCGACAGGCGGGGCTGCGGGTGCCCCGAGACGTCTCCGTCGTGGGTTTCGACGACATCGAGCAGGCCGGCTACCCGCACGTGGCCCTGACCACGGTCCGCCAGGAGGCCGCGCGGTTGGGGGCTGAAGCCGTTCACACCGTGACGTCGCGCCTCGAGGACGAAGCGGCGACCCACCCCGCCTCCAGCACAGTCCTCGAACCCACGCTGGTCGTCCGCGCCAGTACAGCGCCGCCACGCGGCTGAGCACCGTCGCGCGCTCTGTTCCCCGTGCCGCACGAGGGCGACTCGCTCGCGCTCCGCCGCGACGCGGACCCCGAGGTCGTCGAGCACCTCGGGACGCGCACCAGCTACACCTACCAGGTCGAGGCCTTCGCCGCTGCGTCCGCCACGGTGCCCCAGTCCTGACGGACGCCGAGTGGTCGGGTGGCAATGCGGAGATCGTCGATCCCGCCCACCGCGCAGCCGGGTTTCTCTCGCGGGACCCGCTTTCCCGTGCGGCGCCCCAAGGTGGACGGGGGTCCGACTCAGGAGTAGAAGGCCGGCTTCTCGATCATCTCGACCTCGACGACCCCGTCGTCCGTGAGCGCCGTGACGCCGGCGTCGCAGACGCACGCCGCGGCATACCCGTCCCACGACGTGGAGCCCGTGTGCTCTCCGCGGGCCACAGCGTTGATCCACTCCTGGACCTCGGTCACGAAGGCGCCCCAGAAGCGGTCGTTGTGGTCCCGGGTGATCGAGTTGCGGTGGCCGGCGGCATCGCGCACCTCGACGGCGTTCTGGTCGGCCAGCGACACGGTGCCCTTCTCGGCGACGGCCTCGCAGCGGATGTCGTAGCCGAACTGGCAGTTGACGAAGATCTCGTCGTCGACGCGCACGCCGGACTGGGTCTCGAGGATCAGCACGAGCGGGTCCTGCAGGTGCTCGAAGCGCAGCGAGGTCTTCTTCGGCTTGTCGACGCGCGCCGAGACGAACTCCTCGCCGAGCAGCCAGCGCATCGTGTCGACCTCGTGGATGGCGGTGTCGTTGATCGCCATGTCCCACGTGTAGTGCTGCGGCACAGTCGGATTGCGGTGGGCGCAGTGGACCATGAGCGTCTCGCCGAGCTCACCGGAGTCCAGCAGCGCCTTCATCTGCCGGTAGCTGCGGTCGAAGCGGCGCATGAAGCCCACGGTCACGAGGCGCCGGCCAGCGGCCTGCTCGGCCTCCATGATCCGCAGCGCGGCCCCGGCGGTCGGCGTCAGTGGTTTCTCGCAGAAGACCGGTTTGCCCGCCGCGATCGCCGCCAGCACGTCGACCTCATGCGCGGGGCCGTAGCTGCAGATCATCACGGCGTCCACCTCGTCGGCGCCGATGAGCTCGGCCGAGGAGGCGTATGCCGTCCCGCCGATCCGCTCGGCGACCTCCTTGGCGCGCACCTCGTCGACGTCACTGACCGCGACGACGCGGCCGCCGCCGATGACGGTGTGGATCCGGTCGATGTGGGCCTGGCCCATGCCACCGGGGCCGATCATGCCGATGCGAACAGTCATGTCGTGGGGCTCCTTGGTCACGTGGGGCTCAGCGGAGGCCGAGGCCGATGGAGGCGAGGTACTCGCGGGTCTGGATGGCGTTGGGGAGGGGGTAGGACGGGTCGCAGGGGTACATGTCCTGCTCGCACACGACGTAGAGCTCCTTGTCGAGGTCGGCGAGGGCCTCGACGAGCGACGGCATGTCCGGCGCGCCCGCGGGCGGGGCGACCGAGCATCCCTTGGCGACCGCGAGACCGAAGGGCCAGTCCTCGTCGTGTGCCTGCTTGACCAGTTGCTCGTCCATCGCCTTGATGTGGACGTAGGAGATGCGCTCGGGATACCTGCGGCACAGCTCCACCGGGTCGCCGCCGCCGTAGACGACGTGGCCGGTGTCGAGGCAGAAGCCGACGTAGTCGGGATCGGTCGCCTGGAAGATGCGGTCGATGTCCTCAGGTGTCTCGATGTGGCTGTCGCCGTGCGGGTGCAGCACCATCTGCAGGCCGTAGTCCTCCTTGATGATGCGACCGAGGCGGTCGGCGTTGCCGATGTAGGTGTTCCAGGCCTCCGTCGACAGGACGCGGTCGTCCGTGAACTCCCATGTCTTGTCGTCGCGGAAGAGTGGCGGCAGGTGCACGATGTACTGCGCCCCGACGGCGGCGTGCGTCTCGGCGATCTCGCGGAACGTCTTCTCCGTGTCGGCCCAGGCCTCGGGCTTGTGCAGGACGCCCCAGCCGGTGCCCGCCACCACTGTGAAGCCGCGCTTGTCCATCTCCTCCTGCAACCGCTTCGGGTCCTTGGGGAAGTAGCCGAACGGCCCCGTCTCCATCATCGAGAAGCCGGCCTCGGCCATCTCGTCCAGTGCGGTCTCCCAACGGATCTGCTTGTCGTCCTCGGGAAACCAGACACCCCACTGGTCGGGACACACGCCGATCGTCAGCTTGCTGTAGCGCTCGTCGGTGTTGCGGGCCTTGGACTCGGCCATGGTGCTTCCTCTCGCTTCCTCGGGCTGCGGCTGCGTCGCCGCGGGTCACCCGGTGGTCTGGTGGCGGGCGGCACTGCGCCCGGCTGCGACGGCGCGTGCTGCCGCCGCCGCCTCGAAGTGGAGGCCGACGTGGCCGATGCGCGCCTCGTCGTACCGCAGCTCGCGGCCGTCGTGCGCGCGCAGCGTGAAGCCTCCCGGCTGGTAGAAGGGCCCGTCGATGTGCAACGTCGCGGCCGAGCCGACGACCGTCGCCGTCCTCGGGGTGTCGCCGAGGATCGTCGCGAACAGCGACGCCACGCCGCCCGACGACGACCGCGCCGAGACGGCGATCTGTCCCTCGACCCCGTCGGGGCTGAGCTCCGTCGGAGCCGGCGTCACGACCTCGTGGACCTCGTTGAAGTCGCCGAGCACCCATCGGGCGAACCACAGCGGGTACGTCAGCAGGTCGTACCGCGGACCGCCGAGCAGGTCGGCGCGCATGATTCGGTGCCCGGGCCCGAAGCGCTCACCGAGGTCGGCCTGCACCGAGTGCACGGTACCGAGGGCGCCGGCGTCGAGCAGCTGCCGGATGACGTCGAACTTCGGCAGGTAGGCCGACCACAGCGCCTCCATGAGGAAGAGCGCTCGCGTCGAGGCCAGAGCCTCGAGCTCGGCCACCTGCGCCGCCGAGATGCCCATCGGCTTCTCGACGACCGTCGCCTTGCCCGCCTCCAGCGCGAGGCGCCCGTGCGGCAGGTGCAGGTGGTGCGGCGTCGCGGCGTAGACGACGTCGACGTCCGGGTCGGCGACGAGCGCCTCGTAGGAGCCATATGCCGCCGGGCGCTCCATCGGCCACCCTGTCTCGACCCCGGTGTTGCGCTCGACGAAGGCGTCGGCGAACGTGTCGGCGCCCTGACGAGTCCGCGACCCGACGGCGAACACGCGCTGACGGGTGTGCCGCACCATGGCGTCGCAGAAGCGCTGCGCGATCCAGCCCGTCCCGAGGACGCCCCAGCGCAGCGGCGGGGCCTCCATGGGGTCCGGGACACGTGACGCGGGCAGCGCCCTGGGGAACGACATCGGTCCGGAAGTCCCTGCGGCTCAGTCGTTCTGCGGGAAGCCGAGGTTGAGGCCGCCGTGGCTCGGGTCGAGCCAGCGCGACGTCACGACCTTGCCACGGGTGAAGAAGTGGACGCCTTCGATGCCGTGCGCGTGCGTGTCACCGAAGAGGGAGTTCTTCCAGCCGCCGAACGAGTAGTACGACACGGGCACGGGGATCGGCACGTTGACGCCGACCATGCCGACCTCGACGTTGCGCTGGAACGTGCGCGCCGCGCCGCCGTCGTTGGTGAAGATCGCGGTGCCGTTGCCGTAGGGGTTGGCGTTGATGAGCTCGAGCCCCTCGTCGTAGGAGTGGACCCGCACCACCGACAGCACGGGGCCGAAGATCTCGTCGTCGTACACCGACATCCCGGGCTTGACGTTGTCGAAGAGCGTCGGCGCCAGGAAGTAGCCCTCGCCGTCGGAGTCGAAGTCGCTCTCGCGGCCGTCGACGACGAGGGTCGCGCCGTCGGCCACGCCGGAGTCGAGGTAGCCGGCCACCTTGTCGCGGTGCTGCTTCGTGACGAGGGGGCCCATGTCGCAGCCGCGCCTGCCGTCGCCGGTGACGAGCTTGCCCATCCGGTCCTTGATCTTGCCGATCAGCTCGTCGGCGATCGGCTCGACGGCGACGAGCGCCGAGATGGCCATGCACCGCTCACCGGCCGAGCCGAAACCGGCGTTGACGGCGGCGTCGGCGGCGAGGTCGAGGTCGGCGTCGGGCAGCACGAGCATGTGGTTCTTCGCGCCTCCGAGGGCCTGGACCCGCTTGCCGTGGGCGGTGCCGGTCTCGTAGACGTACTTCGCGATCGGTGTGGACCCGACGAACGACACCGACTTGACGTCGGGGTGCGTCAGCAGGGCGTCGACGGCCTCCTTGTCGCCGTTCACGACCTGCATGACGCCGTCGGGCAGGCCCGCCTCCTTCCACAGCGCCGCGATGGCGAGGGCCGCCGACGGGTCCTTCTCCGAGGGCTTCAGCACGACGGCGTTGCCGCAGGCGATGGCGATCGGGATGAACCACAGCGGCACCATGGCCGGGAAGTTGAACGGGGAGATGACGGCCACGACCCCGACCGGCTGGCGGATCGAGTAGACGTCGACGTTGGTCGAGGCGTTCTCGGTGAAGCCGCCCTTGAGCAGGTGCGGGATGCCGCAGGCGAACTCCGCGACCTCCAGGCCGCGGGTGACCTCGCCGACCGCGTCGGAGAGGACCTTGCCGTGCTCGGCTGTGATGAGGGCGCCGATCTCGTCCTTGCGGGCGTTGAGCAGCTCGCGGAAGGCGAAGAGCACCTGGGCGCGCCTGGCGAGCGAGGCGTCGGCCCACGCCTCCCAGGCCGCGGCGGCCGTCTTCACGGCCTCGTCGACCAGCGACGCGGAGGCGAGGTCGAGGATGCCGGTCTGCTCGCCGGTCGCGGGGTTGAAGACGGGGGAGGTGCGCTCGGAGGTGCCGTTCCAGGGCCGGCCCTCGAGGAGGTGGGTGATGCGGGTGGGGGTGCTCATGCTGGGTCCTTCAGGTGAGACAGAGGGGTGTGCCGGGTGGCGGGGTTCAGGGGGAGACGAGCGTGGGAGCGGTAGCCCACTTGTCGAGGTAGGAGCGGATCGTGTCGCGCATGTAGGTGCTGGACTCGCGGGCGCGGTCCTCCCAGGCGAAGACGCAGGAGGTGACGATGCCGTCGAAGCCGATGCGCTCGAGGCCGGAGAAGAACTGGCCGAAGTCGACCTCGCCCTGTCCGATGTCGAGGTGCTGGTGCACGGTGACCTGCGAGCCGGGCGGGTTGACGATGTAGCGCAGCCCCGAGGAGGCGGTGTGGTCGTAGGCGTCGGCGACGTGGACCATGGTCAGCAGGTCGCCGGCCCTGTCCATGATCCCGTCGCAGTCGTTGCCCTGGTGGAAGGTGTGCGGCGCGCAGTAGAGGAAGCTGACGGCGGGGGAGTTGATCCCGCGGACGATGTCGACGGCGCGCTTGCCGTCCTCCTCCCAGTCGTCGGGGTGCGGCTCGAGCACGAGCCGGATGCCCTCCTTCTCGAAGACGGGCAGCAGCTCGTCCATCGAGCGCCAGAACATCCGCTCGCAGACGGCGGCCTGGCGGGGGTTGCCGTTGAGCTCGGAGTTCATGGTGTCGACGCCGAGGTCGGAGGCGATCTGGATGGCCCGCTTCCAGTAGCGGACGGCTGCCTGGCGGTCCTCCTCGTCGGGGCCGGACCACCGGAAGAGCGGCAGCACCGAGGAGACGCCGACGCCCGCCTCGGCGAGGGTCTTGCGGAAGGACGCCACCCCGGCGTCGTCGACACGCGGGTGGTTGAAGAAGGGGATGAAGTCGTCGCGGGGTGACAGCTCGATCCACTGGTAGCCGAGCCCGGCCACGAGGCCGGGCAGCTCGAGCAGCGGCGTCGTCCGAAACATGTAGGGGTCGAGGGCGAGCTTCATGACGAGGACTCCGGGGCTGAGGGGATACCGGTGGGCATGACGAGCGGACGCTGGCCGGCCTTGTGGTCGAGGTACTCGCGGTAAGCCGTCTGCGTCGTCTCGATGTCGCTGACCTGCGAGACCGGCACGTCCCACCACGACGCGCTGTCGGGGGCGTAGACCCTCGGGTCGGTCTCGACGTGGATGACGACCGGTCCGCCGTCGGACGGCCACGCCTTGGCCTCCTTGATCGCCTGGTGCAGCTCGCCGACCGAGTGCACCTCGATGACGTGGGCGCCGAGCGAGCGGGCGTTGGCGGCGAGGTCGACCGGCAGCACGTCGCCGTCGAGGCGCCCGGAGCCCTCGCTGCGGAACCGGTAGCTCGTGCCGAAGCGCTGCGAGCCGAGCGACTCCGAGAGTGACCCGATCGAGTGGAAGCCGTGGTTCTGGACGAGCACGACGATGACCTTGACCCGCTCCTGCACGGCGGTCACCAGCTCGGTCGGCATCATGAGGTAGCCGCCGTCGCCGACCATGGCGAAGACGTCGCGCGACTCGTCGGCGAGGCGCACGCCGATCGATGCCGGCACCTCGTAGCCCATGCAGGAGTAGCCGTACTCGACGTGGTAGGCCTTGCGGTCGCGCACCCGCCAGAGCTTGTGGATGTCACCGGGCATCGAGCCGGCAGCGCAGAGCACGACGTCACGCGGGTCCATGAGCTCGTTGACGGCGCCGAGCACCTGGCCCTGTGTCATCAGCCCGCCGGCCAGCTTGTCCGTCACCTCGGTCGGTGGGTGGAAGGCGCCCTCGACGGCCGCGTCCCACTCGGCCCACAAGGCACCCTGGCGCTCCCGGTAGGTGTCGTCGACGGCATACCCGTCGAGGGCCTCGGTCAGGGCGGTGAGCGCCTCACGGGCGTCGGCGACGACCGACAGGCCGGCGTGCTTGCCGGCGTCGAAGCGGGCGACGTTGACGTTGACGAAGCGAACGGCACCGTGTCGGAAGGCAGTCCGCGACGCGGTCGTGAAGTCGCTCCACCGCGTGCCGATGCCGACGACGACGTCGGCCTCGGCGGCGAGGGCGTTGGCCGCGGTCGTGCCGGTCGACCCGATCGCCCCCATCTGCTGGGGATGGCCGTGGGGGAGCGAACCCTTGCCGGCCTGCGACTCCCCGACGGGGATGCCGGTGGCGTCGCAGAACGCCCGGAGCGCGTCCTCGGCGCCGGAGTAGTGCACGCCGCCGCCGGCGACGACGAGCGGACGCTTCGCCGACCGGATGACCTCTGCGGCGTCGGCGATGTCCACGGCCTCGGGCACCGGACGTGCCACGCGCCACACGCGCGGCGCGAAGAGCTCGACCGGCCAGTCGAAGGCCTCGGCCTGCACGTCCTGCGGCAGTGCGAGCGTCACGGCGCCGGTCTCGACCGGGTCGGTGAGGACCCGCATCGCCCCGAGCAGCGCGGACGGCAGCTGCTCGGGCCGGGTGACGCGGTCGAAGAACCTCGACAGCGGCCGGAAGGCGTCGTTGACGGTGACGTCGCCGGCATACGGCTGCTCCAGCTCCTGCAGCACCGGGGCGCTCACGCGCGTTGCGAACGTGCCGGACGGCAGCAGCAGCACCGGGATCCGGTTGATCGTCGCGAGAGCCGCACCCGTCAGCATGTTCGTCGAGCCGGGCCCGATCGACGCCGTGCAGGCCCATGTCTGGAGCCGGTCCTTCTGGCGGGCGTAGGCCACGGAGGTGTGCACCATGGCCTGCTCGTTCCGGGCCAGGACATAGGGCAGGCGTTCGACGGAGTCATGACTGCCCGCGAGCTCGTTCTGCAGCAGCGCCTGGCCGATGCCGGCGACGTTGCCGTGGCCGAAGATGCCGAAGCAGCCGGCGAAGAGCTTCTGCCTCTGCCCGTCGCGCTCGCTCCACTGGTTCGCGAGGAACCGCACGACGGCCTGGGCGACGGTGAGCCGCACCGTCGAGGCGGTCTGCTGGTCGTTCCGCGTCATCGGGTGCCTCCAAGCGGTAGCCGGGGGTCGACCTGCTGGGCCGGCCACGTGTCGCGGACCCAGCCGTGCGCCGGGTCGTCGCAGATCAGCCAGGCGCGTTCCTCACCGGGGCCGGCCATGACGTTGAGGTAGTAGAGGTCGTAGCCGGGCGCGGCCATCGCCGGGCCGTGCCAGCCGTGCGGGACGAGGACCACGTCGCCGGAGCGGACCTCGGCCAGCACCTCGATCGGCCGGTGCTCCGTGCCGTAGACCCGCTGGTAGCCGACGGGATCCGTGGTCGCGGCCTCGGGCGAGCCCGCCTCGGGCGCCACCTGGAAGTAGTAGATCTCCTCGAGCTGCGTCTCCTCGTCCGGCCGCTCCTCGTCGTGCTTGTGCGGCGGCCATGAGCTCCAGTTGCCGGCGGGCGTGACGACCTCGCAGGCGATGATCGAGTCGGCGTCGAGCACGCCCGGGGTGCCGAAGTTGCGCACCTCCCGCGAGGCGATCCCGGCACCGCGCAGCTCGACGGGAACCTCGCCGGCCGAGACGTGCCGGAACGGGAACCGTGCCTGCGCCGACGCGGTCAGGGCGAAGACGACCGCCACCCGTGCGTCGCCCACGGCGGTCACCGAGAGCGTGGACCCCGCCGGCACGTAGGCCACGTCGGTCGGGCCGGCGAAGACCGACGCCCGACCGTCGAGCTTCGCCTCGTCGCGGCCCTCGGCGCGCTCGGCCACCACGGCGACCGACCCGGACAACGGCACGACGACGTGCTCGCGGTGCCCCGCCTCGAAGGTGCGCGTCTCGCCGTCGGCCAGCCGGCCGGCATACAACCCGGTGTGCTCCCAGCCGGACGCGTCCGGCTCGACGACGACGTCCCAGCCGTCGCGCGACGTGCTCCCGTGCGGACGGTGCCAGCTCATGGCGCACCTCCGTCGGCGCCGTGCACGAGGCCGGCCGCGATGTCGACCGCCGCGGCCACGTCCTCGTCGGGCGGGAAGAGCAGGGCGCGGCCCACGACGAGGCCGCGGACCGCGGGCAGCGCCAGCGCGTGGCCCCACGAGGCGTACGTCTCCTCGGGATCGCCCTGCGGGTCGCCGCCGAGCAGGAGGGTGGGCAGCGTGGTCGCGTCCATGACCCGGTCGAGCTCGTCGACGACGGGCAGCTTGAGCCACGTGTAGGCACTCGACGCGCCGAGGCCGGCGGCGATGTGGACCGACTTGATCGTCGAGTCGGGGTCGAGCTGGTTGACGACCCGACCCTCCTGACGGACGGAGAGGAACGGCTCGACCATGGCCAGAAGCCGCTGCTCGGCGAGCTCCGTGACGGCCTGCGCGCTCGCTGCCAGCGTCGCGACCGTGCCGGGGTCGTCGAGGCAGATGCGGGTCAGCATCTTGCCGCCGTCGAGGCCGCGCGCGGCGATCTCGGCCGCGGTGTAGGCCGTGAAGCGGTCGTCGAGCTCGAAGCTGGCCCCCTGAAGGCCACCGCGGTTCATCGAGCCGATCGCGACCTTGCCCTCGAGTGCACCGAGAAGGAGCAGGTCGTCGAGGACGTCGGGGGTGCCGAGCACGCCGTCGACACCGGGTCGCCCGAGCGCGGTGACGAGGCGCTCGAGCAGGTTGCTGCGGCTCGCCATGGCGGCACCCACGCCTCGCACCCCGAGGGCGCCCCGAGCGGGGTGGTCGGCCGCGAGGAGGAGCAGGCGGCCGTCCTCGCGCACGAGTGGGCGCCGCTCTCGGGCGGCCCAGGCGGCCGCGATGCGCTCGGGCTCGCGCACCCGGATCTCGGTGAGGTCGGCCACCCGGACACTCGGGCTCACGGGAGTGGTGGTCATCGTGCCTCCTCGGCGACGGTGGCGAACGGTGCGGCGTCCGGGGCCCCGCCGGCCAGGCGCTCGTCGACCTCGGCGGAGGTCGGCATGGCGGTGGAGCACTCGAGCCTGCCCGCCACGATCGCACCGGCGACGTTGGCGAACGTGAGGACGCGCTGCAGGTCCCAGCCCTCGAGCAGGCCGTGGCACAGCGCCCCGCCGAAGGCGTCGCCCGCGCCGAGGCCGTTGACGACGTCGACGGGGAAGGGCGCCACCTCGACTCGCTCCTCGCGGGTCGCGGCCAGCACCCCCTTGGGGCCCTGCTTGACGATGGCCAGCTCGACGCCGCGCTCGAGCAGGGCATCGGCCGCCCGCTGCGGGTCGGTCTCGCCGACGGCGACCTCGCACTCCTCGCGGTTGCCGACAGCCACGGTCACGTGCTCGAGGGCGCGGCCGACCTGCTCGCTCGCCTCGGCGGCGCTCGACCAGAACATCGGGCGGTAGTCGAGGTCGAGCACGGTGTGGGTGCGGTGCCCGCGCGCCTCCCAGCCGCGGAAGTGCGCCGAGCGGCTCGGCTCCTGGGAGAGGCCGGTCACGGTCGACCAGTAGATGCCGGCCTCCCGGATGGCCTCCAGGGGCATCTCGTCGGGCTCGACCATGAGGTCGGGTGCGATGGGGTAGCGGTAGAACCACAGCGGAAAGTCGTCGGGCGGGAAGACCTCGCAGAAGGTGACCGGCGTGGGCGGGCCGGTGACGGCCGAGACGAAGGTGTCGTCGACGCCGAAGCCGCGCAGCGCCGCGTGGACGTAGCGGCCGAACGCGTCGTGCCCCGTGCGGGTGATGAGCGCGACGCGGTGCCCGTGCCTGGCCGCCGCGACGCTGACGTTGGTGGCGCTGCCGCCGAGGAACTTCTGGAAGGTGTCCACCTCCTCGAGGCCGACGCCGTGCTGCAGCGGGTAGATGTCGACGCCGGTGCGGCCGATCGCGACGACGTCGTACGCGGTGTCGTATGCCGTGTCGCCGGGTGCCGCGGCGGACGCGCCGGCGGGTGCCGTGGTCGGTGGGGTGCTGGGAGTGCTCATCGTGGTGACCTCGGTCAGGGGCCCGGGATCTCGTCGAGCGAGACGGGGCGGTTCTCGTGGCGGGAGAGCTCGCAGGCCTCGGCGACGCGGAAGGCCTGGAGGGCGTCCTCCACCGTGCAGGGGGAGGACAGGGTCCCGCGGGCGACAGCGGCGAAGGCCGTCAGCTCGGCGCGGTAGGCGGGCAGGAAGCGCTCCATGAAGGACCAGTGGCGAGGGCCGGACGGATAGGTCGCGCCCGGCTCGGCCGAGGTGACGGCCAGGGAGTCGTCGTAGCCGACCCCGACCGTGCCCTGGCTGCCGAGGACCTCCATGCGGACGTCGTGACCGCCGCCGTTGTAGCGGGTGGCCGAGAGCGAGACGAGCGTGTCGTCGTCGAGCGTCAGCAGGGCGGCGGCCGTGTCGACGTCGCCGGCCGCGGAGAAGAAGTCGGCACCCTTGTTGGCGCCGGTCGCGTAGACCGAGGCCACCTCCCGCCCGGTGACGAACCGGATGATGTCGAAGTCGTGGATCGAGCAGTCGCGGAAGAGCCCGCCGCTCGTGGGGATGTAGGCCGCGTGGGGTGGCGACTGGTCGTGCGTCTGTGCCCGGATGCTGTGCACGAACCCGAGCTCACCCGAGGCCACGGCCTGCCGCGCCCGCCGGTAACCGCGGTCGAAGCGGCGCTGGAAACCGACATGGACCGGGGTGGTCGTCGTGGAGACGAGCCGGGTGAGGTCGAGCGTCTCCTCCAGGGTGGCGGCGACCGGCTTCTCGCAGAACGTCGGCACGCCGGCCTCGAGCCCCATCCGGAGCAGGGGAGCGTGTCCGGGCGTCGCGGTGGCGATGACGAAGCCGTCGAGCCCCGAGGCGAGCAGCTCGGCGGGAGAAGCGGCACAGCCCACCTCGAGCTTCTCGGCGACAGCGCGAGCCGCGTCGGTGTCCAGGTCCGCGACGACGACCTCGTCGACGTCCGGCAGGTCGCGCAGGGTCTCGGCGTGGAACGCCCCGATGCGGCCGACTCCGGCCAGTCCGATGCGCATGTGTCACTCCCTCGGGATGGTCTCGGTGGTGGGTCGATCGTCCAGCCCAGCCACATGCCGTGTCAAGCAAATGTCAGAACATTCTGATGTTTGCTCAATTGCTTGACAGGGCCTCGAAACCAGAGGCATCCTCCAATCGCTGGCACTGACGCCGGACCGGACGCATCGACCGCGATGTTTTGCCACGGCGCACTCACCAGTGTGAACAGCGGCGAGCCACCACGTCTCCGGTTCGCCACAACCGCGCACTCCTCGGGCGACGACCTCGCCCCACACCGTCCGATCGGACGTGACGCAGCCAGACCCCTCCAACTGCAGACGTACCGGACGGAGCTCGGGCTGACCCGACACCCCTTCGGCCCCGCGCCGACCGCGCCAGGTGGCACACGGCATACGGGACCCACCCAGACCGACGGAACGCCGGTCACAGCACGTCGCGCTACTCGGCGACCGGCCACCGCGACGCAAGGAAAGGAATCAACGATGACTCCGACTCGCAAGAGCCTCGCGGCGTCAGCCGGCGTCGCCATGGCCGCGGCCTTCGCCCTGAGCGCCTGCAGCGGTGGTGGTGCACCAGCCGCCACGTCGACGGGTGGTGGGGGCGGAGGTGGTGGCGGCAACAGCGGCTACACCTTCGCCATGATCACCCACGAGACACCGGGCGACACCTTCTGGGACCGCATCAAGGCGGGCGCGCAGCAGGCTGCCAAGGACACCGGTGCCACCCTGAAGTACTCGTCCGACCCGGACGCCAGCAAGCAGGCGGTCCTGATCCAGAACGCCATCGACTCCAAGGTCGACGGGATCGCCACGACCCTGGTCACCCCGGACGCGCTGATCCCCACCATCAAGAAGGCCGTCGCCGCCGGCATCCCGGTGGACACGTTCAACTCGGGGATCGACTTCTTCCAGCAGGCTGGGTCACTGACCCACTTCGCCTCCAACGAGAAGCTGGGCGGCCAGGAGGCCGGCAAGCGCGCTGCCGCAGCGGGCGCCACCAAGATCCTCTGCACGATCCAGCAGACCGGTTCGGTGGCCCTCGAGGACCGCTGCGCCGGCGTCAAGGCCACCTTCCCGAACACCGAGAACCTGCAGGTCAACGGCGCCGACGACGCCGCCGTCACGACCGCCATCCAGGCCAAGCTCACGGAGGACAAGACGATCAACTGGGTCGTCACCCTCGGTGCGCCGCAGGCCCTCGACACCATCAAGGCCGCCCAGGGCGCCGGGCGCCCAGAGGTCAAGATCGGCACCTTCGACACCAACCCGGACGCGGCCCAGGCGGTCCAGGACGGCAAGATCCAGTGGTTCATCGACCAGCAGCCCTACCTGCAGGGCTACATGGCCATCACGCAGCTCTACCTCTTCAAGAAGAACGGCAACGTCCTCGGTGGCGGCCAGGCCGTGCTGACCGGCCCCTCGTTCGTCGACAAGACGAACATCGCCCAGGTCCTCCCGTTCATCAAGCAGAACACCCGCTAACCGCCTCCAGGGGGCCGGGTCCGTGAAGGGCTCGGCCCCCGCCGAACAGCACTGGAGCTGTCATGAGTAGCACCCCCGTCAAGACGGACCCGTCGCCCTCGGCCCCCGCCGACGCCTCCAACCGGGTCACCCTGGGCTGGTCGAACCGGCTGCTGGCACGACCCGAGATCGGCGCCCTCGTCGCGGCGATCGTCATCTTCATCTTCTTCCTCATCGTCGCGCCGGCCTTCCGCACCCCGGCATCGTTCTTCACCGTCCTCTACCAGTCCTCGACCATCGGAATCGTGGCCGTCGCAGTCGGCATGCTGATGATCGGCGGCGAGTTCGACCTCTCCGCCGGCGTCCTGGTCACCACCGCAGGGCTCTTCAACGCGATGTTCTGCTACCAGCTGGGGATCAACCTCTGGGTCGGCGCCATCCTCTCGCTCGTGCTCTGCCTGGCGATCGGCTTCCTCAACGGCTACCTCGTCATGAGGACCGGGATTCCGAGCTTCCTCATCACCCTCGGCACGTTCTTCGTCCTGCAGGGCGCCAACCTCGGCGTGACCAAGCTCGTCACCGGGTCGGTGTCGAGCCCCAACATCAACCAGATGGCGGGCTACGACTCCCTCAACTGGATCTTCGCCAACGAGTGGCAGATCGGCTCGGTGACGCTCTCGATCACCGTCATCTGGTGGTTCCTCTTCGTGGCGCTCTCTGCCTACGTGCTCCAGCGCACCAGGATCGGCAACTGGATCTTCGCCGTCGGCGGCAACGCCGCCTCGGCCCGCGCGGTTGGTGTGCCCGTCACCCGGGTCAAGGTCGGGCTCTTCATGACCGTGAGCTTCCTCGGCTGGTTCGCCGGGATGCACTACCTGTACAACTACAACACGCTGCAGGCGGGCAACGGCGTCGGCAACGAGTTCCTCTACATCATCGCCGCGGTCGTGGGCGGCACGATGCTCACCGGCGGCTACGGCAACGCCATCGGCGTGGCCATCGGCGCCTTCATCTTCGGCATGACCAGCCTCTGCATCGTGTACGCCGGGTGGGACCCGAACTGGTTCAAGGCCTTCCTCGGCGTCATGCTCCTGCTCGCCGTCATGGTCAACCTCTACGTCAAGCGACTCTCGACCGCCCGGAAGGCGAGCTGACATGACCGACACCCTGCACGACCACGCCGATCCCGAGCTGTACAAGGGTGAGCCGCTCGTCGAGATGATCGACATCGGCAAGACCTACGGCGCGATCCGCGCGCTCAAGGGCATCAACCTGACCGTCAACGCTGGCGAGGTCACCTGCGTCCTCGGCGACAACGGCGCCGGCAAGTCGACCCTGATCAAGATCATCTCCGGGCTGCACCCGCACAACGAGGGGACGATGAAGGTCGACGGCAAGGAGGTCTCGTTCTCCTCACCGCGCGACTCCCTCGGGCACGGCATCGCGACCGTCTACCAGGACCTCGCGGTCGTGAGCCTCATGGAGGTCTGGCGCAACTTCTTCCTCGGCTCCGAGATGGTCGCCGGCGGGGCGCCCCTGGCGCCGCTGAAGATCAACGACATGAAGCGCATCGCCGACGAGGAGCTGCGCAAGATGGGGATCGTCGTCAAGGACATCAACCAGCCCATCGGCAACCTCTCCGGCGGCCAGCGCCAGTGCGTGGCCATCGCCCGCGCCGTCTACTTCGGCGCCCGCGTGCTCATCCTGGACGAGCCGACCGCGGCCCTGGGCGTCAAGCAGTCCGGCGTCGTGCTGAAGTACACGGCGGCGGCCCGGGACGCGGGTCTCGGCGTCGTCTTCATCACCCACAACCCGCACCACGCCTACCTCGTCGGCAACCACTTCGTCATCCTCAAGCTCGGCCAGGCCGTGCTCGACAAGAAACGCTCCGAGGTGGCCCTCGACGAGCTCACCCGCCAGATGGCCGGCGGCGACGAGCTGACCGAGCTCTCCCACGAGCTGCAGAAGTGAGCGAGGTGGCGTCATGAGCGTCGCCGTCGCCCACCACACCCGTAGCTCGAGTGATCTCGCGCTCGAGGAAGGAGCCCGCCAGGCGGCATACCGAGGGACGCAGCTCGTCGTCATCCACGTGGTGGAGTCGCTCGACAACGACATCGCCGAGGCCAACCGGGCGGGCATCTCCGATGCGGTGGAGAAGGTCCTGCGCGACGCGTCGCTGCCCGAGGTTCGCTGGGACGTCCACGTGGTGGCCGGCGGACGGGACACCGGCGATGTGTCCGCAGCCCTGCTGCGGGCTGTCGGCGAGCTGCGACCCGAGCTGCTCGTCATCGGGGCACGGCGTCGTTCCCCCGTGGGCAAGGCGTTCCTCGGGAGCATCACACAGAACCTCATCCTCGATGCCGAGGTGCCGGTGCTCGTCGTCAAGAGCCCGAGATGAGGGACGAGCCGGTGTACTGACATGAGCACATTCGCGCATGGGGTTGGCACGTCGATACCCTGCGGCCATGTCCAAGCCCGTTGACGTCCGCATCGACCGCGAGACGCCGATCCCGCTCTACCACCAACTGGCCGAGCAGCTGAACGCGGCGATCGCCAGGGGCGAGCTGCAGCCGGGGGACCCGTTCGAGAACGAGGTCGCCATGGCCGACCGGCTCGGACTCTCCCGGCCGACGGTGAGGCGGGCCATCCAGGAGCTGGTTGCGCAGGGTCTGCTGCTTCGTCGGCGAGGCCGAGGCACGACCGTCGCGGGGCGTCAGATTCACCGGCGCGCCGAGCTGACCAGCCTCTACGACGACCTGCGCCGCGATGGGTCTGGGGACCCCCGCACCGTGGTGCTGACGCACGAGGTGACGACGGACGAGGTCGCCGCAGCGGCCATGGGCCTGGCCGCTGACACCCCACTGCTTCACCTGGTCCGTCTCCGGCTCGACGGGGACCGGCCCCTGGCGATCCTGCGCAACTGGCTCCCGCCGGCCTACTCCGACCTCGGCCGTGAGGATCTGGAGCGGGACGGGCTCTACGCCCTGCTGCGCTCCCGTGGAGGCAAGCCGGTTGTCGCGCACCAGCGCATCGGGGCCCGACAGCCCTCGGCCCCGGAACGCAGGCACCTCGACCTCACGCCGTCCCAGCCGGTGCTGACCATGTCACGCACGGCGTTCGACGGTGTGGGCGCCCCGGTGGAGTACGGCGACCACTGCTACCGCGCCCAGGACTACTCCATCGAGGTCATGCTCGACGAACGCTGACCGGTCCATCGTGCGCGGGCAGCACGGACTGGAGAACCGTGGTGTCGACGGCGTAGCCGCGGCGGGCCACGTCGAAGGGGAACTGGCCAGCAAGGGCGCGGATGCTCGGCGAGCCGGCGCCCTGCCACTGCGGCCAGACGAGTCGGAGGTGGCTGCCGACCCGTACTAAGCCGTGTCCCCCGGTCGGTCCTGCCTCACCCGAACACGCTGTCGACGACTTCGACACGTCGGACCGAGAGCGACACGCTCCCTCGCGCGCGAGCTGGGCGGCTTCGCCTGCGAGTATGCCGGTCGGCGGCCCTCCAGCAGCTCTAGCCTTGTCCTGTCGCTCGGGGAGGTGGTGTGGTGGCTGCGCAGCAACGGGAACCGGTGGTGGTCGTCGGCGCGAGCATGGCGGGCCTGCTTGCGGCGCGCGCGCTCGTCGAGCAGGGCACCCCGGTGACCGTGATCGACCGCGACGACCTGCCCCTGGCCGCGACGCCGCGGGCGCGCGTGCCGCAGGGGCGCCAGCTGCACATCCTGCTGTCGGCCGGCCTCGAGCAGCTGCGGGCCTGGTTCCCAGGCATCGAGGAGGAGCTGCAACACCTTGGCGCGGCCCGCGTCGACGGCTTCGGCGCGTGGATCCACCAGGGCGGCGCCTACCGCGCCCGTGGCGAGCTCGGCCGTCCGGGGCTCAGCCTCACCCGTCCGCTGCTCGAGCAGGTGGTTCGGCAGCGGGTCGCCGCCCTGCCCGGTGTCAGCATCGAGGCGGGCGCCACCGTCGAGCGGGTCGAGGTGACAGGACGCCGTGTGACCGGCGTCGTCGTGGACGGCCACGTCCGCGCGACCGAGCTGGTGGTCGACGCTTCCGGGCGCAGCTCGGGGCTCGCCCACGAGCTCGCCCGCGACGGAGTGCTGGACCCGCCGGTCACGCACGTGGGCATCGACATCGGCTACGTCTCCTTCTTCCTGCGCCGGTCCCCAGGGGACTTCGAGGGAGACGTGGCCATCGTCATCGGCAACCCGGGCACCTTCCGCAGCGGGGCTGCGCTACCGGTGGAGGGCGACCGGTGGAACGTGATGCTCTCCGGCGTCCATGGCGACGCCCCGCCGTCGACCGCAGAAGGCGTCGCCGCCTTCGCCCGCAGCCTGTCCAGCCCGACCATCGCCCAGCTGATCGAGCACTGCACGCGCGTGTCGGACATCGAGAGCTACCGCTTCCCCTCGAGCCGGCGGCGGCACTACGAGCGCGTCACCGAGCTCCCCGGCGGGCTCGTGACCGTCGGGGACGCCGCCTGCAGCTTCGACCCGGTCTACGGGCAGGGCATGACCTCGGCCGCTCTGCAGGCAGCCGCTCTCGGGCGAGCCGTTGCCCGGGTGGGGCTCAGCGCACCCGACCTGCCCAAGCGCTTCCATCGCCACGCGGCCCGCATCATCGACGCCCCGTGGCGTATCGCCGTCGGCGGCGACTTCGGCCACCCGGAGACGGTGGGTCCCAGACCGCTGGGGACGACGCGGCTCAACGGCTACACGGCCCGCGTGATCCAGGCTGCGCATGCGTCGCTGCCCGTGGCCCGGGTGTTCAACCGGGTGCTCCAGCTCGAGGACCCACCCCTGGCGCTCTTTCGCCCCGACGTGGTCGCGCGCGTCCTGACGGCCTCACGACATTCACCCGCGGTGACCGGTGCGGCGGTGCAGCATCCTCGGGTCGGGCCGCTGCCCCCATGCCCGGATCTCCCGCACTGAGGCGCTGTGGGGCTGCAGGCGCAGCGGCTGCTGGACGGCGGCTGTCGCCCGGCCGATCCCGGTGACCGCGGGCAGGCGGCGGTCGCGTGGACCGAGCACGACGAGTGCTGTGGTCCACGCGACCGCTTGTCAGGCGTATCGGGGCTCGACCGGGCCCGACGGGGCTACGGCGTCACGCTGTAGATCCGGGTCGCCCAGTTGATGAGCGGAGCGCGGGTCCCGCCGCAGGTCATGTCCGTGCGGAACTGGGAGAACGTGCACCGGGACTGGATGTACTCCGTGGCCATGAAGACGTCGGAGCCGTTCGTGACGGCCGCGCTGTAGTCACCCCAGCGCGGGCGCAGCGTCTGTCCCGGGTCGAGGAAGGCCGTGTACTCGCTGAAGCCGTCCTGCGGTGCCCGCCCGAGTCCGCCGATCTGCACGTCGCCGGGCCCGTCGCTCCCGAACAGCGTGTAGGCGGCAGTGGGGTAGTAGTCGTGACCCACGAGCGTGAACGCCATCGCGCCCGTGCCGTCCGGCAGCACGGCGATGGCCGGGTAGTTCACGTTGTTCTCGGCGACGCCGACGTAGCCCTGCCGGGCGACATTGGAGGACCCTGCCGTCGTGCCCGGCTTCACGGCGAACCAGGCGATGCCCGCCTGGAGCGACCCGTCGACCCGCATGACGGTGTCGAGGGCGCCGTACAACCGGCCACCTGAGTAGTAGACCTGCTGCATGCGGCTGTCGTTGCTGTCCAGCTGCCCCTCCGACTCGTGCCGCGGGGGAGTGACGCCGACTCCGAGGACGTCGTTGCAGTTGACGAGGACGCAGTCCCGCAGGGGGACCGGGCCGGGCTTCTGCTCGGACAGCGGCGGGACGCCGTACACCTCGGAGTGCACCAGCCCGCGCTGCAGCTGCAGGTCGGGTCGACGGTCGGTGATGGTCTCGGTGTTCGTCACCGACCACACGCCGATCCGGTCGGCCATGCCGGTGAACCGGCGCGGCTGCGCCTCCTCGCCGGCGACCGAGCTCAGGAAGTACTCCGTGCCGCCCTGTGCCGTGGCGTAGTGCGAGTCGGGGACCTGCGCCGGCCACACGGTGAAGCCGGGCACCTTCGAGTCACCGGAGGGCAGGAACGTGTTCTGGAAGTGGACGACGTTGATGCGTGACGTCCCCGACACCAGCGCTGCCTTGTCGAGTGCGTAGATCTGGGCACCGTTGAAGTTGTTGCCGTAGAGGCCCGGGGCGTCGGTGAACGGGTACTCGTTGGTCGTCAGGAAGACGGCGTGGGCGTCGGACCCGATGTGCGGGTAGTCGCCGATGCACGGGCAGTCCGTGTGCTTCGGCGTGCCCCGCGTGCCGTCGTCCTGGACGGGAAGGCGGTAGATGTCCCACCGGCCGGTGGGATCGCTCGTGCGGCTGACGGCCAGGTCGAGGTGGTTGGGTCCCAGGAACGCGCCCGTCTCCGGGTCGACTTCGAGGGTCAGCACGACGAGGAAGAACCGGCCGCTTCCGTGGTCGTATACGCACGTCGGGTCGGTCAAAAAGGGACCGGTTAGGCCCGTGGTGCGGTCGATCTGCGCCGGGTAGCCGTAGAAGCTGTTGAGGTCACTGACCGCGGTCGCTGCCGACCCGTTGGTGCGATACACCCGCACGACGTCGTTGACTGCTTCGACGACGTAGCTGTTGCCGACGCAGAGGCCCTGGTCGGGCGGCTCGACCGAGAACTGGTTGCCGCCGTTGGCGTAGCGCTGGTCGAAGCCGTCGAGCCCCAGCCAGCTGCGGTTAAGACCTTCCGACCCGTCGACGGTGGTGGGAGCCACGACCGGTGGGCGGAGCATGTCCACCGAGCGGTTCTTGCCGCGTGGGCCCTTCGAGTGGCTTCGCATCGCGCTCGAGTCGCCCTCCGGGCCCTCGCCGGGGGGCAGCTCGTGAGCCTGCACCCCGCTCGGCTGGCCGGCGGCCCGTGACGCCGGGAACGAGACGCTGGCGTTCTTGGTGATGGTGCGCAGCAGACCCTGCGGCGCCGTCTGCGCGGCGTTCGCCGTCGTCGCAGCCGTGGCTGCCCGAGCCGCGTCCGAGGCCACGCTCGCGGCCGACTGACCACCGAGGACCATCGCCGCGACGGCGACACCCAGTGCCACCAACCGGCCCCGAGCTCGGGGCCGAGCCTTTCCGTGCATGATTCCCCCTCTGCAGAAAACAGGTTCGTGACGGCCGCTCCGGACCGACGACGCCGCCCTGCGCGGCTTTCTCAGTGTGCTCCTCGAATTCCCTCAGGAAGCCCAAAGCGCTTGTGCCGTTTGCGAATACGCGAGGACGTGGACGCCTGCTCGCAGGTCCGGACCTCTTGGTGCGCTGCGCCGTTTCACGGACCTTGGCGTGAAATGTCAGACAGCGCCTAGGCGAAATTCCCGACGTTCCGGACGGCGGATACCAGGACAGTCCGGTTCAAGCTCCGGCGTGTCTCGGTCGCACGAGCGGAGACCGCAAACCGCCTACGGAGACGTGCGGCTCCTGTTTCACTTCGTGCATGCTCGTGATGCTTGCTTGTGGGGCGCTGCTGCTCATCGCGGCCGCTGCTGCGTGGCGCTGGCGCGGCTACTCGCTGACGGTCCCGGCGTGGGCACGGGACGAGCAGGCCGGCCCCGCGGGTCGGGCGCAGGCACTGGTGTGGTTCGTGGCGGTGGCGCTGCTCTGCGGCCTGGCGGTCGGGGTGTTCGTCATCGGCCCCGCCGGTCGCCTGGCCATGCGACTGCTGGCAGCCACGTCGGCCGATGCGCAGGGCCGGATCACCGAGGCGGAGCAGGTGGTCGGTCAGATCTCACTGACCGGCACCATCGGGTTCATGCTCTTCGTGGGTGTGCCGTTCGGCCTGGCTGCGGGCCTCGCGTATGCGCTCGCCTCGTTCGTCGTGCCCCGCGGTCTGGTCGGGGGAGCGGTCTTCGGGGCAGCTGCCCTCGTGCTCGTCGGTGCCACCGTGGACCCCTTGCGCGGCGACAACCCAGACTTCGCGATCGTGGGGCCGGGCTGGCTGAGCGTCGTCATCTTCTTCCTGATGGCCGTCCTGACGGGAGCGATCACTGCTCCCGTGGCCGGGCGGATCGCGGCCGCGGTCGGCAGGCCGACCCGGTGGTGGTGGCTGTGGCTGCTACCGCTCACCCTGTTCGCGACCGCAGCGCTGACGGTGGTCTCGGTCGCTGCCGGGGTCGTCGTCGTCGGCTGTCTCGTGCTGCTCGCGGCTCTGGTGCTGCCGCGCTGGTCGGGAGCCGTGCGGCGCCGCGCCGCCCGCGCCGTACAGGGGATCGTCGCGGTCGCGGTGCTCGTGAGCGTCCCGGGGTTCGTCTCAGCCCTGGCGGCCATCGTCGACTGAGTCAACCCCGCGGCGGGACCGGCGAGCTCGCCGGAGCGATCACGCGACCGGGCTGGCCCCGAGGGTGACGGAGGCGTTGTGCTGGCTGCCGTCCTGGCTCGTCCAATCGATGGCGACACTGTCACCGGGGTTCGCTCCGACGAGCGCCGAGGACACGTCGTCCGGTGAGGTGACGGCTCGACCGTCGAGCCTGGTGATGACGTCGCCCGCCTGCAGGCCCGCCTCGGCTGCGGCCGCGCCGCTCAGGACACCACTGACCTGCGCGCCGGGCGTCGTGACGGGGCCGCCGTAGCCGTCGCCGCCGTATCCGACGGCGCTGCCGACCTCGACACCGAGGAACGCGGCCGGGCCGATGCGCACGGTGGTGGTCTCATGGCCGGACTGGATCTGGCGCGCGATGGTCAGAGCGCGCGCGATCGGGATGGCGTAGGCGTCGGGCCTCCCCCCGGAGGAACCAGCAGTGTCGATGCCGACCACTTCGCCCTGTGCGTCGAACAGCGGCCCGCCCGAGTCGCCGGCTTGCACGTCGGCGTTGGTCTCGAGCATGCCGTCCAGCGTCTCGGGTGAGGTGCCGTCCTCGGAGGTCGCGGTGACCGAGGCGTCGAGCCCGGTGATCTCCCCGTCCGCCGCGGTCAGCGTGCCGGTGCCGCCGGCGTTGCCGACCGCCGTGACCTCCGCACCCACGCCCACGCCGTCGGTGTCGGGCGTGATCGTCGTCAGCCCGGACGCGCCGGTGAGCTGGATGAGCGCGACGTCGTGCGCCTCGTCGGTTCCCACGACGGTCGCCTGGTAGGTCGTGCCGGTCGCTGCGACCGTGACCCGGATCGAGCCGGCGCCATGCACCACGTGGTAGTTCGTCAGCACCTGGCCGCTGGGGGTCAGCACCATGCCGGTGCCGGCGGCGCGGCCGTTCTGGTACGGCAGCACCGTGTCGATGAGGACGACGCCCTGGGACTCGGCGGAAGTCGCCTGCTGTGATGCCGCGCCCGCCCCCGGAGCGCCGAGGCCTCCGGAGCCGTATGCGGATCCCGACCCCCAGGACTGGCCGCCGGAGTCGGCCTGTGACGAGGACCACCCCTGCCAGTCCTGCACCATGGTGCTGTGCGCAGCACGGGAGGCGGCCAGAGCCGGTGAGGCCGCCAGCCCGAGGGACAGCGCGGCGATCGCGGCCAGCGTGCCACGTCGGAACCGCTTGCTGTGTGTGGAGGATCCGGGGGTGTTGTCAGGCGATTCCGTGGCCGAGCCCGTGTTGACCGAGGTGTCCATCTGCGCTTCCTTACGCTTCGTAGCTGTATGCCTGGGATCAGTGGACCGCCCGCGGTGATGAGCGTTCTCTGTGCCGGCCATGAGCCGGTTGTGAGTCCTGGGAGTGAATCTGGCGACACGCCAGCGCCACCCCCGCCTGGCCCGAAGCGCTGCGCCCGGGTGAGTGCCGCGAGTAGCGTCGATCGGCGGGGAGGTTGCGGACCAAGGAGGGTCTGATGGCCAGTCGAGAGGACGGCATGCTGCTCGTCCAGGTGGCCCAGTGGGGGTCCACGATGGGACTGGAGGAGGCTCAGCTGGCGGTGTGGGCGGATGACTTCGACCCAGAGGCGGCCTCACCCGACGACGTCTTCGTCTCCCGGATCCTCAGCTGGGGCGAGACGATCGGGACGCTGACCAAGAACGGCCTGCTGGACACCGACCTCGTCCTGGACTGGCTCTGGGTCGCCGGGATGTGGTCCCGGGTCGGGCCGGCCGCGGTGAAGCTTCGCGAGAAGTTCGGCGCGCCCGCTCTCTATGAGAACTTCGAGGCGCTGGCCGGCCGGCAGGAGTGACCAGACGCCCAGGTGAACATCGAGCGTCTGGTGGGCCATCTCCTCGGTTCGGCTGCGGCGTCGCCGGAGGAGGTGTAGAGCGGAGGAAGGGCCGTCGTCGACCGCGGCCCCCGGCCACCCCGTCGGGTGGCGTCACGACACGAGGCGGCGACCGGCCCGAAACCGAACAACGCTCGCGTTCAAGGCTTCTCGGGCTCACCGGCTGGCCGATCAGTCCGCATGTCGGGTGGTGTCGAGCACGGGCACCGCCGACCACGCGCAACCCCACGCATACACCAGCTCTTCAGGAGGACCCCGATGCTCACGAGTGCATCCGTCACCGCCAACATCCCCGCCACCGACCTCACCCGGGCCCGCTCGTTCTACGCCGACACCCTCGGGTTGAAGCCCGCCGCGGAGGTCCCCGAGGCCGGCCTGCTCATCTACCGCACGGACAGCGGTACGGCCTTCTCGATCTACCACACGGAGTTCGCCGGCCAGGCCGGTCACACCGTCGCCCAGATCCACGTCGACAACGTCGATGCCGAGGCGCGCGCCCTGCAGGCGAAGGGCGTCACGCTCGAGACCTACGACATGCCCGGCGTGGAGTGGGACGACGGCATCGCCAACATGGCCGAGATGGGCAAGGCGGCGTGGTTCAAGGACAGCGAGGGCAACATCCTGTGCATCGACTCGGGGTTCCCGGAGGGCTGACCCGACACATCGGCCCCGCTCAGGACCCGCGGGCGGCCCGGGGGAGGCGCCGGCTCAGTCGTCCATCGCCTCGATGCCGAGCTCGGCGAGCTCGACCATGCGCTCGCGCATGTGCCGGATCATCTCCGGGTCCGGCCGCTGCCAGCCGGTGATCTCCTCGACCACGCGCAGCGGCTCGGTCGTCCGGTAGGACCGGGTCGGGTTGCCGGGAAAGCGCTTGTCGGTCACGTTCGGGTCGTCCTCGATCGGACCGAGCGGCTCGACCCGGTAGACGCGCCCCGGTCCGTCGCCGTGGGCCAGCTCGGCCGCCAGCGGCGCCCCTTCGCGTGTGGCGGTCAGGTAGATGTGCCTGGCCTGGCGGCGGGAGCCGTAGTTCGAGCGCCACCCGGGTGTCAGCAGGTCGCCGGGGCGCACGTCGGCCCTGGTGCCGTGGAAGAACGGCCCCGGGTCGTCGACGACGCGCGGCGGGGGAGGGGGATCACGGAGCAGGCTGTCCAGTCGCTGCATGAGGACGGCGACCCGGGTGCGTCCCTCGGGAGCGCGCGGGTAGCGGCCCAGGACGTCGAGGACGACCGGGGTCGCGCGCTTGGCGGCGGCGGTCACGACGTACTCCGCGACCACCCGGTCGTCGCCCCGCGCCAGCTCGGCCGCCCGGGCGGCGTGGGCGGCCGACCCCAGGATGTGACCCAGCTGCGTCGCGTTCGCCAGAGGATGGAGGTATGCCGCCGCGGCCGCATCGCCTGCTGCCGTCGCCGCGTGCCGGGCGGGCTCGGTCGTCGCCTCCTTGGCCGCTCGGTGGGCGTCCGCAGCCGTGGCGCGTTGGAGACGTGAGCGCGGTGCCCCGGACGCGAAGTCGCGTCCGGCCTGCAGCGCGGCCGCGGGACGCGGGTCGTCGGGACGCTCCCGGTCGAAGAGGACGAGGGCAGGTTCGGCGCAGGCCACGGCATACCCCGTGACCGCCCGCAGCTCGTCGATCGTCAGCGCGAAGTCCCCGGCACCCGTCTGCATCCTTCGCAGTTTGCCCGATCTGCAGGTGGTGCACCCGCTGATAATGCGAACCATGGCCTACGACGAGCACGTTGCCGCGCGCATCCGTGAGCTGGTCGCCGGTGAGGAGGACATCATCGAGCAGCGGATGTTCGGCGGACTGGCGTTCCTCGTCAACGGCAACATGGCTGTCGCCGCGAGCGGCGGCGGAGGTCTGCTGGTCCGCGCCGACCCCGCGGGCGCCGAGGCGTGGATCGACGGGGAGGCGGTGACGCCGATGGTGATGCGCGGCCGCGAGATGCGCGGGTGGTTGCGCGTCGTCGGCGAGCTCCAGGGGAGTGACGTCGAGCTGTGGGTGTCCCGAGGGCTTGCGTATGCGCGGTCGCTCCCGCCCAAGGGAACGTGACGTCAGCGGGGCTGTCCCGTCACGTCGCCGCGTCGAGCGTCGCCCGCCCGCGCGACGAGCGCTCAGCCGTAGCCGCTCGACCCCGGCCAGCCGTTGGCGCCGATGTACCAGACGGCCGAGGTCAGCACCACGGCCACGATGAGCGTGAAGAGCAGGCCGCCGGCCAGGGGAAGGAACCACCCCGGCGCGCGCCGCGACCGCACGGCCACCACCTTGACCACCGCGGCACCGATGACCAGGCACCCGAGCAGTCCGTGCACGACCGTCCGCGTCGGCACGGGCGCTCCGGAGGCGAACGTCCCGACCTCGAGGCCCAGCCCCCAGAGGCAGTTGTAGGCGACGACCAGGATGAGCACGACGGTGACCATGCCCGAGACGCGATGGGCGGTGCCGGCCCACGACGGCGCCCTGACCCCGAGCCTGCCGTAGATCCAGAGGGCTCCGACGAGCTGCAGCACCGCGAGCACCCCGATCACCACGGAGAGCACGACCTTGAGGTCGATGACGGTGCGGAAGCCGAACGTCGTCGTGCCGGTGAGCGTCGGGTCGTGCACCCTGCCGAACACGCCGACGAGAAGGGCGACGACCGCTCCGGCGGCGAACCCGGCCAGGGGGACCGCCATGCTCCTCGGCGACGTGCTGTCTGCCACCTTGTCAGGATGCTCCTGCCGCGCCCCGGCCCACAGGGGAACGCCTCAACACCGTCCCGCAGGTGCCTCGTCGATCTCGGGGTGGGGGTGATCAGCGCGGTTGCCGCCCGCTGCGGGAGGGAGTGCTTCGACCTGTCGGGGACGTCGCTGTCGGTCCCGCTGGCCGTCACGTGGGCGGTCGAGACCCGAGAGCGTGAGTCGCTATGTCCTCGGGTCACGCCGACCATGAGCCAGGGGCACCTGCTCCTCGCGGCCGCGGCCGCGGCATGCATCGTCGTCGGGGCCCACCGCGACGGGGGCTGCGGGCGGCGTGCACGTCACGGCATACGGCAGGGCTGGGATGTCCGGGACCGGGAAGCGGGTACGGCACAGTCCTCAACGGACCACGCGCCGGTACACCGGCGCCACAGCACCAGGGACTCCGCATGACGGCATACAGCACCATCGTCCGCGCTACGCACCTGCTCACGAACGCGGCCTGGTTCGGCGGTTCCCTCGCGGGTGCCGCGGCGCTCAACCCGGCGTCGCGGCAGGGTGACGACGCGCGGGACCGGGCCGAGATCGCCGACGAGGGGTGGCGTCGGTGGGGTCCGGTGCAGGGCGCCTCGATCGGCCTGCACCTGCTCAGCGGTATCGCCATCCTCGCGGACAACCGCCGTCGCGTCGTCGAGCACCGTCCGACCGCGGCTGCCGTCATCCTCAAGACGGCTCTCACCGGCGCTGCCGTCATGGTGAGCGCCGAGGCGTACCGCTCCGGCGCCGAGCTCGGCGACGCGCTCGAAGAGGCGGAGACCGACCCGGAGGCCCAGAGGAAAGCGCGCACGCTGACCCAGCGGATGAGCCGGCTGCAGTGGGCCACCCCTGCCGCCACCGCCGGACTCCTGGTGCTCGACGCCTACCTGGGGGAGCAGCAGCGGGGCGTCGCAGGACTGCTCGACCCGCCGTCGAGGCTGCTGCCCTGGCGGAGGCGCCGGTCGTGACGCAGGAGTTCGAGTTCGCCTTCGAGGGGCGCTACCGGCTGCCCGCTCTCGCGTTCGGCGTCACGCCGGGCACCGCACGGGTGCTCGTGACGGACGACGAGCTCCTCGTCCGCTTCGGCCCCTGGCGGCTGCGCACGCCGGTCGCCAACGTCGCGGGCACCCAGGTGACGTCGGCGTATGCGTTCTACCGGACCGCGGGTCCCGCCCACCTCTCGCTCGCCGACCGTGGCGTCACGTTCGCGACGAACTCGCGGCAGGGGTTGTGCGTCTCGTTCGTCGAGTCGGTCCACGCGATCGAGCCGACGGGCGTGCTCCGTCACCCCGCGGCGACGGTGACGGTCGCCGAGGTGGAGGCGCTTGCTGCGGCCCTGCGTCGCTGACCACGCCACCGCCGGACGGCGGTGAGGATGCTACGGAGTCGTCCAGCTGAACCCGACTCCGTAGCACCGCCACGTCAGGTCACGGCATCACGTGCAGCAGGCCGAGAAGGCCGTGCGACTCGTGCTGCGGCCCCGCCGTGAAGAGCAGGTCACGGGTAGAGCCCTCGGTGCCGTAGCCCGGCAGCAGGGCCCAGAGTCCGTCGATCGCCACGGCCCCGCCGCCCGGGACCCGCAGGGCACCCGCAAAGTTCAGCGTGCGCGGGTCGAACGCGTTGATGCGCCCGTCACCGAAGTTCCCCACGAGCAGGTCCCCGGAGAAGGTGCCGAAGCCCGAAGGGGCGATGGTGAGACCCCACGGCGCGTTGAGGACACCGTGGCTCGACAGGCGACGGAGGAGGACACCGTCCGGGGTGAAGACATCCACCCGGCCGAGTCCGGCACCGGCGACCTCGTCGTGGCGCGCGCTGTCCTGCTTCGCGTACGAGACATATACCCTCCCGCCGGCGACCATGACGTTGAAGGGCGCATAACCTTGTGGCAGAAGCGCATCCATGAAGTTGCCGCCGGTGATGACGCGCTGGAAGCGACCGTTGTAGACGTCGACCACGCCTGCGGAGAAGTCGGCCACATACAGCCGCGGACCCGTCGGGGTCTGGGCCATGGCGATCCCCTTGTCGACCGCGCCGGGGGTGACCACGGCGTCGACGGCGTGGGTCGACGGGGGTGCCCCGGTGCCGCCAACGGCCGGGTTCCAGCCGCTCAGGTGGCCGGTCTCCCCGACGAACAGGAAGCGCGCCGCTGCCGAGTGCCCCGCGGCGTCACGCACCACGAAGGACGTCGTGGGGTTGGACACCTGGCCGGTGGGCGCGCCCCCGGGGATGCGCACGACGAGCGGCACGATGGTCTGCGGGGTGCCGCGGACCGCTCCGGAGTACAGCGTGGTGACGTCCGCGCCGTTGTCCGAGACCCAGAGGGGGCTGGAGCCCAGATGCGACGCACCCCAGGCGTTGACCAGGTGCGGGTCGGTGACCTGAGCCCTCCCGGGCACGTCCGAGACGAGGTTGACCTGTTTGTACGCAGAGATGGCGCTCTGGCGTGCAGCGAGGGCGTTGGCGCCGGCTGGGGCGCCGAGGGCCAGCGGCGCGACGGCCGCGCCGAGGCCGGCGCCGAGCGCCAGCAGCCATGACGAACGACGGATGATGTGTGTCATGGGTACCTCCCGTTCAGGAGCGCGAGCCCAACTGGACTGGCGCTCTACGGAAGACGACGTCGTCCGTGACGCGGTTCAGCAGTCCGCCGTATGGTCGGATGAGGTGCCTGCTCGTCGCTGGATACCGCCGTGCTTGCTCGTCGTGCCCTCGTTGCCCTCCTTGCGGCGACGGTGGGCTACGCCGTCCTCCACCGCGTGGGCTCGGAGCGGCTCGACCCTGCCCTGATGCGGCAGCTCGTGCCCGGCGACACCATCCCGGACGGTCCTCCCGGCACCGCCGAGTTCGTCGTCGAGCACGTCGCGGCCCCGAGTGTGCTCGTTCTGTGCTCCCAGACGCACCTACCCCCCGGATGGGCGGCACGGGCTGGACGCCCGCCTCGACTGGGTCTGGACCTTCGCGCGGTGAGCCTCGGATCGGCATCGAGTCGGAAGCGCGCAGGCCTGGGTGACCGACGAGTTCGAACGCGACGGGATCGGCGGCGGGCGGGTGCTGACGCACCTGCGCGGGCTGGTCCGCGACTGAGGAGGAGAACGACGGCGAGGGGCACCACCGCTCGTGCCACGCTGCTGAAGCCGGAGCGGTGGGCTGTGCATGGCGTACCCCGCGCGCCGGGCGTTACCCCGTAAGGGAGGCCGGAGCGGGCGTGAAGGCTCCGTCGGCCGCGGTCCCCACCGGCACGTCGGCAAGCCTCCCTCCAGACGGAGCCCGAGGCCTACGCCGAGAAGGGTCGGCCCACGGCGTCGGGACGAGCCGGCTCGTTTCGGTTGACGCCTCCGGGAGCGGGCGCGACATTGAGACGGTGACCCGGGCGCTGACGCTGCTGGCCGTGGCAGCGCTGCTGGTGATGCTGCTCGAAGCCTCTCCCAGCGGCCGGGTCGTGCCCGCGGGTGCCGCGGGCGTGGCGTTCGTGACGTGGTCGGTGGTCGGCTACCGATGGGCGCTGGCCCGCGCAGCCCCAGCCAGAGCGGCCTACCTGGCGGTCGCGATCGTCCTCGGGTTCCTCGTCTTCGACCTGGCCGGTGCCGGGGTCGGCAGCACGCTGCTGCTCGTCGTGGTCGTGGTCCAGGCGGTCATGCTCCTGCCACTCGGCTGGGCCGTGGTCGTCGCGCTCCTCGTCCCGTTCGTCCACGTCGGGATGCCGATGCCGGACGCCGTGCAGCAGGTCGTCAGCACGGCCCTCGCATGTGCGTTCGCATTCGTCCTCGCGGCCCTGCACCTTCGCGAGCAGCAGGCGCGGGCCGAGCTCGCGGAGGCCAACGCGCAGCTGCGCGAGCTCGGCGCCCAGGCGGAGGAGCTGGCGACCATGCGAGAACGTACGCGGGTGGCTCGCGACATCCACGACGGGCTCGGGCACCACCTCACCGTCGTCGGCATGCAGGTCCAGGCCGCCCGGGCCGTGCTCGCGAGCGACCCCGGCAGGGCGGACGCGCTGCTCGGTCAGGCCGAGGACCAGGCTCGTCAGGCCCTGACGTCGGTCCGCGAGTCGGTGGCGGCGCTGCGCGAGCCGCGGCCGGCCCGTTCGCTGGCGGAGCAGCTGGAGGACCTGGCCGGCGAGAGCTCCTCGACGGGGTTGCCCACCGCCGTCGAGGTGCACGGAAGTGAACGCCGGATCGACAGCGAGGTGCAGGTGGCCCTCTACCGGGCCGCCCAGGAGGGGCTGACCAACATCCACAAGCACGCCGGCGCCCACGCCGCGAGGCTGCAGCTGGCATACCTGCCCGGCTCCGTCGCCCTGGAGGTGCGCGACGACGGGTGCGGTCTGCGCCGGGACGGCGCAGGGTTCGGGCTCGTCGGGATCCGCGAACGGGCAGAGCGCCTGGGCGGCTCGCTCTCGGTCGAGTCGGCACCCGGGAGGGGCGTCACCCTGCGAGTCGAGCTGCCGGGATGAGCGCGAACCGGCCGGTCCGGGTGCTGGTCGTGGACGACCAGACCCTCTTCCGGGAGGCGTTGACGACGCTCCTGGAGGCCCGCCCGGAGGTCGAGGTCGTCGGCGCAGCCGCGGACGGCGCCGAGGCGCTCGAGCTCGTGGCCGCCCTCGCGCCCGAGGTCGTCCTCATGGACCTGCGGATGCCCGTCCTCGACGGGGTCGGCACGACGCGTCGGCTGCGTGCCGAGAGGCCCGAGGTACGCGTACTCGTCCTGACGACCTTCGACGGCGACGACGAGGTCTTCCCCGCGCTGCACGCCGGCGCCGTCGGCTACCTGCTCAAGGACGCCTCCGCCACCCACCTCGTCGAGGGCGTCCTGGCCGCGGCACGCGGCGAGTCCGTCCTGCAGCCCTCGGTCGCCGCCAAGGTGCTGGCGCGGGTGACCCAGCTGCCCGAGCAGCCGGACGGCCCACGCCCACAGCCGCTGGTCGACCCCCTCACGCCCCGCGAGCTCGAGGTCCTTCAGGCAGTAGCCGACGGCCTCAGCAACCGTGAGGCCGCGCAGCGGCTCTACCTCTCCGAAGGTACCGTCAAGAACCACGTCACCACGGTGCTGGCCAAGCTCGGCGTCCGCGACCGCACCCAGGCGGCGCTGCGCGCCCACGCCCTCGGCCTGCTGTGAGGGTCATGCCCACGGGGTGACCCGGGCCGTGACCTCCGGCACCTCCGCGGCACGGGCCGCCGGACCGACCATCGTCGGCATGACCACCTTCACCACCTCGTATGCGGACCGCGCGCCCCGCGCGACGGCCCGCCGGCTCCTCCGCTCGCGGCTCGGCCGCTTCCTCACGGCATACCTCGAGATGACGCTCTCGATGGTCGTCGGCATGCAGCTGCTCGGTGTCGTCTGGGACAGCAGCTGGCCCGGTCTCACCAGCCGGCCGGACGCGATGGCCCTGGCCATGGCCTTCGACATGACCCTCGGCATGGCGGCCTGGATGTGGGTGCGACGCCACGCCCCACGTCACATCGTCGACATGTCCGCCGTCATGGTCCTGCCCTTCCTCGTCCTGCTCGTGCCCTACCGGCTCGGCGTCCTCTCCGGCGAGGGGCTGCTCACCTGGGGCCACGTCGCGATGTTCGCCCTCATGGCGGCCTACCTGGCGTGGCGTCCGCACACCCCGGCCGCCGGCCCCAGCTCGGCCTCCAGTCGGACGTCCGCACCCTGCACCACGTCGCCCGTCCCCTCGAAAGGCGCGTCCACCATGTCCCGTCCTGCCCGTGCCGCCTCCGTCCTCCTCGTGCTCGGCGCCGCCCTCGCCGTCGTCGGCGGCCTCCTGCACCCGCACACCGAGCCACCCAACTCGCACGCGGCCGTCTTCGCTGAGTACGCCCGCAGCACCGACTGGGTGTGGGTGCACGACCTGCAGTTCCTCTCGGCTGCGCTCGTGGTGACCGGGTTCCTGTTCCTGGGCCGTGCACTGCAGCGGGCAGGCGCCGCCCCGGGCCTCGTGCGGCTCGGCGACGCGGCGGCCGCGACCACGCTGTCGCTCATCGCCGTCAACGTGGCGGTGGACGGCGTCGCCCTGGGCCGTGCCGTCGACGCGTGGGCGCACGCGGCGCCCGCCGACAAGAGCTCTCGGTTCGCCGCGGCGGAAGCCGTGCGCTGGATGGAGTGGGGCGTCAACTCCTTCTTCACCATCTCACTCGGCGTCACCCTGCTGCTCTTCGCCGCCGCCGTCCTGCGCCTGGCGCACCAGAGCACCCGGCTCCGGCTGGCCGGGGTCGCCGGGGCCCTGGCCGGAGGGATGCTCCTGCTCAACGGGATGGCGGTCGGCGCCCACGGCTTCGAACCGAGCGCGCTGCCCCTGGTCGCCACCGCCCTCTACGTCGTCATGGCGCTCGGCATCCCGGCCCTGGACCGGGCACGATCCGCGACTGCACCTCGGCTGCCCGACGTCGAGGAGCTCCCGACGGCCGGATGACCCCATCACGACGGACGAGCCAGGACCCGGTCCCCGGCTCGTCCGTGTCCGCGCTCTCTCGCGAGACCTCAGCCCATGGGGAGGGCGCCGCCGCCGACGGCCACGTCACGCTGCTTGCCGCAGTCGAGGCACTCCTGGTAGCGCGCACCGTACCCGTTGCTGTCCGGGTAGCGGTGGGTGCGCCAGCGGTGCCAGACGTGGAGGCGGCACCACCACCGGCCCCTGCGGCGCTGCTCCTGCCCTGGCTCCCGGTGCGCGGTCTCGTCCACGCCTTCCATGGTCCTCGCACGGCGCAGCCACGTCCCCGCTTCGCGCTAGCCCGGGAGAGGGTGTCGTCGTGCCGGCTTCAGCGAGCAGCCCCGAGCGCCGGCCGTCACCGGTGACCGGAACGAGCGAGCGTCACGAGGTCGCGCACGCCGGCCTCCGGCAGGTAGGCCCGGCTCAGGGCCAGGCCGATGCGCGGCAGCGCCGCCTCGTCGGGGAAGACCAGGTAGAGCGGCTCGTGCTGCGGCTGGAACTTGGACTTGAAGGCGTGCAGCGACCGGAAGCCGTAGTACGGCTCGAGCGACGCACCGAGGCGGTCGAGGAAGGCGTCGAGCGTGCCGCGGTCGAGGGAGGCGTCGTCGTCCCCGTCGTTGCTCCGGGCCAGCGGCGCCCCCGAGAGCGAGACGACGGAGCAGCCCTCGTCCCGGAACGCCAGGCACGCCGAGGCGATGAGGAACTCCATCGAGTACCTGAAGCCGCCGGGTAGGCGTCGCATCACGTCGAGCGTCCAGCCCGCCGGCTCGCCGCCACCGCTGGCGTGGAAGGGCATCCACGAGGTGACGCCGTGGACCGTCATGTCGGGATCCACGGCGAGGCCGACGCGGACCCGCGGGTCCAGGGCCTCGTCCACCCCGCCGAGGGTGAAGCCCATCTCGGGCAGGCCCTTGTCCTCCACCCAGTCCGACGAGATGGCCTTCACCTGCAGCTGCAGTCCGCGGGGCATGTCGGCCAGCGCCCCGAGCCGCAGGTGCACCCCGAGCCGAGCGGCCTGGTTCAGCGCGGTCCGGACGTCCTGCCACGCCTTCCCGACGAAGTCGAGCGTCGCCAGGCCGATGCACGCCTCCTCGGCCACCTGGAGCGAGTGCCAGCCCAGCGCCCGTGCGTGTTGTGACGCCTCCTGCGTCACGGTGAACAGGCACGGGACGAGGCCCTGGCCGTGGACGGCGTCGGCGAACTCGGCAAGAAGGGATGAGCGCTCGACCTCGGTGGCGGCCACCGGGTCGCACAGCCCGATCGCGACACCGGTGTGGACGCGGTAGGCGACGTAGCCGCGCTGCGTCGCCGGGACGAACCACCGGTTCTCGGGCCACGTCGTCATCCAGGCGAGCCGGTTCACCGTCCCGTGCTCCTCGAGCATGGCCGTGGCACGGGTCCGCTGGTCGTCGTCGGCGGGGGCGACGAGGCTGCCACTGGTGCGGCGGGCGCGCCGCGGCGACGGGTTGCGGAACGCGTGGCGCCCGACGAGGAGCACGGACAGCCCCACGCAGTTGCCGAAGATGTCCCAGCCGGCCGCCAGCAGCCCGGGCTCGCCCACGACGACCATCCACCCGTAGTTGGCGACCTGGACTGCGAGCACGGCGACGAGCAGCGCCACGGCCCAGCGCCAGGCCCGACGGCGTCCCTTGTAGAGCGAGCGGGCCAGCCACACCCAGAGCACGACCTGGACCAGACCGAAGACCAAGCCCGCGTCGGCCAGCTCCTTCGCGCGAGCCTGCGCGGACATCGTCACGGCGAAGGGCCCCTCGGCGTGCGTGAACGGATGCAGGATCACCTCGAAGGCGGCGACGACGAAGAAGGCGCAGGCGAGGAGACGGAAGTCGCGCCGAGTGAGCTGCCGGGTGGTGAACGACGGGGAGCGGCCGACAAGGTACGGCCCGAGCCACAGGCCGAACGCGACGCCCACCACGTGCTCGACGTCGGCGAGCGAACCCATGTGGATGACAAAGAGCACGACGTATGCCACGAGCAGAGTCCGCAGGCGACCGCGCCAGGGCGGTGACAGGGTCACCGACGCGGCGGCCGCGGCCCCGAGGAATGCCGCGGACGGACCGGCGTCGCGGACGCGGGCCAGACCGGTGGTCCACACGTAACCGTGGTGGCGTGTCAGCCAGAGCAGGCCTGCTGTGCCGAGCACTGCGACGACGTGGCAGGACAGGAGCGCGATGGCGGTGCGCCGGGTGCCGAGCCGCCACTCCGCGAACCCGCCGAAGGCCACGAGCCCCAGCAGGATCGGGACGTACTGGTAGGGCTTGACGGCGAAGAAGGCGCCGACGACCACGGTCCACCACGAGCCGTCCTCGAGGGCCGGCAGCCCATAGGTGACGGAAGCGTGGAGAGGGCGGCCGAGGAGTGGGTCCCACAGGGCCCTGCTGACGACCGAGAGCGTGAGGATGAGGACGACGAGGGCGCTCGTCAGCGGCAGGCGCCGCATCACCGTCCAGGGACGGGACATGTGTCAAGGGTCCCGCCCTCGACGGCGCGCGGCACCGGAATGCCGAAGGTCGTTCTCCCGCAGCGCTTTCCGCCGGCTGGCAAATCGTCCGTCAGCTCATCTCCCACAAACCCGCGAACGAGTTGTACCGTTGGTCGTGGTTTGACCCTTCTGGTTAGAGGGGCTACCACCGCATCTCAGGTACAGGGGCTGGAGGTGAGGCAGATGGCGGAGCGATCGTCGCGCCGACCCCATCCGCGCCTGCGCCCGGTGCTCCTGGCCTGCGCGGCGGCACTGGGTTGGGCCGTCGTCGCCTCCGGGTCCGCGCATGCGGATGATGCCGTCTCGAGGCTCACCTCGACGCTCACCGCCACGACCAGCACGCTGGTCGACGCTCCAGAGACGCGCCAGGCCCCCGCGGCGTTGGCGAAGACGACCGCCGTTGCACCGCCGCTGCTCCGCGGGCTCGCGCGAGCAGACGGTCACCCCGGCGTCGACAAGACGCCGAGCCCCGCGACGCAGCACCCAGCCGGAAAACCGGCCACGGAGAGGGCGCCCGCTGCGAAGCCGGTCATTCAGACCTCGCCGCCTGGCATGGACCACACGCGGACGCGAGAGCGGGTGCGGGTGCGGGTCGGGCAGGCTGCCGGCCCCGTGGAGACTCGCGTGAAGAGCACGGTGGTGCCCCGGCTGCTGCACGAGGCGATACCGCCGGTCCTCAGCCCCGTCACGTCGCCGGTGCTGACGCCGGTGCTGACGCCGGTGCTGACGCCGGTGCTGACGCCGGTGCTGACGCCGGTGCTGACGCCGGTGCTGACGCCGGTGCTGACGCCGGTGCTGACGCCGGTGCTGACGCCGGTGCCGCCTCCCCTCCTGCCCCTGCTGCCCTCCGTGCCGTCGTGGCCGCCAGTTCTCGCCCTGCCCAGCGGCCCGGTGCCGGCGTCGAGCGCCCCGGCCGTCGCCCCTGTCGCGCTGGTCGACGAGCAGATCACGCCGCTGCCGCGGCCCATGGCCGACCGACTGCTCCTGAGACAGGAGCCGCCTGCCGCCGCGGCCGTGGAGACTTCTGCGGAGGCGGCTCCGATTGCCCTGCAGGCGGATTCACACCGGTTCGGGCGGGATGCCCTCGTCGAGCCGGCTGTCCAGGTCCCCGCGGCAGCCGCCGGCGACTCCACGACCGTGCCGGCACCCTCGGCCCCTGTGCTGCCGCTGGCACTCGGGGGAGTGGCCGGCTCGACAGGGTCCCAGACGTCCTCTTCCCGCTTCGCGGGTGACGACCTCGTCGGTGGGCGGGAAGCCCGACTCTTCGCCCCGCCCCTTCCGAGCCGCCCAGCGGGCTCCGACCCGCGGACGGCCATGCCGACCGCACTCGCGTTGGCCCCCGGATTCTCGCCTGACTGACCAACGGCTGTCGTAGCCGCTCTGCGCCCGTCTGCGGCGCCCTACCACGACAGCCGCTCGCCGCCGTGGCGCGCGACTTCCCAACCTTTCGGTCAAGGAGAGATCCGTCATGCACGCATACGTTCGCAGGGGCCTGTACGGCACCCTGACTGCCGGGGGACTGCTGCTCCTCGGCGCAGTCGGCGCCAGCGCCGACACCACCACCGGCGACCACGGAGTCGCCTCCGGCACCCAGGTCGTGGCCCCGGTGCACGCTCCGGTGTCCGTGGACGGCAACGCCGTCGCGGTCCTCGGCCATTCGTCCACGACCCAAGCCCGCCCGGCATCCGGGACCGGCCACGGAGTGGCGTCCGGTGCCCGCGGCCCAAGGGCCGCAACCTCCGGCACGCGAGGCGTCGGCTCGGGCACTCAGGGCGTCGCGCCGGTGAGTGCCCCGGTCGCCGTCGAGGGCAATGCCGTCTCCGTCCTCGGGCGCTCGTCTTCGACGAAGAGCACGACGAATGGCTCGAGCAACGGCGGGCCGTCCGGGGCGCCGGCACCGCGAGCAACGACGTCCGGCGCTCGAGGCCTGGCCTCGGGCACCCAGCTGGCTGCGCCGGTCTCCGCACCCATCTCGGTCCGGGGCAACGCCGTCTCTGTCCTCGGACGCTCGTCGACGACGCAGCCGGGAGCCGACGGACACACCGCCGGCGGTTCGTCCACCGCCCAGCAGCCGGCGGCCACCTCGGGCCGCGGCGGCATCGCGTCCGGCACCCAGGCGGTGGCGCCCGTCAACGCGCCGGTCGTCCTGGGTGGTAACGCTGTGGCGGTTCTCGGCACGTCCTCCGTCACCGGCGACGGCACCGGAGCCGCCGCTCCCGGCCCGGGTGCGGGTGACGACCCCGCGTCGAGCTCGACGTCCGGCATCGGCGGACTGCTCTCCGGCACGCAGCTCGTCGTGCCGGTGAACGCCCCCGTCTCGGCGGAGGGCAACTCGGTCAGCGTGCTGGGTGACAGCCAGGCGGCTTCCGGGTCCGGTGCCTCACCTGGCGGAGACGTGCCGGCCGAGGAAGGCGGTCTGGGGTCCGCCGAGGGTGAGGACCAGCCGGGCGAGCCGGCGCCCGACACCCCGGAGTCGCCTGAGACTCCCGCATCGCCGGAACCCGCCGGTTCCGAGGTCGGTGGTGTCGGTGGCGTGGGACACCTCGACTGCTCGACAGTCGAGATGTCCGTCCCGGGTGCCGGAGCCGGGGCCGCGTGGTCCACCTCCGGCGGCCTCGCGCTTCGTGCGGGCGCGAGCACTGCCGTCGCGGGCGACTCGTGGGCCGAGCCGGACGCAACCGGACCCCAGGACACCGGGGCCGGCGCGCCGGTGTCGGGGACCGGGGGACTGGGCGGTGTCGACCAGCCGACGACTCCCGCCGACCCGTGTGCGGCGAACATCGCGCTCTCGAGCGCCGGCGGTCACGGCGTGACGACCGCTGGGATAGGCAGTGGGGACCTGGGTGCCACGGCCGTGTCCGCCCTCCTGCTGATGCTCCTGGCGGCTTCGCTCGCCGGCGTGATCCGTCGGAGGGGCACCGTCGCGAGGAGGTGACCGGCCCGGTCCTGAGTCACTGCACCCGGATCCGCTCCCTGACGCCGGTCGCTCCGGCGTCAGGGAGCAGGTCGGCCGACGCAGTGGCCCAGCAGGTCGAGACCCGACCGTGTCTGCGCTTGCCGGACGGAGCCATGGTCCGCATGCTCAGAGCATGGCCACGGACCAGCAGCGCCCTCGCGACCCGAGCGGAGGACACCATGAGTGGTGACGAGGGGGTACGCCTGGCGCGGGTCTACGACGCGCCGTCACCCGACGACGGCCGCCGGGTCCTGGTGGACCGTCTCTGGCCGCGCGGCGTTCGCAAGGACGACCCCCGCGTCGACGAGTGGTTGCGTGACGTCGCGCCCTCCAACGAGCTGCGCACGTGGTACGGGCACGAGCCGTCCCTCTTCGACGAGTTCGCTGGGCGCTACCAGGCCGAGCTGACGGAGCCCACCGGGGCGCGGGCCCTGGAGAGCCTGCGCCGGCTCGTCGAGGCCGGCCCGGTCACGCTGGTGACGGCGACCCGGGAGCCTGCCATCAGCCACCTCGCCGTGCTGGCCGGCCTCCTCACCGAGACAGAAGGATGACCTCCACGGACCGCCTCGGACACCGGCCCGACGTCCGCTGCGTGAGCCGGTCACTGAGGCATGGGTCACACGCGAGGCGTCGCTCGGCAGTCGTGCGAGGAAGTCTGTGCCACAGTGCCTCCCATGGCCTCATCGTCGACGCCTCCGATCACGCCCGCCTTCTTCCTCGCGGGCGGCACCGGCATCTCCGCTGAGACGCTCGGGAACATGATGCTGCAGCAGTTCCCGTCGGTGCACTTCAGCCGCCGCAAGATCCCCTTCATCACGACGGTGGAGCAGGCGCGCGCGGTCGTCACCCAGCTCGACGCCGCCATGACCGAGGACGTCACGCCCCTCGTCTTCTCGACGGTCTCCGACGAGGAGGTGCGAGCCGAGCTGCAGCTCACGAAGTGCGCGTTCATCGACCTCTTCGGCTCGCACCTGTCCACCGTCGAGCGCGTGCTCCACGTCAACGCCGTGCACCGCGTCGAGGCCCTGCACGGCGTCGGCGACGTGGGCCGCTACGAGGCCCGCATGCGCGCGGTCGAGTACGCGATGGAGCACGACGACGGCCAGAGCATGCGCAACCTCGAGCAGGCGCAGCTGATCCTCATCGCACCGTCCCGCTGCGGCAAGACACCGACGTCGATCTACCTCGCGCTCCAGCACGGCGTCCGCGTCGCGAACTACCCGCTCGTCGACGAGGACTTCCAGTCGAGCGAGCTCCCGCGTCCCGTCCGGCCGTATGCCGCCAAGTGCTTCGGCCTGTTGTCCACCGCCGCGCGGCTGGCGCAGGTGCGCGGGGAACGCCGGCCCGGGTCGCGCTACGCGACCCTCGCGCAGTGCAGCTACGAGCTGCGCCGCGCCGAGGCGATGTACCGAGCCCACGGCATACCCGTCGTCAACTCGTCCGCGATGTCCGTCGAGGAGATAGCGGCCGTCATCATGCACACTCGGCGCCTCAATGACGTCGGCTGACCTGGATGGCGGCCATCGCCGCACCCCGACCCCACCACCGCCACACCACCGATGGAAGGACCTGCAGTGACCGAGAACGTGATGAGGTTCGCCGACCTCGGCCTCGCCGACGTCGAGATCGTCGGCGGCAAGAACGCCTCGCTCGGGGAGATGGTGCAGCATCTGGCTGCCGCCGGGGTCTCGGTGCCGGACGGGTTCGCCACCACGGCCGACGCCTATCGCCGTTTCCTCGCCGAGAACGGCCTCGCCGACCGCATCAACGCGCTGTTGTCCGACCTCGACGTCGACGACACGCGCAAGCTCGCGCAGGTCGGTGCCGACATCCGCCGGGAGGTCGAGGAGCAGACGTTCCCTGCCGACCTCGAGCGCGACATCCGCGACGCGTACGAGCGGCTCGTCGGGGAGCACGAGGGCGGTGATGTCGCCGAGGTCAGCTTCGCCGTGCGCTCGAGCGCGACGGCCGAGGACCTGCCCGACGCATCGTTCGCCGGCCAGCAGGAGACCTTCCTCAACGTCCGCGGCATCGACAACGTGCTGCACGCGGTCAAGCTCGTCTTCGCCTCCTTGTACAACGACCGCGCCATCGCCTACCGGGTCCACAGCGACTTCGACCACTCCGTCGTCGCCCTCTCGGCCGGTGTCCAGCGGATGGTCCGCTCCGACGTCGGGGCCTCCGGGGTCATGTTCACGATGGACACCGAGTCCGGGTTCCGGGACGCCGTCTTCATCACGAGCAGCTACGGCCTCGGCGAGGCCGTCGTGCAGGGCGCCGTCAACCCCGACGAGTTCTACGTCTACAAGCCGGCCCTGCGCGCCGGCCGCCCGGCGATCCTCAAGCGCGGCGTCGGCGCCAAGGCCACGAAGATGGTCTACACCGGCGACGCGAGCGTCGGTCGCACCATCGAGTTCGTGCCGGTGCCCGAGGCCGACCGGCCGAAGCTCTCCATCACCGACGAGGACGTCACCGAGCTGGCCCAGCACGCCCTGCGCATCGAGGAGCACTACGGCCGCCCGATGGACATCGAGTGGGGCAAGGACGGCGTCGACGGCAAGCTCTACATCCTGCAGGCGCGCCCCGAGACGGTGCAGTCGCGCCAGGCTGCCGGCGTCATGCGGCGCTACCGGATGGACGAGCGCGGCCCCGTGGTCGTCGAGGGCCGCGCCATCGGCCAGAAGATCGGGGCGGGGGGTGTACGGGTGCTCTCCTCGATCGACTCGATGCACGACTTCCAGCCGGGTGAGGTCCTCGTCGCCGACATGACCGACCCCGACTGGGAGCCGATCATGAAGCGCGCCTCTGCCATCGTCACCAACCGTGGCGGCCGCACCTGCCACGCCGCGATCATCGCCCGCGAGCTGGGCATCCCGGCCGTCGTCGGCACCGGCTCGGCGACCTCGACGCTGACCGACGGGCAGGAGGTCACCGTCTCCTGCGCCGAGGGCGACACCGGTTTCGTCTACGAGGGCAAGCGCGAGTTCACCGTCACCGAGACGACCCTCGACGACATGCCCGAGGTGCCGGTCAAGATCATGATGAACGTCGGCACCCCGGAGCAGGCCTTCGAGTTCTCCCGCCTGCCCAACAAGGGCGTCGGACTCGCACGGCTCGAGTTCATCATCAACCGCCAGATCGGCATCCACCCCAAGGCCCTGCTCGAGCTCGACAGCCAGGAGCCCGCGGTCAGGGCCGAGATCGAGTCGCTCATCACCGCCTACCCGAGCCCACGGGACTTCTTCGTGCAGCGCGTCGCCGAGGGCGTCGCGACGATCGCGGCCGCCTTCGCGCCCGAGCCGGTCATCGTGCGCATGTCGGACTTCAAGAGCAACGAGTATGCCGGCCTGCTGGGCGGCGAGCGCTACGAGCCGCACGAGGAGAACCCGATGCTCGGCTACCGCGGCGCCGGGCGCTACCTGTCGGCCGACTTCGCCGAGTGCTTCGCGATGGAGTGCGAGGCGCTCAAGCACGTCCGTGACGACATGGGCCTGACGAACGTCAAGATCATGATCCCGTTCGTGCGCACCGTCGCCGAGGGCAAGGGCGTCATCGAGCTGCTCGCCTCGCACGGCCTGGTCCGCGGCGATAACGACCTGCAGGTCGTCATGATGTGCGAGATCCCGAGCAATGCCGTCAACGCCGACGAGTTCCTCGACCACTTCGACGGCTTCTCGATCGGCTCGAACGACATGACGCAGCTGACCCTCGGCGTCGACCGCGACTCCTCGCTCGTGGCCGGCTCCTTCGACGAGCGCGACCCCGCCGTCAAGAAGATGCTGGCGATGGCGATCACGGCCTGCCGGGAGCGCGGCAAGTACGTCGGCATCTGCGGGCAGGGCCCGTCGGACCACCCGGACCTCGCCGAGTGGCTGCTCGACCAGGGCATCGAGTCGATGTCGCTCAACCCCGACACCGTCGTCGAGACGTGGACCGCCCTGGCCAAGCACGGCGCCGAGACCGGAGCGGACGCGGGCGCAGCCCAGGCCTGATGCACCGCGCAGGTCCTCGACGCCCCACGCGGCCTCGAGGACCTGTCCGTTCCCAACCCCTCCCGAACCCGGGACGCCCGTGATGCCCTCGCATCAACGGAAGGAGCAGGAGAGCGTCACGGGAGGCCCGATGTCCGAGCCGGGGACGGGTTGCGCGGATCTTTCGAAAAGCCTGCAGCGAGGCACCGCGATCCGGACAATTCGGGTGAAGCCGTTCTTCCTGCCACCCGGAGCCACGCATGTCCCGCACGACGCACGCCGCCCGCTCGACCCACTCCTGGACCCGCCCCGTGTCCATCCGACGCGGCGCGCGAGCCCGGGGCAGGTGGTTGGCGCTCAGCACGGCCCTGCTCGCGCTGTGCCTGTCGGCGCTCGTGGCCGCGCCGGCGGCCGGGGCCGCGCCGCGATCAGGTGCCGGCAGTGAGACGGTGTCTTCCGTGACCCGGTCCCGAGCGATGTGGGTCTGGGACACCAGCACGCCGCAGGCGACGGTCGACCTGGCCGTCAGCAGCGGCATCGGCCAGCTCTTCGTCGCGGTCCCGCCGAACCTCGCCACCTCGAGCCGGCTCGCCGACCTCACCACCCTGAGCCAGCGCGCCCGAGCGGCCGGCATCCGCGTGGACGCCCTCGGAGGCGACCCCACCTGGGTCGACAATGCATCCTGGGTCGTCACCTCCTGGCTGAAGCCCGTCAAGAGCTCGGGACTGTTCACCGGCATCCACATCGACGTCGAGCCGTACTCGCTGCCGGCCTGGACGACCAAGCAGTCCACGGTCGTCGCGAGCTACCTCACCCTGCTCGACAAGCTCGGGGCCAACGCCGGCAGCTACCCGATCGAGGCCGACATCCCGTTCTGGTTCGGCACGGTGGCGGCGAGCTCGAGCACCGGTGCGGCCTCCACCCTGGACCGCGAGATCATGAAGCGCACCGCCGGCGTCAGCGTCATGGCCTATCGCAACACGGCCACGGGTCCGGACGGCACCCTCGACGTCGCGTCCACGGCGCTCGCCGCCGGCGCCTTCCTCGGCAGACCGGTGCGCCTCGGCCAGGAGACCACCTACCTCGGCGACACCGCGGTCGACCGGAAGCAGACGTTCTTCGGCTGGACCCGGACCGACATGGAGACGCAGCTGGCGCTCGTGGACTCGGGGGCTGCGGCATACGCGACCTATGCGGGCCTCGCCATCCACGATGCGAGCGGCTACGCGGCGATGGCGCCCTGAGGCGAGCACTGACGGAGCGGATGGCACGTTCGGCCACGCTCACAGGAACGTTGCCTTTGGCCCCGTTCGCGCCATCCGTGACCTGACGCGAACGCTACTGCGCGAGCTCGAGGTCGAGCCGGACGAGGAGGTGCTCCAGTGCCGCCTCGAACTCCTCCTCGGTGTGGTCCTCGGTGAGCTGGCCCCGGAGCCGCGTCAGGGCGGGGAAGTCGGTGAGGTCGAGGTCCTGGTCGCGGTTGGGCAGGTCGGCGTCGCCCTCGTCGAGCGGCTCCTCGGCCGGTGACAGCTCGGCGCCCTGCATGGCGGACTCGAGGAGCAGATGCCCGAGCAGGAAGCTGGTGAACGTGCGGTATGCCGCCACGGCCTGCTCGTCGCGGAAGCCGCGGGCCCGCAGACCCTCGAGGAAGGCCTCCACGACCCGGAGGCTGCGCAGTGGCGGACGCAGCCAGGGTGCGGCGGGGTGGCGCGTGGCGATGAGGGGGAAGGCGGCCGGATGCTCGAGGGCGAGCCGACGGACGTCGTGTGCGAGCCACTGCAAAAAGGCCTGCCACCCGTCGACCGGTTCGAGCTGGCCCGGGGCCGGAATCCGGATGCTGTCCACCAGCGCGTCGACGACCGCCTCCAGCAGGTCCTCGCGGCCGTTGACGTAGCGGTAGAGCGACATCGCCTCGACGTCGAGGGCGGCGCCCAGCCGGCGCATCGTGAGGGCCGCGACGCCTTCGGTGTCGATGAGGCGGATGGCCGCGTCGACGATGCGCTCGCGGCTCAAGGCCGAGCGCCCGGCGGGTGGCCGGGGCCTCGTGGGCGCACCCACCTCCGTCGTGGGAGAGGAGGTCGTGCCGCGAGCATCGATCGAAGCGTCGGAAGCGTCGGAGCTCGGGTCCATGGGGCTGGTCGGAGTCATGCGTTCTCCTTTCGCTCGGCTCCTGTCTACCGCATGCGCGGGTGGCAGTCGTCAGGTGCCCGCGCGCGCCGAGCCGACTCCCGCAGAAGAAGGGGGTAGGCGTGCACCATCCGGTCGCGGCCGGACCCCCTCGATCGTGGGGCCGGCGGCCGGGGCCGCGGCTCGATGCGGGAGGAGCGGTGTTCCTCGGCGTGGGGCGGTGGGTAGGAAGTCTGCATCCTGCTTACAACGTAAGGGGCGCTGGACAACGACAGTCGCTCCTGCGGTGGGCACCGATGACGACGAAGGAGAAGCACGTGATCAGCACCAATGAGCTCAGCACCCTTCCCGGCGCGACGGTTTTCGGCAGCGACGGCGAGAAGATCGGCCGTGCCGGTCAGGCGTATGTCGACGACCAGAACGGTGAGCCGGAGTGGGTGACCGTCAACACGGGCCTGTTCGGCACGAAGGAGACGTTCGTGCCGCTCCAGGGCGCGCAGCTGACCGGTGAGGGCCTGACGGTCCCGTACACGAAGGACCACGTGAAGGACGCGCCGAACGTCGACCCGGAGAACGGGCACCTCGACGAGAGCGAGGAGCAGCGGCTCTTCGCCCACTACGAGTCGGGCGGCGCAGGCTACGCCGCCGGTGGCTACGACCGCTCGAACGCCAGCGACGCCACGGACGCCGTGTCGGGCGGCGCCGGGTTCGCCGGCGCCGAGACCGGCACCGTCGGCCACGACACGTCGGGCCCGACGACCGACGACGCGATGACCCGGTCGGAGGAGCAGCTGCGCGTCGGGACCGAGTCGCGGGAGGCGGGCCGGGCCAGGTTGCGCAAGTACGTGGTGACCGAGCAGCAGAACGTGCAGGTCCCGGTCACCCGTGAGGAGGTCCGGATCGAGCGGGAGCCGATCACCGACGCGAACGTCGGGGAGGCGATGGACGGTCCGGCGATCTCGGAGGAGGAGCACGAGGTCGTGCTGCACGAGGAGCAGCCGGTCGTGGACAAGCAGGCCGTGCCCGTGGAGCGGGTCCGCCTCGGCAAGGAGCAGGTCACCGAGCAGGAGACCGTCTCGGAGGAGGTGCGCCAGGAGCGCATCGAGGCCGAGGGCCCGGGCGTCACGGACGGCCGCGGCTGACGGCATACGACAAGCGCCCCCGGGTGGTCCGACGACCGCCCGGGGGCGCTTGCGTGTCTGCGCCGGGAGGCTTCAGGTGAGAGGGTTCCCCCCGGTCACGCCGATGACCTCTCCCGTGACGTAGCTCGACTCCTGCGAGGCGAGGAACACGTAGGCGGGGGCGAGCTCCGCCGGCTGCCCGGCGCGGCCGAGCGGCGTCTGCTCGCCGAACCCCTCGACCTTGCCCTCGGGCATCGTCGCCGGGATGAGCGGCGTCCAGATGGGGCCCGGGGCGACGGCGTTGACCCGGATGCCGCGCTCGGCCACCGACTGCGCGAGGCCCTGGGTGAAGGCGACGATGCCCGCCTTCGTCGTCGCGTAGTCGAGCAGCTCGGGGGAGGGCTGGCGCGACTGGATGGACGAGGTGTTGATGATCGTGGCTCCCTTCCCGAGGTGCGGGAGCGCGCGCCGGGTGAGCCAGAACATGGCGTAGAGGTTCGTCTTCATGACCCGGTCGAGCTGCTCGGTCGTGATGTCCTCGAGGCCGCCCGGCTGGGCCATCTGGTATGCCGCGTTGTTGACGAGGATGTCCAGCCCGCCCAGCTGCTCGACGGCCTCGTCGACCACCCGGTTGCACTCCGCCTCCTGCGTGAGGTCCGTGAGACAGACGACGCCGCGCCGGCCGGCCTCCTCGACGAGGCGACGGGTCTCCTCGGCGTCCTCCTTCTCGTCGGGCAGGCACGCGATGAGCACGTCGGCGCCCTCGCGGGCGAAGGCGATGGCGACGGCGCGACCGATGCCGGAGTCGCCGCCGGTGATCACGGCCTTCTTGCCGGAGAGGCGGTTGGAGCCCTCGTAGGACTGCTCGCCGTGGTCCGGCTGGGTGTCCATGTCCTCGGTCAGCCCGGGGTGCGCGATGGTCTCGGCGTCCTCGGGCTGGGCGTACTGGTCGCTGGGGTCCTGCGGCGTGGTCTGGTCTGACACGGTCAGTCCTTCCTGTCTCCTGTTGGGTCTGGCAGTGGGGGCGGCGCTACGCGCGTCCGTGGGGGACCACGTCGACGGTGCCCGTGTCGATGACGTCGAGGGCCACGTCGTGCAGCTTCCGGTTGGTGTTCTGGCTCGCGATCCGCAGCAGGTCGAACGCCTGGTCGCGGGTGAGCTTGTGCTGGGCGATGAGGACACCGACGGCCGTGCCGATGTCCCGGTTGGACTGCAGCGCCCGCTCCAGGTTCTCGGCGCGGTCGCGCAGGTGGGCGGCGGCCACCACCTGCGCGGCATGGGTCGTCAGCAGCAGCCCTTCGGACAGGTCGTGTTCGTCGAAGGCGTCGGCCGCGTCCGCGTAGAAGTTGAGGCCTGCGATGACCCCGGAACCCTCGACCTTCATCCGGAAGGACAGCATGCTGTGGATCCCCAGCTCGGCCACGACGCGCCGGCCGAACTCCGGCCACCTCTCGTCGGCGGCAAGATCCTTCGGCTGGTAGAGGGTCTGCTCGACGATCGCGTCGAGGCACGGGCCCGATCCGAGCTCGTACTGGATGGCGTCCGCACGCCGTCCCAGATCGTTGCTGCAGCCCGCGGTGACGAAGTGGTCGTGCCGAACGGTCGTCACGCTGGCCGCTCGCGCGCTCGGCACACGCTGCACCGCGAGCCGGGTGACGGCCTCGAAGGGGTTGGCCTGTGGCGACGTGCTCAGCTGTTCGCCGAGTCCCTCGAAGTCCTCCGCGACGTGCCGCAGGTAGGCGGCGGGCCGGTCGTGGCGGGTGGTGTCGGAGTCCATCTCGGTGGCTCCCTCGCTGTTCGTGGGTCGACTCCGGGTTCCATACCCACGGGCGGCACGCATACCCCCGCCTCCGCGGTCGAGTGGTCGGGCGGTCGCGCGGCGCGCGCCTGGCGAGGTTTCAGTGCCGGCGGGCGGGGAAGGGGGGTAGGAACCGGGAGCGCGGGCCGACCGCCTGCGCGTGAGCCCGCGAGGAAGGGGTGGCAGATGCCCGCCGAACGAGATCCGAGCGCCACGACGAACCCTGTCCAGGTCGGCGGCCAGGGGCGCACCCAGGCGCTGGGTCAGGTGCCCGGCCCCGACGGGCAACCATGGACGACCGCGGCCCTGACCTTCATCGGGACCGCCACGACCGTCCTCGAGCTGGGCTCGTTCACGATCCTCACCGACCCCAACTTCCTGCACCGGGGCCAGCGGGCCTATCTCGGCAAGGGACTGTGGTCGCGGCGCCTGACCGACCCGGCCCTCGAGATCCAGGACCTGCCGAAGCTCGACGCCGTGGTCCTCTCGCACCTGCACGGAGACCACTTCGACCGCGTCGCCCGCCGCGGTCTGGACCGGCGGCCACCGGTCCTGACGACGCCCGAGGCAGCCCGGCGCCTCGACTCGTGGGGCTTCGACACGCAGCCCCTCACCGACTGGCAGCAGCACGTGCTCGGGGACGGTGGTGAGTCGCTCACGGTGACCGCCGTGCCCGGCATCCATGCCCGCGGGATGATGGGTGCGCTGCTGCCGCCGGTCATGGGTTCGGTCATCGAGCACCGGATCGGTGACCGGGTCCAGCACCGCGTCTACGTCAGCGGCGACACCCTGACGGGTGACCACCTCGACGCCGTACGCCGCCGGTTCCCCGACATCGACACCGCCGTCGTGCACCTGGGCGGCACTCGGGTGCTGTTCCACACGGTGACGATGGACGCCGACCAGGGCGTGGACTTCCTCGGCCGCATCCAGCCCGGCCAGACGGTCCCGGTGCACCACTCCGACTACGGCGTCTTCCGTTCTCCGCTGGACGATTTCGTCGCCAAGGCGCGCCAGGCCGGTCACTCCGGCATCCGGGTCGTCAAGCCCGGTGAGCGGGCCGAGCTGCGGCCGGCCACCGGCACCTGACAGGACCCATTTCCGAAGGGAGCCCCCGGTCCAGTCGGACCGGGGGCTCCTCGGCGAGTGGGCCGCAAGGAGGTCCTCAGGGCTTGAGGATCACCTTCTCGCAGCCGTCCTGCTTCTCCTTGAAGATCTCGTAGCCGTGCACGGCCTCCTCGAGCGGCAGGTGGTGCGTGATGATGCGCGTCGGGTCCAGGTCTCCTGACTCGATGCGCCGCAGCAGCGGCTCGAGGTAACGGTGCACGTGCGCCTGACCCGTGCGCAGCGTGATGGACCGGTTCATCCACGAGCCCACCGGGAACTTGTCGATGAAGCCGCCGTAGACGCCGACGACCGAGACGGTGCCGCCGCTGCGGCAGGCCACGATCGCCTGGCGCAGCGCGTGCGGCCGGTCGGTCTCGAGGCGCACGGCCTGCTTGGCGCGGTCGTACGCGTTGAGGTGGGTGGCGCCGTGCGTCGCCTCGAGCCCCACCGCGTCGATGCACTTGTCGGGTCCGCGCCCGGCGGTCAGGTCCATCAGGCGGTCCCGCACGTCGACCTCGTCGAAGTTGATCGTCGTGTGGCCGGCGGCGGCCGCCATCTCGAGGCGGTAGGGCTCGCGGTCGATGGCGATGACCTCGTGCGCGCCGAGCATGCGCGCGCTGTCCATGGCGAGCTGCCCGACCGGGCCGGCGCCCCACACCGCGACGACGTCCTTGGACTCGATCTCGCACATCTCGGCGCCCATGTAGCCGGTCGGCAGGATGTCGGTGAGGAAGAGCACCTGCTCGTCCGTCAGGTCGGACTCGATCTTGAGCGGTCCCACGTCGGCGAACGGGACGCGGACGTACTCGGCCTGCCCGCCGGCATAGCCTCCGGCGAGGTGCGAGTAGCCGAAGATTCCGGCGATCGGGTGGCCGTAGAGCTTCTCGGCGATGGCCGCGTTGGGGTTGCTGTTCTCACAGCAGGAGAAGAGCCCGGCCGCGCACGAGGCGCAGCCGCCGCAGGCGATCGGGAAGGGCACGACGACGCGGTCGCCGACCTTGAGGGTGTCGGGTGCGATGTCGGGGCCGACCTCGACGACCTCACCCATGAACTCGTGGCCGAGCACGTCGCCGTTCTCCATCGACGGGACGTAGCCGTCGACGAGGTGCAGGTCGGACCCGCAGATGGCCGTCGACGTGACGCGCACGATGGCGTCGCGCCCGCTGAGGATCGACGGTTCGGGGACGTCTCGGACCTCGACGGAGTTGCGACCCGTCCAGCACACCGCCCTCATGATGCGAGCACCTCCTCGCGCTCCTCGACGGAAAGGGGTTGCGCCGGCCGCTGTGGGAACTCCTCGCGCGCCCGCTTGCCGTAGGGCGCCCCGTCCGAACGGACGATGTCACCGGTCTCCATGACCTGCTTGAAGCGGCGCAGGTCGTCGTCGAGCTGCTGGTTCGGCTCCTCGCCGAAGTACGTCGCGGCCGCCTTGCCGATCGCGCCTGCGGGCAGGTCGTAGGCGATGAGCACGTGCACCTCGGTGCTCTCCCCGTCGGGGGCGGCGCCGAACCACACCTTGCCCTGGTTCGGCACGTGCGTCTTGCCGACGGACGACCAGGCGATCCGCTCGTTCGGCACGTCCTCGGTGATCTCCGCGTCCCACTCGACGCTCTGCCCGAACGGGGCCGACGCGGTCCAGTGCGACGTGCGCTCCCCGGTGACGGTGACCTTCTCCAGGTGCGCCATCACGCGGGCAAGGTTGGTGAAGTCGCGCCAGAAGCCGTAGACGCGCGCAGCATCCGCGCGGATGGTCGTGCTTGCCAGCAGTTCCATGCATCCTCCTTCGGGTGGTGGTTGGCGGCAGCGGTGCGCCGCCACTGCCGTGTCGCCTACCCAGCGGCAGCGCCCGTCAGTCGCCACCCTTCGTCGGCGGTTGACGCCCCGACCAGCGGGTAGAGGGGGCGTGACCCGGACAGGGAGAGACGAGGGAGGTTCCCATGTGGCTCGACCAGACGGTCGACCTGCTGCGAGACGGCTACGTGTTCACGGCGCGCGCCCGCCGCGAGCGCAGCTCCGCCGCGGCCGCGCAACGACCCAGGTATGCCGTCACCGTCCGCCTGCTCGGACGGCCGGCCACCGTGGTGGGCGGGGCCGACGGAGTCCGGCTGTTCTACGACTCGACCCGGATGCGCCGCGAGGGCGCCATGCCGCAGGCCATCGCCCGGCCGCTCTTCGGCCGGGGCGCCGTGCACGGCCTGGACGGGGAGGAACACCGGACCCGCAAGAGGATGTTCGTCGACGCGCTGATGGACCGGGAGCGGGTGGACGAGCTGCTCGAGCTGGCCGACGGCCTGATGGTGGAGGCACTGCAGGAGTGGCGCCGTCGGGGCGGCGGCGTCGTCTATCCGACAGCGACCGAGGTCTACGGGCGGGCCGTGATCCGCTGGGCGGGTATCGAGGTGCCGCCGGAGGTGGAGGCGCGCCGCGCCGACGACCTCGCCGTCATCGTCGACGGCTTCGCGACGCCGGTCATGCCGTACGTCGCGGCCTGGCGCCGGCGGGTGGTCTGCGACCGCTGGGCTGCCGCGCTGGTCCGCGAGACGAGGTCGGGCCGGCGCGCCGCGCCGGAGGGCTCGGTGCTCGCGCGCGTCGCGGCCCAGCGTGGGACGGACGGCGAGCTGCTCGACGTGCACACCGCGGGCGTCGAGCTGCTCAACGTGCTGCGCCCGACGGTGGCCGTGGCCCGCTTCGCCGCCTTCGGGGCCGTGGCGCTGGCCGAGGCCCCGGAGTGGCGCCGGCGCCTGGCCGACGAGGTGGCGGAGCGGGGGAGCGCCGTGGGTGGACCGCTCGCGACCGCCTTCGCCCACGAGGTGCGTCGGGTCTACCCGTTCGTCCCAGCCCTGGCAGCCGTCGCCACGAGGGACACCGAGTTCGAGCGGTGTCCCATCCCCGCCGGCCGCCGGGTGCTGCTCGACGTGATGGCCACCAACCACGACCCGCAGGAGTGGCCCGAGCCCAGCACCTTCGAGCCCGAGCGCTTCCTCGGGACCGGCGCGGAGTGGAGTGCCCCGTTCGTCCCGCAGGGAGGCGGACGCCCCGAGAGCGGCCACCGGTGTCCCGGGGAGCTCGTCGCAGTGGGACTCCTGGCGCTGACCTGCGCCCGCCTCGCGGAGCTGGACGGCCGGCTCGTCCGTGGTCAGGACCTCGGGTGGTCGTGGGGTCGCATCCCGGCCCTGCCGCGTTCGGGCGTCGTCATCGCGGTCGACGCGCAGCCGTCGGTCGGCTGACCTGCCGGTCGACCGACCGGGGGATCTGCTGGGGGCCCTTCTGGTCCAGCTGTCCGCGGAGCCGGCGGTTCTCGTCCTGCAGCTCGAGCAGCATACGGATGCCCGCCAGGTTGACCCCCTCGGCGATCAGGTCGGCGATGCGGCGCAGCCGCGTCAGGTCGTCGGCGCTGTAGCGTCGCGTCCCGCCGGACGTGCGGTCCGGCTTGAGCAGACCGCGCGACTCGTAGAGCCGCAGGCTCTGCACCTCCATGCCGACGAGCCCGGCGGCGACCGTGATGCCGTAGACCCCCTGGTCGGAGGGCGGCGCGGGCCTGCTGCTCATCGGTGGGTCCTTCCGTGGCTGCCCGAAGCTCCTCGGGCCGTTCCTCTTGCACCAGCTTGTCATCGGTGCTACAAGAAATCTATAGCGCATGCCACAGATCGCGGGGTGCGGTCGTGGCCACCAGGAGCATCCGTGAATGACATGGAGGTGACGACGATGCTGATGCGCACCGACCCTTTCCGTGACCCCTTCCGGGAGCTGGACCGAATGGCCCAGCTGGCGCTGGGAGCGACCGGCACCCTGGCCAGGCCTTCGGCCATGCCGCTGGACGCCTGGCGCGACGGGGACGAATTCCACGTCGAGCTGGACCTGCCCGGGGTCGACCCGGCGTCCATCGATCTCGACGTCGAGCGCAACGTCGTCACGGTGAGGGCCGAACGGCCGGCTCGCGCCAGCGACGCGGAGCTGATCGCGGCCGAGCGGCCGCGGGGCGTCTTCAGCCGGCAGCTCGTGCTCGGCGACAGCCTCGACACCGAGCAGATCCAGGCCACCTACGACGCCGGCGTGCTCTCGTTGTCGATCCCCGTCGCCGAGCGTGCGAAGTCCCGCAGGATCGAGATCGAGCACAAGCAGGACCGGCAGGCCATCACGGCCTGACCGGGGAGCAGCCGTGGTCAGGGCAGGACAGGACCCGGAGGGCCTTGTCGTCTCGGACGTCGACAGCGAGTTCCTCGCGCTCGTCTGCGCCGACCAGGAGCTGCTCGACGCCGAGTTCGAGGAGATCGTCGCGGGGCTCGGACCACCACCGGTCACGCCGTCGGCGGCCGGGAACCCGCACGGTGACCGCGCCGCCGGCGAGGCGCCCCCGAGGGGCTCGGGCCGGCGAGAGTCACCGACGCCGGGGGTGAGGCCGCAGGCGACCGGTCGGGAGCGGTCGCCTCCGCGACGACGAAGGCCGCCGTGGCGCCACGCCGTCCACTGACCGAAGAGGAGGTGCCCGTACAGGTCTCGTCACGAACAGTCCTCGCCTCGGCTCCTCGGGTGGGTTCGTGCCACCCGAGGAGCCCTCGCGTATGCCGTCGCCGGCCCTCGGACCCGCGAGCCACCCCCGGGTCAGGCGGCGGGAGCGGGGGTAAGCAGACGGTGGGACCGCTCCGGTCCGCACCGCGAGGTCTGAACCGACGAGGAGGACATCCGTGACCACCGACGAACGCAGTCCGCATGCCGCCCAGACGACCATCCGCACGGACCTCTTGGCATCACCCGCCGCGCGCGTGGTCGTGCGGCCCCTGGGCAATCCTCTGCCGCTGGGGTTCCTGGCCCTCATGGTCGCCACGACCGGGCTCGCGATGCTGCAGCTGCACGTGGTCGCTCCCGAGCAGGGTCGCGTCGTCGCGATCGGGGTGCTCGCCCTCACGGTGCCGCTCCAGCTCGTCGCCTGTGTGCTGGGGTTCCTGGCTCGGGACCCGGTGGCCGGCACCGGGATGGGCATCCTGGCCGGGACGTGGGCGGGTGTCGGCTTCGCGATGCTGACCTCACCGCCCGGCGCGACCTCGCCGGCCCTCGGAGTCTTCCTGTTGTGCTCGGCCGTTGCGATGTGCGTGCCCACCGTTGCAGCCACCGGGAAGCTCGCGGGGTTGCTCGTCATGGGCGTCAGCGCGCTGCGCTTCGCGGTGACGGGTGTAGGTCAGATGACCGGCTCGTCCGGCTGGCTGACCGCCGCCGGCTGGGTGGGCGTGGTCCTCGGCCTCATCGCGGCCTACGCGGGGCTGGCCTTCGAGGTGGAGGACGTCCGCCACCGCACGGTCCTGCCTGTCGGTCGACGCGGCGCGGGCGTCGACACGATGACGGGCGACCCCGAGGCCGAGCTGGCGTCGCTCGTGCACGAGGCCGGCGTCCGCAAACAGCTCTAGCCGCTGGGTCTCCCAACCTGCACGACCGAGCGCCCGCTCCCGGAGGAGGAGCGGGCGCTCGAGCGTTCCGGCGTCAGGCGCTGGCGGGAGTGAAGCGGTCCCAGACCCGGTGCAGTGTGAGCAGTTCGGTCACCTCACCGAGCAGGTCCGCCGGTGTGCTCGCGTCGGCCCCGGTGACCACTCCGGCGCCGGACTCCGGCACTCCGGCCGCGGTGAGGGCGTCGCGCCCGGTGTCGTCGAAGGCGCCGAGCGCCTTGCAGTGGCGCCACATCTCGGCCACCATCACCGCGATGCGGGGGTCGACTGGCGCCGCCCCCTGAGTCGGCTGCCCCGCCCGGGCGTCGAGTCCGGGCACGGCATCGGCGCCGGGCGCTGCGCCCAGGACCACGAGCGCGTCGAACTCGAAGGACCGAGCCGTCGCGTACGTGCGGGCGACGACCAGCTCGCCCACCGTGCCGCCGCTGGGGGCGATCACGAACGGCATGAGGCCGTATGCCGTGACGGCTGTGACGACGGCCGCCGCAGCCTCCGGGTCGGTGGAGTCGTCGACCACGATGCCCACCTTGCGACCGGTCGCGGGGTAGGGCGTGCCGACCTGCGACAGCGCGGGACTCGGCTCGACGTCCGCGACCTCGATCGTCGGAGAGGGGGCCGACATCCCCAGCGCGGCGGCCACGGAGACGCACAGGCCTTCGTCGATGTTGGCCAGGCACTGCAGCTGCCGCTCGCGGATGACCTGCTCGTAGCACTTGGCCAGCTCGAACGCGTACGCGCTCTTGATGTGGTCCTGCTCGACCGGGCTCATGGAGCGGTAGAAGAGCCGCGCCTGCGAGAAGTGGTCGTCGAACGAGCGGGCCTGGGCGCGCACCTTCGCGCTCTCCTGCACCACCGCCGGGACCTCGACGAAGGGCCGCTCGCTCGCCCCGGCGTGGAACGGGCAGCCACCGTCGAGGGAGTTCGGCTTGTAGGGAGCGACGCCGCTGGGCACGGCGTGCTGGTGGAAGCCGTCGCGGAGCATGTCGTTGACGGGCGCCTGCGGCCGGTTGATCGGGATCTGGTTGAAGTTGGGCCCGCCCAGGCGGGTCAACTGCGTGTCGACGTAGGAGAAGAGCCTCGCCTGCAGCAACGAGTCGTTGGTGACGTCGATACCCGGCACGAGGTTGCCCACGTGGAAGGCGACCTGCTCGGTCTCCGAGAAGAAGTTCGTCGGGTTGGCCGTCAGCGTCAGCAGGCCCACCGGCTGCACCGGCGCCAGCTCCTCGGGGACGAGCTTGGTCGGGTCGAGCAGGTCGATACCCTCGAACATCTGCTCGGGGGTGTCGGGGAAGGTCTGGATCCCGAGCTCCCACTGGGGGAGGTTGCCGGCCTCGATGGAGTCGGCGAGGTCGCGCCGGTGGAAGTCGGGATCTCCGCCGGCCGCCAGCTGCGCCTCCTCCCAGACCAGCGAGTGCACGCCGGCCTTGGGCTTCCAGTGGAACTTCACCAGCGTCGAGCCGCCCTCGGCGTCGACGAGCCGGAAGGTGTGGACGCCGAAGCCCTCCATCATCCGCAGCGAGGCCTGGATGCCGCGGTCGGACATGTTCCACATCGTGTGGTGCTGCGCCTCGGTGTGCAGCGAGACGAAGTCCCAGAAGGTGTCGTGCGCCGACTGCGCCTGGGGGATCTCGCGGTCCGGGTGCGGCTTCGCCGCGTGGACGACGTCGGGAAACTTGATGCCGTCCTGGATGAAGAAGACCGGCATGTTGTTGCCGACGAGGTCGAACGTGCCCTCGTCGGTGTAGAACTTCACCGCGAAGCCCCGGGTGTCACGCACGGTGTCGGCCGAACCGCGGGAGCCGAGCACCGTCGAGAACCGCACGAAGACCGGCGTCTCCACGCCGTCGGCGAGGAACCCGGCGACCGAGACCGACGAGGCCGTGCCGTAGCCGCGGAACACGCCGTGCGCCCCGGTGCCTCGGGCGTGGACCACACGCTCGGGGATGCGCTCGTGGTCGAAGTGCGTGATCTTCTCGCGCAGGTGGTGGTCCTGAAGCAGGGTCGGGCCGCGCTCGCCGGCCTTGAGCGAGTGGTCGGTGTCGCGCAGGCGCGCGCCCAGGCTCGTCGTGAGGTAGGCACCCGACTGGGCGCGGGCGGTGCTCGGGGCGCCGGTCGGCTTCCCGGTCGCGGTGACCGTCTCCGGCGCACCCTGGTCCGGCTGCGGAGGGTAGGGGTCGTGCGCTTCGGTCGGCTCGGTCAGGGACGGTGGCGTCCGCGGCTCTTCCACAGCGATCTCCTTCGGTGGGGTGCCGGACCTGTACCCGCCGGGAGGAGCCGCGAGACGACACACCGGGAACCTGGCCGGTGGACCGGCGCGGCGCGGCGACGTCCCTGTTCCTGGTCGCCGCCACCGCGTCAGAGCGCCCTCAGAGCGCCCTCAGAGGACCGTCAGGGCGATGCGTCAGAGGGCGTCGACGACCTGCGGGATGCCGGCCTCCTCGACGGGAGCCGTCGTGCCGATCTTCTCGCCGATGGCCAGGTGACCACCGAGGTACGCCGAGAGCCCGGACACCGCGAGGCCGGCCATCCCGAAGGCAACCCCCGCTCGGTGCCGCCGGGGTCGCAGGGCCCACGAGACGGCATACAGCCCGAGAGAGGCGCTGTTGAGGACGGCGTGCGTGGCAGCCACCCGCTTGGGACGCCTTCCCAGCGGGGCGTACTCGGCCAGCCCGGTCAGCGCGGCCCCCGGCGCCGAGAGCAGGCCGGCTCCCACGAGGCGGCGAGCCGCGCCCCGGGCGCCGAGCCCGCCGGCGAGGTCGAGAAGGGCAGCGGAGCTGAAGAAGCCGATGGGCAGGTCGGTCATCAGGGGGTGCGCGGCGTGGCCGAGGACCTCGCCGGTGACGATGCGGCGCCAGAGGCCGCGACCGCGCGCGACCTCGGCCGCGGGCTGCAGGCTCGCCGCCGGGGCGTCCAGGCTCTCGCGGCCCTCGACGAGGCGCTCGAGGAGTCGGGAGGCGGCGCTGGGCGGCGCGACGGACGTGGTGGGGTTCGGTTCCATGCCCCACAGGTACCCGGTCGCGCCGCCCTGATGCCGCCCACGGTCACACGGCGATCACTTGACGACGGCGTCGACGGCCTTCTTCATCGCGCTCGGCTGCTCGGGCCGGCGCGGGGCGCGCTTCTTCGCCTCGAGCAGCTCCTCTCCCAGCTCCTGGAGCTGCTTGCGGCCCAGGCCTTCACGGACCTTGGGGAACCACTCCTGCTCCTCCTCCTCCATGTGGTGCTCGACGTTCTCCATGAGCACCGTCACCTTGGCATCGAACCGCTCGTCCGTGGCGTCCATGGCGGCCAGCTCCATGCAGAGGACGTCGGCGACGTGGTGCTCCTCGTAGGACTCCAGCACGTCGTCCTCGAGGTCGGGCAGCAGGTCGCGGACCCGTGGGTACATGACCTCGTTCTCGATGTAGGTGTGGACGGTGAGCAGCTCGAGGATCGTGTCGACGATGCCCTGCTTCTGCACCGGCGTCTGGTCCTGCTTGCGGAAGGCACGGAACTGCTTGCGCACCTCCTGGTGGTCCTCCTTGAGCAGGACGATGGCGTCGTTCGACATGACACTCCTTCTCTCGATGTCTCAGAGCACGGCGTTGGCGACCGACCCCCGGTCGCCGGTCTGCTCGTACCCAGCGGCGCGGGCCCGGTCACCGAGCCGCTGGCCCGTTCGCTCCGGCGCCCCGTGGGTACGGGCGCAGTCCGGAGACGCACGAAGGGACCACCCATGAGCGAGACCATCCAGACCGACACGGACGGGGCCGAGGGGCCGACGTCTCCAGCGCCTCTCGCCGTGGTCACCGGCGCCTCCAGCGGGATCGGGCTGCAGCTGGCAGCCGAGCTCGCCCGTCGTGGCCACGACCTCGTGGTGTGCGCCGACGAGCCGGCGATCACCGACGCCGCCGACGCGCTGCGCGAGAGCGGGCGCGAGGTCGTGCCCGTGCGCGCCGACCTCGCCACGACCGCCGGCGTCGAGCAGCTGGTGACGAGTGTGGTGGCCCTGGGACGGCCGGTCGACGTGCTGGCCCTCAACGCCGGCGTCGGCGTGTCCGGGCCGTTCGTCGACACGCCGCTCGAGGACGACCTGCGGCTCGTGGAGCTCAACGTCACCTCCGTCGTGCACGCCGCCAAGTTCCTGCTGCCCGCGATGGTGCGGCGGGGCCGGGGTGCGGTGCTCGTGACGTCCTCGGTCGCTGCCACCATGCCGGGGCCGTGGTACGCCACGTATGCCGCCTCCAAGGCCTTCCTGCTCTCGTTCGCCGAGGCGATCCGCTACGAGCTCGACGGCACCGGGGTCACCGTGACCGCGCTCATGCCCGGTCCGACCGACACCGAGTTCTTCCAGCGAGCAGGGGCGCAGAGGACGGTTGTCGACGACATGCCCAAGGACGACCCGGCCGACGTGGCCCGTGACGGCGTCGACGCCCTCCTCCGGGGGGACGACCACGTGGTGGCCCACGCCTGGCGCAACAAGGTGCAGGCCGGCCTGCTCAAGGGCCTGCCCGAGACCGCCAAGGCCGCTGTCCACGCCAGACTCTCCAAGGTCAAGGGCACCGACCCCGACGACGGCGGGCAGCAGCGCGGGTGATCGCGCCGACGGGGACGGCCAAGCCGTCCCGAAGGGGTAGGTGAGGCCCGTGTCGGAGATGAACAGCGTGCGGCTGCAGCGCGCCGCCAAGGAGACGTTCGGCTGGGACGAGCTGCACGCGCACCAGCTCGAGGCGATGGAGCACGTGCTCGAGGGGCACGACGTCCTGGCCGTGCTACCCACGGGCGCAGGCAAGTCCGCCATCTACCAGGTACCGGCGCTGCTGCTCGACGGCCCCGCGCTCGTGGTGTCACCACTGCTCGCCCTGCAGAACGACCAGGTCGAGGCCCTCACGCAGGCCGGCGCGCCTCCGGCCGTTGTCGTCAACTCCACGCAGTCGGCGGCCGAGCGCACGCAGGCCTGGGATGCGGTCGAGGCAGGCGAAGCCCGCTACGTCTTCCTGGCGCCCGAGCAGCTCGCCCACGAGGAGGTCGTCGAGCGGCTGCGTTCCGCCGGCGTCGCTCTCTTCGTCATCGACGAAGCGCACTGCGTGTCGTCCTGGGGCCATGACTTCAGGCCCGACTACCTGCGTATGCGCCCTGTGCTCGAACGCCTGGGGCACCCTCCTGTGGTGGCACTCACTGCCACGGCGGCGCCGCCGGTGCGCGACGACATCGTGGCGCGGCTGGGCCTGCGTGACGTCAAGGAGACCGTGACCAGCTTCGACCGGCCCAACCTGCGGCTGGCCGTGGTGCGGTGCACCGACGCCGACGAGCGGCGCGAGGCCGTCGTGTCGCGCGCCACCGAGCTGGTCACCGCCCCGGGCTTCGAGGGCGGGGGCCTGGTCTACACCGCCAGCCGTGCCGAGAGCGAGCGGCTGGCGACCGAGCTGGGGGAGCGGGGAGTGTCGGCCATGGCGTACCACGCCGGGCTGCGCGCCGACCGGCGCGAGGAGGTGCACCGGGCCTTCCGTGACGGCGACGTGGACGTGGTGGTGGCGACGTCGGCCTTCGGCATGGGGATCGACAAGCCGGACATCCGCTTCGTGCTCCACGCGGCTGTGCCCGAGTCGCTCGACTCCTACTATCAGCAGATCGGGCGTGCCGGCCGCGACGGGGAACCGGCGGCGACCGAGCTCTTCCACCGCGGTGAGGACCTGCACCTGCAGACCTTCCTCACGGCGGTGCGGGCACCCGAGCAGGTGCTGCGGGACGTCTCGCGCGCCCTGCGCGACGCGGCCGGACCCGTCCGGCTGACCGAGCTCGCCCGGTCGCTCGACGCCTCACGGGCCAGCTGCACCCGCGCCGTCAACCTCCTCGAGCAGGTCGGGGCCGTGTCGGCCGCGGGACGCGGGCGCATCGTGCACCGTCGCGACGTCAGCACCCAGCAGGCGGTCGATGACGCCGTCGCGCTCTCCGAGGCCCACCAGGAGCTGATCCGCTCGCGCGTGGCCATGATGGGCGGCTACGCCGACACGACCGGCTGCCGCCGTCAGTTCCTGCTCGGCTACTTCGGAGAGCACCTCGCCGAGCCTTGCGGCAACTGCGACACGTGCGAGGCCGGCACCGCGGAAGCACGCCCCCGTCGCAGCGGTCGCTTCACCGTCCAGGCACCGGTCACCCACCAGGAGTGGGGGCCCGGCGTGGTCATGGCAGTCGAGGACGACCGCCTCACGGTGCTGTTCGAGGAGGTCGGCTACCGCACCCTCTCGGTGGAGGCCGTCGAGGACAACGACCTGCTCACGCTCGTGTCGTAGGAGCGGGGCCGGTGGTGACCCCGCTCCAGGGGCGTGCGTCGGAGGCGCCCGTCAGGGACGTCCGTCAGGGACGTCCCTCAAGGGACGCCCCTCAAGGGACGCCCGTCAGAGCTGGCGCCAGCTCGGGTCCGCGTCGTCGTGGCCGTGGGCGCTCATCAGCATGAGGCCACCGTCGACGGCGTAGGAGCAGCCCGTGACGTAGGTGGCTCGCGGGGAGGCGAGGAAGCCGATCACGGAGGCCACCTCGTTGACGTGGCCGGGACGGCCGAGCGGGTTGCCCGGTCGCGAGGTGTGCCAGGCGTCCTCCTCGTCCTGGCCGGTCATCTCGGTGGCGATCTCGCCGGGCGCGACCGCGTTGACGGTGATGCCGTGCTCGCCGAGCTCCAGGGCGAGCACCTTGGTCAGCATCCCGAGCCCGGCCTTGGCCGCGCAGTAGGCCGCCGAGCCGAGTCGCGGCACGTGCTCGTGGACGCTCGTGACGTTGATGATGCGACCGCCCCGTCCCTGGGCGACCATCCGACGCGCGGCGTGGCGGGCGGACAGGAACGGCCCGGTGAGATCGGTGGCGAGCACGTGGTTCCAGTCGGCGAGATCCAGCTCGAGGGCGGCGGTGGAGTGCCCGGTCCCCGCCACGTTGACGAGGACACCGATGCCGCCCAGCTGGTCGGCGAGGCGGTCGACGGTCTCCCCAGCGGACGAGGACGACGCCTCGAACCGCTCGACGGCACAGCGCTGCCCGCGCTCCTCGACGTCTGCGGCGGTTCGAGTGGCGCCCTCCTCGTCCTCGTGCACGGTCAGGCCGATGTCGAAGCCCTCGGCGGCCAGCAGCAGGGCGGTCGCGCGGCCGATGCCCGAGTCGGCTCCGGTCACGACGGCGATGCGGGGGAGCGTTCCGCTCATGGTCGATCTCCTTCGTCGGTGTCTGTGACCGGCCCCTACCCGTTCGCTCGCTCACCGATGCCGTATGCCGTGGCCCGTGGCCCGTGGCCCGTGGCCCGTGGCCCGTGGCCCGTATGCCGTGTGCCGTGTGGCGGCGCGGGTGCCAGCCGCCCGCGGTGCGGAGGGGTCGCCGCCGCCGGATCGGGTAATCGCCGTGCAGGAGCGAACCGGAGGTGGACATGAGGATCGTCGTGACGGGAGCGACGGGCAACATCGGCAGCGCCGTGCTGCGCGCACTCGACGGTCGGGGCCACGACGTCCACGGGGTCGCGCGTCGGCCGCCCGGGGGCTCGGGCGCCGTCACGTGGACCAGCCTCGACTTGTCGGAGGAGGGGTGCGCTCCGGAGCTGGAAGCCCTGGTGGGGTGGGCTGATGCGGTCGTCAACCTCGCCTGGGCCTTCCAGCCGATGCGCCGGCGAGGCTATCTGCATCGAGCGTCGGTCGGCATCGTGGAGCGCGTCGCCCACGCTGTGCTGGGCACGCCGCACACGCGCCTGGTCCACCTGTCGTCGGTGGCGGTCTACTCCCCTCGGCGGTCGCCCAGCTTCGTCCGTGAGGACTGGGCACGTGAGGGCATCCCGGGAGCGACCTACAGCCAGCTGAAGGTCCGGGCGGAGCGTGCCCTGACCGACGCGGCGGTGACGGCAGGCGCCCGCGACCGGGTGGCCGTCGTGCGGCCCGCCCTCGTGGGGCAGCGGGCGGCGGGCGGGATGATGCTGCGGTGCGGCGCCCCCGCGGTCTTGCCGGCGTGGGCCCTGCGCGGTGTGCCGGTGGTCCCGGTAGACGAGCGCTTCGGCATCCAGATGATCCACGCCGGCGACGTAGCCGACGTCGTGGTGCGCATCCTCGAGCAGGAGGCAGCCGGCGCCTTCAACGTCGCCTCCGATCCGGTGCTGTCGTCCTGGGACATCGCAGCCGCGTTGAGGGCCAGACCCGTCCGCGTCCGCCAGGAGGTCGTGCGCGCCGCCGCGGCTGTCGCCTGGCGAGGGCACCTGAGCCCGCTCGACCCCGGATGGGTCGACATGGCCCTACAGGCGCCGTGGGTCGACAGCAGCCGGGCACGCGACCTCCTCGGGTGGCGTCCTCGGTCCGGGGCAGACCAGGTGCTGGCGGAGGTCGTCAGGGGGATGACGGAGGGGGCGGGCGAGGGCAGCACCACCGCCCTGCGGTCGCGGCACGTCCTGGACGGCCTGCGCCGGGCGGTGGCGCAGGGGAGTGTGGCGCGTCGCCGGTTCACCTGAACGGCAATGGTCCCCAGCCTCGATCACCTTGCTCGAACTCGTGTTTCGCGCGCGGCCCGCCCGGGAACGTGGGCGGCGTGACGACAGCCGACCTGCGCCCCGGACGCATCGACGCGACCGTCGTGGTCCCCCTCAAGTGGTCCGGTGGCGCCGGAGAGAGCTACCGGGTGGAGGAGATGGGCCGCTACCTCGACGGGCTGCGGCACGCGGTCGAGGAGATCGTCGTGGTCGACGGGAGCGCGGCAGCCGTACGCCAGGAGCACGAGGAGGCCTGGGGCACCTTCGCCCGACTCCTGGAACCGGACGACGCCGTGATCGCCGCGGGAGACGGCACGGTCTCCGGACCGGCCGCGGGTGGCGGCGCGGACCGGTGGCTCAACGGCAAGGTCGTCGGCGCCCTGACCGGCATCCACGCGGCGCGCAACGAGTGCATCGTTCTGGCAGACGACGACGTCCGGCACACGCCCAGCTCCATCACTCGGCTCGTCGACACGCTGCGGGAGGCCGACCTCGTCAGACCGGTGAACGTCTTCGACGCCTGGCCGTGGCACGCCCGGTGGGACTGCGCGCGGACGTTGCTCAACATCGCGCTGGCGTCCGACTGGCCGGGGACCTTCGCGCTTCGGCGCTCGACCGTCCTGGAGGTGGGCGGCTGGAGCGCCGACGTCCTCTTCGAGAACCTCGAGCTGTGGCGCACCGTCGAGGCAGCCGGAGGCCGGGCGGTCTCGCGCGCCGACGTGACGGTGTGGCGAAAGCCCCCGAGCGCCAGGCAGTTCTGGTCCCAGCGGGTCCGTCAGGCCTATGACGACCTGGCGCAGCCGGAGCGACTCCTGGTCGAGCTCGCCATCCTGCCCACGCTGCTCCTGGCAGCCAGGCGGGGTCCACGCCCTGTGGGCGTTCTGGCGACGGCGGCGGTGCTTCTGGCCGCGCACGGTCGTCGCCGCATCGGGCCGCAGCACGTGCCGCCCTCGGTGCCCCTCTGGGCCCCGGTCTGGGTGCTCGAGCGGGGTGTCTGCATCTGGCTCGCCCTGGGCCATCGGGCGGGCGGGGGAGTGCCCTACCACGGGCGACGACTGCGCATCGCCGCCCACTCGGCCCGCGAGCTGAGGCGGCGGCTGGCCAGGAGGTGAGCGCCAGGCCGCGCCCGGTCGCCACACGGGCGCAACGGTGGACAGAACCAAGCCACGTACCCGTTCCGAAGCACTTTTTCCCATTGTCAGGAAACTGCTTGCGCTCGCGTCCCGGTGGGTACCCGAGATGCAGCAACACGAGCTCGACCGGGCAGCTCGAGCAAGGGGCAGCGCCCGGACTAGCCACCATGGAAGGAACCAAGACCCATGACCGAACGACCGTATGAGACGACCGTGCCGGACGACCTGACGGTCGGCACGACCTCGCCCACAGCCGCCTCCGGCGACTACACCGCGGGTTCGACGTCCCAGTCCCAGGGGACGGCCGGCGGCAAGGTTTCCGGCGTGGCCGGCCAGGCCACGTCCGAGGCGAAGTCGGTGGCCTCCGACGCGAAGGACAGCGGGCAGCAGGTTGCCCAGACGGCCGCCTCCGGCGCCAAGGACGTCGCGGCCGAGGCCTCGAACCAGGTCCGCCAGCTCTACACGCAGCTGCGCGCCGAGTTCGACGACCAGGCCTCCTCGCAGGGGCAGCGCGCCGCCCAGGGCGTGCGCTCGCTCGCCGACGAGCTGCGCCAGATGGGGTCCAGCTCCGAGCAGCAGGGCATCGCGGGACAGGCCGTCAACCAGGTGGCCGACCGCGCGCACTCGGTGGCCGACTGGATCGAGAACCGGCAGCCGGGCGAGATGCTCGAGGAGCTGCGCTCGCTCGCGAGGCGCCGGCCCGGTGCATTCCTGCTCGGTGCGGCCGTGCTTGGTGTCGTCGGCGGGCGTCTGACCCGCGGACTCACCAGCGACGGCAGCTCCAGCAGCAACGGCAGCGCCCAGACCGGCGCCGCCTACACGGGCACCGCCGGCTACTCCAGCACCGGCGGGGCGGGTGGCACCTACGGCACCATGGCGACCGAGACCTCCGCAGCGGGCGCCATCCCGCCGTCGGAGTCGCCGGTCCGGAGCGAGCCGTACACGGTGGGAGTCCGCGACAGCGACACGCACGCCGTCACCTCGATGACCGGTGGCGTGACGGCAGACCCGCTCGATGACCCGATCGACCCGATCGACCCGATCGACGAGGCCTTCCCCGAAGGCCGGGGCGGGGTGCGCTGATGAGCACCTGGCCGCAGGGCGGAACCGGACCGGAACCCGTTGGAGGCATGGGAAACCCGGCCACGTCGGGTGTCGCTCCCGCCACCGACCCGTATGCCGACGCCTACGCCGCGGGAGACCCCTCCGTCTCCTCGCAGCAGGCCGGCTTCCCGCAGGCCGGCTACGCGCAGGCCGACGGCGGCGCGCATGTCGTGGGCGACACGGCATACGGCGCCTCCACGACCGGCGCGACGACCGGCTACGAGAGCTCGCACGAGAAGGCGCAGCACGCCTCCCTCGGCGACCTCGTGGGCGACATCAGCCGCGACTTCAGCACGCTGATCCGCCAAGAGGTGGAGCTGGCCAAGGCCGAGGCGAAGCAGTCCGCGACCCGTGCCAGCAAGGCCGGCGGGATGTTCGGCGGAGCCGCACTCGCCGGCTGGATGACGCTGCTCTTCCTGTCGATCGCGGTGTGGGAGTTCCTCTCCAGCGCGCTGGACAGCCGGGGCTGGGCAGCCGTGATCGTGATGGTGGTCTGGGCCATCGTCGCGGCCGTGCTCGCCGCGCGAGGACGACGACTCACCAAGGAGATTCAGGGACTGCCGCGCACCACGGAGACCGTCAAGAAGGTCCCTGACGCGCTGAAGGGAAACGAGGAGATTCGATGACTGCGAACTACCCCACGACGACCAGCACGAACGACCCGGAGGCGATCCGCGCCGACATCGAGCGGACGCGCGAGGAGCTCAGCCGGGACGTCAACGCCCTCGGCGAGTCGGTCAGCCCGAGCCAGGTGGCCCACCGGCAGGCGCAGAAGGTCAAGGGCCGCTTCTCCGCGGCACGTGACCGCGTCATGGGTTCGGCCTCCGATGCCGGTGGCAAGACCTCCGACCTCGCGCACGGCGCCGCGGGCACGACGAGCGACATGGCGCACAGCGTCGGGGACAAGACCTCCGACGTCGCCCACACCGTGAGCGGCGCTGCGTCACAGGCCGGCCAGACCGTGCAGGCCAAGGCCAAGGGCAACCCTCTGGCCGCAGGCCTGATCGCCCTGGGCGCCGGCTGGATCATCGGGTCGCTGCTGCCCGCCTCCGAGAAGGAGCGCCAGCTCGCGCAGACCGCCAAGGAGAAGGCCCAGCCGGTTGTCGAGCAGGCCCAGGGCGTCGTGAAGGACGTCGCCGGCGAGACGGCCGACCACCTCAAGCAGCCCGCGCAGGACGCGGTCCAGAGCGTCAAGGAGACGGCCCAGTCCGCCGCCCAGGACGTCAAGCAGGAGGGCCAGCAGGCGGCCAGCGACGTGCGCGACAGCGCCACCGACTCGGCGCAGACCGTCAAGGAGCAGGCACAGGGCTGACCCGCCACCTCGGCGAGCCAGCACCAGCGAAGGGTCGGGCGACGACGTTGCCCGGCCCTTCGCCGCACCGGCCCAGCCGGCGCACACCCCACACAGGAAGGCACTCACATGGACGGTTCCACCTCGACAGGGCACACCGGAGCCACGACACGCACTGCGGTGCAGAAGGCCGCGATGGCCGTCGGCATCGTGTTCCTTGTCGTCGGCATCGCCGGCTTCATCCCCGGGATCACCTCGAACTACAGCGACCTCAGCTTCGCCGGGCACCACTCGAACGCCAAGCTGCTCGGCATCTTCGAGGTCTCGATCCTGCACAACATCGTGCACCTGCTCTTCGGCATCGCGGGCGTCGCCGCGGCTCGCACGTGGAGCGCGGCGCGCGGCTACCTCATCGGCGGCGGCGCGATCTACCTCGTGCTGTGGCTCTACGGGCTCGTCATCGACAAGGAGTCGGCAGCGAACTTCGTCCCGGTCAACTCGGCCGACGACTGGCTGCACTTCCTCCTCGGTGTCGGCATGATCGCCCTGGGGGCGCTGCTCGGTCGTCGCCACGTCGATGGTGTGACGGGGCACGACGCCACCGTCGCGCGCAGCGGCCGGGGGACCGGCACGCACTGACCATCGGCTGCCGCGTCCCGGCGAGGGGCGGCAGCAG